>NZ_LN831776.1:15000-1332429 GCF_000981585.1 Paenibacillus riograndensis SBR5
TTGTATGTAGATTGAAGGTGTACCGTAAGGAGCGCTGGACCGCATACAAGTGAGAATGCCGGTATGAGTAACGAAAAGATCAGTGAGAATCTGATCCGCCGAAAGCCCAAGGTTTCCTGAGGAAGGCTCGTCCGCTCAGGGTAAGTCGGGACCTAAGGCGAGGCCGACAGGCGTAGTCGAAGGACAACAGTTTGAAATTACTGTACCACCGTAATCCGCTACGAGCGATGGGGTGACGCAGGAGGGTAGTGACGCGGACTGATGGATGTCCGTCCAAGCAGTGAGGCTGGTGTGTAGGCAAATCCGCACACCGTAAGGCTGGGCTGTGATGGGGAGCGAAAATTACAGTAGCGAAGGTCATGATCTCACACTGCCAAGAAAAGCCTCTAGCCAGGAGAAGGTGCCCGTACCGCAAACCGACACAGGTAGGCGAGAAGAGAATTCTAAGGCGCGCGGAAGAACTCTCGTTAAGGAACTCGGCAAAATGACCCCGTAACTTCGGGAGAAGGGGTGCCTCGGTAGGGTGAATAGCCCGAGGGGGCCGCAGTGAAAAGGCCCAAGCGACTGTTTAGCAAAAACACAGGTCTGTGCGAAGCCGCAAGGCGAAGTATACGGGCTGACGCCTGCCCGGTGCTGGAAGGTTAAGGGGAGCGGTTAGGAGGCAACTCCGAAGCTGTGAACCGAAGCCCCAGTAAACGGCGGCCGTAACTATAACGGTCCTAAGGTAGCGAAATTCCTTGTCAGGTAAATTCTGACCCGCACGAATGGCGTAACGACTTGGGCGCTGTCTCAACGAGAGATCCGGTGAAATTTTAATACCTGTGAAGATGCAGGTTACCCGCGACAAGACGGAAAGACCCCATGGAGCTTTACTGCAGCTTGATATTGAATTTGGGTACGATCTGTACAGGATAGGTGGGAGCCGTAGAAGCCGGAGCGCAAGCTTCGGTGGAGGCGCCGTTGGGATACCACCCTGATCGTATCTAGGTTCTAACCTGGTACCCTAAACGGGTACGGGGACCGTGTCAGGCGGGCAGTTTGACTGGGGCGGTCGCCTCCTAAAGAGTAACGGAGGCGTTCAAAGGTTCCCTCAGAATGGTTGGAAATCATTCGAAGAGTGCAAAGGCAGAAGGGAGCTTGACTGCGAGACCTACAAGTCGAGCAGGGACGAAAGTCGGACTTAGTGATCCGGTGGTACCGCATGGAAGGGCCATCGCTCAACGGATAAAAGCTACCCTGGGGATAACAGGCTTATCTCCCCCAAGAGTCCACATCGACGGGGAGGTTTGGCACCTCGATGTCGGCTCATCGCATCCTGGGGCTGAAGTAGGTCCCAAGGGTTGGGCTGTTCGCCCATTAAAGCGGTACGCGAGCTGGGTTCAGAACGTCGTGAGACAGTTCGGTCCCTATCTGTCGTGGGCGTAGGAAATTTGAGAGGAGCTGTCCTTAGTACGAGAGGACCGGGATGGACGTACCGCTGGTGCACCAGTTGTTCCGCCAGGAGCATGGCTGGGTAGCTACGTACGGACGGGATAAGCGCTGAAAGCATCTAAGCGTGAAGCCCCCCTCAAGATGAGATTTCCCAGCATGTAAGACCCCTTGAAGACGACGAGGTAGATAGGTTGGAGGTGGAAGCACGGCAACGTGTGGAGCTGACCAATACTAATCGGTCGAGGGCTTATCCAAATAACTAACACGCAGATTTCGTTTCGGATTCAGTTTTCAGGAATCAAATTCCTGAAGCATTTGCACCGCAAGTGCCCGTTTGGTGGCGATAGCGGAGGGGTTCCACGCGTACCCATCCCGAACACGACCGTTAAGCCCTCCAGCGCCGATGGTACTTGGACCGAAGGGTCCTGGGAGAGTAGGACGCCGCCAAGCACATGAAGCCATTGTTGAGTAATCGACAGTGGCTTTTTTTGTTTTTTAGGCAATTGTGAGCTCCTCCGGTTAAATACATTAATGTAATCTTTGTTCTTGGATTGTATTTAAGCAAAGAAGGATTGAAAGAATAAGTAGTAAAACGCTTTCAATCGAGTGACATTTTTGTTACCGACAGCCTTTGTGTCTCAAGTATAATAGTAAAGTGCAAATATTAAGCACATCCTTAATACGAATGAACTACTGATAAATTTCTGATTTTGAAATTTTTTGTGTCTTTAGATGCACGGTAGAGGTAAGGAGGATTTGAGATATGAAGCGAACCCGACCTTTATGGATTATATTTATTGTTTGTATAGTTGGTGTAATGCTGGCTGGTTGCGGAACTAAAGAGCCTGCTTGGGATGCTTTTGAGGGTGCTCTTAATGAGAAAAGCTTTCCGGTACCAAAGGAAGCTAATTCTACAGAACACACAACTACTAATGTTGCTATGGACTATGTCCGATATTCTATGCCTGAGCTCAAAGAAAAGGATGGCGTACCGGAGCCTTACTTAGAGGCTATCGAGGCCTGGGGATGGGAAGAGCAGAAGGACGAAGATTCGACAAATTCCCGGGTTTTTCAGAAGGATGGACTGATTGTGCACTTAACTGTGCATAACGGTTACTTTATAGTTATGATACCTAAGGAAAAGAAGGCCTCAGTCAAAGGGCTGAAAACTAAATAAAAAAAACGCCATCCTTGAGCTGGATGGCGTTTTTTTGCTGTAGGAGCCAGGACTATACCATATGTATAAGCGGAAATTGTTATTGTGCGTAGTAAGAGGCATCTGTGGGCGTGAATTTTAACATCCCGTCTTTTTGTTCGCTTTTCAGCCGGAACAGTGTAACTAATCGGGGCAGAAGCACCCAGAGATGGCAAACCGCCATAGATACAGTAAATGCGGGAGGGGCCCATACAATAAAGAACGCAGTAATGGAAAGGCCGATCCAAAGGTTATGGAGTTGTATTTTACGGAAAATCCCGTAGTTGATGTATTGATCGGACATATATCCGAGCCATGGGAGGCGAAATGACATTTTCCACCGTTTAGCAATAGGATGGCCGGAAATCAGAAGAACTGAACGTGAAATCACATATTGGATCCAGAGAATGACGGGAGCCGCAATGATCATATATAGGATGCTCCACCAAGAGAGAAAAATGGTTTCAGCTACAACACAGATTACGGGTAGCGCCATATAGATACGCAGCCAAGCGGGGGTGATATTGATTTTTTTGATTAGTTTGTATTGGTAGAATGTAGCTGAACCTTTGTTGTTTGCTTCCATAAGAAAGCCCTGACCTCCTCACAAGTCCTTATGTTACTAATATCGGCGGATGAAGGCGTTTTGTTAAACCAGCCGGAGACTGAAGCACCGTTAGGGCGGGGGCTGAATATATATATTTTGGCTGTGAAGGATGGGAAAAATCTATGAAAAGGTTTAAAATGATAGAAAGTGTATCATACTGTTCTTAAAAGAGTCAAGGTGGGATGGTAATGGAACAGCAAACCGAGCAAGCCTGCATCATCTGCGGGCAGATGAAAGAGGAAGGAATTGTGATTGTCTCGCATTTCATTTGTGAGGATTGTGAAGCTGAGATGGTGCGTACGGAGGCTGAAGACGCCAAATACCGCTTTTTTGTGGGCCGGATGAAGAAGATCGATCTGCAAAAGAATGCCTGAATGAAGTGCCCGGCAAGCTAAACTGAAGGGTACACAATTGGCTGATAGACGGATTAGTACTGGATGAATTAGAATTAACCAATATAACGGCTTCACCTGCGGTTGGGCGGGAGGAGCTGTTTTGTTATGTAGTTAAGCTTTTTGGCGGAAATATAGGCGTATGGGCATAATTGCGTTAAAATAGAAGATAACCCCCAGGGAAGGAAGAAAAGATGGACAAGATTCTGCCTGGAAGGGCACCTGTATATGAAATGCTGGAACAATATAGAGTTAAGGGGAATATCTCTTACCATGTACCCGGACATAAGAACGGCGAAGCCTACCGTGGATCAGATACGGCCGGCTTCTTAAATGAGGTAATGAGGTATGATGTGACGGAGATTACCGGTACGGACGATCTCCATCATCCGGAAGGGGTCATCCGGGAAGCGCAGGAGCTTGCAGCGGATTGTTTTGGGGCCGAGGAGAGCTTTTTTCTCGTTGGGGGCAGCACTGCCGGCAATTTGGCATTGATCCTTACGGTATGCCCGGAGCCGGGGATGACCCTTATTCTTCAGCGAAATGTGCATAAGTCCGTTATCCATGGATTGATGCTGGCTGGGGTGCGGGCTGTTTTTATAGAGCCGCAGATTGATCCGCTAAGCGGCCTGGCAGTCGCTCCGGCGGCGGAAGCGGTTCAGGCTGCCCTTGCAGCCTACCCTGAGGCCGCAGCCGTCCTGGTGACCATGCCGAATTACTATGGCATGGGAAGCGACCTTGCGCCCCTCGCGCGGGCCTGCCATACCAGCGGTGTTCCGCTGCTGGTGGATGAAGCGCACGGGGCGCATTATGGCCAGCACCCTGCGCTGCCTGCGGGGGCGCTGATGTGCGGCGCGGACGGCGTTGTGCAGTCCACGCATAAGATGCTGCCGGCGCTGACGATGGGCGCCATGCTGCATGTGCAAGGGCCATGGCTCGACCGCACGCTGCTCCGGCAGCGGCTCGCCATGGTGCAGAGCTCCAGCCCATCCTACCCCGTGATGGCTTCGCTCGATCTGGCCCGGCGGCTGGTGCACAGCCAGGGCGCCGGTGCCTTCACGGCGGGGCTCGCCGCCGTGGATGTGCTGCGGCGCGGCCTTGCCACGCTGCCGCGCTACGGGCTGCTGCAGCCGGCAGTGCCGCTGCAGGGAGCCTGCGGCGGTGCTGGCGCAGCCGCCGCCGCAAGTACGCCGCCGCAGGGCATGGCGGCGTACAGCACCCAGGACCCCTTCAAGGCGGTCATTTATGACGCTGCGGGGGTCCTCGGAGGCTTCGAGCTGCAGCGCAGGCTCGAAGAGAAGGGTATGGTGCCGGAGATGAGTGACGACCGGCATGTGGTGCTGGCCTTCAGCCTGGGGTCGAAGGCGGAGGACACGCAGCGGCTGCTGGCTGCGCTGCGGGAGATCGCCGGGGAGACGTCAGGCGGAACGGTGAACCTGTCCGAAGGTACAGCCAGACAGGGGGCCTCATTGGAATGCCTGCACAATGGACCAGCAGAAGTTCATGTTCAAGCTTCCGTCAAATATTCCACGTGGAACAATTTTACGAATGATTTAATTTCAACACCGGTGTTATTTTCAATGAAACCGGTAAATCCTGTGGAAACCCAAAGAGTCCCGCTTGAATATAGTGCAGGTAGAACGGCAGCCGAAATGGTAATACCTTATCCACCGGGAATTCCGCTTTTATATCCGGGGGAGTGGATAAGCGAAGACATCTGCAGCCGGCTGATTAACCTCAGGCAGGGCGGAGCCAAGTTTCAAGCTTGTGCAGATCCAGCCTTACAACATATTCAAGTCTACAACAATAAGAAGGGCGGAGACGCATAAGTGGCACGCGAAGGATTTTTTATTACTTTGGAGGGAGGCGATGGCTCCGGAAAAACAACAGTACTCGGTAGAGTGGCTGCCTATCTGCAGAATCATTCCATGCCCTACCTGATTACCCGCGAACCTGGCGGTATTGAAATTGCTGAGAAAATCCGCTCGATTATTCTGGACCCGGCCCACACAGCCATGGATGCGCGGACAGAAGCACTGCTGTATGCGGCATCCCGGAGCCAACATTTGGCGGAAGTGGTCGAGCCTGCGCTCAAGGAAGGGCTTACCGTGTTATGTGACCGCTTTGTTGACAGCAGCCTGGTCTACCAGGGCTATGCCAGAGGACTCGGAATTGAGGAAGTAAGAAGCATCAACCAGTTCGCCACCGGCGGTCTTATGCCGGACTTGACCTTTTATCTTGATGTGGACCCTGAAGTGGGGCTCTCGCGGATTGCAGCGAATCAGGACCGGGAGGTTAACCGGCTGGATTTGGAGAGCATGGCCTTCCACCAGAAGGTCAGGGAGGGTTACCGTCAGGTCGTTGAGTCTGATCCGCAGCGGATCGTGGTTCTGGATGCCAACCGTCCGATTCATATGGTGGAGCAGGACATCGTCCAAACGCTGAAAGACCGGATATTAAAGGATTTTTAGGGCGCTTTGTCTAATATAAGTTAGTGTACAATAAAACTATGCACATGCTGTCAGAGCAAGTTCTGAAAGAACTGAACTCAGGAAGCTAAGCTCACAAACTTTTAGGAGGGATAGCGAAGATGAATCTGATCATTGCAATTATCCAGGACAAAGACAGTAACCGGTTGTCGAGTGAACTAGTCAAAGCAAACTTCCGTGCAACGAAGCTGGCCAGTACAGGCGGATTTTTGCGGGCAGGCAATACCACATTTATGATTGGTGTAGATGACTCTCAGGTCGAAGCTGTATTAACGGTTATTCGCAACAGTTGCAAGGTGCGTGAGCAGCTTGTTACTCCTGTCACACCAATGAGCGGTACAACCGATTCTTATTTGCCGCTCCCTGTAGAGGTTCAGGTTGGCGGAGCCACAGTATTCGTGCTTCCTGTCGATCGTTTTGAGCATTATTGAGTATAATATAAAGCGATACCCCATAAAGGGCGGTGGAAACCTATGAAAATCAATCCCGGCTACAGGCCCTTAAAAAGTGAGCTGCCGACAGCTGAAGGAACGGGAAGGCCCGTTCAACAGAAAACCTTTACTGATATTTTTCAGCAGCAGGGCGAGCAGAAGACGATGGATGAACTGAACCAGAAGATCAAGGATATTCAGCAGCAAGGTGACCGCCTGGCTAAATCCATGACAGTGCGTGAACTGGCCATTTACCGCAACATGATCAAGAAATTTCTGGAGGAAACCGCCCGGCGCGGTGTTATTCTGAAGGAAACCAAGGGCTGGGACCGCCGTGGACGCGGCAAACGCTATAAGCTGCTGGAAGAAATCGATGCAGCGCTGCTCAATTTGGCTGATGATCTGCTGGAAAGCGAGCAGGGCCGTATTGATCTGCTGGGGCGTGTAGGGGAAATCCGCGGTCTGCTGATTAACTTTTCTTTTTAAAAGACTTGGAGGAATATATGTCTTTTCATGATATATTAGGCCAGGAGGATGCCAAACGGCTGCTTCAAAACGCGCTGCGCAAGGATGCCGTGAGCCACGCCTATCTGTTCACGGGTCCATCCGGAAGCGGCCAGATGAAGACGGCGCTAATGTTCGCGCAAGCTATATTTTGCACCACCTGTGAAGATGATGCCTGCGGGGAATGCCTCGAATGCCGCAAGGTGGAACATGGCAATCATCCGGATTTATCGCTGCTGAAGCCTGATGGGGCAAGCATCAAAATCGATCAGATCCGTGAGCTGCAGCGTATGTTCTCATACCGCTCAGAGGGCGTGAATCCGAAGGTGTATATTATAGAAGGAGCGGACAAAATGACGGTGCAGGCCGCAAACAGCCTGCTTAAGTTTCTGGAGGAGCCCCCGGCACCTGCGGTGGGCATTCTCATTTCCGACAACAGCAGTTCCCTGCTGCCGACAATCCAGTCAAGAACTCAGCGCATCCCTTTCAGCCCGCTGCATCCAGAGATTATGCTCCAGGCACTGTCCAGCGAGGGGGTTCCGGTGCCACTGGCACGGTGCGCGGTCTCACTGACCTCGGGTCTTGATGGCTGCAGGGAACTTTTGGCACAGAATTGGTTTGCAGAAATGAGAAATCTAGTGTTACAATTAGCGAAGGAGTCTTTGGGCAAGGGCAGTTCCGCGGTAGCAACCGCCGGGCAGAAGCTGTTCAAGACCGGGCTCGGTGAACATTTGGATATCCTGTTCAGCATGTTCCACTTATGGTTCAAAGATATGCTGTACTTCCTGTACCGAAAGCACGAAAGTATCGTTTTCATAGATCAGTTAGACTTTATTTCCAGACATGCCCGTCAACGGAGCACGGAGCAATGGGTGGCTTATATGGAATTCGCTGCAGAGAGCAAGGGGAAGCTGCGTTCCAACGCCAATGCCCAGTTGTGTCTGGAGCAATTCCTAATCCGACTGGAAAGTTAAGGGTTAGTTTTGATATATCCTCCGGATCAACGCTTCAACCTGGAAGTACGGGTTTCACGGATAAGGAAGGACAAGCATGGATCACCAGGAAGCGGACTTGCTTAGGGGTTCCTTTTACCGGCAAACAAGGGGGTTAATTTTTGTACAGCGTAGTAGGTGTCCGCTTCAAAAAAGCGGGTAAAATATATTATTTTGATCCGCTTGATTTTCCGATTGAACGCGACCAGTGTGTAATTGTGGAGACAGCAAGAGGGGTCGAATACGGTAAAGTTGTCGTAGGGAAAAAAGAGGTTGAGGAAGCTGATGTGGTGTTGCCTCTCAAAAAAGTCATGCGGATTGCCGGTGAAACGGATGCACGTGTGGTGGAAGAGAACAAAGGTGCCGCAAAGGATGCTTTTACCACCTGTTTAAATAAAATCCGCGATCATGGCCTCAAAATGAAGCTCGTGGATGTGGAATTTACGTTTGACCGCAATAAGATCATCTTTTATTTCACCGCTGAAGGAAGAGTCGATTTCCGTGAGCTGGTTAAGGATTTGGCAAGCATTTTCCGTACCCGAATCGAACTCCGGCAGATAGGGGTGCGTGACGAAGCCAAGATGCTTGGCGGACTGGGGCCCTGCGGACGGGTGCTCTGCTGTTCCTCCTGGCTTGGCGACTTCGAGCCGGTATCCATTAAGATGGCAAAAGATCAGAATCTTTCGCTGAATCCCACAAAGATTTCCGGTCTTTGCGGAAGACTCATGTGTTGCTTGAAATTTGAGCATGATAATTACGAAAGCACGAAGGAAGAAATGCCGGCGGTAGGCAAGCTTGTCGTAACCTCATTGGGTGAGGGTAAGGTTGTAGGCATCAATGCAGGAAGCCGCACGGTTCATGTGCAGTTGTTCGAAGTGGGCAAAGTAAAGGAACTTCCAATGGATGATGTTGTCGTCAAGTAAACCATATAAGGTTACTTTCGGGGTGGAAACTTGGAGAAGATGAATATTTTTGCACACATGCAGGAGATGGAAGCGCAGATGGAAAGCATGCGCGCCAGTCTCGGAGAATGGAAGTTGACGGTTAAAGAATTAATGGAAGCCAACCAGAGGCTGAGCTTGGAAAATGAACAGCTCCGCAAAATATTGAAGCGGGAGGCGCCGTTGGACCCTGTTGCCCATTCTGCTGAAGCGGAAGCTCTTTTGGCCGCCAGTGAGGGAACAGAGGAGGTTGTCGGGGAAGGTTATGACAATCTGGCGCGGCTCTATCATGAAGGTTTTCACATCTGCAATGTCTATTTTGGGCATTTGCGTACAGAGGGTGACTGCCTGTTCTGTCTTTCGTTTCTTAATAAATGAGGAAATCCAGCCGTAGGAGATTTACGCCTACGGTTTTTTTTGAATTTAGAGGGGTTTATGCTCTGAAGCATGTGTGATTCCAAGAAGGAGAAGATAATGACGAATTCTTATAACGATGAGCCGGTTCCGCTGCATCCTGCCGAGCGGGTGGACGATTTATTGACGCATGATTTGCGGATTATCCAAAGCGACGAGGTATTCAGCTTTTCGATGGATGCAGTATTGCTTGCACGCTTTGCCAGTGTTCCACCCCGGGGCAGAGTGCTTGATTTATGTACAGGCAACGGGGTGATTCCAATGCTGCTGACTACACGGACCAAGGCTTCGATAGAAGGTATTGAAATCCAGCCCCGACTGGCGGATATGGCCCGGCGAAGCGTAGTAATGAATAACCTTGGGGAACGGGTAACCATTCATGAGGGGGATTTGCGTGAGCTGCACCTTACAGCAGGATATGGTGTATACGATGCCATAACCGTTAATCCTCCTTATATGCCGCTGAATGGAAGCGATCTTAAGCTGAACAGCCATCAGGCTATGGCCCGCCATGAGCTGGGCTGTACCCTGGAGGAAGTCATTCAGGCCTGTGTCCGGCTGGTCCGTACCGGGGGCAAGGTAAGCATGGTTCATAAGCCACAGCGTCTGGTGGATATCATCAGTCTGATGAGACAATACAGGCTGGAACCGAAGCTGATCCGTTTTGTTCACCCGCGTGCCCATTTGGAGGCCAATATGGTATTGATTGAAGCCGCGCGGGACGGCAAGCCTGAGGTGCGTTTACAACCCCCACTGATCGTATATAATGAGGACAATCAATATTGTCCGGAAATTCTGGATATTTACTATGGAGCTAAAGAGGGTAAATTATGACAATTTTATGGCAAAGCAGCTTTCAAAACAGGAATGAAAATCAGCCAGAAGCAACAGGCTCATTATATTTGGTGGCGACGCCCATTGGTAATCTGGAGGATATGACCTATCGTGCTGTCCGTACTCTGCGGGAATGCGATATTATCGCTGCCGAGGATACGCGGCAGACCCGCAAACTGCTCAGTCATTTTGAAATTACATCGTCGATGCTGTTCAGCTATCATGAGCATAATAAGGCTGCCAGTGGACCTGAGCTGATACGCTATATAATAGAAGGTAAAAATTTGGCACTGGTCAGCGATGCCGGTCTGCCGGCCATTTCCGACCCTGGAGCGGACCTTGTGGCGCTTGCGGTCAGTCACGGCATTCCCGTGATTCCGATCCCTGGAGCCAACGCGGCGTTGTCTGCTCTGATCGCCTCCGGTTTGCCTACAACCAGCTTCACTTTCATCGGGTTTCTGCCCAGGGAGCGTAAAGATATCCGTAGTGTGCTGTCAGGTCTCCGTTCCGCGCAAGGGACCTTGTTGTTCTATGAATCACCACACCGCGTATCGAAAACATTGGCCCACTTACAGGAGGCGTTCGGCAACCGCCGGATTGTGCTGGCCCGTGAGCTGACCAAACGTTATGAGGAATTCCTTCGCGGCACTATTGAGGAGTGCCTGGACTGGCTGTCCGAGCATCCACCGCTAGGGGAATACGTGATCGTGCTGGAGGGTGAGAGCAAGGAGGAGGCTGAGCTTGCGGAATCCTCATGGTGGCGTGAGCTGAGCATTGAGGAGCATGTAACCCACTATGAAACTTCTGGACAGACACGTAAAGATGCGATGAAAAAAGCAGCGTCCGACCGCGGCTTGGCCAAACGTGATATTTACAATGCGCTGCTGGAGAGGGAATAAAAAACAAGGAATAACACCAAGAAATAACTGTGATATACAATTTTTAGAAGAATTTATTCCTTTTATTAGTTGTAAATGTATTTTGTAGAGTTATATATAGGGTAAGGGGAGAAATTCGAGTATTTATTTGGGTGTAAGGGTATGATTTGGTATAAAATAACTGTATTAAATGTGGTTATACAAATTTGCCAAAGCTAATCGGGTCAAGCCTAGTATAAATTGTAGCTCGCATTCAAGCGATTCCCGCAGGGAGAGTGCTCCAATGCACCAAAAGTTGCTCACCCGCCAGTAACCAGCGAGCGCCGCTATCACAGAGAAGCGCCGTCGTCAAGCGTTTCCCGTAGGGAGAGCGCTCCAAAGCACCAAAAGCTGTTCACCCGCCAGTAACCATCGAGCGCCGCTGTCACAGAGAAGCGCTGACGTCAAGCGATTCCCGAAGGGAGAGCGCTTGCTGCACCACCCGTTGCCCGGGAGCGCCATGCGCAGCTGCCATAGAAGCGAAGCCTATGGCAGCTGCGCATGGCAAGGCCCCGAGGGCTTGCCCGAAAGAGGGCCGGTCCGCCGCCAACCGCAGCTTCCTTACGCGCACCCTCACAGTTAGACAAGCTTCCGGGTGTCCAGAGGGCGGGAGCCCTTGGGGCCCTCCCTGTAGGGAGGGTTTGGGAGGGTAAAAACTTGGGAGGGTAAAAAAGCATAAAAAATACCCCCCGCAAACACGGGAGGCCAAGGAGATATAAAAAGGTTAGAATTAACAATTGGATTAGTTCTTATTATAACCGATTTGTTTTAATTTGTCACAGGGGTAGGGATGGCAGAAATACAATCGTGACAAACAATTTTTCCTTTGAAGTAGGTTACATTCTCAGCATTGCCGCAGAAGATGCAAGCAGGCTCGTATTTTTTAAGCATGATCCGCTCACCGTCCACGTAAATTTCGAGCGCATCTTTTTCTCCAATGCCCAGTGTGCGGCGCAATTCGATTGGAATAACAACCCGTCCTAGCTCGTCGACTTTTCTTACAATTCCTGTTGATTTCATCATTTCAATCGTTGCTCCTCTCAATGTTCAAAAGCGTCATTATTCGACATTGTTCACCGTTTTATGATACTTATAATACCAACCATTCCCAAAACAGTCAACCTTTTTTGTGGTTAATTTTAAGGGGATTTTGAAAAAAAACTTTTGTAGCGCTTATAATCAACTCAAATGAGAAGAGAAATACCTAAAAAGGAATTTGTCGATTTGTAAATCGTTAAAACGCCATTATTCGACAAAGTACGAGAATATATACTATTATACCCCTTATTTCAGCCGATTCCTAATCCTATTATTTGAAGGAGTTGATCTTATGAAGCAGCTGCTGACGGAAGAAAAGGTTTTTAAAGACCCGGTTCACAATTATATTCATGTCCAGGACACGATGATCTGGCGATTAATCAATACCAGGGAATTTCAGCGTCTGCGGCGGATCCGCCAGCTCGGCACCTCCTACCTGACTTTTCATGGGGCGGAGCACAGCCGTTTTTCCCATTCATTGGGTGTTTATGAAATTACCAGAAGAATCATCTCCCAATTTGAGCGAAGCGGTTATAAGGATTGGATGCCGGAGGAAAGTCTGCTGACTTTATGTGCAGCACTTCTGCATGACTTGGGACATGGCCCTTTCTCCCATTCTATAGAAGAAGCTTTTGAAATGAATCATGAGGACTGGACCTGCAGAATTATACAGGAGAACACGGAAATTACAGCGATTTTACGTGAAGCAGGTGAGGATTTCCCGCAAAAGGTTGCATCTGTGATTGCCAAAACGTATGAACATGAGATTGTTGTCAACCTGGTGTCAGGCCCTCTGGATGCGGATCGTATGGATTATTTGCTGCGGGATGCGTATTATACCGGTGTGAATTATGGGACCATCGATATTGACCGTATTCTGCGAATGCTGCGGCCCTATAATGGCCGTGTTGTCGTAAAAGAATCGGGTATGCATGCCATTGAGGATTACTTGATGTCACGTTACCAGATGTATTGGCAGGTTTACTTCCATCCGGTTACACGCAGTTCGGAAATAATTTTAAGGCAGATTTTCCGGAGGGCGAAAGAGCTTTTCCAGGAAGGCTACTCTTTCCGTTTTATGATCAATCCGCTCAGCGATTTGTTCGGCGGCGAGATCAATGTAGAGCAATATTTACTCCTGGACGAGGCCCTGGTCCAAACAGCCTTTATGCAGTGGACGCTGGAAGACGATGAAATACTGGCTAACTTGTGCAGCCGTTTTATTCATCGTAAACTGTATAAATATGTGGAGATGGATCATCTCGATTCAGAGACTATTGACGAAATTCGCCGCAGTTTTGCCGGTGCCGGACTGCATCCGGATTACGACCTGGAAATCGATTATCCGACAGATCTGCCCTACGATGTGTTCCGTCCGGGAGAGGGTTTTGACAGCAAGCAGATTTTGCTGCTTGACCGCCATGATAAGCTGCGCGAAATCTCTGAGGTATCTGATATTGTACGTTCGATCAGCGGTATCCACCGCGGCAGGTATCACCTGTATTTTCCGCAGGATAAGCTGCAGAAGGCACTTACCCGGCTGCCTGTTTCCATTGGCGGGATCTTTGCAAAATAATACAAAAATTTCTGGAATTCATTATAGAAATCAAGCCTGAAAGGATGTTGTTGCATGCGTTTGTTCGACACACATACTCATCTGGATGCCCCACAATTCGACGAGGATCGTGCCGGGGTCATTGCCCGCGCGTTAGAGGCTGGGGTCAGCAAGATGATTAACATTGGATTTAACCGGGAAACGATCCCAACGACAATGAAATTGGCGGAGACGTATGATTATATTTATGCAGCTGTCGGCTGGCATCCCGTAGACGCTATTGACATGAAAGAGGGGGATATGGACTGGATCGCTTCCCTGTGCAGCCATAAAAAGGTGGTGGCCATCGGAGAAATCGGACTGGATTATTATTGGGATACCTCCCCAAAAGAGGTGCAGCACGAGGTATTCCGCAAACAGATCGGTTTGGCCCGTGAACTAAAAATGCCTATCTGTATTCATAACCGGGATGCCCACGAGGATGTAGTGCGGATCTTGCGTGAAGAGAAGGCGAATGAAATCGGCGGGGTTATGCATTCCTTCTCCGGGAGCTGGGAAACGGCCAAAATGTGCCTTGATTTGGGCTTTCATTTGTCCTTTGGGGGACCTGTAACTTTTAAGAATGCAAGGGTGCCAAAAGAGGTGCTGGCCCAGACTCCAATGGACCGGCTTTTGATCGAAACGGACTCTCCATATCTGACGCCGCACCCCTTCCGGGGGAAGCGAAATGAGAGTGCCTATGTGAAGCTTGTGGCTGAGGCTGCTGCGGAAATAAAAGGGATTGATTTACAGGAATTAGCTGAAATCACGTATGCGAACGCCCTGGAACGATTTGGGATTGTCTGAAAACGGGAGTAAAAGCGGCGAAAAAAGAAGTATAGCCGATATATTAAACTTTTTTAACATAGAAACAGCTGATTATTACAATATTTTAATCATTTTTTTGCGTAAACGTGGTTGAATGCTCCTTTACAACATGCATCAAAACAGGATATCATCTTTTCAGTGAAGTGAGCTGTTGTTATTGTGACAGTCACCAAATTCATGGATCGTCTCGCTGAGTCTCCGTATGGAGAACGGGGGAACCAATAATGCTCTGCCGCATGTCCGTACATGAGTACAACACAGAAATGCCGCAGACGTTATTTGATTTCTTTACGTGGTCTTTGGGGTGAATTTGAGGGCAACCGCCGTGAGCGGGTGACCTGAGATAGGGCGTCTCTCTTATGCCCGAACCCGACAGCTAACCCCGTAAGCGCAAGTAAGAGAGGAAACCTCGTGCATAAACATTCCCGCGTATTCTGACACCGGAGAGCCACGAAAGAGTCCTCTGTGAACTCTTTTCGGGCTTTTTTTGTTTTTGAATAATGCGAATGTTCCCGGCATACTGTTATATAACAGGTATCTGGAGCAGTTATGCCGAGCAGGCGATCCATGAGCAGGAAACGCTAAAGCAATGCGGGCGTATCCTGTGTAATCTCAAACCTAGTTTCGTCAGAAGTGATGAAGTCACCTTTGTTATACAACTTGGACGACGGGGCTATGTAAGGAGGATGGAGAGAGTGGGCGTATTCCAACCAGAAGTATCCCATGATTCGCAATCATCCAGCAGGTCTTTCGCATTTCGGTGGAAGCAAGTGAATCCCCGCATACTTTCGCTTGCAGGCGCGGCCTCAATTGTTATCGCGCTGGTAATTCTGCTGTACGTACACGGTCGAAGCATTAAAGAAATAACTTTAGTAATAGACGGGAAGGTACAAACGCTGGAGACGCGGGACGCGCTGGTCAGCGATGTGCTGGCAAAGGAACAAATTTCGCTGCAGCCGCATGATGCATTATCTATTGGCCTTAGTGATGAAATAAAGGACGGAGACCGTGTCGTCATCAACCGTGCGCAGGCGATTAAGATCACTACGGACGGGACCACCAAAACGTTGTACACGACCGAAGATACAATCGGTCAGGCGATTGACAAACTGGGCATTGGCCTGGAAAGCTATGACAAGATTTACCCTTCGCTAGGCACCGCAGTTTCTGCAGACATGGAAGTCAAAATTGTCCGGATCAACAAGCAAGTGGTACAGCGGACAACAGCTTTGCCTTTCCGTGTCATTAAAACCGCAGACCCCTCCCTGACCAAGGGAACCGTAAGAGTTGCACAAGCGGGCAAGCCGGGCGTAATGATCCAGCACATCGAGAAAATCTACCAAGATGGCGAGCTGGCATCCATGCGTATGGTTGGCAAGGAAGTGCAGACGGTCACCAAAGACAAGATCATTGCCATTGGTACCAAACCGCTTCCAAAACCTGTTGTAGCCGCTACTGCGACTTCTAAATCAGCAACTACTTCTAAAACATCCAAAGTGAGCGCAAAAAGCAACAATGTTGCCAGTAAAGCAGGCGTAGATTTTGAGTACAAGAGAATGATCAGAAATGTATCCATGACGGCTTATTCATCGGAAGAGCCGGGTATTGGTACCCGTACAGCTTCCGGCACACGCGTAACGGAAGGGCGGACCATTGCTGTGGATCCGAGCGTAATCCCTATCGGCTGGTGGGTGTACATTGAGGGACTTGGGTTTCGCCGTGCAGAGGATACCGGCGGCGCCATTAAAGGCAACAAGGTGGATGTGTATTATGAATCACTGAGCCATGCCCGTAACTTTGGCCGGAAATCACGCACGATTTATGTGATAGGGCCTGTGAAGCCAGAACTGAACTAAGTGGCGGCTGCTTTGCAAATTAGCGGTATATAAGATATAGTGAGGGTAGCACTTAAGGAATTCTCAGAAATCTGAGCGTGGAATTACAGAGCTGCCGCTCATCACTTATACATTCTTTAGCCAAAAAGAAGGGGAGCGAATCCTCTTCTTTTTGCGTTGCAGAGTAAGGAGTACAAAAATGATCAAGGAATTAATCGTTGTAGAAGGCAAAAGCGACACCGTTGCCATAAAGCGGGCTGTAGAAGCCGATACTATCGAGACCGGCGGATCGGCAGTCGACCGCAAGGTCATCGCCAAGATTGCGCTCGCTATGGAACGCAGAGGGGTTATAATCCTTACGGATCCTGATCATGCGGGCGAACGCATCCGGAAGATTGTCTCTTCCAAGGTGCCTGGCTGCAAGCATGCGTTCATTCCCGAAAAAGATGCTACCCGGAAAGGTGACATAGGAGTGGAAAATGCCTCCCCGGAGGCAATCCGCCATGCGCTTGAGCATGTGCATACCTCCTTTGAGGGCGCTCCGGCCCTGATTGGGATGGAAGACCTGATGGCAGCGGGGATGATGGTGCATCCGCGGGCAGCAGAGCGGAGAATGGCGCTTGGCAATCTGCTCGGGATCGGCTACTGCAACGGCAAGCAATTATACAAGCGGCTGGCGATGTTCGGCATTACACGGGAGGAATTTTCGATTGCTCTCGCGCAAATTGATCAGGGAGGCATTACCTCATGAGCGGGAACAACAATATCTCATCCCCGGCACGCACCAAGGAAATCATTCAGCGGTACGGGTTCTCATTCAAGAAAAGCCTGGGCCAGAACTTTCTGATTGACCAGAATATTCTGGACAAAATTGTGGATGCTGCAGGCCTGGATCAAGCCGCCGGTGCATTGGAGATTGGACCGGGCATCGGCGCTTTGACCGAAAGGCTGGCCGCAACAGCCGGAGCTGTAACGGCAGTGGAGATCGACCGGAGGCTGATTCCGATTCTGCGGGATGTTCTGGCCTCTTATCCGCATGTTACCATCCGTAACGATGATGTGCTGAAGGTGAACTTGCAGGAGCTGTTTGCCGAGGATTTTGCCGCAGTCGAGCGAGTTAGTGTAGTGGCCAATTTGCCTTATTATGTGACCACACCTATACTCATGAAGCTGCTGGAAGAGAAGCTGCCCCTGGATAACATCGTTGTAATGATCCAGAAGGAGGTTGCTGAACGCATGGCAGCTTCCCCGGGCGGCAAGGAATATGGCAGTCTCAGCATCGCCGTGCAGTACTACAGCGAACCTGAACTGGTCTGTATCGTACCGCGTACGGTATTCATTCCACAGCCTAACGTGGAGTCGGCGGTTATCCGTCTTAAGGTGAGGGAACGCCCGCCGGTAGAGGTTGCGGATGAAAAACATTTCTTTGAGGTCGTACAGGCTTCCTTCACCCAGCGGCGCAAGACGATTGCCAATAACCTCAAGGCCCGGTTCTTTCCGGAAGAGGGGCGGGAGCGGCTGGAGTCCCTGCTCGCTGCAGCCGGAATTGAGCCAAGCCGCCGCGGGGAAACACTTAGCCTTGAGGAGTATGCCCGGTTAAGCGCTGTGCTCCTTGCTGCCGGGATTGTGTAAGCAAATCACCGCCGATTAAGAACCAACCGGGGCCTTTGCCCATACGATGGGATAGAGGTGGTGTTTGAAATGAATTTAGGAGACTTGGTCGTTCGCAAATCTTACGGTGGCGATGTAACGTTCCGGGTGGAGAATATTGTGCAGAACGGGGCCGTAATCAAAGGCACTGAATTCCGCCTGTTGGCGGATGCCCCCCTGGACGACTTGGTTCAGGTGCCTCCCACCCGTATTACGGAGCGGGGGCAGCAGGCGCAGATTAAAGCAACAGAATCGCTGACCAAACTGCGTAAAGACCGGCAGGAGCAGAGCCAGCGCAGCGGAGAGAGCCTCACCGGGGTATGGCCCCAGTCCCCCAAGGAAGCAGCATACTTTGAGGTACCGGGAAAAGTGCTTCACCTCGACGGGGATGCCCTTTACTTGAAGAAGAGCCTTAGTCTATACGAGCAGCTGCGGATTCCCGCAGAGGGCCATCATGTCCACGAATCGAAGATGGCCGAAACGTTATACCGGCTGCTGCCGCATGTGCGTCCGGATATCGTGGTGATTACCGGACATGACGGAGTGCTTAAGCAGCAGCATACTTACGATCTTTACAGCCTGAACAGCTATAAAAATTCGCAGAACTTTGTCACCGCGGTTAAGGTTGCGAGGGAATATGAGCGCAATTTTGACACGCTGACGATTGTGGCGGGAGCCTGCCAGTCGCATTTCGAAGCCCTGCTGGGTGCAGGGGCTAACTTTGCCAGCTCCCCCGGGAGAATATTAATCCACGCCCTGGACCCGGTATATATAGCGGCAAAAGCATCTTTCACCTCTATACGCGACTCTGTCAGCCTGGGAGATGTATTGAACAATACCATCAGCGGCAGCCAGGGCATGGGGGGAATCGAGACCCGTGGCAGTTTCCGCATCGGTATGCCCCGCCTGCAGAACCTGTCTACCCTGAAGGTAGCACCTTCGGTAATGATGTAGCGGCCGGTTAACGGATTATACATCCGGGAAAGTCCCACTTTGGTGGGGCTTTTTTGTTTAAGGGCGGATCGTTGGCGGTCTAGGGGGTTTCTTCACTTTGCTTAACTGTTACCGCTAACAAGGGATTAAAGCCAGCATTGGACCCCGCTAAAAAAAATCCGTTGACAACGTTTTTGTCATCATCTATAATTATTTATTTAATTTGACAATGTCTATAGAAAGTTGTATAATGGACAAGGAAAGAGGTGGTCGTCAGGCAATGGCTAATAACGCGCTGTTGGAAATTAAACGCAGTCTCGAAGCTCACGTCGGTCATAAGATCACGTTGCGTGCAAACGGTGGCCGTCGGAAGACCGTTGAACGCACCGGTGTCCTGGAAGAAACGTACCCTTCTGTATTTATTGTCAAACTGGATCAGGAGCAGCAAACCTTCAAGCGAGTCTCCTACAGCTACGCTGACATCCTTACGGAATCTGTGGAAATCACAGTGTGTGAAGATGACGGGCAGATGCGGATTATGTATATTAAAGCTTAATGGTTTTTGGGCAGTCTCCCGCGAGGGAGGCTGTTTTTTGTTTGATCTTGCCTGAATGGCCGCCGCGTCTTGGCAGCATACTAAAGCAGCAACAATCTCGTCATCCATTTTTTTTAAGGAGGAATTCCGTTAATGAGCCGCAGAAAACGGGGCATGATGTCAGAAGAGCTGAAGACGGAGCTGGCCAAAGAACTGGGTTTTTATGAGACTGTTGAACGCGAAGGCTGGGGCGGAATCCGGGCGAAGGATGCTGGCAATATGGTAAAAAGGGCCATTCAGCTCGCCGAAGAGGCAGCGCGGAGGTCGGAATAGGTTTTGCAGTAAACAGTTGGACGAGGGGTGTTGCCGGGACGGCAGCACCCTCTTTCGGCATGCTCCGAACTTTTGTTAAAATATGATTTATATATCTTAATGGACTTCGTTACGAGTTTCTCATATAATATGTTAAGTTGTTTTTACGGGAAAAGTGAAGGTGGGTGAACGCCTTGAAAATGTATGAAAAAGCGCCGGCCAAAATTAATCTGATGCTGGATGTGCTTAGCAAGCGCGCGGATGGGTTCCATGAGGTGGAAATGATCATGACTATGGTCGATCTGGCGGACCGTTTGGAGCTGTCCGAGCTGAAGCGGGACTCCATTATTATCTCAAGCCAGGCCGGTTATATTCCACTGGACGAGAAGAACCTGGCATTCCAGGCGGCCAGGCTTATTAAAGACCGTTACAATGTGAAGAGCGGTGTACATATCCATCTGGACAAAAGAATCCCGGTCGCTGCCGGCCTCGCCGGCGGCAGCAGTGATGCCGCGGCTACGCTGCGCGGCCTGAACCGGCTCTGGCGCCTGGGCATCCCGGCACAGGAGCTGCAGGAACTGGGCGCCGAGCTGGGCTCGGACGTCCCGTTCTGCGTCACGGGCGGCACTGCCCTGGCCACGGGCAGAGGCGAACGGCTGACTCCGATCCAGAGTCCGCCGCAGTGCTGGGTCGTCCTGGCCAAGCCGCCGATCAATGTATCGACGGCTGAGGTGTACGGACGCGTACGCGCGAACAGCATAGCGGTGCATCCGTCTGCGTCCCGGATGCAGGCTGCCATCGAAGCAGGCGACTTCGCGGCCGTCTGCGCGGGTCTGGGCAACGTGCTGGAGGATGTGACCCTGAAGCTGCACCCGGAGGTGCAGCAGCTGAAGGAAGCCATGGTGAAGCTGGGTGCCGATGGGGTGCTCATGTCCGGCAGCGGGCCAACGGTGTTCGGCCTAGTGTCGAAGCAATCCAAGGTGGCCAGAATCTATAACGGGCTGCGCGGTTTTTGCAAAGAAGTATACGCCGTACGTTCACTGAGCTAAGTGAGCGCTGTCCGGAAAGGGCCTGGAAGATTACCATGCTTGTATAAATCCGTACAAAAGTGATATTATTTTTAATAATATTCGGTTTTGGCGAGGAGCATTCCGTGAAAAAACTTAAAAGAAGCCAACGTTTGGTAGATATGACCCAATTTTTGCTTGAGAAACCGCATGATCTTTTGCCGCTGTCTACATTTGCAGACCGATATGGAGCAGCAAAGTCATCCATCAGTGAAGATTTGGCTATTATAAAAGAGGTATTTGAAGGCGAAGGCATGGGAGAACTGCAGACACTGGCCGGTGCGGCCGGGGGAGTGCGCTATATTCCGCGGATGCCTACTGACATGGCGCTTGCCTTCGTGGACGGCCTGTGCGGGCAGCTTGAACAAAGCGACCGGATCCTGCCTGGCGGTTATTTGTATATGTCAGATTTGCTTGGTCTTCCATCCTTAATGGAGCAAGCCGGCAAGATTATTGCAACAGCCTTCTATGGAGTAGAGATTGATGTGGTAATGACAGTAGAGACCAAGGGGATTCCTCTGGCCTATGCCACGGCTGCGCAGCTGGGGCTGCCGGTAGTGCTGGTGCGCCGCGACCACCAGGTTACGGAAGGCTCGGCGGTGAGCATCAACTATGTCTCGGGATCACATAAGAGCATTCACACCATGTCATTGTCCAGACGGGCGCTCCGGGAGAAGTCCAGAGTGCTGATTGTGGATGACTTCATGAAGGCTGGCGGCACTGTACGCGGCATGGTTGATCTGCTGGGTGAATTCAATGCCGAGGTTGCCGGTGTCGGGGTACTGGTAGAATCCGGTGCAGTGGAAAATGAGGAACGTCTGCTGCATGACTATGTCTCCCTCGTAAAGCTGAGCGAGGTCGATTCCAAAGGACGGCGGATATCTGCACATCCGGGGAATTATTTCGTTTTCTAATCGGGAGATAACCCAAATCTCTAGGATAGGCTAAAATGTCGAATCCATGAGGAAAACACAGAGAACTTCACGAAATGTGTCGAAAACGATGGTACGGCAAAAATAATCTTCTTAATCAGCCATTTTTTGGAATCCAAAAGAAGGAATTCGCTTTGCTGTGTGGAATTATACACCAAGTCTCTGATGGAAAAAGGTGGTGAACACACACATGCAAATTACGGATGTCAGACTCCGCCGCGTTAACTCTGAGGGGAGAATGAAAGCAATCGCATCCATTACAATTGATAACGAGTTTGTTGTTCATGACATTCGCGTTATCGACGGTAATAACGGGATGTTCGTTGCAATGCCCAGCAAGCGTACACCGGATGGGGAATTCCGCGATATCGCACACCCGATTTCTTCGGGAACACGCGAGAAGATTCAATCTGCGGTTCTGGCCGAGTATGATCGCGCCGCTACTGAAGAAGAAGAGGTCATTGAAGAGGGAGCCTAAGGGCTGACTCTGAAGGACGGCTGCCCTCGTCTGGGCGGCTGAAGGCCATGCCGTTTTTTATTGGGGTTCGAAGAAAAGGGAACCATGCCTTCATGGTTCTCTTTTCTTTTTGCCCGGAATGAGATATATTCAGTAGTGAGCTAAAGAAGTAGGAGGTTGGCATTCTTGAAAAGAATGGCTGTTGTACTTGCTGCAGGTCAAGGCAAGCGCATGAAATCTAAATTATACAAAGTGCTGCACCCCGTCTGCGGCAAACCGATGGTTGGGCATGTACTTGATACAGTAAAAGCGACCGGATGCCAGCGCACTGTTGTAGTTGTCGGTCATGGCGCAGAGAAAGTGAAAGCTTATGTAGGCCAGGACGCGGAGTATGTGCTTCAGGAAACTCAGCTGGGCACAGGCCATGCCGTGAAGCAGGCAAAGGACCTTCTCGGCGGTGAAGCAGGCACAACCATTGTGATCTGCGGAGATACGCCGCTCGTAACTGCAGAAACGCTGGAAGGGCTAATGGCCTTGCATGAAGGCCAGAGCGCGGCCGCAACCGTACTTACGGCGGTCATGGATCAGCCTGCAGGCTATGGAAGAATTATACGCGGCGAAGATGGCGGCGTACAGAAGATTGTGGAGCAGAAGGATTGCACTCCTGAGGAAGCTGCTGTGAACGAGATCAATACAGGGACTTATTGTTTTGATAACGCCAAGCTGTTCGCAGCTCTGGACAAGGTCACGAACAGCAACAACCAGCAGGAATATTATTTGACCGATGTTATCGGCATACTCCGGGCACAGGGGGATATCGTTCTGGGATATCAGGCTCATGATGCTGCGGAGTCTATTGGCGTTAATGACCGTTTGGCCTTGTCGGAGGCGGAGAGTCTGATGCGCCAGCGCATCAACCGCCAGCATATGCTGAATGGTGTGACCATTATTGACCCTGCTTCAACCTATATCGCAGCTGATGTGGTGATTGGAGCAGACACTACACTCTATCCGGGAACTGTCCTGAAAGGGAAGACGGTAATCGGAGAAGATTGCATCATCGGACCTTCCAGTGAGATTGAGAATTGTGTGATCATGAACGGTGCTGAAGTTAAGCACTCCGTGCTGAATCAGGCACAGGTTGGTGCACGCACCTCTGTTGGGCCGTTTGCCTATTTGCGGCCAGGCGCTGTGCTTGGCGAAGAGGTCAAAATCGGCGATTTCGTGGAAATCAAGAATGCCAGCATTGGCGATGGCTCCAAAGTATCGCACTTAAGCTATGTTGGCGATGCAACAGTTGGCAAGAATGTTAATGTGGGCTGCGGTGCAATTACCGTCAATTATGACGGCTATAATAAATCCAGAACCGAGATTGGCGATGATGCCTTTATCGGCAGCAATGTGAACCTTGTGGCTCCGGTTACAGTGGGCAAAGGGGCCTTTGTTGTTGCAGGTTCGACTATCACACGTTCGGTTTCGGAGAATGATCTGGCCATTGCCAGAGTAAGACAGGAAAACAAGCCAGGGTATGCTGAGAAAATCCGTGCCCGGGCCAAAGCAAAGAAAGACCAGTCGAGTCCATCGTAGAGCGCCAGAAGCCAAAGCGTCGGACGGACCCGCAAATCCGCGCCGGCGCCACTTGGAAGTTAAATTCCGTCACGGAGGGTTTATATTTTATGACTTATTGTGATTCCAAACTCAAGATTTTCACCTGCAATTCCAATCCCAAGCTGGCTAGTCAAATCGCTGATTATATCGGTATTCCCATGGGGGAATCCCATACCACCAGCTTCAGCGACGGAGAAATTCAGGTTAAGCTGTCAGAGAGCGTCCGCGGCTGTCATGTATACATTGTGCAGTCCACCTGTGGTCCGGTTAACGATAATCTTATGGAGCTTCTGGTTATGGTCGACGCGCTCAAGCGCGCCTCCGCAAAGAGCATCAATGTGGTTATTCCCTATTACGGGTATGCGCGCCAAGACCGCAAGGCCCGTTCCCGTGATCCAATTACGGCCAAGCTGGTAGCGAACCTGATTGAAAAAGCAGGGGCACACCGCGTCATTACTATGGACCTTCACGCGATGCAGATTCAAGGCTTCTTCGATATTCCGGTGGATCATCTGCTGGGTGTTCCGATTCTGGCCCAATATTTCCGCTCCAAGCAGATTCAGAACCCTGTGGTCGTGTCTCCTGACCATGGCGGCGTTGTGCGGGCAAGAAAGCTGGCTGATTTCCTGAATGCACCGCTGGCGATTATCGACAAACGCCGTCCGGAGCCGAATGTCAGTGAAGTCATGAATATCATCGGTAACATCGAGGGCAAAACAGCGATTCTGATCGATGATATCATCGACACAGCCGGAACCATCGTGCTTGGTGCCAATGCCCTGATGGAAGGCGGCGTGAAGGAAGTATACGCCTGCTGTACCCATCCTGTATTATCCGGCCCTGCGCATGAACGTCTGGAAAACTCTCCAATCAAAGAAATTATCGTGACGGATACCATTCCAATTCGCAGCAACAATCCGACCTCCAAGTTGAAGGTTCTATCCGTAGCTCCGCTCATGGGCGAGGCCATTATCCGCGTTCATGAAGAGCTGTCGATCAGCAAATTGTTCGAGATCGAATAGACTGGCAGATATCAAGTGGAAACGGCTTCCCCGCTCTCTAAACGAGGCGGCTTCCGTTCCAGCGGGAAGAAAAAAGGGTTACACCTTTCGCGAGGAAGATGTAACCCTTGTCGGCGTAATGCGGCGCCGCTGTTTAGTACCCTGGACGCGAGATGAAGGTGAACAGGCTGCGGTTATACAGGGTCCCCTGCAGCTCGACAAAGCCTTCATCCACGGCGGTCACCATACCGATGTCAACATACACGCTGCCTCTATATACCTCAACAGGCACAGCATTCTGGATATGGTACTGAAAGTGGCGCAGAAGTGTTAAGATTTCGCCTTGTTGTAGCATGTTTCATCACCTGTCTTCGGAATATACAGTTATTGTACCAAAAACGGAACGTCTCTGCCGAGGAGACAAGCGTGGAAAGGATAGCCCCCCTCATGAAATGGATTATCGGACTCGGAAATCCCGGACCGCAGTATGCCAAAACGAAACATAATGTCGGCTTTATGGCTCTGGACGAACTGGCGGCCAGACACGGCATAGTGTTTAATCAGAACAAATGCAAGTCTGTTATCGGCGAAGGTGTGATTGACGGGGTTAAGACCGTCCTCATCAAACCGATGACATTTATGAATCTTTCCGGGGAAGCTGTCCGCGCCTATATGGATTATTACAAGGTGCAGCTTGAGGATATGATTGTGGTATATGATGATTTGGATACGGAATTGGGTAAAATCCGGCTGCGGTATCAAGGAAGCGCCGGCGGCCATAACGGAATCAAATCGATCATACAGCATACCGGTACCCAAAGCTTCAACCGTGTGCGGATGGGGATATCCCGCCCGGAACCCGGCTTTGCCATCGTTGACTACGTGCTCTCCACCTTTCCCAAGAAGGATGGAGATAAACTGGAGAAGATGATTCAGGATACCGGTTCAGCATTAGAGTTCAGTCTGAAGCATACGTTTGAGCAGACTATGGCCAAATTCAACGGCTAATTGCAAGATGATGCAACATTCCCTTAAGGCTAAAGCCAAGTCACGCGGGGCATACTGAAGGTATATACTATCTTCAGGAGGCATATAGATGGCAATAAACTACGTATGCAGGCACTGCCGGACTTTTCTGGGAAGCATTCAGAGAAGCGATGTTACAGAAATGCAGTTGGGCCTTCATTCCTTGACCCCTGCGGAGCGCAGAGATATCATAGCGTATGATTCAGACGGCGAGATTACGGTAAAGGTGACCTGCGATTACTGCAAGGAAGCCTTGGATAATAACCCTGAGCTCAGTCTGCTGGCCAGTCCGCTTCAGTAAAAGTGGGAAGCGGCAGTCTCTATTGTCTTCCGCAAGCCTTGGCCTTATCGCTAAGGCTTGTTTTCGATTCTAATAATAATAGGTGGCATCTGCCCTTCGGGGCAGTGCCAGCCTGTTTAGTAAGAGAGGTGCGCCTGTTGTTACAAGGTATTATAGAAGCATTTTCCAAAGATCCCGATTTTCAGTCCGTTACCCGCGGTGTTGCTGCAGGCATGAAGGAGCAGCTCATCTCGGGCTTGTCCGGTTCGGCCAGGCAAATTATGCTGGCGGCGCTTCATGAAGAAACGGGGCGTCCGCTGCTTATAGTGACTCATAATATGTTCTCGGCCCAGAAGATGGCCGAGGATTTACAGGAAGCGCTTTCCCCGGACCGCGTGCTGCTCTATCCCGCTAACGAGCTGGTAGCCGCTGAAGCGGCCGTCTCCAGCCCTGAGACACTGGCTCAGCGGATTGATGTGCTGACCAAGTGCGCCCAAGGCTTCCGTGGCGTAGTCGTAGTTCCCTACTCCGGCGTCCGCCGCCTGCTTCCTTCCCCGCATGTGATGGCTGGGGCTGAACTGACCCTTTCGCAGGATGGAACGCTCGTGCTTGATGATTTCCTGATGTCTATGATCGAAATGGGCTACGAACGGGTTGAACGGGTAGAGAACCGCGGCGAACTCAGCGTCCGGGGCGGTATTATTGATTTCTTCCCCATGACTTCTCCCCTGGCCTACCGGGTGGAGCTGTTTGATGATGAGGTGGACTCGATCCGTACCTTTGATCCGCAGGACCAGCGCTCCATCGACAAGGTGCGCAGCGTGAAGATCACACCTGCCAAAGAAATTATTGCCGATCAGATTCGCCTGGATTCTGCTTCTTCTGAGGCTGCGGCCATGCTGGAGCGGCAGCTCGAAAAGATGACCGACCGCCAGGCCAAGCTGCGCTTGCGCGAGGAAATGGGACGCGAGCTGGAAATGCTCCGCGAGGGCACTTATTTTCCGGAAATCTATAAATATATCAGCCTTCTATATCCTGAACGTACCCATCTGTACGATTACATGGCACAGGATACGCTTCTGGTACTCGATGAACCGGCCCGGCTGCTGGAAACCGCGAAGCAGCTTGAGCGGGATGAGTCGGAATGGAACCTGCATCTGCTGCAAAACGGAAAAACACTGCCTGACCTGCAGCTTTCTGTCGAGAGCGATGCCGTTATGTATCAGCGGCCGTTCCAGAGCCTGTTCATGTCGATTTTCCTGCGCCAGGTTCCGCATATCCAGCCGCAGAATATTCTGGGCTTCATCAGCCGGGGCATGCAGGACTTCCATGGCCAGATGAATGTGCTGAAGTCGGAGATGGAGCGCTGGCACAAATCAGGCGTGAAGGTCATTATGCTGGCTAACGGCGAAGAACGGATGGAGCGGGTCCGCAGGGTTCTGTATGATTACGGGATTGAGGAGCCTACGATCCTGCAAGGAAATCTGGGCTCCGGATTTGAACTGCCCTCCATACATCTTGCGGTCATTACTGAAGGGGAAATGTTCTCCCAGAAGCAGCGCAAGGCACGCAAGGTATCCAAAGGCATCGATAATGCTGAACGGATCAAAAGCTACACTGAGCTGAAGATCGGTGATTATGTCGTTCACCAGAATCACGGGATCGGCAAATATATGGGGATCGGGACGCTGGAGGTCAGCGGAATCCACCGTGATTATATGCATATTCTGTATGCCGGAGGCGATAAGCTTTCCGTACCCATCGACCAGATTGATCTGATTCAAAAATATGTAGGCTCGGAAGACAAGGAGCCGAAGGTCTATAAGCTTGGCGGCAACGAATGGACAAGGGTCACCAGCAAGGTGCGTTCATCCGTGCAGGATATCGCCGACGATCTGATCAAGCTTTATGCCGAGCGCCAGAGCGCACTGGGTTATGGTTTTGAGAAGGATAC
This sequence comes from Paenibacillus riograndensis SBR5, assembly GCF_000981585.1. Lineage (NCBI taxonomy): Bacteria > Bacillati > Bacillota > Bacilli > Caryophanales > Paenibacillaceae > Paenibacillus > Paenibacillus riograndensis. The sequence goes on from NZ_LN831776.1 coordinate 43,198, forward strand.
CCAGGAGCAGCGGGAATTCGAAGAGATGTTTCCCTATGAGGAGACGCGCGATCAGCTGCGGGCGATTGAGGAAATCAAAAAGGACATGGAGCAGAACCGGCCGATGGACCGCCTGCTGTGCGGTGACGTTGGTTACGGCAAGACTGAGGTGGCGATCCGTGCCGCTTTTAAATCGGCGATAGAAGGCAAGCAGGTTGCGGTGCTGGTGCCAACGACCATTCTGGCCCAGCAGCACTATGAGACCTTCCGCGAGCGTTTTGCCAATTATCCGCTTAACATCCAGGTGCTTAGCCGTTTTCGCAGCCGCAAGGAGCAAAACGAGACGATTAAAGGGGTCCGCCAAGGCACAGTAGATGTGGTTATCGGCACACACCGGCTGCTGTCTCAAGATATGGTCTTTAAGGACTTGGGACTTCTGATCGTGGATGAGGAGCAGCGGTTTGGTGTCACCCATAAGGAGAAACTTAAGAAACTGAAGACCAATGTAGATGTGCTGACGCTTACGGCCACCCCTATTCCCCGTACCCTGCATATGTCAATGCTCGGTGTGCGGGACTTGTCCGTTATTGAGACGCCGCCGGAGAACCGTTTTCCCGTGCAGACGTATGTGGTGGAACACAGCCAGACGCTCATCCGGGAGGCCGTGGAACGCGAACTGGCCCGGGGTGGACAGGTCTATTATCTCTATAACCGTGTCCAGGGAATCCAGGAAATGGCCGCGCAGATCTCCATGCTTGTTCCGGAAGCCCGGGTCGGCATCGGCCATGGCCAAATGTCGGAGTCAGAACTGGAGAAGACCATCCTTGACTTTCTGGACGGGGAGTACGACGTGCTGGTCAGCACGAGTATCATCGAGACCGGGGTGGATATTCCTAACGTCAATACTCTGATTGTCCATGATGCCGACAAAATGGGGTTGTCCCAGCTGTACCAGCTGCGCGGACGGGTAGGCCGCTCCAACCGGATTGCCTATGCCTACTTTACGTACCAGCGCGACAAGGTGCTTACTGAGGTAGCCGAGAAGCGCCTGCAGTCGATTAAGGAATTCACAGAGCTGGGTTCAGGCTTCAAAATCGCCATGCGCGACCTTTCCATTCGCGGAGCGGGCAATCTGCTTGGCGCCGAACAGCATGGGTTCATTGCCTCTGTCGGGTTCGACCTCTATTCGCAAATGCTTGCGGAGGAAATCCGCAAACGCAAAGTCAGTGTGCTCGGCGAGGAAGACACTTCCCTTAAGCAAGGGAATACGGTTATTGATTTGTCGATTGATGCTTATCTGCCATCCGAATATATTTACGACAGCATTCAAAAAATTGAGATTTATAAGAAGGTTGCCGCTGTGGCTACGCTTGAGGATGCCGCTGAGCTGGAAGACGAACTGCTGGACCGCTTCGGAGAGCTGCCGGAAGCCGTGGTCAATCTGTTGACCGTTGCCCGCCTGAAGGTGTATGGCAAGCTTTACGGCATGGAATCAATGGTCCGGCGGGGGGATGAAGTTTCGCTCAACTTCCATGAAGGCAGCACCGGTGCTTTTGATACGGCGAAGCTTGCTAAAGTTGGAAATAGCTTTGAAAGACGTGTACAATTTGATAGGGACGCCAAAGCAACCATCCGCGTGAAATCGAAGAACCTGGAGGATAAGGAGCTGCTTGACTTGCTGGAACAGTTCCTGGCGGCGGCCAAACAGTCTTTAAAATCGAAGGGAGAACTACACAATGTCATTAAATAAAACAAAATCCTGGAAAGTGCTGCTCGTTTCACTGGCGGCGGCCGTTTCCTTCTCCATGCTGGCAGCCTGCAGCAGCAACAACAACACCAGCAGTGGTGCTAAGGACAGCAGCAAAGCAGTAGCCACCTACAAGGGCGGCACCATTACCGAAAAAGAATTTGATATGGATACACGGGTCATGAAGCTCCTGTCACCGCAGCAGGCGCAGTACCTGGAAATCGATGCTTTCAAGGAGTCCATCCTGAAGCAGGAAGTCGCTTTTGAATATCTTGCCGGCAAAGCGACGGATGCCGCGAAGAAGGAAGCCGAGAAGGAAGCGGATGAACAGGTGAAAGCCATCAAGACCGGCCTTGGCGACACTTACGAAAGTACCCTTAAGCAAGCCAATTTGACTGAAGATGATATCCGTTCGTATATGCTGCGTGTGCTTACCGTATATCAGGACATGCTGCTTAAAGTAAAAGACGACCAGGTAAAAACTGAGTTTGAAAAAACTAAAGGTGACTTCACCGTAGCTACGCTTCGCCATGTGCTGATTGGCCTGACAGACGCTGCAGGCAAGGAACGCACAGATGCAGACGCATTGAAGCTGGCAAAGGAAGTCAAGGCGAAGCTGGATGGCGGGGCGGATTTTGCGGCAACGGCCAAAGAATACTCCGATGATACCGGCTCCAAGGAGAATGGCGGCGAAATTAAGGACAAGGCGCTGGGCGGCTATGTGGAGGAATTTAAGCAGGCAGCCCAGACCCTGCCGCTGAACACGATCAGCGATCCGGTCAAAACAACCTTTGGTTATCACATTATAAAAGTGGAATCCCGCACAGAGACAACCTTCGACAAGCTGACCGCTGAGCAGAAGCAAACCATTAAGGGATCACTCGCGTCCCAGGGGTTGGAATCCTTCCTCGAAAAGGATCTGGCGTCGCTTGATGTTAAAATCAATCTGCCGAAGAGCTCTGCGGCTGCTGGTGAATCAGGAACAACCAAAGGCGGAACTGAGCCTACAACCGCACCAAGCGCTGAAGCTCCGGCTGCTACGGCAGCACCCAAATAACAGCATTTATTCCCGACCCAAACAGCCCCGCGCTATATGCGCGGGGCTGTTTGGGGTTCATAAATTTAGAGCTTATGGATATTTAGGGGCGGCGTTTGCGCATGGGCCGAAACTTTTATATACATGCCGGAGGATGTATAAGGAACTGGGAAGAGATGAATACTATGGTCAGATATTACGATAAATCACTGGGATTATCCTTTCCCATAATGGACAGTAGTTGGACCAAACTTCTTATGAAAGCGGGGCAACATGTGAAATGAAAGCTACTGGAATTGTACGACGTATTGATGACCTCGGACGAGTTGTTATCCCCAAAGAAATCCGGCGCACTTTGCGTATCCGTGAAGGTGATCCACTGGAAATCTTCGTCGACCGTGACGGTGAAGTCATACTGAAAAAGTACTCCCCGATTGGCGAGCTGGGCGATTTTGCCAAGGAATATGCAGAGTCTCTTTTTGAAGGAACAGGCCATATTACCATGATCACCGACAGAGACAGCTTCATTGCTCTGGCCGGGGGCTCCAAAAAGGATTATCTGGAGAAGCAGGTGGGTTCACTTCTTGAGAAAGTCATGGAAAACCGCAAGACGGTGCTTGAGACGAATGCAGGCAGCTACGACATCGGTAAAGACCATCCGGAAACCGTGTCCTCCTATGTGGCTGCTCCCATTATTTCGGGTGGGGACCCCATCGGCTGTGTGGTCTTGCTGAGCAAGGATGATTCGGTAAAAATGGCGCAGATGGAAGTGAAAATGGCCGAGACGGCCGCAGCATTCCTGGGCAAACAAATGGAGCAGTAACGCCGGAACACATTAAGGCCCCGCCTACCTTTTGAGCAAGAAAGACAAAAGGAACGGCGGGGTTTTTGTCGTTCAGCGTCCATATGCGTTATAATATAGAAATTCATCCCATCATAGCAGTTGTAGCTGTAGAAGCAGGTATGTGTATGAAACTTAAGTCGCAAGGCTCCAAGCTGCTGCAAGGAGCATTCATTCTTAGTGCTGCAGCGATCCTTTCCAAGCTGATTGGCACCCTGCAGAAAATCCCGCTGCAGAATCTGGGCGGAGATGCCGTGTTCGGCATCTATAACACCGTATATCCGCTGTATACGATGCTGGTAACCGTGGCAATGCTGGGGCTGCCGTCCGCCGTTTCGAAATTTGTGGCGGAGGCCTCTGCGGGAAGAGCGGAGCAGGAGGGACGGCGGGTTCTGAAGCTTTCCGCTGTTCTCACCGCTTCCAGCGGCGTCCTGATCGGAATTCTTGTCTATGCGGGCGCACCCCTGATATCGGTATGGGTTGGCAATTCGCATGTTACCCCTGCGCTGCGCAGCAGTGCGTGGGGGCTGGCGGTTGTTCCGCTTATGGCTGCGCTGCGCGGTTATTTTCAAGGCTTGCATAACATGGTCCCTACTGCCGTTTCCCAGGTTGCCGAGCAGACCGTGCGTGTGGCGGTTATGATTGCTCTGCTGCTCTATCTGACCTCTATCCATGCAGATGCGGCAGGCATTGCCGCCGGCGCACTGCTGGGGTCAGCCGGCGGCGGTGTGGCAGGTCTGCTGATTATGCTGCTGTATCTGCGGCAGCACCGCCGCCAGGCGGAGCCTGAGCTTGCGGCTGCCTCAGAGACAGCCGGGGGAACGTCATGGACGAAAGAGCAAAGACAGCTTGCCCTGGAGAACCGGAGAGAACGTATACGGATCGGGCAGCTGCTGGCATACGGGCTTCCCGTCATGCTGGGGGCTTTGGCTGTGCCGCTCATCGGACTGGTGGATGTGTTCACGGTGCCCCGCCTGTTGTCCTCCGGCGGTAGTGAGGCGGCAGCGATGGCGCAGTTCGGGATCTATAACCGCGGCCTGCCGCTGGTACAGATCGTCACGATGCTCGCGACTTCGCTGTCCGTTGTCTTCATCCCGGCACTCGCCGAAGCCAAGTACCGGGGCGACCTTGGGCTGATCCAGACCCGCTGCAGCCTGTCGTTGCGCTGGTTCTGGCTGCTGGGCCTGGCCGCCTCAGCAGGCCTGGCTGTGCTTGCGGAGCCGGTCAACATCGCGCTCTACGGCGACGCCTCCGGCAGCAGCACGATGGTCTGGCTGGCCTTCACCGCCGCCGGCGGCACGGTCAGCATCATCTCGGCCGCGCTGCTGCAGGGCCTCGGCGCCGTGCGCGCGCCGGCGCTGCACCTTCTGGCCGCCGCGCTGCTCAAGGCGGCCCTGAACCTGCTGCTCGTCCCGCAGCAGGGCATTACCGGCGCGGCCATCGCCAGCGTGGCCGCGCACGGGTTCGCAGCAGCGCTGAACGTGCTGCTGCTGTACCGCCAGGGCCATCTGCGGCTGCGCCTCGCAGATGCCCTGCTGCGGCCCGCGCTGCTGCTGGCGGGCCTGGCGCTGGCCGCCGCCGCCGTGAGCTGCGCTGCCGGCGCTGCGGCGGATGCCGCGGGCCTTGGCGGCAGCCGCACCGCGGCCCTGGCGCAGAGCCTGCTCGGCGTGCTCGCAGGCTGCGCCGTCTTCGCCATTGGCGCGGTTGCCCTGCGCCTGCTCAGCGAAAGCGAACTGCGCCAGCTGCCGGGCTTCGGCCCATCGCTTGCGGACAAGCTGAAAAAGCTGCGGCTGTTTCCCTGAAAACCAGCCGCCCGCCTAGGCATGGCTTGGGTCAGCGCTTTCGGATATTCTCGTAAATCAGCAATACATAGAGCGGTCACCCGTTAAGAGGGCAGCGGCCGCCTGGAAGGAGTAGAAATCGCATGAGTGCAAGACTAACCGTAGTCGGGCTGGGCTCGGGGAACCCGGACCGGCTGACGCTGGGGATTATCAAAAAGCTGAAAGCGGCATCTGCCGTTTACGTGCGCACCGCGGAGCATCCCGTGATGAAGGCGCTGGAAGAGCTTGAGATTGCTTCACAGTCCTTTGACTATCTGTATGAATCGCTGTCCTCTTTTCCTGATGTTTATGAGGCGATTACGGCGAAAATCATCGAGGAATGTGCATCGGCGCCGGCAGGTGCAGAAATTGTCTATGCCGTTCCGGGACATCCCATGGTTGCCGAGTCGGCCGTTTCCTTGCTGCGGGGGCGCTGCCCGGAAGCAGGAATCGAGCTGGAGATTCTCGGCGGCGAGAGCTTTCTGGACGAGGCGTTTGTGCGTCTTGGCTTTGATCCCATCGAGGGTTTTCAGCTTCTCGATGCTTCCGGCATCCGCAGCTCCCAGCTTCAGCCCGAGCTGCACACGCTGATCGGCCAGGTGTATGACAGCTTTACCGCATCGGAGACCAAGCTCTGCCTGATGGAGCTGTATCCGCCGGAGTATGAAGTCATTGTCGGCCATGCGCTTGGGGTGGAGGGCGAAGAGCAGATTGAACGCGTACCGCTCTTCGAGCTGGACCGGCTGACGGGCTATGGCAATCTGTCGCTGGTATACGTTCCGGCGAACCGTGCGGAGACTGCAAGACGGCGCAGCTTTGCCCGTCTGCATGAAATAGTTGATATTCTGCGCAGTCCGGAGGGCTGCCCCTGGGACCGGGAGCAGACCCATGATTCCCTCCGCAAGAATCTCATAGAGGAAACCTATGAGGTGCTTGAAACGATCGATGAGGATGATCCGGATCATATGAAGGAAGAGCTTGGCGACCTGCTGCTTCAGATTATGCTCCATGCCCAGATGGAAGAGGAGCTTGGAACCTTTAATGTCTACGACGTTATTGAAGGTCTGAATGACAAGCTGATCTTCCGCCATCCGCATGTATTCGGGGACACCGAAGCCGGCAATGCCGAGGAAGCGCTGAAGAACTGGGAAGGAATGAAGGCTGAAGAGAAGCGGCGCAAGGGACTGAAACCCGAAGCCGAGTCTGCGCTCAGCGGCGTGCCACGTGACCTTCCGGCGCTGATGAAAGCTTACAAGCTGCAGAAGAAAGCCTCCAAGGTCGGTTTCGATTGGGATCATGTAAACGACGTTCTGGCCAAAATCCGCGAGGAGGCAGACGAACTGCAGGAAGCGATCGAGAGCGGCGCTTCAGCGGAGGAGCAGATGCTGGAGCTGGGGGATCTGTTGTTTGCAGCAACCAATGCCGCCCGTTTTATCGGTGCAGATCCGGAAGAGGCGCTTACCCGCACCAACCGCAAGTTTGTCTCCCGGTTTCAATATATCGAGCAGAGGCTGCTAAGCCAGGGGACAACCATTCAGGACAGCAGTCTGGAACAGATGGAAGCTCTCTGGCAGGAAGCCAAATTGGAGGAACGGGAGCTGTAAAAGCAGCAGTCCGTTGCACACCCGGTGGCTGGTTAAAGTTATATAAATTGAACTTGAAATATTACTATTAGGGAGAAGTGGCGGAGGAGAAGTTTGGAACTGTAGGAGCGGTAGCGTCCGCCTTTGTCTGCGGATTTCCACCGTTAATAACGGTATACAATCAAGAAATCTGCAGATGGGCAGCGGCCGGAAGTCCAAACATTCTCTGGAGTCACGACTATCCCAAAATCGAAAAATCATAAGTTCAGTTTATATAGCAGGAAGAAAATTTAATAGAGCTCCGGTTTGTCCGGTATAGCGGGCCTGCAAAGCGGCAATGCTGTGAATGCGCGCGAATCTCTGATTTAAACGGCAATGAGCAGTTTATAGTTTTATAGTGCTGTAAGTCCGTTTTTGCGGTGAAAGCCTGTTTTTTTAAAAAAATCGGCGATTCATGGCAGGAATTCGGGTCGGCATCAAGAATATCATAAAGACGAAATGACGATTGCGGGAGAACCCTGCGGCACTATCGCGTTTCATTTATTTTTTTGTATCCTAGGAGGAACTTCAAATTATGAACAAGACAGATTTGGTTAACAACATTTCCGAAAAAAGCGGATTGGCAAAAAAAGACGTGGAAACCGTATTGAACGGAGTGCTGGGTGAAATTACCGATGCATTGGCACAAGGGGACAAAGTGCAGCTAATCGGATTCGGCACTTTTGAAACCCGCAAACGTTCCGGCCGCTCGGGCCGCAACCCGCAAACGGGCACACCGATTGAAATTCCTGAATCCACTGTACCGGCCTTCAAGGCTGGGAACAAGCTTAAAGAAGCCGTTAACTAATGCGTCTTGATAAATTCCTGAAGGTTTCCCGTTTGATCAAGCGCCGCACAGTGGCCAAGGATGTGTCCGAACAAGGCCGGGTACTTATCAACGGGCGGGAATCGAAGCCGAGCAGCACGGTAAAGATCGGTGACGAGATTACCGTACAATTCGGTCAAAAGCTTGTAACGGTAAAAGTGGAAAAGCTGGTCGAGACGACCCGCAAGGACGAAGCTGCAGGCATGTATACACTGCTCCGCGAAGAGCCTGTTGCCAAAACAAGCGGCCTGGACTGGTAGACGGATTTGTAAGATTACTGAGAAAAGCGCGGCTCTGCATTCACGCAGAGCTTGCGCTTTTTTTGCTGCGGCGGCTGTTCTATAAACGCTCCCTTCCCCATAGATTAGAAACAAGAAGGAGGGGTACATGCTATGATCGAGCCAGCAAAGGTCAATAAACAGCACGACTTGCACATGCACAGCCGCAAGCAGCTTGAACTTACTGGTGTGCAGAATGTGGAAAGCTTCGACAGCGAAGAGTTTTTGCTCCGTACGGAACTTGGCCATCTCACCATCCGCGGGAATCATTTACATATCAAGAACTTAAGTCTGGAGAATGGCCTATTGTCCCTGGAAGGCAATGTGCATTCCCTGATTTATCTGGATCCCGGCGCGCAAGGCAAAAATAAGGGAATACTCGGCAAGCTGTTCAAATGAATCCCGCAGTTCAGTGGGTGACCCTGTTCTATATGATGATGGCCGGTACAGCCATGGGACTGGCCTATGACAGCTACCGGGTGCTGTCGCTGAAATTGAGCTTTCCCAAGTGGTTGAATGCGCTGCTGGATTTGCTGTACTGGCTCTGGGCAGCGCTGCTGGTCTTCCGCATGCTTTATGCCGGAAATCAGGGACAATTGAGGTTTTATGTCTTTGTAGGGCTGTTTCTAGGCGTATGGATCTATTTTTTGATCTTCAGTGTTACGGTGCGAAGATTTGTGGTAATGTTAATTCAGTCGGTTCAATATACGTGCAGACTGCTGTGGAGAGTTATAGAAGTGCTGATTGGTGTTCCACTCCGCTGGTTATGGCGCCTCTTGAGAGGCATATTCCGGCTGCTGGGCCATATCCTTCTATTTATTCTTAAGCTGCTGCTGCGTCTAACGAAGCCGATTTGGGTATTTCCTGTGAGATGGATCTCGCCTCATGCTTCCCGGCTCTATCACAGCGCCTGGGTCACGGGATTCATGGCATGGATACACACCAAACGGAAACACTGATCTTGTACTGGAGGTACGCTGCATGAACAGATTCTCTGCGGAAGAGAAGGAGAGTAACCACAAAGCTTCGGCTGCAGGTGCGAAGAGAAGAAGAGTCATATGGACACTCGTCGTCGCGGTGTTTTTCGGCTGGGCCGGTTATATTTTCTTTGCCCAGAGTGCGGTGATTGCGGATAAGAGTGAACGGCTCGCCCAGAAACAGGAAAGCCATGAGACCGTTACGACTTCCCTGAATCAACTGAAATATGAAGTCTCCCGCCTGAAAGATGATGAGTATATCGGACAATTAGCCCGCAAATGGTACAATATGTATCCGCCAGGCGAAACACCTATTCGTACGGAGCAATCAGGGGAATAAAGCAGGCTAAAAGGGGCTTTCGCTGTGTTGCCTTGATTTGTTCTTTACTGTATAATCAAATCACCGCAGACTGGATGGACTTTATATTCGTCTGTATATTTTTAAGGGAGGATCATTTTATTCTATGGCAATTGAAGTGGGCACCAAGTTAGAGGGCAAGGTGACAGGCATCACGCATTTCGGAGCATTTGTGGATCTGTCAGGAGGTGTCACAGGTCTCGTTCACATCTCGGAAATCGCCGATAACTACGTCAAGGATGTTAACGATCATTTGAAGATTGCTGATGTGGTAACCGTCAAAGTGATTAATGTTGACAAGGACGGCAAGATCGGACTTTCCATCAAGCAGGCCGTAGATAAGCCGGCATCGGAAGTACGTCCCCCCAGAGCTCCAAGACCTGAACGTCCAAGCGGTGGAGACCGTTTCGGCGGCGGTGGCGGCAGTGGTGGAGGCGGCGGTGGTTACAATCGTGAACGGGGAGGGCGTCCATTCAAGCCTGCAGCCGGTAAACCTTCATTCGAGGATAAAATGTCACGCTTCCTGAAAGACAGCGAAGAACGGATATCTTCGATCAAGAAGAACACAGAAGGAAAGCGCGGAGGCCGTGGAGCCAAGCGCGTATAATTTGAATACCTGCACATCATTAATAACCGCCGGGGGCAGAGTGCCCTTTGCGGTTTTTTTGTGCTTATCGCTCAGCACTCACTTTGTGGCGGATTTTTTGTCGGCAGGAAATAAATTGCCGACAGCATCCTAGCCATTTTCACATAACTCCAGAGCAATCGCTGACGAATGTCTGCAGCCGCAGGACCTGCAGAAGTGGGAATGGTTTCCATAAATAGCCGCCAACCGGCTGTCCCGCAAGGGATGCACAAGCTTTTCCATGAAATGTCGGGACAGGCTTTTTTGTCGGAAATTTCTTGCAGACTGCTCTCTGTTTCTGACAAACTTTCGTAAGACCCCCGCTATATAATGAGAACCATAAATTCTAAAACGGGTGGTGCAGAGAAATGAGTAAAAGCAATGTGGTGAATTTGCCGGAGTGGACAAGAGCTGGAGGCAATGACAAGGGTCAGAAGGATAGCTGGGGTGAACGCGCTAAAGCGTGGAGTCTGAAGCAGCCGATGATCCAGTTTTTCATAGTGAAAAAATGGATGCTGCTGCTAAGTCTTATGGGCTTTCTGCTGGGCCGTGCGATGATACTGGACGAGCTGTCCCCTTTTGCAGCAGCTTATTTTGCCGTTATTGTATTTATGCGCAGAGACTCCATATTGCCTGTGGCCGCCGCAATTATTCTCGGAAGCCTTTTCACTCCATTCCCCGGTGCTGTGATGGTTGCCGCCGAACTGATAATCTTTTTCCTGATTTATAAAGGGCTGGAGAGCTTTCAAAAAGTAGAGCTTTCCTACGCACCGCTGATGGTGTTTGTCTCTTCTTTTATGGTGGGTTTATTTAAAATCGTGATGGGGCCATCGATTACGTGGTATTCGCTGATGATGATAACGCTTGATGCATTGCTCGGATTTGTGCTCACTCTTGTATTTTTGCAGGCGCTTCCGGTCTTTACCTATAAGCAGAAAAGCAGGGCGCTGCGCAATGATGAAGTGCTTTGTCTGATTATTTTGCTGGCTTCGGTCATGACTGGCCTTGTCGGCTGGAGTGTCAATGGGCTGTCCCTTGAGCATATTCTATCCCGTTTTCTGATTTTGATTTTTGCCCTGGCTGGAGGTGCTCCACTTGGTGCAGCCGTCGGTGTGGTGACCGGACTGATCCTCAGCCTCGCGGATATCGGGGCCATCTATCAGATGAGCCTCCTTGCTTTCTCCGGTATGCTGGCAGGCATGATGCAATCTGGACGTAAAGGTGCAGTATCCATTGGGATGCTGCTGGGATCAACGATCCTGTCCGTCTATTTTCTCGGTCCGGGTGATGTGATGGCTTCCACCTGGGAAACCTGCGCAGCTGTAGTGTTGTTTCTTCTAACACCTAAAGGGATGATTTCTGCCATTGCCAAGTATGTGCCGGGCACACCTGACCATAGCCGCTCTCAGCATGAATATGCCAGAAGAGTCAGGGATATTACAGCAGACCGGGTAACCCAGTTCTCCCAGGTGTTCCGGCAGCTGTCAAGCAGCTTCGGCCAGATTCCCCGCGCTGGAGAAGCGGGCAAATCAGATCGTGAAATGGAGGATTTCATGAATACCGTGACGGAAGGAGCCTGCTCGGGCTGCATCCGGCGCACACACTGCTGGGACGCCAAGTTCTATCAGACTTACCGCTATATGACCGATATGATGACAACTGTGGAGGAATGCCCGAATATTACCGCTGCCCAGCTTCCGCCGGAATGGAGCCGGATTTGCGGCAAAACCGGGGAAGTGCTGGAAGTGATGAAAGGCCAATATGAGCTATACCAGCATGATATGCGCTGGAAGAGACAAATATACGACAGCCGCCAATTTGTTGCCGAGCAGCTGTCAGGAGTTTCCCAGGTAATGGAGGACCTGGCCAATGAGATCAAGCGCGAAGGACAGGCGATGTACCGCCAGGAAAGCCAGATCCGTGAGGCGCTGGAAAAGCTGGGCTTATCCATCCACAGCATTGAAATCCTGAGTCTGGACCCGGGGCGGGTAGAGATTGAAGTGGTTCATGCTTATACCCGCGGCTTCGACGAATGCCGCAAGATGATTGCTCCGCTGCTCTCTGACATTCTGGAAGAGAATATTGCCGTGGTGAACGAAACGGCAGTTCATCCCCGGGAGGGGCTGTCGATGGTGACCTTCGGTTCAGCCAAAGCCTATGAGGTGAATACCGGAGTTGCCGGGGCGGCCAAAGGCGGGGATATGCTGTCGGGGGACAGCTTCAGTACCGTTGAACTTGGCAACGGAACCTTTGCGGTTTCCATCAGTGACGGGATGGGCAATGGAGAGCGGGCCCGCATGGAGAGCAGCGCGGCGCTGGGAATGCTGGAAAAGCTGCTGCAGTCCGGAATGGACGAGAAGCTGGCCGTTAAATCCGTCAATTCCATTCTGCTCCTGCGTTCTCCCGACGAATTCTATGCGACTGTGGATATGGCGCTGATCGACCAGTACTCGGCGCAGACTACATTTATGAAAATTGCCTCGGCTCCCAGCTTCATCCGGCGCGGCAGCGAGGTTATTCCGGTAACGGCCAGCAATCTGCCGATCGGAATCATCAAGGAGATAGAGGTTGATCTTGTCAGCATGCAGCTGCGTCCGGGCGATATTCTAATCATGATGACCGATGGTATTTACGATGCGCCCGGATATGCCGTTAATAAAGAGATATGGATGAAACGACTAATCCAGGAGCTTGAGGGTGATGATCCCCAGGAACTGGCGGATAATCTGCTGGAGAAGGTTATCCGGTATCAGGGCAATGAGATTCATGATGACATGACGATTGTGGTCAGCCGCCTGGATCACTTCCATCCGGAATGGTCCAGCCTGCATCTGCCCGGTATTGGGCGGATGGAGCGCCCGCGCACCGTGAGCTAATCTATCATTTAACTGACGCTGCTGTCTGCAGCAAATGTGAATGAAAGGACGGAGAGGAGGTTTGGAACTGTAGAAGCGTCAGCGATCGGAAGTCCAAACACTTCTCGTAGTTCCCCTTATTCACGGCTTGTTTTATTCTGAAATTCCCGCAAAGCGGCGTTTGAAATCTCTCTACCTTGGATATGCTAGAGACATATACAAGGAAGGGAGTGGTCGGTTATGAAGCAAATTCTGCTTATTACTGACGGGTGTTCGAACGTAGGGGAGAGTCCGGTGATGGCTGCGGCGCATGCCCGGCAGGAGGGAATCACCGTCAATGTGGTCGGTGTTGTCGATTATGGGACCATCGGAGAGATGGGCAGCCGGGAGATTGCTGATATTGCGAAAGCCGGCGGCGGGCTCAGCCGGATCGTTGGAACGCCGCAGCTGGCACAGACGATTCAGATGATGACCCGCAAGACGGTGGTTCAGACGATTCAGCAGGCGGTTAATAAAGAGGTAAAAAAAATTCTTGGTGAAGGTTCGCTGGAAGAGCTGCCTCCACTGCAGCGTTCGCAGGTGGTGACGGTTGTCGATGAGCTGACCGAGACCACTCCGCTGCGCATCGCACTGCTCATTGACGCCAGTGCGAGCATGAAGCCGAAGCTGGGTGCTGTAGAAGATGCGATCCGTGATCTGGCGCTTAGCCTGGAGGCGCGGGAGGGCAAGAGCGAAATTGCTGTTTTCCATTTTCCCGGACGCTCCAGCAGTGAAGAGGCCATGCTCGATATGGACTGGACGCACAATGTGTCCGAGGTCCGTTCGTTGTTCTCCAAGCTGAAGATGCGTGGGGCCACACCTACTGGACCAGCCATTTTCAAGGTGCTTGAGCATTACCGTTATGATACACTGGATGAACACCGTGAACGTCCGACAGATGGCGGTTACGATGAAAAAGAAGGGATGATTGGTGGGTATGTCGTCTAATCCGCCCTTTCCTGCCGGCACAGTAATCCGCGGCAAATGGCGGGGCAACCGTTATGTCGTGGAGCGTATGCTGGGAAGAGGAGCGAACGGAACTGTATATCTCGTGCAGCGTGAAGGCAGACGGGAGCGCTATGCGCTGAAGATCGGCAACGATACCCTTGAACTGCAATCGGAAATCAATGTGCTGACCAGTCTGCAATCCAGCAGGAAGCGAAAAGAGCATCGGGCGCATCGTGAATCCGCATTGTCTTCTTATTTACTCGAATCGGATGATTATAAGGACAGCGTGCCGTTTTATGTGATGCGTTATGTAGAAGGCCGGTCGCTGCATTATTTTTTGGCCAAAAACGGCGCTTCCTGGCTTGGGCTGGTGGGCCTCAAGCTGCTGGAGAAACTCCGGAACCTGCATGAGTGCGGTTTTGTGTTCGGAGATTTGAAGCCGGAGAATGTACTGGTCTCCAATTACGGAGAGGCTGAACTGATCGATTACGGCGGCGCCAGCCCGCTGGGCCGCAGCGTGAAGCAATTCACCGAATGGCATGACCGCGGGTACTGGAATGCCGGAAGCCGTACGGGGGATGAGAATTACGATCTTTTTGCGTTTGCTGTGCTGTGTCTGCGGCTGCTTAATGAAGAGGGCCTAAAGGCCGCAGCAGCGCAGCTGCCGCAGACCCGAAGCGCAGACGAACTGGTGAAGCTGGCCAGAAGCCTGCCTGACAAGAAGCTGTCCTCCTGGCTGTGTCTGGCCCTGAAGGGCGGATTTCCGGGAAGTGAAGCGGCCACGGAAGCCTGGAAGATTCATATTTACAGCACAAGAAAACCGGGGAAGGAAACGATGGCGACACCCGGTTGGCTGAAAAGTGCATTTGCGCTGTCTTTATTTGTGCTGATCTTTATGATTTATTACGTATTCCGTTTTTGAAATCATACATACTATAGGTGAAACTGGACGATTGGTCCGGTTCTGGCCTATCGACCGGGTAGAAAGGGAGCCGTATGGAGCAAATGAAGGAACTGGTGGAATCCGTATTGGAGTCTGCAGCCGAGCATGGGCTGTGGTCGCCCCATGACACCATTGTAGTCGCAGTTTCCGGAGGGCCGGACTCTGTGGCTCTTTTGCATATCCTGCATGAAATTTCCCTGAACCGCATGCCGCTGACCTTAATATGCGCCCATGTAAATCATGGGTTCAGACCGGAGTCGGTGGAAGAAGCCGAAGCGGTCCGTGCAATGGCTGGTAGGCTTGGACTTCCCTTTGAGCTGGCGGAGTTTGATATTCCTTCACTCGTCAAAGAGAGCGGCCTCGGGCCTGAGGGGGCAGCGCGGGAAAAACGGTATCAGTTTCTCATCGACACTGCGCATCGCTATGCTGCCCGTTCGGTGGCACTTGCGCATCATGCGGACGATCAGGCGGAAACAGTGCTGATGCGCTTGCTGCGGGGGAGCGGCCCCTCGGGCCTAGGGGGAATGCGCTGGAAACGCACCGAAAAAAAGGTGGAACTGATCCGGCCCTTCCTGCGTATTAACAAAACAGCTCTTGTCAGCCTGTGCCGGCAGGAGGGCCTGCCATACGCCGAAGACGCCAGTAATTTAATGACAGAATATAGACGCAATGCGGTCCGGCTGAACCTGATTCCGGCGCTTGAGGCGTATAATCCGAAAGTGAGGCAATCGCTTCTGCAATTGTCTGAAATTGTCCAGGCGGAAGATGAGTATATGGAGGCGGCGGCACAAAAATACTTTAACGAACTTGTTTTGGCCGATGCCGGAAAATGCACCATGCAGAGAGCATTATTTACGGCCATACCCTCCGCTTTACAACGGCGTTTGATTAAACTAATATTAAATTATCTGTCGGCGGATTCATCGAGCTTGGATTTCCCCAAGATTGAAGCAGTACGCCGGGGAACGCTGCAGGATTATCCTACTGTATGGAGTTTGAACATGGGTGGAGGACTGATCTGCATGCGGCAATATGATACTATTGTGTTCTCGTCCAAGCCTCCGCAGCAGGAATCAAGCTATACATATCGGCTGTCTTTGCCTCATCCCCGTGTTGAAATTAAGGAGATAGGAAAAGTATTGACGATGTCGGTGCTGGAGAGAGAAAATTTTACTGTACTGGGGGAGGACTCTGGGAAAATGTTGGCGTGGTTTGACAGCGGAGAGCTGGTTCTGCCACTCACCATCCGTTCCCGATTGCCTGGAGATACCATAAGGGTTATGGGATTAAACGGAAGCAAAAAGGTAAAAGATATTTACATTGATGATAAAATACCTTCTTCCGAACGCGCTGCGATTCCCCTCGTTTGTGATGATTTGGGCAATATCGTCTGGATTCCGGGCGTAAGGCGCTCGATGCATGCCGCAGTAGGGCGGCACACGGCCTCGGTTCTTCTGTTGTCTCTGGAGGATATGGAGAAGGGAGAAGAAGCGTTATGGCCGAAGTAAGTCTTTCATAGTATAACTTAGGAGGTTCGCAAGTTGCAGAACGATATTCAGGAAATCTTGATCAGCGAAGAGGAAATTCAACAAAGAATCAGGGAGCTCGGCGCCCAGCTGAGTACGGAATATGCAGGACGCACGCCACTCGTCATTTGTGTGCTGAAAGGCGCGTTTATTTTTATGGCGGATCTGGTCAAAGTGATTACAGTCCCTGTAGAAATGGATTTTATGGCTGTATCCAGCTACGGAGCATCCACCAAATCTTCTGGCGTAGTCAAAATCATCAAGGATTTGGACGCTTCCGTTGAAGGACGCGATGTTCTGATTGTGGAGGATATCATTGACAGCGGGCTTACGCTCAGCTATTTGATTGAAATGCTGCAGGGCCGCAATGCCGCTTCAGTTACTGTGGTTACCCTGTTCGACAAACCGGCAGGACGTACAGTTAATCTGGAAGCTGCTTATACCGGATTTGTTATTCCGGATGAATTTGTCGTAGGTTATGGACTCGATTATGCCGAGCAGTATCGGAACCTCCCTTACGTCGGTGTACTGAAGCCTGAAATTTATTCCAAATGAGCTAATCGACAGCCTTAGATCTACGGATCCAACCCCTGGCCTCTGACAATTTGAGGAGTCTGGGCAGGCTATGGTACAATAACTTGAGCGTTGTGAGAGGAGGTAGGGGATGAATCGGTTCATCCGGAATTCTGGTTTTTATTTGATTTTATTTTTAGTCGTGGTGGGCATTGTCCAGTTTGTAAGCAATGGAAATGAATCCGCCGATTTCCCTAGATACGATGAGTTAAGACAGGAGATCAAGAATAACAATGTGAAGAGCATGACGATTCAGTTCGAAGGCAATGCTTTTGCCGTAACCGGTGAATACAAGCAGCAGCCTGCAGAAGCTAAATCGAAGAACTTCTCCACATTTGTTCCTCCTACAGATCGAGCCCTTGATGAACTCATCGCTGCCAGTGATGATAACGGCATAGAGTTGACGCAGAAGAAAATGGAGGGTGACAGCATCTGGCTGACGTTCCTCTCTTCCATCATTCCGCTCGTTATCATGTTCATCCTGTTCTTCTTCCTGTTCAATCAGGCGCAGGGTGGCGGCGGCAAGGTCATGAATTTCGGCAAGAGCAAAGCGCGGTTATATAATGAAGAGAAGAAGAAAATCAGCTTCGAGGATGTTGCAGGAGCCGATGAAGAGAAGCAGGAGCTTGTCGAAGTCGTTGAATTCCTGAAAGATCCGCGCAAATTCGCAGCGGTAGGCGCACGTATCCCTAAGGGTGTGCTTCTCGTAGGCCCTCCAGGTACAGGTAAAACCCTGCTGGCCCGTGCGGTAGCCGGTGAAGCCGGTGTTCCGTTCTTCAGCATCTCCGGTTCCGACTTCGTGGAAATGTTCGTCGGTGTCGGTGCATCCCGTGTGCGTGATTTGTTCGAGAATGCCAAGAAGAATGCACCTTGTATCATCTTTATTGATGAGATCGATGCGGTCGGACGTCAGCGCGGCGCCGGACTCGGCGGCGGACATGACGAACGTGAGCAGACCCTCAACCAATTGCTCGTCGAAATGGACGGCTTTGGCGGCAATGAAGGCATTATTATCGTCGCGGCTACCAACCGCGCAGACATTCTTGATCCGGCGCTGCTTCGTCCGGGACGTTTTGACCGTCAAATCACGGTTGACCGTCCGGATGTCAAAGGCCGTGAAGCTGTACTGAAGGTTCACTCCCGCAATAAACCGCTGACGAAGGATGTCAGACTTGACGTTATCGCCAAGCGTACTACCGGGTTCACCGGCGCTGATTTGGAGAACCTGCTGAATGAAGCAGCCCTTCTCGCTGCACGCCGCAACCGCAAGGATATTTCCATGACGGAAGTGGATGAGGCCATTGACCGGGTAATCGTGGGTACCGAGAAACGCAGCCGGGTCATCAGCGAACGCGAGAAGCGCATCGTGGCTTACCACGAAGCGGGTCATACGATTGTCGGTTATTTCCTGGAACATGCGGATATGGTTCACAAGGTTACCATCATCCCGCGCGGCCGCGCAGGCGGATATGTAATTATGCTTCCAAAAGAAGACCGGATGCTTGTCACCAAGCAGGAATTGCTTGATAAAGTAACCGGGCTGCTCGGCGGACGTGTCGCTGAGGAACTATTCATCGGCGAGATCGGTACAGGCGCATACAGTGACTTCCAGCAGGCTACACGAATTGTACGCAGCATGATTATGGAATACGGTATGAGTGATAAACTGGGACCTATGCAGTTTGGTACTTCCCAAGGCCAGGTGTTCCTGGGCCGGGATATCGGACACGAGCAGAATTACAGTGACTCCATCGCTTATGAAATCGATCAGGAAATGCAGAACTTTATCCGCAGCAGTTATGAACGCTGCAAAGAGCTGCTGACCAAATACTCCAAAGAAATGCACCTGATTGCCAACACGCTGCTTGAGAAGGAAACGCTGGAGCTGGATCAGATCAAAGAACTGATTGAGCAAGGCTACCTGACTGAAGACGGCAAACCTGAGGATGCTGCAGGCGTGACTCACGAAGAAGGCGAGCCTGTCATCGATTCCATCGGTGATGTGCGTGTCCGGATTCAAGGCAAAACAGATGACACTCCATCCACGATCGGGGACTTGTCCAAGGATATTCCGAACAACCCGGACCCGGCAGATGGAAATGATTCTAATAACGGCAATAAAGACGGCGGCGGCAACCTAGTCTAATTGTCACCTGAACGGAATGTTTCGAAATATGATCCGGAGATGCCTTAGGGTTCTCCGGATTTTTTTGTCCCATAGACGGTCTGGAGTCCCTCTGCCGGAGGCTTCGTTACATTGACAGTGGGAGTAACGTTGTGTACATTAGTGATTAAATATTAAATAATCTAATGGCTAAGCAATCGCAGCGCCGGGTGGCTGCTGCATACCCGCGAGACTCCGGGAAATTTGATTAGAATGGGACGGCCAAGGCCGTAAGACATAAGGGGGAGAACAGACCGTGGAAGCTCTGGCGCTTGAGCGCAAGCAGGAACAGAATCGTGAACTTCGTGTGCGCCTCGAACAGCTAAAAAAAGAACGGAATGCAATCATTTTGGCTCATTATTATCAGCGTGATGAAATCCAGGAAGTGGCAGATTTTCGGGGGGACTCTTTTTTGCTCGCTCAAAAGGCTGCGGAGACAGATGCCGATGTCATCGTATTCTGCGGTGTTCACTTCATGGGGGAAAGCGCCAAAATTCTGGCACCTAACAAAACCGTGCTTATTCCGGATGAACGTGCCGGCTGTCCGATGGCAGACATGGTGAACGTGGATGGACTGCGTAAGCTGAAGGCACAGCACCCCAATGCCAAAGTGGTCACCTACATTAACTCTTCAGCCGAAATCAAAGCGGAAACGGATATCTGCTGTACATCTGCCAATGCGGTCAGGGTAATTGAGTCTCTGGATGCTGAAGAGATTATCTGGGTACCCGATAAGAACCTGGGCCAATACGTGCAGGATCAGACCGGGAAGAAGCTGATTATTTGGGAAGGCTATTGCAATACTCATGATATGCTTACGGTCAAAGATGTGGTTGAAATGAGAGCGAAATATCCGGAGGCTGAATTTGTCGTGCATCCGGAATGCCGTCCTGAGGTAGTTGCCATGGGCGATTATGTAGGCAGCACTACATCCATTATTGATTATTGCAAGAAATCTGACCGCAAGCAGTTTATTGTCGGAACAGAAGACGGTACCGGCTATCAGCTCCGCAAGGACAGTCCGGATAAGGAATTTCATTTCGCCACCAAATTTCTCGTTTGTCCGAATATGAAAGTTAATAATCTAAAAAAACTGGTCAAATGCCTGGAGACGATGAAGCCGCAGATTTATGTACCGCCCGCAGTCGCCGACAAAGCCAGAACATCCCTAGAGCGCATGCTACAAGTCCGGTAGCATGCGCTACTCTTTCGTTGAAACAGGTGAAAAGCGGTCATGATTCCACAATATTTGGTTGATTTCGACCTTAGCGGGCTTCCAACGGTGCAAACGGATTGTATCGTCATCGGCTCAGGCATCGCCGGTTTGTTCACAGCCATCAAAGCCAGTGAAGACCGGAAAGTCATTATGATAACCAAAAAAACGCTTATGGAGAGCAATACCCGCTATGCCCAGGGCGGCATTGCCGCAGTGTTTGCTGAAGATGATTCTCCGGCGTATCATCGCCAGGATACCCTGATGGCCGGAGCGGGTCTCAATTCTTCGGCGGCTGTAGACGTGCTTGTGAATGAAGGGCCTGAAGGGGTGCGTGAGTTAATCCGGTTAGGCACACTTTTTGATAAGGAAAACGGCGTGATCGCGCTCACCCAGGAGGGTGCGCACAGTCACCGCCGTATCCTGCATGCTAATGGAGATGCTACCGGATACGAGATTGTACGCGCTCTGGCAGAGCAGGTAGCGGAGCATAAGAACATCGAGGTATGGGATGAGCATTTTGTGATTGACCTCATTACCGACGGTGGTGAATGCGTAGGTGCCTTGGTGCAGCGACCGGGCGGCGGCCGGTTGTTCCTTCAGGCGGACGCAACCATCCTATGCTCCGGAGGAGCCGGGCAATTGTACCGCTATACCACAAATCCCGAGGTGGCAACCGGAGACGGCGTAGCGATTGCCTACCGGGCCGGAGCGCATATTCGGGACATGGAGTTCATTCAATTTCACCCGACTGCACTCAGTTATCCGGGAGCGCCGCGCTTCCTCATCTCCGAGGCTGTACGCGGTGAGGGGGCTGTCCTGCGCAACATCAATGGCGAACGTTTCATGGAGCGTTATCATGAGCTGCTGGAACTGGCCCCGCGTGATATCGTTGCCCGGGCCATTGTCAGCGAAATGGAACAGACGAAATCGACTTTTGTATATCTGGATATTACACACGAATCGGCAGAAATGGTCAGACACCGCTTCCCGACAATCTATCAGACCTGCATGAGCTATGGACTGGATATTACAAGTGATTGGATTCCGGTGGCTCCGGCTGCGCATTATATGATGGGGGGCATCAAAACCGATCTTAACGGAGAGAGCAATATCGCCCGCCTCTTTGCCTGCGGGGAAGTATCTTCTACCGGGGTGCAGGGAGCCAACCGGCTGGCCAGTAACTCACTGTCAGAAGCGGTTGTCTTCGGACGGCGGATTGTTGAGCGTATCCGCCAGCTGCCGCCGCTTGACCGCAGTGTTGTAGCAGCAGGCTGCGACGAAGGGCGGGTGGAATCCCCGACCCAGGCTATTGTCGAGCGCCGCCTGAAGCTGCAGAAAGTAATGGTGCGGTACGCGGGGCTGCGCCGGAATGAAGAGATGCTGTCCAAGGGATTGGATGAATTGAAGCGTCAGCTGCCTATTTTTCATTCGGCTCTGACCAAACGCGAGGAATACGAGTTCGCCAATATGCTGACCTGCTGTCTGCTGATTACCGAAGCGGCTTTGGCGCGTCATGAGAGCCGCGGTGCGCATTACCGTGAGGACTACCCGCAGCGTAATGATGCAGAGTGGCAGAAGCATCTGCTCCTGATCCGCGAACTGGGAATAGTGGAGGAATTAAGTGATGATGTTTAACGGCTACAATGAAGAACTGGTACAAACGATTAAGGGCTGGCTGCATGAAGATGTAGGCTCAGGTGATATTACAACCCGCACAACAATTCCTGCCGGGCACGAGTCCAAAGGGATTATCCATGCCAAAGAGGATGGGATCATCTGCGGCATTCCTGTGGCAGAGCTGGTATTTGAAGTGGTTGACCCCTCTCTGGTGTTCACTGCCTTGGTGCAGGAAGGCCAGGCTGTCACCAAAGGCACAATTATCGCTGAGGTGGAAGGCAGCACGCATGCGATTCTAACCGGAGAACGTTTGGCTCTGAATTTAATGCAGCGTCTGTCTGGAGTTGCTTCGCGTACCCATTCCTTTGTGCAGAAGCTTGAAGGATTGCCTTCCCGGCTGGTGGATACCCGTAAAACGACTCCGGGTCACCGGATGCTGGAGAAATATGCGGTGCGTGTTGGCGGCGGTGCCAATCACAGATTCGGCCTCTACGATGCCGTGATGATTAAGGACAACCATATCAAGGGAGCCGGAGGGATTCGTCAGGCAGTCGGGCGGGCCCGGGCCAATATTCCGCACACGATGACCATTGAAGTGGAGACGGAGAGCCTGGAGCAGGTAGAGGAGGCACTCGCGGCAGGAGCCGATATTATTATGCTGGACAATATGTCTCCTGAACTGATGACAGAAGCCGTGAGACGCATCAAAACCAAAGCGCCGCATGTCAAAACGGAAGCCTCCGGCAATGTATCGCTGGAAACCGTGCGCCGTATCGCAGAGACCGGGGTTGATGTGATCTCTGTCGGCAGGTTGACCTACTCCTTCTCCAGTCTGGATATCAGCCTGGATCTGAATGCGAAGAAGGAGGAGCCCTTCTCATGATGCTTGCTGTAGATATAGGCAATACTAATATCGTCCTTGGGGTATACCGGGGACGTGAGCTGCTTCACCATTTCCGCCTCAGCACGGCCCGCCAATCCACTGCAGATGAATATGGGGTGTTGATTCATAATCTGTTCCATATGTCCAACATTTCGTTCAGAGATGTGGAAGGAGTCATTATCTCCTCGGTTGTTCCGCCGCTTGTGCAGGTCATTGTGGAAATGTGCGTGAAATATATCGGCAAGGAGCCGCTGCTCGTAGGCCCGGGGATTAAGACCGGGCTTAATCTGCGGTATGAGAATCCCCGCGAAGTGGGCGCTGACCGGATTGTGAATGCGGTTGCTGCGATTGAACAATATCAATGCCCGCTGGTTGTCGTTGATTTCGGAACGGCGACTACATTTGATTGCATTGACGCCGGTGCGAACTATCTTGGCGGAGCGATTGTGCCTGGACTGGGCATTTCTACAGAAGCCTTGTATCAGCGGGCCTCCAAGCTGCCGCGGATCGAACTGGAGAAGCCAAAGAAGGTAATCGGACGCAATACGGTCCATGCCATGCAGGCAGGGATTATTTTTGGCTATGCGGGACAGGTTGAAGGGATTGTAAGACGCATTAAGGCGGAGATGAACGCCCCTGTGCTGAAGGTGATTGCTACCGGGGGGCTGGCAACACTCATTGCCGGTGAAACGGAATGTATTGATGAGGTTAATCCGATGTTGACGCTGGAAGGCCTGCGTATTATTTACGACCGCAACAAATAAAAATATAGAAGCCTTAAAGGCAGGCGACAGGAGGAGTACGCACCCAATGGATAACAAGAAGGACCGGCTGGTCCGGGGAACCGCGATGAACGGCAAAGTAAGAGCATTTGCAGTCCGTACCACGGCGCTGGTCGACGAATTACGGCGCAGGCATGATACGTACCCAACAGCTACGGCTGCACTGGGACGAACCGTTACCGCTGCTGCGATGATGGGTGCAATGCTCAAGGGTGAGGAAAAGCTGGCCATAATGGTCAAAGGAAACGGGCCGCTCGGACAAATTACAGCGGAATCAAATGCCCTCGGAGAAGTGCGCGGGTATGTACAGAATCCTCATGTTCATCTCCCCAGCAATAGTCTTGGCAAGCTGGATGTCGCCGGGGCTGTGGGAACGGAAGGGTTCATCGATATCAGCAAGGATTTAGGCTTAAAGGAGCCTTACCGCGGCAGTGTGCCAATTGTTTCGGGAGAGCTTGGCGAAGATTTTACGTATTACTTTGCTGTATCTGAGCAGACTCCGGCCGCTGTAGGGCTTGGAGTATTGGTTGAAACGGATAACTCTGTGAAGGTGGCTGGAGGGTTCATTGTACAGCTTCTTCCGGGTCTTAGCGATGATGAAATTACGGAGATCGAACGGGCAGTAGGCGCAATGCCTTCTGTTACGGCTGTGCTGGACCAGGGACTTGAACCGGAAGAGATGCTCCGCTGGCTGCTTCCCGATGTGGTCATCATGGATGGACTGGATATCAGCTTTGTCTGCCAGTGCTCCCGTGAAAGAGTAGAGCAGACACTGGTCAGTCTGGGCCAGCATGAGCTGGAGCGGTTGATTGAAGAAGATGATCAGGTTGAAGTGGTATGCCATTTTTGCAACGAGGCTTATGTATTTAATAAAGATGAATTGCAGGTTATCCTGGATCAAGCGAAATCGTAGGGCCATGAGATGATGACAAGACAGGAGCGCCTGCTGCGCAATGCCGTTATTCTTTTGGCGATCGCAACATTAATGCTCGGGGGTCTATTGTTCTGGAGTCTGCGGGCCATGGCTATTCTCAAGGGAGAAGCCGCAGAGGGGGAGTCCTCGGACATTGCCAGGGCGGGGGATCAGCCGGTAACAGATCAGCAATGGATAAGTGAACTCAAAAAAAAGCATGGCGATGAAGTACTGCTTACGCTGCTTAACCATATTGTGGTCAGCAAAGAGGCCAAGGCACTAGGGATTACCGTGACCGATAAGGAGATTGAGAAGGAACTGCAGAGCAGTATAGCCGGCTATGGCTCTGAACAGCAGTATTACGAACAGATGGAGTCCGAGCTGGGGCTTTCGCGCGAGGAAGTGCGTGAGGAGGCGGCCTACCGTCTCACCCTTCAAGCGATAGCTACAGCAGGGATTACCATTAGTGAGAGCGAAATCGATGATTATTTAGCGCAAAATGCCGGGCGGTTCACTCCCAAGAAGGAAATGCAGCTCTCCATGATTAAGGTACACACCTACGAAGAAGCAGAGAAGGTAATGGACCGCCTGGAGCAGGGTGAGGATTTTGCGGCGCTGGCCACAGAGCTGTCTATCGACGAGGAGAGCCGCCTGCATGGAGGCAGTATTGGTATAGTGGAAGAGGATGACCCGTTCTGGCCGGAGGATCTCCTGCAGACTGCTGCAGGCCTGGAGGCGGGTGATATTGCAGGTCCGCTGCAGGCCCGGGATGCTTATGCGGTGATCCGGCTGGAGAAAGCCATAGTGCCCCGGAAGCAGAATCAGGCAGAAATCAGGCAGCAGGTGCGGGAAGAGCTTGCATTGGAGAAAGCCCCGCCGCTTCAGCAGGTGGAAAATGAATTGCGCGCTAAATATGATACGGCGATATATATTGACAACAGCCTGCAAGATTGATAATATGGTCTTAAATGTAAAACCTACTGAATTAGTCGGAAATAAGTAACGGCGGATGGTCCAATTCCGCTGTCCAGCGCTATAACTTGGTGCTGCGGTGTTGAATGTCCTGGTGCAGACCTAGCCGTTTTTTTCATACACCCGGAGATCTATGCTGGAGACTATTGTCACAAGTTACGCACCCATTCATTTATCATTCCAAGGAGGTTTTCACTCATGGCTAAAGTCGTCAACAGTGTAACAGATTTGATTGGAGGCACGCCGCTCGTTCGTCTCAACCGGGTGGTTCCTGAAGGTTCTGCGGAAATCTACCTGAAGCTGGAATATCAAAACCCGGGCTCCAGCGTGAAGGACCGCATCGCGATCAGCATCGTGGAAGAGGCTGAGAAGGAAGGGCTGCTGAAGCCGGGCGGCACGATTGTCGAAGCTACCAGCGGGAACACCGGTATCGGGCTGGCACTTGTTGCTGCGGCCAAAGGCTATAAAGCGGTTATTGTTATGCCTGAAACGATGAGCCTTGAACGCCGCAATCTGCTGCGCGCTTACGGTGCGGAGCTGGTGCTTACTCCGGGATCGGAAGGTATGAACGGTGCGGTTAAGAAGGCTGAGCAAATCTTGAGCGAGAACCCTGATTATTTCCTGGCTGAGCAATTCAAGAATAAGGCCAACGTTAAGATCCACCGTGAAACCACCGGTCCGGAAATCGTTGAAGCCATCGAGTCCATTGGCGGACCACTGGATGCCTTTATCGCCGGAGTAGGGACTGGCGGAACCATCACAGGCGCCGGTGAGGTTTTGAAGAGTAAATATCCTAATGTGAAGATCTATGCGGTAGAGCCTGCAGCATCGCCAATTCTGGCCGGCGGCAAGCCTGGTCCTCACAAGATTCAAGGGATCGGGGCAAACTTCATTCCGGATATTCTGAATCAGAATGTCTATGATGAGATTATTCACGTAGAGAACGACGAAGCGTTCGAAACCGCACGCCGCGTAGCGAAGGAAGAGGGCGTTCTGTCCGGTATTTCTTCCGGTGCCGCCGTATTCGCAGCCCTCAAAGTGGCCAAAGAGCTGGGAGCGGGCAAAAAAGTCGTAGTAATTATCCCAAGTAACGGTGAACGTTACCTGAGCACTCCACTTTACAATTTTGAAGTGTAATTGCTGATACGCATATTCATAGAGCCTTCCTATCCGCTGTCACAGGGATGGTGAAGGCTCTTTTTTCGGAAAAACGATCATTCAGGCTTTTCAAAGCGGTCCAAAGTACAGTATACTGACAGGCAATAAACCACAGGATAAGTACATGGGTTTTACACATGCAAAGGCAAAACAAAGCGAATGCTTAGAAGCAAGTTTTGCGAAGTGAATTTCAAGAAGCGTACGCTATACAAAACAAAGCGGATGCTTCTGGAGCAAGTTTTGCGAAGTGAATTTCAAGAAGCGTACGCTATACAAAACAAAGCGGATGCTTCCGAAGCAAGTTTTGTACGAAGTGAATTCTAAGAAGTTTATGCTATACAAAACTTTTAGGGGGATGGCTTTGGAGATCATAACAGCGTGGCAGGACTGGGAGCAATGGGCGCAGGAAAAATGGAGCCTACTCCCCCTTATTATACGAACACCGCAGGACAAGGGGGGACTGCCCGCCTCCTGGATGAAGGCCTGGGAGCTGGCCTCTCCCTATTCAGTGGTGCTGGAGAGCGGCAAGGGCGGCCGGTACACATACCTTGGCTTGCATCCTGTTTCTGTACTGCAAGGCAAAGCGGGGACAGCAGAAATATATAGTTTCCCGTCAGACGCTGCAGGGACAGTTGAGCCATTATTAGAAACCTCACGGACAGGTCATCCTTTGGAGATGTTGGAGCTTTGGATGAAGGATTTCACTTCTCCGCGGGTTCAAGTCACGGAGCTGCCTCCGTTTATCGGCGGGTGTATTGGATTCCTTAGCTATGATGTGGTCCGTTCTCTGGAGAAGCTGCCCGTTTGGGCCAAGGATGACCCGGGGTTTCCCGATTACCTCTTTATGAGGCTGGAAGAGCTGTGGACCTATGACCATCAGGAGGACATGCTGTACTGCACAGTCCATGTGCCTGTGCCTGCTGCTGCGCAGTCATCCGGTCCCGCCGAACTGAAAGACCTGTACCAGAAGGCATCCCGGCGGGCTGAGCGGATGCTGGAGCAGTGGAGGCAGATCTCTGCTGCACCTGGGAATTCAGGGGACGATGCGGGGGCTGCTGCAATAGAAGCCCATGCCGGTGTCTCCGGCGAATGGCCGGGCATGACTACCGCCTTCCCGCCTGAGCAATTTCAGCAGGCGGTCCGCGAGGTCCAGGAATACATCCGCCAAGGAGATGTATTCCAGGTGAACCTGTCGCTGCGCCAGGAGGCCCAGCTGAATTCCTCGCCGGAGGATGTGTATGAATGGCTGCGCAAGCTCAACCCGTCCCCGTACATGGGGCTGCTGCGCTCGCCCCGCTTCGCCCTCGCTAGCGCTTCGCCCGAGCTGCTCGTCAGGCTGCACGGGGACAAGGTCAGCGCCCGCCCCATTGCCGGCACCCGGCGCCGGGGGCTGACTCCCGCGGAGGACGCCGCCATGGAGGCGGAGCTGCGCGGGAGCGAGAAGGAGATCGCCGAGCATATTATGCTTGTCGATCTGGAGCGCAACGACATCGGCCGTGTCGCTGCATATGGGACGGTCAGCGTGCCGGAGCTGCTGACCGTGGAGCGATACTCGCATGTCATGCATCTCGTATCGCAGGTGGAGGGCACCGTCGCGCCCGGCAAGGGCGCTTACGATGTTATGGCCGCCTTGTTCCCCGGCGGCACCATCACCGGTGCGCCCAAGGTGCGCACCATGGAGATCATCGAGGAGCTGGAGCCCGTACGGCGCGGTCCATATACGGGTTCGATGGGCTGGATTGACTATAACGGCAATATGGAATTAAATATTATTATACGAACACTGGCGGTGAAGGACGGGATAGGCTATATCCAGACAGGTGCGGGCATTGTAATTGATTCTGACCCGTACCGGGAATACAGGGAATGCCACAATAAAGCCAAAGCCGTAGTGAAGGCGGTTCTCTGCAGCGAATACCAGCAGGGATCACGTGCTGCCGGCGGCGCCGAAGGAGGAGCAACAGTATGATCTTGGTTATCGATAATTATGATTCCTTTACGTACAACCTGGTGCAGTATCTGGGGGAGCTTGGGGAGGAAGTCCGGGTATCCCGCAACGATGAGATTACCATTGAGGAGATTGAGGCGTTTGCACCGGATCATATTCTGATTTCTCCAGGTCCCTGCACACCGAATGAAGCGGGGATAAGCCTTGCGCTGATTCAGCATTTCAAGGGAATCATCCCGATCTTTGGCGTCTGCCTGGGCCATCAAGCCATTGGACAGGCTTTTGGCGGCAATGTCATCCGGGCGGAGCGCCTGATGCATGGCAAAACCTCGCCGATCCACCATAACGGCACCTCCGTATTCGAAGGACTGGAGTCTCCATTCACCGCGACCCGCTATCATTCACTGATCGTGGAGCGTGAAACTCTGCCTGACTGCCTGGAGATCACAGCGGAAACGGCTGAAGGCGAAATTATGGCGCTGCGCCATAAGGAGTATCCGATTGAAGGCGTGCAGTTCCATCCCGAATCGATTATTACGAATCATGGGCATACCATGCTGCGCAATTTCCTGAAACGGAGAGCCGGAGAGCCGGTATGAATTATATTGGATTCAACCACCAGGTAGTGGATGCCAAAAATGCCGTGATTTCCGCTCTGGATCACGGCTTTTTGTACGGTATGGGCCTATTTGAGACTTTTCGCACGTATAAAGGTGAACCGTTTCTGCTGCAGCGGCACTTGGACAGGCTGGCGGAGGGCTGCAGGCAGCTCGGAATTCCTTTTGATGGAGACGCGGTCCGGCTGCGTGACTGGATTCAGCAGGTAATGGGCAAAAATGAATTACAGGATGCCTATATCCGTTACACCGTAACAGCCGGTAAAGATATTTTGGGACTGCCTGCCGGAGACTACAGCCAGCCTAACCATCTGCTCTACATCAAAGAGCTGCCGCATCTGCCGGACAGTCTCTACCGGGAAGGCAAGGGGCTGCAGCTGTTGAACCTGCCGCGGAATACACCGGAGGGGCCGGTGCGCTTGAAGTCGCTGCACTACATGAACAATATACTCGCAAAGCGTGAACTGGCAGGTTATGCCTCAGCGGCATACGGTGCGGAAGGACTAATGCTGACCGCCCAAGGCATGGTTGCCGAGGGCATTGTCAGCAATATTTTTTTCATTACCGATAATGTGCTCTATACCCCGGACATCGCAGCAGGCATTCTGCCGGGAATTACCCGGGAAATGGTTTTGGAGCTGGCACTGGCTGCTGGAATCCGGATGGAAGCAGGTATGTACCGGTGGGAACAGCTTGCAGAAGCGGATGAGATTTTCCTTACCAATTCGGTGCAGGAGATTGTTCCGGTTACAACACTATGGCGTGCAAATGAGCGGCAGACCGTCAGCGGCGGATGCTGCGGAAGAATTACGGCGTTGTTGCTGGAAGCATATAGGGAAAGGACGGGATTACCGGAATGAGACCCTTGATATACAAACGGAATTACCGCCTGGGGGCCGCAGAGCTGGCGCTGGGTGAACGAACGCTGATTATGGGCATCCTGAACGTCACCCCTGATTCTTTTTCTGATGGGGGATTGTGGGCTGAACCGGAAAAGGCCGTCGAACATGCGCTGCAAATGGCGGAAGAGGGTGCCGATATTATTGATATTGGCGGTGAATCAACGCGGCCCGGCCATCAGCCGGTAGGTCTGGAAGAAGAACTGGCCCGCGTGCTGCCGGTCATTGAGAGTATTCACCGTGCAGCTCCCCAACTGGTTTTATCCATCGACACCTATAAGGCAGAAGTGGCCCGCCGGGCCATTCAAGCAGGTGCTCACATTATTAACGATGTGTGGGGCGCCAAAGCTGACCCGGATATGGCACCAGTAGCTGCGGAAGCGGGCTGTCCGGTTATTTTAATGCACAACCGCCGTGAACGTAATTACCGGGAGCTGGTCAGTGACATGTGTGCCGATCTTGGGGACAGCGTGAAGCAGGCATTGGCTGCGGGAGTGAAGCGGGAGAACATTATTCTTGATCCCGGAATCGGTTTTGCCAAGGACTATGCAGAGAACCTTCAGACCATGATGAATTTGGACCGTCTGACAGAGCTTGGATATCCGCTGCTGCTGGCCACCTCCCGCAAAAAATTCATTCGCACCGTACTGGATCTCCCGCCGGATGATGTGGTTGAAGGCACGGCCGCTACCGTGGCATTCGGAATTGCCCAAGGGTGCCAAATCGTGCGGGTACACGATGTAGCCAGAATTAAGCGGACTGTGCAGATGTGCGATGCCATGCTTTATGCTGCGGCGCCCTTGGCGCTTGAATAATCGATGAACCACCGGAGCGAAAATCAGATATCAGAAGGCAGGGAACCCGCATGGATAAAATGACACTGCACCGTATGGAGTACTATGGTTACCACGGAGTGTTTGAAGAGGAGCGCAAGCTTGGCCAGCGCTTTTACGTTGACCTGGAGCTTGAGCTTGATCTGCAGGCTGCTGGCCGCAGTGATGATCTTACGCTTACCGTAAATTATGCCGAAGTACATTTCCTTGTCAAAAAGATTGTCGAAACAAAATCATTTAAACTCATAGAAGCATTGGCTGAATATATTGCATCCTCGTTACTGGACACTTATACTGTTATCAATGCAGTAACGGTGAAGGTGACCAAGCCGCATCCGCCGTTCGACATTCACTTTCAGGGAGTGACCGTAGAACTGCACAGAACCAGAAAGTGAGAACTCTGTAATGACCATACATTCTACCTCTGAGGCATCAGAGGCTTATATTGCTTTAGGGGCTAATTTGGGCGACCGTGAGGGAACCCTGAAGGAAGCATTGAACAGGCTGAATCAGCATGCCGGGATTGAAGTGGTCCGCTGTTCAAGTGTGTACGAAACGGAGCCTGTCGGTTATCTGGACCAGCCGCAGTTTTTGAATATGGCGGCAGTCCTCCGCACAACCCTTGCACCGGAGGCGCTGCTTCACGAGATGCTGGACATCGAAAGTCAGCTGGGCCGTGTCCGGGATGTCCGCTATGGACCGAGAACGGTTGATTTGGATTTGTTGTGGGTGGAGAACCAGAGCTTCGATACGCCCGATCTGACGCTGCCGCATCCCCGGATGCTGGAGCGGGCATTTGTGCTTATTCCACTGAATGATGTCGTACCACAAAAAGAAGAGTCTTCCGGACTCCGGCAGTTTATAACAGCAGCGCTACAAGACATTGACGGAAGGGAAGGAATTCGCTTGTGGACAACAAACGTATGGGACGGCGGGTCAGAGCATTCCGGAAGCTGAAGGGATACACTCAGCAGGAACTGGCGGATTCTGTCGGAATATCCTTGGCTGTGCTTGGCGCAGTGGAAAGGGGCAACAGACGTTTGGAAGATCAAATTTTAAATAAAATTGCGGACGTTCTTGGAATTGCCGTCGACGAATTGGCCAACCCCTCTACCTGAGGGACGTTATCATAGATCCAACAAACCAATTAAGGAAGTGAATGCAACATGCTGAAGATTGGCGGCATTGAGATGAAGAACCAGGTCGTGCTTGCGCCTATGGCCGGCGTGTGCAATCCGGCATTTCGTCTAATTGCCAAAGAATTTGGAACCGGCCTGGTCTGCGCCGAAATGGTCAGTGATAAGGCGATTCTGCACGGCAATCTGCGTACGCGCGAGATGCTGTTTGTGGATGAGCGGGAGAAGCCGCTGAGCCTCCAAATATTTGGCGGTGACCGGAAGTCCCTGGTTGAAGCGGCTAAGGTCGTTGATAAAGAAACGAATGCCGATATTATCGACATTAATATGGGCTGCCCTGTACCCAAAGTGACCAAATGCGATGCGGGAGCGCGCTGGCTGCTGAATCCCGACAAAATCTACGAGATGGTATCCGCAGTCGTGGACGCCGTAGATAAGCCGGTAACGGTAAAAATGCGGATTGGCTGGGACAGTGAGCATATTTTTGTCGAGGACAATGCGCGTGCCGTTGAACGTGCCGGTGGCCAGGCCGTGAGTGTTCATGGGCGGACCCGTGAGCAGCTCTACACCGGTCATGCCGATTGGAAGTACATCCGTATGGCCAAAGAGGCGGTTTCAATTCCGGTTATCGGCAATGGGGATGTAAATACGCCGGAGGATGCGCGGGCGATGCTCGATCAGACCGGCTGCGACGGTGTCATGATTGGACGCGGGGCGTTGGGCAACCCATGGATGCTGTACCGTACCATTCAGTACCTGAACACAGGTGAGCTGATGCCTGAGCCTGGTCCGGAGGAAAAGATCAAAGTAGCCATTCTTCATATGGACCGTCTCATCAGTCTGAAGGGCGAAGCAGTCGCTGTCCGGGAAATGCGCAAACATATGGCCTGGTATCTGAAAGGCATGAAGGCCGCTGCCCGTGTGAAGGATGTCATTATGGAAGAAACCAAGCGCGATGAAATGGTGCGGATATTGAACCAATTTGTCACACAGCTTAAAGAAGAGGAAGAGCAGGAAGGCCTCAATCCCTCGCTGACTGCGGTTTAAATCCAGAAACTCCTGTCTTTTTGCGTAACACACGAACATTATATGGGGCATCATTGACATTTTGTAGCGGTTCCAATATAATTTCACAGTATAAAATCGCCGTTACAGCAGTGGCAATGCAGAAGGAGGGTTCTGATCCCTCCAGCTTCGCATATAGTATGGTGTTTTCAATAAATGTATACGACAGGAGAATCGGTTGAGATGAGCGATAAAGAAGTCATCCTTACACCGGACGGACTTAAGCGTCTGGAAGAAGAACTGGAGACCCTCAAATCCGTAAAACGCCGTGAGGTCGCTGAACGGATCAAAGTAGCGATTGGCTACGGGGATATTAGTGAGAACTCGGAATACGAAGACGCAAAGAACGAGCAGGCTTTTATTGAAGGCCGTATTATTACATTGGAAAAAATGCTCCGTAATGCGCGTATCATCAACAGCGACGAAATCGTTACCGATGTGGTGAGCATTGGGGTTACCGTAAGCGTCGAGGATTTGGAATATGGCGACGTGATGGAATATACGATTGTGGGTACCGCCGAATCCGATCCGCTTAATAATAAGATTTCGAACGAAAGTCCGGTAGGCCGGGCCATTATTGGTAAAAAGGTTGGCACCATTGTTGATGTTAGTGTTCCTGCAGGCGTCATTCAATATAAAATTCTTGATATTAGAATGAAGTAATAGGTACCGATAAGGAATAAGTCAAGAAAGCTTCCTTAGGGAAGCTTTTTTCACAAACACATACAGCTTGTATTTGTACGGGAACGGGCTGTCCTCTTGCATAGGGACGGAACCGTTTCTTCTTGTGTAGTTGACAGAGTGAGTAAGAGAGGATGAAAGACATGACCGAGGAAATGAACACTGCGGAGAATACGGAAAAAGAGCTTAGTGAGCTTCTAACCATCCGCCGCGGCAAACTGGACGAGCTTCGTGCGCTGGGAATCGATCCATTTGGCAAGAAGTATGAGCGTACGGCAGGTGCCGGAGATATTATGGACAAGTATGATGGACAGACCAAAGAGGAACTGGATGAGCTTAACCTCGAAGTCAGCATTGCCGGCCGTATTATGGCTAAGCGTGTAATGGGAAAAGCCAGCTTTGCGCACATTCAGGACCTTAGCGGAAAGATCCAAATCTATGTCCGTCAGGACAGTATTTCCGAAGCGCAATATGCTGCGTTTACCGTTCTTGATCTGGGGGATATTATCGGCGTTCGCGGTACAGTGTTCAAAACCAGAACCGGAGAAACCTCTATTAAGGTGCATAACCTTGAGGTTCTATCCAAATCGCTGCTTCCGCTGCCCGAGAAATATCATGGCCTGAAAGATGTAGAACTGCGCTACCGCCAGCGTTATGTGGATCTGATTATCAACCCGGAGGTTCAGCAGACCTTCATTACCCGTTCACGGATCATCCAATCGATGCGCCGTTATCTGGATTCGCTTGGCTACCTTGAGGTAGAAACGCCAACCCTCCATGCCATCGCCGGAGGAGCTGCAGCCCGCCCGTTCATTACTCACCATAATACACTCGATATGCAGCTGTATATGCGTATTGCGATCGAATTGCATCTGAAGCGTCTCATCGTGGGCGGTTTGGAAAAAGTGTATGAAATTGGCCGCGTATACCGCAATGAAGGCATTTCAACACGCCACAATCCGGAATTTACAATGATTGAGCTGTACGAAGCTTATGCCGACTATAAGGATATTATGCACCTGACCGAGAGCATGATTGCTCATATCGCCCAGGAGGTTCTGGGTACACAGAAGATTAATTACCAAGGCCAGGAAGTAGACCTGACCCCGCAGTGGCGCCGTGTATCCATGGTGGATGCTGTCAAAGAGGTGACAGGTGTCGATTTTGGCGTTCATATGACGGATGAAGAAGCTCAGCGTTTGGCGAAGGAACACCGTGTGCCGGTTGAGAAGCACATGACCTTTGGACATATCCTGAATGCCTTCTTTGAGCAATTTGTAGAAGAAACACTGATTCAGCCGACTTTTGTTACTGGACACCCGGTTGAAATCTCCCCGCTCGCCAAAAAGAACGATCAGGACCCGCGCTTTACGGACCGCTTTGAGCTGTTTATCGTGGCCCGGGAGCATGCGAATGCGTTTAGCGAGCTGAATGATCCAATCGACCAGCGTCAGCGCTTTGAGGCACAGATTCAGGAGAAGGAAAAAGGCAACGATGAAGCGCATGAAATGGACGACGACTTCATTCGTGCTCTTGAATATGGAATGCCGCCTACAGGCGGACTCGGAATCGGTGTGGACCGGCTGATCATGCTGCTTACCGATGCTGCATCGATCCGTGATGTGCTGCTGTTCCCGCATATGCGCAACCGTATGGAGTAATTGCCAAGGCTGTCTTCATGATCCTGAGGGGGCTGCGAGGATGCAGCTTCCTTAGGCGTTGTGAATTGAAAAATAATGCTTGCAATGAATCTCTGTACATGGTATATTCTTATTCCGGCCATGAAAGTTAAACGCCGAGCTCGAAAAGAAATTAAAAAAGAGCTTGCATTAATCGGCCGAACGTGATATATTATAAGAGTTGCTGGTGACGAGATAATCATCGCCTACAACGAGTTTGATCTTTGAAAACTGAACAACGAGTGAGTGGGATTTCACGCAAGTGAGATCCAAAACAGATGAGTTTCACAGCGTGTTTCACGCTTTTGAAATTTCATCAGAGAATGCAAATTCTCGTCAGATGTTTCAAAATGAGCTATCGCTCTTTTCAATACCAATTGGAGAGTTTGATCCTGGCTCAGGACGAACGCTGGCGGCGTGCCTAATACATGCAAGTCGAGCGGAGTTTATCCTTCGGGGTAAGCTTAGCGGCGGACGGGTGAGTAACACGTAGGCAACCTACCCTCTAGACTGGGATAACTACCGGAAACGGTAGCTAATACCGGATAATTCCTTGACCCTCCTGGGTTTGGGATGAAAGGCGGAGCAATCTGCTACTAAAGGATGGGCCTGCGGCGCATTAGCTAGTTGGTGGGGTAACGGCCTACCAAGGCGACGATGCGTAGCCGACCTGAGAGGGTGAACGGCCACACTGGGACTGAGACACGGCCCAGACTCCTACGGGAGGCAGCAGTAGGGAATCTTCCGCAATGGGCGAAAGCCTGACGGAGCAACGCCGCGTGAGTGATGAAGGTTTTCGGATCGTAAAGCTCTGTTGCCAGGGAAGAACGTCCGGTAGAGTAACTGCTACCGGAGTGACGGTACCTGAGAAGAAAGCCCCGGCTAACTACGTGCCAGCAGCCGCGGTAATACGTAGGGGGCAAGCGTTGTCCGGAATTATTGGGCGTAAAGCGCGCGCAGGCGGCTGCTTAAGTCTGGTGTTTAAACCTTGGGCTCAACCTGGGGTCGCACTGGAAACTGGGCAGCTTGAGTACAGAAGAGGAAAGTGGAATTCCACGTGTAGCGGTGAAATGCGTAGAGATGTGGAGGAACACCAGTGGCGAAGGCGACTTTCTGGGCTGTAACTGACGCTGAGGCGCGAAAGCGTGGGGAGCAAACAGGATTAGATACCCTGGTAGTCCACGCCGTAAACGATGAGTGCTAGGTGTTAGGGGTTTCGATACCCTTGGTGCCGAAGTTAACACAGTAAGCACTCCGCCTGGGGAGTACGGTCGCAAGACTGAAACTCAAAGGAATTGACGGGGACCCGCACAAGCAGTGGAGTATGTGGTTTAATTCGAAGCAACGCGAAGAACCTTACCAGGTCTTGACATCCAACTAACGAAGCAGAGATGCATTAGGTGCCCTTCGGGGAAAGTTGAGACAGGTGGTGCATGGTTGTCGTCAGCTCGTGTCGTGAGATGTTGGGTTAAGTCCCGCAACGAGCGCAACCCTTGACTTTAGTTGCCAGCAGGTAAGGCTGGGCACTCTAGAGTGACTGCCGGTGACAAACCGGAGGAAGGTGGGGATGACGTCAAATCATCATGCCCCTTATGACCTGGGCTACACACGTACTACAATGGCCGGTACAACGGGAAGCGAAGCCGCGAGGTGGAGCCAATCCCAGCAAAGCCGGTCTCAGTTCGGATTGCAGGCTGCAACTCGCCTGCATGAAGTCGGAATTGCTAGTAATCGCGGATCAGCATGCCGCGGTGAATACGTTCCCGGGTCTTGTACACACCGCCCGTCACACCACGAGAGTTTACAACACCCGAAGTCGGTGGGGTAACCCGCAAGGGGGCCAGCCGCCGAAGGTGGGGTAGATGATTGGGGTGAAGTCGTAACAAGGTAGCCGTATCGGAAGGTGCGGCTGGATCACCTCCTTTCTATGGAGAATCGTTCTCTGCAATGAGAACATTCAAATCGGAAGCTTTGCTTCCAAAACTCAGGTTTAGGCCTGTTACTCACTCGTTGCTCAGTTTTGAGAGTTTAAACTCTCAAAGGACATATTGGTTTCCAGAACTTGCTTGTAGCCAAGCAGCTCGGAAACATGATATGATCTTCTTCCGGAGTTAAATCCGGAAACACTTGATCCTTGAAAACTGGATACCGAAACGAAAATGCGTTTTAGAACATTCCTTTAAGCTGAACTTGTGTAAGCAAGTTTCAATATTTTAGTGATGCTAGCGATTTTCCCTACGGGAAAACGCAATGGTTAAGCTAATAAGAGCACACGGAGGATGCCTAGGCGCCAGGAGCCGACGAAGGACGTGGCGAACAACGAAACTGCCTCGGGGAGCTGTAAGCAAGCTTTGATCCGGGGGTGTCCGAATGGGGAAACCCGGCTGTGGTAATTCGCAGTCACTCATACCTGAATACATAGGGTATGAAGAGGCAGACCAGGGGAACTGAAACATCTAAGTACCCTGAGGAAGAGAAAACAATAGTGATTCCGTCAGTAGCGGCGAGCGAACGCGGAACAGCCTAAACCAAGGAGCTTGCTCCTTGGGGTTGTGGGACGTCTCACATGGAGTTACAAAGGAAAGTTATAGGCGAAGAGGTCTGGAAAGGCCCGCGATAGAGGTAAAAGCCCTGTAGCTCAAATAGCTTTCTCTCCGAGACGGATCCCGAGTAGTGCGGGG
Organism: Paenibacillus riograndensis SBR5; assembly: GCF_000981585.1. Taxonomy (NCBI): domain Bacteria; kingdom Bacillati; phylum Bacillota; class Bacilli; order Caryophanales; family Paenibacillaceae; genus Paenibacillus; species Paenibacillus riograndensis. The sequence continues at coordinate 81,435 of NZ_LN831776.1, forward strand.
CACGTGAAACCCCGTATGAATCCGGCAGGACCATCTGCTAAGGCTAAATACTACCTGGCGACCGATAGTGAAACAGTACCGTGAGGGAAAGGTGAAAAGCACCCCGGAAGGGGAGTGAAAGAGAACCTGAAACCGTGTGCTTACAAGAAGTCAGAGTCCTCTATATGGATGATGGCGTGCCTTTTGTAGAATGAACCGGCGAGTTACGTTTAACATGCAAGGTTAAGGTGAGAAGCCGGAGCCGCAGCGAAAGCGAGTCTGAATAGGGCGACTGAGTATGTGGACGTAGACCCGAAACCGTGTGATCTACCCCTGTCCAGGGTGAAGGTGCGGTAACACGCACTGGAGGCCCGAACCCACGTACGTTGAAAAGTGCGGGGATGAGGTGGGGGTAGCGGAGAAATTCCAATCGAACTCGGAGATAGCTGGTTCTCCCCGAAATAGCTTTAGGGCTAGCCTCGGTGAATGGAGTCGTGGAGGTAGAGCACTGATTGGGTGCGGGGCCCGCAAGGGTTACCAAGCTCAGTCAAACTCCGAATGCCATGGACTTCTTGCCGGGAGTCAGACAGTGAGTGCTAAGATCCATTGTCAAAAGGGAAACAGCCCAGACCATCAGCTAAGGTCCCCAAGTGTGTGTTAAGTGGGAAAGGATGTGGAGTTGCACAGACAACCAGGATGTTGGCTTAGAAGCAGCCACCATTGAAAGAGTGCGTAATAGCTCACTGGTCGAGTGACTCTGCGCCGAAAATGTAACGGGGCTAAACACACCACCGAAGCTATGGCTTGATGCTTTGCATCAGGGGTAGGGGAGCGTTGTGTAAGGGTTGAAGGTTGACCGGAAGGACAGCTGGACATTACACAAGTGAGAATGCCGGTATGAGTAACGAAAAGATCAGTGAGAATCTGATCCGCCGAAAGCCCAAGGTTTCCTGAGGAAGGCTCGTCCGCTCAGGGTAAGTCGGGACCTAAGGCGAGGCCGACAGGCGTAGTCGAAGGACAACAGTTTGAAATTACTGTACCACCGTAATCCGCTACGAGCGATGGGGTGACGCAGGAGGGTAGTGACGCGGACTGATGGATGTCCGTCCAAGCAGTGAGGCTGGTGTGTAGGCAAATCCGCACACCGTAAGGCTGGGCTGTGATGGGGAGCGAAAATTACAGTAGCGAAGGTCATGATCTCACACTGCCAAGAAAAGCCTCTAGCCAGGAGAAGGTGCCCGTACCGCAAACCGACACAGGTAGGCGAGAAGAGAATTCTAAGGCGCGCGGAAGAACTCTCGTTAAGGAACTCGGCAAAATGACCCCGTAACTTCGGGAGAAGGGGTGCCTCGGTAGGGTGAATAGCCCGAGGGGGCCGCAGTGAAAAGGCCCAAGCGACTGTTTAGCAAAAACACAGGTCTGTGCGAAGCCGCAAGGCGAAGTATACGGGCTGACGCCTGCCCGGTGCTGGAAGGTTAAGGGGAGCGGTTAGGAGGCAACTCCGAAGCTGTGAACCGAAGCCCCAGTAAACGGCGGCCGTAACTATAACGGTCCTAAGGTAGCGAAATTCCTTGTCAGGTAAATTCTGACCCGCACGAATGGCGTAACGACTTGGGCGCTGTCTCAACGAGAGATCCGGTGAAATTTTAATACCTGTGAAGATGCAGGTTACCCGCGACAAGACGGAAAGACCCCATGGAGCTTTACTGCAGCTTGATATTGAATTTGGGTACGATCTGTACAGGATAGGTGGGAGCCGTAGAAGCCGGAGCGCAAGCTTCGGTGGAGGCGCCGTTGGGATACCACCCTGATCGTATCTAGGTTCTAACCTGGTACCCTAAACGGGTACGGGGACCGTGTCAGGCGGGCAGTTTGACTGGGGCGGTCGCCTCCTAAAGAGTAACGGAGGCGTTCAAAGGTTCCCTCAGAATGGTTGGAAATCATTCGAAGAGTGCAAAGGCAGAAGGGAGCTTGACTGCGAGACCAACAAGTCGAGCAGGGACGAAAGTCGGACTTAGTGATCCGGTGGTACCGCATGGAAGGGCCATCGCTCAACGGATAAAAGCTACCCTGGGGATAACAGGCTTATCTCCCCCAAGAGTCCACATCGACGGGGAGGTTTGGCACCTCGATGTCGGCTCATCGCATCCTGGGGCTGAAGTAGGTCCCAAGGGTTGGGCTGTTCGCCCATTAAAGCGGTACGCGAGCTGGGTTCAGAACGTCGTGAGACAGTTCGGTCCCTATCTGTCGTGGGCGTAGGAAATTTGAGAGGAGCTGTCCTTAGTACGAGAGGACCGGGATGGACGTACCGCTGGTGCACCAGTTGTTCCGCCAGGAGCATGGCTGGGTAGCTACGTACGGACGGGATAAGCGCTGAAAGCATCTAAGCGTGAAGCCCCCCTCAAGATGAGATTTCCCAGCATGTAAGACCCCTTGAAGACGACGAGGTAGATAGGTTGGAGGTGGAAGCACGGCAACGTGTGGAGCTGACCAATACTAATCGGTCGAGGGCTTATCCAAATAACTAAAATGCAGTTTTCGTTTCGGATTCAGTTTTCAGGCAATCAAATTCCTGAAGCATTTGCACCGCAAGTGCCCGTTTGGTGGCGATAGCGGAGGGGTTCCACGCGTACCCATCCCGAACACGACCGTTAAGCCCTCCAGCGCCGATGGTACTTGGACCGAAGGGTCCTGGGAGAGTAGGACGCCGCCAAGCACATGAAGCCATTGTTGAGTAATCGACAGTGGCTTTTTTTGTGTATTGTATAAGAAAATAGGGTTTCCCTTTACTGTGGATATCTTTGAAGCTTCAGAGGATATAAGCAATGCAGGAGAATTGGGCTTGATCCGCGGACTGAAGCAGACTGAGGAGCCCTTATTTTGTAAAAAACCCTGTTTTTTCAGCAGTTACAGACTGAGGAGCCGTTATATCGTTCGATGGAGTCTGGAATAAAAGGGAAAAGGGACAAATAAAGGCATCTGAGTCCGTTAACCTGCGGAATAGACGAATCTTCTATCAATAACGGCATTCCTGTCCGCAACGGCTGCGGATCGATCGTGAAGGAATAGGGCGACACGTCTTCAGTATGCCCCCGTTGATTTTGGAGTGGCGGGGAAATCCCTGCGGCCGTAACCCCCGTGCTGCTATTCATCCGCTAGGGTGATTTTGTTTGTTACAGAGTGCAATTGATGGAGCTTTTCGACTGATTTAGGGGTTAATCTGCTGCAGAGAATGCAATAGAATATGAGTTCTGACCTAATGAGAAAGAGATTTGCATCGGGATCGTATCGGACTATATCTGGTTTGTGAACTGTCCACTCCAAACGGACTTTCGTCCAAGAATTCGCTTACTCGGCAACTGTTTCCGGAATAACCTCCTCCCTGATGTAATATTCTTGACAGGCCAAAAACCCTTTGCTAAGATGGCAATAATATATTTTTGGACAAGCATCTCAAACCTTATCTGAAGATACGAAAACGTGCAGCTTACAAGTCTTTCCCGGTGTCTGCCGGGTATGGACTTTAACTCTGGTTTCTTCATTTATAATGTTTGCAGGCGTTTAGAATAAATACAATTTTGAGGAGGAATGACCCAGGTGTGGGAAGATAAGTTTGGCAAAGAAGGATTAACTTTTGATGATGTGCTGCTGGTGCCGCGTAAATCCGAGGTGCTGCCGAAGGAAGTGGATTTGTCTACGGTACTGAGCAAGAATGTGAAGCTGAACATTCCTTTGATGAGCGCGGGTATGGATACGGTCACTGAAGCAGCCATGGCAATCGCCATTGCACGTGAGGGCGGCATCGGTATTATTCATAAGAATATGTCCGTGGAGCAGCAGGCGGAAGAGGTAGACCGTGTGAAGCGCTCCGAGAGTGGCGTTATCACGAATCCTTTTTCGCTTACTCCAGACCACTGGGTATCCGACGCTGAAGTCCTGATGGGTAAATACCGTATTTCCGGTGTGCCTATCGTAGATGAAGGCAACAAACTGGTTGGTATTTTGACCAACAGAGATTTGCGCTTTATCCATGACTTCAATATTCAGATCAAAGAAGTCATGACGCATGAGAACCTGGTAACAGCTGCTGTGGGCACTACGCTCCAGGAAGCTGAAGTCATCCTGCAGCGCCATAAGATTGAGAAACTGCCCCTGGTGGATGAGAACAACATTCTTAAGGGTCTGATTACTATAAAAGATATCGAGAAGGCCATCCAATTCCCGAATGGTGCTAAGGATGCGCAGGGCCGGCTGCTCGTAGGCGCAGCAATTGGAATATCCAAGGATACGTTCGAACGGACAGAAGCTTTGATAAAAGCCGGGGTCGACCTTATTACTGTAGACTCTGCACATGGCCATCATATCAATATCATTGATGCCGTCCGCAAGTTGCGCGAGCTGTATCCGGATCTTACCATTGTAGCTGGCAATGTAGCCACCGGGGAAGCTACCCGTGAACTGATTGAAGCCGGAGCTTCGGTGGTCAAGGTTGGGATTGGACCTGGATCGATCTGTACAACTCGCGTAATCGCCGGTATTGGCGTACCTCAAATTACAGCCATTTATGATTGTGCAACGGTAGCCCGTGAATACGGTATTCCTATTATCGCAGACGGCGGAATCAAATACTCCGGAGAGATTACCAAGGCTATTGCTGCAGGAGCATCTGCTGTCATGATGGGCAGTTTGTTCGCGGGTACGGAAGAAAGCCCTGGGGAATCCGAAATTTATCAGGGACGTAAATTCAAAGTCTATCGTGGCATGGGCAGTATGAGCGCCATGAAGCAAGGCAGTAAAGACCGTTATTTCCAGGATGATGATAAGAAGCTGGTTCCTGAAGGTATTGAAGGCCGTGTAGCTTTTAAAGGATCGCTTTCGGATACGGTTCATCAGCTTCTAGGCGGACTTCGTTCAGGTATGGGGTATTGCGGAACCAAGACACTGACGGAGCTTCGCAACGACACTTCCTTTATCCGGATTACCGGAGCCGGTCTGCGCGAGAGTCACCCGCATGACGTACAAATTACTAAGGAAGCTCCTAACTACTCCCTATAGTACAAGTTAAGCGACATTTTGAGGGCAGGCAGGACGAATTTCGTCCTGTCTGTCTTTTTTTGCAGATACCCCTGTGTTAGAATAGAACAAGCAACGATATGAGGTCAAAAGGAGAGTAAATCATTGAAGTACAAGCATAAATTCAGCGGTAAGCAATTTGTAATGAAGACAGCGACAGTAGGTCTGCTTTTAAATATCCTCGCTTCTCCCGTAAATTCCGCGCTGGCTGATGCGGTGAAGACACCGGCAACCACAGAATCAGGCACAGCAGCTACCAATAAAACAAAGGCCAAAGCAACTGCAGCCAAGATTCCTTCGGTAGAGTCGTTGGGATTGAAACTGAGATCTGCCGTTCTGCTGGAGCCTACCACCGGTGAGGTGCTCTTGTCGCTAAATGCAGATGTGCCCCTGCCACCGGCAAGCATGACCAAAATGATGACCGAGTACCTCGTCACCGAAGCCGTTAACAAAGGCCAGTTATCATGGGATCAGAAAGTCGTGGTACAGGAGAATGCGTCCAAGCAGATTGGTTCGCGTATTTTTCTGGCACAAGGTGACGAACACACAGTCAAAGAGCTATACATAGCCATGGCGGTAGGCTCTGCAAATGATGCTACGGTAGCTTTGGCAGAAGAGGTTGCCGGATCTGAGCAGGAGTTCGTTGCTATGATGAACGAAACTGCTCAGAAGATGGGAATGAAGACGGCCTATTTCATCAATTCCACCGGCTTGAACCGGGCGGATATGCCTGCAAAGTTCCAGCCTGACACAGATCGTGAAACGGTAATGTCCGCTATGGATGCGGCCATTCTCGCCAAACATATTGTCACCGACCATCCGGATTTCACAGATTTTACGACCATTCAGTCCTACAAATTCCGTGATCGCGATAAAGCGCCGATGATTAACTATAACTGGATGCTGGAAGCGAACAAGAATGTTACCAACTTCAAAGCTTACGCTTATCCGGGGCTTGATGGTTTGAAGACTGGACATACTAATGACGCTGGCAACTGCTTCACCGGTACTGCTGTACGGGATGGCATGCGGCTGATTAGTGTTGTAATGGGGGCAGATTCGGAGCCGCACCGGTTCACGGAAACGAAGAAGGTGCTTGATTTTGGCTTCAATAATTTTGAGGTTAAGCAGGTTGTAGCGCCTAAGGCTGTCATTGCAGGCAACGAAACCGTTCCTGTGTTAAAAGGCAAAAACAAAACTGTCCCTGTTGTGACGGATGCCGGCGTTACTTTTATCGTGCCTAAGGGTACTGCATCCCCACAGATCAAAACCGCTGTGGTCATCAATGATCCGGCAACGTTGGTTGCACCGATTGCCGGAGCCAGCAAGGTGGGCAAAGTGACTTACTCCTACCAGGTAGAAGGTATTACTCAAGTTCAAGAGAAGACCGTTAACCTGATTACAGCTGAAGAAGCGGAGAAGGCAGGCTGGTTCAAGCTGCTGATGAGAGCAATTGGAGAGTTTTTTGGCGATCTGTTTAAAGGAATTAAGAACTTGTTCTAACGGCTGAAACATACCGTTACAGGAGGAATTCCGAGTAAATAGATTGTATATATAGCTGTCTTGCGGTAAAATGATATGTTAAATTAAGTAGTTTATTCGGGAGGCTTGGTCATGGAAACAGGAACATCGCGAGTAAAAAGAGGCATGGCAGAAATGCAAAAAGGCGGCGTCATTATGGACGTCATGAATGCAGAACAGGCAAAAATTGCTGAGGCTGCGGGAGCAGTAGCCGTTATGGCTCTGGAACGCGTCCCTTCTGATATTCGTGCAGCAGGCGGAGTGGCCCGGATGGCCGACCCTACCATTGTGGAAGAGGTTATCAAGGTAGTAAGCATCCCCGTGATGGCCAAAGCCCGTATCGGACATTATGTAGAAGCGAAGGTTCTGGAATCCCTCGGTGTGGATTATTTGGATGAGAGTGAAGTGCTGACTCCCGCTGATGAAGTGTTCCATATTAACAAGCGTGAATTTACTGTTCCGTTTGTATGTGGAGCCAAAGATCTGGGCGAAGCTCTACGCCGCATTAATGAAGGTGCATCCATGATCCGTACCAAAGGCGAGCCAGGAACCGGCAACATTGTTGAGGCTGTACGTCATATGCGCTATATTAACAGCCAGATCCGTAAAGTAACCAATCTTTCATTGGACGAGCTCTATAATGAAGCCAAGACTCTCGGTGTTCCCTACGATTTGCTTCTTGAAGTTCATGAATTGGGAAAACTGCCGGTAGTTAACTTTGCTGCAGGCGGTGTGGCAACTCCGGCTGATGCTGCTTTGATGATGCATCTGGGAGCGGATGGTGTTTTTGTGGGCTCCGGTATTTTCAAATCCGATAATCCTGAGAAGTTTGCCCGTGCAATCGTTGAGGCTACTACTCACTTCACGGACTATAAATTGATTGCTGAAGTATCCAAGAACCTCGGTACCCCGATGAAGGGGATCGATATTGCCTCATTGTCGCCGGCAGAACGCATGTCGGAGCGCGGCCGTTAATGTAGAGAGAAGGTTGTTCCGATGAAGATAGGGGTGCTGGCGCTTCAAGGCGCAGTAACAGAGCATATTGTTAGTATAGAAAAGACCGGGGCGCAAGGCCTGCCCATTAAACGCGCAGAGCAGCTGGAAGAGATCGAGGGATTGATCATTCCGGGCGGTGAGAGCACGACGATTGGCAAGCTCATGCGCAAATATGGCTTTATTGAGGCGATTCGTGATTTTGCCGGCCGGGGTAAGCCTGTTTTTGGAACATGCGCCGGAATGATCGTACTGGCTAAGCGTATTGATGGCGGCGAGCCCGCACATTTAGAGCTGATGGACATTACAGTTGCCCGGAATGCCTTTGGACGCCAGCGCGAAAGTTTTGAATGTGATCTGGATGTCAAAGGGATCGACGAGCCGGTACGTGCTGTCTTTATTCGTGCGCCGCTCATTACAGAGGTTGGACCGGATGTGGATGTACTCACGGTCTATAAGGATGAGATTGTGACTGCCCGACAGGGGAATTTGCTTGTATCCTCTTTTCATCCGGAGTTGACAGATGATTATAGGCTGCACCAATACTTTGCTGACATGGTAGAGCATAGCGCAGCAGCCAATCAATAGAACTGCATATAAGAACATTCCGACTCTTTCAAGGCTGTGAACAGCATATTGAAAGGGTTTGGGCTGTTTTCAGGAGGGAAACTTTGTGCTGGATGTAAAGATATTGCGCAGTGATTATGCCAGAGTAGAAGAAGCATTGAATAAGAGAGGTAAATCGCTTGAATTGATTGCCGGATTTCCCCAGCTGGATCTGCGCCGCCGTGAGCTGCTGCAGGAAACGGAGGGGCTGAAGAACCGCCGTAATACTGTATCTGGTGAAGTGGCGAAAAAGAAGAAGAACGGTGAGCCTGCGGATGATCTAATTGCTGAGATGCGCACCGTATCTGACCGGATTAAAGAGCTGGACGATGAAGTAAGAGAGCTGGAGACCCGTATTGAGGAATTAACCATGAACATTCCTAATATCCCTCATGAATCGGTGCCCGTAGGCAAGTCCGAGGAAGAGAATGTGGAAATCCGCCGGTGGTCGCAGCCGCGTGAGTTTGGATTTACACCGAAGTCGCATTGGGAGCTGGCACAGCAGCTGGATATCATTGACTTTGAAGCCGCTGCCAAGGTCACAGGCTCTCGTTTTGCTTTTTACAAGGGGCTTGGAGCGCGTCTGGAACGTGCACTGATCAACTTCATGATGGATCTTCACAGCGGGGAACATAATTATGAGGAGATGCTGCCGCCTTATATTGTTAATAAGGACAGCCTATACGGTACCGGCCAGCTTCCTAAGTTCGAGGAGGATCTCTTCAAGCTGCGGGATACCGAATATTATCTGATACCTACTGCTGAGGTTCCAGTGACGAATTACTACCGGGAGGAAATTCTGACGGCTGCAGATTTGCCGAAGTATCATGTGGCCTACAGCTCTTGTTTCCGTTCTGAAGCAGGCTCGGCCGGCCGGGATACACGCGGGCTGATCCGCCAGCATCAGTTCAACAAGGTGGAACTGGTGAAGCTCACCACACCAGAAACCTCATATGAGGAACTGGAGAAGATGACGGCGGACGCTGAACGTGTGCTGCAGCTCCTGGAACTGCCATATCGCGTACTGGGCCTCTGTACGGGCGATATGGGCTTCACTTCTGCTAAGACGTACGATCTTGAGGTGTGGCTGCCAGAGAGCGGTATGTACCGTGAAATCTCCTCCTGCTCGAATACAGAGGACTTCCAGGCCAGACGGGCTAACATCCGGTACCGCAAGGAGCCTAAAGCTAAGCCGGAATTTGTCCATACACTGAATGGCTCCGCACTTGCTGTTGGCCGTACGGTAGCCGCTATTCTGGAGAATTATCAGCAGGAAGACGGTACAGTATTGATTCCTGCAGTACTGCAGCCGTATATGCGGAATGTGAAAGCGATCAGTCCGAAGGCTGCTCAATAATTATACTTGCGAAGGCTTGCTCTGTGTGGTATACTTTCTAATGCATGTGAAATTTTGATGCATTGGAGAGGTACCGAAGCGGTCATAACGGGGCGGTCTTGAAAACCGTTAGGGTGCAAGCCCACATGGGTTCGAATCCCATCCTCTCCGCCATTCCTTCAGAAATGAATTCAATACATGAAGATAGAAGCTGCCTTCCTTGGAAGGCGGCTTTTTTACATCTTCAGAAAGTATATATTGAGGTCCCTGGGCAAGGGTCCTTGCCTCACGGAGGAGGAGGAGCGGTCCGGGAACCGGTGCCGCCAAGTATAAAAACCTCCTTTTCTCCGCAATGTAATAGGGAAGGAGGCTGATAATAACGATGAACCGAGAATTACAGCTGGATCAGCAAAGTCTGGTGTCTGCTTGGCAGGAGCGTCTGCCTGCTTTAATGGAGGATGGAGACAGCTTTAGCGTACAGGGTGATGCAGCGGACCCTAGCAGTCTGCTGGTTCATTTTAATGCTGCCGGACGTCAGGCGTATTCCCTGGACTTTCGTTGTACTTATGTCGACAGCCGTGAGGTTGCAGTAAGTCTAATTGATGCCGAAGAAGCTGGACGCCAGACGGATGAACGCTCCGATGCAGTTCAGCTTTTGGCCCAGCGGTACACCAGACAGATTCATGAATGCGCCCAGGCGCTTCAAGACCTGACCAATCCCTAGGAGGCAAACCTACAAATGAGCAAACCCAAAAGCATGCCTGCGCCAGGTTCGGAAGATAACCATCAGGAGCGCCGGAAGGAACATAAGTTCTCCGGACCTGAACCGCTTTCCGGCTCCAAAAAGGTTAAGCAGGCTAACCATGTAGATCATCATAACCGTCAAGGCTGATTTTTTTAGAGTGATTTTAAGAAAGAAATGTTTCTCAAAATTGCCAAATGGTTTATCATAAGGGAGGGAAGAAATAGTTTACATGGGAGAGGAGATTTTTAATGAAGAGAAAATGGGGGTTGTCCGCTGCCGCACTGCTGCTAACCGCTGCAGTAATTTTACCCGGCTGCGCCAACAAGGAGCAAGCGCCTAAGGAGGCACTGAAATCTGCTGCGATCAAAGCGACCACTCTGAAATCGTATGAGATGAAGAGTAAGCTGGTGATTAATAATCTGGCTATAGATGCGCCGGCAAACGGCGAGTCGGATGGGTCAACAGCCCAGGTGCTCAGTATGCTGAAAAACGCCGATATCACTATTGACGGTGTTTATCAGGCAGATCCAATGCAGACCGAAATGACGATGGTACTCAATCTGAAGGGTGATATGACGATGTCCTTCACGATTCCAATGGTCATAACTAAGGAGAAGGTATATTTCAAAATACCGTCGATCCCATTCCTGCCGCTTCCGGAAACAGTGGTCGGCAAGTTTGTAGAGCTTGATCTGAAGGAGCTGGCTGAGCAGGGAGGAACCGAATGGAATCCTGGTTCTCTTGATACTCAGAAGATGCAGAAGCTCTCCAATGAGGTGCTTAACACATTGATGGGCGAGTATGATGATACAACATACTTCAAGAACATTAAGCCGAAGGACGCCGCTTTGCCCGAGGGTGTGGAAGCAGATCAGGTGGTTCAGTTCAACGTAACCAATGACAACGTCAAAGAGGCGCTTACGATTCTTGTAAATAATGCCTTGCCGAAGATTATCGATATCGTGAGCAAACCGGAATATAAGGATGTTCTGAAAATTGACGATGCCGACATGGCTAAATTCAAAGAAGAGCTGAATTCCAGTGATGCCCGCGCAGAATTCGATAAGGACTTGGCCGATTTAGGCAAATATCTGACCATCAACAAATTCAATCTGAATACAGCGATCAACAAAGATGATTTTCCGGTGTATCAGGATCTTCTGATGGACATTAAGGTGAACGATCCAGACAAGGGCGAGAATGTCAGCTTGTCCTTAACCGCCAGCAATCAATACAGTAAAATCAATGAAAAGCAGACCTTCACCATCGGCATTCCTCAGGGAGACGATGTTATTACGATGGATGAGCTGCAGCAGGAATTTGGAAGCATCGGCAGCTCCTACTAAGCAGGCAGTTTGAAATCAAAAATCCCGCATCTGTGCGAAGTCTTCGCGCTTGTGCGGGATTTTTTATGATATCCATAATAGGGGGAGAGCTTGTACCGGGGAAATTTGTCATTACTCCTGTGGCCGGACATCATCAGCGAGAATAGCGTAAGTGCGGTGATCCTGCCATTGTCCATTTATTTTAATAAAACGGCGGGCTATGCCCTCAGCCAGGAACCCGTTCTTCTCCAAGACCCGGCGGGAGCCGTGATTATGAAGCAGAATGGCGGCTTGCACTCTATGCAGGCCAAGGGAGCGGAAGGCGAACTTCAGGATAAGGCCTACGGCTGCGCTGGTGTATCCTTGTCCCTGCAGCGCATAATCAATGAAATAGCCTATATCCGCAAACTGTCCAACCCCACGTACTACATTAGAGATCGTAATCTGTCCAATCAGCATGCCATCAAGTAAAAATATACCGAACATGTAGCCCCGGTCCTCCAGGGAGTCCTCCACACGCTGAGCAATGAGCCGCTGCTGGCTCTCCAGTGTGAAGTAGTCCTCGTCCCGCAGCGGTTCAAAGGGTTGATGATGTTCTTTATTGCGCAGCCGCAGCCGGAGGAGTACATCAGCATCCTGGACCTGGAGCAGAGAAATATAAATGCCATGTGACGTGTCATATAACTTCTGATTCATGGGGGTTCTCCTTACTTTGAAGATTTCTTGCGCAGCTGCTGGAAAAAAGTGGTCAGCAGTCCAGCGCATTCCTGCTGCAATATACCTTGAATGACCTCGGTGCGGTGATTAAAGCGCGGTTCCTTCAGAAGATTCATGAGTGTGCCTGCACAGCCGGCTTTGGGATCCGGGGTGCCGAAGACCGTAAGCGGCACTCTGGACTGGACCATGGCCCCTGCACACATAGGGCAGGGCTCCAAGGTAACGTACAGGTGGCAATCCAGGAGACGCCACGAACCAAGCAAGGCACTGGCTTCACGAATCGCAACCATCTCCGCATGGGCGGTGGAATCCATCGTTGTCTCCCGCAGGTTATAGCCGCGGCCGATAATCTTTCCATCACGGACAACTACGGCTCCTATGGGAACCTCGCCTAAAGCTTCCGCTTTGCGGGCCTCCGCAATTGCTTCTTTCATCCAATATTCATGAACCGCCAATTCCTCAGAGGACAGTTCATCATTTATACTGTTCAAGCTCATCTTCCCTTCTGTAAATGCCCCTTGTGCAACGAACAAATATTCGTTCTTAACAAATTGTGTACAACTCTGTGGATAAGGCTCGACTTATACACAAAATTGTGCACATCGCAATCTGATAAAATGTTTATATGTGTATAACCTGTGGATGGTTTCTTATCCATTGTAGAGAAAGTGTCTGCATAATTCAATATTTCCCGAAACAGCCAGCGAGAGTGAAATGTCTTTTCAAATGGGGAGGCAAAAGGTATGATAATGTTTGAATGCTCCGCTAGGATTTACCAGCGGTAAGAGGTGAAAATACAGCTTGTCCATAAAAACTAAGTTATCGGCAATCATTTTCGGATCGGTGCTCTTAATTCTGGCGCTTAATCTAACACTTAATCTTCATGCCGCCCGGAGCAACCTTCGCAATGAAAGTGTGAAGAATATGAAGATGGCCGCCAGACAGATTGCCGTTTCGGTCGAGCAGAGCAGCTATAGCTCTAATTATGTCCAGCATCAAATTGCCCAGAACCTCAGATTGACCGCTATTCTGGCTTCCAAAGAGCTTGATCCCGATATTAAGAATGTGAAGGACGCTCAACTGGTTGCGCTGGCCCACAAACTGGGAGTGTCTAATATTTCGCTCCTGGTCAAGACTGAGGATGATGTGGTTGTAGCCAGATCCTCAGATCCCGGTGAGATTGGTCTGTCTACCAAAGGTATGGGCTATTGGTACGTGGCATTTTTGGAGCTGTTTGCGGGTCAGGAGGTTTCCGTTGAGCAGGGGCAGAGCTTTGAGCATTTTTGGTCAGGGCCCTTTGAATATTCTACCTCCAATCCGAAGTTTATCGAGAAGTGGGGATACTACTATGATCAAAAGAGCAATTACATTATAGATCCTTACATCCGCAGCACCGCCGTAAGTGATTATGTCAAGATTATGAATCCCGATGAGATTGTCCGCCAGTCCAAGGAGGTTAATCCGGGCATTCTGGAGGTCACAGGGATCAATCCCAAAACCTTTGGAGTATCCACTATGCTCCCGGATGGCAGTGATCCTACAAATCAGAAGCTGAGAAGCCGGGCGATTAAGTATGGCACATACATTTATGGCAATGTAGAAGAGGACAAGACGGCTGTTATGGAAGCTCTTAGCAGCGGCAGCCCTCTGACACTGGACACGCAGGCGCTGGGTAAAAGAGTGCTGAAAACCTTTATTCCTATTACGCAGCCGGGCGTGGAGGATTACGTCATCAGTGTAGTTATGGATTATTCGGTTATTTCCTCTGTAATCAAAGAGCAGCTGATCAATAATGTGACTACATCGATTATTCTGCTGGTAGTTTTTTTTGCGGCGAGCTATATCCTTGCGGGTATTGTTACCCGGCCGATTCAGCATATCCTGGCAAAAGTTAACGATGTGGCCCGGGGCAAATTTGAGCCTCCGCTTAAAGTGGATAGCCGTGATGAGCTGGGGCAGCTGGCACACCGTATCAATGCCATGACCTCCCATCTGCTGCAGCATACCAACCGGCTGGGACAGACGCTGGAAGAGAACCGCGCCGTCAAGGAACGGCTGGAATCGGTCATTAACGGCACTTCAGATGCCATTCATACCATGGACATGGACGGACGGATTCTCAGTACGAACCGGGCTTTCGAAGAGCTGTATGGCTGGAGTGCGGACGATGTGTCGGATAAGACGCCATACCTGGTGCCTGCCACGGCGCAGAAGCAGGAGGAAACCAGACTGAGGGAGCTGAAGAACGGAGCGGTTCTGCCGCCGCTGGAAACCATCAGGCTGAAGCGCGACGGCTCGCTCGTGGAAGTCAGCGTCAGCAGCTCGGTTATCCGTGACGAGGATGGCAATCCGCAGTCTTTTGTCCATGTCTCGCGTGATATGACGGAGCGCAACCGGATGGAGGAGCTGCTGAGACGCTCTGAGAAGCTGACTACGGTCGGCCAGCTTGCCGCCGGGGTTGCCCATGAGATCCGTAACCCGTTAACCACCCTGAGGGGATTTCTGCAGCTTCAACAGGAGAAGCAGATTCTGGTGCCGCTTCATATTGAACTTATGCTCTCGGAGCTGGAGCGGATTAACATGATCGTGAGTGAATTTTTGATCTTGGCCAAGCCGCAGGCCGTGCATTTTCAGCTTAGGGACGTCCGGCTCATTCTGGGTGATGTGATCTCTCTTCTGGACAGCCAGGCGCATCTGTTCGGCATTGAATTCGAGGCCCGGTTTTCCCAGCAGCCGGCAACGGTCCACTGTGAAGAAAACCAGCTGAAGCAGGTGTTTATCAACATTGTCAAAAATGCAATTGAGGCCATGCCTGACGGAGGCACAATTATACTGGAGCAACAAATCATTGACGGTACTGTAGTGATTGTCATCTCCGACGAGGGTGAAGGGGTTCCCGAGGAAATACTGCCGAAGTTAGGGGAGCCGTTCTTTACCAACAAGGAGACGGGAACGGGCCTTGGACTGATGGTCAGCCAGCGGATTATCCAATCCCATAAGGGGAGCCTGGAAATACACAGTGAATACGGGAGCGGTGCTCAGGTTACCATTAAACTGCCCGAAGCCGGAGAGCATACTCCCGGGCAGGCTATGAACGAAGAACGGAGTGAAGATTGAAGTGAGAATTAATAAATTCATCAGTGAGACAGGGTTCTGCTCACGGCGTGAAGCAGATAAGCTGGTGGAAGGCGGCAGAGTCACCATCAACGGAGAGCGTGCTGTGCTTGGCAGCCAGGCTGAGCCGGGTGATGATGTGCGCATAGACGGCAAACGCCTTGAAACGGGCAGCAAGGTTGTCTACATCGCGTTGAATAAGCCAGTGGGTATTACTTCTACGACAGAAGCACATATCCAGGGGAATATTGTCGATTTTGTCGGACATCATGAGCGGATATTCCCCATCGGCAGACTGGATAAAGATTCCGAGGGGTTAATCCTGCTGACCAATGACGGGGATATTGTTAACAAGATATTACGGGCTGAGGGCAAGCATGAGAAGGAATATATCGTAACTGTGGATCGGCCGGTTACTCCATCCTTTGTTACGGGGATGTCCAGCGGGGTCAAGATCCTGGGCAGCCGTACGCTTCCCTGTCAAGTGACTCGGATCAGTGAGCGGGTGTTCCGGATTATTCTGACGGAAGGCAAAAACCGGCAGATCCGCCGCATGTGTGCTGCTTTTGGTTATGAGGTCCGGCGGCTGCAGCGCATCAGGGTGATGAATATCCACCTGGGTTCCCTGCAGACCGGGGAATGGCGTGAGCTGACTGCCCCGGAGAAGATGGAGCTGGGAGCTATGCTGAACTATCAGCTGCAATAACGGCGTCAACGGACACTATAAGATGAACGTAAAAAGAGCTGTTCTGAGGAGCGTTTAGACGCTTCAGAGCAGCTCTTTATTTTTGTCCAAATCTTTAATTGCTGGGTGTAACTGGTGTAGTTTCGGTTACGTCCTGATATTTGCGAAGGATGGAGACTTCCACACGCCGGTTTTTCGCGCGTCCGGCTGCCGTAGAATTGTCAGCGACCGGATGATATTCCCCATACCCGATAGGACTGAACTTAACCGGGTCCAGATAGGGGTTCAGCAGCAGAATTTTCATGAATTGCAGCGCACGGGCGACACTGAGATCCCAGTTGGAGGGATACTCGCTATTGGAGATTGGGATATTATCCGTGTGGCCCTCTACCAGAACTTCATAATTCGGAAATTGCTGCAGCATGGTGGAGATGGATTTGGCCAGCTGACGGGATTCATCCTTAACTACAGCTTGTCCTGAGGAGAACAAGGCGTTATCGCTGATGGTGATGGTCAGCTGGGATTGATTCAGCTTGGTGCTGAGCAAATCGGTCAGACCGTTGTTCTTAATATACTGGTCAAATTGTTTCTTCAGCTTCTCGAGCTCCTCCTGTTCCTTCTGGCGGAGCTTGGCGATATCGGCTTTGCCGGTATTAGGAGCAACGACACTGTTCATTTTATCTTCTTTGCCCTGATCCAGCTGAGTATTTGTGGGGGCATCAGACCGGTATTCCAGCACTCCAGACCCGCCATTCAGTGCCGAACTGAAGGCCTGTGCCATTTCTTCAAATTTTTTGGCATCTGTTGCACTCATGGCGTACATAACGAGGAACAGAGCAACCAGCAGCGTCATTAAGTCAGAATAGGGCAGCAGCCAGGATTCGTCGGCATGCTCTTCGTGCTCCTCATGTCTAGTCTTTTTGCTCACTGGAAGCCCCCTCCTTGTCACTCAGCTTTGCACGTTCCAACGGAGTGAGGAAGACGGACAGCTTCTGGTTGATGGCGATTGTGGATACCCCGGACTGAATGGACAACAATCCTTCCACCATCATCAGCCTAACCTCAATTTCCCGCTTGGACAGCCGCTTCAGCTTATTCGAAATGGGATGCCAGAGCACGTAACCTGTAAAGATACCGACCAGTGTAGCGATGAAGGCTGCGCCGATAGCGTGAGCCAGTTTTTCCATGGCACTCATATCCGATAGTGCGGCAATCAGCCCGATAACGGCCCCGAGTACCCCCAGCGTTGGAGCGTACATGCCGGCTTGGGAGAAAATAAGCGCTCCGGCTTTATGTCTATCTTCAGTAGCGTGAATATCTTCCATTAATACATCCCGGACAAATTCCTGATCGTTACCGTCGATAATCATCCGCATGCCGTTTCGGAGAAAGTTATCCTCGATTTCATCGACCTTGGATTCCAGGGCAAGCAGACCTTCGCGGCGGGTGATGGAAGCCCACTCCATGAACATGGTAATGAGTTCCGATTTGCTGACCATTTTTTGCTTTACAAAGATTAACTTAAACAGCTTAGGGATTTTTTTGACTTCCGAGAACGGGAAAGCCATGAATATGGATGCGGCTGTACCCAGGAGGATAATTACATAAGCGGCGGGAGCATTTAAGGCATGCAGTGGAGCACCCTTAAGAAACATCCCCCATACTATTGTAACCAGACCAAAAATCAAACCGATTATTGTTGAAATTTCCATTTATGCACCTCGTCCATGAGAATTAAGAAGTGGTCCGACTGTACCGCGTGTATCATCCATGAACAGCGGTGGGGCATCTGCCTGACCAATCACGTATATTCTTATTTATCGACAGCATTCCCTTTTTTGTGAAGTCATTTTTTCGGCTATAATGAGTAGGGTAGGATATTATTCATCTGTGGAGAAAACGGAGTGATTGATGTGGGTGTGAAGCACGGCAGGGATTACAGTGAAATTCTGAGTGAGCTGACGGAAGCGGTAGGGAGAATTTCCGACGGGTATGTATTTTTTGAAATGGAGCCTGATGAGTGGCAGGGATTGCCTCAGGAGTCGAAGCTGGAAGTCTGGGAAGCACTTGCTGAGGATCTGTTCTACGCCCTGGGCAATGAGCCGGTGATCGAGGTGGGCAGCGGAGTTGTGATCTATGACAAGGAGACACACCGGATCAATATTTTGCTTGGCGAAGAGGATCTGGCTTCAGTCCTTCTGGTCTAGGGGACAGGCAGGTGCCGGAGGGCGGTTTGCCCGCAGCCTGCGCCACGTGGTAAAATTGATGAAGCCGAGTACTATTTGCTGGGATTTGTGAATACATTAAACCAAAAAAACCTCATCCTGGCGCATCCCTTGGACTTTCTATAAGCTGAGGGATGTTTTGTTTCAGGCAACAACGCCACTGGTAATAGAGCTGCAAGGCTTTTGCTGTTAATTTAGTAAGGGAGGAAGAACATTGCAATTTACGGAAGAGGAGCTGCGGGAGCAGGTGAGCAAGCTGGAAGGATGGAAGCTGGAGCAGAATACTCTGGTGCGCAAATACATGTTCAATGAATACATGAAGGGGATTGCTTTTGTGGATGAGGTGGCCGCCATATCGGAAGCATTCGAGCATCATCCGCATATTACAGTCGATTATAAAACGGTCTTTCTCCGCCTGTCTGCGGCAGAAGAAGAGGGGCTTACCACGTTGGATATCCGGCAGGCCCATGAATTTAACGAGGCCTTTGAGAAGAACCGTTAACCCAAGCCCGATCGAATCGGTCCGAATGAGAGTTCATTATAACCCTTATATAAAAAATGCCCTGCATAGGATCAGCATCATCCTTGCACGGGCATTTTGTGCTCATTCTTCTGTGAAGTGTAAGTGAAGCTACTTCTTCTCTGCAAGCCACATGGCTACATTAGCGATCTCCTCCGGGGCCAGCTTATCCTTGAAGGAAGGCATTTGTCCGCGGCCCTTAGTCACAATGGTAAAGATCTCCTCAGCATCATGCTTGCCGCCTTCCTGCTGCAGGCTGGGTCCTACACCACCCTGGAGCTGATCCCCATGGCAGGTAATGCAATTAGCCTTCACAGTGGCCTCAGCCCCCGCCGCATCCAGCTGTACTTCCGGCATAGTTGGCTTGTTCTCCTCAGCGACTTCGGCTTTGCCCGGCAAAGTAAACATTAAGACTACCGCAAAGGCACAGGCGGCAAAAAATAAACCGCTCATGATCCATTTCTGCATCTGTATCCGTCCCCTCCATGTAAGCTGCTGTCTACATTATACAAGAAGGTAAAGCGTTATCATAGGGTTTGTAACAAATAATCGGCTGATTTGTGCTATTTATCATAGACCATACAATAAAAAGGCTTATCGCCCGTGGGAGTCCGGCGTTCATAGGTATCTGTAATGGTAAATCCGCTTTTTTGATAAGCGCGTATGGCCCGTTGGTTCCACGTCAGCACCTCCAGATCAATTTCGCGGTCCGGATAACGTTTCAGAGCCTCCTTGACGACAGCATTCATGAACAGATGCCCCATGCCATGTCCGCACAGATCAGGCCGCATACCGACTCCAAGCCGGACTACGCCTTCCATTGGGAAGAACTGCGCGAAGCCGCAGAGCGTGCCCTGACCGTTCACCACCGAGACATATTGCTCACTTCGAAGCCGGGGATCACCGAACTCAACGCCCAAAGCCTCCATCTGCTCCCAGGACATCCAGCCGTAAATATTATACGGAGGCTTATAAACCCATTGGCATATTTTGGCAGCGTGGGCAACATCCATAGGAACACTGTAAAAGGTTGCGGGGGAACTAATCATCAGGTATCGGCCTCCCATCCAAAGTGAAGCGTTATATCTTTAATTATATACATAACCACCCTTTTGGAGCGAATAAACTTTAAGAGGAAGTGAAGCCTTGACAATTGCGGAATATTATTTTGGAAAATAGCGAAAATTAGGGGTTTTTGTGTTTGGCAGATCATGAGCAGGGTAAATATTTCTTGTAGGCAAAAAAAGCCCCCTCCAGAATTTCGGCAAAAATCCTGGAGAAGAGCCTTTTGGAATTACAAGTGCTGTTTATTGCACATCGTCGTTGTCTTGGGAGTCGGAAGCTACATTCTGATAAGCATCTGTGCTCATAATTCGTTTGGCGCCAACGTAGCGGTTGACGTAGTAGCTGTCATTCAACGAGCTGACGGTTACACCGCGTTTAGAAGATGCATGTGCGAATTTGCCTTCACCGACATAAATGCCGACATGGGATACGCCGTTGCCGCTTGTATTGAAGAATACGAGATCGCCCGGTCTGATGTTATCACGCGATATAGCAGTTCCCATTTGGTATTGGGACCCGGACTGGTGAGGAAGGTTGATTCCGATTTTATCAAAAACATACATCGTAAACCCGGAGCAATCAAATCCGTTAGTCGATATTCCGCCGGATACGTATCTTGTTCCGATGGCTTTGTCGATAACCTGATCCATTTTGGAGTCTGCGAAAGCGCTTCCTGCTCCGATGGTAAGGATAATGGAAAAGCTCAGTAAGGCTGATGCCAGCTTCTTCTTCAAAAGTAAATACCCCTTCCAATTGCCTACGAGGTTAGCTTAAGGGTTCGGTTGAAGGTCCCCTATGACCCCTCTGTGAATAGGAGGTCAATTCACCCAAAATCGGTTCCCCCGTTTCCCTAATGATTAAGGAACTCGGCTCGACTGTTGATTAGGATTAGCTTGCGGATCAATACATGACAAAAAGTTTGTAAATTAACTTTGAATAATTACAAAAATGTTACTATCAACTCACTGCAGTAATTGTAACAAAGACAGAAGCTCTTGGCAATCATTTAAAGCATAATAATGCATATTTTTTCCGTGTGACGAGACAAAAATCTATTCTTGAGGGCCCATTTTACGCGCTGCGTAAGCTGTATGGGAGATTTTTTTGGAATATTTAGCAAAAAGGTGTTTCAAAGACCTCCAAAACGTGTAAAAGGGAGAATAAGGAAAAGGAAAAACCCGGAAATGATTACGGCAATAATCAGTCCGGGTTCGTATAAGTTACATTTAGTTGTTAGAGGCAGTAATATTGAGGGGAATAACGTTTATCAATCGTAGGCAACAGCCTGGTACGCTGTAGTGCTCATCACTCGTTTGGCGCCAACGTAGCGGTTGGCCCAGTAGGCTTGGCTCAGTGAAGTTATCGTAACGCCGCGTGAACTGGAGGATTGCGCGAATTTGCCATTACCGACATAAATGCCGACATGGGAAACTCCCGAACCAAAGGTGTTAAAGAAAACGAGGTCGCCTGAACGCAAGTTGTTGCGGGATACAGGGGTGCCAACGCTGAATTGAGCTTTGGAAGTGCGTGGCAGGGTAAGTCCGACATTTTTGAATACATACCTCGTGAATCCGGAGCAGTCGAAACCGCTGGTGCTGGTGCCCCCGAATTTATAGGTCGTTCCGATTGTTTTGGCGATAACTGTGTCCATTTTGGAGTCGGCGAAAGCGCTGCCAGCTCCAAATGTGAATACCATCACTAATCCAAGTGCTGCTGCGGTGCATTTCTTCTTGAAATTCTGACTTTTCAAATGATGTACTCCTTCCAAGGCCTGCGAGGTTAGCTTAAGGATTCGGTAGAAGGTCCCCTATGACCCCTCTAAAGCGAGATCAATTCACCCAAGATATGGTTCCCCCGCTTCCCGGTGCAGGGAATTTGGCGTTATATGCACCAGAAGAGCGTGTGTGACAAGCTTTAATGCTCAAGTTAAATGTGGTTTATAAGCTGTAACTTAAAGATTACAAATTTGTTACTAGTAGTACAGGCATCATTGTACCAGAGGATTTACAGTTTTGCAAATACTCTTTATCACTTTGTAACCCAAAAAAAGAGTCCCGCTCCCGGTAAGGAGTAGCGACTCTTTTATTATGCCGGTTAAGCGGCTCTATTATTACGGAAATGTTTTACTGCGCCAGAGATGATACTGGGCGGCGATTCCCCACATTTTGAACAGTGTAGTGGGCAGCGGAGAGAACTGGCGGAGCAGAAAGGCCGGCAATCCGGGACTAAGCAGCGCGGTTGCTCCGCAAATAAGCATCATCACCAGCCCGCATGCTCCCAGCACAAGGGAGAGTCCCACAGATGGAACAATGACCTTCAGGCACACCAGCAGGGATGGAAGTATTCCTGTACCGGCTGTATACCCGAACTGCATGTAGAGCAACAGCTTCCGGATGAAGAACAGATACACAAGCCATGCCAGGACGTAAGGAACCAGCTTCAGCAGCTGTCTGTAATCCAGAATGCCGCTTAGCAGCAGGTTGTACATTTTGGGAAAAAGCCAGTACAAGGGCAGGGCTGCCAGCACCCATTCTATAAGACTGAACAGCATCACCGGAAGCCCATACAGCCGCATGCCCGGAAAAAAGAACATTCCGCGCTCGCCCTTGCGCTCCTGATGCAGCTCGTGGAGCAGCCCTGCGCGGATGAAGGGGGAGACCAGCAATCTTGCTGCGCTCAGTGCCAGAAGCATCCAGAGCCAATGCTGAACCGCCGGGTCCGAACCCAGAGCGAATTGCCCCTCCACATAGTACAGCAGTCTGCCCAGCCCGCTGCCTCCCGCATGCTGGTCCGGGTAGCGCAGAAGCACGGGAACCACGGCGCTTTTGACAAACTTGTACATGAAATAGCCCCAGAAAAGCCGGTAAATAAATAACAGGATCAATATATATAATTGCTCTTTCATGCTGTGCCAGCCGCAACTTATCGATCTTTTCACAATCCTTCACCTCACCAGACAAGAGTGCCGAGCAGATTTTCAATCAGGTTGGTCATGCTGAGCGTCCAGCGTGAGAGCGTATCAGGCTCCAGTTCGGCGAGTCTGAAATTGTTCAGATGCTTGCTTTCCAGAAGAACGGAGTGCTCCGGATCAATCTCTGCCGACAGGAGCGGCGCTTTGTAGGACAGCTGAAATGTCGTTTGCTTGCTTTCCCCATTCCAATATCTTTGAACGGTATATCCGTCAGAGAAGGTAAACTTTACCGGCACATCCCCGTACCAGCTGCCTTTATTGCTTACGTTAACTGAAGATTCATAGCGGGAGTCTTCGTTGTCCGCCCCTGCTTTGCTGATAGTATTTGCAATATGATTTATAGCAAAATCAGGAGCGCCGCCACTGTATACATAATGATCGAAATACGTTTGCCATGATTTTTTAGTCACCTTTTCCACCGTCCTCTGGAAGTCC
The DNA here is from genome assembly GCF_000981585.1 of Paenibacillus riograndensis SBR5. NCBI lineage: Bacteria > Bacillati > Bacillota > Bacilli > Caryophanales > Paenibacillaceae > Paenibacillus > Paenibacillus riograndensis. The sequence continues at coordinate 104,745 of NZ_LN831776.1, forward strand.
GCAGTTGACGGGTGACGGAAACGGTATTTGCGGGCATAAGCGGCCAAGATGGCATCCATCGTTTTGGTTCCGACCTGATGTTCAATGTCTTTCAGCACCAGCTTGCCCCTAATGTAGATGTTGCGGGTATAGGCATCATCTCCGGTGTATTTCCAAGTTTCCAGTGTAAGCGGCTGTGCGGAGGGCACCAGACTGGCCTGAAGCGGGAGGTTGGACGCCACCCCGTATTCCTGCTCCATTAGCCGGTCTTCCGCGTAGGAGGTGAAGCTCTCATCGAGCCAGGCCTCTTCAAATTCATTGCTGGCCACCATGCCGTAAAAAAACTGATGCCCGATTTCATGGATAATGGTCCGCTCCAGCTGGGTTCCCGGCACATTTTCAGATGCACTGGAGGCGGTTACCAGTGTGGGGTACTCCATCCCGCCTGCACCGCTTCCCTCTTTGGGCGGGACCACGATAGAAAGTGTGGAGTACGGATAAGGACCATACCATTTGCTGAATGTGTTCAGGGCAGCTTTGGCAGCCTGGAAATACCGTTCCTGCAAGTCCTTATGCAGCGGGTCCAGGTAGAGCTTGATCCTTACCCCGGGCACCTCCGATGACGAGAAGGCCTCCTCTGCAACCAGGAAGTCGGGGGAGGCAGCCCAGGCGAAGTCATGGACATCATCGGCATAGAACTTGTAGATTTTCTGGCCCTGCTTCAATTTGGCGGTCTTCACCGGAAAGCCGGTTGCCGCCACGGTGTAATTGGAGGGTACAGAAAGGGTAACATTATAGATCCCGAAATCGCTGTAGAATTCGGAGGTGCCGTGGTACTGATGCAGATTCCAGCCTTCCTGCTTCACGCCCCGGGTGCCGGCTGGCTCATAGACACTAATTTTGGGGAACCATTGTCCAGCCATTATAAAGTTACCTGAGACCCCCATACGCGCGAATATTTTGGGCAGTGCTACTGTAAATTTCAGCTTCAGTGTGACGCTTTCTCCCCCATTGACCGGCTGCGGGAGATGCACCTTGACCAGTGTTTTGTCATGCACGTTGCCATCATCAGGTTGTACATACTGCAGCCGCTGCATGAGCGAGATGCCGTCACTGGTCCGCAAATCCGTCAGGGTCATGCTGCCATAGCCATTTGCAGGCATGGTATCCCCGCGGAGCTTTCCCCCGGATTCCTTCATGAAGGTGGTATCTTTGGAGGCAAAGGCATTCGGATACAAGTGGAAGTAGAGGTCTTGTACCGGTTTTCGGCCGGGGTGGGTCCAGGTGACCGTCTCTGAAGCCGTCAGCGACCCCGTTGAGGGGAGCAGCTGCGCTTCAAGATGATATTCGGTCACCCGCTGGCTTAGGGCCTCCGATACGGGGAGCGGCCTGCTCTCAGGGAGAACGGGCTGTGGTGCTTTGATCTGTACGGCTGCGGGGGACTTGGCCTCTTTGGGAGCAGCCGCAGTCTGAACGGCCGGGTTATGCCCTGAAAGAGCCCAGATTCCACCTCCCAGAAGGGCGAGGGTGGCCAGGGCCGCAAAGATGAGGGTGTACCTAAATGACAATGGCTTCATACTGTGATTCCTCCCGTGACAAGCATCTACGGGATGTATATGTTTGCATTCGCCGCATTATTAGCTAAAATTAAATTATTAGTGAGAAGGAAGGATGTGCACTTGTGGATAACAACCAACCAGAGGGCAAAAAACCGATGGCTCTGAATATCGTGAATGCCAAAAGCAAGCATAAGGGATTCGGCGCAGGCTCCATCGATTTGAACAATGTATCGCCGGTCATTATTGACGGCGGTGAAGCCGTTATCGATATCGGTGCCATGCATGCCAAGAGCAAAGTGGAGAAGGGCATTAAATTCAGTCCGAACCGTGAAGATGTTCCGAACGGAAGACAGGTGTGGGTGGTATGGGTAGCTGTAGACCGTACGCCTGAAGGCCAGTCCTATGGCGGAGTCACAGCCTGCGAGATGTGGATTGACACCGAAGCCCGCAGAGGCTGGAAGATTCTTGCCGATCATGTGAACAAGCTCGATTCTGCCCTGAAGCGGAGAGTGATTCTGGAGGGGCTTGGTGCAGCGGACAAGGCTGCATTGAAGGCATTGCTGATTGCCCATAATGCGGAGTGGTGGGATGCTTCCACCGCTGAACTCAAAGCTGCGCTGTCAGAATAAGCGATAACCCGCCATTGTATGGCATAAGACTATTGAGTCTGCATCACATAAACAGCCAAGCTCCTCCCTTCAGGAGAGCTTGGCTGTTTGTATGTTGTATAAAACTGCAGGGTGCGGGTATACAGTTTATGATCTGCTGAGCAGGTTAAGCTTGCGCTTGAGCTGGCTTACCCGGGCCTGACTGATGCCAAGAACCTCGGCAAGCTCCTTCTGATTAGCATAGGGGTGATCTTCTATGGCCTTCTCCAAGCGTTGACTCATTTCCTCTGTTTTGCTCCGCCGCCCCCCGCGGCCGGGTTCAGGAGTAATCTCTGCGGGACTTTGCAGCTGAACGGCCTCATCGGCCGTCCGGTCTGGATTGCCGAGCTCTTTCAGACAGCTGTTGCAAATGAACTGGTCCTTATAGTAGCTGACATGATCGAGGCTTCTGCAGAACGTGCATTCAGTTGAGGTGTACTTTCTGAGTACGATGATTTCTTCATCCAAAATGAAAAACTCGATAGGATCCCCAATGTCAATATTTCGTGTCATGCGGATTTCTACGGGAACCACAATTCTGCCAAGACTGTCTAAACTCCGGATCATGCCTGTATCCTTCATCCCATGTCCCTCATTTACATCTTTTTATTTTTTGTGGATATTTATGATTATAGCAGTAATTGTAAGTTATGAGAACGGGGAAAGCGCATTCATATATAGAGTTTTTTGCTAAATTCAGGAAAAATATTCCCCTGAATTTAAAAATCTCTCCATTTGGGAAGTCCCAAAGGAGAGATGAGTTAGGGTTCGTTTGTTTTTAACCCATTTTTGAGCCGCCGAAACAGCATCACCTAACTTTTAGCTGAGGGAAAAGGGCTCCGCCTGTTTATCAATAACAGAGACATAAGGATTCCCTCTGAGATAGAAACGCCAGGGAAGCGGAGCATACTCTTCGGCATAAGGAATGTTGATTCTCGGTGCTGCGGCAATATCCAGGTGTTCCGGCGAATCTCCCTGCTCAAGCCACAGCGGTCCAAGCGGGTCATCCAGCCGGCATCCGTTCAGGCTTTTGTCAATACGCAGCGCCCGGCACAGCTTGCCCGGCCCGCCGGACAGGCTGGAGGGCTTCTTGACCGTGATGCCGCGGTAAGCCGCCATCCGCGCAGCGTCTGTACTGGTAAGCGGCTCTACCGCGCGAATCAGTACAGCATGAGGATCATGTTCGGCGGCAGTTACAACATTAACGCAATGGTACATACCGTAAATGAGATACACATAGGCTGTTCCTCCAGCGCTGAACATGACCTCGGTACGGGCTGTGCGGCGTCCGCCGTAGGCGTGGCTGCCTTTATCTTCTGCGCCGCCATAGCTTTCTGTCTCCACAATCCGGCAGCGGATCTCTCCGTCCTCGGTCCGCCGGACGAGATGCTGTCCCAGAAGAAGCGGTCCGGCCTGGAGCGCTGTGAGCTTATATAGATCAGGGGACAGCAAATTTCTGGACGGTGGACCTTCTCTGCCGTCAGAGTTATTCTTCAAATTCATCGAGTAATGGCACCTCACAACCCGGGTCCCGGAACCTTCATCCCTATCCTCCCGGTCGATTGGTCCCATCGTATCGCATGAGCCGCAGTGAAGCAACCCGGATTAATTCAGCCACCAGCGTTTGATATCCTTCCACAGTGAATGCTCTTCTTTGATGTCCTCCGCCGGAGGCTCCCCGCTTCCGTCAGGAGGACTTACGGCACCGCCTGCACCGTGCTGATCGCAGTATTCCTTGGGTTCCGTGCCGCTGATGAAGGTTTCCAGCACTTTCTCGGGACAGGCCGCCGTAGCCAGCTTGCCGGATTGCGGATTGACATATACGCTGACCACTCCGTCAGGAATCGGGAAAATTTTCGGCGGAACGTTTTCCAGCGCTTTTTCCGTAAACTGGGCAAAGATCGGGGCAGCGCGCCGTCCATCGGCAGTGGCAATATCCCGCCCTTTGTCATAGCCGACCCAGACGGCTGTGGACAGCTCGGGCGTGAAGCCTACCATCCAGCCGTCGGTGTCGGTAGTCCCGGTTTTCCCGGCAACAGGACGCTTGATCATGGAGGCAACGCGATTGCCTGTCCCGCCGCTCTCAAATACTCCTTCCATCAGCCGGGTCAGCACATACGCCGCCGCCGGCTCTACAACCTTCTCGCCCTGCGTCTGCGGGGCTTCATATAGAAGCTTTCCATTCGCATCGGTAATTTTCAGGATTGCCGTGACCGGAAGCTTTACTCCGCCTCCGCCGATAACGGCGAATGCAGACGCCATTTCCAGCGGACTCACCGGCGATGTGCCCAGAGCCAGCGATGGTACGGTCTGCAGGGGACTGTCTATGCCCATCTTTGCCGCCATGTCTGCCACCTTGTCCGCGCCTACTTTCATAATCGTGTTCACCGCATAAATATTGTCGGAGGCGGCAATTGCCTGGCGCATGTTGATTTCCCCCAGATACTTGTCCCCGAAATTTTTGGGCTGATAGGTCTTGCGGTCATTATCATAGTGGAACAGTGTCGGCTGGCTGTTGAAGACGGACAGTCCCGTCATGCTCTTGGAGGACAGCGCGGTTAAATACATGATGGGTTTAAAGGAAGACCCGGGCTGACGGGTAGTGGCCAGTGCATGGTTGAACTGGTTGGTGCGGTAGTTTTTGCCCCCGACCATGGCTTTGATATAGCCGGTACGGGGGTCAATGGATACAAGCGCAGTCTCCAGATCGCCGGAGGGGTCCATTCCCTTCTCTACAGCGTCTTCGGCCGCCTGCTGCATATCGGGATCTAGCGTTGTATATACATTCAGCCCCCCCTGATCCAGCTCTTCGCTGCTGATATGCAGGGTGTCGGTGGCCAGACTGCGGACATAGTCGCGGAAATAAGGCGCAGCAGCAAGGGTATTCTTTTCTCCCTGCGGCTTGAAGCTTAGGGTTTCCAGCCTGGCTGCTGTTGCCTGAGCTTCGGTAATATCACCCACTTCTGTCATGGCGGCTAATATAATCCGCTGCCGTTTCTTGGCATTGTCCATATGAGTATAGGGGGAATAGTAGGTCGGTCCTTTAGGGATACCGGCAAGGATTGCACTCTCCGCCAGATCAAGGTCAGCCGCCGCCTTGCCAAAATACATCTGTGAGGCTGCTTCAATGCCGTAGGCGCCGTGGCCATAATAAATTTGGTTCAGATACATATTCAGAATTTCGTCTTTGCTGTATTTCATCTCAAGCTGCATCGTATACAGGGCTTCCTTTGCCTTGCGGGTCCAGGTCTTCTCATGGGAGAGGTAGAGATTGCGCGCAAGCTGCTGGGTTAGAGTGCTGGCCCCTTGTGTGCGGTCGCCTGACTCCAGATTGGCAAGCACAGCCCGGCCCATGCCCTTGACATCAAAGCCGGAGTGTTTGTAGAATTTGCGGTCCTCCACCGCAAGCGTAGCCTGTATGAGCAGCGGTGAAATCTGATTAAGTGTTACGGGCTCCCGGCTGCGGCCATCCGTAGTGAAGGTGGTTAGCACATTTCCGCGGGAATCAAGCAGCTTGGAGCGGATATCATCAGCGATCGGCGGGAGATCCTTATGGTAGAGGTATCCGAGCAGCCCGCCAGCCGCCAGTACATAAAGCACACCCATTACAGCCAGCAGCCGGGACAGCCGGCGGAGGCGGTGTTTGGGTTTCGGAGGGGCAACAGGTTCGCGCGGCATGACATCAGGCTCCTTTGATTAGTTTGGCTTGTCAATTCTCATTATGGGGAAGGAAGGGCCTGGATATTCATAACAGCTGGAGGACTTCCCCGAAAAGGTTGGCGTTTCATTATGCCGGCCCAAGTAGTAACCAAATTGTTGTCAGATTGTGACTTTATCCTGGTTGATAGGGGAAGGGATGGAGCAGTATAACAGAGTAGTACCTTTAGGAATGGCTGGATCAATAAGGAGATAGAGGTGTAACTATGAATTGGACTAAAAAAATATATCAAGGCCCGTTGGCCCTTCTGTCGGCAGTTCTTTTGGCGGCCTCTGCGTGGGGACTGTCCGCTCCACCGGCCCAGGCTGCTGCGGCGCAAGCGGCAGTACCGGCGTGCAGCACCGGTGATCATGGATTGCTGAAAGGGCTGCAGGCTGAGCATGCTGCGTCCGGGACCGCACCGCTGAATTTCTCCGACATTCAATTTCTGAATGCCGATACCGGCCGGGCAGCAGGCAACGGATTCATGATTGGAACCTCCGACGGAGGCTGTCACTTTCAGGAGATCTATAAGGGACAGTGGAGTTTCAGGCAAATTGATTTTCCGGATAATGTTCATGGCTGGGCCCTGGCTTCCGTGAAGGGTACAGCGGCGGCCTACCTCATTGCCACCGCGGATGGCGGCTCTACCTGGAAAAGGCTGACCGATACGGCAACTGTCTTCGACAGAATTGACTTTAAGGACAACAAGCAGGGCTTTGGCTACAGCCTGGCCTCCACCTATTACACGAAGGACGGAGGACGCACCTGGCGTCTTATCCCGACTCCCGCCAACACCCGCAGTGCGGAGTTCACCAGCGCTAGCAGCGGGTATGCAGTTGTAGTTGCCCCTGGGGCCGGCTACCGGATTATGAAAACCTCCGATGGAGGGGCCACTTGGTCGCTTTCGCTAAAATCAGCTTTTGCCTATCCCGAGTCTGGAAGGGTATATGCAAACGGTGATCAGGTGTACGCTCTGCTGTATGGCGGATCAGGGATGTCGCAGACCTCCTATTCGCTCTATGCCAGCAGCAACAAGGGCAAAAGCTGGAGCCGTGTCATTGCACAGAACACTGCCGGCGGCGGACCTGCACCGGGCAACGGCGCAGCGCAGCTGACAACGGGGCCGGCTTCCGGCAAGCCCGGTAATATGCAGCTGGTCGGCAGCAGTGCCGCTTTTCTGTTCGGGTTCTCTCCGGCAGCCGAGAAAGTAGCCGTTGGACGTACCTACAACGGGGGCAAGAAGTGGACCAATCTTCCGGCGATTCCTGGTTACGACGGGCTCATTTCCTTCACAGGTGTTACAGAAGGCTGGATGGCTGTCCGGGGACAGAATGCTTCCTCCCTGTATGCAACTGAAGACGGCGGCTCTACCTGGAAGCTGAAATTCGCTTTTAAGGGGACAGAACAATAGGCCGGGGTCCGCTTTGAGACCAACACATTGAGGAATATGCGCACTTTGCAAGCTGAAGCGGCTCCGTTAACTGGAGCTGCTTTTTTGTAGTGTAGGGCGTGCCCAGAAAGCACGTATCTTCTAGCCGGTGAAAGTCCGGTCACGGGAGGGGCCAAGCCCCCGTGTAGCTGGGATGCCTGCGTACGGCGAAATCTGTGCGTAGAAGCGCATCGACAAAAGTCCGGTCAGAGACAGGGCGAGCAACCTGCTAGGCCGTAACATGAAGTGAATCCTGCCGCGTCGTCACAAAGGCCCCGCAAGGGGGGAGAGAGGAAGTCGAGCCTCGCCTATACGGGTGAAGACCACGGAAGCTGCAGAGAACTTGGAACGGCAGTGAAGAATCCTCCGGCGTATGGGGATCGGCATGGAAGGAAAGAAGACGCAGTGAACTGGGGAGACCCTCCCCCACACGGGAGGAATTTTTTTTTTAGAAACCCGTAAAGAGACGCTCTATAAGTCCAAAAGATGAAATGAACCGTCTGTGGGAAGGGAGTCCGAGGGGCTCATAATACCGAAGAACCTAAGGACAACATAACCTTAGGGAGGGAAGGAGCCCTGCTTTGTTTATGCTTTTGGAGGAGGTACGAGTGAGTGAATGCCAAAGGGCTAACGACACCAAAGGAAAAAGTTCAAGAACTCCAAGAAAAGCTAGGTCATGCGGCCAAGGAGAACAAGAAGCGTAAATTTCATGCGCTGTATGACAAGGTCTACCGCCCGGATGTGCTGTGTGAAGCCTGGAAACGGGTGAAAGCGAATAAGGGAGCAGCAGGAGTAGATGCCGTGACGCTCGCAGACATCGAGGAACGAGGAGAAACGAACTTCCTTAAGACCTGTGAGCGAGAATTGAAAGAAGGCAGCTACCATCCGCAGCCTGTGCGGCGGCACTATATCCCAAAGAAAGACGGGAAGCCAAGGCCGCTGGGCATACCCACCGTGCGCGACCGAGTCATACAGATGGCAACCAAACTCGTGATTGAGCCCATCTTCGAAGCAGACTTCGAAGAAGTATCCTTCGGATTTCGCCCGAAGCGAAGTGCGAAAGGAGCGCTGGAACGAATCCGGAAAGCCTGCAACCGCAAAGGAAATTGGGTAGTCGACGTCGATATCCAAGGTTACTTCGACAACATTAATCAAGAGAAGCTCATGAAACTGGTACAGATGCGTATCAATGACAGGAGAATCTTGAAGTTAATACGGAAATGGCTTCAGGCGGGAGTTATGGAAGAAGGAAACGTGAGGCGTTCCGATTTAGGGACACCACAAGGTGGCGTCATCTCACCGCTGTTGGCGAATATCTACTTGAACTACTTTGACCGGCTATGGGAGAAACACGGAAGTGGATTGGGGGAACTGACCAGGTATGCAGACGATTTCGTCGTAGTCTGTAAAACGAAAAAGGACGCCGAACATGCCTATGAGCTCATAAGCAGAATCATGGAACGTCTGGAGTTAACTCTACATCCGACCAAAACCCGCATTGTAGGCCTGTGGACAGGAGACGAAGGATTCGACTTTTTAGGAATGCACCATCGAAAAACGAAAGCAGAAACTTCCCAAGGGAAGGTATATTACACCACACAGCAATGGCTAACGAAAAAGGCAGAGGAGCGCATCCGAGGCGTGGTCAAAGAAAGATTAGCCCCTCCGAGCATGCGCTCAAGAACGTTGGCGGAACAGGTGGAATGGCTCAATCCAAAGATTCAAGGATGGAGAAATTATTACTACACGAACTACAGCCAAAAGAGATTAGCGAAACTGGATTGGTATATTTTGCAAAGATTAACCCGGTGGTACGCGAAGAAGAGACAACGCGGGAGATGGATGAGGTCCAGGTCAGAAGTTAAATATTTGACCATCCAATATGGACTAAAAACGCTATTGTAATCTGCATGCCCATGAATGACGAACATCGGAAAGCCGTATGAGGGAAAACCTCACGTACGGTTTGATGAGGAGGGGCTGGGTTGCACCAGCCCTTTACTCTAGAAATTATGATTTTTTTAAGTTGTGGATAAGGTGTGTATAAAACTGGGGATAAGTAGGAGGGCAGCAAACTCACCCATAAACGGGCGAAATCAGCCGGATTCGATTCGCCTTTTTCCCACTAACGCTGGCCAAGAAGCAGGTGAACAGTGCTAGTTGGAAAAAGGAAACTTATTTCTCTCAGAAATCAACAATTGTGAGATTGAAGTGGAAAAAGGGAACTTAATTGGGCCATATAACTTAGTTAGGGGCGAAATGAGCTGAATTAGTTACCCTTTTTCCACTTAACCTGCGGAGAACAGGAGATTCGGGCAAATTAGTTATCCTTTTTCCACTTGGAATTGCTGAAGGACACATAAAGGGTTTCCCAAAGGTGTTAACCCTCGAAAACCTTGCACGGAATACAACAAAGTGTGTTTTATGCAGGCCAAATGGGTGAACATCTTGTACGTTATACAACAATCTGTGTCCTAAGTACGCTAAACGGACAAAAATCTTGTGAATTGTACAACAAGTGGGTATACATTGTGGAAATTAAAAGGCGAAGCTGGAGCTTGTCTAGAAAGTTTTATGTATATCCGCTATGCACGGCTTGGTGAGATACGTTTCATAAGGGGGGAAGATGTGATTTTGCGGCCGGTTATGGTAAAATTTTAGGTACTTTAATGAATGTGCGCCCATATCACGACGTTTAGGAGGATTGCCGCCCATGGCTTTTCGCGTATCTGCTGTCCAGTATCATTTGCATACCATTTCCTCCTTCGGGGAGTTTGCCGCTGAGTGCGAGCATTACATCAAAACAGCCGGAGAGTACGGTGCGGAATTCATCCTGTTCCCCGAATTTTTGACGACACAGCTGATGTCCATTGGCGATGAGCAGGGAAAAGCCCTCACTATAGAGGATCTGCCGCAGTTTACAGACCGTTACCGGGAGCTGTTTGCCGGGTATGCCCAAAAATATGCGGTGCATATCATTGGCGGCACCCATGTACTGCGACGGAACGGCAAGCTTTATAATGTGGCCCATCTTTTTTATCCGGACGGGAGAATTGCCGAGCAGGCTAAGCTGCATATCACGCCCGCTGAAGTAGAGGGTTGGAATATGGGGGCGGGGGAAGGGCTGGAGGTGTTCCAGACGGACAAAGGAACCATCGCCATGCTGACCTGCTACGATATTGAATTTCCGGAGATCGTGCGTATGGCCCGCGCCAAGGGGGCGGATGTGATCTTCTGCCCATCCTGCACAGATGATCGCCACGGCTTCCACCGGGTAAGATACACCAGCCATGCCCGGGCGGTAGAAAATCAAGTCTATGTCGTGCTGACAGGCACCGTAGGCTCACTGCCCACCGTGGACCTGATGCGGGCTAACTTTGGCCAGGCAGCGGTGATTACGCCCAATGATATTCCGTTCCCTCCACAAGGGCTGCTGGCCGAGGGGGAAATTAACAGCGATATGATCATCACCGCCGATCTGGATCTGGAGCTGCTGTACCGCGTCCGTGAACGCGGGTCCGTGACCACATGGCGCGACCGCCGGACGGATCTGTACACCGACTGGACGTAGGGAGGAAGAGAAGGCATGTATTACAAGAGTTTCTACGCTTTTGACGGCAAAATCCCGGTGCCTGCGGTGATCCGGTCCTACACGGAGGCTGATTTTACGGAACTGATTACCATTCAGTCTGAGGCTTTTCCGCCGCCCTATCCTGCTGAATTGTGGTGGAACCGGGAGCAGCTGCTGAATCATGTGACTCTTTTTCCGGAAGGTGCTTTATGTGTAGAGGTGAACGGGGAACTGGCAGGCTCGGTAACGGGCCTGAAAATCCGTTTTGACCCTAAGGCTCCGGCGCTTCAGCATACCTGGTCGGAGGTTACGGCAGATGGATATATTACTACGCACCAGCCGGACGGGAACACGCTGTATATCGCTGATCTGTGCGTCCGACCCAAATACCGCAAGCTGGGGCTGGGTAAAGAGCTGGTGCAGTCGCTGTATCACGCTGTGGTGGAGCAGAAGCTGGAGCGGCTGCTGGGAGCGGGCCGGATGCCCGGCTATCATCTGCAGGCCTCCAGGATGTCAGCGGAGGAGTATCTGGCCGGAGTGGTGGCCGGGAAGTGGTCTGATCCGGTGATTACTTTCCTGCTGCGCTGCGGCCGGTCGCCGGTCGGGGTAGTGGCTGATTATCTGGAAGATGAGGAGTCGGGCAATTACGCTGCACTCATGGAGTGGCGGAATCCTTTTCTATAAGTAATGAAGTGTTTAGTTCAGAAGCGGAGGAGATATTTGAGTATGGAGTATAGCAGAATTACCAGTGTCGCTGACCCTTTGTTCAGACAAGTGCATAACCTGTTGTCAGAAGTGTTCCCTCCCGAGGAAGTGCTTGAATACAGCTTATGGAAGGAGCCGCTGGAAGATCCCGGCATCCGTGTGTTTGCTGCGGTGCATGAGGGTTCGGTTGTTGGCACCACGGAATACCGTTACTACAGCGACTGGAATGTGGCCATGACCGATTTCACGATTATAGGCCGTGAGGGCCTGGGAGTCGGCCGCTTTCTGGCGCAGCACCGTCTGAAAGACCTGCAGAAGCTGGCGGCTGACAACGGCAAGGAGCTGTTTGGCATGTTTGCCGAGATTTACGACCCGTACCGGGTAGAGCATGCTTTTGGCGGCATTAAGCCCATGGACCCGTTTGTCCGCCGCGAGGTGCTGTCGCATCTGGGCTATAAGCGTCTCGACTTCCCATATGTTCATCCTTCATGGCAGGGGGACGGTGAGGCGGTAGCGGGTCTGGATCTTTGTTTTATGCCCGGCGATGAGAATTTGGAGCAGATAGAGGCGGCTTTGGTTGCCGGTTTTCTGACCCGTTATTACGCAGTGCTGGCGGATAAGCCTGAGGCCTGGACATCTATGGTAGAGCAGCTTAAGGGCAGGGACGCAGTGTCGCTGCTGCCGTTGTGATTATTTTTAGAGGCGAAAGCCATTGAATTGCCCTCCCGATCTGGATATAGTGTACAATGGGAAAGCGAATATGCCTTAGATGAATATAAGTATGAACAAGCGAGGAACGTGTGATGACTGAATCAGAGTCCGACAAATACGGCGTATCCGTAACACTGGAGAGCGTGCAGGGCGGAGAACGGAACGTGGTGCGCGCAGCAGGCGAAGTTATCACCAGAGGCAATCAGCTCTATCTCCGTTATGAAGAAACGCAGCCAGGACCCAAGGACGAGGCGGTTTCCGTCCGCACCACCGTGAAGATTACAGACAACGGGCTCAAGCTGATCCGTCACGGCGGCGTCCAGTCAGAGCAGTCCTTTGAGCCGGGACAACGTCTGCCGGGATTCTACCGCTCGCCTTATACACAGTTTAATCTCTCCACAGACACCCGGAAGCTGGACGTGAAGCGCGCTGGAAAATCGCTTGCGGTTGCGTGGGAATATGATCTCTACGTGTACGGGGAATTATCTGGACAGTTCGCTATAAGTTTGCATATACAGGAGGAACCACAATCATGACACAAAGTCAAAACCCGCTTCGGTTAGCCAATGAACGGTTGAGGGAAGCGGTGGCTGGGGCTATTATCGCCGCTGGCCTGGTTACTAGAGAGGAGCTTCCGGCCATTGTGCTGGAGGTGCCGAAAGACAAAGCCCACGGGGACCTGGCAACCAATGCTGCGATGCAGCTCACCAAGATTGCCAAACGTAATCCGCGTCAGATTGCTGAAGCGATTATCGGGCATCTGGACAAGAACGCTGCTTCTATTGAAAAGGCTGAAATTGCCGGACCGGGCTTCATCAACTTTACGCTGTCCAAAAGCTACCTCTACCCGGTGATCGCTCTCGTAGCCGAACAGGGTGACAATTATGGCCGCATCGATGCAGGCCAGGGCCAAAGGGTCGAAATGGAATTTGTCAGCGCCAATCCTACCGGCAGCCTTCATCTGGGGCATGCCCGCGGGGCAGCTGTCGGCGACGCGCTCTGCAACGTGCTGGATTTTGCCGGCTACGAGGTAACCCGCGAGTATTACATCAATGATGCCGGGAACCAGGTCGCCAACCTGTGCAAATCCATCGAAGCCCGTTACCTTCAGGAGCTGGGACAGCCGGCGGAAATGCCGGAGGACGGCTATCACGGGGAAGACATCAAGGGTTTTGCCAAAGAGCTGGTGGCTGAAAAAGGCGACGCTCTGCTGTCCATGACACCGGGCGACCGGGCGGCATTCTTCCGCACCTATGGTCTCACCAAGGAGCTGGACAAAATCAAACGCGACCTCACCCGCTTCCGCGTAGGCTTCGATATCTGGTTCAGCGAAACCTCGCTGTACGAGAACGGTGAAGTGCTGCGTTCCCTGGATGAGCTGCGCGAGCGCGGCGAAGTCTACGAGCAAGATGGGGCCACCTGGCTGCAAACGACCAAATACGGCGACGACAAGGACCGCGTGCTGATTAAGAATGATGGGACCTACACCTACCTGACGCCGGATATCGCTTATCACAACGACAAATATGGCCGGGGCTACGATACAATGATCAACATCTGGGGCGCCGACCACCACGGCTATATTCCCCGGATGAAGGCGGCCATGTCGGCGCTTGGCAATGATCCGGAAAAGCTGGTTGTGCTGATTGCCCAAATGGTCAGTCTCTTCCAGAACGGCGAAAAGGTCAAAATGTCCAAACGCACGGGCAAAGCGGTTACGATGGAAGACCTGATGGACGAAGTCGGAATCGACGCCATCCGCTATTTCTTCACCATGCGCAGCATGGATTCACATCTGGACTTCGATATGGATCTGGCTATTTCCACTTCCAATGAAAATCCTGTTTTCTATGTGCAGTACGCGCATGCGCGGATCTGCAGTATTTTCCGCCAGGCGGAGGAGCAGGGGATTGTGCTTCCGGATGTTGCCGAAATCGATTATGCCAAGCTCACCGCTGAACATGAATATGCCCTTCTGCGCAAAATCGGCGAATTGCCGGCGGAGATCGGGATAGCCGCAAGCAGCTATGCACCGCACCGCCTGATCCGCTATGTGTACGATCTGGCTTCGCTGTTCCACAGCTACTACAAAGCGGAGCGCGTCATCACCGAAGATGCCGCCCAGACCCTGGCCCGACTTGCCCTGCTGGGCGCGGCGCGGACCACAATCGCCAACGTGCTGCGCCTCGTTGGTGTTACCGCACCGGACCGGATGTAACCGTCCGGCTTCGTACCAAAAGCTCCGCCCCGTGTGTTTGGGGCGGAGCTTTGGTTTTGTTTAGGATATTGTACAAGCTACAAAATGCTCGGAAGCTTCAGATGATATAGGCGGCTCAGGAGAATCGGGCCCATCAGCAAATGAAGAATGAAGCGGACAGAGAATACCTTATTTTGCGAAAAAGTCCGATTTTCGGGCGGATTCAGATCGCAGTCCGCTTGTCCTGCTGAATGGACGAATTCCCCCGATTAACGGATTTCCTGTCCGCATCAGCGGCGGATAAATCGTGAAGGGAACTCATTGAGTTCGCAGAGGAACCCAAGTGCCGGGCCTACCTCCGGCAGTCCGGTCAAAGCTGCCTGCGGCCCGACGCGGCCCAGCGCAACCGCCCAGCGGCCCGCCGCAGGCCGCCGCCGCGGCGGCCCATCCGGCCCGACGCGCCCGCCCACGGCCCGTCGGGTCCGCCGTGGTCCGCAGGCCGCGTCCGGATGGCCGCCCGCGGCCCAAGTGCCGCCGCCGCTATGCCTTCGCAGCGGCGGCCCGCTTCGCCCGCGCGCCTGCCCGCAGCAGGCGCAGGGCATCGGCCGCGCCGCCGCCCAAGGCTGCGCGGCGCTGGCCCTTGCGCAGCCGCACCGGCGAGGCCGTGCGGCGCAGGAGCAGCTTCAGCTCCCGTGGCGAGAGCCCCGGGCGCAGCGCGAGCAGCAAGGCGGCGGCTCCCGTGACATGCGAGGTCGCCATGGAGGTGCCGCTCATCTCTTTGTAGCCCTCCTTCAGCCAGCAGGAGGTCACGCTTTCCCCGGGTCCGTATACATCAATATACGGACCGCGGTTGCTGAAGGCCGCGACGCGGTGCCTTCGGTCCAAGGCGCCGACGGCGATCGTCTCGGGGTAGCGGGCGGGATAATCCCCGCCGCGTTTGCCGTCGTTGCCGGAGGAAGCGATGATGGCGATCCCGGCCCGGTAGGCCTTGATCACCACATCGTGAAGGGCTTTGCTTCGGGTCTTCATGCCGAAGCTCATATTAATAATATCGATCCTGTTCTGTACGCACCAGTCGATGCCCAGCACAATATCGGACACATAAGCCGAGCCGTTATGGTCAAAAGCCTTGACCGGATACAGCTGCGCCCGTGGCGCCACACCCATCATGCCGCGGGTGCCGCCGGCCGCTGCCAGCGTTCCGGCGATATGGGTGCCGTGTCCATTGTCATCGAAAGGGAGCATGCCGCGGTACAGCAGGTTCACGCCGGAGGCCAGCGAATGCTTGAGATCCGGATGCCGGTAGTCGGCCCCTGTATCAATGACACCGATTTTCACGTGCACCCCGGTGGATCTGGACCAGGCCTGCGGGGCATGAATCGCTTTAACGCCCCAGGGCATTAAGGAGGCGCCCGATTTTTCAGGGGCCGCCGCGTGGACTTGTATCCGTGCATCCTCTTCGATACACAGGGCATCTTCAAAGGTTTGGAGCAGCTTACCTGCTCCGGCAGCAGGCACAAAAAATGCCCGGATCAGCGGGGACATCTGCACTCGCCGCAGTCCCGGTGTTTTCGCCTTCAGCGATTTCCACTCTGACAGCGCTCCGGCATACTGGCGGGCATCTTTGAAGGTAACGATGCGCCGGTCGGCATTTTTGGGGGCAGCCGATATCTCATTAAGCAGTATCTGCCAAAATCTGTAGTAATCCATAAGTTACGCCGTCCCCTCCTCGGTGCCGTGCTGACATATTGTATGAAAGGAGGCGGACGTCCGAATGGGAACTTGCCCTTTTTTGGCGAAATGGGCTGCCCATCGTGTCAAAAAGCGGACCTTAACATAAAATAAACGGAAGAGGGCCGCAGGGTTCTCTTTGCAACATCCCGTAAGGAGCCGATCCTTGGCGTGGATACAGTCATGCGCGGAGGGAGTACCTCCGCCTTTTTAATGAGAGGAAGGAACGGGTTTTCCGGGAAGTCTGGGAATACATAATTCTGCAGGACGGTTTTGACTTGCAATTTGCTGCCAAATAGGTTTTACTTAGTTTTGTTAATGGATATTATGGAATAGAAATTAACGGTAATGTGAACAAAGCGTGAGAGGAAGTGTCCTTTAGTGAGTACGCCACTCAATTTAAAGCTGGACCCCGAGAAAGTAAAAGAAATGCCGATGGTGGACCTGGCTTTTCTGGTGCTCAAAGCAGCCAATACACCCTATTATTACCGTGACCTGATGGTCGAAGTGGCCAAGCTGCGCGGGATGACAGAAGAACAAACGAACGATACTATTGCACAGTTATATACCGAGATCAACATTGACGGGCGGTTTGCCTGCGTCGGAACCAACCTGTGGGGATTGAAACGCTGGTATCCGCTGGAACGCTCCGATGACCCGGTCGGCAACTCCAAACGTCCGCGTATTATCAATGACGAGGATGACGATCTGGAGGATGACGACTTCGCAGAAGAGGAAGATAACTACGCAGCAGAAGAAGAGGATTTCGACGCTATCGATGAAGATCGTGACGACCTCTATTCCGACGACGACAGCGAAGAAGAAGTTGACGAAGATGTTGTAATCGACGAAGATGACATCGACGAAGACGACGTGGATGATGAGGATTCCGAAGACGGCGACGATGAAGATGCCGATGATGAGGACGAGAACGACAACTATTAGAATAGATTGCAATCAGGCGAAATTCCTCCCTTGACATGGGTGGGATCGTCAGAGTAAACTATTGCATGGGCTTATAATGAAAGTTAATATTGTTTTCAAAAATAAAAAGTGCCCCGGTTCTACGGGTGTCACTTTTTTGTTTTTTTTGGAGGGTTTTTCCGGGATCTATTTAAGAAGTAACTTGTGGGTTCCCTGTTTTGATAATGGAAAAAAGGGTACGATAAACACCAAGCGTCGCCTGAATTTCTGGACTTTATTTAGGAGGGTTATACAGTGACAAAGTATATTTTTGTAACGGGTGGTGTCGTGTCTTCCCTGGGCAAAGGGATTACCGCCGCTTCCCTGGGCAGGCTGCTCAAGAACAGAGGTTTGAAGGTGACGATTCAAAAATTCGATCCTTATATTAATGTAGACCCTGGAACCATGAGTCCTTATCAGCATGGCGAAGTGTTCGTAACCGACGATGGGGCGGAAACTGACCTGGACCTTGGGCACTATGAACGGTTTATTGACATCAATCTCTCGAAGAACAGCAACGTGACTACTGGCAAGATCTATTCCTCGGTCATCAGCAAAGAGCGCCGCGGGGAATATTTGGGCGGCACGGTTCAAGTGATTCCGCATATCACGAACGAGATCAAGGAACGCGTATTCCGCGCTGGACGTGAAACCGGGTCCGATGTAGTGATTACCGAAATCGGCGGTACCGTGGGCGATATCGAGAGCTTGCCGTTTCTGGAAGCAATCCGTCAGATCAAAAGTGACATCGGCCGTGAGAATGTGATGTACATTCATGTCACCCTGATTCCGTATATCAAGGCTGCCGGAGAAGTTAAAACCAAACCGACTCAGCACAGCGTCAAGGAACTGCGCAGTATCGGGATTCAGCCGAATGTCATTGTCTGCCGCACGGAATATGCGCTTTCTGATGACATGAAGGCCAAAATCGCCCTGTTCTGCGATATCGATGCCAATGCAGTGGTGGAATGCCGCGATGCATCGACCTTGTATGAAGTGCCGCTCAACCTTCGGGATGAAGGGCTGGACGAAATTGTAGTCAATCATTTGAAGCTGACGACACCTGCTCCGGATATGCGCGAATGGGAAAATATGCTGGGCCGGATCCAGAAGCTGGAGCGCACGGTTGAAATCGCCATCGTCGGTAAATATGTAGCCCTGCATGATGCTTATTTGAGTGTAGTGGAGTCCCTTTCGCATGCCGGCTTTGCGGCCAATGCCGAGGTGAAGGTCCGCTGGGTGGATGCTGAGCTTGTTACCGACGAGAATGTCGGCGAATTGCTGGGCGGCATCGGCGGCATTCTCGTTCCAGGCGGCTTCGGGGACCGGGGGATCGAAGGCAAGATTTCTGCCATTCGTTATGCCCGTGAACAATCCATTCCGTTCTTCGGTATCTGCCTTGGGATGCAGGTTTCCGTTATTGAATACGGCCGTTCCATTCTGGGACTGGCAGGTGCGAACAGCTCGGAGATTGATCCGGCTACACTGCACCCGCTGATTGACCTGCTGCCGGAGCAGAAGGATATCGAAGACATGGGCGGAACTATGCGTCTTGGTCTTTACCCATGTAAGCTTCTTCCTGAATCACTGGCAATGTCCTGCTACGATGATGAATTGGTATATGAACGCCACCGTCACCGGTATGAGTTCAACAACGCCTACCGTGATGAGATTGAAAAAGCCGGCCTCGTAATCTCCGGAACCTCTCCGGATGGCCGTCTGGTGGAGATCGTCGAGCTTCCGGGCCATCCGTGGTTCCTCTCGGTACAGTTCCATCCAGAGTTTACCTCCCGTCCGAACCGTCCGCAGCCGCTTTTCCGTGAATTTGTCAAAGCGTCGCTGACTCATTCCGAACAATTGTAATCCAAAGACCTGTAAATTTGTCCTGCCGAGCCTCCGCCCTGGAGGCTTTCTTTAAAATACGAGGGTTTATAGGTTTCACGCCACAAATCATCCTCTGGTACCCCCATTTTGAGCATGAAATGTCTCCTTATCGCTGACTGGTTCCAGTCCATAAAATGACATAGATTTACGCATTTTAACCAATTAGCAGGATTTTGACTATAAGGAACGAATAATAGGTTTCGTATAGACTTGTTTTGTGAAGGGGTCATTAACTGTACGTGCGCGCGGTATGGACAATCTGCTTCAAATTCTGGGAGGGTATGGTATGGAAAAGAAAAAAGTGTTAATTGTCGATGATCAGAACGGAATCCGAATTCTCCTCATGGAAGTATTTAATAGTGAAGGGTATGCCACATTTCAAGCCGCTAACGGAAAACTGGCATTGGACATTGTCCGCAGCGAATCGCCCGACCTGGTCTTGCTCGATATGAAAATTCCGGGGATGGACGGACTTGAGATCCTGAAGCATTTGAAGGAGATCAATCCGGCTATCAAGGTCATTATGATGACAGCTTACGGTGAACTGGATATGATTAAGGAGGCGACCAAGCTGGGAGCGCTAATGCATTTTACTAAGCCGTTTGACATCGATGAGATGCGGATAGCTGTGAACATGCACCTTAACAATAAGTCTATAGACCAATGCAGCTAAGTAGTTTGGGAATGTTCTGTTATGGATATTCTAGAGAGGATTAATCTGCCTGAAGTATGGGTTGGCCGAATATCGTCCCGGCGGGACATTTTTTTGTGTATCCTATTTAGTATTTGACACAGGATGTGCTATAATAGGCCTGTATGTGATGTCGGCTTATATAAGCAACCCAATATTTTAGGAGGATTGAAACCATGCCATTAGTATCGATGACAGACATGTTAAACAAAGCACTACAAGGAAAATACGCAGTAGGCCAGTACAACATCAACAACCTGGAGTGGACTCAAGCGATTCTTGGTGCCGCAGAAGAAGAGAAGTCACCAGTAATCCTTGGCGTATCCGAAGGCGCAGCCCGTCACATGGGCGGATTCTACACCGTTGTGAAGATGGTTGAAGGTCTTATCCATGACATGAAGATCACTGTACCGGTTGCCATTCACCTGGATCACGGTTCCAGCTTTGACAAATGTAAAGAAGCGATTGATGCCGGATTCACATCTGTAATGATCGACGGTTCCCATCACCCAATTGATGAGAATATCGAAATGACCAAAAAAGTTGTAGATTATGCTCATGCAAAAGGTGTTTCTGTAGAAGCTGAAGTGGGTACTGTCGGCGGACAGGAAGATGACGTTATCGGCGGCATTCAGTATGCGGACCTGAACGAATGCGTGCGTATCGTCAAAGAAACAGGCATCGATACCTTGGCTCCTGCGCTTGGTTCCGTACATGGCCCTTACCATGGCGAGCCTAACCTTGGGTTCAAAGAAATGGAAGAAATCCGTGATGCGGTTAAACTTCCATTGGTTCTGCACGGCGGAACTGGTATTCCAGAGCATGACATCAAGAAATCCATCTCCCTGGGTACTTCCAAAATCAACGTAAACACTGAGAACCAGATCGCATTTGCTAAGGTTGTTCGCGAAGTGCTGGCTGCAAAACCGGATGCTTACGATCCGCGTACATTCATCGCACCAGGCCGCGAAGCTATCAAACAGACCGTTATCGGCAAAATCCGCGAGTTCGGCTCCAGCAACAAAGCCTAATCCATTCAGAGGAAAGCGGACAGGCTTACTTAGGGCTGTCTCTGTACCTCTCCACCTGTTTGCAACAACAGATTACTGTAATGTCGTCCAGCTGAATAGATTATATGTGGAGAGCACCGCCTAGCCGGTGTCTTTCCATTTAATATAAGGAGTTATTCGCTTACGGCGGTAACCTGTCCTTGTATTTGCTTGCGGAAACGGGCGCCGTCCTTGTTGTAAGGGCGGCGCAGCCGTTTCTAACTTCATTGCCAACAAAGCCACAGCAGGTATTGCCAGGGCAAGCTGCAATACACGTAGGGGGAACCGGATAAATTTATGGAAAAATTAATGATTGGCGGTGGACGTCCTTTAGAAGGCGTTGTCACCATCAGTGGAGCGAAGAATAGTGCGATTGCGCTTATTCCTGCGGCGATTTTGGCCGAGTCTGAAGTTGTTCTGGATAACTTGCCGTCCCTTAGCGATGTAGCTGTATACTCCGAAATTCTGGAAGAGCTTGGAGCCACGGTTTCCTGGACAGGCAGCCAGATGAGAATTAATCCCTCCCGTATCGTATCCATTCCAATGCCTAACGGACCGGTGAAGAAACTCCGGGCCTCGTATTATATGATGGGAGCGCTTCTTGGAAGATTTAAGGAGGCAACGATTGGTCTTCCCGGGGGCTGCAATTTTGAACCCCGTCCGATTGACCAGCACATTAAGGGCTTTGAAGCGCTGGGTGCGACTGTCACCAACGATCATGGCTCTATTCACTTGTATGCCAAGGAACTGCGCGGCGCCAAAATCTATCTGGACGTATCCAGCGTAGGTGCCACTATTAACATTATGCTTGCGGCTTCACGCGCCAAGGGCTCAACAATTATTGAAAATGCGGCTAAAGAGCCTGAGATTATAGATGTAGCAACCCTCTTGAACTCCATGGGCGCTGTTATTAAGGGCGCGGGAACTGAAACGATCCGGATCGAAGGGGTCACGGAAATGCACGGCTGCCGTCATTCCATCATTCCCGACCGTATTCAAGCTGGAACATATATGATTGCTGCTGCAGCTACGCGCGGCAATGTATTGATAGATAATGTGATCCCGAAGCATTTGGAGGCGCTGACGGCCAAGCTCCTGGAGATGGGCGTGAATATTGAAGAACTGGATGAGAGCATCCGGGTCATCGGCCAGGGCAAATACGAGCATGCTGATGTAAAAGCACTGATATACCCCGGATTTGCCACCGATTTGCAATCCCCAATGACAAGTATGCTTACCCAGGCAGAAGGGGTCAGTGTGCTCAGTGATTTTGTATACAGCAACCGGTTTAAGCATGTGCCGGAACTGGTGCGTATGGGCGCCAAAATCCGTGTCGAAGGACGTTCCGCCATTATTGAGGGAAGCAGGCTGAATGCTGCGAAGGTCAAAGCTGCCGATCTGCGTGCAGGCGCAGCGCTTGTGATTGCCGGACTTACGGTGGAGGAAGGAATTACCGAGGTTACCGGTGTGGAATTTATCGACCGTGGTTACGACAATCTGGTCAGCAACTTGCGTAATTTGGGAGCCGACGTATGGCGCGAGAACGAATAGTTTAGGATAATCCGATGGTGTGGAAGGGGTGTTTTTTTGCTCCCGGCCTGCATATTCCCTTCCAAATTGGGTAATGCTATCCTAATAAGCAATTTAATAGACTTCTATTTTCCCGTCTATCTTGCTAGAAGAACTTATTATTATAAAAATTGAATAGGTGGTTATTACATGGATCTTCAAATTTCCGATTTGGAAGAAATGAAGCTGACCGATTTGTATAAGCTGGCGAAAAAATACCAGATTCCATACTACGGGACGCTAAAAAAACGGGAGCTGATTTTTGCCATCCTCCGGGCTCAGGCGGAACAGAGCGGGCTCATGTTTATGGAAGGTGTGCTCGAAATTTTGCCTGAGGGCTATGGTTTTCTAAGGCCGATTAACTACTTGCCCAGCGCGGAAGATATTTATATATCGGCTTCCCAGATTCGCAAGTTCGATCTTAGAAGCGGCGATCTCGTATCCGGCAAATGCCGCACTCCCAAAGAGAATGAACGCTACTTCGGATTGCTTCAAGTCAACGCCGTCAACGGCGAGAATCCTGCCAGTGCAGCAGAGCGTTTGCATTTTCCGGCGCTGACACCTCTTTATCCGCAAGATAAGCTGCCGCTTGAAACATCCCCTACACAATTGTCTACCCGAATTATGGATTTGCTTGCTCCTGTTGGTCTGGGGCAGCGCGGTTTGATTGTAGCACCTCCCAAAGCAGGGAAAACGCTCCTCCTAAAAGAAATTGCCAACAGCATTTCCACTAACAATCCTGAAATTGCTCTGTTCGTATTGCTGATTGATGAACGTCCCGAGGAAGTAACGGATATGCAGCGTTCTGTGAAGGGCGAAGTTGTGGCATCTACCTTTGATGAGCTTCCAGAGAACCATATCAAGGTAGCCGAGCTTGTACTGCAGCGGGCTTTGCGTTTAGTAGAGCATAAGAAGGATGTTGTCATTTTGCTGGATAGTATTACCCGGCTCGCGCGTGCCTACAACTTGGTTGTGCCTCCATCCGGGCGCACACTGAGCGGCGGTATTGATCCGGCGGCATTCCATCGCCCCAAACGGTTTTTTGGGTCTGCGCGGAATGTGGAGGAAGGCGGAAGCCTCACCATACTCGCAACGGCGCTTATTGATACCGGTTCACGGATGGATGATATTATTTATGAAGAATTTAAAGGTACAGGGAACATGGAGCTTCATTTGGACCGCAAGCTGGCAGAACGCCGCATCTTCCCGGCCATTGATATCCGCCGTTCCGGCACGCGCCGCGAAGAGGTGCTGCTGAGCAAGGAAGAGCTGGACACCATCTGGGCAATTCGCAAAAATATGAACGAGTCCTACGATTTTGTGGAAGGCTTCCTGAAAAAGCTGCGTGACAGCAAGACGAATGCCGAATTCCTGGCCTCCTTTGATGTTGCGGGGAATAAGGAATCTTCGTCTCCAAGCGGAACGGCAAGCAATGGCGGAACCTCGAACAGCGGCTCGTCCGCACGCCGGACATCCCGGCCGAAGACGCCTTCAGTGCCCACCACCTGAGAACGAGAATAAGAGGAGACTAACATGTATTTGGTATATGCCGACGAACAAGGAAACGTATATGATCATTCCGAGCTGTACGGTTTGGCCCGCAGCGGGGATATGATTGTTGAGATGCTGGAGGAAGAGTTAATACCGCTGCCTGAAGGGGCCACCCTGGTAGGGTTGCCTAATACGCGCGCAGTGGGCATGAACCCTAAGACAGGTGAAATGCTGCCGTTGCCGGAAGGATCGCAGGCGGTGGGAGCATTGCTGCCGCAAGGCTTTACCCGTCTGTGTCTTCCCGGCTACGTCAAGACAGACAAGTCGTATAAGCTTCCACTTTTCGGCTATTCCGCAGTAGTGTGGAAAGATGGCGGCTTTTACGTGGCTGCGGATCTTACGGATGATCCCGAGCAGTGGAATCCGCTTAATTGTGATCGGGAGGATGTTGAAGCTGGAGTGGGCAGTTTAACTGCCAAGTACCCGGGGAACCGTCTTTACGGCCACCTTTCCAATTGTGCACTTGGCTACGAATGTCTGACCTCCTCCAACACCTTTTTGGGGCGGTGGGAAGGAGCGGTTCCTGTTTCCTATTCCTGCAATGCCGGATGCTTCGGCTGTATTTCCGAACAGCCGGACGACAGCGGCTTTGTATCGCCGCAGACACGAATGAACTTTCGCCCTACGGTGAATGAGATTTCAGAGGTAATGCTGGAGCATCTGAAAACGCCCCAGTCCATAATCAGCTTCGGCCAGGGCTGTGAAGGTGAACCGTCTACTCAAGCAAAGCTTATTATCGAGGCGATTCGTGAAGTCCGGTCCATTACAGATATGGGCTACATCAACATTAATACGAATGCCGGCCTAAGCGATCATATTCGCGGCATCGTTGATGCCGGACTGGATTTAATGCGTGTCAGTACAATCAGCGCGCTGGATGACCACTATAATGCTTATTACAAACCGCGTGGCTATACGTTAGCTAATGTCGAGAAGTCTCTGAAATACGCAGCTTCACAGGGTGTGTATACATCAATCAATTACCTGATCTTTCCGGGGGTCACGGACCGCGAAGAAGAGATTGAGGCGATGGTGGAATTCGTTAGACGTACAGACCTGAAGCTGATACAAATGCGCAACCTCAATATTGACCCGGAGAGCTACCTGGAATTAATACCCCCGGCTCAAGGAGAGATTCTGGGAATGAAGACGATGCTGGAGATTTTCCGTGAAGAGCTTCCGGATGTTGTCATAGGTTCGTATACCCATGTGCCGCCTGCAGATTTGGCCCGGGCCAAGCAGCGGCGGGTGAAAATCTAGCATAAATAAGCGGGATACAGACATATTGCAGAGTCTATCCTTTCGTGCTAAAATACCGCTTAGATATTTTAATAACTCTAGGCCCGCATGAGGCTTAGGGCACGAGAGGTGAGGTTTATATGCAATCAGCAATTCAACCCAAGTACAATGTAACCAAGGTAACCTGTGCGTGTGGCAATACCTTCGAGACCGGTTCTGTAAAGGCAGAGCTGCGTGTCGAAATTTGCTCCAGCTGCCACCCGTTCTTCACGGGCAAGCAGAAGTTCATGGATGCCGGTGGCCGTGTTGATAAATTTAAGAAAAAATATGGTATCTAAACCAGTTGCACTTTAGCAGTTATGGATCATACCGGCCCCCGGATATTATGCCGGGGGCTTATCCTTTATCTGGAGTTGATTTTTGCCCGCACGTAGGCTATACTTATCTTCGCCGTGCTAGACGGGGAGGTAGCGGTGCCCTGTAACTCGCAATCCGCTGTAGCGAGGTTGAATTCCTGTTAGAGGTGCTGTCGATGTGAGGCCTTGGTTCCTACGGGCTGTGTTGACGGTTGGGTCCTCCGCAATGAGTGCTTATGAACCTGGTCAGGTCCGGAAGGAAGCAGCCATAAGTAAGTTTACTCTTGTGCCGGAGGGTGGCCTAGCCCGAGCAGTGTTGTAGGGTTGCCGCTTGGATCGCAGCCATCAATAACAGGTGCGCGGTTTTACATATTATCCATAACAGTATCTTTGCCACAGGCGGAGATGCTTTTTTGTTTTTGGTCAAAGTCTGGTGTATATAGTATAATAAATTAGCGACAAATTGCCGAAAGCGGCAGCTTAAGAGAGGGTAATGCATAGTGGAACATATCGCGCTGTATCGTGCCTGGCGGCCGCAGTCGTTTCATGACATGGTAGGACAACAGCACATTATTCAGACGCTGCAGAATGCAATTCGTGAACAGCGGGTTTCGCATGCCTATCTGTTCAGCGGACCGCGGGGTACAGGCAAGACAAGTGCCGCCAAAGTGCTCGCCAAAGCTGTCAATTGCGAGCGCAGTGAAGGCGCTGAGCCATGCAATGAATGCCCATCCTGTCTGCGGATCACCGCGGGGAATGTCATGGATGTGCAGGAAATTGACGCAGCGTCGAACCGGGGCGTTGAAGAGATACGTGATCTCCGGGACAAGGTGAAATATGCGCCTACCGAAGTTCGCCGTAAAGTGTATATTATTGATGAAGTGCATATGCTGACTACAGAAGCTTTTAATGCGCTGCTGAAGACGCTGGAGGAGCCGCCTCCGCATGTGATGTTTATTCTGGCGACCACAGAACCGCATAAATTGCCGGCAACGATTATTTCCCGCTGCCAGCGTTTTGATTTTCGCCGGGTGTCACTGGAAGAGCAGACAGCTCACTTAACAGCGATCTGCCAGAAGGAAGGGATTTCGGCGGACTCAGATGCGCTGCAGTATATTGCCCGCCTTTCCGATGGCGGGATGCGCGATGCGCTCAGTATACTGGACCAGATTTCTTCCTTTACAGATGGCCAAGTCACCTATCAACAAGTGCTGGGCATGACCGGAGGGATTCCCTCCGAACAATTTGCACGCCTGGCTACGGCCATTCTGGAAGGGGATATGGGACTGCTTCTGGAGCTGGTCGAGCAGCTTATGCACGAAGGCAAGAGTGCTGATAAATGTCTGGAGAACCTGCTGTATTATTTCCGCGATTTACTGATGATCAAGATGGTGCCGGGAGCCGATCAACTAACGGACCGTGTACTGAATCCGGCGGACTTCCGTGATATGGCGGCGGCATTTACCCGGGACCGGCTGTTTCTGATCGTAGAGACGCTGACCCGTTATCTGGGGGAGATGAAGTACGCTACGCATCCGCAAACCTTGTTTGAAGTAGCGCTGATGAAGCTCTGCAGCCTGCAGCAGCAAGAGGGTTCCCCGCACGGGACTACTCCGCAAGCGGCTTCTTCCCATGTAGTTGGCGGCAATGCTGCAGCTGTGGACTCCGGTGAACTGGAACATCTCAAACGGCAGATTGCTGCCTTGGAGAAGAAGCTGGAGCAGGCTATGCAGTCCGGCGCCATGTCCGGTGGAGGACGCGGAGAGCAGGGCAATCAAGGCAGACAGCCTGCCCAGGCGCCTGCGCCGCGGGTATCCTCTCCTTCCAAGCTGCCGCCGCAGCTGGATAAGTTTATTGCGGGCAAGGACAGCCCCGATTTTGCGGAAGTGTATAAAAAGTGGAGTGTTGTCCTGCAGGGTGTGAAGGAAGAGAAGGTCACGGTTCACGCCTGGTTTGTCGACGGAGAGCCTGTGGCTGTTATGGAAGACGCTGTGCTGGTTGCCTTTAAGAATACAATTCACCGTGATACCACTGAGAAACCTGCGAACAGACAGGTAATTGAGAACGTATTTGCGGCCCGTCTGGGCAAACCTTACCGGCTTGTGACGATGATGCTCCGCGACTGGAACGAGGCTGCAACGAAAACTGCTGCGCAGACCAGTACAGAGGAACTTCAATTGGAGCATGAACACGAAACGGGGGATACCCGGACTGAACCATGGATTGACGAGGCGATCCAGCTCTTTGGGGAAGACCTTGTTGTCATAAAAGAATAGTTAAGCCTATCAGCGCCAAGTGCGCATTCCAAAGGAGAGACGATGTATGAACAATATGAACCAAATGATGAAGCAGGTCAAAAAAATGCAGGAGCAAATGCTCAAAGCCCAAGAGGAACTGGGCAGCAAGACCATTGAAGGATCATCCGGCGGCGGTGTGGTAACAGTCCAAGTCAACGGCCACAAAAAGCTGCTCTCGATCCAGATCAAGCCTGAGGCTGTAGATCCCGATGATATCGAAATGCTGCAGGATCTAGTGATTACTGCGGTAAATGATGCTCTCACCCAAGCGGAAGAGCTGGCGAATAATGATATGGGTAAATTTACCGGAGGAATGAAGATCCCTGGCTTGTTCTAGACCTTACTTCATCCAGTCCAAAGGAGAACCATTAATTTGTATTATCCAGAACCGCTAGCCAAGCTGATTGAAGCTTTTACGCGTTTGCCCGGAATTGGTCCGAAGTCAGCCACCCGGCTTGCTTTTCATGTGCTGAATATGAAGGAAGACGAGGTTATTGATTTTGCCAAGGCGCTGGTCAGCGTCAAACGCAATCTTCATTACTGCTCGGTCTGCTGCAATATTACGGATACCGATCCCTGCCGGATCTGTCAGGACAAAACCCGCGATGCCTCCGTAATCTGTGTAGTCCAGGACTCCAAGGATCTGGTGGCTATTGAACGGACCAAGGAATTCGACGGCTATTACCATGTGCTGCAAGGGGCAATCTCACCAATGGAAGGCATAGGTCCGGATGATATCCGCTTGAAGGAGCTGCTGACCCGTCTGAGTGATGAGAGAGTGAAGGAGCTTATTATGGCCACCAATCCCAATATTGAGGGTGAAGCCACAGCGATGTATATCTCCCGCCTGGTCCGGCCTTTCGAGATCAAAATCACCAGGATAGCCCATGGACTGCCTGTAGGCGGCGATTTGGAGTATGCGGATGAGGTAACCTTGTCCAAGGCCCTCGAAGGCCGCCGTGAGCTGTTCTAAGCAGTTCAGGCGCAATATCATTTCATCAAAGGAGCCCCTTGGGGCTCCTTTTTTTTGAATGATAAGAATTTATATGTTTTGGGGAAACTGACTTCCCCCTTTAACTGTAATACAGTGTAAAAAAATGTGGATATCTTGGAAGCCTAACAGGAATATAAGCGATGCAGGAGGATAGGGCTCCATCCGCGGACTGCAGCGGACAGAGGGGATCTTATTTTGCCAAAAATCTTGTTTTTTCAGCGGTTACGGACCGAGGAGACGTTATAACGTTCAATTGAGCCTGGAATCAAGGGGAAAGGGAGAAATAAAGGCATCTCAGTCCGTTAGTCTTGCGGAATAGCCGAATCTTCTCTCCATAACGGCTTTCCTGTCCGTAACGGCTGTGGATCGAACGCGAAGGAATAGGGCGATCCGTCTTTACCGGCTTCTTCGCAGGTGCTAGTTGGAAAAAGGGAACTTATTTTTCCGGAAATTAAGAAATTCTGAGATTGAAGTGGAAAAAGTAAATCTAATTGGGCCACATTTCTGGTCCAATGGCGAAATGGGCTGAATTAGTGTCCCTTTTTCCACTTCATCTGCCCGAGGATAGGGTACTCCGGCAAATTAGTGTCCCTTTTTCCACTTAAAGAGTTGCCGTAGGATTCATGGGGAGTCGTTCTCCAGGTAACGCTAGAACCAAGACGGCTGCGCTGTCCCGTGGAGGACCGCACAGCCGTTTTTGTTCCTGAATTTCATGTTTTTTTAAGGCAGAGAACATTCTGTGCAGAAAATTCCCGCTTATTTTGCCGCCATACTGGTTCTAAGTTTGTCCCTGTTTCGATATGAATGAGAATATACGAGGGTGAGGATTGAGTATTATGCCCAGAACTTGTTCATATAAGGAGGAGTCTGGAATGGGATGGTGGAGTATTAGGAGGCAGGCCGACGGGGAACAAAAAAGAATAGACGATGATCATTGGAACGTGTTCCTCGAAGTTCAACAGGCACACTCCGAGTGGGAGAGGGCGTATCTGATGTTTGATGAGGCGAAGGGACAGGATCAGATCGACTATGCCATTTATATTCTGGAAGCCGCTGAGCGAAAATATCAGATCCATCTGAAGCATGCCAAAAGCCTGGGGCTTAACCGCGCTCAGCTCTAAGTAACGTTGGTGGAAAAAAAGGAGGATTGTCATGTTAAGAATGGCCGCACTGGCAGTGCTGGTTCTATCCGGACTTTTATTACTGCTTATTGTTTTCAAAAAAAAATTGGGCTGGGCTTGGCTCAGCCTCTTCGGTACACATCTCCTTCTGGCTGCGCTGGGCATTTATATAGTGAATTTTTCGGGCTTGCTAACGGATATATATATTCCCCTGAACCCTGCCACTATAGGTGCTGTAACGGTTCTTGGTCTTCCGGGAGTGCTGATGCTTATGGGTTTGAAATTAACTTTGTTTTAAAGGTTGACGCGGGTTCTGAATCTGTGATACATTAAGTCTCGGCCCTTTGGACAGGATATCCTATGATAGCTTGCCGATAAGCCAAGCGAAAAATTAAATTAAAAAAACGCTTGACTAAAAAGAAGGCGCTGTGATATATTATAAAGGTCGCTGCTGACAAGCAACGATGAAGTGAGAAAGGCATTGATCTTTGAAAACTGAACAACGAGTGAGTGGGATTTCACGCAAGTGAGATCCAAAAATGAGAATGCAAATTCTCGTCAGATGTTTCAAAATGAGCTATCGCTCTTTTCAATACCAATTGGAGAGTTTGATCCTGGCTCAGGACGAACGCTGGCGGCGTGCCTAATACATGCAAGTCGAGCGGAGTTTATCCTTCGGGATAAGCTTAGCGGCGGACGGGTGAGTAACACGTAGGCAACCTACCCTCTAGACTGGGATAACTACCGGAAACGGTAGCTAATACCGGATAATTCCTTAACCCACCTGGGATAAGGATGAAAGGCGGAGCAATCTGCTGCTAGAGGATGGGCCTGCGGCGCATTAGCTAGTTGGTGGGGTAACGGCCTACCAAGGCGACGATGCGTAGCCGACCTGAGAGGGTGAACGGCCACACTGGGACTGAGACACGGCCCAGACTCCTACGGGAGGCAGCAGTAGGGAATCTTCCGCAATGGGCGAAAGCCTGACGGAGCAACGCCGCGTGAGTGATGAAGGTTTTCGGATCGTAAAGCTCTGTTGCCAGGGAAGAACGTCCGGTAGAGTAACTGCTACCGGAGTGACGGTACCTGAGAAGAAAGCCCCGGCTAACTACGTGCCAGCAGCCGCGGTAATACGTAGGGGGCAAGCGTTGTCCGGAATTATTGGGCGTAAAGCGCGCGCAGGCGGCTGCTTAAGTCTGGTGTTTAAACCTTGGGCTCAACCTGGGGTCGCACTGGAAACTGGGCAGCTTGAGTACAGAAGAGGAAAGTGGAATTCCACGTGTAGCGGTGAAATGCGTAGAGATGTGGAGGAACACCAGTGGCGAAGGCGACTTTCTGGGCTGTAACTGACGCTGAGGCGCGAAAGCGTGGGGAGCAAACAGGATTAGATACCCTGGTAGTCCACGCCGTAAACGATGAGTGCTAGGTGTTAGGGGTTTCGATACCCTTGGTGCCGAAGTTAACACAGTAAGCACTCCGCCTGGGGAGTACGGTCGCAAGACTGAAACTCAAAGGAATTGACGGGGACCCGCACAAGCAGTGGAGTATGTGGTTTAATTCGAAGCAACGCGAAGAACCTTACCAGGTCTTGACATCCAACTAACGAAGCAGAGATGCATTAGGTGCCCTTCGGGGAAAGTTGAGACAGGTGGTGCATGGTTGTCGTCAGCTCGTGTCGTGAGATGTTGGGTTAAGTCCCGCAACGAGCGCAACCCTTGACTTTAGTTGCCAGCAGGTAAGGCTGGGCACTCTAGAGTGACTGCCGGTGACAAACCGGAGGAAGGTGGGGATGACGTCAAATCATCATGCCCCTTATGACCTGGGCTACACACGTACTACAATGGCCGGTACAACGGGAAGCGAAGCCGCGAGGTGGAGCCAATCCCAGCAAAGCCGGTCTCAGTTCGGATTGCAGGCTGCAACTCGCCTGCATGAAGTCGGAATTGCTAGTAATCGCGGATCAGCATGCCGCGGTGAATACGTTCCCGGGTCTTGTACACACCGCCCGTCACACCACGAGAGTTTACAACACCCGAAGTCGGTGGGGTAACCCGCAAGGGGGCCAGCCGCCGAAGGTGGGGTAGATGATTGGGGTGAAGTCGTAACAAGGTAGCCGTATCGGAAGGTGCGGCTGGATCACCTCCTTTCTATGGAGAATCGTTCTCTGCAATGAGAACATTCAAATCGGAAGTGTAAGCTTCCATTAGAACCCTCGGGTTCAAACACTCACTCGTGTTCAGTTTTGAAAGAGCAAGTCTCTTTCGTATACGTTTGGTGGCGATAGCGGAGGGGTTCCACACGTACCCATCCCGAACACGACCGTTAAGCCCTCCAGCGCCGATGGTACTTGGACCGAAGGGTCCTGGGAGAGTAGGACGCCGCCAAGCGGACAATCAATCCCTTGATTGATTTCCTTATGTTATCTATGTTATATGGGCTTTTAGCTCAGTTGGTTAGAGCGCACCTCTGATAAGGGTGAGGTCGGTGGTTCGAGTCCACCAAGGCCCACCATATAACAACATAAGTAAGTAGGGGTCCCCGGAAAGTACTCGGAATCAACCTCGAAGCTGCACCTCATTTTTTGGGGTGAATGTATGGGGCCATAGCTCAGCTGGGAGAGCGCCTGCCTTGCAAGCAGGAGGTCAGCGGTTCGATCCCGCTTGGCTCCACCAAACTTGTTTCAAAAAAGTATATGCAAGAACTTGATCCTTGAAAACTGGATATCGAAACGAAAATGCGTTTTAGAACATCTTTTAGCTGAAACTTGTGTGAACAAGTTGAAATAGTTATTAGTATGCTGGAAGCGAAGATTTTCGATTGTGCAGCGACTTTTGAGTGGAGATCCCCTTGTAAATTGCGTAAGCAGTGAACAGGATCGGAACTCAAGCGGAGCGAACAAGCGAAACTATCTACGCGATGGTTAAGCTAATAAGAGCACACGGAGGATGCCTAGGCGCCAGGAGCCGACGAAGGACGTGGCGAACAACGAAACTGCCTCGGGGAGCTGTAAGCAAGCTTTGATCCGGGGGTGTCCGAATGGGGAAACCCGGCTGTGGTAATTCGCAGTCACTCACACCTGAATTCATAGGGTGTGAAGAGGCAGACCAGGGGAACTGAAACATCTAAGTACCCTGAGGAAGAGAAAACAATAGTGATTCCGTCAGTAGCGGCGAGCGAACGCGGAACAGCCTAAACCAAGGAGCTTGCTCCTTGGGGTTGTGGGACGTCTCACATGGAGTTACAAAGGAAAGGTATAGGCGAAGAGGTCTGGAAAGGCCCGCGATAGAGGTAAAAGCCCTGTAGCTCAAATAGCTTTCTCTCCGAGACGGATCCCGAGTAGTGCGGGGCACGTGAAACCCCGTATGAATCCGGCAGGACCATCTGCTAAGGCTAAATACTACCTGGCGACCGATAGTGAAACAGTACCGTGAGGGAAAGGTGAAAAGCACCCCGGAAGGGGAGTGAAAGAGAACCTGAAACCGTGTGCTTACAAGAAGTCAGAGCCCATTTTAGGGGTGATGGCGTGCCTTTTGTAGAATGAACCGGCGAGTTACGTTTAACATGCAAGGTTAAGGTGAGAAGCCGGAGCCGCAGCGAAAGCGAGTCTGAATAGGGCGACTGAGTATGTGGACGTAGACCCGAAACCGTGTGATCTACCCCTGTCCAGGGTGAAGGTGCGGTAACACGCACTGGAGGCCCGAACCCACGTACGTTGAAAAGTGCGGGGATGAGGTGGGGGTAGCGGAGAAATTCCAATCGAACTCGGAGATAGCTGGTTCTCCCCGAAATAGCTTTAGGGCTAGCCTCGGTGAATGGAGTCGTGGAGGTAGAGCACTGATTGGGTGCGGGGCCCGCAAGGGTTACCAAGCTCAGTCAAACTCCGAATGCCATGGACTTCTTGCCGGGAGTCAGACAGTGAGTGCTAAGATCCATTGTCAAAAGGGAAACAGCCCAGACCATCAGCTAAGGTCCCCAAGTGTGTGTTAAGTGGGAAAGGATGTGGAGTTGCACAGACAACCAGGATGTTGGCTTAGAAGCAGCCACCATTGAAAGAGTGCGTAATAGCTCACTGGTCGAGTGACTCTGCGCCGAAAATGTAACGGGGCTAAACACACCACCGAAGCTATGGCTTGATGCTTTGCATCAGGGGTAGGGGAGCGTTGTATGTAGATTGAAGGTTGACCGGAAGGAGCGCTGGACTGCATACAAGTGAGAATGCCGGTATGAGTAACGAAAAGATCAGTGAGAATCTGATCCGCCGAAAGCCCAAGGTTTCCTGAGGAAGGCTCGTCCGCTCAGGGTAAGTCGGGACCTAAGGCGAGGCCGACAGGCGTAGTCGAAGGACAACAGTTTGAAATTACTGTACCACCGTAATCCGCTACGAGCGATGGGGTGACGCAGGAGGGTAGTGACGCGGACTGATGGATGTCCGTCCAAGCAGTGAGGCTGGTGTGTAGGCAAATCCGCACACCGTAAGGCTGGGCTGTGATGGGGAGCGAAAATTACAGTAGCGAAGGTCATGATCTCACACTGCCAAGAAAAGCCTCTAGCCAGGAGAAGGTGCCCGTACCGCAAACCGACACAGGTAGGCGAGAAGAGAATTCTAAGGCGCGCGGAAGAACTCTCGTTAAGGAACTCGGCAAAATGACCCCGTAACTTCGGGAGAAGGGGTGCCTCGGTAGGGTGAATAGCCCGAGGGGGCCGCAGTGAAAAGGCCCAAGCGACTGTTTAGCAAAAACACAGGTCTGTGCGAAGCCGCAAGGCGAAGTATACGGGCTGACGCCTGCCCGGTGCTGGAAGGTTAAGGGGAGCGGTTAGGAGGCAACTCCGAAGCTGTGAACCGAAGCCCCAGTAAACGGCGGCCGTAACTATAACGGTCCTAAGGTAGCGAAATTCCTTGTCAGGTAAATTCTGACCCGCACGAATGGCGTAACGACTTGGGCGCTGTCTCAACGAGAGATCCGGTGAAATTTTAATACCTGTGAAGATGCAGGTTACCCGCGACAAGACGGAAAGACCCCATGGAGCTTTACTGCAGCTTGATATTGAATTTGGGTACGATCTGTACAGGATAGGTGGGAGCCGTAGAAGCCGGAGCGCAAGCTTCGGTGGAGGCGCCGTTGGGATACCACCCTGATCGTATCTAGGTTCTAACCTGGTACCCTAAACGGGTACGGGGACCGTGTCAGGCGGGCAGTTTGACTGGGGCGGTCGCCTCCTAAAGAGTAACGGAGGCGTTCAAAGGTTCCCTCAGAATGGTTGGAAATCATTCGAAGAGTGCAAAGGCAGAAGGGAGCTTGACTGCGAGACCTACAAGTCGAGCAGGGACGAAAGTCGGACTTAGTGATCCGGTGGTACCGCATGGAAGGGCCATCGCTCAACGGATAAAAGCTACCCTGGGGATAACAGGCTTATCTCCCCCAAGAGTCCACATCGACGGGGAGGTTTGGCACCTCGATGTCGGCTCATCGCATCCTGGGGCTGAAGTAGGTCCCAAGGGTTGGGCTGTTCGCCCATTAAAGCGGTACGCGAGCTGGGTTCAGAACGTCGTGAGACAGTTCGGTCCCTATCTGTCGTGGGCGTAGGAAATTTGAGAGGAGCTGTCCTTAGTACGAGAGGACCGGGATGGACGTACCGCTGGTGCACCAGTTGTTCCGCCAGGAGCATGGCTGGGTAGCTACGTACGGACGGGATAAGCGCTGAAAGCATCTAAGCGTGAAGCCCCCCTCAAGATGAGATTTCCCAGTATGTAAGACCCCTTGAAGACGACGAGGTAGATAGGTTGGAGGTGGAAGCACGGCAACGTGTTGAGCTGACCAATACTAATCGGTCGAGGGCTTATCCAAAAAAACTAAAATGCAGATTTCGTTTCGGATTCAGTTTTCAGGAATCAAATTCCTGTATGGATTTACATGGCTATATCAATTGGAGAGATACCCAAGTGGCTATAAGGGGACCCTCTGCTAAGGGGTTAGACTGCGTAAGCGGTGCGAGGGTTCGAATCCCTCTCTCTCCGCCATCTTAAATCCATTAATTATGTTATTGTGGCGGCGTAGCTCAGCTGGCTAGAGCGTACGGTTCATACCCGTGAGGTCGGGGGTTCGATCCCCTCTGCCGCTACCATACATACCTGGAGGCTTAGCTCAGCTGGGAGAGCATCTGCCTTACAAGCAGAGGGTCGGGGGTTCGAACCCCTCAGCCTCCACCATCTTTATGTTTTAATTTTACCTTTACACCGTGCCGGTGTAGCTCAACTGGTAGAGCAACTGACTTGTAATCAGTAGGTTGGGGGTTCAAGTCCTCTCGCCGGCACCATTTTATTACAAATGCGGAACCGTGGTGTAGTTGGCCTAACATGCCTGCCTGTCACGCAGGAGATCGCGGGTTCGAATCCCGTCGGTTCCGCCATTTTTGTTTTTAATGGTTTGTTTTATGGCTCGGTAGCTCAGTCGGTAGAGCAAAGGACTGAAAATCCTTGTGTCGGCGGTTCGATTCCGTCCCGCGCCACCATATTACGGAGGCTTAGCGAAGTGGCCAAACGCATCAGACTGTAAATCTGCTCACGTACGTGTTCGGTGGTTCGAATCCATCAGCCTCCACCATTTTTATGAGCCATTAGCTCAGTTGGTAGAGCACCTGACTTTTAATCAGGGTGTCGAAGGTTCGAGTCCTTCATGGCTCATTCCAATCGAAAGTCATCACCATTCGGTGATGGCTTTTTTGTTGTTTAGGGCGTGCCCAGAAAGCACGTATCTTCTAGCCGGTGAAAGTCCGGTCACGGGAGGGGCCAAGCCCCCGTGTAGCTGGGATGCCTGCGTACGGCGAAATCTGTGCGTAGAAGCGCATCGACAAAAGTCCGGTCAGAGACAGGGCGAGCAACCTGCTAGGCCGTAACATGAAGTGAATCCTGCCGCGTCGTCACAAAGGCCCCGCAAGGGGGGAGAGAGGAAGTCGAGCCTCGCCTATACGGGTGAAGACCACGGAAGCTGCAGAGAACTTGGAACGGCAGTGAAGAATCCTCCGGCGTATGGGGATCGGCATGGAAGGAAAGAAGACGCAGTGAACTGGGGAGACCCTCCCCCACACGGGAGGAATTTTTTTTTTAGAAACCCGTAAAGAGACGCTCTATAAGTCCAAAAGATGAAATGAACCGTCTGTGGGAAGGGAGTCCGAGGGGCTCATAATACCGAAGAACCTAAGGACAACATAACCTTAGGGAGGGAAGGAGCCCTGCTTTGTTTATGCTTTTGGAGGAGGTACGAGTGAGTGAATGCCAAAGGGCTAACGACACCAAAGGAAAAAGTTCAAGAACTCCAAGAAAAGCTAGGTCATGCGGCCAAGGAGAACAAGAAGCGTAAATTTCATGCGCTGTATGACAAGGTCTACCGCCCGGATGTGCTGTGTGAAGCCTGGAAACGGGTGAAAGCGAATAAGGGAGCAGCAGGAGTAGATGCCGTGACGCTCGCAGACATCGAGGAACGAGGAGAAACGAACTTCCTTAAGACCTGTGAGCGAGAATTGAAAGAAGGCAGCTACCATCCGCAGCCTGTGCGGCGGCACTATATCCCAAAGAAAGACGGGAAGCCAAGGCCGCTGGGCATACCCACCGTGCGCGACCGAGTCATACAGATGGCAACCAAACTCGTGATTGAGCCCATCTTCGAAGCAGACTTCGAAGAAGTATCCTTCGGATTTCGCCCGAAGCGAAGTGCGAAAGGAGCGCTGGAACGAATCCGGAAAGCCTGCAACCGCAAAGGAAATTGGGTAGTCGACGTCGATATCCAAGGTTACTTCGACAACATTAATCAAGAGAAGCTCATGAAACTGGTACAGATGCGTATCAATGACAGGAGAATCTTGAAGTTAATACGGAAATGGCTTCAGGCGGGAGTTATGGAAGAAGGAAACGTGAGGCGTTCCGATTTAGGGACACCACAAGGTGGCGTCATCTCACCGCTGTTGGCGAATATCTACTTGAACTACTTTGACCGGCTATGGGAGAAACACGGAAGTGGATTGGGGGAACTGACCAGGTATGCAGACGATTTCGTCGTAGTCTGTAAAACGAAAAAGGACGCCGAACATGCCTATGAGCTCATAAGCAGAATCATGGAACGTCTGGAGTTAACTCTACATCCGACCAAAACCCGCATTGTAGGCCTGTGGACAGGAGACGAAGGATTCGACTTTTTAGGAATGCACCATCGAAAAACGAAAGCAGAAACTTCCCAAGGGAAGGTATATTACACCACACAGCAATGGCTAACGAAAAAGGCAGAGGAGCGCATCCGAGGCGTGGTCAAAGAAAGATTAGCCCCTCCGAGCATGCGCTCAAGAACGTTGGCGGAACAGGTGGAATGGCTCAATCCAAAGATTCAAGGATGGAGAAATTATTACTACACGAACTACAGCCAAAAGAGATTAGCGAAACTGGATTGGTATATTTTGCAAAGATTAACCCGGTGGTACGCGAAGAAGAGACAACGCGGGAGATGGATGAGGTCCAGGTCAGAAGTTAAATATTTGACCATCCAATATGGACTAAAAACGCTATTGTAATCTGCATGCCCATGAATGACGAACATCGGAAAGCCGTATGAGGGAAAACCTCACGTACGGTTTGATGAGGAGGGGCTGGGTTGCACCAGCCCTTTACTCTGAAATTATGCAATGCAAAAAAATGTGGATAACTCCGATGAAAAAGGTAGGAGGGATGAACGTGAAGAACCAGGAGACGTGGAAGAAACGAGGAATCATCCGGCAGATTCTAAAAGATCACTTTCATGGATTCATGGAAATGCACGGACATCACTTGCCCAAAGGACTTCATAGCAGCATCACGGAAACCGTGAATAAAGCGATACGCTGTGGCACACGGGATATGGGCTATGCCAGATATGAGTGCAAGGGATGCACGAAGGGAGCACCGGAGCCCGTGTTTATTTGCTTTACCTGTAAAAGCCGCTTTTGTCATGGATGTGGGAAGAAATATACGGATGAATGGGCGGAAAAGCAGCAAGAGCGAATCCTAAATGTACCTCATCGTCA
The DNA here is from genome assembly GCF_000981585.1 of Paenibacillus riograndensis SBR5. NCBI lineage: Bacteria > Bacillati > Bacillota > Bacilli > Caryophanales > Paenibacillaceae > Paenibacillus > Paenibacillus riograndensis. The sequence goes on from NZ_LN831776.1 coordinate 143,736, forward strand.
CATGGTATTTACGGTGCCGCAAGAATTGCGCAAGGTATTTTTTCAAGACCGACACAAGTTAAATGAACTGAGTAAGCAAGTGGCCAAGGTCATTCAATATTATTACCGGCGGAAAAACAAGAGCAAGAAATATGAAGTCGGTGTCATTACAGTGATTCATACGTTTGGAAGAGATTTAAAATTCAACCCACATATCCATACATTAATCACAGAAGGTGCGCTAGAGCAGAACAAGGAGTGGAAAAAGGTAGAGTATATCTCCTATGAGTACTTGCGGAAAGCGTGGCAGAAGCTACTTCTGGATTTAATGATGAAATGGTATCCGAAGGAAGAATGGATAAAGGGACTGGTGAATGAGCTATACCAGCGTTATCCGCAGGGGTTCTACGTAAATGCGGAGCAGCGGATGAAAGATGCCCGGGGAGCCGCGAAATATATAGGGCGTTACTTAGCGCGCCCGGCGATTGCAGAGTACCGTGTAGTCAGCTATGACTACCACAAGGTACACTACTGGTACAAGGATCACCGAACAGGGAAACGGGTGGACGTCGTGTCGCCAGTAATGAAATTTATCTATGATTTGGTCCAGCACATCCCCCCGAAGCATTTCCGGATGGTGGGCCGCTATGGTCTATATAGCAGAGGAAAAAACAAAGAGTCGCAGAAGGTGATTAATCTGTGGCGGTTCATGGTACATAAACAAATCGAAATGACGTTTCCTGCGGAAGAACGAAAGAAAAAAAGTTACCGCCAGCGGATGTTGGAAAGCTACGGGCGAGACCCGATGCGCTGTCCATGCTGCAAGCACCGGATGTTGCTTGTGGTGATTTGGCATGCAGAATATGGGCGAATTTATTATTATGACGAGGAGCGAGAATACGCAAACCAAAAGAAATGGGGGATGAGAAAAGGTGGGAAAAGTACGAGGACAAAAGAACGAACAGGATAACCCGAGCGAATGGGATTTGTGGGAGCCATGGGAGGAAGAACCTGAGGTATGGATTGATTATGTCTGCGTAGAATGTGGGATGGTAGATCCTGTCCCTGAATTTATAGTGGCAGAGTGTTCGTATGAACTTGAAGCTGGAGCATCCCCGGAGTTCTTCTGTCCGGTTTGTAATGGAACCTTGGTGAGAAAAGAAGAGCCAGCGGACAAATGACCGTTGGCTAGAAGGTTATTCACCCGCCAGGGTGATTTTGTTCTTTTATAGAAATTATATGTTCATCCGAGTGAAGTTTGCCAGCCAAGCTGCGCTAACCCTAATAGTGTCTAAGGCGCATCTTGTTGAAAAATGTGATAAAATAGGCGAAAAGAGCAAAAGTGGTGGAGTATGGTGACGATGGATAGTGAGGTTTTGCGTCAAAAATTGGAGCAGCTCACCGGAAAGAGAACCGGAATCAAACAGCTTGGGAGGCAGCATTCGGCTTCCCTTTTTGGTATGGGTGCGGAAGATCAGGATCAGCCTGTGGTGCATGAGGGACGTTTATGGGTGCCTTTGTATGAGAATGATGGACGGGTAACAGCAATTTGGCTGGAGCTGGATGGGCTGACTCCAATGGAGGTGCAGCTGGTTAACTATGCGGCAAGAAATTTCGCAATCGCTCTTAAGGCAACGGGCCTGAAGGAAGAAGGGGAAATTGAGGCCCGCCAGCTCAGCGGGTGGTTGAATGCCCAATTGGAGCAGGAAAAGAATGAGGCGGAAATCCCTGACGAAATGACTTTGAAGGGACGGCTGGTTGGAGAGATGATCCCTTTCCTGCTGGTCAGCGAAAATGTTCATAATCCGCAGGTCACCTACCGTTCTCTGATGAAGCTGCTGCGCAGTTATTTCGAGAATGAAATTCTGCTTATCCCCCTGCAGGAGAAGGAATGGTTAATTTTAGCCCGTAAGGAACTGCTCACCGGCGGGGATGATAAGGAAGACGAGGAAGAGAGTGCTGATGACCTGCTGGCGCAGACCTGTATGGGACTGCATGAGCTGATTGCCAGCGAGTGGGTTGGGGTTTTCCATCTGGCGGTAGCACCTGCCATTATTCCAGTGAAAGGGTTAACCGGAGCGGTAGCCTTGTTGCGCGAAACCATTATATTGGGCCGGATTTTTCAGGTTGGGGACTACATTCACCTGCCATGGGAGCTTCATATGGAGCGGCTGGTTAACAGCATTCCCGATGAGCGCCGCAGGCAACTGCTTGGTCAGATCGGGGACTATTCCCCTGTGCTCGCGGACAAGGAAATGCTGCTTACTTTGGAGACTTTTTTTGAGATGGACTGCAATGTCAGTGAAACAGCCAAAAAGCTCTATATCCACCGGAATACCCTGCTGTACAGGCTGGACAAGATCAAACAGGAGACCGGAGCGGATGTCCGGAGCTTTGGAGATGCGGCTATTGTGAAGTTAGCCATGTTATTGTATAAAGTGACGAAAAGAAAATAGGTTTTTTGTGAACGTTACAAATAGCCAGCGCGGCATGTCTGGAGTAAGATAAATATACAAGAAAGCGATTTATTTTTTAATCCAATAATTGACTCGAGGGGGAAATACAATGGCAGGCGTTCGTTTAGAGCATATTTTCAAAAAATACCCGGGTTCCGATAAAGCAACAGTAATCGATATCAATCTTGATATTAAAGATAAGGAATTTCTGGTATTGGTCGGACCATCCGGTTGCGGTAAATCCACAACCCTGCGTATGATTGCCGGTCTGGAAGAAATCTCCGAAGGTAAGATGTACATTGGCGACCGTGTAGTCAATGATGTAGCTCCTAAAGACCGCGATATCGCGATGGTATTCCAATCCTACGCCTTGTATCCGCACATGAGTGTGTATCAGAACATGGCATTCGGTTTGAAACTGCGTAAAGTGAAAAAAGAAGAAATCGACAAAAAAGTTCGCGAAGCTGCGAAAATCCTCGATATCGAACATTTGCTTGACCGTAAACCAAAAGCATTGTCCGGTGGTCAACGCCAACGTGTCGCTCTGGGCCGCGCGATCGTACGTGATCCGCAAGTCTTCCTGATGGATGAACCTCTCTCCAACTTGGATGCTAAACTTCGTGGTCAGATGCGTGCTGAAATCACTAAGCTGGTTAAACGTCTTGAAACCACTTGTATCTATGTAACACATGACCAGACAGAAGCTATGACAATGGGTGACCGTATCGTAGTTATGTATGATGGTATCATTCAACAAGCTGCTTCTCCTGAAGAGTTGTACAATGAGCCAACAAACCTGTTCGTAGCCGGATTTATCGGTTCCCCTACAATGAACTTTATCAATGGTACACTATCTGATGTTGGCGGCGCCGTACGCTTCCGTGCAGAGAACCTTGATGTTGAAGTACCAGGCGGCAAAGCTACACTGCTGCGCAACAAAGGCTATATCGGCAAAGAAGTAATCATGGGTGTTCGTCCGGAAGATATTCACGAAGAACCAGTATTCCTGGAAGCTTCTCCGAACACGATCTTCACTTCTCTGGTTGATGTTACTGAAAACCTGGGTCATGAAATGCTCTTGTACTTGAGCGGCCTTGGTGCCGGCACTGTAATCGCCCGTGTAGATGGACGTTCCACTACCCGTGAAGGCAGCAAGCCAAAATTGGCGATCGACATGAACAAAATCCACATCTTCGACAAGGAATCCGAACTTAACGTTCTGCTCGGATAAGATAGCGTAACCGTTTGAAGAAAGCCGCCTGAGAAGGCGGCTTTTTTAATAAACAGAAGCAGCTATATTTTGGGGGCTTTCTATACAGCGCATGATTTTGGACGGAAAGCCATGGCCCCACAATGTGGGGCTGTTTATTTTTTGCATACCACGGCTCTTGAGAGCCCTGCTTTTTTGCTGAGTCCGACAGAAGGAACAAGGCTATTATGATTGCATTCATAGGCGTTATCCATTAAGATAGCAGGAGAATTACCTGCGGCTGGGATAGGAACTGTTATTAACCAAATGCGGGCGAGCGGTTACCGCCGCTGGTGACGAAAGGACGGACACACATGGCTAAGAAGGTAAAAGTATCTGAATTGGTGCAGAATTTTCAGTTAGAGGTTGTTTCCGGACATGAGGGTTTGAAGAGACCGATTACAGTGGATGATTTGAATCGTCCCGGTCTGGAAATGGCTGGTTATTTTGAATATTACCCTGAAGAACGTGTTCAACTGCTGGGCAAGACCGAGCTGGCTTTTTTCTCCATGCTGCCGGACGAAGAACGTAAAAGCCGGATTCGCGGGATCTGTAATGATAATACACCTTGTATCGTGATTACAAGAGCACTTGATGTACCGCAGGAGCTTATTGATATAAGCAACGAAAAAGGATTGCCGGTGCTGCGCAGCTCTATGGCGACTACGATATTTTCCAGCAGGCTAACCAGCTTTTTGGAAGGCCGTCTGGCGCCTACAGCCACGATTCATGGCGTTCTCTGTGATGTATACGGTGTGGGTATGCTGATTACAGGCAGTAGCGGCATCGGTAAAAGTGAGACAGCGCTTGAGCTTGTAAAACGGGGGCACCGTCTGATTGCCGATGACGCGGTAGAAATCCGCCAAACCTCGGATAACCAGCTGCACGGGACGGCTCCGGAGCTTATCCGCCACCTGCTGGAAATCCGCGGTGTCGGTATAATCAATGTAATGACATTGTTTGGCGCAGGGGCGATCCGCAATCATAAACGCATTACGCTGGTAGTCAGACTGGAAGCCTGGCAGCAGGACAAGCAATATGACCGGCTCGGACTGGATGAGGAAACGACACGGATTATCGATACAGATGTGCCGCTTGTTACGATTCCCGTACGCCCAGGACGTAACCTTGCAGTTATTATCGAAGTGGCGGCAATGAACTATCGTTTGAAGCAGATGGGCTTCAATGCGGCGTTGCAGTTCACCAATAAGCTTACTGCCACCATATCTGAAGACATGGATGATTTGGACTAGGAGTGTGAGAGCATGTTTTTTTCGTTAGCGATTGATCCGATTGTCTTCTCCATCGGTTCACTGCCGGTTCACTGGTATGGTTTGATACTGGGTGTCGGCGCATTGGCCGGGTTGTTTTTGGCGATCCAAGAAGGCAAGCGTTTCAACATTCCGCAGGAATTTTTCATGGATATGCTGCTGCTCGGTGTGCCGTCTGCGATCATTGGTGCGCGGATTTATTTTGTGGCTTTCAAATGGGAGGATTACAAGGACAACCTTATTGATGTCTTCAAGATCTGGAACGGCGGAATCGCAATCTATGGTGCTCTGATCGGAGCTATAATTTGCGGTATTATTTATTTCCGCTACAAAGGGTATGCGTTCTGGCGCATTGCAGATATTTGCGCACCCGGACTGCTTGCGGGCCAGATGATCGGACGCTGGGGGAATTTCGTGAACCAGGAAGCCTATGGTGGCGTTGTGGAGGAATCTTTCCTGCGCGACAAGCTGCATCTTCCTGACTTTATAGTGAACCAGATGTACATAGGAGATGCCTTCCATCATCCGACTTTCCTGTATGAATCACTCTGGAGCCTGCTGGGCATTTTACTGCTGATGGTGCTGCGCCGGCAAAAGTTTGTGCGTGCAGGCGAGATTTTCCTGTCTTATTTCATTTGGTATTCCATCGGACGCTTCTTTATCGAAGCACTGCGTACAGACAGCCTGGCTTTCAAGGGGAACAGCGGACTGGCCTCCTTCCTGAACGGATTATGGTCGCCAATGAAGTGGCTTGGTTTCGAACAGGGATATCTTGATCCGGCTTATGGAAATATCCGCAGCTCGCAGCTTTTAGCGCTGCTGACTATCTTAGCGGCTATAATACTAATCATTGTCCGGCGGGTAACAGGTCAGCCTAAGGACCATTACTCCGATCCTATTGTCAGCACCAAGGCTGCCGCAGCGGATGCTGTAGTTCCAGAAAGTGCCGCCCATACGCCGCAGAGTGCTCCACAGGTTAGACAACCGGAGCCGGAGAAAACGCCGGATGAATTACCGAAGGAGTAGCTGATTAATGATAGAATGTATACTGTTTGATCTGGACGGAACGATTGTAAATACTAACGAGCTGATTATCAACTCGTTCATGCACACACTGAAGGAGAATAATCTGCCCCCGCTGACCCGGGAGCAGATTATTCCCTATATGGGGACTACGCTGCATCAGCAGTTGAGTGCTTTTTCCGGCCTGGAAGATACCAGCGCGCTGGAGCTGTCTTACCGTTCCTATAATTATGCTCACCACGATGAGCTGATTGGCTCTTTTCCCCATGTGAATGAGATAATGGAGGAGCTTGCGGGCCGCGGCATCAAGCTGGGGATTGTGACGACGAAGATTCGTCCGACCACAATCAAGGCGCTGGAGATGTTCGATCTGCTGAAGTACATGGAGACCATTGTGACGGTAAACGATGTAGTTCAGCCAAAGCCTCACGCAGAGCCGGTTCTGAAGGCTGTCAGCAACCTCGGCGTTGACCCGCGGAGAACGCTGATGGTTGGAGACAGCCCTGTCGATATCCAGTCCGCCAAAGCGGCTGGTGTCTGTGTAGCTGCAGTAGCCTGGTCGCTAAAAGGTGAAGACGTATTGCGCAAATATGAGCCCGATTATATCATCCATGATATGAAGGACATCTTCGGTATCGTGGACCAGGGGACGATGGAACCGTGAGAAGAGTAACCCGCTATCCCGTGGAAGGGCACAACTCCCTTTGGTACATCTACCGCACGGTCAGCCCGTGGAAAGGTGTGCGTAATTTTATCTTTATACAGATTGCCCGTTATTGTCCGATTCTGCCGGTTAAGAACTGGATATACCGTAACGTCCTGGGCATGAAGGTGGGCAAGCACACTGCGTTTGGGCTCATGGCGATGGTAGATGTATTTTTCCCGGAAAAGATTACGGTGGGCGAAAACTCTGTGATCGGCTATAATACCACAATTTTGGCCCATGAATACCTGATCAAGGAATACCGGCTGGGTGAAGTCATTATCGGTGAAAATGTACTGATCGGTGCCAATACGACGATTCTTCCTGGCGTAATCATCGGAGATGGGGCGGTTATAGCGGCCGGATCAGTAGTGCACAAGGATGTGGCGGCAGGTTCCTTTGTCGGGGGCAACCCGCTCAGGGAGCTGCGTCCGTCGGCCAGGAATGATAGGGATGACTCCGAAGATAATGATGTTATGTGAAAGGTTGCCCTGCAGTATGGTTGCGTGCACTCACGCAGGAGCTGCGGGGCTTTGTTTTGACAACAAAAATAGTCAAAGATTAAGCAACCTCTCAGTGTCCAGCAACACGAGCGGGCGTTATACTTAAAGGATAGGCGTATTCTGCATATGGGGCGTAATGCAAGTATTTGATTGTTTTTGAAAAAGGCACCTTAGGTGTGCAGTTATACAGGAGGATATGGAATGGGACAAAAGGAAAGAATTCCACAGCTGGATATATTTAGGGCAATTGCGATTCTTGCGGTGATTGCTATACATGCCACTTCACGCACACTGGCGGAGACACTGGACACCTCGATGTTCCATCCGTTTCTGTTCATCAACAAGTTCAGCCAATTTGCTGTGCCGTCGTTCGTCTTTTTGAGCGGATTTGTGCTGTTCTACAATTATATCGACCGGCCGTTAACGGGAAAAACACTGGGAAAGTTCTATAGCCGGAGACTGATTTATATTATTGTGCCTTATGTTGTATTTTCGCTCATGTACTTTATCCTGAAAATGACCGCAGGCCATACCTGGAATCTGCCTCTGGATGAGATGGCCCACAAGCTTGGCAAATATCTGCTTACCGGGACAGCGTATACGCATCTGTACTATATTATTATCATTATCCAGTTCTATGTGCTGTTTCCGCTTATGTTATGGTGTCTGCAAAAGGTCCGGCGGCTTGCGGCCTGGGCCCCGCTGATCGGGCTGCTGCTGCAATGGGGATTCGTGCTGCTGAACAAATATATGACGAATCATGGATACTGGCACCTGTCCAAAGGCAGTCTGTCTATTACCTACTTCTCCTACTTTCTGCTCGGGGCGGCCATTGCAGTTTATTATGGAACCTTGAAACGATGGCTGATTCTTTCGCGTGAGGGTTGGCTTTCGGGTAAAGGACCCGGGTGGATTGTGCTGTGGGTACTATGGGCTGCTGCCGGGATCATACATGTGGAACTGTGGTTCAACAGCTACACGAAGAAAACGGTGATTAACAGTCTGTGGTATGAGGGCTTCTCCAATCTTCATGCGCTGCTCTCCTGCATTGTGCTGCTGCAGCTGTCTTTCCTGCTGTATGGCACAGGCCGGCGTGTGCTGAGCCGTATGCTGATCTCTATCGGTGCCTGTTCTTTTGGGATCTATCTGCTTCATCCGGCACTGCTGTTCCTATACAGAAAACTTCCGTTTCACGGGGGTTCACTTGCGTATACGGCTGCCATTGCCGGTGGATGGCTTGTAGCATTGCTAGGCTCCTGGCTCGTTGTAGCCGTGGTCTTCCGGTATGTGAAGCCGGCCTGGGTGGTCTTTGGCTCCGGACCGCATAAGCCGCAGAAGAAAGCAGCCCTGTAGCTTAAGTATAAGATGAAATTATATGAACAAGTAGAAACGGCTACGCCGTCCTTATTAGGACGGTAACCGTTTCAGCGGGAAATAGAAGGATAATTTATAGCGTGAAGCATAGAAATTCTTATATTTAAAAAAAGCGCCGACTGCCCGCAATTTTGCGGTTTGGTCGGCGTTTTGTATAAGGACGGGAGCAGCCGGATTCTTGCCGGGTTCTTATTCCCCGGCCTGCTCCCGCTGGAATTCAGCGATGGCCTGATACTGGCTCTCCAGGCTGCGGAATAGGGAGATATAGATGGGCAGCAGCTGCTTGTAGACGCGGGCGTGCTCCTTCACCGGTTGATGCTGATGGGTTGAGCCGATCATGCTGAATACAATGTCAAAGGAGTCTGTGCGTCCGGTCGCGTAAAGGCCCAGCACGACCGCGCCCAGACAAGAGCTTTCGAAGCTCTCCGGAATGACAACCTCCTGGTCGAAAATATCGGCCATCATCTGCCGCCACAGTGAGGAGCGGGCGAAGCCGCCGGTGGCATGAATTTTGGCAGGCCGCCCAATCTGCTCCTCCATGGCCAGCAGTACGGTGTACATATTGAAGATGACTCCCTCCAGCACGGAGCGGATCATATGCTCTTTGTGGTGATTCATCGTCAGCCCGAAAAAGGAGCCCCGGGCATCGGGATTCCACAGCGGCGCGCGTTCTCCGGTCAGGTAGGGGTGAAAGAGCAGGCCATTGCTGCCCGGCGGCACCTGCTCGGCAATCCGCGTCAGCACCTCATAGGGGTCAATGCCGAGGCGCTTCGCTGTCTCCACCTCGGAGGCGGCAAACTCATCCCGGACCCAGCGGAAGAGCAGGCCGCCATTGTTCACCGGGCCGCCGATGACCCAGTGCTTCTCGGTCAGGGCATAACAGAAGATCCGTCCCTTGGGATCGGTAAGCGGACGGTCCACGACCGTGCGGATGGCTCCGCTGGTGCCGATTGTGGCAGCGACGACCCCCGGCTTAATGGCGCCGACACCAAGATTGGAGAGTACACCGTCGGTGGCCCCTACAATAAAAGGAGTAGACGGCAGCAGTCCGAGCCGCTCAGCCATCCCTGGCAGCAGCCCCTGCATGATCCGGGTGGTGGGAACAGGTTTGGAGAGACGCTCTGCAGTAATGCCGGCAATATGCAAAGCTTCTTCATCCCAGCCGAGCTGCTGCAAATTGAACATGCCTGTGGAAGAGGCAATGGAATAGTCTATGACGTATTCACCAAATAGCTTGGCGAAGATATATTCTTTGATGGAAATGAATTTGAATGTCTGGCGGAACAGGTCCGGCTGTTCCTCGCCCAGCCACATCAGCTTCGTGAGGGGAGACATGGGGTGGATAGGCGTGCCTGTACGCAGATACAGCGCATGGCCGCCCAGTTCGTCCCGCAGGCGGGCGGCACAGCCGGCGCTGCGGTTATCTGCCCAGGTAATGCAGGGCGTCAGAGGATTGCCTGTACGGTCTACAGCAATCACACTGTGCATGGCGGAGCTGAATGACAGAAAAAGAACGGAATCCGGACGTACGGCACTGTCCTTCATTACCGTTGAAATCGTATGAAATACAGCGCTCAGGATTTGCTCCGGGTCCTGCTCTGCTACCGAAGGTGAAGGGGTGTGCAGCGGGTAGCCCTGATTTGCTTGAGCGGTGATTCTGCCATTTTCCTCAAAGAGAACAGCCTTTGTGCTTGTAGTTCCAATATCGACGCCGATCATATAGGATGTGCCCAATTCTCAGACCTTCTTTCTGATGAAAATAAGGAAAGCGGGCCGGGTAAACCTGCAGCCGCCCCGTTCCGCTATCCTGATATGCTAGAGATGTAAAAAGTATAAGGTATTGGCAGTGCTTTAGACAAAGATGCTGAGAATCATGATGAAGGTTAGACCCACTACGGAGAGAATGGTTTCCATCACCGTCCATGATTTTAAGGTCTGTACGACAGACATGCCAAAAAATTCTTTGATCATCCAGAAGCCGGCATCATTGACATGGGATAAGACCAGCGATCCGGCACCCGTAGCAAGCACTGCCAATTCGATGTTCACACCAGGGGTTACGGCAAGGACAGGAGCGATGATGCCGGCAGCAGTAGTCATGGCCACAGTGGCTGAACCGGTAGCTACTCGGATCAAGGCAGCAATCAGCCATGCGAAAAATATTATATTTACATGGGTTTGGGTGGCCAAAGCCGCAATGGCTCCGCCGACTCCGCTGTCGATCAACACCTGCTTGAACGCTCCGCCGCCCCCGATAATCAGAATAATGGAAGCTGTCGGTGCCAGACATTCACTTGTAAAACGGGAGATTTCTTCTTTCTTGAAGCCGCGTGCAAAACCCAGCGAGAAGAAGGAAAAAACGGCTGCGATAAGCAGTGCAATGATCTCATGTCCGATAAATTTGGCAAAAGGCGTAAAGGCGCTAGAGGCCTCAGGATCTATAATATCAGCAACTGATCCCATTAGCATCAATATAACGGGCAATAGAATCGTTAACAGAGTAATCCCGAAACCGGGAAGTTCCCGGACGCTTTTGGCGGCGAATTGCTCAGCCAGCTCCCGGGGAGGCTCCACGCGTATCCGTTTGCCTATGAATTTACCGAATAACGGTCCGGCAATAATCGCCGTGGGCAGACCTACAATCATGGAATACAGAATCGTTTTACCCAAATTTGCACCGTAGGCACCAATGGCAATCATAGGCGCCGGATGCGGCGGCACAAGGCCGTGGACGGTGGACAAGCCGGCCAGAATCGGGATTCCGATTTGCAGGAGCGGCATTTTTGTTTTGCGTGCCACCATAAAGACCACGGGGATCAGCAGAATTAAGCCAACTTCAAAAAATACGGGGATTCCGACAACAAAACCTACCAGCATCATAGCGTAGTGGACCCTTTTCTCTCCAAAACGGTCAACCAGCGTATCCGCAATTCGCTCCGCACCGCCGGATTCGGCCATCATTTTTCCCAGCATCGTACCTAGGCCTATAACAATCGCGATCGTGCCCAGTGTTCCGCCAAGCCCGCCGGTAATCGACTTGATCAAAGACGGGTACTCCATCCCTGCAAGCAAGCCAAGGGCCAAGGCAGAGAGAAGCAGCGTGACGAACGGGTTCCACTTGAATCTGGCGATAAGCATAACCAGAAAAACAATGACAAGCAATGTCCAGATAAGCAATGTCGCATTATGACTAAGTCCGAATAAACTATCCATAGTGAGCGTGTCCTCTCTATTGTGGTTTCACGTGTAGCACATAGCTTAAGTTGTAGGATAACCAGATTGAGCGCTTTCAATAAAATAATCTATTTGTATACTTGTCGACAACATGATCAAAACAAAGGCGGGCCTTTGCTGAAAGAAGAGTATTTAGGGAAGGCTGCGAATCAGCGTTTCTCCAGAGTCGGCGAAATACTCCTTAACCACCTTGTGTATAGTCTCAGGATCTCCTGAACGAAGGGCCTCTACAACCGTCCGGTGTTTATCTGCCACCCAATTCATGCGTGCTTCCCCGAGGGTGAAGCCTTTTTCTGTAGTAATCAGAATGACGGTCATCACGATGTAGCGGATGCTGTTCCACAGGTGAAGAATCCGGGTGTGATTGGCTTCTGTGACAATAGCTTCGTGAAAAGAAAAGTCCTGGAGCGCAAACTCCACATAATCATTGTGTTTGACGGCCAGCTTCATCTTGTCGATGGATTGTTCAAGCTGCTGGATTAAGGCATCCTGTATATTAACGGCCAGTCTTTGCTGGGCAAAACTCTCGATGAGGTAGCGCACATCATACAACTCTTTGACGTCCTTGATATTCAGGCCCACCACTACGGCTCCCATTCTTTCCAGACGGATCAGTCCCTCGCCAGACAAGGATTTAAGCGCTTCCCTGACAGGGGAACGGCTGGTCCCAAAATCGGCAGCAATCCGGTTCTCGGAAAGCACCTCGCCCGGTTTGATGTGTTCATTAATAATTTGCAGCCTGAGTTCACAGGCAATCGATTCTCCAAGGGAGGCTCCTTGCAGCCAAGTGGCAGGATAATGCATGTAAAACGACTCCTCTATGTGATTAGTTGTAAGCTAAGTCCTGGCATTCCCTTAATTTTAGCATACAATGTCTTCACGGTTCCATCAGTTTAACATGCCTTTTGTCCTGCACGGAGCTCATTTTGCAGTTATGAAGTTATTGTTCCCCCTGCACAACGGCGTGGCCGCCGAATTCATTACGGAGGGCGGCGACTACTTTGCCATGGAAAGTATCGTCCTCCAGGGAACGGTACCGCATCAGAAGCGATAGGGCAATAACCGGTGTGCTGGTTTCAAGATCAAGAGCGGTTTGAACCGTCCATTTTCCTTCTCCGGAGCTGTGCATCACCCCGCGTATACCGGAGAGCTTCGGGTCTTTGGCAAAAGCATTCTGCGCAAGCTCCATCAGCCAGCCGCGGATCACAGAGCCGTTTGACCACAATTGTGCGACATTCTCATAGTTATAGTCAAAACTGCTTTTCTCCAGCAGCTCAAAGCCCTCGGCAATCGACTGCATCATCCCGTACTCAATGCCGTTGTGGACCATTTTCAGAAAATGGCCGCTGCCGCTTTCCCCCGAGTAGAGATACCCCCGCTCCACTGCCAGATCGCGGAATAAGGGCTCAATTACTGTGAATACTTCAGCATCACCGCCAACCATGAAACAAGCACCATGCTCCGCGCCTTCCGTTCCCCCGGATGTGCCGGCGTCAAACAAATAAATGCCCCGTTCACGCAGCTTCCCTGAGCGCACGATGGATTCTTTATAATGGGAATTCCCGCCGTCGATGATGATATCGCCTGCTTCAAGCAGCCCGGCAAGGGTGTCAATAACTCCTGTTACGATCTCTCCGGCCGGAACCATGACCCAGAGAATTCGGGGATGCTCCAGCTTCGTGACCATATCCTCCAGGGATGAAGCGGGAAGCGCCCCGCGCTCGGCCAATTGCAGTCCCCTTTGCGGATTGATATCGCTTACCACAAGATCATGCCCATGGTTCAGCAGGTTCAGTGCCAGGTTGTAACCCATCTTGCCCAGTCCGATCATACCTAATTTCAATGCCATTCACTCCTTAACAGAAAATAGTGATTAACTTGTGTACTTGTATACAACTTAGTTTGTATCTTACTACTGGGGTTAATACTTTGTAAAGAGTAATTTTGTAAGCGGTTCATATTCAGGTGAAGGAAGGCGCAATATATAAAAATCTTAACTTCACTCTATATGTAAGCAATAAATGCTATTCTATATAACAAAGGTCAATTGACGTAAAGGGTGGTCCGTGATACGATATTGCCACTACTTTACTTTGCTACCACTTTACCATAATAAAGTGTTCGTCTACATTATTGAAGATATCTGATGAGGTGACCAATGAAGATGTCCAAACCCAAGGGATTCGAGAAGCCGGCCGGCGTGCGTGACTATCTCCCGCGTGCAGTGACCAAGCTGCGCAAGATTGAGAAGGATGTGCTGCACTGCATGAGCCGCTGGGGGTACCGGCAGATGATTACGCCCACTTTGGAATACTACGACACGGTCGGCGTGGCCAGCTCCACATCGGACCAGAAGCTCTATAAATTGCTTAATAACCGCGGGCAAGCCCTGGTGCTGCGCTCCGAGATGACAGCGCCGGTGGCGCGTGTGGTTTCCTCTCTGTTAAAAGACGAGCCGCTGCCGCTCCGCTTGTCTTATCACGCCAACGTGTTCCGGGCGATTGAGGAGGAAGCGGGGCGGGAGGCGGAATTTTTTCAGACCGGGGTTGAGCTGGTCGGAGACGATTCACCGGAGGCGGATGCCGAGGTTGTGGCACTGGCAATTTCCTCGCTGCAGGCCGCCGGTGTGAAGTCCTTCAAAATCGCCATGGGGCATGTCGGCTTCCTCGACGGGCTGTTCCAAGAGGCGGTTGCCGGTCTTCCTGACGCGCAGGAGGAGCTTAAGAGCCATCTGCTGAACCGCGATTATGTGGCGTTCCGCGAGACACTGCGGCGTCTGGAGCTGTCCGAGGCGCAGAAGAATGAGCTGGACGGGCTGCTGCGGCTGCGGGGAGGCAAGGAAATCTGCGGCCAGGCGCTTGAGCTCAGCAGCCATCCGCTGGCCCGGGCCTCCATTGAGCATCTATGCAAGGTGTGGGAAGTGCTGGTGTCATACGGGGTTTCACAGCATGTGCTGATTGACCTGACGATGATCGGCGACTTCTCCTATTATACAGGCATGACCTTCGAGGGCTACGCCTCGGAGCTGGGATTTCCGGTATGCAGCGGCGGCCGTTATGACAATCTGCTGCAGCAGTTCGGACGCCCTGTTCCTTCGACGGGCTTCTCCTTGAAGACGAACCGTATTCTGGACGGTGTATCCGGTGTGCCGGAAGAGGAAGAGCTGCCGATTCTGATCCAGTATGACGCTCCAAGGCGCAAAGAAGGCCTGGCGGAGGCGGCGCGTCTGCGGGCTGAAGGGCATGTGGTAGTGACGCGGCTGGCGGCAGAGCCCGGCGATCTCAAAACGGTGAAGCGTCTGGACACGGATACGGTTGAAGCGGAGGGCGACAAGTACGGGGAGATTTATACGTTTGTGTCTTTTGTCAGCGAGCACGGCTGAGAAGAGGGTGAGTAAGGTTACCGGGATGAAATGTGCCGAAGCAGCAGGGTGCCTCTATATAAGTTAAACTTAAAGAATTCATAAAAAGGGTAGAAGTGCGGAGGGGAAGTTTGGATACTTACAGAGCGGTAGCGTCCGCCTGAAAGCTTTCCGTAGGAAAGCTAGCATCGGAAGCATAATCAGTCACCGGATTTCAACCGCAAAAGGCGGTTCCAATCAAGAAATTCTTACGACAACAGCGGCTGGAAGTCCAAACATTCCCTGCAGTGACGACCACACCCCACAATGTAAAATTAAAGTTCAACTTATATAGCATTCTGGATTGATAGAATATCAGGTTCGACCTATATATAGGCAAGGATATGGAAATGGAGGTCTATGATCATGTCGCAGATATTGAAGGTGGCCATGCCGAAAGGGCGGATTTACAATAAAGCGGCGGAGCTGTTCCGCCAAGCGGGACTGCCGATTCCGCCGGATGGCGAAGAGTCGCGCAAGCTGGTGATATCCTTGCCGGAAGCGGGAATGGAGTTCATCCTGGCCAAGCCGGTGGATGTACCGACTTATGTGGAATATGGAGTAGCAGATATCGGCATTGTGGGCAAGGATGTGCTGCTGGAGGAGAACCGCGACGTCTACGAGCTGCTGGATTTGGGAATCGCGCGCTGCCGGATGTCGATTATCGGCCTGCCGAACTGGCAGCCGGGCATTCAGCAGCGGGTGGCGACAAAATATCCGAATGTGGCCTCGCGTTATTTCCGCGAACAGGGGCAGCAGGTGGAGGTTGTGAAGCTGAACGGCTCCATTGAGCTTGCGCCGCTGATCGGCCTTGCCGACCGTATCGTCGATATGGTGGAGACCGGACAGACGCTGAAGGATAACGGACTGGTGGAGATGAAGAGCATCTTCGAGATTACGAGCCGGCTTGTGGCCAACCGTGTAAGCTACCGGATGAAGAATGAAGAGATTCAGCAGCTGTGCGACCGCCTGCAGGCGGTTATCACCGGACCGGGACTGGCAACAGGCGGAGTAGAGCGCTAAGGAGCAAAAGGGGGAAGCAGCGGTGAAGGTTCAATCGAGTAAGGAATTTAAGCTTCAGCGTGAAGTGGAATACGGAACGCCTGAGCAGAATAAGGCTGTGAAGGAAATCGTGGCCGATATCAAACAGGAAGGCGATGCCGCACTGCTCCGCTATACGGAGCGTTTTGACGGTGCGGCACTCACGGCTGCCGGGCTGCGTGTGACGGAGGAGGAGCTCCAGGCGGCGTATGGCCGGGTGGAGGAATCCTTCGTGACGGCGATCCGCGCCGCCGCAGCCAATATCCGGGCGTTTCATGCCCGGCAGAAACGCAATTCCTGGATGGATCTGCAGCCGGACGGCACGATCCTCGGCCAGATCATCCGCCCGCTGAAACGCGTGGGCGTCTATGTTCCCGGCGGCAAGGCGGCCTATCCGTCCTCGGTGCTGATGAACGTCATTCCGGCCCAGATCGCCGGCGTTCCGGAGATCGTGATGGTCACTCCGCCGTCGACGGGCGGCACGGAGGGCATCGATCCTTACATTCTCGTGGCCGCCGCCGAAGCCGGCGTGAACGAGATCTACCGCGTGGGCGGCGCGCAGGCGATCGCCGCACTGGCCTTCGGCACGGCGTCCATCGCGCCGGTCGATAAGATCTGCGGGCCAGGGAACATCTACGTAGCCCTGGCCAAACGCGAGGTCTACGGCGCTGTCGACATCGACAGCATCGCCGGACCGAGCGAGATCGTCGTGCTCGCCGACGATACCGCCGAGGCCGCCTACGTCGCGGCCGACCTGCTCTCGCAGGCCGAGCACGACGAAATGGCCTCGGCCATCCTGGTCACGCCATCGCAGCGCTTGGCGGAGGCAGTCGCTGCCGAAGTGGAACGGCAGCTGCGGGAGCTTCCGCGCGAGGCGATCGCCCGCGCTTCCGTAGACAACTACGGCGCGATCATCGTCGTGGACTCGCTGGCAGAGGGAATCTCCGTAGTGAACCGGCTGGCGCCGGAGCATCTGGAGATTGTTACAGAGGACCCGATGGGCCTGCTGGGCAGCATCGAGAATGCCGGAGCCGTATTCCTGGGACCGTACAGCTCGGAGCCGGTGGGGGATTATTTTGCCGGGCCGAACCATATTATTCCGACCAACGGCACAGCGCGGTTCTCGTCGCCGGTAGATGTGGATGATTTCATTAAGAAATCCAGCCTGATCTATTACAGCAAAGAAGCACTGCTGCAGGACGGGGCAACGATTATAGAACTGGCCCGGCGCGAGGGGCTGGAAGGCCATGCGCGGGCAATAGAGATCCGACTACAGAACGAAGCGAAGGGTGGAGACGGGAATGGAGAGTAATAACGAGGCTGGAGCTGTGCGCAAGGCTGGACTCAGCCGCAAAACTAACGAAACGGATATTAAGCTGTCCCTGGCCGTAGATGGCAGCGGGGTCTCGGAGCTGGAGACGGATGTGCCGTTTCTGAATCATATGCTGGATTTATTCACGAAGCACGGCCAGTTCGATCTGTCTGTGCAGGCGCGGGGCGACATCGACATTGATGACCACCACACGGTAGAAGACATTGGCATCTGTCTGGGCCAGGCATTCCGTGAAGCGCTGGGTGACAAAAAAGGCATCAAACGCTACGCCAATGTCTTCATCCCTATGGATGAGGCGCTGGCTCAAGTGGTCATCGACATCAGCAACCGGCCGCATTTTGAGTACCGGGCAACGTATCCTTCACAGCAGGTGGGCAGCTTTTCAACAGAGCTGGTGCATGAATTTCTGTGGAAGTTCGCGCTGGAAGCACGGATTACGCTGCATGTAATCGTACACTACGGCTCCAATACTCATCATATGATCGAAGCGGTATTCAAGGCGCTGGGACGGGCGCTGGATGAAGCCACACTGATTGACCCGCGCGTGAAGGGTGTGCCTTCCACGAAGGGAGTGCTGTAGATGACGGTTGCAATCGTCGATTACGGCATGGGCAATCTGCATAGTGTCAGCAAGGCGGTGGAACGACTCGGGTATAAAAGTCTTGTGACGGGGAAGGCCGGGGAGATTCTGGCTGCTGATAGCGTCATTCTGCCGGGAGTCGGTGCGTTTGGCGATGCGATGGAGCATCTGCGGGAGAGCGGGCTGGATGCTGTGGTCCAAGAAGCCGCGGCCTCAGGACAGCCTTTGCTGGGGATATGCCTCGGCATGCAGCTGCTGTTCAGCAGCAGCGAAGAATACGGCACTCATGAAGGCTTAAATCTTCTGCCCGGCTCGGTGGTACGTTTTGCTCCCCGTGAGGGCTACAAAGTGCCGCATATGGGCTGGAACAAGCTGGACTTTCTGCAGCCACAGAGTCCGCTGTTCACGGGGCTTGAAGCAGGGCATGTATATTTTGTCCATTCCTTCCATGCCATCATGGCACAGCAGAGCGATCTGCTTGCTGTCACAGATTACGGGCATCCGGTTACGGCTATTGTAGGCCGGGAGAATGTTTACGGCATGCAGTTTCATCCGGAGAAAAGCGGAGAGCTGGGGATGAAGCTGCTGGGCAATTTTTTGAAACTGAAGGGCCCGCGGGCGTAAGCCCGCTATAACTATATTGTAACGAAAGTGGGAGCGCCACATGTCTTCTTTTATCGTATATCCGGCAATTGATATCCGGGATGGAAAATGCGTCAGACTGCAGCAGGGTGACTACAATCAGGAAACCATATACAATGACAGCCCGGTGAGCGTGGCCAAATCGTGGGAAGAACAGGGCGGGAAATTTATTCATCTCGTCGATTTGGACGGGGCCAAAGCCGGACATCCGGTGAATGATGCCATCATCGGGGCGATTGCCAAAAACGCGGGCGTCCCAGTGCAGGTAGGCGGAGGGCTCCGTACGCTTGCGGATGTGGAGAAGCTGCTGGGTCTCGGCGTCAGCCGGGTCATTATCGGTACTGCGGCTATTAACGATCATGCGTTCACAGAGGCTGTGCTTGCCAAATACGGTGACAAGGTTGCGATCGGCATTGATGCCCGGGGTGGTTATGTAGCCACTCATGGCTGGCTGAACACCTCCGAGGTGCGGGCGGAGGACTTGGCCAAGGAGCTGGCCTCCAAAGGGGCTGAAACTTTCATCTACACCGACATCTCACGCGACGGTATGATGCAGGGACCCAACATCGAGGGTATCCTGTCCATGGCTGCCACCAGCGGCAAAACCGTTATTGCTTCGGGCGGTGTAACGAGTCTGGACGACCTGCTGCGTCTGAGCGTACATAGCGGCAGCGGTATCGGCGGCGCAATTGTCGGCAAAGCGCTGTACACCGGCAATATTGATCTGGCCGAAGCGCTTCAGGCACTGGACAGCAAGTAGGCAGAGGTTATAGGGCTGCAGAGCGCCGCGATGTTCACCTACCCGCATGAATTTTTTTCGGATATATTCAGGAGCTACTTGTGTTCTCTTACCTTCTGGATTTCGTGGGAAGCTTAACTGTATTTCGTACATTTAATTTCAGTTGAAAGGGTCTGAAGGGAACTTTAATTGCATTTCGTACAGCTATAAATAGGTGGATAGACCATGTGCGGGAGATTGCCGAAATTTAGTTGTACGAAATACATTTAAACTAATGGACTGCCTAAAAGCCGAGTAAATAATTGTACGTTATGCAGTTAGGCCCTCAAGGTCATGTTGGTTGACTAGGCGTTTATGAAATGATTGCACTTTCTGCAATAGAAAGCTCACTGTTATGCGTATGATCGCCTTCTGCTGTATTTCGTGCAATTGATTTCAGAGAATCTGGTCTAAATTGCCATTTTGGCTCGATTCTGCTGTACAGAGTGCAGTAGTTTGGATTTTTTGGCTGATTTATGTGTTATCTGTTGTACAAAGTGCAATCATGTTGAGTTTGACGCTCAAGCCGGGGTCAAAGTTTGTTTAATGCTCACACAGATGCAGTTAGGCGTACCATTACTAGCATTTCGCAGGCGGTGCGAGCCGCCGACCCCGCCAGGGGCCAAAACGTGGAACACGAAGGTTTGTTTTTCGGTTTGAACGAGTGTTTTTGGGCTGGTACTTGTTTTTTGATCTATAGAGATTGAATTAAACGAGCTTATGAACAGAGCAGTCACCCTAGTGGGAAAAGGGATCACAATCGGGCTTATTCGGCTTATGGAGTAACCTATGTTGGAAAAAGTATCACTAATCGAGATCGTATGGCTTATGGAGAAGGCTATGTTGGAAAAAGTACCACTAATCGGGATCATTCAACTTATGGAGAAGCCTATGTTGGAAAAAGTATCACTAAACTAATTCAGCTAAAAGCGGATGTGTAGGATAAATATGCATGAATTAGGTGTACAAAATCCAACTAAAACCTGCTGTAGCCGGAATTTCAGCAAATTAGTTTTACTTTTTCCACTTAGCTTTAGTTCCTAATGAACTGTATTGCGTTCCCCAAGCTTTCAAATCTCCTGTTCAAGTCATAATGCACTTATAATGTTTTACGGTCTTAGGTTTTAAAGGTGTTTTGCCCTTAAAGGTGTAATGCCTTTGCAGCTGTATTGCCTTTAGCATTTGTAATGCCTTTTGCAGTTGTTTTACCCTTGCAGGTGCTCTGCCGTTGAAGCGGCCCCGCAGGGGTTAGCGCTCTATAGCTCACAGTCGCCCGGGAACGCACAACCTCCGCCCACGCCAGCCGTCCGGGTGTCCAGAGGGCCGGGGCCCTTGGGGTCCCCCTTGGCTAAGGGGGATTTAGGGGGATCGAAAACTTTTAGGGGGATCGAAATTTCTTAGGGGGATCGACAGAGTTGGATCGAAAAAAGTTTTCACTCGAAAACTATAGAAAGGGGTTATTTCATGTTAGCCAAACGCATCATTCCCTGTCTGGATGTGAAGGACGGGCGGGTAGTCAAGGGCGTGAATTTTGTGAATCTGCGCGATGCCGGGGATCCGGTGGAGCTGGCGGCACTGTATGACCGGGAGGGCGCAGATGAGCTTGTGTTTCTCGATATTTCCGCTTCTGTCGAAGGCCGGGCCACGATGGTGGAAGTTGTGCGGCAGACCGCCGGTGAAATCGCCATTCCGTTCACAGTAGGCGGAGGGATCTCCACAGCGGAGGATATGAAGCGCATCCTGCGTGCCGGTGCGGACAAAATCGGCATCAATACCGCAGCTGTCAACAATCCGCAGCTCATTCTTGAAGGAGCTCGCCGTTTCGGCGCGCAGTGCATTGTAGTGGCGATGGATGCCAAATATAATGAGGCTTGGGGCGAATGGGAAGTATACACGCACGGCGGACGCAAGCCTACGGGAATCCGTGCGCTGGCCTGGGCCAAGGAGGCCGAGAAGCTGGGAGCGGGCGAAATTCTGCTGACCAGCATGGATGCGGACGGCACCAAGGACGGCTTCGATCTGAAGCTGACCGCAGCGGTCAGCGACCTGCTCACCATTCCTGTAATTGCCTCCGGGGGAGCGGGAAAGATGGAGCATTTTTATGATGTATTTACCGAAGGCAAAGCCGATGCGGGACTGGCGGCGACGATTTTTCACTATAAAGAGATTGCCATTCCTGATTTAAAAGCAGATCTGAAGCAAAAAGGGGTAGAGATCCGATGAGCGAAGCCGAACAAAACAAAGTCTTAAGCCAGCAAGAGGTGCTGGAGGGCATCCGCTGGAATGAAGCCGGACTGCTGCCTGCCGTAGTGCAGGATGCGGACAGCCTGGAAGTCTTAATGTTTGCCTATATGAACAAAGAATCGCTGCAGCTCTCGCTGGAGAGCGGGCAGACCTGGTTCTGGAGCCGTTCGCGCGGCGAGCTGTGGCATAAGGGAGGGACCTCGGGTAATACCCAGGCCATTACTTCGATTCATTATGACTGCGACAGCGATACGCTGCTGGTGAAGGTGGTACCGGAAGGGCCGGCATGTCATACAGGAGAAACCTCCTGTTTCTTCCGCGAGCTTCCGCTGAGCAATCCTGCAGCAGCAAAAGGGGCTAAGGGAGGCCCGGAAGCAGTCTCTGCCCGGCCAGGGCTGAACGACAGTGCGCGGTTTGCGGTACTGGGCGAGCTGGAACGAGTGATTGCCGAGCGGGAAGCTGAGCGTCCGGAAGGCGCCTATACGACCTACCTGTTCGACAAGGGGGTTGACAAGATTCTTAAAAAGGTAGGCGAAGAAGCTTCCGAAACGATCATCGCTGCCAAAAATAAAGATAATGCCGAGCTGCGCCTCGAGGTCAGCGACCTGATCTATCATCTGCTGGTGCTGCTGCAGGAGCGCAAGCTGCCGCTGGATGAGATTATGGATGAGCTGAGCCTCCGCCATGAACGGCCCCGCCGCGATTAGGAAGGAGCCTTCAGCATGCGTATTGATTATCATACCCACCATGAACGCTGCGGCCACGCGGTAGGGACATTAGAAGAATATGTTCAGCGGGGGATTGAACTGGGACTGGAGCAGCTCGGACTGTCGGACCACCTGCCGCTTATCCATGTGGACCCCGAGAGCTACTATCCTGAGATGGCTATGCCGCTGTCTGAGCTTCCCCGTTACGTTGAAGAATGTTTGAATCTGAAAGAACGCTATCGCGGGAGAATTGAGCTGCGGGTCGGGCTGGAAGCCGATTATATCGAAGGGTATGAGGAGCAAATCCGCGAGCTTTTGTCACCGTATCCGTGGGATTATCTGATCGGGTCGGTGCATTTTCTCGGAGAATGGGATATCACGGACTTTCGCCAGACCGGAGGCTGGGAAGGCCGGGATGTGATGGAGGTCTACCGCCGGTATTATGATGCGGTGCGGAAGTCGGCGTTATCGGGATTATATGATATTATAGGACATATGGATGTTATCAAACGGTTTGGCTACGGTCCACAGACACAGGAGGGCAAGGCCGAGGTGCGGGCACTGGAGCTGGAAGCGCTGAAGGCAATAGCCGGCAGCGGCATAGCGATGGAACTCAACGCTTCAGGGCTTACCAAGCCCTGCGCGGAGATGTTCCCCGCGGAGCATGTGCTCCAGCAGGCGCTGGAGCTGGGCATCCCGCTCACCCTTGGCTCTGACGCCCATGATCCCTTGAAGCTGGGAGACGGCCTGCAGGAAGCGCGCAGCCTGCTGTGGCGCACAGGGTTCCGCAGGCTGGCAGTGTTTGAGGGGCGTGTCCGCACATTGGTCCCGTTTGAACTATAAATTTTGATCCCCAGGAGGGCACTATGCATCAATTGCGTATTTTTTCCGGTTCGTCGAATCCGAAGCTGGCCGCAGATATTGCGGAGCGTCTGGGTGCCCCGCTGGGCCAGATTAAGCTGACCCGCTTCAAGAGCGGCGAGATTTATGTGCATTATGAAGAGAGCATCCGGAACTGTGACGTATTTTTGGTGCAATCCCTCGCCCATCCCATAAATGAGCTGTTCGTAGAGCTGCTGGTCATGATCGATGCCGCCAAACGCGCATCGGCGAGAACGGTTAATATTATCGTGCCTTATTACGGCTATGCCCGGCAGGAGCGGAAATCTGCGCCGCGCGAGCCGATTTCAGCCAAGATGGTGGCCGATGTGCTTACGACCGCAGGAGCCACCCGTGTGATTACGATTGATCTGCATGCGGCGGCGATTCAAGGCTTTTTCAACATTCCGGTGGATCACTTGACGGCACTTGATCTGATTAGCGGATATCTGAAGGTGAAGGGCTTATCCGACCTGGTGGTTGTGTCACCGGATGCGGGCCGTGCCTCCATGGCCGAGAAGCTGGCCAGCCGTCTGGATTCGCCGTTTGCCATTATGATCAAGAAACGCCCGGCTCACAACGAATCGGTAATTACGCATGTGATTGGCGATGTAGAAGGACGGACGCCCATCATTATCGAGGACCTGATTGATACGGGAACGACGATTGTGAATGTGGTGGAAGGCCTGAAGGAGCGGGGGGCCAGGAACAGCATCGTTTGTGCCACCCATGGTCTTTTTTCCGGAGACGCCTTGAGCCGTATGGTTCACCCTAATATAGATGAAATTGTCGTTACCGATTCTATTGCGCTGCCGGATGATCATTCCAGCCGCTTCACTGTGCTCTCCGTAGCGCCTATGCTGGCTGAAGCCACACGCATTATTATCGAAGGCGGTTCCATTGACAAGCTGTTCATAGACGCGGGAATTTAGGTTCCTGCGTCTTCTTTATGGAGAGACAAGAAGCGGGCGGGGTAAATCAATCATGCCGGATGGGTTGGGATGGTTTTTCAAGCTTTTACCTCCTGGAGACTTCCTTCCGAGCTTGAGAATCCCCCAGTCAACTGTGGTATACTGTTTGGAGACAGTCGGGACCATAAATGGCAACGACGGTACTTAAATGGGAGCCAAGGCAGAGATTTACCGCCGCTCTCCTATTTTTCGTGAGGATAAGGAAGCTTACAAAGGGAGGTGCCTTGCTTCCATGATTGAGAGAACTTCAGAGAATGACGTGGAGAATGGCAACGTGATTCCCGTTACTCTGGATGCCAATTTTTTCTTTGAAAGAGCCGTACGGTCATTGGACCGCTTTCAATATGATAAGGCATTGAAGAATTTTCGCAAAGCTGTTGAATATGAACCGGAAAACCCGGTGAATCATTGCAATATGGCGGGTATATTATCCGAGATGGGCAAATATGAGGCTTCCAACGACATTTTGACCCATGTTTTGGAGGAAGTTGACCCCTCTATGACGGAATGCCACTTCTATATGGCTAATAACTATGCAAATATGGAAAGCTTTGAAGAGGCCGAGCGCAGTCTGGTCACCTATCTTCAGGAGGATGCGAACGGAGAGTTCATAGCCGAGTCTGAAGAACTGATGGAGCTGCTGCAATATGAGCTGAACCGTCCGGCTCCGCTGGTCCGGATCCGCAGCCGGGAAGGTGTAGTGGAGCACGACAGAGCACGCAGCCTGCTCGAGGAAGGAAAGTTTCCGCAAGCAGTCACGCTGCTTGAAGAAATTGTGCAGAACATCCCCGATTTCCTCGCGGCGCATAACAATCTGGCTCTTGCCTATTTCTACATGGGCCGCTTTGCCAAAGCCAAGGAATGCCTTGACGAAGTGCTTGCGCAAGACCCGGGCAATCTCCATGCACTATGCAACATGGCTATTTTCCTGCAGTATGCGGGCGACCGGGAGCAGCTGGCGGGGCTGGTGGGCATGCTGGAAGCCACAGTGCCTTTTCACCAGGAGCATGTATTCAAAATGGCTACAACGATGGGGATTCTGGGCAAGCACAGAACGGCCTACGGACACTTCCGCCGCCTGTTGAAGGATGAAGAGGTCGGTGGTGATGCCAGCTTGTACCATTACTGCGCGGCGGCGGCAAGCAACAGCGGATTTGTGAGCGAGGCGGTACGCTGCTGGCAGATGGCCGCGAAGCTGGACCCTGAGTCGGCAGTACCGAAGTTTTTCCTGTCCCAGCTACAGCTGGCACAGGCCGAGGGCCGGCCGCTGCCTCCGGTAAGCTATAATTATCAGCTGCCTTTTCAGGAGCAGCTCAAGCAGTGGAAGAACAACATGGACAGCTTCTCGGAAGAGGTGCGGAATAATCCGCTGCTGCGCGCTTCGTTCTTCTGGGCGCTGCGTTACGGCGATGCAAGTACGAAGCTTCAGGTGACAGAGGCGCTCCGCTGGATCGGGGACGATGAACTGTCCGAGGTGCTTAAGGGAGCCGGGGGGCAGGAGCCGCTTCAGGAGAGTGCGCTTCTCGGCCTGCAGCGGCTGATCGGGGGCAGGCCTGAGGAGAGCGCGATCCAGAATGCCGTTCAGGAACCGGCTGTGCCAGGGTATAAGGGACTGCCGGAATGGAAAGAGGACTGGCAGCGGGTTATTGACCAGACAGCTGCCGTGATGGACCGGCGTTATGATGCCGTTCTGAAGAAGGATGCCGAGCTCCTCTGGAAGCAGTTCATCAGCCGTCTCTACCCGGATGTCCCCTTGTTTAGGCATACTGCCGGCTGGTGTGCGGCTCTGGAATATTTAACCGCCAAGCTGCACGGCTATCCGCTTACCTATCGTGAGGCTGCCCAGTGCTACAGCGTTTCGGTTTCCATGGTAAGCCGGTACGCGCGGCGTATTCATCAAGTATGCGGGTTCCCGCAGGACGGGGCGGCAGGCGACGTTTTGCCGCCTTTTACGGAAAATATCTGACCCTAAGGAGGATATACTCATGTACAAAACCATTGTAATCGGAACAGGCCCGGCAGGACTGACTGCCGCGATTTACCTGGCACGTGCCAATCTCAGCCCCCTTGTTATTGAAGGCCTGCAGCCGGGAGGACAATTGACTACAACGACAGAGGTAGAGAACTTCCCTGGTTTTCCTGACGGCATCCTGGGTCCGGATCTGATGGATAACATGCGCAAGCAGGCAGAGCGCTTTGGGGCTCAATTTAAGAATGGCTGGGTGGAGGCTGTGGACTTCTCACAGCGCCCGTTCAAGATAACCGTGGATGGCTTGGGTGTGCTGGAAGCAGAGACCGTAATTATTTCGACCGGGGCTTCGGCGAGGTACCTGGGCATCCCCGGAGAGCAGGACAATGTCGGACGCGGGGTCAGCACCTGCGCTACTTGCGACGGGTTCTTCTTCCGCGGCAAAAAGATTGTAGTGGTTGGCGGCGGCGACTCCGCCATGGAGGAAGCAAGCTTCCTGACGCGGTTCGCTTCCAGCGTGACCCTGGTCCACCGCCGTTCGGAGCTGCGCGCTTCGAAGATCATGCAAGACCGCGTGCGGGAGAACAGCAAGGTGGCCTGGGCACTGAACCGCACGCCGCTTGAAGTCGCCATCGGGGATACCGGGGTGAAGGGACTGAAGGTCCGCAACAATGAGACGGGGGCTGAAGAGCTTGTGGAAGCGGATGGCGTATTTGTCGCTATCGGCCATACACCGAACACGGCCTTCCTGGGCGGGCAGATCACTACCGATGCTAACGGCTATATCGTGGTGAATCCGGGTACAACAGAAACCAACATTCCGGGCGTGTTTGCTTGCGGCGATGTGCAGGACACCCGTTACCGCCAGGCGATCTCGGCTGCCGGGACCGGCTGCATGGCCGCCATGGATGCCGAGAAATATCTGGAAGGCTCGATGGTGCATGACTGGAGCGAAACGCTGGATAAGTAACGGAGGCGCTCAGTCAGCAAAAAATTTCATTGACACAAAATACCAATCCATGTAAATTGTATTTAATTAGATAAGATACCCACTAGGGGAGCCTGAATAGGCTGAGACGGGATAACTGATTCCCGGACCCTTGAACCTGATCTGGATCATACCAGCGTAGGAAAGTGGAGTCGGACCTTTTTTAGCGCAGCCTTCTTTGGCTGTTCCTGAATAAAGCCGCTCCAGGTGGAGCGGCTTTTTGAATTATAAGAATTTATAGGCTCTGCGCTATAAATTATCCTTTTAATTCTCGCTGAAACGGTAACTTCCTTATGCAAGGACGGTGCAGCCGTTTCGGCTTGCTGCGTGATTATCTTATCTGCACATTGCTCATAGGGCATAGAGGAGGAGATAAGAATGTCAGATTCAGTAAAGAAGGAAGAGGTTAACCTTTCAGGATTCCCCGCGAGCCGCAAGGTGTATGTAGAGGGCTCACGCCCGGATATTCAAGTGCCGATGCGTGAAATCTGTCTCAGCCGGACTGAGGGCGTGGCGGGAGATTCGGACAATGCGCCGCTGCGTGTCTATGATACCAGCGGGATTTATACGGACGACGGACAAGAGACCGATATCCGCAAGGGGCTTCCGCCGCACCGGTTATGCTGGATTGCGGAACGCGGAGATTCAGAAGAATACGCCGGGAGAGCCGTGCAGCCCGGGGATAACGGAAGAACTGTGGACGGGTTGCCGGAAGAAGGCTATTCCGGCTTGAAGCGGCGTCCGTTAAGAGCGCGTGAGGGCCGCAATGTCACCCAGCTGCACTATGCGCGGCAGGGGATCATTACACCGGAGATGGAGTATATCGCCATCCGTGAGAACACCCGGCCTGAATTCGTAAGGGACGAGGTCGCGGCAGGCCGGGCGATTATCCCGTCCAATCTCAACCATCCCGAGAGTGAGCCGATGATCATCGGGCGTAATTTCCTGGTCAAGATCAATGCGAACATTGGAAATTCTGCCGTATCTTCATCTATCGATGAAGAAGTGGAGAAGATGAGGTGGGCAACACGCTGGGGGGCCGACACGATTATGGACCTCTCCACCGGTGCAAAAATCCATGCCACCCGCGAATGGATTATCCGCAACTCGCCGGTTCCAATCGGTACAGTGCCCATCTACCAGGCGCTGGAGAAGGTAAAAGGAATCGCTGAGGATTTGACCTGGGAGCTGTACCGCGACACGCTCATTGAACAGGCGGAGCAAGGTGTGGATTACTTCACCATTCATGCCGGGGTGCTGAAGCGCTATATTCCCCTTACGGCCGGCAGAATGACGGGAATTGTCTCACGGGGGGGTTCCATTATGGCGGCCTGGTGCCTTGCCCATGATCAGGAGAACTTTTTATATACGCATTTTGAGGAGATTTGCGAGATTATGAAAACTTATGATGTCGCCTTTTCCCTGGGAGACGGACTCCGCCCGGGCTCCATCGCCGATGCCAATGATGAGGCCCAGTTTGCTGAACTGGAGACGCTGGGGGAGCTGACGGCGCTGGCCTGGAAGCATGACGTTCAGGTGATGGTGGAAGGTCCAGGCCATGTGCCGATGCACAGGATCAAGGAGAATATGGATAAGCAGCTGGAGCTTTGCCGGGAAGCGCCTTTTTACACACTCGGTCCGCTGACCACGGATATTGCCCCCGGCTATGACCATATTACATCGGCAATCGGTGCGGCAATGATCGGCTGGTTCGGGACAGCGATGCTCTGCTACGTTACCCCGAAGGAGCATCTGGGCCTGCCGAACAAGAACGATGTGCGCGAAGGTGTCATTACTTACAAAATCGCTGCACATGCCGCTGACTTGGCCAAGGGGCATCCGGGCGCGCAGGATCGGGACAACGCACTCTCCAAGGCGCGGTTCGAGTTCCGGTGGCGAGACCAGTTCCACTTGTCGCTGGACCCGGAACGCGCGCTGGAGTACCATGATGAGACGCTTCCGGCGGAAGGCGCCAAAACAGCGCATTTCTGCTCGATGTGCGGCCCCAAATTTTGCAGCATGCGGATCTCGCACGATATCCGCAATTCGTCCAGGCTGAGCAGAATGCTATAACCTGCAGCAACCTTTCCAAGAGGCTGTTTCCGACGCTATAACATGCGGAGGGGACAGCTTTTTTCTATATACATGTCATTCCGTATCCACGTGGCAATTCAATCATTTGGTCAGTGTTATTAAGTTTATGAATTTGTGATTGCAATCACAATCCGCCTCTGTGCCCTATGCTAAGCTGGTGTTGAGAAAGGTTATCAATTAGCCCGAGGTTAAGCTGCAGGAGGAGAGCGCAATGAGCAAAGGCCTTAACATGGATGAGTCCATATTTGAGCTGGTCAGCCGTTATCCGGAGGTCGTAGATATTATGGTGGAGCTGGGGTTCCGCGATATCACCAAGCCAGGCATGCTGCAGACGGCAGGCCGGTTCATGACCCTGTCCAAAGGAATCACAATGAAGAAAATGAATCGCGAAATCGTCCGGCAAGCTTTTGAACGCCATGGCTTCGAGATTATGTGAATAAAGGAGAGAGTACAATGAGCGAACTGATTAACAACCGGGAAGTGGATGTTCCCGAGCAGACACGCCGCCAAGCCATGCTTAGGGAAATTATCAAGGAGCTGCATGCCGGAAAAAGTGTGGAGGAAGTCAAGGCGCGTTTTGCAGAAGCGGTAGGCGATGTTACGGTAGCGGAAATTTCGGCTATGGAGCATTCACTGATGACGGAAGAGGGGATTCCTGTAGAGGAGGTGCAGCGCCTGTGCTCTGTGCACACGGCCATTTTCAAAGGGTCGATCCAGGAGATTCACCGGTCCAATAAACCGGAGGAACAGCCGGGGCATCCCGTACACACCTTCAAGCTGGAGAACCGCGAGATTGAACGTCTTGTGAACTTCCGCCTCCAGCTTCATACCGATAAATTCCTAAGAAGCGGCACGGAAGAGATGAGGTTCAAGCTGCTGGAGGATCTGAGCCTGCTGCTCGATCTCGACAAGCACTACAGCCGCAAAGAGAATCTGCTGTTTCCCTATCTTGAGAAATACGGCATCTATGGTCCCACCAAGGTGATGTGGGGAGTGGATGACGGTATCCGCAGCATGATTAAGCAGGCCAAAGCCGCGCTCAGTTCTTACAACGGGGAAGCCGAGGAGCTTGGTGCTCTGCTGGCGAACATTATTCAGGAAGTAAATGAAATGATTTTTAAGGAAGAAAACATCCTGCTGCCGATGGCGCTCGACAAACTGACTGAGGATGAATGGGTCAAAATCGCCCGCGAAAGCGATGAAATTGGCTTCTGCCTGGCTGCGCCCGAGCAGGAATGGATTCCTGAGCGTGCCCCGGAACCGGAAGGCGCTGCAGCGCCAGCGCAGGAGGGAGGAGTGGCTCCTCAGGGCTTTATCCGCTTCGAAACGGGTCTGTTGTCGCTGCATCAGCTGGAAACAGTGCTGAACCATTTGCCGGTCGACCTGACGTTTATTGACGAAAATGACGTAGTCCGCTACTTCTCGCATGGTAAAGAGCGTATTTTTGCCCGCACCAAGGCGGTCATTGGACGCACGGTGCAGAACTGCCATCCGCCGCAAAGCGTGCACGTGGTAGAAAAGCTATTGGCCGATTTCAAGGCAGGCCGCAAGGATGCTGAGGATTTCTGGATTGCCATCAAAGATAAATTTATCTACATCCGTTATTTCGCTGTCCGTGATGAAGCGGGAAAATACATGGGCACGCTTGAATTCACCCAGAATATCGCGCCGATCCGCGCACTGGAGGGGCAAAAACGGATTTTGTCGGAATAGCGCATAGTTCAAACGTCTGGAGAAACGGAAGCCGCCTCTTTTGGAGGACGGCCAAGCCGTTTCTTTTTGCATAAAAAATACCAGCCGCCTTATATGGCCGGGTGTGCCGCCTTTCCTTGACCGCAGGGGTACCTTCTATTATAGTGGGTACGTAGGATTAACTATTTTAGCATAGAAAAAGGTGGCTTGTTACATGTCTGAAAGTATCTACGTTGGCGTTGACTTAGGTGGAACCACGATTAAGGTTGGAATCTGCAATGCCGAAGGGAACCTGCTGCATACCTATGAGGGGCCTACGGGGACTGCGGATGGCGTCGATGCCGTCATCGATAATATCGAAAAGTATGTGCGTCAGATTGTGGAGGACTCCCCGTACTCTTGGGATCAGCTTGCCGGTGTAGGAGCGGGCCTGGCCGGGTTTACGAATATTCGTGAAGGAATTATCATCCTTGCGCCTAACATAGGTTTTAGAGATGTGCCGATCCGATCCATTCTGGAAGGTCGTTTGAACAAGCCAGTCAAAATAGACAATGACGCCAATGTGGCTGCGCTGGGCGAGGCCTGGAGCGGCGCGGGACGCGGTGTGGAGAACTGCGTGTGCTACACGCTGGGCACCGGTGTCGGCGGCGGAATTATTATTAACGGCAAGGTGTATCAAGGGTTTGCAGGACTTGCCGGCGAGCTAGGGCATATTTCTGTAGTGCCTGACCTGGAAGCTATTCAATGCGGCTGCGGCAATATGGGCTGCCTGGAAACGGTTTCCTCTGCTACGGGTATTATCCGCATGGCTAATGATGCTGTAAGCCGCGGCGACCGCACCTCGCTGTCCATGGTAGAGAAGATTGCAGCCAAAGAGGTATTTGATGCGGCTAAGGCCGGAGACGAAGTGGCTCTGCGGATTGTGAACCGTGCTGCGTTCTATCTGGGCAAATCCATGGCTGCTGTTGCAGCGGTGCTGAATCCCGAAGTGTTTATCGTCGGCGGCGGTGTCTCCAAAGCCGGAGACATTCTCTTTGACGAGGTCCGCCGCGTGTTCGCCAAGCTGGCTCCGGCCCCGCTGCAGACCGGTGTGACAATCGTGCCTGCCGAGCTGGGAAATGATGCGGGTATTATCGGTGCCGCAGGTCTTTTGCTGCGTTCTTAAGCAGCTGGAATTATTCATATACTATGGATAGGGAGGGGGCGCTTCGATGACCGAATTGGAACAATCACCGCCCGGTGGAGCCACCCTGATTATTATTACGGGCATGTCAGGTGCAGGCAAGACAATTGCTGTGCAGAGCCTGGAGGATCTCGGATTCTTCTGTGTGGATAATTTGCCGCCGGTGCTGATTCCCAAGTTCGCCGAGCTGATAGAGCAGTCGAAAGGGAAAATTGCCAAGGTGGCGCTTGTTATCGATTTGCGCGGCAGAGAGTTTTTCACAGCTTTGTCGGAATCGCTATCCTATATCAAGGATGAGTCTACGATCGGCTTCGAAATTCTGTTCCTGGATGCAACGGATTCCGTACTGGTACAGCGCTACAAGGAGAGCCGGCGGCATCATCCGCTGGCACCCAAAGGCATGCCGCTTGACGGCATCCGTCTGGAACGCCAAATGCTGGAGGAGCTGAAGAATTCAGCTACCCTGTGTTTGGATACCAGCAGCATGAAGCCGGTTCAGCTGAAGGAAAGGATCGTCTCACGTTTTTCCCATTTGGGCAAAAGCACCCTTTCTGTCAACATTACCTCGTTTGGCTTCAAATACGGGATTCCGATCGACGCAGACCTCGTGTTTGATGTTCGCTTTTTGCCTAATCCGCATTATGTGGATCAGCTGCGGCCTAAGACGGGCCAGGACAGCGAGGTATACGATTATGTAATGAAATGGCCGGAAACACAGGTATTTCTGACCAAACTGCTGGATATGCTTCACTTCCTGATTCCGCAATACCGGAAAGAAGGCAAGTCCCAGATTATTATCGGCATTGGCTGCACAGGCGGCAAACACCGCTCTGTGGCGATATCAGAATATCTGGGCAAGATGCTGGGGGTTAGCGAGACGGAAGCGGTAGCGGTCAGCCACCGGGATTCCGAGCGTGATCGGCATTAAGAGAGAAGGGATCAATAGTGGCTGAAGAACAAGGACAGCGTCCGCGTATCGTCGTCATGGGTGGGGGTACGGGGTTGTCTGTTATGCTTCGCGGTTTGAAGGAAAAGCCGCTTGATATTACAGCGATAGTGACTGTGGCGGATGACGGGGGAAGTTCCGGCATACTGCGCAGTGAACTGCAAATGCCGCCCCCCGGCGATATCCGCAATGTACTGACAGCAATGGCTGATGTAGAACCGCTCATGGCCCAGATCATGAGATACCGCTTCAGCAGTGGTGAAGGGTTAGCCGGGCACAGCCTGGGGAATCTGATTCTGGCGGCGCTTACGGATATTTCCGGCGATTTTGTTACTGCAGTCCGGGAGCTTAGCCGGTTATTCGCCGTGCGCGGCCGGGTGCTGCCTGCTGCCGGTGAAGCCGTAGTGCTGCATGCCGAGATGGCTGACGGCTCCATTATCACCGGCGAGTCCAAAATTCCGGAAGCCGGCGGTGTCATCAAACGGGTCTTCCTGGAGCCGGAGGATGTTGAGCCGCTGCCGGAGGCCCTGGAGGCGATCCGCAATGCCGACGCCATCCTGTGCGGTCCGGGCAGCCTGTATACGAGCATCCTGCCCAATCTGCTTGTACCTAAGCTGGCGGAGGCCATTGTAGCCTCGGATGCGATCAAAATTTTTGTCTGCAACGTGATGACCCAGCCCGGCGAAACGGACAACTATACCGTCAGCGACCATCTTCAGGCTGTTTATGATCATGTTGGATTGCATTTATTCGATTATGTGATCGTGAACGACGGGGAAATTCCCGAGCAGGTGCAGGTCAAGTATGCGGAAAAGGGTGCCCGTCCGGTACAGCTTGACCGTGAGATCGTGGATGGCAACGGGTATAAGGTTATTGCTGACAAGCTGGTATTATTCAAGACCTATCTGAGGCATGATACAGATAAGCTCAGTCATCATATTTACCAGCTTGTGCAGGACTGGACTTCCAGATAAGTTTATTTAGGAACATGAAAGAGGTGAGCCCCTTGTCTTTTGCGGCCCTTACCAAAAAAGAGCTGACGATGGTGGAGAGCCAGCCTTGCTGCGAGAAAGCGGAGATGTCCGCGCTGATCCGGATGAACGGTTCCGTGCAGCTTTCAAGCAAAAAGGTAGTTCTCGACATTTCGACGGAGAACGCCGCGATTGCAAGGCGGGTATATTCTTTACTTAAGAAATATTACCAGGTCCATATCGAGCTGCTCGTGCGTAAAAAAATGCGTTTGAAGAAGAATAATGTCTATATCGTCCGAATTCCAAGCCGTGTCCAGGAGATTCTCAAGGACTTGCGGATCGTCTCCGAGGGCTTCATCTTCACCGATGGGATCGATCCGGAGATTATCGGCAAGAACTGCTGCAAGCGCGCTTATCTGCGCGGGGCATTTATGGCTGGAGGTTCGGTCAACAATCCGGAAGGGTCTTCCTACCATCTGGAGATTGCTTCGATGTATGAGGAGCACTGCAAGGCTCTGGTGGAGCTGGCGGGTGAGTTTCATCTGAATGCCCGCTGCATCGAGCGTAAAAAGGGCTTCATTCTGTACATCAAGGAAGGCGAGAAGATTATCGAGTTCCTGAGTCTGATCGGCGCCCATCAAGCGTTGTTCAAGTTCGAGGATGTGCGGATTATGCGCGATATGCGCAATTCCGTTAACCGGATCGTCAACTGCGAAACGGCCAACCTCAACAAGACCATCAGCGCGGCGGTGCGGCAGATCGAGAACATCAAGCTGCTGCAGCGTGAAGTGGGACTGGAAAGCCTGCCGGATAAGCTGCGCGAGGTAGCTGAGATCAGACTGGCACACCCGGATATTAACCTTAAGGAAGTCGGCGAAATGCTGAAGGGTACCGTGAGTAAATCGGGAGTAAACCACCGTCTCCGCAAAATTGACGAGCTGGCGGATAAGGTCCGGGGCGGCTGAATATTTTTTTTCTAGTGTGGTTGAGGTTATAATGATATAATATTATAAAATTAATGTGAAATTTTTGGGCAGATCTCAAATAGGGGGTAAGCGTTTCATGACAAAGCACCCGGTAGTTGTACGGTTGAAGACGGGTCTTCACGCTCGGCCGGCAGCATTGTTCGTGCAGGAAGCTAACAAATTCTCGTCGGAGATATTCGTCGAAAAAGACGATAAAAAAGTGAACGCTAAAAGCATCATGGGTATTATGAGCCTGGCGATCAGTTCCGGCACGGAGATTTTTATCAGCGCGGATGGCGCCGATGCGGATCAAGCTGTAACCGCTTTGACAAGTCTTGTCAGCAAAGAAGAGCTTGAGAACCAGTAATTGTTGCAGGACCGTACTTTTAAATGGTATGACAAAAAGCCCTTTGGGGCTTTTTTTAATTAATTTTTTTACGCAACCATTGATGCTATGCAACTTTTGCCAAGCCGCTCCGTCTAGAGGGTACATAACAACAATTTCAATTAACGAAAGGGGATGGCAAACATGAAGGCATGGAGTAAAAAGCTCGGAGCAGTAATGCTGGCAGGAAGTTTGATGATAGGAGGTATGGCTTTGGGTGGAGTGATTCAAGGTCCTGAAAAGGCTTACGCCGCCGAGGATGTCCAGAGAAATGTTGTGAGTGTCATCGGCAAGGGTGAACTCTCGCTCAAGCCGGATGTCGTCTATCTGTCGATTGGGGTTAACGCTACGGCAGCATCAGCGGAAGAAGCACAGAAGATCATTGGAGGCAAGATCAGTAAGATTTCAACATTGCTGAAGACGACTTGGGGCATTGCAGACAAGGATATCCAGAGCACACAATTCATCGTGCAGCCGAACTACACCTATAGTGAAAAAGAGGGTCAGCAGATCAAAGGGTATATTGCCCAGCATTCGCTGAAGGTCACCTATCGTGATCTGAACAAGGTTGGACAGCTGCTCGATGCGGCTTCTGCGGCAGGAGCGAACAACATCGGAAATACCCAATTTGCAATCGAGAATCCTTCCGCTTTAGAGGCGCAGGTGATTGAGAAAGCCATGGCGAATGCGGATGCCAAAGCCGGAGTCATTGCCAAAGCAGCCAAGCGGAGCCTGGGCCAAGTGATTACGGTTACGCAGAACGATGACGGCAATAACCCGGTCGTTTATATGGAGAATGCAGCGATGGCCAAATCCGTGGCAGATGCAGCCGGCGGCACCTACGTTGAACCCGGGGAAGTCAGAGTCTCAACCCAGCTTAGCGTAATGTATGAGCTGAAATAAACAAAACTCGTCAAGAGGCGCTTCTTCTGCTGGGTACAGCGGAGCAGTGCCTCTTTTATTTTTTGGCTGCGAATGGTTGCGAAATCTCTCATTTTGTTTAAAGAAATGTAATAAGCAGACCTGGAATCACCGGCGAAGCTTAAAAAATTGTAAGGGGCTTTGTAACAACCGCCATCTCTAATGTCTTTATAATGGGAAGAGTGAATGGGGACAGCAAGCAAGCTGCCGCTTTGATATTATGGAAATCACATCAAGGCTGTCAACATACCAGCGGAAGGGGATACTATTATGAAGAATATGAAGAAGCAGGCCCGTAAATGGGGCGCAGGCATTGTGGCAGCAGGAGTTTTGCTCGGTGGAGGGCTGTTGCCCGCAGAGGCCGGTCAGGCTGCAGCAGCGACGGTACAATCCAAGGCCAATCAATCCCTGGTTGTGCTGAAGGTGAACGGGACGATTACCCCGCAGACCGGTATGGTCCGTGAGGGTAAAGTCTGGGTTCCGCTCACGTTTCTGCGGGATTCCCTGGGCATGCCTTTAACCTATGATAAAGCGGAAAAAGCCTATACGATCGGCAAAGGAACAGCTAAGGTTAAGCTGACAGTTAACGAATACGGGAGCTCCATCTCGGTCAACAACTTTTATCTGAATGAATATGAGGGCAAAAACATCAATAACCGTTTGTTCGTTCCATTTAATCTGATCAGCGATTTTCTGGGATACAAAGGGGATTGGAATGCGGCTTCGGGCCGGCTGAATGTGGTCAGCAAACCGCAAAATGCGATCACCATCAAGACGGAGAGCATCGCCAAGGACCATAAAGACGCACCGGTCAAGCTGGACTACCCGCAAGTGTCTGGACTGGCGAATGCCGCGGCGCAGAAAACAATCAATGACACGATCAAGCAGACCTTTACCAAGTTTGCAGCCGAAGCGGAAAAAGAAATTGCGAACAAACCTTCAGATGACCGGCCCTATGAATATGACGGCGGATACGTGATCACTTACAATCAGGACGGCATCCTAAGTATTATTACGCAGCAGTACGAGTACAACGGAGGGGCTCATGGTATGACCTACCGCAATGCGTTTACCTTCTCTCTGAAGGACGGCAAACGTCTGCTGATCGGGGATGTGCTGAAGGCCAACCCTAACTATAAAAAAGAGCTAAATGCCAAGCTGTCCAGGCTGATTAAGGCGGACGGCGGCTACCTGGGCGGTTTCAACGGCCTTAACACGGAGAAGAACTTTTATGTGAAAGACGGGAAAATGGTCGTCTTCTTCCAGCTCTATGAATACACTGCATATGCGGCCGGATTCCCTCAGTTTGAGTTCACCTTTAAGGAATTGCTGCCGGACGGCAGCAGCCCGTTCGCTGGACTGAAATCGAACAATTTGCGATAAAAGAGTACATTGGCCGCTCCGCAGATGCCGTGTATGGACACCTTCCGGTTTCCTAATGCCTCTCCTGTTCATAAGCTAAAAGAGAAACCAGCTTATTGCGGGGAGGAAAGAAGAGATGAGCTATCAGTACACGGCCATTGGCGATTCTTTAACGACCGGATTCGGGGCGCTGCCTGGCAACGGATTTGTGCCGGTGTACCGCAGAATGGCTGAGGGACGGTTGCGTGAGCCCGTAGGCGCTGTGAATCTTGGCATCAATGGATTAACTACGGCTGCGCTGGAGCAGCGTCTGGGCAGTGACCCCATATTCCGCCAGTCCATCCGGAATGCAGAGATCATTACTTTGTCGATTGGCGGGAACGATCTGATCAAGGCAGCCAAAGCTGTGTCATTTCGTCCGGGTGATCTGTCTCCTGCGCTGGCAAGGGCGCTCCGCGAATGCAAAAGAAATTTCGGTGGGATTATGGGTTCGCTCCGGCAATTGAAGTACGGCAGCCGGCAGCCCTATATCATCCGTATAGTAGGGCTTTATAATCCCTATCCTCAGCTAACGGAAGCGACAGACTGGGTGCGTCAGTTTAACGCCTTTGCTGCGGGCTACAGCAGCGGTGTATGCGGGTTTGCCTCCATCTACCATGAGTTTGCCGGCAATGAGCGCAGCCTGCTGTCCCTGGATCATGTGCATCCCAATGGGCGAGGTTACCGTGTAATCGCCGGTAAGCTGGATTCTCTGGGTTACTGGCGGCTGGGATGACATACAGTTAAGCCAAACATAAGAAGAGGCTGCACCGGACCATTGGTCCGGGCAGCCTCTTCTTATGTTTGCTTGGATTTTAGACGCCTGAAGGAAGCGTCTTTTCGATAACCTTATCGACAATACCATATTCCGCTGCATCCACAGCACTCATAAAGTAGTCGCGGTCTGTATCCTTCTCGATGCGTTCCAGCGGCTGGCCGGTACGCTCTGCCAGGATATGGTTCAGCTTGTCGCGAAGCTTAAGGATACGGCGGGCACGGATTTCGATGTCCGTAGCCTGTCCTTGAGCACCGCCCAGCGGCTGGTGAATCATAATTTCACTGTTTGGCAGCGCGAAGCGTTTGCCCTTGGCACCGGCATTCAGCAGGAAGGCTCCCATGGAAGCGGCCATGCCCACACAAATCGTGGAAACATCCGGTTTGATGTACTGCATTGTATCAAATATAGCCATTCCGGCTGTAATAGAACCGCCAGGGCTGTTCACATACAGGTGAATGTCCTTATCCGGATCCTCGGCAGCCAGGAAGAGCATTTGTGCAATGATGGAATTGGCTACCACGTCATTAACCTCCGTTCCGAGGAAAATGATGCGGTCCTTCAGCAGGCGGGAATAGATGTCATAAGCGCGCTCGCCGCGGTTGCTCTGTTCTACTACCATAGGAATATAACTCACGTGGAAAACCTCCTTGAATTGGTTCTTCGAATGTGTTCATTGTTACTGTTACCGTAATAACCACATGATAAACAAATTCAAACAAAAAGTCAAAGAAAGTCAAACTCAGTTAATAAAAAAAGAGCCAACCAGCGGCTCTTTGGTTAAATACTATACGTGGGCATTGCTAAATTATGTACAAAAAAGGAATTAATGGCGCGCCCGCCAAGAATCGAACTTGGATCTCAGGCTTCGGAGGCCTACGTCATATCCATTGGACCACGGGCGCAACAAAAATTATTATAATCTATTTATGGCTCAATTGCAACGGATTAATTCTGCTGCTGCAAAAATATCTTTTTCAGGCCCTCCTTTGATATCTATCGGTGCTGGGAGGTAGTTTTGGAGCGGAATTATGTATGCAAATCGCAGGGCTTTCAGGACATTCCTTCATGAGGCAGATGTATAAGATGAAAAGAGGTTGAGAATTATACTCTCGGAAGACTTGCACTCCGCGTAATATTTGGGTAGAATATGGGTGGGACTTAAAAAGTTAACCCGGGACGTTTTAAGACCATGGACAAGGGAATAAGAGGAAGACGAAGTTGCAGGAGTGAAAGCATGCGTAATTTATTAGAAATCCAAAAGCAGCTTCTGCCTGATCTCATGGAAACCCTTAAGAGACGTTACACGATTCTGCATCAGATCATGCTGTCCGATATTATTGGGCGCAGAACGCTGGCCGCTTCGCTTGATATGACCGAGCGGGTACTGCGCGCCGAGACGGATCTTCTGAAATCGCAAGGGCTCATTGAGATCGAGAGCGTAGGCATGCGCGTAAGCGATGCCGGACGCAGACTGCTTGACCTGCTGGAGCCAATCGCCAAGAGCCTGTTTGGCCTGGATGATCTGGAGGAGAAAATTCGTACAACGTATGGTCTGAACAAAGTTATTGTTGTACCCGGTGATTGCGAAACGTCGCCGTTCACCAAGCGTGAACTGGGACGCGCGGGCGCCAAGGCATTGCTCGGCGTACTGCGTTCCGAAGATACTGTTGCCGTTACCGGGGGTTCAACACTCGCTGAAATGGCAGACCAGCTCACACTACCAATCCCCCTTTCCTATAAGAATGCCTGGGTTGTCCCGGCACGTGGAGGGCTGGGTGAGAGCATGGAAATTCAGGCCAATACGATTGCTTCAACAATGGCCAAGAGGATTGGAGCCAATTACCGCCTCCTCCATGTACCTGATTTACTAAGTGAAGATGCGTACCAGTCATTGGCGCTCGACTTCAACATAGGGGAGATCGTGCAAATCATCCGCAGATCGCGTATTATTGTGCATGGTATTGGAGATGCCATGGAAATGACCCGACGCCGTAAGCTGGATGAGGCAACTATCGCGGAAATCCAGGAAGAAGGAGCGGTTGCCGAATCGTTCGGCTATTATTTTAACGAAGAGGGTCAGGTTGTCCATACCATGCTGACTATGGGGCTCCGCCTGGAAGATATTATCCGCACCGAAGTGGTTATCGGTATTGCTGGCGGCAAACGCAAGGCAAAAGCAATTCATGCGATGCTGCGCTTTGGGCAGGAGGATATCCTCGTTACCGATGAGGCGGCTGCTGTCGAAATCGGCAAGGAAATTGACAATCAGAACCATACGGTCCTATAGTTTCCAATATATGGGGAGCAAGTCAAGGTATTATGCATTATACTTAACATTGTTGTCTTGACAAGCTTAACGGCTTGTCTTGAATAAATAAAACGAAATCTAGGAGGAACTATTCAATGAGTGTAAAAGTTGGTATTAACGGTTTTGGACGTATTGGACGCCTTGCATTCCGCCGTATTCAAAATGTAGAAGGTATCGAAGTGGTAGCCATCAACGACTTGACTGATGCTAAGATGCTTGCTCATTTGCTTAAATATGATACAACTCAAGGTAAATTCCAGGGAGAAGTTGAAGTGCATGACGGCTTCTTCAAAGTGAACGGCAAAGAAGTTAAGGTTCTGGCGAACCGCAATCCGGAAGAACTGCCTTGGGGTGACCTCGGCGTTGACATCGTTCTGGAATGCACAGGTTTCTTCACAACTAAAGAAGCAGCTGAGAAGCACCTGAAAGGCGGAGCTAAAAAAGTAGTAATCTCCGCTCCAGCTACCGGCGACATGAAGACCGTTGTATACAACGTTAACCATGACGTACTGGATGGTACTGAAACTGTAATCTCCGGCGCATCTTGCACAACTAACTGCCTGGCTCCAATGGCAAAAGTCCTGAACGACAAGTTCGGAATCGTTGAAGGCTTGATGACTACCATCCACGCTTACACCGGCGACCAGAACACACTGGATGCTCCACACGCTAAAGGCGACTTCAGACGCGCCCGCGCTGCTGCTGAGAACATCGTTCCTAACACTACCGGTGCTGCCAAAGCTATCGGTCTGGTAATTCCTGCACTGAAAGGCAAACTGGACGGCGCAGCACAACGTGTGCCTGTAGCTACTGGTTCCCTGACTGAGCTGGTTACTGTTCTTGAAAAGAACGTAACTGTTGAAGAACTGAACGCAGCGATGAAAGCAGCTTCCGACCCAGACACTTATGGCTACACTGAAGATGAAATCGTATCTTCCGACATCAAGGGTATGACTTTCGGTTCCCTGTTCGATGCTACACAGACTAAGGTTATGACTGTTGGCGACAAACAACTGGTAAAAACTGTTGCTTGGTACGACAATGAAATGTCCTACACTGCACAGCTCGTTCGCACTTTGGAACACTTCGCTAAGCTGGCTAAGTAATACCGATTTCCCATAAGCGGCATCTATAGAGCGGAAACAGAAGTTCCTTGTTTCCGCTCTTTCTAAATGGATTCGTGAATGACCAATTTTGGGTGTGGAGGAAAAGTAATCATGAACAAAAAAAGTGTCCGTGATGTAGAAGTAAAAGGCAAACGCGTATTCGTGCGTGTCGATTTCAACGTGCCAGTGGAAGACGGAAAGATCACTGATGATACCCGTATCCGCGAAACCCTTCCAACGATTAAATACCTGATTGAGAACGGTGCAAAGGTCATTCTGGCCAGTCACATGGGCCGTCCTAAAGGCCAATTCGTAGATTCCATGCGCCTTACTGTTGCTGCTGTGCGTCTGTCCGAGCTGCTCGGCAAACCGGTGGCTAAGGCTGATGAAGCAATCGGCGAAGCCGTAAAAGCAAAAATCGCTGAACTGAAAGACGGCGATGTGCTTGTGCTTGAGAATGTCCGTTTCTATCCGGGCGAAGAAAAGAACGATCCTGAACTGGCTAAGCAGTTCGCAGAACTGGCTGACCTGTTCGTTAATGATGCATTCGGCGCGGCTCACCGTGCACATGCTTCCACAGAAGGCATCGCTCACTTCCTGCCGGCTGTATCGGGCCTGCTGATGGAGAAAGAACTGAATGTTCTGGGCAAAGCTCTTTCCAATCCGGAACGCCCTTTCACTGCCATCATCGGCGGCTCTAAAGTGAAAGACAAAATTGACGTTATCGACAACCTGCTGACTCTGGCTGACAACGTTCTGATCGGCGGCGGTCTGTCCTACACGTTCACCAAAGCTCAAGGCTACGAAATCGGAAACTCGCTGGTAGACAACGATAAGATTGATGCGGCTCTCGGATTTATCGAGAAGGCCAAAAAACTGGGCAAAAACTTCGTGCTTCCGGTTGACGTTGTTGTAGCTGACAAGTTCGGTGCGGATGCCAACACCAAAGTGGTTGATGTAACGGATATCCCGGCTGGCTGGGAAGGTCTGGACATCGGTCCTAAAACTCGTGAAATTTATGCCGACATCATCAAAAACTCCAAACTGGTGGTTTGGAACGGACCGATGGGCGTATTCGAAATCGATATTTTTGCCGAAGGTACACTCGCTGTAGCCAAGGCTTGCGCGACTACAGAAGGCTACACTGTAATTGGCGGCGGAGATTCCGCAGCAGCAGCAGAGAAATTCCACCTGGCTGACCAAATGGATCATATCTCCACTGGCGGCGGCGCATCACTCGAGTTCATGGAAGGCAAAGCGCTCCCTGGCGTAGAAGCACTGAACGACAAGTAAGACGTAGAAGGTAGAAGGAGGCATTTCATTACTATGAGCAGAACACCTATTATCGCCGGTAACTGGAAGATGTTCAAAACAGTTTCCGAAGCGGAAGGCTTTTTCGCTGAAGTCAAAGGCCGGGCCGAAGTGGAAGGCGTAGAGACTGTAATCTGCGCGCCATTTACGAACCTGCCTGCACTGGTTGCAGCGGCAAAGGGGACCAGCATCAAGATCGGTGCACAGAACCTGCACTTCGAAGATAACGGAGCTTACACAGGCGAAATCAGCGGCGTAATGCTGAAGGATCTTGGCGTAGATTATGTTATTATCGGCCACTCCGAACGCCGTGCATACTTTGGTGAAACGGACGAAATCGTGAACAAGAAGATGCATGCGGCATTCCGCCACGGCATTACTCCAATTGTCTGCGTAGGCGAAAAGCTCGAAGAGCGTGAAGCCGACCAGACGAAAGCTGTCTGCAAAGTTCAAACCGAAGGCGCATTTGCCGGCCTTAGCGCTGAGCAGGCTGCAAGTGTAGTCATTGCCTATGAGCCTATCTGGGCTATCGGAACAGGCAAATCCTCCACTTCCCAGGATGCTAACGAAGTTATCGCCTATATCCGTACACTTGTAAAAGACCTGTACGATCAAGCGACGGCTGAAGCGGTTCGTATCCAATACGGCGGCAGTGTGAAGCCGGAGAATGTTACGGAGTACATGAGTCAAAGCGACATCGACGGCGCGCTCGTCGGCGGTGCCAGCCTGCAGCCTGCTTCGTTCGTTTCATTGGTTGAGGGGGCGAAGTAAGGATGTCAGCACCCAAACCCGTTGCTTTGATCATCATGGATGGTTTCGGTCTGCGCAATACGACTGAAGGCAACGCTGTTGCCCAAGCCAACAAGCCGAACTATGACCGTTACCTGAAGCAGTATCCGAACACCACGCTCACCGCTTGCGGCGAAGCTGTGGGTCTGCCGGAAGGACAGATGGGTAACTCCGAAGTGGGTCACCTTAACATCGGAGCCGGCCGGATCGTGTATCAGGACCTGACCCGTATCGACAAGTCGATTCGTGAAGGGGAATTCTTTGAGAACGAAACTCTGGTTGCCGCTGTAAGAAGCGCCAAGTCAACCGGCAAGAAGCTTCACCTGTATGCGCTGGTATCCGACGGAGGGGTACATAGCCATATTAATCATTTGTTTGCCATGCTCGATCTGGCCAAGAAAGAAGATATGCACGATGTGTATATCCATGCTTTCATGGATGGACGCGATGTACCTCCTGACAGCGGACAGAAGTTCATTAAGGATCTGATCGCCAAGATTGAGGAAGTAGGCGTAGGCAAAATCGCTACAGTATCCGGACGTTATTTCGCGATGGACCGTGACAAGCGCTGGGAACGTGTAGAGAAGGCTTACCGCGCGATGGTCTACGGCGAAGGACCGAAATATACCGATGCGCTGCAGGCGATCACTGCATCCTACCAAAACTCTGTGTACGATGAATTTGTTGAGCCTAGCGTGATTGTGGACAGCGAAGGCAAACCGACAGCGACAGTAGAGAGCGGCGATTCCGTCGT
Organism: Paenibacillus riograndensis SBR5; assembly: GCF_000981585.1. Classification (NCBI taxonomy): domain Bacteria; kingdom Bacillati; phylum Bacillota; class Bacilli; order Caryophanales; family Paenibacillaceae; genus Paenibacillus; species Paenibacillus riograndensis. The sequence goes on from NZ_LN831776.1 coordinate 188,664, forward strand.
GTTCCTCAACTTCCGCCCGGACCGTGCCATCCAGCTGTCGCAGGTATTCACAAACTCGGATTTCCGCGGCTTCGACCGGGGTCCTTTGTTCCCGCAAAACCTGCATTTTGTATGTTTGACTACCTTCAGTGAAACGGTTCAGGGCTACGTGGCGTACTCGCCGAAGAACCTGGACAATACGCTGGGTGAAGTGCTTGTACAGCAGAACAAGAAGCAGCTGCGTATCGCGGAAACCGAAAAGTATCCGCACGTAACCTTCTTCTTCAGCGGCGGACGTGATGAGGAGCTTCCAGGCGAAACCCGCATCCTGATCAATTCCCCGAAAGTGGCAACCTATGATCTTAAGCCAGAGATGAGCGCCTACGAAGTGGCGGCGGCCTGCGTAGCGGAAATCGAAGCAGACAGACAGGATGCCATTATCCTTAACTTTGCGAACCCTGACATGGTAGGACACTCCGGCATGCTGGAACCAACCATCAAGGCTGTAGAAGTTACGGATGAATGCGTGGGCAAGGTTGTGGATGCCGTAGTTGCCAAAGGCGGCGTTGCCATCATCATTGCCGACCACGGCAACGCGGATATGGTGTTTGACGAGCAGGGACGTCCGTTCACGGCTCACACCACCAACCCGGTTCCTTTCATCGTAACAACTGAAAATGTTGTACTGCGTGAATCCGGCATTCTCGCAGATGTGGCACCAACGATCCTGGATCTGATGGGACTTCCGCAGCCTGCGGAAATGACCGGCCAATCCATGATTGCCAGCCGCAAATAGGCAGTACCTGCAAGACTATAACCCATGTTAAAAGGAGATTAACTTACATGACTATTATTTCTGATGTGTACGCTCGCGAAGTCCTCGACTCCCGTGGTAACCCTACTGTAGAGGTTGACGTTTATCTGGAATCCGGTGCTAAAGGCCGCGCAATCGTTCCTTCCGGCGCTTCCACTGGCGCTCACGAAGCTGTAGAGCTTCGCGACGAAGACAAAAACCGCTACCTGGGCAAAGGCGTTCTGAAAGCTGTTGAGAACGTGAATGAAATCATCGCTCCAGAAGTAATCGGTATGGACGCTCTGGATCAGCTGGGCATCGACAAACTGATGATCACCCTGGATGGGACTCACAACAAAGGTAAACTGGGCGCGAACGCAATTCTGGCTGTATCCATGGCCGTAGCCCGCGCTGCTGCAGCAGCTCTGGATGTGCCTTTGTATGTATACCTGGGCGGATTCAACGCGAAACAGCTTCCAGTTCCAATGATGAACATCGTTAACGGCGGCGCTCATGCCGACAACAACGTTGACGTACAAGAGTTCATGGTTCTGCCAGTTGGCGCACCTAGCTTCAAAGAAGCTCTGCGTACAGGCGCTGAAATCTTCCATGCGCTGAAATCCGTACTTAAAGGCAAAGGCCTGAACACTGCAGTTGGCGACGAAGGCGGATTCGCTCCTAACTTCACTTCCAACGAAGATGCATTGTCCTCCATCATGGAAGCTATCGAAAAAGCCGGCTACAAACCGGGCGTTGATGTATTCCTGGGTATGGACGTAGCGAGCACCGAGTTCTTCAAAGACGGCAAGTACCACCTGGAAGGCGAAGGCAAATCCTTCACTCCAGCTGAATTCGTTGACCTGCTCACTTCCTGGGCTGACAAATACCCAATCATCACCATCGAAGATGGCTGCTCCGAAGATGACTGGGAAGGCTGGAAATTGCTCACCGAAAAATTGGGCAACAGAATCCAGCTCGTTGGGGATGACCTGTTCGTAACCAACACTGAACGTCTGAACAAAGGGATCGAAGAAGGCATCGGTAACTCCATTCTGATCAAAGTTAACCAAATCGGTACTTTGACTGAAACCTTCGACGCTATTGAAATGGCAAAACGCGCTGGCTACACTGCTGTTATCTCCCACCGTTCCGGTGAGTCCGAAGACAGCACTATCGCTGATATCGCTGTGGCCACCAATGCCGGCCAGATCAAAACAGGTGCTCCTTCCCGTACAGACCGTATCGCTAAATACAACCAATTGCTTCGCATCGAAGATGAACTGGGTGAATTGGCTCAATACAACGGCCTAAAATCCTTCTACAACCTCAAAAGATAATTGCTTTTGAGCTAAGTTTTCTAAAGAGTCTGCCGTATCGGCAGGCTCTTTTTTTGCATCCTCTACTCTGAAAAGGTATTCTATAATTGTGGATAAATGGAAGGAGTGGGATGATGAACGCAATTATATCCGGCATAGGGGTGGGAATGCTCCTGGTGCTGATCAGCTGGTTGCTGTCACGAAGGGGAGGCCAGATGAAGGGCTTCATCTTTTATCCAGGGCTGGTAGGGTTGATAGGCGGTGCAATTTTGCTGGTCTGCAGCTTTTCCGTAATTGGAGGGTGGGAGGGAATGGGGTATGCCTTCTTTTCCGTGCCTGTGATTGTGATCTCCATGCTGCTATTGCTGTTTCTGGGCTCGTTCAGGAGACAAACCTAAGAAATCGCTAAAGTTATAAGGAGAACCCGATTTGTACAGTTGTATTCGTATCATGGCTATGATAAAATTAAAATGCTGTTTATGAAACGTAAAACCTAAATTAGCATAGATAGTGATGCTTGGACGTAGGAGGTGGAAGTGAATGGATATCTTTTTGAAAGTATTGCTCCTGATTTTTTCCGTCGGTCTAATTGCGGTCGTTCTTCTGCAGAAAGGGAAAAGCGCAGGTCTTTCCGGTGCCATCTCCGGCGGTGCTGAGCATCTCTTTGGTAAGACAAAAGCACGTGGTATGGAACTCGTACTGCAGCGTGTAACAGTTGGACTGGCAGCAGGATTTTTTATTATGTCAATTCTGGTGGCTGTCCTTGTTGACTAGATAACGTACATTAAGCCTTTGCTCTGTTCTGAATGGAATGGGGCAGGGGCTTTTTTGTTGCGGATAATTAAATTTGTGTTTCCGTTAACCTGCGGCTGATCATTACAGGGATGCCTGGGATTAATTTCGTGTATACTAGGGTATGAGTATGTATAGGTAAAATTTACTGGAATACACACAGGCATTGTAGGACAAGACATACATATATGCCAGCGGCATACGAAATGCTGCGGAGGGCCGAGGTGACGAAGTTGATAACACAGGAACAATTACTGGATTTTATGCGGGAGACCGCTTATAAGCCGCTCACTTATGACGAACTGGTGAGTCATTTCGCATTAGAGGACAGCGAGTCGTTCAAAGCGTTTGAGGAATTGCTGCTTGCACTTGAGCAGGATGGAAGAATGATACTGACCCGGAATGCCCGCTACGGGGTACCGGAACGGATGGATTTGGTGCGCGGACGTGTACAGGCTCATGCGAAGGGGTTTGCTTTTCTGATTCCCGATGACCGCGATCATCCTGATATTTATATGAATGCCAATGATCTGAAGGGTGCGATGAACGGTGATATCGTGCTGGTGCGCATTACCTCGCGAAGCCCGTCCGGCGGGCGTATGGAAGGCGAAGTTGTGCGGATCGTTAAAAGAGGGGTGCTGCAGACTGTAGGTGTGTTCCAAAGCCTGGAGAACTATGGTTTTGTGCTGCCTGATGATAAGCGGATTAACCGGGATATTTTTATTCCAAAGCAATCCTTCAAGGGTGCAGTTGACGGGGAAAAAGTCGTTGTCCGCATTGTAAATTACCCGGAAGGCCGGGCTGCGGCAGAGGGGGAAATCATTGAGATCCTGGGCCATAAAGATGACCCGGGTGTGGATATTCTGTCGGTGATCCGGAAGCATCAGCTCCCGGAGGCTTTTCCGGCTGAAGTGATGCGTGAAGCGGAGCAGGCTCCTGATTCCATTACGGAGGAAGAAATTATCCAGCAGGGCCGCCGCGATCTGCGCGGGCTGAACATTGTCACCATCGACGGTGCGGACGCCAAGGATCTGGATGATGCCGTGAATGTATCGCGTCTGGAGAACGGCCACTACAAGCTGGGCGTGCATATTGCGGACGTCGGTTATTATGTGCGTGAAGGGTCTGAGCTGGATAAGGAAGCTTTTGACCGCGGGTGCAGCGTGTATCTGGTGGACCGGGTTATCCCCATGCTGCCGCATCGTTTGTCGAACGGCATCTGCAGCTTGAATCCCAAGGTGGACCGGCTAACGATGTCCTGTGAGATGGAATTCGACGAGCATATGAAGGTCGTGAAGCATGATGTCTTTACGAGCGTTATCCGTACGAAGGAAAGAATGACCTACTCGGATGTCCGCAAAATCGTTGAAGACGAAGATCCCGAGCTGCTGGAGCGTTATAGTCCACTGATTGAGGATTTCCGCCTGATGAAAGAGCTGGCGATGAAGCTGCGTGGTGCGCGGATGCGCCGAGGTGCAGTTGATTTCGACTTCGAAGAGAGCAAGATTATCGTCGATGAGAACGGCAAGGCGATAGATATCGTGAAACGCGAGCGTTCCGTGGCTGAGCAGATTATCGAGGAGTTCATGCTGGCGGCGAACGAAACGGTTGCAGAGCATTTCCACTGGCTGAAGGTGCCGTTCCTGTACCGGATTCACGAAGATCCGGACCCGGAGAAGCTGCAGAACTTCATGGCTTTTGCGGCGAACTTTGGCTATCATGTCAAAGGCCGGGGCAATTCGGTGCATCCGCGCGCGCTGCAGGATCTGCTGGAGCAGATTCAGGGGACGAAGGAACAGACCGTCATCAGTACCATGATGCTGCGCTCCATGAAGCAGGCGAAGTATGATGCTGAGAGCACAGGCCACTTCGGGCTGGCTGCGGAATTTTATTCCCATTTCACCTCGCCGATCCGGCGTTATCCCGACCTTGTGATTCACCGTGTCATGCGGGAGGTTATTGAGAACGGCGGAGCGCTGACGGAGAAACGCCATGAATATCTCGCCAGCCGGATGCCGGAGATCGCGCAGCAGTCCTCGGAACGCGAGCGTGTGGCGGTAGAGGCTGAACGGGATACGGAGCAGCTCAAGAAGGCTGAGTTCATGCAGGACAAGGTTGGCGAGGAATTCGACGCCATGGTCAGCAGCGTGACCAGCTTCGGGATGTTCATCGAGCTGGAAAATACCGTCGAAGGCTTAATCCGCCTCAGCGCGCTGAGCGATGATTATTACCACTTCGACGAAGCCCATATGGCGCTCATTGGCGAGCGCACCTCGAAGGTGTTCCGCATTGGCGACGAGGTGAAGATCCGTGTCGCCAAGGTCAACATGGACGACCATACGATTGACTTTGAGCTGGTCGACATGAAGCCGCGCGCGGCAGGTGAACACCGCAGCTTCGGCGGGCGTGGAGGCAAGGGTGGCCGTGCTGGCGGCGGCTTCGCCAAGCCGTTCGGCAGCAAAGCCGGCGGCAAGGGCCGCGCCGGCGGGAAAGGCAAGCCCGGCAGCGCAGCGGGCCGGGGGAAGGCCGGCGGCGCTGCACACGCCGGCAAGGGCAAGTCCGGCGCGGCAGCACGCGCCGGAGAAGCGCCCCGCGCAGCGGAGGAAGCCAGCGGCGGTGCGCCGGCTGGCGGCCGCGGCAAGCGCGGGGGCGGCGGCCCGGCAGAGGCAGCGCGCCGGGCCTTCGCGGCCGTGAACCGCGGCGAGGCTGGCGGTGCCGGCACGCCGCGGGAGCGGGACCGCAGCGGCGGGCGTGGCCGCGGCGGTGAGGCCGGAGGCAGTGCCGGGGGACGCGGCATCAGCTTCGGCTTCGGCTCCGGCAAGGGCGGCTATGGCGCCCCTGCCGGCGAGCAGATCAGCGAGCTGCGCGGCGTGGACGCCAGCACGCGGTTCCGCAGCCGCGAGGATCTCGGCAGCGGGGCAGCGGCCAACGGCGGCGGAGGCAAGAGCCGCCGCAAAAAGAATAAAAAGGGCGGCGTCTTCATCAGCCCTTCCGTAACGCCGGGCAACGTGGAGCGGAGCGACAAGAGCGGCAATCCTGAGGGCAGCGGCCGCCGCAAGAAGAAGAAAAAAACGCAAGAGTAAACGAGGTACAATAAGAGGCGCTGCTTCCTGTGTGAGGGAGCAGCGCCTTTTTGACAGAGTTATAAATGTTTGAGGGAAGCGAAGATTCCCCTTATCTAAACAATTGGGGAATTATGATTTCCCCTTCTTGTGGATAAGATGTGTATAAAGTTGGGGATAAATAGATATGAATTTGAGCGAATTCACCCAAAAGGTCGGGAATTATTCGGATCGATCGCCTTTTCCCAACTAGCGCTGGTGAAGTAGCAGGCGAGCAGGGTTAGTTGGAAAAAGGGAACTTATTTCTCCCCAGAATCAACAATTGTGAGGTTTAAGTGGAAAAAGGAAACTTAATTTAGCCATATTCCTTCGTAAGGAGCGAAATGAGCTGAATTAGTGATCCTTTTTCCAACTTAGGCTGCGGAGACCGGGGTGTTCAAGCCAATTAGTGATCCTTTTTCCACTTGGCATTGCGGAGGATTCATAAAGGGTTCTCCAGGCAACGCTATACTGAAATCCAAATCGGCTACCTTATCCAGCCAAGGATTGCGTGGCCATGTTTGTTCCTAAATTAGCATGAGACGTCTGTGCCGCCATACCAATCCCTCTATTATTGCAGAGATAGATGAGCTTCTGTTCGGTTCGGTGGTCATCCTTTCTTGCGTTAGCGTAAGCGCTTTTGGTACAATATAGATCTGACGTTTGACTCTGTTCAAACGGGACATTCGATGCAAGGGGTGACTTTCATGGGTAAAAAAGCAGACGGGAAAGTGCTCGCCCAGAACAAAAAGGCTTCCCATGATTATTTTATCGAGGACACTTATGAAGCGGGCTTGGTGCTGACCGGCACTGAAATCAAGTCGCTGCGTAACGGCCGCGCTAACATTGGCGACGCGTTTGCCACCATTCGGAACGGCGAAATTCATGTGCACAATATGCATATCAGCCCTTTTGAACAGGGGAACCGCAATAATCCTTCTGATCCGACGCGCACACGCAAGCTGCTGATGCATAAGGTGCAGATTCACAAGCTGCTCGGCCAGTCCAAGCAGGAAGGCTATTCGATAGTGCCGCTGAAGATCTATGTGCGCAATGGCTATGCGAAGCTGCTGATCGGCCTGGGTAAAGGGAAGAAGCAATATGACAAACGCGATACCGCCGCCAAAAAAGACGCTCAACGCGACATCCAGCGTGCGCTGCGCGAGAAGCAAAAGATCGCCAGATAAGCCGATTACCCGGCTCTTCCTGCCGTTCCAGATCTGCCCTTCAATTCCTTTAACCTACGTGTTAAAGTGTTGATAAATGTGCTATACTGTGTAAGTAAGATTTTTGCTTCGTGACAGTCCTCTGGGACAGAGGCTGTCTGGATCTCTCTTGCTGGAAGATCCGCTGATCCGAAGCGCCCTTTTCTAATGAGGGGCCGTTCTTGGATTCGACGGGGGTAGTTCGAGCATGAGCAGCGAGTAGTGGGGACGCGTCCGCTTCATCAACGCTAAAGCCTATTAAACGGCAAACAACAAAACAACTACGCTTTTGCAGCTTAATAACCTGTGAGCGTGCTTCTACCCTGCATCGCCCATGTGACAGGGATAGGGGCTAACAAGTAGTGGGATACGCTGTCTGGTCTCCGCCTGGGGTCAGCAGAAGAAGATAATCAGGCTGACCCAACGTATAGCCGGTTACGGGGCGATACTCGGGTGACATCAAAACTGTAACTACACTCGTAGAAGCTTATGTGCCGTTATCTTCGGACAGGGGTTCGACTCCCCTCGGCTCCATTGGTGAAAACCCTGTACGTGATTTCAGCTTCAAAGCGATTAATATCGCTAGAAGGTTGGATTACTACACGGTCAACGTATTCCTGAAGAACCTGCTTCTTTTCGTCTTCATTGCCGGAAAGGAGGAGGTTCTTTTTCATTTCAATGATGGACCGAATTTGGGTATCATCAAGAACGGCTACGCGCTGCATGACTTCAGCTCGATCCAACTCATACTCCAAAGCTTCCTTGCGCTGCTCGGCCTGTTTAATATTTTCTATGACCGTTTTTATGCCGGCACCAAGCGCTTCAATCCAATTCTTTAATTTGCCTTCAAGTTCAGCCAGTTCACGCTTAATAGGTTCGATGTCATTTACAGATTGTTGCTTCTCCTTCTGGTAGAGTTCCTGCACTTTGTCGATTATCTCTTGTATGCCTTCACCGGAAAAACATACTTCAATCAATCGCTGGATAACCATAGCTTCAATGTCATCTTTGCGCACACTCGTATTCCCGCACTTATCCTGGCATTTGTAGTAGGTCAGAACGGTGCCTTCGCTGCTTTTTTTGTTAGTATAAGAGTTTCCAGAATATAACGCCCCGCAAGCTCCGCAATAAATCTTACCTGTCAGTAGGTAATTCACTTTGGCTTTCATCCTCCCTGGCTTTCTTTTCCGATCCTGCAGTTTCCGGTATACTCGATCCCATTGCTCTGACGATATGATAGCTGGTATTCTGCCTTCATGCAGTACCTGTTCTTCTTGTGGCTTTTTATTATTGGTATTCCGTTTCCCATCTTCATCCTTCGGAGCTGAAACGTCATAAGTATAATCGCCCTTATATTTTCGGTTGTGCCCCCAGGTGGCAAAACTGCTGCTGGTGAAAGAACGGTCGTTTAGGGTTCTGTATCCTTTTTCATTTAATATTGCCGCAATCTGGTCATTGGATAAGTCTGCTTCAATACCATCAAAATATATTTGTACGGCCTTGTAAGTCTGCTCGTCTATCTCCAGCATACGGGTTACGGGATTGACTTTCAAGCCGTATGGGGGCCGTCCGCCGGTATGCGTCCCCTGCTCGGCATTCTCGCGCAAGCCCTTACGAACTTCTCGGGAAAGGTTGAGAGAGTAGTATTCGGCCATACCCTCTAGAACCGATTCCAGTATGACCGATTCCGGGGAATTGTCCAAGTGTTCCAGGACCGATTCAACCCGGACACCGTTCCGTTTCAGGACCCGTTTATAATGTGCAGAATCGTAGCGATTCCGTGCGAAGCGATCCAGTTTATGTACAATAACGACATCAAAAAGTTTTTTATTCGAATCTTCTATCATTCTCTGAAAGTTGGGACGTCTATCAGTTGTGGCAGTCTTCTCTTCGTCAGGGTAAGCGTTAACAAGTACATAACCCTTCTGCTGGCAATAAGCCTCTATAGCCCGCATTTGGGCCACAATGGACTCTTCACGTTGGTTGTCAGAACTGTATCGCGGGTAAGCAACGGCGCGAATTAATTTGTTGGTAGATGGCATAGATATCCTCCTTAAAGCGCCACTCACTTTTCGGTATTGTGATCCCTTTTCATCCTTAAAAACTCCTTAAACCGTTTTAATTCCTCAAGCTCTTTATCTGTCCAATCTTCTTCGTCAATGTTAGGTTTATTGATCTGTACAGTTTCTTCCTCATGTTTCAAATAATCTAGGTAAGCATTTATGTCACCTTTATAGTATTGGGTGATAGCGCCTTCGTACATTTCATATTTAATTAAAAATTCCTGGACTGTCATCCCCAAGTACCTGGTGATATTTCCTAGTAATTCAGAGGTTAAAGGAATCTTATTATTTTCTATTTGAGAAAGGGATTCCGGTGAAATCTGAATTGCAGTAGATAAGTCTTCCAAGGATACGTTTTGAGCTTCTCTTTCATCCTCAATATAACTGCCCAGATCATAGATATGTCCCCACCCTACAAGATCATCAATGGTTACTTTAAAATAACTGGCTACTTTTTGTAGTTTTTCTAGTGAGGGTGAACTTTTTATCCAATTGTAAATTGTACCGTTGCCAAAGCCGAGTTCTTTTTCTAGCTTTGGAATCGTCGTGCCGTTTTTATAACAGAGATTTTTTATGTTATCAACTATTTCCACTCCATACACTCCTAAAATAGATAATAATCCAATGTAAAACTGATTATAATCTAATTGTTTATTGACCTACCGATTATAATCGGTTATTATTACATCAACAGCTTAATTGATGGCAAAAAAGGCAACAAAAAACCAGAGGGATAGTATCCCACATTTAAAAATCGTTCCCCAACGACGTTTATTTGGTTATGCCTTCCTAACGATAATAGAATATTTTCGGTCAGGAGTCAACAATTTAGCTGATTTTTTACAAATTTTTACGAAGGAGGTCGAGAATATGACGCATTATAGCGAGTTTGGAGCTGAGGCAAGAAAGGTCATGCTTCAGAAGAAAATCAAAATGAAAGATGTTGCAAGCGAGCTTGGCGTTTCTGTTACCTACGTTTCTGAAATTTTCAAAGGAACTCGTCCGGGAGAGAGACAGAAGCCATTAATCGCAAAGATGCTCGGTATGGAAAGCGAGGTTGTTCATGAAAGCTGAAATTAAAACGACCATAAAGCTTATTCCTCATCCGGAGCCTCAGCGGTTAGTCGATATGTGGGCGCGGATCGTCGTGAACGAGATTCTGAAACAGGAAGCTGCCGAGAAAGGAGCTACCCCGTGACTATTAACCAGCAAGCCGAATCAGCTGATCACGTGTGGCGCCGGCTGGAGCTTCGCCGCAGACGCTGGCAACTACTTAATGGCCGACTGATTGTCGATGAGCCGGAAGCCGCGGTCTGGTGGTTGGATAAGGAAATCGCTGAAATGGAGGCAGGCCAGTGAAGACGCTACATTTTACCTATGATCCTTTAAGACTTGTACGGATCGTGCTGCAACGACATGTAGAAGAGACAATTCAAGGGAGGTTCTACAAAGCCAAGCAATTTGCTTGTTATGAATACCTTGCGAAGTTATCCGATGAAGGTTTGGAAAATCTGCTTCAGGAGTACACGAAACGCCATGAGCTTGAAGCTATCACCCTAGCAGATTGGCGGAAAGACGGGAAACTGATTTTTGACATCATATTTGAACAGCCGGAATACCAACAGCTTGAGATTGACTTCAAGAAGAGGGGATACGGAATAACCGGTCTCGGAGTGCTGGATGTGGAGAGCAACACTTTCTATGAATGTGGGTTTGCTCATCACTGGCAGGCAATTCAGAACATCATTGAAAAATCATATCCTAGATTCCATGAACCGTTACAGAGGATGTATTTCGATGAGACGCTGACGGAGCATGATGGGTTGACCCGTGAAGAACTGGAAAACTTCATCATGACGAACTTCGAGCTGTACGGCGGCACTAAGCCACTTCAAGAATACCTGTAAGACCATGAAAGGGGGTGAAAAAGCGAATGAATGAACCTGTAACGAAGCCGCTGGGCTGGGGAATGGTTGCGGTGATGATCGATAACCCGGTGGTGGGTGGCAAGCAGCTGCACCTGTTTGAAGCAGAAAGTACGATGTCTGGGGCATACGTACCGCCGAAGCAGATCAAGATTGATGAAGTCGAGAAGCTGAGGGACTTCCTGATTGAACAGATGCCGCCGGATGATTTGGTGAATCTGCTGTCCACTTTGGAGAAGGCGATACATGAAAAAGACGATCCATCGGCTGCAACCGTCTGAATCGTCCACAAGAAAAAATAATAGTTGAGGTCAGTGTACCACTGGCCAGAAGGAGAAATCAAGTATGGGATGCGATATTCATTTGTTTGTGGAGAAGCGGATCAATGGAGTTTGGCAAGTGGAGCGGGGTGTCAATGAGCCGGAAATCGAAGAAGTGCGGGGTTTCATTGATAAATCCAAGGAGCGCGGCGAATCATCTGCTTATTGGGAACGTCTCCTTGAAGAACTGCGTCAGGGAACAATGGATTATATCTATGATGGTCGCCATTATCTACTTTTTGAAGTCTTGGCCGGTGTACGTGCTGCGCATGACCTGAAGCCTGTTTCCAATCCTAAAGGGCTCCCGGAAGATATTTCACCAGAAGCTGGAGAATCGGCGGAAAGTTGGGGCGGTGACGGCCATAGCCATTCCTGGCTGACGGCTGCCGAACTGCTTGCCTACAACTGGGATCAGACCATCACCCGCGAGGGCTGGGTCGGAGTTGAGCAATTCAAGAAGTACCTGGAAGATGGCGAACCGTCAATGTGGAGCGGCGGCGTAGGCGGGGGCGGAACCAAATACATTTCCAACAAAGAAATGAAGGAAGGTATTCGTGACGGCTTCCTGTTCGGTGATCCGCGTCAATATTACACGCTGATCCACTGGAACAAGTCGCTCCGGGATGCTTTGGGTAAATGGTGCAGTTGGTCGCTTCCGAAGCTGGCCGAGCTGGCCGGGGACGATCCGGAGAGCGCTCGTATTGTATTCTGGTTCGACAATTAAGGGGGGGGGAGCACAATGGAAAATCAAGTGAAGAGAAAATCTATCGGTGAAGTTCTGGCTACAATCGATCCAGAAAAAGTGAACCTTCAGCTTGTGAAGCCGGCTTTAATGGAGGTTGCACGTTCTAATACTAAGCGCTCCGGATTTTTGAAAATCGCTGTAGATGATGATGTGGCAGTAGATTGCTTCCAAGCGATGCCGGATAAGATTCGCTTCATCATATCGATTGACCGTGAAGACTGGAATCGGGCGGTGGTGTCAGAATGAAAGCCTATGATTTTCAGAAAGCCAAACTCTTGATCGAACAGGACCGGGAACAGATTCAAGAGGCGGCACTTGGAATGTATGAGGATTGGTTCTGGACCGCTGAAGAAGTGTTCAACGACCAAGAAGGATTTGTTCGTGACTTAGAAACCGTCGAATTGATTGGTGGTATTAATGAATCTTCCTGGGCCACTCCATGTCTGCGTATTACCTATCGTGACGGAAACGAATCTTGCATTGGTTGCTTCAAGGATGATGGGTCACCTTCGGAAAGAGGCTTTGTGATGCCACTTGGAGTCCTGTCTGGACCTGCGCAGGATCGGATGCCGCCACTCACTTCAAAGGAGGGTCGTCATGATTAAAATCAATAAGCTCGAAATCGAGAACGTCAAACGGGTCAAAGCCGTGAAAATAGAGCCGACAGCAAGCGGGCTAACCTTAGTCGGCGGCAAGAACAACCAGGGTAAAACCAGCGTGCTGGATGCCATCGCCTGGGCGCTAGGCGGGAACAAGTACCGCCCTTCGCAGGCCGCAAGAGAGGATTCGGCCATCCCCCCATACCTCCACCTGACACTTTCAAACGGGCTGATCGTGGAGCGGAAGGGCAAGAACAGCGACCTGAAGGTGGTCGATCCGAACGGCCAGAAGGGTGGGCAGATGCTCCTGGATAGCTTCGTGGAAGAGTTGGCGATTAATCTTCCAAAGTTCATGGGCTCCACCAACAAGGAAAAGGCCAACATTCTCCTGCAGATCATTGGCGTGGGGCAGCAACTCCACGAGCTGGAGGTCAAAGAGCAGGAGGTATATAATCGCCGCCACGCCATCGGCCAGATTGCTGACCAGAAGGCCAAGTTTGCCAAGGAACAGACGTACTTCCCGGATGCGCCGAAGGAGCCTGTCTCCGCTTCGGATCTGATCCAGCAGCAGCAGGCAATTCTTGCCCGCAACGGGGAGAACCAACTAAAACGGCAGCGGCTGACACAGTTCCAGGCATTGTATGCCAACCAGGGACAGGAGGTTGAGCGGTTGAAGGCGATGCTGGCAGATGCAGAAGCAAAGTATGCTCAAACGGGTGTGGATCTGGCGGCAGCCCAGAAAGACGCTCTACAGCTTCACGATGAATCGACTGCAGAGCTGGAGACCAACATCCAGCAGATCGACGAAATCAATCGTAAAGTCCGCGCCAATCTGGATAAAGACAAGGCCGAAACGGATGCCAGCGATTACCGGCAGCAGTATGATGCGCTGACCACTGAGATCAATACGGTGCGCCAGCAGAAAACGGACCTCCTGACGAACGCTGATTTGCCGCTGCCGGGATTGACCGTAGAGAATGGGGAGCTTAAGTACAACGGCCAGTGCTGGGATAACATGAGCGGATCCGATCAGCTGAAAGTCGCCACGGCTATCGTACGGCGTCTGAAACCAGAATGCGGCTTTATCCTACTTGATAAGCTGGAGCAGATGGATATGGACACCTTGCAGGAGTTTGGTGCCTGGCTGGAGCAAGAGGGGCTGCAAGCCATTGCCACCAGGGTCAGCACCGGCGAAGAGTGCAGCATCATCATCGAGGACGGCTATGTTGCCGGGCAGGAAGGCGTAACCCTTCAGCAGTTGCCGGGCGAAATCGATCCGGGAGACGGGTGGAACGAAGCGGTTGCTCCCCCAACTTGGAAAGCAGGTGAATTTTAATGCAGGTCATTACTGGTAAGGTTCAGAAGGCCAAGAAGGTTGTTATTTATGGGCCGGAGGGGGTCGGCAAGTCTTCCTTGGCTGCTCAATTCCCACGCCCTATCTTTATTGATACTGAAGGCTCCACCACGGAAATGGATGTGGCACGGCTGCCGAAACCTTCGAGCTGGGAAATGCTCAAACAGCAGGTCAAATGGGTATGGCAAGGCGGACAATATGGGACCCTCATCATCGATACCATTGATTGGGCGGAAATGCTCTGTGTAGAAAGCGTATGTTCGACGCACCAAAAGAACGGCATTGAAGACTTCGGATATGGGAAAGGGTATATTTTCGTCTCCGAGGAGCTGGGCCGTATGCTCAACCTGCTCAGTGATGTCGTGGATGCCGGTATCCATGTTGTGCTGATTGCTCACGCTCAGATTGTGAAATTTGAGCAGCCGGACGAAATGGGCGCCTATGATCGTTATCAGCTCAAGCTTGGCCAAAAGACAGCAAGCCGGACGGCGCCACTGGTCAAGGAATGGGCCGATATGGTTCTATTCATCAATTATAAGACGTTCTCCATTGCCACGGACAAGGAAGGCAAGAAGAACAAGGCCCAGGGCGGCGTGCGCACCGTCTACGCCACGCACCACCCCGCGTGGGATGCGAAAAACCGCCATGGGCTGCCGGATGAGTTTCCACTGGATTATGGCCATATCGCTCATATCTTCAATACTCCGGCACCAACGACTAACCCATCACAACAACAGCAGGCATCAGTAACACCGCCGCAACAGTCAGCGCAAACAGTAAATCAAACAGGAAATATTCCAAATAATATTCCAGCTCCCGTAAACACTGCACCACCGACACCTAGCCTGAACTCAAATATCCCGCCGGCGCTGCGGGAACTGATGACCCTGCACCAGGTGACGGAATCGGAGATACAGCAGGCTGTTTTTCAACGCAACTATTACCCGGTAGATACGCCAATCGCCAACTATGACCCCGGGTTTGTGGAGGGTGTGCTGGTGGCAGCCTGGTCGTCAGTTTTAGGGATGATTCAAAACAATCGGAAAGCTGTTCCATTTAATTAAAAACTTCTAGGAGGACTTATACATGAGTGAACAAGAACGCGAATTAGGTTGGGACGACACTATTGAAAAAGACGGCGGGGAGTTTACCCTGCTGCCGGCCGGGGATTACCCGTTCACCGTTACGAAATTTGAGCGCGGGCGCTTCAATGGCTCCGATAAGATGCCTGCCTGCAACCAGGCGAAGATTGAGCTGACCGTGCATTCGCAAGAGCATGGGGATGTGGTTATCTTCCATAATTTATTTTTGCACACCAAGACCGAGGGCTTGCTTTCTAACTTTTTCGCAGGGATCGGCCAGAAAAGGAAGGGCGAAAAGTTGAAAATGAACTGGCAGACGGTTATAGGCTCCAAAGGTCGGCTTAAGCTGGAGGTCAACAAGTTCAGGGGGCGGGACGGAGAAGAGCGGACCAACAACCAGGTCAAGAGTTTCTACCCGGCAGACGAACAGCCTGCAGGACAGCCTCCGCAGCAATATCAGCCACAACAGCAATATCAGCAACCGCAGCAGTACCAACAACCACAGTACCAGCAGCCTCAAGGCGGAGCAGCGTACAATCAGCCGCAGTATCAGCAGGCCCCGTTCCCGGACTCTCCGCCGCCTCAGCGAGGCGGTAACTGGTCTAACGGACAGTTTTAGGTGGCTGCCATGGAACTTAGACCATATCAACAAGACTCCCGCGAATCAATTCAAGCGGAGTGGGAGAAGGGCGTCCGACGGACGCTCCTGGTCCTCCCCACCGGCTGCGGGAAGACGATTGTATTTTCCAAAGTGATTGAAGATCGGGTAAAGCTGGGCGAGCGTGTGCTTGTCCTGGCTCACCGGGGGGAACTGCTGGACCAAGCAGCCGATAAGCTGGCAAAGTCTACCGGGCTGGGATGCGCGACCGAAAAGGCCGAGCAAACTTCCATTGGAAGCTGGTACCGTGTCGTGGTCGGCAGCGTGCAGACCATGATGCGTGATAAACGGCTGCAGCAGTTTGCCGCTGACCATTTTGACACCATCATCATAGATGAGGCTCACCATTGCTTATCAGACAGCTATCAGCGGGTACTGGACTATTTCAAAGAGGCCAATGTGCTGGGCGTCACGGCCACGCCGGACCGTGGGGACATGAGAAACCTAGGTTCCTACTTTGAAAGCCTAGCTTATGAGTACACACTGCCCAAAGCCATCAAAGAGGGTTTTCTAAGTCCGATCAAGGCCATGACGATTCCGCTGAAGCTGGACTTGTCCACAGTCGGTCAACAGGCTGGGGATTTTAAAAGCAGCGACTTGGGTACGGCGCTAGACCCATACTTGGATTCCATCGCCGGCGAAATGTGGAGGGTGGCCAAGGACAGAAAGATTGTCGTATTCTTGCCGCTGGTGAAGACCAGCCAAAAATTCACTTCTATATTAAATGCGGTCGGCTTCCGGGCCGCCGAAGTCAACGGTGACTCGCAGGACCGGGCAGAGATACTGGCCGATTACGATGCAGGTAAGTATAACGTTCTGTGTAATTCCATGCTGCTGACAGAGGGCTGGGATTGCCCCAGCGTGGATTGCATCGTGGTATTGCGGCCGACGAAGGTTCGCAGCTTGTACAGTCAGATGGTTGGGCGCGGTACCCGGCTATTCCCAGGCAAGGAGGAGCTGCTGCTGCTGGATTTTCTGTGGCACACGGAGCGGCATGAGCTTTGTCACCCGGCCCATTTGATTGCAGAGAATGAGGAAGTTGCCCAGGCCATGACTCAGCAGATCGAGCAGGCGGGCATTGCGTTAGATCTGGAAAAGGTTGAGAAGCAGGCCTCTGAAGATGTCGTTGCGCAGCGCGAGGAAGCTTTGGCCAAACAGCTGGCCGAAATGAAGCGCCGCAAGGCAAAGCTGGTTGATCCGCTGCAGTTTGAAATGAGTATCCAAGCAGAGGATTTATCTGGATATGTACCCTCATTCGGCTGGGAAATGTCGCCGCCGTCCGAAGCGCAGGTAAAGACCCTGGAGAAGCTGGGCATCCTGCCTGAAGCCATCGATAATGCCGGCAAAGCAACGAAGCTGCTGGAGCGCTTGGATAAACGCCGTTCCGAGGGGTTGACCACACCGAAGCAGATTCGCTTCCTGGAGAATCGTGGCTTTGAGCATGTCGGTACCTGGTCGTTTGATCACGCCAAGCGCCTGATTGACCGCATTGCCGGAAACGGGTGGCGGGTTCCGGAAGGCATCAATCCTAAAGAATATCGCGGGGAATAGAAAAAACCTGGAGGAAATATTCCCTCCAGCCAAAAATAAAATGCTGTTAATTTAATACTTCCCACCCATGGGCTTTATAGATTTCCTTTCTTTCCTCAATAATGTTTCTATCTTCAGAATCAATAGATACGGTTTCGAGATAAGCAAGATAATAATTTTCTTCATAATTAAAGGATGCTTCTGTAACTGTATAAGCAGGGTCATTTCTATGATAGACACTATCTTCTATTGCATCTCCAATTCTAGGCAGAAAATCGACATCGGCATAGAGTTTACGAGCTGTCAAAGAATCACGAAACTTATGTTTATCTTTCAGATGAACATATTGTTGAATTATTAGATTCATTTTTATGTACCCTCCTTCGTTATATAAAGCTAGTATAGTATCACTTATTTTTAACATCAAGAAATATTTGACAAAATGAGCCAATGAGAGGTAAAGCATATGTTCGAAAAAAAATTAAACCTCACAACCTTGTTGGAACATGTTGATCCGTCATACCTGAATTACCAGGAGTGGGTCAATGTTGGCATGGCCCTCAAGTATGAAGGATACACAGCCAGCGACTGGGACGAGTGGAGCCGGCGGGACGGCGGGCGGTACCATCCGGGCGAATGCTTTAAAAAGTGGACCAGCTTCGAGGGTAACGGCAATCCGGTGACCGGGGCGACCATCACGCAGATGGCCAAGGATAACGGCTGGCTGCCGCGCTCCGCTTATGACCGGGAACTGGATTGGGACGATGAGATTTCCGGCAGCTCCGGTGATTATGTCGTCGTGGATAAGAATTGGATTGAAGGGAAAGAGATTCATGAACCCGCCGAATGGAACCCAGTGCAGCAGATAACAACGTATATAGGCGCTTTATTTGAAGCTTCTGAAAATGTGGGCTATGTGACAGAAGCCTGGCAAAGTGAAGAAGGGAAATGGCTACCCAACAAAGGCGCATACGACCGGACGGCGGGGGAGCTGATTGAGCTGCTGCATATGTGTGACGGCGATATCGGGCAAGTATTCGGGGATTACAAGCCGGAAGCGGGGGCCTGGATACGATTCAATCCGCTGGATGGCAAAGGCGTGAAGAACGAGAACGTGACGGAGTTCCGGTATGCCCTTGTCGAGTCCGACACTATGGACATTGAAAAGCAGAACGCTGTCATGCGGGAGCTGGAACTGCCGATTGCCGTTATGGTCTACAGCGGCGGGAAGAGCCTGCACGCCATTGTCAGGGTAGAGGCTGCCAATTACGACGAGTACCGCAAGCGGGTGGATTACCTCTATGATATCTGCCGGCGGAACGGTCTGGCCATCGACAAGCAAAACCGTAACCCGTCCCGGCTGTCCCGGATGCCGGGAGTGGAGCGGAACGGAAAGAAGCAATTCATCGTGGACACCAATCTGGGCAAGGCGAGCTGGGCGGAATGGCATGAATGGATTGAAGGCATCAATGATGATCTGCCCGATCCGGAGAGCCTGACAGAATCATGGGACAACATGCCGCCGTTGGCTCCTCCTTTAATAGAAGGGATGCTTCGGCAAGGTCATAAAATGCTCATGGCTGGACCGTCGAAGGCTGGGAAGAGCTTCGCACTGATTGAGCTGAGCATCGCTATAGCCGAGGGCATTAAGTGGCTGGCCTGGCAATGCACGAAGGGCAAGGTCCTATATGTCAATCTGGAGCTGGACCGGGCCAGTGCCCTGCACCGCTTCAAGGACGTATACAGAGCGCTGGGGATGCCGCCTCATAACATCGGGAACATAGACATTTGGAACCTGCGTGGTAAGTCGGTACCGATGGATAAGCTGGCGCCGAAGCTGATCCGGCGGGCGGCCAAGAAGAACTATATTGCGGTCATCATCGATCCCATTTATAAGGTGTTGACTGGGGATGAAAACAGCGCCGACCAGATGGCCCACTTTACGAACCAGTTTGACAAGATTGCCACGGAGCTGGGGGCCAGTGTCATTTACTGCCATCATCACAGCAAAGGCTCTCAGGGTGGCAAAAAGTCGATGGACCGGGCTTCCGGCAGCGGCGTATTCGCCCGCGATCCAGACGCTCTGATTGACCTGGTGGAGCTGGAGGTCACCGAGGCGCTGTACATGCAGGAAGAGAACAAGGCGATCTGCAGCATGTACAAAGGGCTGTTCCAGCAGTATAACCCGGCGTACCTGCAGGAACAGGTATCGCAGGATGATGAGCTCAGCGCGAAGGCTATGGAGGATCACGCCAAACGAGCGATGCCACATGTCATGGAGACTATCAAGCCGACCATAGAGCAAGCGCTTGAGGCCGTCCGGGCGCGTTCGGCGTGGCGTGTGGAAGGAACGCTGCGGGAATACGCCAAGTTCAAGCCGGTCAATATGTGGTTCCAGTATCCGGTGCATCGCGTTGATGACACGGGCAGCCTGAAGGATATCGAGCCGGAAGGTGAGTCCAAACCGCCATGGCAGAAGGCTACCGGGAAGCGGAAGAACAAGGCCAAGGAGGAGCGCCGGAGCAAAGCGGATGAGTTCGCGGACGTGGTAAGCAATTGTAATTTCGGTGAGCCGCCTACTGTTTTAGATGTCATAGCATGGTATGGATCAACCGGAAAAGAGGTTGCCGAACGCACCGTTAGAGATTGGATTAAACGGTATGGCTATGAAATTGATCGTTCATTGGGTTTCCGAATTGTTAAAAAAGAAGAAGAGTAATTGCGGCGGCGATCATCGTTTCATGGTCATTGCAAAATGTTGCGGCGACCATAAATTAATGATTGCCGCAAATTGCGAAACATGGTCGCCGCAATTCCGCAATAAGTTGCGGGGATTCTGATACGTCATGATTGCCGCAATATGTGGTGGCGACCACTATATATAAATATATAAGGATAAGGGAAGGGGGTATAAAAATCCCCCTTCCCCCTCCCCTACATTTATCACCGCGAAAAAAAAGTTAAAAGTAAAAAAATGGAAGGTGACGATATGCCGACTGAGTTCTTCATGCCGATGAAACCACCGACCGCTACACATCAAGAGAAGCAGGTTGCTGTCGTCGATGGTAAGCCAGTATTCTACGAGCCGGACGACTTGAAGGCCGCGAGGGCGAAGCTGACGGCTCACCTTGGAAAACATGTTCCGCAGAAGAAATATTCCGGTGTGGCACTCCGGGTAACAGTGAAGTGGCTGTTTCCGATTCCAGAAGGCAGCAAGCACTATGACGGGGAGTGGAAGAAGACCAAACCTGACACTCACAACCTGAATAAGCTGCCATTCGACATTATGACAAATTTAGGGTTCTGGAAAGATGACGCGCTTGTGGCAAGCGAAATCATAGAAAAGTTCTGGGCGAAGCTGCCGGGCATTTATATCAAAATCGAGGAGCTGTAGGCCGTGGACTATAAGGCACTGTTCTGGGATGTGTACCTGTGGACGCAGCAGGTCAACGAGGCAGCCGCCCGGCATGGGATGCAGAGCCCGGACTTTTGGCAATGGGTCGCTGACTCCACCGGCGCGATCTGCTGCAAATATAACGACCACCGGCTGGCCATCAAGCAAATGCTGATGATGATCGAATGGCTGGAAGAGGTGTATGAACAGCAGAGGGGACGAGGGTAATGATTTTGGTTTGCCTGGAGTGCGCTGCTGATATGACGGAGATCAAACCAAATGTATACCGCTGCCCGTGCTGTGGCTGGATAGCTGAGCAATTAACAATAAACAGAGAGGATGATCTGGATGAGTCCTGACCCTTTCTTTCAGGATATTCCGTGGGAGTTCATCACAGATGATAGTGGCAAGGTGATCGGAGAGGTCTTCCTGACTCTCCCGGATCCGCCACTCAGAAAGCGGCAGCTCAAGTGGGGTACCACAACCGCTAAGGGGGTGCACCAGTTATGTCAATGATTGACCGAACCAACGGGTCACGGGTGGGTTACTCCGGCACATCAATACCCAACCAAGCGATTGAATACAAGTCATACGGTTCCGGCACCGTCCGGGAATATACGCTGACGCCGGAGGAGCTGGAAGAGGTCCGGCAGAAGTATCCGGCCACGAAACGGGATAAAGCATTCAAAAAGCCGGTAGCACACAATCCAAGAGAAGATCGGTTTCCCCCGAAACAACAAAGCCAAAATACTGAGGAGGAACAGAATATGACAGGTCAACGAATGAGCAAAGAGGGACCCAGCAGCGGGCTGACCAAGCAGATATTTCTGGAGCAGATTGCTTCAGGGGAGACGGTGGCCAGCGTGGAAAAGGCGTGGGGGATGAAATACAATACGCTGTCTTTCTGGGTGAAGAAGTGGGATTTGAGAGGCATTAACGCAGTCAAAGCGCAGGAGCTGCTTGCAGGTGAGTCGCCCAGGGAAACCCAATTGCTCCGCGAAAAAGAGGCACTGCCGCCGGTGGGGCATCAGGCGGGAGAGGTCGAGCGCCTGAAGGCAGAGGTCGAACACTGGAAGGTCCAAGCAGCGGGCTGGAAGAAGGAAAAGGATGCAGCTTGTGAGTGGGGAGAAGAGCAGAGGAAAAAGGCTGTTGAAGCGGTAGCCCTTGCCGGCAAGGCTGCCGAGGAGTCTATGGCCAAGATCGAGCGGCTTACAGCAGCGCGCGACGGGGCCATTGCAGCGCGGGAAGCAGCCGAGCTCGATCTGGAGCAGACCGAGACCCGCTGCAGCCAGTATGCTCAATCCATCGACCAGCTTGCAACGGAGTGCGACGGGCTTCAGGAGGAAGTCAATCGCTTGATCACCGAGCGGGATGATCTGGTGGCCGAAGTGGAAGACCTGCGTGACGATATCCGTCGGTTACGAGAAATTCAAACTCTAGCAGCTGCGCCGGCCAGCGATGTGCACCTGCTGGACCGGAGCATCGCGGATCTGACGCGGGCCAAGTGGATTTTGAACCGGCTGACAGCTTCCGGCGAATAATACGACAGGGGGTCAGGCAACATGACAGAGCAGCAAGTGATTGACCAGCTCTCCAGCTACCGGGCAAAGCTGGCGAGGATCCAGGCCCTGGGGACATACAGCATAGGCAGCGGGATTCAGATCAGCCGGCTTTCCGAGGAGGACCATCTGCAGCAGCTTCACCGGCGGCTGCGGGGCTTGCCCAGTTACATGTACCTTGGCAAGCGTGATCAGGAGTTGGAGGCTACAGCGCACGCCTACCTGACGTTCTACCCGGCAGGCGTCCGGGCACAGCGAAACGCGATTTCCGACATTGGAGCTTACCAGGAGGACGATGAGCTGCTGCAGGAGCTGAGGGCCAAGATTGCTAAGGTGATCGATGCACGCGCCGGCAGCAAGTACGATCTGGACGAGGTACTGGACCGACTGAGTGAGCTGCAGGATCTGCAGGCAGAGATCAAGCGGATTGATGATCTGCTTTCGCTTCTGGAAGGGTATAAGCCGGATTACTCCAGAATCCTTTACCAGGACGTAATCAGCGGACGAAACTGGTCAGAAGTCGCGAAAGAAATGGCGTTATCCAAGAGCGTTTACTTCCGGTGGAAGAAGCATGCAATATCAGCCTTTATCAAACTGGCAGAATAAGGTGGGAATGAAACGGGAACGGAAAGGGAACACAAGCCATAATTTCCGTGTTATTATGATATTGTGAGAGAATTATAAGTACGAGTTAGAGCCGCTCGAAAGCGGCTCTTAAAATTGTTTAAAATCTAAACGAAACCATTGTCTTTTAATCTCCAGGCAATGGTTTCGTTTTTATACAACACAACGCGTATCATTTCTATTTTCTCGGGGTGTTAAACCTTCTAAAGAAGTTTCAAGTCATTAATTGCTATGAAACCTTGGTCACTTGTAATTTCTAACTTTAGAGTTAAAAAAGCACCTGGTTTTGATAATCTAATTACAGGCATTGTTAATATTTGGGAATTTTTAACATAGTACGTTACAGGTTCAGAGACTTGATCATAAGCTCCTCCATATTTCATCCCCCAAACAACAAAAGAATAAAATACTCCCGGTGCCCCTCCTTCGTAATGGGTGGTGATGTATAATCCCGAAACATTGGTTGCATCCGGGAATTGTATGTCTAGACTATCTGCAAATGAAGGATTATACCAGTAAGTGTTAATATTGGTATCCTTAACATTTTCAGGGATATAGTTTTCACTGTAAGGTGCTTGTACAGAAGTATTCACCGGAAGGGGGAAAACTTCATAAGAGCTAGCTGAAGTCAAACCAAATATCCTGGAGGAATTGTGGTTTGAAAAGTTGGATCTGAAAGCTGAATTGTTTGTTTGTTGATTTTGTGTAAGCATTTTTATGGGCCTCCTAATTAATTTATGACTTTATGTTGGCTTCCCCGATAGCATAATATGCATACAAATTTAAAAATCATAGTATTAAAGGAGGCCGCCTACATGGCGCTGACACCGAAACAAAAGCTTTTCGTGCAAGAATACCTGATCGACCTCAACGCCACGCAGGCGGCCATTCGAGCGGGATACAGCCCCAAGACGGCGGAACAGCAGGCAAGCAGGCTGTTAAGTAATGTTAAGGTGCAGGAAGCGATCAGAGAGGCGCAAAGCCATCGTGCAGCTCGCACCGAGATTACGGCTGACATGGTACTGCAGCGTTGGTGGGATATTGCTACTGCAGATCCTAATGAGCTGATCCATTTGCGCCGTCTGGCCTGCCGGTACTGTCACGGTAAGGATCATCAGTACCAATGGCTGGACGAAGAGGAGTATACTCAGGCCGTCAAGGATGCTATTGATTCCGCTGAATCCGAGTCAAAGAAGCAGGATAGGCCTGTCGAAGCGATTCTGCCATCTGAAGACGGGGGGTATGGTTTTGACCGCCTGGCTGATCCACACCCTAAATGTCCGAAGTGCCGAGGCGAGGGCCGCGCTGATCTGCATATCGAGGATACCCGCAAGCTGAAAGGCGGGGCGCGTCTCCTGTATGCTGGGATTAAGGAGAACAAGAACGGTATTGAGGTTATCATGCAGGACCAGGCCAAGGCCCTTGAAAACGTGGCGCGGCATCTTGGCATGTTTGTTGATAAGGTGCAGCACAGTGGCAATGTGGATCTTAACATGAATAACCCATACAAGGACTTGACCACTGAAGAACTACGGAAGCTGGCCCGTGATGGTTGATCTGACCGTAATCCGCCGTGGTGCCCGTGTGGAATTGGCCCGCCGTGAGTTTTTCAGCTTCTGCCAGGCCATGGCTCCAGATTTCTACCGGGATGATCGGCAGTATCTGATAGACCTGTGCGGGGAGCTGCAGGAGTTCTACGAATCCACAGACGATATACTGGTGGTCAATCTACCGCCCCGGCATGGGAAGAGCCGCACCGCTTCGATGTTTGCACAGTGGGTCTTTGGTAAGAATCTGATGGAGAAGGTCATGACAGGATCTTACAACGAAACATTGTCCACCACGTTCAGTAAGGCTGTGCGGGATGGCATAGGTACTATCAAGGCTGATGAGAATCGGATCGTATACAGCGATATCTTCCCCCAGGTGAGGATCAAGCGCGGGGACGGGGCCATGAACCTGTGGAGCCTGGAGGGTGGTTATAACAGCTATCTGGCCACGTCTCCCACGGGTACGGCAACCGGCTTCGGGGCAACTATCCTCATGATCGACGATCTGATCAAAAACGCCGAGGAAGCCAACAACGAAAACGTACTGGAGAAGCATTGGGAATGGTTCGTTAATACGATGCTGTCCCGGCTCGAAGAAGGCGGCAAGATAATCATCATCATGACCCGCTGGGCCACGGGAGACCTTGCAGGGCGGGCGCTGGAGCATTTTGCTGAGGAACATAAGCGGATACGACTCTTGACCATGAAGGCTTTACAGGATGATGGTACGATGCTCTGTTCAGACATCCTGTCCCGCGCTTCTTACGAAATGAAGTCCCGGGCCATGGGGGAGGATATCGCCAGCGCAAACTATCAGCAGATCCCGATAGATATCAAGGGTAAACTGTACAGCAGCTTTAAGACGTACACGCAGCTGCCCACGGATGGCCACGACGAGCCGCTGTTTACGGGGATCTATGCTTATTGCGATTCCGCTGACGAGGGTGATGATTACCTATGCAACATCATCTGGGGTGTGTACCAGAAAGAGGCGTATGTCTTAGACGTCATATATACTAAGCAACCTATGGAGATTACAGAGCCAGCCACAGCGCAGGCTCTTTTTGCGTTCAAGGTCAACAAGGCCCGCATTGAGTCCAATAACGGCGGTAAGGCCTTTGCGCGGAACATCAAGCGTATTCTGGAAACGGAGCTGAAGAGTAACCGGACCGATGTGAGCTGGTTCCACCAGTCGAAGAATAAGACGGCCAGAATCGTCAGTAACGCGACATGGGTTATGCAGCATATCTACTTCCCTGTGAACTGGCGGGATCGCTGGCCGGACTACTACAAGGCCATGACGAGCTATCAGCGGGAAGGCAAGAATGCTCATGATGACGCGCCGGATGCCACAACCGGTGTAGCCGAAACGATGTTCCTGTTAGGGGGTTAAGAGAGTGGGGTGGTTTAAGAACATGGTCATGAAAATGCTAAGGATCAACCCGGCGCCGGAAAGTCAGATTATCACGATCCAGGAGCCGTACAGCTATAAAGCCAACGTGCTGCGTAATCGGCTGTGGTATCGTGGCGATCCGTCCGAGCTGGATCAATTCTATAAGCAATCGGTGACAGACAGTGTAGGAAAATCCCGCTTCTGGGCGGCGGTGCCTACGGCTGGCCTTGGCATCCGGAAGATTCACAGCGGGCTCCCGGCCATGGTGGCGGATCGGCTCTCTGATATTGTGGTTGCCGATATGGACGCGATAACCCTGAAGGTGCAAGCTGAGACGGCCACATGGGAAAAGATCAGCGAGGACAACGACTTTCCAGAGCTGCTGGCCGGGGCTGTTACAGAGGCGCTGTTCGTGGGGGATGGGGCGTTCAAGATCACGGTGGACCCGGAACTAAGTGAGTATCCGCTGATAGAGTTTTACAGCGGTGATCAAGTAGAGTACAAGCGCACCCGTGGCAGGCTGCAGGAGGTCATTTTCTGGACGGACTATACCGTGAGCAGTAAGGATTACCGGTTGGAGGAGACATTTGGGCTGGGGTACATCCGCAGCCGGTTACTTGACGCCTACGGCAAAGAGGTGCCACTATCCGTTGTGCCAGAGACGGCCCAGCTCAAGCCGGAAATCACTTATGACGGTGACTTTATCATGGCTGTGCCGCTCATGGTGTTTAAGTCTACCAAGTGGCCAGGTCGAGGGAAGTCACTGTTTGACACCAAATCAGACAATTTTGACGCGCTTGATGAGGTGGTCAGCCAGTGGATGGATGCAATACGCTCCGGGCGGGTACAGAAATACATTCCCGAGGACATGATTCCGAAAAATCCAGAAACCGGGGAGCTGATGCGACCTAACCCGTTTGATAATCAGTTTATTCGGATTAATAGCACCTTTGCAGAGGAGGCCAAAGGGCAGATCAACCTTGTGCAGCCTCAGATCCTCTATGAGGCGTTCGTGGCTTCCTACGCTTCAGCCGTTGACATGTGTCTGCAGGGCATTATATCGCCCAGCACTTTAGGCATCGACTTGAAAAAGACCGATAACGCGGAGGCCCAGCGGGAGAAGGAAAAGGCCACGTTATACACCCGGGGCAAGATCGTGGAACGGCTGAATGAGGTCATTCCTCAGCT
Organism: Paenibacillus riograndensis SBR5; assembly: GCF_000981585.1. NCBI lineage: Bacteria > Bacillati > Bacillota > Bacilli > Caryophanales > Paenibacillaceae > Paenibacillus > Paenibacillus riograndensis. The sequence continues at coordinate 215,834 of NZ_LN831776.1, forward strand.
GGTGCAGACGGTGCTAAAGGTGTATGACACGATGCAGAGCCGCGCAGCAGGCAAGTATGAGGCCAGCGTGACCTTCGGGGAGTATGCCAGCCCGAGCTTTGACGCCGTTGTCGAGACGGTCGGCAAGGCGCGGACATTTGGCGTCATGTCCATAGAACGTGCCGTAGAGGAAATGTACGGCGACACCTGGACCGCTGAGGAAAAGGCCGAGGAGGTCGCCAGGCTGAAGGCGGAGCAGGCCCCACCTACCTTTGACGAACCAGGAGCTAACCGTGACGCTCCTCCAGGTGAGAATGAGGATGATACGGGCGGCGAAGATGAATGAGGAAATATGACATTCGCGGTATCTACGCTCAGATGGAGATTGACCTGATAGCCAGCATGAAGCGGAATCTGACCCGTCATGAGAATGAGGAAAAGAAATTAGGCTTTAAATGGCCACAATGGCAGCAGAAGAAGCTTGAGGATTTGCAGCAATACAAGAAAGAGGCCGCTCAGATCGTCAAGAAGGCAGAGCCTGTTATCGAACAGGCCGTCGAGCAGGAGATCAAAGGGGGCTTCTTTGCGGGGATTAAGCGGACAGCCATGAAACTCCTGGGGAAATTCATGCCGCTGCCGCGCAAATTGAATATCCCTGATGTTTCTGACGAGAACTTTTTCAAGCTGAACGAAGGCCGCGTCAATGCACTGGTAGAAGCGACTCAGGGTGAGCTTAAGGCTGCCCGCTTTGCCATTCTGCGGCAATCTGACGATGTATTTCGGCAAACTATATTCAAGTCCCAGGTCTATCTAAATTCTGGTGCTGCTTCTCTTGGCCAGGCTATTGATATGGCCACACGGGACTTTCTGGATAAAGGATTAGATTACATCACCTATTCAAATGGGCGCCGAGTGAATGTCGCTTCCTATGCCGAGATGGCGTTACGTGCCTCTTCCCAGCGCGCTGTCTTTGCAGGGGAGGGAGCTAAGCGGCAGCAGATGGGCAATCCGTTCGTCGTGGTATCGGCTCATAACAACTGCTCAGAGCTGTGCCTGCCCTGGCAGGGTAAAGTATACATTGATGATGTATACAGCGGTGGCAAGGCTTCTGATGGTCCGTATCCGCTACTCAGCAAGGCAATGGCCGCCGGATTGTTTCACCCTCACTGTCGCCATAACATGACCACATTTGTGCCAGGCGTCAGCCGGATGCCGGAGCCAGTAGACAATACCGAAGCTTTGGCAAACTACAAGGCCGAACAGCGCCAGCGGTACATGGAGCGGCAGATCCGCAGATACAAGCGCCGCGAGGCTGGCAGTGTGGACCCAGACAACCAAGCTGCAGCAGCCGTTAAGGTCAAGGAGTGGCAGGGCAAGCTGAGAAATCATCTTAAGACAAACGAGCATCTGCGCCGTGATCCAAACCGAGAGAAAATCCTGGGCGGTGTTTCTCAGGCTGAACATAATGAACTCTTGAAATTGGCGGCTAAAAATGCCAAGATTAAGGAAACCCGAGCGCACATTCGTTCGGAAGCTCAGCCAAAGAAAATTCTAACAGGGCAGCAGAACAAGCATATACCAGGGACACATGAGTATAAGCAATATCAGGCGAAGTACGAGAAGAAGGGAGAAACTGGCCCATCGTATCTTACGATTCCACCTGATCAGATTGAGCCCTTGGTTAAGCAATACGCGGGTACGGGCGAAATTAGGCTGAACAACAAAGGTGAATGGAACCATAAAGAAACAATTATGACCAATGATGCGGTGATCGGTAAAGCTGTGAACAATCTGACAGGCGCGGAAGCTGATACTACTGTGTTCATGATTCATTATGCTAAAGATGGAGTTCATGTCGTACCGGCTTACCCAAGTCTAAAGAAAGGGAAGGGAAATGATGGATTATCATGATCTGATCGGTGAGCGGGTCAAAGTGGTGGATAAAGACGGCGATGTCTATATTGGTCCGCTCATCACCTATGAGGTTGGCTTGGACAGTGACGAAGATTTTGATTCAATCGGCATTAAAACAGGGGAAGGCTATTACGAATCAGTACCTATTCCTGACATTGTAAGTTGCGAAGTTTTAGAAGATTGAAGCACTCACGCATATAGCGAGGGTGCTTTTTTGATGGGCTCCGGTTGAGACTGCCGGGGCCTATTTGCTCATGGGCCGGAGCATAGCGGCCCGCTCCCGTAGCTGGAGAGCAGCTATAAAAATCTATGGAGGTTGATGAACAATGGAATGGCTGAAGGAACTGCTGAAAAAAGCAGGCGTTGAAGAATCGAAGGTAGACGGCCTAATTGGTGACGTGAATAAAGAGCTGCCGAAGCATTTTGTTCCGAAGTCACAATACAACGAGCTGACTGATACCAAGAAGAAGCTGGAGAAGGACATCACAGACCGGGATACACAGCTTGAAGCACTCAGCAAGGATGCAGGTGCTTCCGAGACGCTGAAAGCCGAGATTGCCCGTCTACAAGGCGAGAACAAGACCACCAAGGAGAAATATGAAGCGGATCTGAAGGACATGACTTTGAACAATGCCATCACGGCCGCACTAAACGGCAAGGTTCATAACGAGAAGGTCGTCACTGGGCTGATCGACAAGAACAAACTGGTGATTGGTGACGACGGCAAGGTGGTGGGCCTGGATGAGCAGTTAACCACGCTTAAGACTTCTGACGCTTACCTGTTCAAGCCTGATGAGCCTGGTGCTGGTGGAGGTCCTGGCGGCTTTCGTGTTGGCGGCGGCGGTAATGGTAGTGGAGCTGGACAAGCAACCAATGAACAGCTGGCCAGCATTTTCGGTGTCGCAGATAGCAAGCAATTTTAATTAACGAGGAGAGATGTATAAATGCCTTACAACTACGTAGACAGCTTTTTGACGGTGCTGCAGCAGAAATACACGAAGGAATTGACATCAAGTGGATTGACCACTCAGAACGCGATCTTTGTCAACGCCAAAACGATCAAGATTCCGCGCTTGGATGTGGCGGGATATAAGAACCACAGCCGGGCAGGCGGGTGGAACCGGCAAGCCGTATCAAATGATTTTGAGCTGAAGGTGCTGACCTTTGACCGTGACGTGGAATTTTACGTTGACGCGATGGACGTGGATGAGACGAACCAAATCGTATCTGCAGCAAACCTGACAAATGTCTTTGAGACCGAGCAGGCCATCCCTGAACTGGACAAATACCGATACAGCAAGATTTATGCGGATTATGTGGCCCTGGGCAAGACTCCGGACACTACAGTCATTACAGCAGCTAATGCGCTTCAGGTCTTCGACCAGCTCATGGAGAATATGGACGAGGCAGAAATCCCGTTGGAAGGCCGTATCCTTTATGTGACCCCTGCCATTTACAAGCTGCTGAAGCAGGCAGAGGATGTACAGCGGTTTATCAGTGTGCAGTCCAACAACGGTACTGTTGATCGTTCTGTTCGCAAGCTGGACGATGTGACGCTGGTCCAGGTTCCATCCAGCCGCATGAAGACAATCTACGATTTCACTAACGGCGCGGTTCCGGGCGTAGGGGCCAAACAAATCAATATGATCCTGATTCACCCTAGCTGTGTCCTTGCTCCAATCAAACACACTGCCATTTACCTGTGGGAGCCTGGAAGTCATACAGGCGGAGACGGTTTCTTGTACCAAAACCGCCGTTACACCGATTTGTTCTTGATCGAGCGTAAAGCGGCTGCTATTCAGATAAATGTAGCGCCCTAATTAGAGAGGAGAATGACCATGCTATATGCAGTTAAAGGCAATACCCAGTTAAAGATTGATGAGGCCGAGCGTGCGGACTATCTGAAGCTGGGATATGACATTGCGGAGGTTGACGGGGATAAGCTGGCAACCGTCGAAACCTCACCAGCAAAGACAGTGCCTTATGCTGAACACAAAAAGGCTCTTGATGAAATCGAAGAGCTTAAGACACAGTTGGCCGATGCCAAGAAGTCAACAAAGAAGGAGGCTTAATCCATGGCAATCACCATAGCGGATATAAAAAAGCGTTCTATGCCAATCGGCAAGATCCGGGCGGTGATTCAGTACCTGGAAGAGAACCCGGCTGGTGGCGGTAGCGGATCGGTAACTTGGGCGAGTATTACAGGCAAACCTGCAGTAATTGCGGCTGGAGCGGATGCTGCTGCGGCACGGACGGCTATAGGTGCTGGCACACCATACACCTTGCCTGCTGCAACAGCATCCGTTATTGGTGGGGTCAAGCAGGCAGCGACACAGGCCAATAGTACGGCTACGGATGTGGCGGGGGTAGTAGCTGACCTTAATGCCATGTTAGCCAAGCTTAAAGCAGCTGGCATTATGGCGTAAGAAGGTGATCCCATGGCTTACGCAACAGTAGAGGAGTACGCACAGTATGGTGACGGCAGTATCCCAACAGAGGCGCTGCCTGCTGCCCTGGAGCGGGCCAGTGATCAGATTGACGCTCTGACCTATAACCGGATTGCAGCACGCGGCATGGCGGGTCTGACGGCCTTCCAGCGGCTAAAGGTGGTAAAAGCGGTCTGCCAGCAGGCAGAGTTCTATCATGCCTACGGTGATTACCTAACCTTTCCCTTGTCCGGTTACTCAGCCGGTAGCGTGTCGCTGTCGTTCAAGGCAATAGAGGGAGCAGGAGGCATCCAGACCACGGAAGCCGTGACGAGCCTCCTAGCCTCCACAGGGCTGACGAGCAGGAGGTTATGTTGATGATGCGTGGGAAGCTGCCGTTTCCAAAGTGGATATTAAAAACGCCTGTCGAAGTCTTCAGGACACGTACAAGCGAAGATGGGGAGCCTGTTGAAGAGTTAATCTTCAGCGGGCTTTGTTCATATGACGCTAGATCCAAACAGAAGCTGGACAAAGAGCGCCGCCTGGTGACGCTGGCCGGTAAAGTGATTATTCAAGGGGATATACTCCCCGGGGAACTGATCGAGGGGCTTGTGCGGATCGACGGGGCCGAGCGGAACATATTTAGCGCTTTACGCCCGCCGAACCCTGACGGCAGCGTGTTCAGCACGGAATTGGAGCTGATGTAATGGTCAAGGTCAAGACAAAGATGAATCCGCGGGCTATGCAGCGGCTGAGTGGCGCACCTGCCCGGGCGCTAGAGCTGACCATCCAGGGAGCCAAGGACAGTATATTGTCCGATATCATGGCCGCCGAGGTGGTGCCGAAGCAGACCGGGGAGCTGGAGCGCAGCGCGACAATCGACGCCAGCAAGTCCAAACGGGGCAAGGTAACAATCACCTATGATACGCCATACGCGCGTCGGCTTTATTGGCATCCGGAATACAGCTTTAGAAAAGATAAGAACCGGCACGCTCAAGGGGAATGGCTGCGGGCGTGGGCTGAAGGTAAGAAGACCCGGGGCGTGACTAAGGCCTTTAAGGAATTGCTGAAGAAGCTGGCAGGGGGATTTATCCGATGATGACACTGGCAGCGGTAAGGGATTGGTTGAAGACGCAGGTGGATTGCCAGAATTGGTACATCGGAAAGGCAGATACCAGTAAGCAGCAATGTATCAGCCTGTATAACATTAATAACGGTACGCCGGTACTGGCTATAGGCGGGCTGGATAATACCAGTTATGCGGTCAAAGCGGTATCCATACTGGTACATTGGAGTAAAAACGCAGATACGGCGGAGCGTAAGGCCCAGGAGGTCTATGCTGCGCTATTTGGGCAGTCTGCGGTCATTGGAGGTAAGCGGGTGATTAACTTCCAGCTGCGGACGCCTGAACCTGTCAGCGTGGGCACAGATGATGCTGGGATATACGAATACGTGATTGAGTTCACGATCTATTACGAAAGGTAGTGAGATTATGGCAGGAACAGGTGTTTTCCCCGTTCATAACAACGTTTTTAAAATCGGCATTAAGGGCCGCAGTTCCGCTGCTGCGGATATGGTTACCATTAAGGACCTGGAGAACTTCGCCCCGGCTATTGATGGTAACACGGAAGAGTGGTCTCCAATGGATCAGGGCGGTTGGACCCGTCGGGCGGTCACTGGTAAGGGCCTGACCATCAGCTTTAGTGGCAAACGTAACTACGGCGATCCTGGAAATGACTACGTTGCGGGGCTGATGATCGGGACCGGTCAGGAAGTTGAAACTAAATTTGAATGGACGATGCCAAGCGGTGCGAAGCTGACCATGGATTGTGTCATTAACTTGACCACTCCGGCCGGCGGCGATAGCACAAACATTGACGGTTTGGAATTTGAATTGTTGTCTGATGGTAAACCAACATTTTCACCGGCACCAGCCGGAGGAGGAGCATAATCAATGACAAACATTGTTAATATTACGGATAAATTCACCAAAGAAGATAAAGGTATACTCCAGATCGGGAATAAAAAGTACGAGATTGATAAGTCCGTTGAAGCTGTTATGCGCTTTGAAGAACTGGCCGATGATCAACGTGTTAAAGCGGTGGTTGCCGCACTCGAAGGAGCACTAGGCGAAAAAGCATCAAAAGAGATCGGGGTTAGAAAAATGGGCGCCGAAAACTTGAAGGTACTTTTGTCTGGAGTGACGGCCGCCATGCAAGGCATATCGTTTGAGGAAGTCGCTGCCCGATTTCAACAGCAGTAATCGAACAGAAAGCTGGTATGACTTGCGCGAGGATTGGCCTCTGGTGGAAGCGAGTTTGGCCAAACAGTATGGTATCCGTATTCGACAGCACGGGGACATGCCTTGGGACGAGTTTTGCTCTCTTATAGCTGGTCTGATGCCAGATACTCCACTGGGTAGCATCGTGACTATCCGCTCGGAGAAGGACCCGAAGGTGATTAAGTCTTTTAGCGCAGATCAGCGGCGGATATACAATGACTGGCGCAATCGTCAGGCTAAGCTAAAGCTACTGGATGAGGTTGCCCTGGATAATCAAATGAAGAGATTAGAGGCTACAATGGCCCGAATGTTCGGAGGTGGCGTGTAAATGGCAGGCAGTAGCGCAGGACGCATAGATTTAGATTTAGAGCTAAATTATGGAGCCTTCCAGCGCCAGCTCTCCGGCATAGCGGGTACGGCAAATGGTATGGTGGGAAGTGCATTTAAAGGCCTTGGCGGGATTATCGCTGGGGCCTTTGCTGTTGGTGGGCTGGTCCATTTCGGAAAGACGGCCATCGGACTGGCATCTGATCTGCAAGAAGTGCAAAACGTTGTAGATGTGACCTTTGGAGCAATGGCCCAGGACATTAATAACTGGTCCACAAGTCTGATCGATGATTTCGGGCTGTCGGAGCTGGCAGGAAAAAAATACGCCTCTACCATGGGTGCCATGCTTAAATCTTCCGGAATGACCGGGCTGCAAATGGAGCAAATGTCTAAGCAGTTGACAGAACTGTCGGCGGACATGGCCTCTTTTTATAACCTTTCCAATCAAGAAGCTTTTGAGAAGGTATTCAGTGGTATGACCGGGGAAACGGAGCCGCTGAAGGCGCTGGGGATTAATATGTCCGTGGCCAACATGGAAGCATACGCAATGTCCCAGGGCATTGATAAAGCGTGGAACAGTATGTCTCAACTGGAGCAGACCACTCTTCGGGCTAGTTACCTCATGAAGACCACAGCAGACGCCCAGGGCGACTTCGCCCGGACGTCAAATAGCTGGGCCAACCAGGTCAAGGTCATGGGAGAGCAGTGGCGAATTTTCCAGGGGACGATGGGCGCAGGCTTTATCAACATCCTGACTCCTGTCCTGCGCGGCCTGAACTGGCTGATTGCTAAGCTGCAGGTGGCCGCAGCCTACTTCAAGGCATTCACGGAGCTTATCTTTGGGAATGCTGCAGGCGGATCCTCTGGCGGTGTAGCCGCGCAGCCGATCAGTGACATGGGCACAGCTGCAGGAGACACGGCTGGTGCGCTGGGTGATCTGGGCGGCGCAGCTGATAAGACCGGCAAAAAGGCCAAGAAGGCAGGCAAGGATGTTAAGGGTAGCCTGGCTGGGTTTGACCAGCTCAATATTTTGGCGGACAGCGCCGCAGGTGCCCTGGATGATGCGGCGGGCAGTGTTGCTGGAGTTGGTGCTGGACTAGGCGCAGGTCTTGGGGGCGGCTTCGGGGACATCGATTTGGGGGCACCTGACATTAATGTAGACCCGATTAATGCAAAGGTAGCCGCATGGGTTGAGGGGTTGAAGGTTTCCTTTAATACTGCCCGAAAAGCTGTTTCTGACGCATGGGTTAATGTTCAGCCGTTGTTCCAGCCGTTAATAGATGCAATGACGCCTATCGACCAGTCTGTAACTAATATGGGTAATACGTTCCTACGTTTAATGAACGATGTGCTGAAACCGTTGGCTACTTACATTGTCGGTGATTTTATCCCTACAGTAGTAACGTCTACTCTTCAAAACTTTGTTCCGGTTTTCGCGGATGCACTTGTCGGAGCCTTTGATCTGGCGGATAAAACCTTTGCGAATCTCACCACAACTCTAACAGACCTGACAAATAGCACATGGTTGCCAAACATGGAAATCATGAAAAACGCATTGGTTTCAAATATGCCACTAATGGCAACGGCCGTGAATAGTCTTATCCAGGATACTTTGCTGCCAGCAGCGGACTTTTTCGCAAACGATTTTGTAATGCCGATATTTAAATCAGTGGTGGAAACTTTTGTTCCAGTTATCACAAATACGGCGGTAAACGCTGTTAACGTATTCACTAACACACTCACAAACTTTGCGGGGCGAGCCAAAGAGTTGTGGGAAGGCACCTTGATGCCGCAGTTTACTAGGCTGCGGGATGTAATTCTCGAAATAATGCCTCAGATCGGGGGAGCGGTTGACAAACTACTCAATGAAATCCTAATACCTTTTGTTGATTACGCGGTTAATGACTTCATCATGCCCATCGCTCAAAAGATCACAGAGGTTCTTGCTCCAGTATTTACTGACATACTGGTGACCGCGTTTCAGGAAGCGTCAAGCGCTTTTGAATGGGCAGTTGATATGATCGTAGATATTTACAATACGTTAATCAAACCCACATTTGATCTGATTAAACAGATCGTGCTTGATGTACTCGACATCATTAAAAAAGCTTGGGATGAACACGGGCAGAAGATTCTTGATGGGGTGAAGGAATTTCTGAATAACGTTAAAAATACCCTGAAAAAGCTATGGGATGAAGTGCTGAAGCCGATCATTGAACCGTTTTTGAAAACCATGAAAGAGCTGTGGGAAGGGACTATAAGCAAAATTATCGACAAAGTTGTTAACCTGGTAGCAAAGCTGATTGAGTCAGCACTGGAAATTTACAATGACTTTATCAGCCCTTTAATAAATTTCGTTATCGACCTACTGGCCCCGGCTTTCGTCAAAGGATTTAATATAGCCCTTAATATTGTCAAGACAGTTATCGAAGGTATAGGAGAATTCATATCTGGGTTACTGGATGCGCTTGACGGTTTGATCGATTTTGTCACGGGGGTATTCACGGGCAACTGGTCTAAGGCGTGGGAAGGAGTCAAGAAGATATTTAAGGGTGTATTTGACAGCCTTTGGGGTATCGTTAAGATTCCGCTGAACCTGATCATTGATGGCATCAACCATGTCATAGACGCTTTGAATAGTATTAGTATCGATATACCGGAAATTGATGTGTTTGGTAAGAAAGTTGGCGGCGGGAGTATTGGCATCAACCTGAATCATATACCTCCTCTGGCTAGGGGCGGTATCATCAGTACTCCTACCATCGCGCAGATCGGTGAACGGGGTACCGAAGCTGTGGTACCTTTGGAGAACACGCCGTTTGTCGATAAACTAGCCAGCGCTTTAGGTACTGCCGTACTGACTGCAATGCAGATGGGGCAAGCCTCAAGCAGTACGTCAGACCCATACTCACAACAGGAGACAACCCTACAAATCGACGGCGTAACCTTGGCGAGGGTATTGGCCCCGTACCTTGCACAAGAGAACAAACGTACGGGTAGCGCAATCATCCGAAACGTGACCACGGCCAGATAGGGGGTAAATTATGATAAGTATTAATGGCGTCACATTGCCCTCCCCGACGAAATATCAGGTGTATATCCAGGACTTGAGCAAGGGAGAGCGAAACGTCAATGGCCTGTTGCTCCTTGAACGAATAGCGACCAAGCGAAAAATTGATCTTTCTTGGAAAATGCTTTCGCCATCCCAGTATGCAACCATATTGAGACTGGTCTCTCCGGTGTTTTTTAATGTGCAATATCAAGATCCGGAAGACGCGACTACAAGGTCAGGCACATTTTACGCTGGGGATAGAAGCATCGGGGCATTGAACTACACCAACGGCATTGTGCAATACAACGAGTTATCTTTTAGCATCATTGAAAGGTAGGTAAGCGGCCATGTTCAAGGTATCTAATCTTTATAAAAAAGCCGTATACGCACCTGAAAGAAAGACGTCTGCTCAAGTGGAGTTTCAGATTTTGAACAACGAAGCCTACGGGAAAGTTGCCTCTATTGAGGCGCCTTCCCAGGCTCCGCAGAGCCGGGCAAATCAAGTCGTAAACAAGCGCCGGGCCATGTCAAAGAAGTATGCCACCTTTGAGCGTAGTTACTGGCGCATGGATGGTAGTTTCTGCATAATGCCAAAACCGACACAGAACACAAACAGCGAAGTAGGTTGGTGGAGCGATGTAATTGCCTATGACAACGCCACGTATGCAGAGAATCCTTTTCTTAAGATCAAGCTGGCAGAATCAATAGACTCTATCGGGTTGACAATATCCTTTGACCAGATGACAAATGAATACCCGGTTGACTTTGACATTGAGTTTTTGAAGGGCGAAGGGAAGGTGCACCTTGAATCCGTCACGGGGAATACTTTATCTACCTATATCTACCCTACCCCAATAGCTCAATATGACACGGTAATAGTAACCATCAAAAAATGGTGCCGGGGCAATCGCCGGGCGAGAATTACAGAAATAGACTTCGGCACCATTCAAGTCTATGACGGGAATAAACTGATGTCAGTTTCCTTGCTTGAGGAAATGAATGTTGTGGGTGACACCCTGCCGTCAAACGAAATCAGATTCACCATTGACAATACAGACAGACAATTCAACATCCTTAACCCGCAGGGCTATTATCGGTTCCTTGAACGAAACCAAGAGGTAAGCCTGTCTATAGGGCTTGAAGTCGTACCGGGTACTTATGAGTATGTCAACATAAGACGGTATTATCTAACTGACTGGCAGAGTGATGAAGGTACATCAACGGCTACATTTACCGCACGTGATTTTCTTGATGCCCTTGAAACAACCGATTATATCAGTTTGGCAAATACAAATCTGTACGCCTTGGCAGAAGATATCTTCCTGAAAGCAGGCATTACGGCTTACAACATTGACCCCGGTTTGCAGGCAATACCCACACAAGGCTTCAAGTCAAAAATCAGTTCCAGAAAAGCCTTACAGTGCATCGGCATAGCGGGTATGGCTGCGGTGTATCAGGATCGTGATAGCGGAATACCTACTATCCGTAGATTTGCTGAGATTGACACCCGTACAACCTTTCTCAATTTTGCAGGGGAGCCTGGTATGATTTCCGGTAAGCAGACCTATGTTTACGCTGACGGCGATTATCTCATGAAGGGAATCGACTTTGACAACGCTTATAAGGTTCCTCAAATTAAGCTGGCTGACCCCGTTCAGAACGTAGATATGGCCGTCACAGTTTATCAAGAGGATAAATTTGATCAAGTATTAAATACAACTATGACTGTAAAGGGAACGGTTACGGTGTTCTTTGAATATCAAAGCCCCGTTACAGCCAGTTCTGCAATGCTCAATCTTACCGGGGCCACCAGCCACGCTATATTAAAACGTTACGATTCGGGTATGGACGTATCCATAACGGCAGATGGCGAAGTCACTATCGTTATATCGGGCAAGGTGCTGGCCGACACGGTAACGGTTTATCGTTTGGGTAATAGTAACATCAAAGAGGGGGTAACACTGCTTATTGAAAACCCCTTAATTAATACAGCTGATCATGCCTTAACAGTAGGAAAATGGATTTCTTCTGAGTTCGCAGCGCGTGCCGAATACTCTATTAACTGGCGACAAAACCCGGCCCTGGAGTGCGGGGATATTGTACTGGTCGAAGATATTTTTGGCCATAAAAAACAGTCGCGCATAACAAAACAGGAATACAATTTTGCTGGTTATCTTGGCGGCAACTCATCGACAAAGGGGTCGGTTTAAATGGAGACATGGGGCGTGCAGTCAAGCAGCAGCAGCGGTAACAAAAAGCAGACGATAAAGGCAGAGGGTACAATATCACTGTTTCCGCGAAACAGTGAAGCAGAGCGTACACCATACAACCTTGATGTTATTACAGGTATGCGCGGAGACTTGCCCTTTACAGAGGTATGGCTTTTCATTAATGCTTATTACGATCACGATGCTAAACGGTATAAACGGTTTAATCTTGATAACTTTTCTTTTGGCCTTCAGATGCAGGGTGGGGGCACATATCCTGGTGAAGAACATTTCGGTGACTTTATCAATCAGGGTGTTAATATATGGAAAGCTAATGGACGCAATGCCTATGGCAAGGATGACCCCGAGCGAGATAAAGTAACTGAAGAAATAGGCGATATGGTTAACGGGGTATGGACCGAGTTCGGTATTTTCAAAGGTTGGACAAATGCCTTCATGGTTGATGCATACGGGGGCATGACGATTGGGGGCGCAGGCTTTGAAATTGATGGTAACGGGGTGTTCCCTTATAAACGCTTATCGTTGGGTAAATTTCAGGGCGGTAACGACATACCCAGCACAGACCCAACAACTTACGTCTATGCCTATAACGGTACTCTCTGGAATGCTTATCACGGTCTGTTTGACAGTGACCAGAAGGCTAGGAACAGTTACTATTGGGGCATGAAGTCAAATATAGACTATTACGACAACGGCTCATTTAACCCCGGTTCGGGTACCGCTAGTATGGAGGACGGAGCGACTAAATGGGTCTTGATGAAGAGGCCCAAGAATCAGCCTCACACCGTCCAGAAATGGCAGGAATTATTTTCTGTTGATTCTGACGGACATGCTTGGTCTGGTGTGCGCCGCATTCCTGACATAACCGTAGTGAAGGCGGACATTGTCAATACCACAGATTTTAACATGAACTACCCCGACACCACATGGACGAAGGATAATACTTTTATTGTGGCCGTTCGTGGTGTACTGCCTGACGGTAACACTAAACAGATGGGCGCCATAAACGCCACATTCACACCGTTTGGTATATTCGGGTATCTCGGCGGGGAATTCGCTTCTGCTGAAATACTCATATCTAAATACAAGTAGGAGGAGCGGCCCTATGGCGTGGATCACACCCAAAGTTGACTGGCTACCAAATGACTATTACGCCTATGGTGACATGGATCGGGTTGAAAACAACATCAAGGAAATGGTCTCTATCATGCAGGAGAAGGGTGTGGCAGTAACTATAACGCCCGGCGTGACAACAAGAAATGAATGGTGGGTGCCCTTCGAAGACGATTTTAAACGTATCGAAAGCAACTTAGATAAATTAAGGCAGCCATACACACCGGTGGGATGGGTAGGCAGAGATCTGCCGTGGACGCCGGAGCAGCCATTTGGGTATGCCGATGCCAATAGGTGGGAACTTAATCTTTTGCTGCTGTGGCAGCATTATCATGGATAGGAGGGAACGTTGTGGCTTATAATCGTACAACCTGGGAAGATCGAGAGGTCGAGACGCCCCGGACCTATACACTAGAAAATAACCCTGATGGCACTGTTACGCTGGTGCCCGCAGAGGGTACGATACTGGCGGCAGGAACACCGTTGAATGCTGCGAACCTGAATAACCTTGAGAACGGGGTTTTGGGGCTTGAAGCGTCGATTAACCAGGTAAATCTCAACTACATTCGGCAGCCGGGTTTCGGCCCTGCCGTAGGTAATAAAGATTATACAATGTCGCTGTCCCCAAAGCCCACAGGGTACTATGAGGGTTTTTGGGTAACGATGGTTCCTCAAAACACCAACCTAGCAAACCCAACATTAAACGTTGACGGGCTGGGTGCAGTACCTCTAAAAGATCAAAGGGGCAACCCTTATCCTGCGGGCAGGCTGCTGGCAGGTAAGCCTTACTCTTTTCGTAAAGTAGGGCCGGATTTTTTGGCAGATAGCGCGGGGGGAAATGGTACGGCCCAGCCCGCGCATGTTCTAGAGCCCTACAATTTCACAAACGATAACGGGGAGTTTACGGGGACAATGCCAAACATCACGTCAAACAATGACCCAGCGCTCGGAGCTGGTAAATGGGGTAACGGTGATTTGGCAGTATACCCGCGCAAGGGGTACCGTAAAGGCGGTTCGGGCGAAGGGGAATTAAGAGTGTCAACAGCACAACTTCAAGCTGCTGATGGCTGGCTTAGATCAAATTACATTCTTGAGGGCGGAGATATATTCGGTACTCCTGGCGGAATAGCTAATAACTCAGCACGTAACCACCATATGCCAGGCACCGCAGTAACTGTATGGTCAGGAGACAGATTCTTCATTCGACCGCCGGCCGGATGGTTTAATGGAGATTCTTGGGTGACTTACCCCGTGCCGGGCCTTGTCCCCAATAATGTTCGTGCGGGGGTCGTTATCGGTGATATGACGGGAAATATGCGGGAATACTTTGGCGGGGCTTTTGCCATAAACTTTGTACAGGGTTTTGATAGTGGGACCACCGTTGAGATTTTTAGCATACCTGCAGGATGGACCAATGTCTCACTTGCTGGAATTGTTTCTACTCGATTAAGCTCTGTATCCGGTTTTAATGGTAGAGTTCAGTTACTTCTTAGGGATATACACGGTCAAGAATTACTTCTGTCAGAAAATAGCTGGGGCGGAGAGGGTTCTAACTGGCAGGATTCATCTGGTCTATTTATTGACCGAGTTAATAGGCAGATTACAACTGACGGCGAAGTTTCAGGGGCACCAGAATCACACGGTGGTTGGCAGGGTAACAGTGACATTGGCATGAATGGTACTTTCGCGAAACCATTTAACTTAGACAATAGAATCAGCCTAATATATAGAGTGATATCTGTTGTCTCTGCAGGGTATAGCACTGTATTTGTAAGAGGAAAAGTAGCTTACAACTAAATATCTTATGTTAAAGCCATACGCCTTAGCAGGCGTTTTTATTTTGCCCTCAGATTGTGTTTTGCTGCCTGGGGGCTACTTATTTATAGGGGTGGATCATGTGGAGCTTACAACGATTACAGCAATAGTTGCAGCAGTAAGCGGAGTTGTACTTGGATGGGTAACCCGAACATCTGCCTTTAAAAAGGACGTTGCTCAGGAAGCCGGGAACGGGGCTGCACTGCGTACAGACGTTGAGTACATCAAGCGCGGTGTAGATGATATCCGGGCTGATGTTCGGATGCAAGGGCAGCGGACGGATGTACTGGCCGAGCGAGTAACGCGAGTTGAGGAGTCGGCAAAGCAAGCTCATTTACGTATTAGCGAAATCCACAAGCAAAGGAGTGATGTGTAATGGATTTGCTGAGTGATGAGACTCTGGCCCTAGCTACTCTTGTAGCGGCATATGTCGGTGTAGCAAAAGGGCTGGGTTTAAAAGTTAAGTGGGTAAATCTGGCGGCTGTAGGGATTGCAGCCGTCTTTGTTTTGGTGCCGACGTCCATCCGGGAAAAAATCATAGAGATTTCTATCGTAGGCCTATCGGCTACGGGCACATACCAGTTGGCCAAAAAAAAGGAGGGCAAATAATGCTGACTTTAGAGCAAGTAAAGGCTAAGTCCGCAAAGCGCTTGGATGGCCTGCAGCCGGTCGTCAAAGCTGCTGCAACGGCACTCATTGAGCGCTGTTATGCCCGGGAAGTCAATATAGTGATTACCCAAGGCCTGCGGACCATTGCGGAGCAAGACGCGCTGTACGCGCAGGGTCGCACGAAGCCAGGCCAAATCGTTACTAATGCCAAAGGCGGGACCAGTTATCACAATTATGGTCTGGCTATAGATTTTGCGCTGCTGCTGCCGAACGGGTCTAGTGTCTCCTGGGACACGACGCGGGACGGTGACGGTGATAAGGTGGCGGATTGGTCGGAGGTTGTGCAAGAGGCTAAGGCACTGGGCTTTGAATGGGGCGGGGATTGGACCAATTTTAAGGACCTCCCACACTTTCAAATGGTGTTCGGTCTTTCGACGGCGCAGCTGCGGGCGGGTAAGGAGCCAACAGCAGCACAGATAAAAGCGGCATATGCCGTCATTGATAAATTACAAGGGGAGGCAGCGGAGGATATGAGTAAAATCGCAGAGCTGGAAGCGCAAGTCAAGGAGCTGGCACAGGCAGTGGAGGGTCTGACCAAAAGCAAGGATGTGCTTAAGGAGCAAGCCCTGCAGCAGGCAGGGGAGATCAAGGAGTTGGGTACCGCAATCCTAGAGCTGACAGATACCACTCCGCCAAAGTGGTCCTTGGAGGCCATTCAGGCGCTACATGATACGCCGTCTGTTATTAACGGTCAGCCGGTCATTGATACGCCGGACAAGGCAACAAAAACAGAGGCGCGGATTTTTACAGTATTATACCGGTTGGGCTTGGCCCGCTTGAAAGGAGATAAATAAAATCCCAAGCGTTTGGGATTATGAAAAGCCCTGCTGACCAAAATAGTCGGCAGGGCTTTTTTTTAGTTTGTTTTGAACCAGACACCACCAGAACCGTCATACTTTCTAGCAAAACTTATGACCGGTGAAGGATCATCCTTCTTGACCTGAAATGCTACCCACCCCTCTTTGGACGAACCCGCATATACCTTTGCGTCTATATTGGGTTCAGGGAGAACTATTGACATTAAATAGTCGTAATCGGTTCCGGAACTGGAAACAAGCTTAAAATCTCCATTCCAAACGTCTACCGCTGCATCCGTACTTTTTTTATTGGAAATAATCTTAACATTCGCTTTTGCCAAAATATATTCATAGCCATCTTTTGCCGGGCTGTTAAGCGAATTCGCTTCACTGATCATTTTCCATGCTTCATCCCCGCGTATGATTTGAGTGATTGAAACTTGACCGGTATACTTTTTCAGAGCGCTATCGACTGTAAATGATTGAGTAGATCCAATAGCTGCCGGCTTTGTACGGCTTGACTGCCCTGTGTCATTCGTAGAAGGGGCAGTTGTTGCGCTTCCTTTGCTGGTAATAGTGGCTGTTTTGGTTTTGCTGTCATACTTCACAGTTGCTCCTAATAGATTTCCAACATCTTTCAGTGCTACGTAAGGAGCGCCTTTAATCTCTTGAATATCAGCGGACGTAGTCTTTCCATCTACAATCAGCTTGAACTTTGTAGCTGCATAGGCTCCGGCGGTAAATGAAGAGACAAGGACAAAGCTGGCAATAGCAGCGGTAATCAATTTCTTTTTTTTCATATGTATCGTACCTCCATATTGTTTTGATGGAGATAGTTTATCAAATATAGGTAATATTTACTATATTATTTTACATATAATAGTACACTCTAAAAAAATCCCCCACCATAGTTATGTTGGCAGGGGTTAAAGTATTAAACCTCAAACTCTCCCCACCCAGGGGGCAACGGATCTTCTGATGCTTCCTCCAATGCTTCCGGCTCCACAATCAGCAGCAACGGCTCCCCGATGTCCACCAGTGCGCCTATACGCTTGCTGTAGCCCTCAAACGTTCCGACAGTAACAACCTTTCCTGTCCGACCGCCAAACCCGCTTTCGTGGCCAGGCGCGATCCGCACGGGCAGCTCCGGCTTCAACTCTTCCCACTTCATAAGGTTGGTGCCCTCCCGGTCAGCCGAAGGGATTCTTCACGGATGTGCAGCTCACTGAGCCAAGCGGCATCTTCTGTGGCTGCCGCCATGTTGGAGAGCTGTCGCAGCTTAAGGGTGTCCCAGCAGTACCGGGCGTTGACGGCCAGACACTGCTGCAGCTCCACCAACTGTTCCATGGTCCACGGTTGGGCGTGGTACAGCTCCGCAAGTATTACGTGTACGGGCAGCATCACCACTTCACCAGCAGTATAATAATGTTCGCAACGCTTATTATCAGGGCGGCATAGGTCATAACCGAGGTGATTTTTTGTTTAACGGTCACGTTTCATCGCTCCTTATCGTTATGTTATAATTGAGAGGAAAGGCGGCCCTTGTATTTCATCCCCCTACGCCTTAGCCCCTTTCGGGGCCAAGGTTTCGGGATAACTTACCTACTCAGCAAGTAGATGAGGGTGAGGATTGAGTTTATCAAGCCGATGATTGCCGTCACCGTCTTGACTGTTTCAGCTCGTTCCTCTTTCCGCCTTTCGTGTCTCGATTTATCCAATATGTTCACCTCCTCTCTACATCTATAATTATATACGATATTCGTATATATGTCAACGATTATCGTATATAATTATTCGAGGTTCGTTGAATTTTTTACGGAAATCAGGTATATTATAGTCGAGGTGAGCATATGTTAAGACTCAAACTGGACAAGCTACTTTATGAAAAAAGGCTCAATGCAAACCAACTATCTAAAATGACAGGAATACGGTACCCCACTATCTCAGATATGGCTGATAACAAATCAAAAGCATGGTCCCCCGAAAATCTCAATAAGATTATGATTGCTTTAGGACTGAAAGACATTTCAGAATTGATTGAGTATGTAGAAGAGCCGCCACAGGAGTGATCCTGGACGGCTCTTTTGCTGCTCAGGAAAAGTATGTAGATTTCGACAAAAAGGTTTCACAATGTATAGCTATGTCTATACAAAATCCCGGGAGAGAGCCGACCGGCTCAAGGCAATAACATTAGCTCATATAAGTCCTCCATTTGACACCCTAGAACGTGGGCTACTGTGGCGGCAGCGTCATAAGACATCATCTCCCTATCGTTAACCCAATTGGAGATTTGCTTTGGAGAATATTCAGCCCTACGTGATAATTCGGCTTGCGTCATTTTGGCTCTGGCTAATAGGTATCTTAGTCGGCATCTCCCTCGGGAGAGCTTCACTCACGGTCCTCCTTTTTAGAGGTCGGTTTCGAGCGAATTATACCATATTACGTTAAGAATACCAATAATCATATATGGTAAAATGTTTAGAAATAGCGAACTCATGTTCCTGTTTGTAAATCTATGATATAATCCTAATACATAATTCATAACAACGGAGGTGCCGATAGATGCGAGCCATTGATTTGGGGGATCTATCTCAGGCGGCAGATATAAAATCCGCCTGCATGTTTATCGCGTGGAAGGTGGATCAGAACTTATATGAAGGAAAAGATTTGGGAGCTGAATTGAAGGAGTTGTTGATCAATATCGTAGAATTTGAAAACACTCTGTCTAGCGGAATAGTTGATGATCTTAAGACACGGATTAAGTCATGATTAACCGACATTTGAGCAAAACATTAAAGGACCGCCACAGGAATGACCTGGGCGGCTCTTTTATCTTCTATATGTAGCTTGCAGGGTTTTCAACAGTGTAACTTCGGCTCCATATGGAGTAAAGTAGAAGACACCTTGTCGGGTGTCTTTTTTCATTTCTGTGGCTGTTTTGGACTATACGTGATAGTTAAAGAGCTTGCTATGCCGCGGTATCAGGGGCTTAGATCAGTAATAGACTGACTCAATAATAAAAAAAGCGGCAGCCCAGGAGGAGAAAAGAAGTCCCAGACTACCACTGTTTTAAATTTATCGTTTTCCGTCAGCTCAATTGCGGGGTTACACAGGTATTCACTTGCTCGCTGCTTCGCATTACTTTTACTTAAATAGACTTATTCCAACAGTAACTCTTCGACATTTGTGCCGAATATGTTGTACTGAAATGAGCATACTAGACCACTCCTCTAAATATCATAATATTTCATAGTATATAGGAAGCTGTTTCCCTTGGATGGTTAAGAGGAAAATGATGACCATATGGAACAACATCAACCTTACCAAGATGTAATGGAGCAGAATAGCGTCTATCTTGATCTCCCCAAATAATATGAAGATTATACCCTGGTACTTTGGTGAAATCACCCTGATAGTCTTTCGATAGAACCCGGTTGAGCTGAAGAGTTGTATTTAAAATTCTAGGCGAAGTAAAGCTGCTGCGTATTTTTGCAATATAATGTTTCGGAATGCTCTCCGTATTTTCAAACAGACCATTACCAATTAAATAACGTTCTAATGAATTAGCTGTTGCTAACTTCAATGCCCATTTGTTCATAAATGGAGGAGCATTAAACGATTTAGAATTTTTTTTCGCAACAGGCGGCTGAAGTAAAGTAATAGTATTCTTCGTATCTATATACTCTCGCCCTAACGCTTCCAGCAGAATAACCGCTCCGAAGGAATGGCCGATCCAATGTGCGCCATGAGTAGCTTTTCCTAATAAATCATTCACTACATTCAAATAGAGATCCAGAAGAGGTGTCTCCCGCTTAAAAGGGGACCGTCCTAAACCTGGAAGATCCGGAATCCATACGGGTCGACCCGTTTTTTCATGAAGCTCTAGTCCTAAAGGAAATAAATCCTCTCCATCACTCAACAAACCGTGGAATAAAATAAATGGCCTACCCTCTCCTTGTATTTGATAAATCACAGTGTTTCCGATTAAGGTTCGTTCAAATGCATGATTATGCTGGACTTTTGGGTACATCAAGCGATAATCCAAATCTGCTACTACGGCCGGGAAAAAATTCATAACACTCGTCTTATTAAACCAATCTTCCCCCATGATTTTTTTCGGTAAATCATTTGAAAACTTTCTATTTGTAATAAAGTTCAGTCCATCCGATGGAATTTGTGTGATTTTACTTAGCCCGCTTTTCATAAGTGCCTTCATGAAGCGAAGGGGCACAGAGATTTTAGGTGCTGCCATATTCATACTTTCTGACATAACGCCTAATAATTCAGATATATCCGGATCAAGCGGTTTGTCTGGAACAAGTGTATAGGTTTGAATAGACGATGTCTCCAGCTTAACAACCTGAACAATAAACTTCGCTAGCTCATCGTTTGAAATAAGTGGTAATTTATACCCCTTGCCTCCAGGAATAACTGGCATCAGCCCTCTTCGCATACTCTCCACAAGCAAGCCTAAGCCTGCTATCTGCTCCGTACTCCCTGTTGTACTGCTGCCGACTACGGTTGGCGGATTAATCACAGACAGCGGATAGCCGATTGCGGATGCCTGCTGGCGAATATACAGATCTGCTAAAAATTTGGTTTTTTCATAAGGGTTTTTTATTTTCAAATAGTCGTGCCCTTCTTTAAACACATCAATCGCAACCTTGCTATTATGATCATCAAAGGGGCTCATATATCCAACGACATGAATGAATTGCTGCAAACCCTTCAATTGATGGATACGTTTAGCGAGTTCACTGATATGCTTGGCACCGTTTAAAAATACAGAGGTTGCCTCTTGCGTTGTCGCTTGAATATCCATTTGTCCGCCTGCGTGAATAATAACATCTGTGTTCAGTACCCTCTCCTTATCTTCCTCGCTTAAACCTAAATCTGTTTTCGTCAAATCACCTTCAATAAAGTGCATGGCTGACTCGTTGAAAATACCATTTTCCTGAAAAACATGTGTTGCTTTACTTTTTGACCGCACTAAAAGAAAAATCATAACCTCCTCTTTAAGAAGCTCCTCCACAAGTTGCCTCCCAATAAAGCCTGTTCCACCTGTTAAAAATATTGTTCTCACTACATCCGCTCTCCTTTTTAGTACTGAATGGTACTAATTTTGTGTAAAAAAAATGCTTCTCTTATCGAAGCAAGTTGAAAAAGTGGCTGGCTGTTTTCGTGATCACCGTTGCATCCTTCAATGTCTCTGCAAGAAACAGTGCTCCTTCAAGATTCGTTATAAAAAGTGCCGCTACCTCGTCAATATGAATCGTATCTCTAAACTCGCCTTTTTCTGCTCCTTGTTGTAGTAATAGAGAGATTTTCATTTGTAATCCTGTGAAAAAGAGACCTATTTTTTCTTTGATGTGCGTAGCTTGTGCCGGAGTTTGAATATAAAGCGTAATAAATGGACAGCTACCCTTATACTCTCTGGACTGAACTCCCTGCGATAAATGCTTTAGAAACATCTGGACACGATCTTCAACTGATAATTGGTTCTGAGAAAGGATTTGATCCATTGCACGCTCATACGTTTCAATCCAATAATCAACGACCCCTGCTAACAATTCTTCCTTATCAGCGAAGTGATAATACACATTAGATTTTGATACTTTGCTTACACGTACTAATTCATCCATGCTTGTATAAGCAAATCCCTTTTCTAAAAATAATGTTGCCGCTACTTCAATCACACGTTTTTGATTCATTAATTTTACCTTTGTCATGACTAGAACTATACAGTACTAATTCGAACATTGCAAGTAAGAAGATAAATTCGATCATTTACGATCCACTCTTGATTAATATCATAACGTATTTGATCTACGGGAAAACCGTACAGGGATATCCTTAATTGATGACATTGAGGTGCATTTCCTGGAGCTGCCGAAGCTGGATGAACGTAGTGTTTCGTCTGAAGGCGGACTCATCAATTGGCTGTTGTTTCTAAAAGGTGCCGATACATCACACTGGGAGGTGCTGAAGATGAATGAACCAGGATTAGAAAAGGCGATGAAGCGTCCATGCTGGGTAGTGCGGAAATGGCGGGTATAAAAAAAGGGAAAATAGAAGTTGCACGGAATTTGTTAGCTATGGGGATGGATCATGCGGCTGTAGCTAAGGCTACCGGGCTTAGTGAGGATGAAATCCAGTCTATAAAGTTGTAACATTCCTATTCTTTAAGCCGATCATATTGAAAACAAGGATTCTGGAGGGCTCACCCAGGTCCTTGCTTCGTTTATAGCAACTCTCCGAAGGCAGTGTGTTCGAGGACTGCTGCGAGTATATTACCGTTTAATACTCCGTAGTACACAAGAATGTCCATGCGATTGTAGACCTGTACCAGTTATTGCTTGCTATTATAGGATTCCAAAAATTAAAATAAAATATTTTTGTGCTGTTTTTTTAAAAAAATATACCTGCTTAAAATAGCGGATGTGTATTTTGAAAATATGTAAACTTACTGCGTTATCCTGGATATTTAAAAAAAGGGTTCTACTAAGAACTATTTATCGAAGTGAACAATGGATTAGAATCTTGGTTTACCAGAAGCATACTTTTCTATAGTGTCTCAATAATTAATCATGAATGAGCTCATTTGCCGAAAATGGCAAGCGAGCATTTGGCAAAAAGGGGGGGGATAACAATGGTCCAAAAGTGAGGATTACCTGAAGACATAACCGTGCTGATGCGACAACTAGTCATGAACAGCCACATTCGTATGGCTGGCACTGTGCTGTACACGTACTTTATCCGGTGCTGGAAGTTGGATGATGAACATGCAACGTACTATATGCGGCGTTACTTTGAAAAGTACTTCGCTCAACAGTTGCAGAGACATCTTCAAAAGCTTAACAAAGCATAATCTATCTTACTTATGAGGGGATAACATCCATGAGTCAATCATCGTCAGGTAAGACTCGTACACACGGCAAACAACAAAACAACTACGCTTTCGCAGCTTAATAACCTGTGTGCGTGCTTCTACCCTGCATCGCCCATGTGACAGGGATAGGGGCTAACAAGTAGTGGGATACGCTGTCTGATCTCCGCCTGGGGTCAGCAGAAGAAGATAATCAGGCTGACCCTATAGCCGGTTACGGGGCGATACTCGGGTGACATCAAAACTGTGACTACACTCGTAGAAACTTATGTGC
Organism: Paenibacillus riograndensis SBR5; assembly: GCF_000981585.1. NCBI lineage: Bacteria > Bacillati > Bacillota > Bacilli > Caryophanales > Paenibacillaceae > Paenibacillus > Paenibacillus riograndensis. The sequence goes on from NZ_LN831776.1 coordinate 239,595, forward strand.
GTTATCTTCGGACAGGGGTTCGACTCCCCTCGGCTCCATATGGAGTAACAGCGAAAGACATCTTGATGGGTGTCTTTTTGTTTTGTTCTCTATTCATAGAGGTTGGCTGTAAGTTCTGGATGAGTTCATCTTATTCCAAAGTCAGTTACAATAGTTCTGGCTCCGACCCCAACAAGGTTAATAGCTCAATTTCTTCTGGAGTTTGCAGGGTGATCATCCTCTAAGCTTTAATCAATCTTCAATGAACTGAAAGGTATCTTCGCAGTATTTAATAAAATCATCAAACGAGGAAAAGACACTGAACGACGGGAATCTCTCATTTTTGTTCTGATTCCAAGTCAGATGCACAAGGTAATATTGACCTGTGCTGATTTCATGGAATAATACATCATCGGATGCATAACTTCGAGCAAATGCTGTTAGATCTTTTTGAAACAAACGATGCATTGCGCTCAGTTCGCTTTCCAACTCCTTCTCCAGCATTCCTTTAAATTGATCCTCTAGTATGTGCCATGGCTCTTTGAGTGTTGAATGCATGCGTACTTCCTTCTCTGCGGTGAGAATGATATCCTCACTTGATACATTCTGCAGAGCCTCTATAGCTGTTTGGATAGCCCGTTCAGCAGTATCTGATAAGGATTTCTGACTGAAAAGAGGACCCCAGAATCCCTCTTCATTCATGATTTCCTTTACATCAGGATCATGCTCAATCCACTTATAGATTAGAAAGGTAAATAGGCCATCTCGGTTACGCTTAATGATTTCTACCTTATATATTTCGCTTGGCGAATATATGACCTGAACGACTTCATCCATAGGTTCTCCCCCCGCTGACAAGCTATTAACCCAACTATACCAAAATGCGGAGGGAGGTACTGTATTAAAGCATACTAAACGGATTTATAACCAATTGATACGAGAGTCTTTTCAAATATATTTTTGGTTTCCATAAGCTGAACGCAGGGTGAGGTAGAGTTTTTTTGTATCTCTGTGAATAAACAACTTGGAGATGAACTTGCTGTCGAGAGTATTTAATAGTTGAACATTGGGTACTAAACTGATCCAGTAGACCTATAAACGTTTGGATACATGCTATATGGTGGAGATGTATTCTCCAGACACCTTCTAATACCAGTGTAGGGAGAATTGCGACAATCTCTTCGACACGCTCTTTATCCAACCTGCAAAGGGGTAGGGTACTAAACTTGGTCTCCGTCTGGATGATCAGGCTGAACCAACTTATACCCCTTTACGGGGGGCTTCTAGGGTGACATCAAAACTGTAACTACACTCGTAGAGGCTTATGTGCCGTTATCTTCAGACAGGGGTTTGACTCCCCTCGGCTCCATAAGGAATACCTAAAAGACACCCTTAGGGGTGTCTTTTAGTGCTTAATTCTGTTCTTATTAATAATGAACTTATCTAATAATGTGTATTAGTTGGAAAAAAACTAAATCAATCCGCAAGTCTTAGACGAGCAAAAGGCTCTAATTTTTTCCTCAATACAGACCAATTATTAAATATATTTATTTGAGGTGAGGTATCTCTCTCTAGTAAATCTTTTGCATCATCGATATGACTAATGCCATATAAAGAGTAAAAGTATTCCTCAGCATCACAAACAGATTTTTTTGCTATTTCCAAGAATTTTTCGGAGGTAATGATTCCTTGCGCTTTGAAGAAAATGTTAGTCTTTGCACAATCTATATTAATTGCACTCCTTATAAAAGAAGGGAGGTAAGGAGAAAAGTGACTATTAGTAGTCCCCTGCCCCTCCTTTTTGAAAATTAAAAATAAAGTATGTATGGAAATAACAAATAAAGTGAATATATCATCGATACTCTTAAGAATCTGGCATATACGGTTATCTTCAGAAAGTAAAACTAATATCTCATATATTAATCTAGAAATGGCAAAAGCATCGGCATCCATTTCTAAAGTCTGCAAATCTAAGAGGCTCACACATGAATTTTCATGATTTAATGCATTTGTTTTGTGATTTGAAGAATTAAGATACATTATATGTCCATTATAATGGTGGCCAATTTCATGAAGTATAATAAACTTTATTGCAAACATAGCCATATACTCGGCTATTATCCTCCTTTCTTTATTAAAGGGATACTTAATTGTATAGTCGTATTGTTCATTATCAAAATGATAGTATAGATTAGTATTAAAGATAAGCTCATTAGGAGGGAGATAAGGTAATACTGAACAATGACAAAGCATTTCATAAAAAACTTCAAATGTAGAAAATACGACGCCATCATTTATAGAAATATAATCAGTTTCATCTTTGTGGAAAGCTTCGCCATCAAAGAAAAATAATGTTTGGAAATTGAAACTAAATGGATACTTTTTTTCTAAAGACAGATCATTATTAATTTCCTCAACTAAGTTGATAGCATAGTTTTTAAAATATTGGAACCCAGTGTGTTCGGGAGATGTACTAACGTTAAAAATTGAAAATTCTGTGATGCCAAACATGAAGTCCATCCAATTAGCTCCTTCTAAATTGTTGAATCGAACCGTACAAAAACATTTTTAATGATGCTTTTTTGATCGGGAAGCTGCGGACTTAAATCTTTGTTTAAATACATTATACTTCTAGTAATCTGATTACCTTGAAAAAGAAAATCTAAACCCAAGGTTATACAACTTCCATCTATTAATCCCAACTCTTCCATTGTTAAATCGTGTTCTGTTTTTTCATCAAATCTATTATTGTTAATTAAAAAATAAGGTTTTATTTGTACAGTTCCCTTATGTTCCTTTGTAATCTCGTGAAGTTTAAATAGTCGTCTGACTAATAATAACAACATGGAAACGTTTAATTCTTTAGATATTTTCAAATTGTATATTCGATCATGCCCGTGATAATAAAATAACACATTGATTGGTTTGCCCTTTAATTTTTCTTGAATAGCATCTAATTCCCCGTTTATTTGCAATAGATAGTCATAATAAATTCTGTTTTCGGGTATTTCGCATAATACTCGAAAGTTTGCTTTAACTTGTTCAGGAAATCTTTGACACAAACCAATCCAATAATCTTTTCCATATATATCTATATCAGGATGAATGGACTGGAGTTTTGTGAACTGATCGCCTGTTAAGTTTTCGTTAGAGCAGATTATATAATTTGACCAAGGAAGTATGTTTTTTAATTGAATGGCACCTCGTAAAGAAGAACAAGCATTTGTAATGTTGAATTTGCTTCCTTTTAATGTACTTTTACATTGAAAAGCTGTTTTGTTTTTCTTGTAGTACAGGTCAATCCCCTGCTCAGGAGGCCGCCGTCTCTCAATTTCATCAGTTCTATAATTTAATTTAAGTAATTTTAGACAGAAAGATTCCCAAATATCGGAAAAATTGTTTTCTTCATTTATAGTCAAAAATGGTGGAGTTAATAAGTATCTTTGCATCTTTTATTCAATCCTTATTTTTAAATGTTAAATTCCAGATAATAAAGGCTTAGAAAGCATAGTTTAATTATAAATTATAACACTAATGTAACAGAAAAACTGTAAATATAATGATATTTAGCTAGCCCAAAGAAGCTCCATTTTACGGGGGGCTTCTAGGGTGACATCAAATCCGTGACTACACTCGTAGAAGCTTATGTGCCGTTATCTTCGGACAGGGGTTCAACTCCCCTCGGCTCCATATGGAGTAAGTAAAGAAGCCATTAACCAGTATTCTGGTTGGTGGCTTTTTGGTATGTTATAATAAAGCCAAATTCGAATCGGAGGTTAGTCCTAATGACTGTGGATCGCAAGCAACTCCAAGAAATACTCAAAAAGGCTAATCAATATGCACGTAAGCAAGCCAAAGAGTCGGGAGCATCCATTTACTATATAAAGAACAACAAAAGGGTTCGTGAGGATGCGGAAGGCAATAAGTTCGAAATTGTTTATGACTCGGCCGGCAAGAGACAAGAGTTTGCCTACCATGATTGAGACAAGACCCGTAATGACGGTATTTGCCGGCACTAACGGGGCTGGAAAAAGTACGCTCAGCATGCAGATGAAGAGCTGGTTAGGTGAATTGGTTGATCCTGATCAAATAGCCCGGGAACTAAAGCCGGATAACCCGAGAGGTGCCGACCTCTCTGCCGGAAGAGAAGCAGTGAGAAGAATTCGCTCGCTCATTAAACAAGCTCAACCTTTTGCTATCGAAACGACGTTGTCAGGTACATTTGTGCTGAAGCATATGCAAATTGCTAAAGAAAACGGTTATGAGATTGTTATGTATTATATTGGGCTTCAGGATGTGCAAATGCATATAGATCGTGTTGCCTCACGTGTGGAGCAGGGGGGTCATTGGATTGCTGAAGAAGATATCCGTTGGAGGTACGGTCAATCTTTACAGAATCTAACGCCAGCTTTGGCCATTGCAGATCAAGTTATTATCATTGATAATACTTATGAACCTACAATTGTTGCAGAAATAAAGCATAACAACATGGTTTATTGTGTGGAGAATGTACCTGCCTGGTCTGCAGCGATTGTCTCTGGATATTAGTCAATTTGACATCAAAACTGTAACTACACTCGTAGAAACTTATGTGCCGTTATCTTCGGACAGGGGTTCGACTCCCCTCGGCTCCATATGGAGTAAAGTAGAAGACACCTTATCTGGTGTCTTTTTTCGTTATGTGGCTATTTAGTGCAAGACTAATCTGGTTCAACTAAAAAGGTGTATACATCTTTGCAAGGTTCAGAATCTAAGGAAAATGAAAATAAACCCGTAATCTCAAACCATATGGTTTCAAGATACGGGTTCATTTAATTTATATAGCTTACCCAGTATTCTTTTCTGGATAGCACCATTTACAGCCATTATAGCCTTGAGTAAAGTAAGTTTGGGCATTATCAGTATCAATTCTATGATATGGTTTAATTTCTTCAATTCTGCAACGTGACTCTACTTTAGCGGTTTTGTGAACTTCCTTTGTATTCGTATTTACTATATAAGTCGCCATAGCACACCTCCTTTTAAATGTATTTTACTGTATATAGATACATAAAACAAGAACATTTGTTCCTTTTTTATTGTTCACCTTGTTATGTATAATTATTAGCTGATCTGTCACTGTTCGTTGTTTTAAATCTAGTAAACAGGGAACACTAGTATTGTAGATTTGAAAGGGGGAATAGGAATGGGAGCTTGTCGTATATCAATGGTAAGGATGGACACAGTGGGAAAGCATTTTCCGAAGAAAAGAGAAACGTTGTCTGAATATACAGCACTAGAAAATGCCTATCTTGATGGAATGAGAGAAATATTGAGCGAGGTAGCTGCTAGAAGACATCTTGAAATATGGGGAATGCGTTCTAACAATCCTCATATCAGAAAAGCTAGCGAAGAGTCATCTTATGCAATTGACCGCTTACGCAGTAGCTTGAACGAGACTCAATGTGAATTGTACGGATTAATGGAGGAGGCTATGAGCACAGAACAGGGTCTTGAAGAAGAGGAAGCTTTTGTGATTGGATTTTTGGAAGGATACCGCTTTATAAAAGAGCTCCAAAGATCGGGCGGAGGTCAGACTCTGGTTTAGAATTTAGCACCCGACATGCTATAATAATAGTAATTATTCAACCGGAGGTGTCCAAGATGCGATGGGATGAAGTTCAGGAGAGGTTTCCGAATGAATGGGTCGTTCTTGAGGCGACTAATGCCTATTCTAAGGAAGGCCAGCGTTTTATTGAAGAGATGTCCGTGATCGACTCCTATGAGGACTCTACCAAAGCATTGAAGCGGTATAGTGAACTGCACCAGGAAGACCCTCACAGAGAGTATTGTTTCTTTCACACCTCCCGTCCTGAGGTTGTAGCGCGAGAACGGTATGTGGGGATTAGAGGTCCAAGATGAATATAACATTTTCCTCTTATTGACTGATAACCTTGATACAAATAAATATTTTCATTATCAGGAAATAAATTTGATACCGAGGCATTACTTTCGTCGATCAAGGGAATGAGACGAAGGTCATTGAAATGTTCGACGCGGAAAGCTCCAACCCCGTCGAGTTCCAGCAAGCAGGCTGGCAAGCGATTATGGACAATATTTCAAAGCCTGTACCGAACAAAACTAATCATCGCGAAGAAGACGCCGGGGAAGGTGCCCGGCGTCTTCCATTGTTAATCCAAGTATGAGTGCGCTCTCCGTTATCCTTAACCTTGAGCTGCATCCGTGTTCATGTAGTTGATTGCCCACATATGGCCGTCCAAGTCCTCGAAGGCCCAATGATACATGAATCCATAATCCTCAGGTTCTTCGTACGATTTCCCGCCCAAGGAGACAGCAGTATTCACGATTTCATTCACTTTTTCTCGGCTCTCGAAGGCCAATGCGATCGTCATTTGCGCATACTTTTCCGTATCAACGGTTTCCTTCTGCGTGAGCGACTTTAAAAGTTCTTTGGTGAGCAGCATGACCTGCAGGTTGTCGCCGATCACGATGGCTACCGACTTCTCATTATCGGGGAATTGCGGGTTGAGCTCGAATCCGAGTCCGGTGAAGAACGCCTTAGATTGTTCTACGTTGTTTACAGGCAGATTGAAGCTCGTGAATGTGGACATTAATGCCATTTTTAAACACCTCATCGTCAGATTGGTTTGTTGTCATTGATGCCTTCGTTTATTTAGACGAAAGCCGATCCGGGAATCCATAGGTCTACTTGATTCCTGACACTCCTGTATTGTTGTAATTCCCCAACCACAACAAAAGGAGTAAGCGAATGCAAACCCAGTATATCAACGAACTTCTCAACATACCAGAGTTACACGTAAGCCAGATTCTGTTTGTCGATCACAATGAACTTCATATCGACGCCACTTCCGTCGCCCATCTTCAAAGCTGCCCGATCTGCGGAAGCCGTTCCACAGATTAGCGAGCAGATGCAAGCCAAAGCTTGGGCAGCAGCCAAAACGATGACCGGATTGGTGCTTGGCGTGGATGACTTTGCGATCAAGAAAGGGCACACCTACAACATTTCTTTCTGCATCAAAATAAAACGCTGCACTCTTTTCATCCCCGCCTACTCCAATCAAATAAGCGAAGTATTCTAATGTGGCTCCTACAACTCCGCCCCCTTATACCCCATCTTCCGGTAACCCTTCACTCTCTTCCTGAACATCGCCATTAACATAGGGACCTGAAGGTCGATATAATCATATATTTTTACTTCTTCTTTATTCGCGTGACTTCGGTGCAGACGGCCTGCATATTGCTGCAAGGTGCCTGACCATGAGATAGGATGGACAAGGAATAAGGTGTCCAGTCTGGCATCGTCGAAGCCTTCGCCGATCAGCTTGCCGGTAGCGATAACTACACGTTCTTGATCGTCTGGAATAGAAGCGATTTGGGCGCGTAGGGCCTCTCTCTGTTTTTTCCCCATTCTGCCGCTAAGTACAATCACATTCTTGGCAAATGCCTGCAATCTCTTTGCAAAATATTCAGCATGGGCGGTACGTTCAACCAGCAGCAGCGGAGAGCGGCCTTCATCCAGGCAGGTAAGCAAATCGTCAAAAATAAGGGTGTTGCGTTCTTCGTTATCTACAAGCAGCTGATAGATGTCCTGAATACCGGACACTTTTTCTTCCGGCTTGATTTGAAAATGGGTATACCGGGGCACAACTCTTAATGAAAATCCTCTGGAACTGCTTAAGGTTTTGGCGTCTATCTTCATTAGCACCGGTCCAAGCTGGAATCGTACGATTGCTTCTTGTCCGTCCTGGCGTTTAGGGGTGGCAGTTAGGCCAAATACATATCTTGCTTTGACTTCCCGCAGAACCTGTTCGAAGCTGTAGGCTGATACGTGATGGCATTCATCCACAATGACTTGGCCGTATTCACTTACGAAGGGTTTAACATTCCCTTTATAGTTGAGGCTCTGAATGACAGCAATGTCGATAATGCCGGTCCGTTTGTTTTTGCCGCCGCCGATCATACCGATAGAATGTTTAGGAACTTCGAGAAAAGTCTGCAAACGTTCCTGCCATTGTTCCATAAGCTCCCGGCGGTGCACCAGAATAAGGGTGTTTGTTTTTCTTGAAGCGATGATGCTGGCGGCTACGACGGTTTTACCGAATGCGGTTGCCGCCGAGAGAACGCCCATATCCCGGTTAAGGATCGCTCTGGCTGCTGTATCCTGAAGAGTGGTCAGTGTGCCGGTGAATTCTGCTTCTATTGGAGTTCCTGAGGAACGCCGATCGTCAAGGGATACTTTCACATGATTATGCTCGAAAAAGGATAACAATTCCGGCAAGCATCCTCTTGGAAGAACTATGTAACTCTCTAGATCCTCTGCGCATGAGATCACCCGGGGTTTACCATAGGTGGAGAGCCGCATCGCTTGTGCTTTGTAAAAATCGGGATTGGAGAACGACGCCAATTTGATCAGAGCATGAATCGCACTTGAGGGAAGTCCAGACTTGAGGATATACAGACGGTCTGAGTATAGAATCTGTATTTCAGCAGGCAAAGCTTCCATCAACACCGGCTCATCCTGAACGCAGCTCTCCCGTACCTCTGCTAGTCCGATCCCCTCATCGCCAGATGCTGCTATCAGGGCGTCATTATTAAAAAGCCCGCGCTCCCCGTGCTTGTATATAAATTGCTTTACCTCGTCTTCGCCCATCCTGCCAAGTTCGGATAATATACCCCATTGGTCAGCATAGGGCTCAAAGCGTTCATCAACAAAGACGCTGTTTCCCTGTTTACGCGGCCCGCCTTGAAGCGGTAGAGCAATAAGGTTGCCAAATCCGCCTTTGGGCAGCGTATCCTGATTGGGAAACAGGCGGTCATAGGATTCCATGCCGATCTGATATCTTTTGTTCATAGCTAAACTCAGCAAAGTCATTCCAAATCTTCTGGCGATCGCTGCCTCAATATTTTGACGGAAGAAAATCCAGATGTGCCCCCCATTGCCGGAACGCGAGCGCTCTAAGAGCGCGGGGATTTCATGACTTTTACATAGCTGCATCACAGCGGCAACGTCCTGCTTCCAATCATGCTTGTCAAAATCCATGGCCAAAAACCAGCAGGTCTCATCCGGCAGCATGGGATATATACCAATCGTTCGGTCCTGCCTTGCATCTAAGTGGGCGGACAGCACTTCACTTGTAAGAGGCATGAAGCTCTGGTGTTTGCAAACGGAGCATTTCACTCGGGGTTTCTCACAAACGGAAGTCCACTCATTGGAACAGGCGGGCGAGTATCCGGATTTTCCCTGCTTATTGCTCCAGCGAATCGGATATACATCATCTCTGCCACGAAAATAACTTCTATAAAGGGCAAGCTTGTCCCCTACGGTGGAGTATTGGTGAACATTGGTTTCTCCTACAGTTGGTTCTTTGCGTACTTTTGCCGGAGAGGTGAAATAAGAAGTTATTTGCTCATTCGTACTTGTTATATTGTCATCATCTACAAGCCCCAGCAGACTTCTTAACCGGGCGATTTCCTGCTTAAGTTCTTTAATCTGCGTCAGAGCTGCACTATATTTATCTTCAATATTATCCATTGATAAGCCCTCGTGATTTGTTTTTTTTATTATACCAGTAAAAAAACGGACCGTTTTACGACGGGCATCAGGTTAGCTCCATATCTGAAAAGCCCAACCGAGAGGTTGGGCTTTGATCTACACGATAGTGGAACCTCATTTAGCATGCTTATCTGGCTGATGAATACCGAATGTATTCCCTTCGGTGTCCAGGTAATAGCCCTGCCACGCCATCCCAGGTAATGCATACTTCGGCAATGCGAGCTTGCCGCCAAGTTTCAAAATTATTGCTTCAGTAGAGTCGTAATCCTCCACGCCCATAGTACAAGCATAACCATTCATAGCTTGTCCGGGTTCTGGAGACGCACCCCGGCGCTGCATCAAAGCCCCATTGATGCCGAGTTCACCCGCATCTCCCGTAGTAGCTCCGAAATAGGGCATTCCAGCATATTCACTCCAATCCTCAAAGGTCCATCCGAATACCTCACCATAAAACTTCTTAGCACGTTCCATATCATCTACATGAATTTCGAAATGAACTAATCGGCCCATGATCTCCTCCTGTGTTTTGACTTCCAATATCATGCCTTTATTATACTTTCCTTTTTCGCTAAATATATAAAATTTAATCAAAATTAAAAGACACCGAGTAATGGGTTAGTGCTTCAAGCACCAGCCCAGCACCGGTAAGGTGCTGGGTCACTATTTTCTTTTTTAAAAACATGTAAATGACACAATGCTTCTGAGATCGACTCCAGTAAACACCCATATCCGGCCGGTCCATCTAAAACCTGCAACGGATGTACGCCCTACAAAAGTTGGGAATAACCAGAACGCGTCCCCATTTCTCAGCCACACAAATGTGTTACGGAATAAACAACCGGAAATAGCTCCGGGGTCGATGGCGAACGCTGTAGCAGCGGGTTGTGCTGGTGTGAATTGTGGAGGAGGGGAGGACGGTGGCTGCACTGTTCCTTGTGGTCCTTGAGGCGGCATAAATGCCATAAGATTTCACTCCTTAATTAGAGGATTAGGCTTGAGGAGGCCTATATTAATGAAATGGCGAGCAAATTGAACAGCACCAGGGGTAAAACAACATCACTTTGAAAACCAGGAAAGAAACCTCGACCAGTCATATGGTTTGGTAGTCTTAAGTATAGAATTCCTCTTTCGCAGAGGATAAGTAGTCCTTCAAAAACATCACCATCTACCGTCTCCACTCGAACAAGTGAATTACCATGGGTTTTGGCTATATTGGCTACATGATCTTGAATGGATTTTAAGTTCTGCCTAGTAGTTGGATCCATTCGAAACAGTGTTTGTTCCTGTTGTCCCTGCTGTTGCAAGCTCATGGTCGTTACCTCCTTTTGATTCATGCGTTTTCTCCATTCTATGCAGAAGCCTATATGGAAGTGACGATGGGGAATCCTTCCTTTCCAGCAGCTTGATCTCACTAACAAATTCATAGACCATATCATGACAGGTCGCTCCAAACTAGAGCATCAGATTATCTATATATTCTCCATAGTATCGCCATTTCTATGCTTCTTCCGGTATTGGGCCGGTGTCATTCCATACATCTTTTTGAAGATGGAATAAAACGTGTTCAGCGACGAAAATCCGGAATTTTGAACGATGGGCTCAATCGGCGAGTCGGAGGCAAGTAACTCCTGACATATGAAATTTAGGCGCTTCTCCGATATCTTGTCCGTAATGGACTGGTTTGTCTCCGCTTTATACAAACTGCGGAAATAATTTACGGACAATCCCAAATGATCGGCCAGCATTTTTGCGGACAGGTTCGGATCGGTTAATTGTTCTTCAATGAACCGGTCCGCCTGCTCGATCAGGGCCACGTTTTTGGACAGACTGCGGGCAGCCACAATGTCTTCGAGCGTCTTGGTTACCAATGCTTCTATCCATGGCACCACGTTTTCCATCGTCTCCTGCTGAGTGATCTGTTTCTCGATGGAAGTCAGCCCCCATGAACTGGGCAGCGGCTGGCCGGAGTGCTCTTGCATGAGCCGGCGTATATCCATAAACAAGGTAATCAACGACATTTTACATTCAAAATAGGGCATGCCTCGCAGCTTGCCTACGGCTGAGCGTATAACTTCCAGAACCGTATCCGCATTCCCCTTGGGAAGAGCCTGAGCGATCTGCCGCTCTTTGTTCACTGGCAGATGATACAGTTCTCCGGGCGCGTCGGGCAGCCATGCTTTCACGATGAGCGCTCTGTGTCCGAACCGGAACCGCTCCTGCGTCAGTTCATACGTCTCCATATATATCTCATGCATGTCGGTCAGGCTGGGCAGTATCCTGCCCCAAGCGGCAGTTGTTCCCACTGACAAATACTGTTCTATTAACTGTTGGGATACCTGCAGCTTCTTCGCATATTCTTCGGACAATGGAGCGGATAAGACAACTGCCACGTGATCGTCCCCCATGTCCACCGTTTGCAGCTTGTGCTTGGACGATTGCAGCGACTCTTGGATAATATTGGACATCGCAAATCGGAGCAGACGCCGGTCCTTCTCCGGGTAGGTCTCCGAAAATTCCGAGAAGTGGTCAATCCGGAAGATGGCCACCGACAGCTGATCTTTGGGCAGATCGATTCCCCATTCTAGAAATTGAGAACCTATTTCCTCTGCTGAATGGTAGGTCTCCCCCAGAAAATCCCGTAAAAACCTCTCTCTGCCCAAAAATTTATTAAGCCGCCATTGCTCGGTCAGTTCATTAATCTGATTACGTTGGTCTATAAACACATTGGATAAGTAGTCAAGTTCATTTGTGCTATATCCTAGACCGGGCTTTTCAGCTTGATGCTGCCGCATCACTCGGCTAATCAGTTCTTGAATAGGCGAGTACACCCGTTTGGAAATCAGAACGATAACGGTTAAGGATGCTACGAACAGGGCGAAGAACAAGAACAGGCTTGTGTTGCGAAGAACAGTGATTTTTCCCAAAATGACAGACTTCGGTATCGTTTCGATAAAGGTCCAATCCTGGATTCCTTTGATGGAGGCGCTTGCGTAAACCATTAGCTGTTCTCCCTGAGTCCGGGGCTGAAAGAGCTTCCATCCGCTTGCTCCCTTACTCCCGTGGTTTCTGAGCTCCGCAATTTGTTCCTGATTCAAAGGAGTACTGCTATACACCGTCTCATCCCGGTCATTCAGAACCGTAACCGACCTGTTGGCATAATTCGAATTATTCTGAAGCAGGGTCATGAGATTATCAGTATCTACATTCATAACGAAAGCGGAGATGGAACTGCCCTTTTCGTAAAATCTGATGATGGTCGTCACCTCTTTGGGCTTATTCCCGGTAAGAGGGAGGGACAAGGTTCTTGGAATGAGAACGCTGTGGTTCGCTGTAACTGGATTCCGTAAGCGCTTAATAATGTCCTGATCGTAGAAAGCTTCCGCATCATTTAATCCAAGTCTGGAATCGACTACCGTATTCGTGTAATCGTTGATGAGGTATACCGAATCGATAGCCGGATTGGCGTTCTTAATGTCCATAAGCCGGCTCCACACCTCGAACGTTTCAAAATCGCTGTATTGATCCGAAAGGGCATATACCTTAAGGGTGCTGTCATTGCTGGAGGAGAAGCTGAATTCCAGCGCCCATTCCATCAGTCGCGCCGTGTTTTGGGCGCTGTTCACCAGCAGGGATTCGGAATGATCGCCGATCTCTTCCAGAAGCGTTTTGGAAGACTGCCAATAGAGCAGCGCAAAAGATATGCCCAGCACCAGAACGTTTGCACTGACAAAATAAAAAATGAGCTTCATATAAGTAGGATGCCTCTTCAGCGATGCGAGGAGTGGATGTCTGAATTTCATTGGTCTGGAACCTCCGTAATCATAACTGTCGAGCTCATAAAATGTAGATTAATTATAGCATACCGGGCATTTCCGTCTTCAGAATCGTTTATTTTCGAAATAGTGTTGTTTTTAGGAAGTTCGTAAAACTGCGCTTGCAGGAGAAATTGGAGCTTTTCGGAATTGCCGTTGCAGCAAGGGCTTGGTAAGTTAACGGCATAGATAACGGGACGCTGATGCGATTGCCGGTCTTGATGAAAGGGGGGAGATAAAAAGATGCAATACCAACTTAACGCAAGTAAACGGTCCAAGCTGAAGCATATTGTTCAAAATCCTTTTCTTTATGCTATGGCCGTGCCGGGGCTGCTGTTTTTTCTCGTGTTCAGTTATTTTCCCATATACGGGATTATGATCGCCTTCAAGGACTATAATTTTGCCAAAGGAATTACGGGAAGCGATTGGGTCGGTTTTAAAAACTTCGATTATTTTTTTACTTCGGATGATTTCTGGGTCATTCTGCGCAACACGCTGGTGTTGAACATACTGTTCATTTTGTTTACTACAGTGGCTGCAATTTTAATTGCTCTTATGTTCAATGAAATCCGCAATAAGTATTTCAAACGAATTTCGCAATCTCTCATTTTCCTTCCTTATTTTATGTCCTGGATTGTGGTAGGAATGATTGTCCAATCCTTATTCGGCGGGGAAGAGCCGATGATCAATACCTGGCTGCAATATATCGGCTTGGAACCGGTCAACTGGATGTTTGAGTCGAAGCTTTGGCCGTACATTCTGACGGTTATCCGTGTGTGGCAAGGAGCCGGTTATCTTTCGATTATTTTTCTGGCCGCGATTACCGGCATATCGGAGGATTTGTACGAGGCTGCCCGGATTGACGGGGCATCCAAGCTGCAGATTGTGCTGCGCATTACGCTGCCGCTGCTCGTTCCTACCATCATGATTATGACTTTGCTGGCCGTAGGTAAGATTTTCAACGGGGATTTTGCCATGATCTATGCCATCATTGGAGATAACTCCATGCTGTATCCGACTACCGACGTTATTGACACCTTCGTATTCCGTTCCATGAGACAGCTGCATGACTTCGGCATGTCTTCGGCGGTGGGCCTGTTCCAGTCGATCATGGGTCTGATCTTCGTCATTACCGCCAACTGGATAACCCGAAGGGTGTCTAAAGAATCTGCTTTATTCTAGGAGAATAATTATGAGACAGAAACAGAGCGCTGCGGATCGAACTTTTACGGTATCTGCCCATACGTTCATTTTGTTGTTCACCTTATTTTGTCTGTTTCCTTTTCTGCTGATGATTATCGGCTCTTTTACAGACGAGGGGGAATTGATTGCGCACGGCTATACTTTATTTCCGCAAAAATTATCGCTGGACGCTTATAAGGCAGTTTTGCAATCGGATGTGCTGTTCAACGGCTATGCGGTCACGATTTTTATCACCGTCGTAGGCGCATTAAGCGCGTTGTGCATTTCCGCAATGCTCGGCTATTCTCTGGCTAACAAACGGAATGTCCTGCAAACACCTTTTCTGTTTTTTTGCTACTTGCCTATGCTGTTTTCCGGAGGTATCATTCCATTTTATATTGTAGTCAGTCAGTGGCTGCATTTGCAGAATACCATCTGGGTGCTCGTTTTAACCATGTTATGCC
Organism: Paenibacillus riograndensis SBR5; assembly: GCF_000981585.1. Lineage (NCBI taxonomy): Bacteria > Bacillati > Bacillota > Bacilli > Caryophanales > Paenibacillaceae > Paenibacillus > Paenibacillus riograndensis. Next base: position 254,606 of record NZ_LN831776.1, read on the forward strand.
AGCCGTTCCTTGTCTTTTTGCTTGTCAGTTTCTTCCGCACCATTCCCGAGGAATTGGAGGAAGCCGCAAGAATAGACGGAGCGAATGAAATGAGAGTTTTCTTTCAAATTATGATCCCGATCTCGAAGCCGATTCTGGCTTCTGTGGGTCTCTTCTATGCTCTGAACTACTGGAATGACTGGTTTATGGGGTTGATGTTCGTGGATAATGAGAAGTTATTCCCGCTGCAGCTGATTCTGCGCCGGATGGTATCCAATATGGAAGCCGCCAAAAATCTCATTCCCGCCTCAGCAGCCATTGCTGTGACGCCGCCGACCTATGGCGTGCGCATGGCGACAACCGTGCTGACGATCGGCCCGATTGTCTTGCTGTATCCTATGCTTCAGAAGTATTTCGTCAAAGGTCTAACGGTAGGAGCTGTAAAAGGGTAAACGAGGATTTTCGGCATTAACCGGATCAGCCCGGTTAATCATAGATTTTTTCCATAGATATGGGAGGGTAACGGAATGAGGTTAAAAAAATGGTTTGGCACGACGACGACAGCGGTATTGGTATCGTCACTGATGTTGGCCGGCTGCGGCGGAGGCAATACGAAGACTGGCGGCAATGAGGGGAGTTCTGGAGCGAATGCGGAAAGCGCTGCACCTGCATCGAAGGAAACGGTGACGTTGAAAGCTTATTTTCCGGGGGATAAACCGGCGGGCTTTGACGATGTGCTGCAGGCGGTCAACGACAAATTGAAAAAGGACAACGTTGGGGCGGCCTTGAATATCAATTTCCTGCCGTGGTCCGATTACGGGAATGCGGTATCCGTGAAGATGTCTGCCGGGGAAGACTTCGATATGTATTTGGATGCCCCGTGGTTATCCATGAATCAGATGATCGACGGCAATTCTTTAAAGGAACTGGATGCCGAGGTGGCCAAACGTCCGGAGCTAAAAGCATCCATTCCCGATGAAATGTGGGAATATAACAAATTCAAAGGAAAAATTATGGGGATTCCGCTTGGTACCACCCAGGGCCAGCTATATGGCCTTCTGATCCGCAAAGATTTGCGCGAGAAATACGGACTTCCCGAGTTGAAAACGCTCGACGATCTGGAGAAATTTTTGTATAAGGTCAAGGAAAACGAGAAGGATGTCAAGCCCTTCGTCCTTAACGGCATCAAAGCCGATAAACTTCCGTTTATCCTGAGCGACTCCGCTAATCTGGCGCTCGATGAAGTGCTCGAAATCGGTGTCAACATGTTCGCATATTCAACTAAGGACAAGAAAGTAGTCGGTCAATGGGCAAGTCCGATGATTGCCGATGGTTATGAACGCGTCACCAAATACTACAAGGACGGCATCATTTCCAAAAATATCGCGCAGGAGCAAAATGCAGAAACACTGTTCAAGCAAGGCAAATATGCGGCCACCTATTATGCGGCGGATGGTGTGGAAGGATTGAAATATTCGGAAATGCTGCAGAACGGCAGCGACAAGCTTGAGATTTTCATTCCAAACGGTGATAAGGCCAAGCCGTATACCGCTTTCCAGCAATGGAATTTCCTGTGCATCCCCGCTTCATCCGAGCATGCCGATTTAGCTCTGGACGTAGTCAATTGGATGTCCATTAAGGAAAACCACGATTTGATGGAATACGGCATTCAAGGGAAGGACTGGGAACCTGTCGGCGATTCGAGCTATAAGGTGCTGTCCAAATATTCATTCCCGGGCTATGTGCTGACCTGGCGGCCAACGTTGAACCGCACGCCGGACACGATGATGAAGGATGACAAGAAGTGGTTCGACTTCTCCACCAACCCGGCCAATTTCACGCTTAGTCCAACGGCGGGCTTCAACTTTAACGCTGAAAAGGTGAAGACGGAATATGCCAAAATTACTCCGCTTCACGATTCAATCTTCCTGCCGCTTAGCCAAGGCGTGCTGCCTGCCGATCAAGGCAAGAAGACGCTGGAGAAAAAAATAGCGGGCCTCGGCGGACAAAAAGTGATCGATGAAATTCAGGCGCAAATCGACGCCGTCACATCCGGTAAATAACAGCACTAAAAATACTGAAAGAGGTATTTCACATGAACATAAAACGCAGCGCGCAAAATCCTGTTATACGGATCGAGGACGTTGCCCCCTCCCGCCCCGACTTTCGAGTGCTGGGTGTGTTTAATGCAGGCGTTGCGCAGTTTGGGGATGAAATTATCCTTTTACTGCGCATTGCGGAAGCGCCGTTATCGGACCGGGCGGACGAAGTGCTCGTCCCCCGGCTGAATGAAGCGGGCACCGATGTCCTTGTAGAGCGCTACGACAAGACCGATCCGGGCTATGATTTCTCCGACTCGCGCTTCATAGCAAGGGACGGACAAACGGTCATGCTCACATCCTTATCCCATCTGCGGGTGGCGCGAAGCAAAGACGGCATTCATTTCGACATCGAGCCGCAGCCGGCCTTGTTTCCGGAACACGCGCTGGAAGCGTGGGGAATTGAAGATCCGCGCGTGACCCAAATCGGAGACATCTATTATATCACTTACAGCTCCGCCTCCGCCCGGGGCGTTGGCGCCGGGCTGGCGGAGACCCGGGATTTTCGGACATTCAAGCGCCGGGGACTTATGCTGGCTCCCGAAAATAAGGATGTCATGATATTCCCGGATAAAATTAACGGCAAATACTACGCTTTACACCGTCCGGTACCGAAATCGTTTGGCTCTCCCGAGATGTGGATCGCCGAATCGCCCGATCTCGACCATTGGGGGAACCATCGCTTCCTGATGGGGCTAAGTGAACAAGGCTGGGATTCGGCCCGAATGGGCGGCGGGGCGGTTCCGATTCGAACCGAACGCGGCTGGCTTGCGCTGTACCACGGAGCGGACAGCAAGCATCGCTATTGTATGGGCGCGGTGCTGCTCGATTTGGATGACCCTGCCAAGGTGATCGCAAGATCCCGTGTACCCGTATTGGAGCCGGAAGCTGCATATGAGGTGAATGGATTTTTCGGTAAGGTCGTGTTTTCGTGCGGAGCCCTGCTGCTGGATCAAACGGTCCGCATGTATTATGGTGCTGCGGACGAAGTAATGGCAGTGGCGGACATACCGCTAGAGGATATATATAATACGCTTTTGTAAAAGGTTGGAGGCAGTGTGAACTGCCTTCTTCAATCCGTAAAAAGGAAAGCGCTATCAACAACGATTTGAGTTTAGATAAGCAAAGGAGCGCATGTGCATGGCTGACAAAAAGCAAAGGTTTGTAATGAGGTGGACATGTCTTGTTATGGTTTGTTCAATGATATCGTCCATATGGCTATATTCGCCTGCATCGGCGAGCACTTCCGGGACGGCGGATGCTTCGCAAGAGATCGCTGAGATGAAATTGATGAAAAACCGGATTGTTGATTTTTACGTCTCCAAAGATATCATAAACGACGGAACGAACGGCCGGGTCGAATGGACCTTCAAATCACAGGCCGGCACTTACTTATCCAGTCAAAACGCTAATGGAAGCTGGGGGGATGTAGATTACGCGAGTACTACCTCCAGCGCCAATGGGAGAGCCTGGTCGCCTTACCTTGCATTAGACCGGATGCAATCGATGGCCCAGGCGTTTGCTGACCCGAAAGGTCCATACTATCATAATGAAACCCTGTTAGGGGGGATTCAAAAGGGGCTGGACTATTGGTTTACGGTAAAGCCGACTTCAACCAACTGGTGGGAGACCGGAATCGGCAAACAATTAAGATTGGGAAAAATCGCGCTTTTATGTGAAGGCTATTTAACTGCAGCGCAAGTTTCCAATATTATCGGCACGTTAGACAGCAGCCCGCACACTGTCGATGGGGCCAACTCGTCCTGGTACAACCAAAATTATATGATCCGCGGCTTATTGCTGGAGGATGTCCAGAACGTCCGGAACGCTGTGGAAGCGTTTAACGTGCTGTCGAATGTGACGACGACTGTGACGGGAATCCAGTCGGATATGTCCTTTTTCATGCATGGCAAAACGAATTATACGACGGGCTATGGAAGAAGCTTTGCCAGAGATATGTCATTCTGGGCGTACATTACCTCGGATACCGCTTTCTCTTACAGTGAGGCGGCGATTGATTCCTTATCGTCCTACCTGCTGGACGGCACCAGGTACCTCGTAAGAGGCGATGTTGCCGATCTGGGTATGGGGATGAATGGACCCGATTGGCCGGATTATGCGAGCGCGGCTTTGACCTTCTATGAAGATCCGCTGCAGTGGATGCAGGTGGCCAATCCGAAGCGGGCTGGGGAGTTTAAGAGTTTTCTTGACAATATCCGCAGCTTCGGCACGAGCACGAGCAACGGACTGGACGCCAACAACATAACGCAATGGCAGACGCTGGTCTCCTCCCATATGCGAAATGATTATGGAATTACGGTCAAGATGTCTTCCAAAACGGTCAAAGGCGGCGAATGGAGAACCATTAATCCCAGCGGATATAACCTGTTGTACTGGACGCCGCAGGGAGCCACTGCCATTCAGAGAACCGGCGACGAATACAGACCCGTTTACCCGCTGATGGACTGGGCTCATGTTCCTGGCACGACGGCCCCATATGTACTCACGAAGGATGGAAATTTCAACAATCCCAAAACGTTTGTAGGCGGCGTGACCAATGAGCGTTATGGAGCCACCGCGTTTGATTTTAACAAGCTGAGTACGAGCGGCAAAAAAGGCTACTTTTTTTTCGATGATGAGATGGTGGCGCTAGGCGCAGGCATCGCTTCGACGAATGCCGCACCGGTCCACACGACATTGAACCAAAGTCTGGCGGTAGGCGATGTGCTCGTAGACGGCGAGGTAATCGCGGACGGAACGAAGCAAGCTAACGGGCGCTGGGCCTATAATGATAAGGTCGGCTATGTTTTCCCGAATCCGACGGATTTTCAAGTGAAGCGGGAGACGAAGACCGGACAATGGAGCGACGTCATCACGGGAAGTTCAACGGAGCCGATCACGAAGCCGATTTTTTCGATTTGGCTCGATCATGGCGTGAAACCGGCAGACGCTTCCTATCAGTACATCGTATTGCCAAACAAAACCCCCGAAGAGGTCGGCAGCTACGCGAGCGAGAACCCGATCCGTATTCTTTCGAATACACCATCGGTTCAGGCTGTCCGGCATAATTCTCTTGGCATTGCGGAATTGCTGTTCTATCAGCCCGGGACGGTGACGGTAAGAGACGGCTTGACGGTCACCGTTGATAATCCGTCTATGGTGATCATTGACGAATCCGTGACACCTGCCCGTATCTCGGTCGCTAATCCCGAAACTCCGGGGATTACAGTGAACGTAACGCTGAACCGGGACGGAGAAAAGACCACGACAACCTATAGACTGGGCAAGGATACGTTTACCGGCCGAAGCATGACCCTAAACGAGGGTGCCGCTAGTGACGACAGCGGGTTCGATCTCGCTTACAGTAAAGGCGCGACCGCTTCCTCCAGCCAAGGCAAGCAATTTGCCTCGAATGCTACGGATCTATACAGAAGTTCCTATTGGAGTTCGAACGCTTCAGACAAAGAATGGATTTATGTTGATCTGCAGGATCAATATACGATCAATAAAGTTAGGCTAAATTGGGAGAAGGCGTACGGGAAAAGCTATAAAATTCAAGTATCCGACGATGCTGTCACCTGGACGGACGTATATACAACTTCGATGGGGGACGGCGGAATTGACGACATTTCTTTCGGTAAGGTCAGTGCCAGGTTCGTCCGGATGCTTGGTGTACAGCAGGGGACCGGAGACGGCTACTCGCTCGCTGAATTTAACGTATATGAAGCGTTGGCACCCAATCTCGCCGAAGGCAAGCCGGTGATGGCGAGCTCAGCCAAAGCCGCCGACGTGCCGCCCGGGAATGCGGTCGATGGCTCATTGACGACCCGTTGGGGATCTAACTATGCCGATCCGCAGTGGATTTACGTCGATCTTGGCTCCAGCCAGCCCATCGCGAAGGTCATGCTGCATTGGGAAAGTGCCTATGGGAAGGAGTACCAAATCCAGGTTTCCGACAACACGGCGGACTGGACGACAGTCTACAGCACCGCAACCGGAGACGGCGACATCGACGATATCTCCTTCGAACCGGTGAATGCAAGATATGTTCGGATGTATGGCACGAAAAGAGCGACCACGTACGGCTACTCGCTCTGGGAATTTAAAGTGTATGGTACAGAGAACGTACAAAAGGTTCCCGCCCGGATCGAACTTCAAGCAACACCGTCTTCCGTGACGGCCCAAGGCAAAGTATCCGTGACGGGAGTCGTCTACGACGGCGGCGACCTTCCGGTCCCCGGTGTGGAGGTCGAAATCGCGGCTGCATCGGGCAGCATCGAAACTGCTAAAGCAGTAACGGACACGAACGGCCGGTTCAGCACGGTCTTTACGGCGCCGTCCGCAGCCGGAGACGTGACGATTGCGGTCGTCCTCCCTGCAAGTCCGTCCGTGACGGGTACGGTTACCGTGTCCGTGAACCCGGTCGTACAAGTGCCCGCTCGAATCGAACTTCAAGCAACGCCGTCTTCCGTGACATCCGGAGGTAAAGTGTCCGTGACGGGAGCTGTCTACGACAGTGACGATCTTCCGGTATCCGGCGTAGGGGTCGAGATCGCGGCTGCATCGGGGAGCGTCAATGACTCCATTGCGGTAACGGATGCGAACGGCCGGTTCAGCACGGTCTTTACAGCGCCGTCTGCTGCCGGAGAAGTGACGATTACGGCAGCCTTGACCGCGAATCCGTCCGTGAGAGGGACGACTGCCGTTTACGTAGATGGGGTCGTACAAGTGCCCGCCCGGATCGAACTTCAGGAGACACCGTCTGCCGTGACGGTCGGAGACAACGTGTCCGTGACGGGAGTCGTCTACGACAGCGGCGATCTACCGGTCCCGGGCGTGGAAGTCGAAATCGCGGCTTCGTCAGGTAGCATCAAAACTGCTAAAGTTGTAACGGACGCGAACGGCCGGTTCAGCACGGTCTTTACAGCGCCGTCTGCTGCCGGAGAAGTGACGATTACGGCAGCCTTGACCGCGAGTCCAGCCGTGACGGATACGATTACCGTTTCCGTAATTAAGGCCATACAAGTACCCGTTCTAATTGAACTTCAGGCGACGCCGTCTGCTGTGACGGTCGGAGACGACGTGTCCATTGGTGGAATCGTCTACGACGGCGACAATCTTCCGGTCTCCGGCGTGGAGGTCGCAGTCGCGGCTTCGTCGGGCAGCATCCAGACTGCTAAAGCAGTAACGGACGCGAATGGCCGGTTCAGCACGGTCTTGACGGCACCGTCCGCAGCCGGAGAAGTGACGATTACGGCCGTCTTGACTGCGAATCCGTCCGTTACAGGGAAAATAAACGTTTCCGTAAACGAGCGTTCAAACGGCGGAAGCGGGGAAAGCGGAGGCAATTCGGGAGGAGGAGCTCCCGTGACCCCGCCGGTAACACCTAATGTTCCGAAGGATGATCCAAAAGATGGTCCGGTAACGCCGGCCGTTCCGGTCCCCGGTCATGTCTTCGCGGATATTGGCGGTCATTGGGCCGAAGCCAATATCCTGGAAGCAGAAAAGAAGGGAATTATCACAGGTTATACGGACGGTTCGTTCCGGCCCGATCGCACGGTGACGCGCGCTGAATTCGCGGTGATGCTGGCAAAAGCGCTGAAGCTTCAGAACGAAGAAGCAGTCCTGTCCTTCAAGGACGCGGACCGGATCGGGCAGTGGGCCCGGACAGCCGTTGCGCGAGCCGTAAGCTTGGGGCTTATCCAGGGCGATAAGAACAGTAACTTCCGTCCAGATGCGCCTATGACGAGATCGGAAATGGCCGTAATGCTGGCGAGAGCATTAAACCTCGTACCCGATGCCCGTTCCGCCGGATTCGCGGATGACCGTGACATACCGGCCTGGGCTGTCGGAGCGGCAGCCGAGATGAAGAAGCTGGGGATCATGCAGGGTAAGGGCAACAACAGCTTCTTCCCGAAAAGTGCCGCGACGAGAGGGGAAACAGTCACGGTTCTGCTCAGGATGCTGGAAGCCAAGGATCAAGAATAAAAAATGGATGTGGCTGGTTCCCATATGGAGGTTCAGCAGAGACACCTTAACCGGTGTCTCTTTTTTCATTTTAAGATTTAAATAGTTTGAAAAAGGCTGGATCAGCGGTTTAAAACGTCCAAAAAAAAGAAACCAAACGTAAAATATGACGCCTTATGTCGAATTCGAGCTTGCTCTACAATGGGGTTACAGCTGGAAGTTAAATAAATAAAACAGGAGGGTGTGGTTGGGATGAAGGCTGGAGTGGAGGCCGCAGCGGACCCCGGAATAAACCAGAAAAAATGGGGAATCCTGCGCAGAATGTACAGACAACGTTATTTGCAGATCATGGCCTTGCTTGGCGTGGCCTGGATGATCGTATTCAACTATTTTCCCATGTACGGAATTGTCATCGCTTTCAAAAATTATGACATCATCGGTTCGATAGGCAGCGCCCCCTGGGCGGGACTGGAGCATTTTCGAGAGTTCTTTGAAGATGAGAATTTGGGATATGTGGTCAAGAACACACTGGGTATCAGCGCGCTGCGTCTTTTGATCGGGTTTCCTTTACCGATTCTGTTTGCCATTCTGCTTAATGAGATGCGATCCGTCCGCTTCAAAAAAAGCGTTCAGACCATTTCATATTTGCCGTATTTTTTATCCTGGGTCATTCTTGGCGGAATTCTAACGACTTGGTTGGCGGATGTAGGCATTATAAATCACTTGCTAATGAAGCTGCATCTTATTCATGAACCGGTCAACTTCCTCGCCGAGCCAAAGCATTTCTGGGGCATCGCCGTAATTTCGAGTATTTGGAAGGAGCTCGGCTGGTCGGCGATTATCTATCTTGCGGCTATCTCGGGAATCTCACCAGAGTTGTATGAAGCAGCCAAGATTGACGGGGCAGGACGTTTTCAGCGCATCAAAAGTATTACGCTTCCATCCATCGCCGGAACGGTATCCATTCTGTTCATTCTGGCAGTCAGCGGAATACTGAATTCCAACTTTGATCAGATCATGGTCCTTCGCAATTCACTCAATGAAAGTGCGAGTAGTGTCATTGATATTTATATTTATCAGACTGGTCTGCAAAATGCCCGTTTCTCTTACTCTACAGCGGTAGGTTTGGTTAAGTCGGTCATTGCGCTTTTACTGCTGCTGATAAGCAACAGCGTCACAAAGCGGATCAACAATACGTCGCTGTTCTAAATCAGGCAAGGGGGAGATTCAAATATGTTCCGGCTACAACGAAGAACTGGCACTGAAATGGCGTTCGATATATTCAATAACCTGCTAATGCTGCTTGTCTGCTTCGCCACTCTGTATCCCGTATGGTATGTACTGGTCAATTCCTTCAATGAGGGGATGGATGCCATGCTGGGCAATATTTACTGGTGGCCCAGGGTATTCAGTCTCGACAACTACAGGGCGGTTTTTAACAATAATGGTATTATGATGGCCATGGGGGTCACAGTGGCCAAAACCGTGGTTGGTACTCTCATTCACGTTTTCTTCACTGCCATGGTTGCCTATGCCTTGTGCAGTCAAGAACTGATCGGGCGCAAGGTGTACATGATAATGGGGACGATTACGCTTTTCTTTGGAGGCGGTCTCATTCCAACCTATCTGCTGATCCGTGATCTTGGGTTGCTGGACAATTTCTGGGTATACATCTTGCCGGCTGCTTTCAGCTTCTACGATCTGATTATTTTCATGTCCTTTTTCCGGGAAATTCCTAAAGGGCTGGAGGAAGCGGCCAAGATTGACGGAGCGAATGAGCTTAAAATTTTCTTCCGGGTTATCATTCCCATATCGATGCCGGTTGTCGCCACGATTGCCCTGTTTCATGGGGTTTATCAATGGAATGATTATTTTGCCGGCGTGATTTATATCAACAATTCCAGTCTGCAGCCGATTCAGACCTACTTGTACAGGGTTGTTGCGGAATCCAGTTCCAACCAGATGGTGTCAGCGATGGCTGGCACGATTCAAAAGTCGGTCACCTCCCAGTCGGTTAAGCTGGCGACCATGGTGATTACGACCGTTCCGATCGTCATCGTATATCCGTTCCTGCAGAAGTACTTTGTCAAGGGAATGATGATTGGTTCGATCAAGGGCTAAGACAGCTGGGTAACATAATACAATATATGAAAAGGGGAATTCATCCATGGTTAAAACGAAAAAATGGCTCTCATCACTAGTAGCACTGGCACTTACGGTCGGCCTGACCGCTTGTGGAGGCGGCGGGAACAACACCGGCAATACAGCGAAATCCGCCAATGATACGGCAGCACCTTCCGACGGTGCAAAGACGGTCAACGCTGACGAGCCGGGCTGGAAGAGCTCAACGAAACCGATTACATTCGATTGGTATCTCAACTACTCCTGGTTTGCCGACAAATGGGGCGTTGACAAGACTACCCAGTACATCACCAAAAAAACCGGTGTTAATATTAACTTTATCGTTCCGGCCGGGAATGAAAATGAAAAGATGAATACGATGATCGCCTCCAATAATCTGCCCGACTTTATTACGTTGGATTGGAACTCCGATGCGATTGATAAAATGGTTCAAGGCGGCTTGGTGCTGCCGTTGAATGAGCTTGCGGATCAATACGATCCTTATTTCTTCAAAGTTGCCGATCCGGACAAGTTGAAATGGTACACGGAGAAGGACGGAAATGTATATGGCTATCCGAACCAGTCCAGTTCTCCATCCAATTTCAAGGAGTATGGCGATAACTTCACCTCCTCCAACACATTCCTTGTACGCAAGGATATTTATGAAGCTATTGGCAAACCGGATATGAGAACACCGGAAGGCTTTCTGAATGCCCTTAAGGCCGCCAAAGAGAAATTCCCGGAAGTAAACGGCCAGCCACTCATTCCATTCGGGACGCAAGAATTTACGGATATTGGAAATGGCTCGTTCGGAACGAATCTGATGGACTTCCTGGCCATTCCGTATGAAAAAGACGGCAAGCTGTACGATCGCTCTACCGATCCGGAATACATCCGCTGGCTGAAAACGTTCCGTGAGGCCAATGATCAGGGGTTGATCGCGAAGGATATCTTCATTGACAAGCGTCCGCAAATGGAAGAGAAGATCGTGCAAGGCCGTTATTTTTCGATGATGTTCCCGCGTTCCGATCTGCAGAACCAGAATATTACCCGTTATCAGCAGGATCCGAATTCGGTGTATATTGCCGTTGACGGGCCGGGAAACTCCAAGCTGGATCAGCCGAAGCTGGGCGGACCGTCCATTGCGGGCTGGGCGCTGACTCTAATTTCCAAGAAAGTGAAGGACAAGGAAAGAGCGATCGACTTCTTGACGTATCTCATCAGTGAAGAAGGCAACAAGGATTTGTTCTTTGGTGAGAAGGGCGTTACTTATGATACGATTGACGGGAAGGATCAATTTTTGCCGGAAGTCCTCAACATGTATAACAATGACCGTTCCGGCTTCGCCAAAACATACGGTGCTTCCTATACGTTCTGGATGATGATGGATCCTGCACTCAATCTGAAGTGGGCTCCTGCATCGGTGGAACCGATTAAGCAACCGGAGGACTGGACCCGCGGAAAAGTGGCTGACAATTCCGTATATGCGAATCTGGATCCGGCAGTATCTTCTCCGGAAGGGATTGCACTCGGAAAGATTAACACCCAGTGGGGCAAAACACTCCCTAAGCTCATTCTGTCCAAGTCAGAAGCCGAATTCGATGCAGCATGGAACGAATTCCAGCAATACCGCAAGGATCATGATTTGGATAAAATCCAAGCCTTCCAGCAGGCTGCGTTTGAACAAAACGCTGCCAAGCTCAAGAAATAACAGACCTGAGCTAATAGGATAGCCTATACCTGGGGAGATCGGCATAATGCCGGCTCCCCGGGTTTCGTCCTGTTGATTCCTGTCTGATCCTTACAACACCGGGAAACGGGAGTGATGACAACTGAGAAATTACATCAATAGTAAGCTCCGTTTTCTCAGCGGTTTTATTGGGCGTCTTTCCATTCAGGCCAAGCTGATTTTGACATATATTCTCGTTATTTTGATCCCGACAACGGTGTTTTCCGGTTATATTCTCGGCGTCAACTACCAAAATAGCATCACGAGTATCATTAATAAAAACGAGTATTTTCTTAATACGGAAAAGGCCAATATTCTCAATAATATGGAGGCAATGGAGCTGACTTCGCAGCTCGCTCTGTCTGACCGGGAAGTGTTGGACTACATGCTCAGCAACCGGGATTTTACAGCCGAAGAGCTGATTAATTTTAACACCCATTCGTTCCATAACTTGCAATATATTATGTACAACAATCCTAACATCAGCAATTTGCGATTCTTTACAAGCAATAAGTATGCCCGCGAAATCTGGCCGATTATTTATAACGAGCGCCGCATCGCCGGGGAAAACTGGGCAAACGAATTTTATGCGCAGCCGGAGGCGGTATGGTGGACGATCTATCGGGGCCCCGAAGAACTGCGCGGCAGTACAGAAGGGGAACGTCAGGATTATTTGAACTTCGCCAGTCTGGTTCGGGAAGTCAAATACCCGCTCGATCAGCATTTAGCGCTTTTGCAGGTCAATATGCGGCTGGATGTATTTTTCTCGAATATTTACGGAAATCTGCAGGAGGCTTCCACACAGCTGCTTGCGATCGACCGTAATTCCCATCTGTATTATAACGGGACCTCCTCCTTTTACGAGAAAATAGCCCCGGAAGACATCAGAAGCGAGTTTGCGCTTCATACTCAGGGAAGTGAGGGGAATTTTCAGTTCACCCATGAGGGGATTCCGTATTTATGTCTCTATACCAGCATCGAAAGGCTGGATAGTAAGCTGCTGAGCGTCGTTTCGCTGGAATCGTCCTACAATGACATGAATAAAACCCGGCTGGCTATTGGCGGGGCTACACTAATGCTGGTGCTGATCCTCTCCCTGATTACGTATAAGCTGCTATCCGTGATTTTGAAACGGCTGCATCTATTGCGTGATTCAATGAAGAAGGTCCGCCAGGGTGACTTCAATGTTGAGATTCCTCAACTTGGCGGCGATGAAGTGGGCGAACTCGGCAATCACATCCGCCAAATGTTGAGCAAAATCAATGAGCTGATTGCGGAGGCTGTCAACAAGCAGGCCTCTTCAAAGGAGGCGGAGCTGAATTCCCTCAAGAATCAGATCGATGCGCATTTTTTGTACAATACGCTGGAAAATTTGAAAATGCTGGCGGAAATCGAGGGACAGCTTGTAATTTCGGATACGTTAACCTCCCTTGGGGCGATGCTGCGCTATAATTTGCACTGGACGACGCACTATGTGCGGTTATACGAAGAGATCCAGCATATTCAGAATTATATTGCGGTCATGAATATCCGTTACGGCGGCAAACTGGAGCTGCGCCTTGACGTTCGTCAGCAATACCGTCAGCAGGAAATCCTGAAGATGTCGCTGCAGCCGATTGTGGAAAATGCGCTCAAATACGGAATGAATGCCCCCGGATTGCGAAAACGCGGTTTAATGATCGTGATTCATGCCTACGAGCAGGATGACTTCATGTATATAGAGATCCGGGATAACGGGGCGGGAATCTCCGCCGAACGCCTGTATAACATCAATCTGGCTCTCCAGTTGGATCCCGCTGCTGCGGCTATGTACGCGCCCCCTGTCAACGGGGACTCTGCATATGACACTTCGGGAAGTGGCATCGGGCTGCGAAATGTTCATTTGCGTATCCAATTGCATTACGGGAAGACCAGCGGGTTATGGCTGGAGAGTGTCGAAGGGGAGTATACGAAGGTTACGATTAAAGTTCCTTATTTGATTCTTTCGGGAGGGCTGGCGGAATGACACGTAACTTGCTAATCGTAGATGACGAGGAGAATATCCGCCTCGGGATTCGGGCTATGCTGGAGCGGGAGTATCCTGGCATGTATCGGTATTTCTTTGCTGAAGACGGGGAGGAAGCGCTGCAGCAGTTGAACCAGGCCGCCTTCGATATCATGATGACCGACATCCGGATGCCGGTCATGGACGGTATCACCTTGATCGGGCGCGTCCAACAGCTTGAACACCGGCCGGTCGTGGTCATTATCAGCGGCTACGATGATTTTGAATACGCCAAGCAAGCGATCCGCTTCGGGGTCAGGGATTATTTATTGAAGCCAATTGTGCGTAGCGAGCTGCGCGGGACTTTTTCCCGGCTGGAACAGGCGCTGAAACGGGAGCAAGACATTAACGGCATGCTGAGCAAGGCAACACAGAGAGAGCAGGATTACCGGCAAAATGAAATGTACTATATTCTGATGAATATTGAGATTGCAGGCCCAGAATTGAGTGAAAGACTGGATCGGGCCGGACTCGAAGATCTGCAGGCGGGATATGTCATAGGGCTAATTCAGGAGGCCGAAGCGAATGGCAGAACCGAAGGGGGCGGCGTGCTGTATTCGCGCATTCACGAATTTTTGCATACGGAAGCGCTGGCAGAGGAGTACCACTTTCTGGACAAAGAGGGGAGATCCCTAGTAGTTATTCGTGACGAGCAGCGGCTGGGGAAGCTCTTGGAGTATCTTGGACAAGACCGGCTTCTGGCTTGTCAGATAGGAAGCAGCGAGCGTATGGACAAAGCGGAACAATTCAAGACCGCATATGCTCAGGCGTTGAAGGCGCTGCGGTATTTTTTCCTTAAGTCCTCAACAGGCCTTATCCGTTACAGTCAAATCAAGGATAAGCCCCGAAACTTCGAGATCCCGACAGAGGAAATCGTAAAAATCGGCAATATGCTTGGCACCGGCCGCGAACAGGAAATGCAGGCGCTGCTGTCGCAGGTGTTGGATTACCGGAAAATGCTTCTATATGACATTTCTTATATGGAGGAAATTAGTACGGCGATCAACGAGCTGATCTTCGACAAGGCGTTTAATGTCTATGGTAAGGAAGCGGTAGAAATTATCAAAGTGTACCGGCAGATTGGGTACTTGTACAACTCGCCGCATTTTCAAGATTACTATCACGGGGTGGAGAATCTTCTAAATCGAATGAATGATTTTATCAAGGGGATCAAATCGGCTCATCTCAACCAGAGAGAAATGAAGGCAGCTCTTCTTTTCATTGAACAAAATTATAATCGCAGCGATTTCAACCTGGCGATGGTTTCCAACCATGTCTCATTCAATTACTCCTATTTCAGTTCGGCCTTCAAGGAATATATGGGGATGAGCTTTAGCCAGTATATAAAAAAGTTAAGACTCGTTAAGGCGAAGGAGCTGCTGGAGAACAGCGCATATAAAGTATACGAGGTTAGCGCAAAGGTTGGTTTCGAGAACCCGAAGCATTTCAATAAGGTGTTCCGGGAAGCAGAGGGAATATCTCCGCTTGAATACCGGATGGCTGCCGGTTTGAAGCAGAACCCGACCTTGCTGGTAAAGCTAAAGGAGGATATTCAGGAATGAAATATATTATCGAGCCTTCTTCACGACTGCGTGAGATGGCGGAAGAGTGGGACTTTCGCAGGCTGTTGAATCAGGTATGTTGTCCGACCAACGCGCGGATAGGGAAGCAAATGTCTGAATTTGGAGCGATGTTCTTCTTCTCGGGAGAGAAGGATGCCTTGAATGAGGAAATTGCGTCGTTTCGCTCGGCTTGTGGAATCCCGCCATTTATTGTCACTGATCTGGAAAATGGCCCCGGCGAGATGATACAGGGCGCGCAGCGTTTTCCCCATATGATGGGGATAAGCCAGACGGATTCTTCGGAGCTGGCGTATGAAATCGGCCGCGCAGCCGCACTGGAGGCCGGGCAAATAGGCTATAACTGGACCTTCTCTCCTGTGGTGGATCAGGCAATCGTTCCTGACAGTCCGGTTGTTTCCAGCCGCAGTGCCGGACAGAGACCGGAGCAGATCATCAAGATAGCCGGGGCATATTTGCGGGGGCTGCAGGACAACGGGATGATGGCTACGATCAAGCATTTTCCGGGGGATGGTTACGACACGCTTGACCAGCATTTGACGACGCCTGTCAATCGTCTGTCACCGGATGAATGGATCAAGGGACCGGGACGGGTTTTTAGGGAGTTGATTGAGTCCGGCGCTATGGCGGTGATGCCGGGGCATATCGCTTTGCCGGCATTTGACAGCCCTGATGAGCGGGGAATCTATCCTCCTGCCACAGTATCTCGCGCCTTGCTCCAGGATTTGCTGCGCGGAGAACTAGGCTTCCGGGGGCTGATTGTGACCGATGCGATGGAAATGGGCGGGATTGCAGGCTTCATGAATTACTACGATGCCTGTGCGGCAGCGCTTGAGAATGGCTGCGACATGCTGCTGTTCCCCAGGATCGAGGAGCGCTTCTACCTTGAAATGGAGCGCTGTTACAGCGAAGGCAAGCTGACACGGGAATCATTGATCGATCGCGCTTGCCGTGTACTGTCGCTGAAGGAGCAGATGGGGCTGCTCGCGGCAGATTCCGCACCGGTACGGGAACGGGAGCAACCTGATCGCGATGCTATTACGCGTTTGGCTGAGCGTGCCGTGGCGGAGAGTCTGACACTGGTGAAAGACCGCGCCGGCGGGGTTCCTTTTCCGCTGAAGAGTGAGACACGAGTGCTGCATGTCATTATCATGAACTATGCTGACCGTTATACTGGCATGTACGACCGGATCAGAACCGAGCTTGAAAAATATTCAGATCATGTGGATCAGTGGATTGATCCCGGCCCGGAAAGATTGTTCACCGCAGCGCTGCCCGGAACCTATGACCTCATTCTCTGTTCGATCGGCAGCCGGCAGGATTACGGCCTGAATGTCACCCGATTGCACGGAGAGGTTGCCCGTAATATGATGGGAGGCTGGACGAAGCTTGGTACCCCGGTTATCTTTGTATCTCACTTCCATCCGTTTATTCATAAAGAATACACCGCGTCCATTGATACACTGATTAATACTTACGGAGATATTGAGTGCACCGCCTCCTTGCTCGTCGCTACCATTGCAGGGGAGAGACCCATCCGCCGAGAACTGGCTGCTCACGACTGATACCGGTGGACAAAGGGCGTAACAAGTAGCGGGATGTACTTATGGGAAATTTTATGATAATGTCCCAAAAGTAGTCTTTCTATGAGTAAAGACAAATCCTTCTCATTTTTAAACCGCAGAAGGTCAAAAGAGCAACTATTCTCCCGTCATTGGAGAAAGGTTGCTCTTTGTTTTTGGTCAATTGCAGCTTGCTTCATTTCGACGTACGGCCAAGGCATAACCTTCTTCACTTACGTCCAATTCTCGATTTTACTCACATTCGCTTTCCAAGCTTTGCTCTTCTCTTTATGGTAACTGCTGTATTTTACGACCGCCTGAATCTCTTCCTTTTCCAGATAGGCGTAATTTTCCCCTTTTCATGTTTCACGCCACAAAGCATCCTTATATTTCCCGCAGAAACGCCTGTCTGACAAAATGCTTTGACAGTGATTTCGTGGCGTGGGAGTATTGCTATATATTATTCTTATATCTCTTAAAGGAGTTGTTAGGGTGTCAGCCGGCCTGGAGGAGTTCTCTATAAAACAAGCATTTATGGACAGCTTGATAAATGATTCTCTTACGAATCTGCAAACCATTCCGAAAAGCGATTTGCACAACCACGCCGGACGCGGTGGGACCATTCAATATATTGGTGAATGGGCGAACATTCAAATTCAGCCGCCTTCAAAACCCTTTCAATCTTTGCATGGAATGCAGAAGTGGTTTGATGAACATATAAAATGCCATTGTCCCGGTATTCATGGCTATTTGAAACGTATCGAGGCTTCCTTTGTTCAGGCGGCCGGGGATCACATAGAGAAATTGGCGTTAAGCTTCGGGATCGATGAGATTGATTCATTGGGAGGGATGGAACATTTTACGCGGATAATTGATGATCTTCATCGAAGTTTTGCGCCCAAAACTCGATTTCTGCCGGAACTGGCCTTGGATCGGGCCTGCGATATTGATGAAGTCTACGGACGGATGGATGAACTATTGGCTTTCCGGTGGTTTCGGTCTATAGATATCTGCGGTGATGAACTTGCTCAGCCCATTGCATGCTTCAAATCCATCTACAGAGCCGCAAATTCAGCGGGCCTGATTCTAAAAGCTCACGTGGGGGAATTTGGGGCTGCTGATGATGTCAGGGAGGCTGTTGAGGAGCTGGGGCTTCAAGAGGTCCACCATGGGATCGCGGCAGCCCGCTCACCTCAGATTATGAGGTGGCTGTCCGATCATAATATTCAATTGAATGTCTGTCCAACAAGCAATATTATGCTTGGTGTGGCGGAGAATTACGGCAGACATCCAATTCGCAAGCTATATGATTTTGGAATTCCGGTGACAATTAATACGGATGATCTGTTGATTTTTAATCAAAGCGTTTCTCGGGAGTATATGAATCTGTACAAATCCGGATCAATAACCGCAGAGGAACTAAATGAAATCCGTCTGACAGGTCTTAAAGAGTAACTGAGCGAAGGCAGATTCAAGTGCAATTGAGCAGGGAGGCTTCATTATATGAGAACAGATGCGGATCAGCAGTTGAACGATGGCCCTAAAATTCGGAAGGAAAAAGAGATTGTCGCAAAAATGATTCGTCTATATTGTAAGAAAAAACATCGTGAAAAAGAGCTCTGTGAGGAATGCCGGAACTTAAATGAGTATGCTATGAAAAGACTATCCCACTGCAAATTCGGTGAAGGGAAGACGGCTTGTGCGAAGTGTCCTATTCATTGTTATAAACCGGATTACCGTCAAAAAATCAAGGGAGTTATGCGGTTCTCAGGCCCGTGGATGCTGTTATATCATCCCTTGGAGTCCATAAGGCATATCCCAATACCCAATAGGTTAAGAAAATCAATTTCACGATAGCTATCAAACCCTCCAGTAAGACACCACCCTATAGATCATTTGTTATACTGACGTCCTAAGATTTATTTAGGAGGTTAGAGCATGGTATTAAAGGTTGGGAATTTGACGGTTACATACGGTCAGAAAAAGGCTGTCGATCTCATTAGCTTTGAAGTAAAGCCGGGACAAGCATTTGGATTACTAGGGGCGAACGGGGCAGGAAAGTCTTCAACCATTGCTGCAGTGCTTGGTATTGAAAAGAGCACTTATGATGAGCTTGTTATCGTGGGTAAATCGCCAATACGCAACCGGAAGGAGATATTTGAACAAGTAGGGGTGCAGTTTCAAGAAACCCATTTCCAGGATAAACTAACCGTTTCCGACGCATGTGCACAGTGGCAATCACTCTATAAAAAAACGGCGGACTTACCTGCTTTACTACAAACCTTTGGGTTGGCAGATAAGAAGCAGCAACCAGGTGAACTACACACCACCTAAGAGGTGGGTGCTTCTTGGTCAATAGAGCTACTGCTCCAAGTTTACCCAAGCTTAGAGGCTAGTTCCTAGCCCAATCGTTGCCATTTTATATGGCTAATTGTAGTAAGTTTTTAGCTGCGTTTACATCTCTGTCGTGTTGTACACTACATTCAGGACAAGTCCATTCACGTACCGCAAGGTTCTTCACTTCTGCGTTTTTATAGCCGCAGCAGGAACATCTTTGGCTGCTCGCAAAGTGTTTTGGGGCAATCATCAATGTTCTCCCGTACCACTTCGCCTTGTATTCGAGCATCGCTCGAAACATGCTCCAAGATACTTCGGATATGGCTTTAGCTAATTTATGATTCTGCATCATGTTCTTTACACGCAAGTCTTCCATCACGATCACTTGGTTTTCGCGTATCATTTGGGTTGACGTTTGGTGCAAGAAGTCTTTACGCTGATTCGCTATTTTTTCATGAAGCTTGGCGACCTTCAAACGTGCTTTATTTCGGTTATGGCTTCCTTTCTTCTTTCTCGACAAGTCCTTTTGCAGTTTGGCTAATCGTTGTTCAGATTGACGAAAATGTTTCGGATTTGCGATCACTTCGCCACACGAAGTAATCGCAAAGTTTCTTAGTCCCAGATCTACGCCAATCTTCTTTTCTGTTTTTGGCAAAGGAGCGATATCTGTTTCTACCCGTACGGAGGCAAAATATTTTCCTGATGGTGTTTTGGATAGGGTGCAGGATTTGATTCGCCCCCAGAATGGACGATGTACCTTGATTCGGATTCTTGTCTTTAGTTTCGGAATTTTAATCGTTCCAGCTTCAATGGCTATCGTTCCGTTTTGATTGTTCGTTGTGAAGCTATTGTTGTTCGTTTTCTTGCTTTTGAATGTAGGGAAACCCACGTTCTTATCCCGAAAAAAATGCCTATAGGCTTTCTCCAGGTTGAGCTGAACGTTTGCTAATGCCAGGCTGTCCACTTCTTTCAGCCACGGGTATTCTTTTTTGTACCTGGCAGGTGTATTATGGAGCATTTTCTCCGTTTGTTTATAGTGTTCGATCTTATCCGCAAGCATTTTGTTGTAGATAAAACGGACACATCCGAACACCCTTGCCAGATATTGTTGTTGCTCATGGGTGGGGTAGATCCGATACTTATACGCTTTAAGTACGAACATGCCTCGCAACTCCTTTCCAGGAATTTACGAATCCATCATAGCA
Organism: Paenibacillus riograndensis SBR5; assembly: GCF_000981585.1. Lineage (NCBI taxonomy): Bacteria > Bacillati > Bacillota > Bacilli > Caryophanales > Paenibacillaceae > Paenibacillus > Paenibacillus riograndensis. Next base: position 275,229 of record NZ_LN831776.1, read on the forward strand.
CAAATGTTCGTATTTATGGAAGATAATTTCCTTTAGATAAGAAAGACTGTTACCATTCATCCCACAATTTTAGAAATTAGGAATTCTGGCGACTGATGGTTAAAGCGGGAGGTGGACGACATGAACAACCGCTTGTTCATGATCGCGCGCGACGACTGGTCACTGCACCGCAAGGGAGAGATTGACCAGGAACGTCATAAGCGCAAGGTAAAAGAGGCCATCCGGCATAATCTCGCCGATCTGGTCAGCGAAGAGTCGATTATTATGCCCCAGGGCGATAAAATCATCAAAGTGCCGATCCGCAGTCTGGATGAACCCAAGTTCCGCTACAACTATCAGAACGAGCCGCAGGTCGGACAAGGCCAAGGCGGCACGCAGGTCGGCGATGTGATCGGCCAAGCCGGAGCTGATGGTGCAGACGGACCAGGAAAAGGCGGACATGAAGCTGGGGAGCAGCCCGGTGAGGATTACTATGAGGCGGAGCTGACGATTGACGAGCTGGCCGAGCTGGTGTTCGAGGATCTGAAGCTGCCCCGGCTGAAACCGAAGGCTGCGCCGGATCTGAGCATAGAGGACATCCGCTTCGACGATGTGCGCAAGCAGGGCATGATGTCGAATGTCGACAAGCGGCGCACCTTGTTCGAAGCGATCAAACGCCAGGCGCTGGGCGGCGGGCAGTACATGTCGCATGCAGCAGCGGTGAGGTCGGACTGGAATCCGCCGCCGGAGCCGCAGTACGTCAGCTCCGGGACCATGCTGGGGCCGATTACCGGCGATGACCTGCGTTATAAGACCTGGGAGGATATCCGGAAGCCCCAATCCTCCGCTGTCGTACTGGCGATGATGGATACCTCCGGCTCCATGGGGATCTTCGAGAAATACGTGGCGCGCAGTTTTTTCTTCTGGATGACCCGCTTTCTGCGGACCAAATATGAGAACGTGCAGATCCGGTTTCTGTCACACAGCACCGACGCCAAGGAGGTGGACGAAGAGTCCTTCTTCCACAAAGGCGAAAGCGGCGGCACCAAATGCTCCTCTGTATACGAGCTGGCGCTGCGCATTCTGGAGGCCGACTATCCACCGGGCCAGCATAATGCCTACGCCTTTCATTTCTCGGACGGCGACAATCTGGACAGCGACAACCCCGTTACCGTCCGTCTGGCAGAAGAGCTGCTGGAGCGCGTGAATATGCTCGGCTACGGCGAGATCCGCCAGCATGTATACGGGGGCAGGCAGCTGTGGGAGTCGATGTCCGGCATCGCCTCCCCCGCCTTCAGCCGCTCGATCCTGAAGGAGAAGGAGGATGTGCTCAAGACCCTGCAAGCCTTCTTCGGGGAGGAGCTGGCGAGCTGAAGGGGTTATGGGATTCAGGGATTCAAGATTCATCCGACTCGCACGTAACTTATCGTAAAGGAGGCACCGCGCGATGACCGACAATGAAACCGGGCAGCTGGAGGAATCTGTAGAGCATCTGACCGGGCTGGCGCTTGAACACGGACTAGACTTCTTCTCCATGCGGTATCAGATGTGCCCGCCCGAGGTGCTCTACTCCATCGGCGCTTACGGCATGCCTACCCGGTTCGCGCACTGGAGCTTCGGCAAGGCCTATCACCGCATGAAGTCCGAGTATGATCACGGGCTCAGCAAAATCTATGAGCTGGTGATCAATTCCGACCCCTGCTACGCCTTTCTGCTCGACAGCAACACGCTGCTGCAGAACAAGCTGATTGTAGCCCACGTGCTGGGGCACAGTGATTTCTTCAAGAACAACGCCATGTTCGGCGGCACCGACCGCAATATGATTAACCGGATGGCGATATTTGCCGAACGGATTGACCGGTTCGGACAGGAGTACGGCACCGATGAGGTGGAGCGGTTCCTGGATGCGGGGATCGCCATTCAGGAGCATATCGATCCATTCTCCGCCCGCTCCGGGCGGCCGGGCGGCTTCCGGGAGATCGGCGGCGAAGTCAAGGATGTGATCGGCTATATCGCTGCGGAGAGCCGCTACCTGGAAGAATGGCAGCGGGAAATTCTCTACATGCTCCGCGCCGAAATGCTGTACTTCTGGCCGCAGATGGAGACGAAGATTATGAATGAGGGCTGGGCCAGCTACTGGCATCTGAAGCTCGTCCGGGAGCTGGACCTCAGCGATTCAGAGATTATTGAATTTTCCAAAATGAATTCCGGCGTCATTCAGCCCTCGCCGGGACGAATCAATCCCTACTATCTCGGTCTGATGTTGCTGCGGCATATCGAGAAGCGGGAAGGGCTGCAGGCGCTCTTCGAGATCCGCGAGATCGAATCGGATGTGTCCTTTATCCGCAACTATCTGACCCGCGAGCTGGCGGAGGAGATGGATCTTTTCGTATTCAAGAAGGAACAGCAGCACTACAAGGTCACAGCCACAAACCTGGAGGAAATTAAGGATAATCTGATCCGTTCGCGTACCAATGGCGGCTTCCCTTATCTCACCGTCAAAGACGACGACCTGCATGGCCGGGGCGAGCTGCTGCTGTACAACCGCTATGAGGGGCTGGAGCTGGACCGGAAATATATCGAACGCACCCTGCCAATGGTCCACCGGCTGTGGGGCCGGACAGTGCACCTGCGCACCATGGTAGGCGGCAAGGAAAAAACGTATATGTATGACGGCAAGCAGCTTGCCTGATACGTTGGACAGCATTGTTTTTTGACCAGCAGAAAAAAGGGGCCTCCCTCCCCCGGAGAGCCACCGGTGATTACAAATCTAAAAAAGGTATTCCTTACCCGCCAGGGGAAAGGGATACCTTTTTGTTGTTGTGCGGCCATCACAAACGGATGGATTGCAAATTTATACTTCACTGCTTAACCAGAACGGTTAATTCGCCTTCAAACACCTTCTCATCCTTCTGGTTGAACGTTGACAGCCATACAGTAACGCTCCCTGTTCCGTTCTTTTTTTCTTTTAGCCCAGTCACTTCAACAACGGTATGCAATTCATCCTCTGGATACACGGGTTTTATAAATTTCAGATGATTCATAGCCGTTCCGGCAATAATATCATCCCCATAACTACCGGTTTCAACCCAGAGCTTAAAGGAGACCGCCATCGTTTGTATTCCTGAAGCGATAATTCCATTGAATCTCCCTTGCTTCGCCTTTTCCTCATCCAAATGCATATACTGCGGGTCAAACTCTGCTGCAAAACCCGTAATGCTCTCTTTAGTTATGGTTATAGACTTGGTTGTAAACACCTGTCCGGCATAAAATTCATGAAACTTCATTAAAACACCTCTTAGCTGATTTGATATGCCAGATAACCGGCTTTGGATTACACCTCGGGGACTATCCCCGGTTCTGCTTCCGGTATTGCAGCGGCGAACGTCCGGTGAGTCCCTTAAATACCCGCCCGAAATGGGCGATGCTGTCGAACCCCGTCTCCCGGGCGATCCGGGTCATAGGCCAATCCGTTGTCCGGAGCAGGGTTTTCGTCTCGCGGATGCGGACATAATTCAGATATTCGATCACTGTAAACCCTGTCGTCTGCTTGAACGTCCGGCACAAATACGTAGAGCTGATGAAAAAATGCTCGGCAATGCCTCCAAGCGTCAGCTTGTCGCCATAATGGGCATCCAGATATTCAATGATACCATAGACCCGGCGCTGCGCCTCACTTTGCTCGGGAATCACCACCGCCGGCTTCGCTTTACGGATGCGGTCCAGCCGGATCAGCAGTTGAAGCAGTAGAGTCTGCAGATACGGCCTGCTCCACAGCGCTTCCTCCCGCTGCTCCTGTAGCATCGCCTGGAACAGATCCGCAATCTCCCCCTGCTCATGGGCGTTGGGCCGGAGTAAAAAGCTCTCTCCCTGGAACATCTCCGCCAAATCCGGCACAAGACCTGCCGCAGGCTCCAGGAACAGGTCGTCAAAATTGACCAGAATCCGCTCATGCCGCGAGCGGTTGCGGCTGGTTGTACGGTGCAGCTGATTTTTGTTGATGAAGACCAAGTCGCCTGCCTGCAGGGCATAAATCCGGTTATGGATATAATAATGCCGCTCCCCGGACAGCAAATAATAGATTTCATAGGAATCATGGAAATGATCGGTATCCATATTGAAATTACCGGACCGCCTAAGCTGCTCCACCTGAAAAAAAGGCTCCACACTGCACCACCCACCGAGGATAAAATATGCATACTTTGATCTATATCGGACTAAATAATGCTCACTTTTCGCATTTTCTATACTATAAAATAGAATCAAATCCAAGTAAATGGAGTGATCCCCTTGTCCAAAAAGAAATATGTAATCGTCGGCACCGGCGGCCGGGCCGAGTTTTTTTACGGCGCGCTTGTTACCGTTTACAACGAAACCTCCGAGCTGGCAGCCTTCTGTGATGTCAATCAGACGCGGATGAATTTCGCTAACCATATGCTGACAGACAAGTACGGCTACCATGAGGTGCCTACCTACAAGGCTGAGGATTTCGACCTGATGATTGAAGAGACCCGGCCTGACTTCGTACTGGTAACGACCATTGACCGCACGCATCACAAGTATATTATCCGGGCCATGGAGCTGGGCTGTGATGTCATTTCCGAGAAGCCGATGACCATTGACGAGGAGAAATGCCAGCAGATTTTTGATGCCATAGAGCGCACCGGCAAGAACCTGCGGGTAACCTTCAACTACCGTTACGCACCGCATAACACAAAAATCCGCGAGATTATTATGGACGGCGTGCTGGGCGAAATCCTGTCCGTCAATTTCGAGTGGCTGCTGAACACCCAGCATGGAGCGGATTATTTCCGCAGATGGCACCGGGACAAACGGAACAGCGGCGGCCTGCTGGTGCATAAATCGACGCATCACTTCGACCTGATGAACTTCTGGCTGGCTTCCCGGCCGGATACGGTCTTCGCTATGGGTGATCTGCGGTTCTACGGCAAGGAAAATGCAGAGAAAAGAGGCATCACCGAATTCTATCAGCGTGCTTATGGCAGCAAGGCTGCCGAGAATGATCCCTTCGCGCTCCATCTGGACCGCAACGAGCACCTGAAAAGCATGTATCTGGATGCCGAGCATGAAGACGGGTATCAGCGCGACCAAAGTGTGTTCGGCGACAATATCAGCATCGAGGATACCATGAATGTAATGGTCAAATACAAGAATAAGACCGTTATGAATTATTCGCTGAACGCTTATATGCCTTGGGAAGGCTTCATTATCGTCTTCAACGGTACGGAAGGCCGTATGGAGGTTCGCATCACTGAACAATCCTACGTCAATTCCGGCGGCAAAAAAGAAAATGAAGGCGCATTGGAGGGGGTCAACATTACCATCTACCCGCACTTCAAGGAGCCTTACCGCGTCCAGTTCGAAAGCAGTGCAGGCGGCCACGGGGGCGGTGATCCGGTGTTGCTGCGCGACATTTTCGACAAGAAACAGGAGGATCGCTTTGGCCGCGCAGCCTCGCACAAGGATGGGGCCATGTCGATCATGACCGGGATTGCGGCCAACCGCTCCATGCGTACCGGCCAGCCGGTAAAGGTGGATGACCTCTGGAAGATGTAAGAACAAAAACGGTCTAAAAAAACACACAAAGACGTGCCTTCCTGCCAAGAGCGGAGAGCACGCCTTTTTTTATGGAGCATACAGATTACCGCTACAGCAAATCACTCAATAGATCCTGCTTAAGCTTCTGTAAAAATTGCAATTGCACTTCACATTGCTCATACATATTCTCGAAAATCAACAGTACATTCTTTGAAACCTCGGAATACTTCTCCTTTTCCTTTTGTCCCGCCTTCATTTCATCGTATATAGTCTGGATCGCCTGCTGCTGTACCTCCAGCGCTCCAATGATCTCTTCTTTCGGCGCTTCATCCATGAACGTAAGAACTGTATACAAAGCGGACGGGAAAACAACGGAAGCTTTCTTAAACGAGCTGATCAACATGCTGTTAAATTCATGCTTCCCCTTGGAGGTGATGGAATAAATGGCTTTTGAGCGATTGCCCGTTTGCTCAAGCTTTTCCAGACGGACTAATTCATCTTTGTCCAGTTTTCTTAGGGCATGGTAGATAGACGCAGGCTGCACGTATGCCCATTTATCTGTTTGTGCAGATATCATCTTTTGTTGAATCTCATAGCCGGACATTGATCCATATTTTAATAATAGTCCAAGTACCATTACATCTGTCATGATCTTCGCTCCGCTCAAATAGTAAATTCATAGTACTAAAAATATAGTATTAATTGTTACATTCAATTCTATATTTGAACTTTTCATCTGTAAAGAAAATTCATTACGGATCCGCCCATTCGCCCCACTTTACACAATATGGGTTAGTTGCTATAATACAATCGTAAATCCAATACTAAATGTTTAGTATTCTATATTTATTATTATACATTTAGTAACAATTGGGCAGACGGGAATAGTTTAATCACATTTTCAACCAACAAAGCGAAAGAAGGTCTTATTATGAACACGATTACCCCAACCAAACAAAAATCAGCTCTGTTCGTCGTCGGGATAGCGATTTTTTTGGATATGCTGATTTATGGGCTGGTGGTGCCCATTCTTCCGAAATATGCAAGCGCCCTTGGGGCCTCCCAGACCGAAATCGGCTTGCTCTTTGGGAGCTACGCAATCGCATTGTTCATCGCAACACCTGTATTTGGAGCGTTATCAGACCGGATTGGGCGACGCGGCCCTATGCTGTGGGGATTGCTTGGATTGGCTGCAGCTACACTATTGTTTGCATTTGCCGAAGAATATTGGATGCTTATAGCAGCAAGAGCCCTGCAGGGACTTGCCGCAGCGATTACCTGGACATCCGGATTAGCCATACTTGCCGATCTTTATCCTTCCGAAGAGCGCGGCAAAGCCATGGGGCTCGCCTTGTCAGGTCAGGCTGCCGGAATCCTTCTTGGGCCTAGCTTAGGGGGCTGGATGTATCAGTTAGGCGGTTACAAACTTCCTTTCCTCTTTGCTGCAGTTCTGGCCATAGCTGATGGAGTGCTTAGAATCTTTCTGTTACGTGATTTACCTGAAAGAAAATCGGGGACGTTCCTCTCATCTTTCGGTTTGCTGCGCAACCGCAGTCTGCTGCTAATCAGTGGTGTCGTTATAATTGGTTCGGCTATACCCAGTGTATTGGAGCCTACCCTGCCGCTGCATTTGCAGGAGAAATTCAACGCGGAGCCGGGTTTTATCGGAATGTTATTCGCTATTCCTACATTATCCTATGCGCTCGCCACCCCTTGGATCGGCAAGTTATCCAGCAGGATTGGGTATAAAAAAGCTGTGCTGATCGGACTTGCAGTAGTTGCCATAAGTCTGCCGCTCTCCGCTCTGCCCGATTCCATGTGGATGCAGGCCGCTTCTCTGGTACTGCTGGGAATCAGTATGGGTATGGTTCTTGCGCCTTGTCTTCCTGCACTTGCAGACATTTCAGAACAAAGCGGACTTCCTTCCTATGGGATTACCTTTGCCATCTATAACACAGCCTACTCGTTCGGAATGATTGTAGGACCAGTGACCAGCGGCGTGCTGACCGATGCCCTCGGGCTGAAGCTTTCCTATCTCTCTGTAGGTTGTGCCGCACTTTTGTATATGTTCATCATGCTTCCAAGTTTCCGAAGAACTGAGGTTACCCGGTTAAACAGCAAAGCTCAGGACCGGTAATGGAATTTAACCCTTGCCTTAAATAACCTTATGCTGAACCCACTTCTCCCCGAGAAAACGCCGGAGGAAAATGAAGCCGCGTACGCCCCATTCACAGTTCATGGCCAGCCATACCCCGATGATGCCCATATTCAGCACGATGCCGAGAATGTAGCCCAGCACAACGCGGAACAGCCACATGGACAGCATGGATACAACGGAGGTGAACTTGGAATCACCCGCCGCCCTAAGCGCGGAAGGAGTAATAAAGCTGACCGACCACAGCGGGATCTGGGCAATAGAGTTAATGAGAAAAACAATGAAGATATCCCGGACAATCTCCTCCGGCGGATGAAACAGCGATACCAGGGGATTAAATACCGGGAAGATCAGCAGCGCCATCAGTGCAAAGGAGGCGGAAGACAGCCATAGAAAGGATTTGACGAATTTGCGCGCATCCTTCGTATTCCGGCTGCCCATACATTGGCCGACAACGGTAATCAGGGTCAGCGACAACGCATTGGCCGGAATCTGCATCACCCCGGCGAGTGAGGAAGAGATTGCATTCGTGGCAATCGCATAGGTGCCGAGGCTGACAATGAAGATTTGCGTCAGAATCTTGCCGCCGTTGAAGAACATCTGCTCCGCCGCAAACGGCAGGCCGATGAACATGATTCTTTTGATCATGGTCCAGTTGAGGGCCAGCAGGTCCCGGATCTTCACCCGCAGGCTGCTATCCAGCCGGAACAGGTAGATCAGCGAGCAGACCGCCGCCAGATACCGGGAGGCATTGATCGCAATGGTCATCCCGAACACCCCCATATGCAAGCCGTTGATGAACACAAAGTTCAGCAGCACATACGAAAAGTTCATAATCAGTGAGAGTACGAGCGAGACCCGGGTCCGTCCGATGCCGCGCAGCGCGCCGCATACTGCCTCCATCACAGCAATCCCCAGATAGGACAGGCTGCTCCCGATCAGATACGTGCGGGCGTTCGACATGACCTCCGGCGAAGCCGCGCCGAACAGCAAATGCAGCAGGGGGCCGTGGAACACAATGCCAAACAAGCCGATGGCAAAGGCCATCAGCGACACGGAGGATACGGCTCCTGCAGCGGCTTTGGAGACCATTAGCTCGTTTCCGCTGCCTTTGTATTGCGCTACTACAACCGTACCTCCTGTTGACACGGCAATAAACACACTGATCAGAAAAATATTCAGCGAATCTATCATATTCACCGCACTGATCGCCGCCACTCCGGAAGAGCTGATCATCGCTGTATTCACGACGTTCAGCCCTACCACAAAGGCCTGGTCTACTAATATAGGAAGAAATAACGATATGATTTGACGGTAGTCAATGGATTCTCCGGAAAAATACTTGTCGAGAAACAGGCGGCCCTGCTTCACATTCACCTTTGGCTCTAGCATAGTTTCACTTCTTTATATTAGAATTTGGGCCTCGCTATTCTAACATATGAGCTGCATAAGTCAAGGCGAATCATATTTTTGGCTCAAGATTTCCGTGATCGCCGGGCAACGCGGATTCAACAGCGACTCCCAGTTTAACAGGGTATTTTATAAGCTAAGCGGCATATCTCCCTCCGGCTTCCGCAAGCAGCAGGCCTCCTCCCGTACAGCTTCAACGGTGCTGTCTTATTGAACCGAAAAAAAGCTTCTGCACCGCCCGGATGAGCAGTACAGAAGCTTTCTTTGTTATGATGCGGTCGAGAGGACTCGAACCTCCACGGTATTGCTACCACACGGACCTGAACCGTGCGCGTCTGCCAATTCCGCCACGACCGCAAATTAAGAAATGCAACGCAAGAAGTAATATATCATGATTTCGGATTGAGGGCAAGTGTTTTTATAAAGATCATGAATTCCTGGTTCAACCTGTGGTTGCTTCTTTATACGTCTACCCAACTTTTAATCCCTGTTTTTTCAAGAGGATGAAATTATAATGGACTTACGACGTCGAATTGAATCTTGGGAGATGTAATATGATCAACAGCGAACAAGTGGGCAAGCGGATTGCCAGACTCCGGAAAGAAAAACACATGTCACAGGAACAACTGGCGGAACAGTTAAATGTCAGCGCCCAGGCGGTTTCCAAATGGGAAACCGGTAAATCATTGCCTGAAACCTCCAGTCTTCCACTATTGTCCAGCTTATTGGGCCACTCTATAGACAGCATATTGCTGCCCCAGAAGCTGGTCGTTCTTAGCGCAGTTTATACCGATGGTCAGGCGGCATATGATGTCACCCATTTTGTGAATCAGCTTATTGTCGGCAACAGATTGAATCTTGTAGTCAATAAGTCAACTTTTCCAGAGTCCATTAAGAGCGATCGCCTAAAGCTGCTGCTCCTGAAATATGAGACTCCTTCTGGAGTCTATGCCACTTATGTGCTTAATGACGATCCGCTTACCATTGATCTTCATTCCACAGGCTATGCTTCCAGCCCAAGCGAGCTTGATATCATATTCGCCGCCTATGGCAATGAACAGGCAAACCGCAATGTATTAAACAAAATAAAACATTATGAGTTTTTTCAATGGAAACAGCTCACCGCCAGTCATAAGCTTTTTCCAAGTCTGATCGACAATAAGGGTAACGATTATCTGCTGCTCCTATATTTGAATGAGGAGGGCATTCATGCGGTAAGCTGCGCGGAAGGTGAACAGATTCACTATACTCCAGATCGGACTCGGCTCTTCCGAACAGAATCTCCCCATGAGCATTTCATTGTAGAGGGGGTAGGCCGGCTGGGCTTTGGCAGAGAAATGGACTGCTCCTGGGCTGGGGCTCTTCTTCTGGCACTGACAGCAAGAGGAGTGGATACCACCTATGAGCAGATTATGGGAGTGTCTGGAGCGTGCTGGAGAATTGCTTTTACAGCTATGTGGGACTACAGCTCGACCGATGCACTTGTGGCCTATAACTACTCCGATCCGGCGTTTAACGCCTATGGGCTAACCGCCATTTGGGCCAACAATCTGAATCCCGAGGAGCGCAAATTGGAAAAGCACAACATCTTGGAGAGCATCCGCAATCATCAGCTTCCTATAGCCATCAACCTGCGGGTCGCCCCCGAGTGGGGAGTGATCACCGGCTATTTGGATGGTGGCGGCACTCTGCTGTGCCGCAGTTATTTTGACGATGAAACCTTTGAGAAGCTTCGCAATGATCCGGAGTTTCTGGAATACATGAAAGTCAGCAAGGGTTATCTGAACGTGGACAATTGGCCTTACATGCTTGTTCGTATAGGCAACCAGGAGCATATCCCGTCAGCATTGGATAATCTGTATGCTTCGCTCAGTTTTAGGGTGGATTCGATGAATACCGCCGGGAATGGAGACTACAGCCTTGGTTACAGGGCTTTTGAGGTCTGGCAGGATGGGCTTTTGGATGATGCCTGGTATAAGAACGCAAGCGACAAGGACTTTGCGCGCAGGCTGGGGGTGAACCACTTCTGCATGATGGGATTGACCGATGCCCGAAGAAGCGCTGCGGCTTATCTGCAAGAATCTCTACCGCTGCTGGGGAACCGTCCTGGATATACAGCTCTGTCCGAACTGGCGGAATTATACGCACAGATCGCTGCGTTACTTGCAGGATATTATAATTGCATGACTGACCCGGCTTCCGTTAATTCGGACATTTCCAGACAGTTATGGACCCGAGGACAGCGGGAACAGCAAGCCAAACTGCTTCAGACAGTTGCAGCCTTGGAGCTTCGGGGAGAGGCGCTTACACAGGCAGTCTTGCAACATTAGCCGAAAAAATGTAGGGTAATTAAAGAGAAGCGCAGGAGCGCTTCTCTTTTTTTCAAGCAATACTTCCTGATGGGCTCTGCACCCTACCCCAGCTTCTTCACCGGCCGCAGCACCGCATACCCGTATCCCTCCGGAAAATGACGCTGATAATCCTGCTTAGTATCCTCATCCCACTGATAGCCCATGCTTTCCGGATTGTAATTCCAGGCCACCTGCTCCACGGTCTGCATCACTTTTCCGTTGTCCTTCAGATAATCGAACGGCGGGTGGAAGAAGACCAGATACTCAGATTCAGGGATATCCCTGACCTCCATTCCCTCCGGGATCTCCCCGTTATAGTCAGCCGCCACAGGGATTCCATACAGGTACCCTTTTCGTCCGTTCTGGTAGAACCAGCCCGCCGTTTGGCCAATTTGTCCGGGCAGCGTATGATGGGACATACTTTCCAGCGTTCCCGGCACCTCGTCACAATCATGACCGTGCTCCCAGAACTGGCCGTAATTGTTCACCTCCGCATCCCAGATCCCAATGAACTTATGGGCCGGTATGAACTCGACCTTGATTTCCGCTTCCTGCAAATGCACCTGTCTCATCTTATCCCGCTCCTTGATTAGATAGTGATAAGGGGAGAACACTTCCGGGCGAATCGCGAGCGGAATGGGCCTGGGTGCCTTCCGGTAAGCATGAGGCGAAATCTTAAAAGCTTTCACAAACGCCCGTGAGAACGCTTCCTGTGACGAAAAGCCGAACTTCAAGGCAATGTCCAGAATCCGGGCATCCGTGTCCCGCAGTTCGAGAGCGGCGCGGCTGATTCTCCGCTGCCAGATGTAGTCCCGCAGCGTCATCCCGGTCAGCGAGTGAAACTGCTTCGTGCAGTAATATGGCGAGTAGCCAAGCTGCTCTGACATTTTCAGAAGCGAAGGCACTGTGGCAAGATCCCTGTCGACCCAATCCACCATGAGCTGAACCATCTCATTCCATTCGTACATGTCGTGTTCCCTCCTTTCTCTATTGATCTTAGCAGAGCCGGCTGTTGCAGTTTTGACTTGAATTGCAATGCTTTAGCCCTTAATTCTATACAGGGCCTCTCCTCCCCTTCCCCCTAAAAAATTTTCCCATTCGCACAAGCCGCACCTCATTCCCTGAGTAATATAGGAGTAAATAGTACAACGAGGTGAATAGCAAATGGGACAGCCAACTAAGATCCGCAAGCGGGCCAAGGCGCTGAAGGGCCGGCCAGTCTGCATTACACTTCATGACGGACGTTCGTATGTAGGTTATATCACCGGGGTGGAAAAGGAAGCGCTGATTCTCTCCAGACCCTATACAACTACAGCCCGGAAATCCGGCAGGAAACCGTCCAACCGTAAGCAAAAAGCTGAAGTTTCCTCGTTCATGCCGCTTCTCGGTTCACTCTTGGGAGGTTCGGGAGCAGGTGCAGGCGGAGGCTTAGCGTCGGGGCTTAGCGGCGGCTTGCGCTTCCTGGGATTTATCCAAAAGGCGATGCCGGTGATGAAGATGGGCTACGGTATGATCAAAACCATCCGGCCCTTTTTTAACGGTCTGAAGGGGCTTATGGGAACCGGCGGATAAGCTTGTAGCCCAGATGAACAAAAACACAAAAGACACCCCTGCAGGTGTCTTTTTGGTCTGGGTCTGTAACTATGAACCGGTCCGCTTATCTTTTGACCACCTGAAAGTTATCCTCAATCAGCAGCCAGTTCTGCGGAAATGGAAGCCCCAGCTTCCAGTAGCTGATTCCCCGGAGGCCCAGCTCCTTCAGCAGCGTGAATTTGGCCTGAATCGACCGGGCATCCTCGAACCAGACCTTGTGGGGCTTGCCGGCATCGTCGGTATAGTCAAAATGCGGCGCCTGATCCTTATAGTCGTACTGGATCGCAGCGTTCCTGGTTCTGGCCAGATCAATCGCCGCCTGGGGACTTATTGCCTTGGCATAGGGTCCGCCCGCAACATAAGGCAACGTCCAGTCATAGCCGTAGAGGTTCTGTCCCATCATGATTTTGGAGCCCGGCATTTCACTCAAGGCATATTCCAGTACCTTGCGTACAGGTCCGATCGGCGAGACCGGCATCGGCGGCCCTCCGCTATACCCCCACTCATACGTCATAATGATCACAAAATCAGCGACCTCGCCATGCACCTTATAATCGTGGGCAGTGTACCAGGCACCTGTCTGGGTCCTGCTGGTCTTAGGGGCCAGAGCGGTTGACAGCAGGAACCCCTCCTGATGAATCCGGTCCGCTGCTTTGCGCAGAAAAGCATTATACGCCTCGCGGTCCTCCGGACGGAGAAATTCAAAGTCAAAGTGGATGTCCCGGAAGCCCAGCTTCTTCGCGGTGCTGATGATGTTTTCCAGCAAACGGCTCTGAACAGCCTGGTCATTTAAAATGATCCGCCCCAGCCCGGAGCTGAACCGGGCATTCTCCAGGTTGGTGACGACCATCATCATGGTCACGCGGTGTTGTGCGGCAGTCGAAACCAGATCATCTAGAGGCGGCGCCTCAAGCGAGCCGTCCCGCTGCACCCGGAAACTGAAAGGAGCCAGATAGGTGAGATGTGGTGCAGCTTCTGCGGCAGCATTCTGCAGGCTTTGGGACACTTCCCCTCTTGGCTCTATGTAGGCGTTGATTTCGGCCTTCCGCTTCGGTCCAGGCGGAATATATAAGCGAAACCCTATCTGCAATGGCTGATTCAACGACAACTGGTTGCTTGCAGCCAAATCACTCATGCCTACACCAAACCTGCGGGCGATAGTATACAAGCTGTCCCCTGGCTGGACCCAGTAATACATACCTGTTATAGGAATCACCAGCGTTTGTCCAACCACCAGTCTGCCGGGTGCGGACAGCTTATTCGCTTCACTAATCTCATCTGCGTTTACCCCATAGGCCTGTGCGATGCCGTACAGCGATTGGCCTGCTTGCACAACATGAATTTGCATAGTACCACCCTCTCCGAATCCTTGAATAACCGTATTACATTTTATTCGGCTGAACGGGAGGGTATGCGGCTAGGGCCGAGTGACCAGACCATACGGCCCTCTCCCCAAAAAAACCGCCCCTCTTCAAGGGGCGGTCTACACATACACACTATTCCCGTTGTCTGCAGATGGGTACATCCAGCCTAAGACAGGCCGGAGCCGCCCTGGCCCGCCGTTGTTTCCGCTCTAAACATAGCTTTTCTCTCCTGCCACTCCATAAACGGCAAGAAGACACCCCCTCAAGGGTGCCTTCATTCCAGTCTATATATGGTTGCTGCACTCTACGTCTGCCTCGATATTCTCGCTTCCACAAACTCCTTGATTCTCTGGACCGTGACTTCCGGGTCCATATTTTGAATTAAAAACTCCGCTTCCCTTTTATAGACTACTTGCTCCGTATAATTTCCCAAGTATTCATCTATCAGATCAAACGGAGCTGCTTCCCGTTCCAGCCGCAGCTGGATATCCTTCTTCGTCACGTATATAAAAACCCGCAAGGCATTCTCGCCGTATTTTTCCCGGAATGCCCGGGCGCCTTCATGATTCACCACAATAATGACAGCATTATGCTGTTCAAGCCCTTTCACGAGCTCAAGCTCTGCAATGCCATAGCGCCCACGCTCCAAATGGACGGACTGGATGAACGCATGCTTATCGGCCATTGCCTGAAAGTCACCCTCAGAGATGAAATGATAATGCTCCCCGTCCCGCTCTTGAGAACGAATCGCACGTGTAGTATAGGGGATGACATAGGGGATTCCAAGAGCGGCACTAAGCTGTTTGGCCGTGCGCTTCCGCCCTGCACCGCTTGTTCCGGTTATGATAATGATTTTGGGACCGAAGGTTTCTGCCGGCGTCTCTGCATGCTGGTCCACATTCTCCAGCTTGGCCACCGATGCTTTGGATGTTCTCAGCCAGTTCCACATTGCCTCTCCCGTATGCCTGCCGGAGAATTCACCAGCGGCACCGGGATTCACCTCCTTCACATGCAAGCTATACCTAGCTAATTCGACAAATATCCCCAAATCCCTCCGGCTCCAAAAATAAAGACGGCCGCACTGTAAGAGCGCGGCCGTCTTTTTATCCATGCTGATTATCTTAACTCTTTGAATTCAATCCAGTCGATCTGCAGGCCCGGCTTTACGAAATCCAGTTTCATTTCATACAGGCCCGCTTCCAGCCGGAACTTCACCAGCTTCTGTCTGATCCATCTGCCGTCCGTACCGTTCGTCTGAATAGTGGCCAGCATCTGACCGTTCAAGGTCACATTGCATGCACTTTGTGCCAATTCCGTTTCGGTGCTCATGATGCCTACGATCATCCGGTACTCGCCCGCTTGTTCCACTTTGATAACGGTCGTTCCGGCTGGGGCAGGCTTCACCTGTGCATTCCCGGCCAGCGACTGTGCCTGCTCAGCCGAAAGGGCGGGATTCGCCTTGAAGCTCTCGACGGTTTCCTCACTCACATGCGGTCTTGAGAATACCGGCGCATTCATGATGAACCGGCAGATATTCATGGCAGAGCGCTGAAGTTCGCCCCGGGTCAGCGTGCCATTGTCCAGCGAGTCCAGGGTATTGTCATCATAGGCGTTGACTTCGGAGCCATAGTTGCTTACCACCATGTACAGGTCATTTTGCGCACGGACCATCCAGTTCGTGTTCTTGCGGTCTGCGGGACCTCCATCCACAACATCATTCATAATAGCCCACCAGTCGGTCATCACAATGCCCTGAAACCCCCATTCGCCGCGAAGAATCGTAGTGTTCAGGTCATAGTTCGAAGCAGCCCAATGTCCGTTAACCGGATTATAGGAGGTCATGACCGAGTTCGCGCCGCCCTCTTTTACCGCAATCTCAAAGCCCTTCAGATAAATCTCACGGACCGCGCGTTCAGATACGATAGCATCCACCTTGCTGCGGTGCTTCTCCTGGTTGTTGCAGGCAAAGTGCTTGAGGGTGGCATTCGAGCCGCCTTTCATAATCCCGCGCGTGCACGCTGCTGCAAATACTCCGGAAATCAGCGGGTCCTCCGAAAAATACTCAAAGTTGCGTCCATTAAGCGGACTGCGGCGGATATTCAGTCCCGGTCCGAGCAAAGTGTCCACACCGTTTCTGACCAGTTCCCGGCCTTCCATGACATACAGCTCTTCAACCAGCTCTGCATTCCAGGTGGCTGCAAGCAGTGTACCGATTGGAACCTGAGTCGCCTTGTGTCCGCTGTCCATCCGGATCCCCGAAGGGCCGTCTGCCGTACAAGCTACCGGAATGCCGTAGTTGAACAATTGGTCGCTGACTCCGCCAAAAGCGGAAGCCGTCCCCGGTGTAACCAGCGGACTGCTCATCCCTTCCCCTCTGACGATGACTGCCAGATCCTGGTCGCTCAGTTGGGCGATGAAGGTGGTCATGTCTACTTTTCCATCATGCACATCTCTTAAGGTATAACCTTGATTGCCGGTCTGTTCAAGCGTTGCGGGCAGATTCTGCTCAATCCGCTCTTTCAGCGAAACCTTGCGCGTCGGTACGTCAACATAGAGCAGTTCATAGGAACCGTCTTCCTTCCGGGCGCCCGGCTTCATCCGCATAAAGCTTTCGGTTGGCGCCAGCGCTTCCTGCAGCTGTTCGACCACCTCCAGAGCTTCCAGCACATAACCGCTGCGTCCCTCTACCTGCACTTCCGCCAGTTTCTTGATGCTGCTTCCCGCATAAATACGATAGGTCCCCGCTTCCAGCACATAAGCAGAAGGATGCCCGGTCACACCGGCATCATCATAAGAGGCCATCGAATGAACCGGGAAGCTCACAAGGAGGCGCTGCGACTCACCCGGCTGGAGGACCCCCGTTTTGCCGAATGCCGCCAGCACTTTGGCCGGTTGTCCCAGCTTGCCTTGCGGTGCTTCGTAATAGACCTGGACAACCTCTTTCCCGGCATAAACGGTTCCTGTATTGGTTACGTTCACCGCGATTTCAGCATATTTTTTACCGTCCCGGCTGACCAGCCTGGCTTCTTCCGGCTCGATATTGAAGGTGGTATAAGATATCCCGTAGCCGAACTCGAAGTGAACTTTTTCCGGACAGAAGGTTTCAAAATAACGGTAGCCTACATAGATATCTTCCTGATAGAAGTTTTTGAACTCATTGCCGTAATTTGCAGTTGAAGGATAATCGTTGATGGAATGCGCGATGGTATCGGTTAATTTACCGCTTGGCGTCACTTCCCCGGACAGCACGTCGGCAATGGCATTGCCCCCCTCCATCCCGCCGTGCCAGGAGTAAAGCACACAAGGAATAGGATGCGCATAGCTGGTATCGTTCAGCCAGCTCATATCCATAATATTCGACACATTCAGCACGACGATGGTCTGCTCAAAATAAGCCGTTACCTGCTTCAGCATCGTCTGCTCGTCCGCGGTTAACTGGTAGCTTCCCGGCGCATCGGCATTATCCTGATCTTCCCCTGCTGTGCGTCCGATGATAATAATCGCCTTATCCGACTTGCTTCTGGCCTGGGCTACCAGCTCATCGGTCAGAGGCATTTCCTTCTGGTGCCACGGCTCTGCCGCCCAGGCTCCGCCGCCGTTGTCAAAAGGATTGTGCTCAATCCACTTCTCATAGACCGCCGCCAGCTCTTCGTTGACAGCTAGGTTCTTTTTGCTGCGCAGCCCATCCAGCAGGTTGGTTGTGTAGGAGACACGCACACTCCCGCCCGAACCTGTGCCGCTGCGGTAATAATTCACCTGGGTTCTGCCAAACACCGAAACGGTTTCCCCGTTCCGCAGCGGAAGCACCTGGCCTTCATTGCTCAGCAGCACCGCGCCTTCTGCACCTACAGTCCGGCTGAATTCTGCAAAACCCTCTAATGGAACTCCTAAATTCTGTGTAGTCAATTTCGTTTCCTCCTGATTGTCATTTCCCTATCCAGTGCAGGTTCTTTAGAAAGGGGCTTGTCCCTTCCGAAATTTCTAAGATTTCCCGAACCCGTGCATATCTACTACTATAAAGAATCCCCTTTCAAGAATCAAAGGGGCGGTATGACCATTTAAATATATCAAATAAGCTATTACTACTGCCGCTGCCGGAAATCTGACCGCTGCTGCGGACCAGATTTTTTTATTTCCTCCTCTGCTTCATCATCCGGTTATACATCACCAGCGCGGCAATAATCATCCCGATCATCGCAACACTGCTAGCTGAATCCGGCGACATCCCAAACATGAGACATACGCTATTCACCAAAGTTCTCGTAAGCAGCGCAACCATAATCAGCATCAACGGACGCCAAATATTATACCCTCTCATCCCCTTAACACTCCCAATCTATTATTTATGACAACTAATCATTTTTTCTCCTAGCTATTAGTTGCTATTATAGCATAAGAAGGAATGCGCATACATTTTCGCAAAAAAGCCCGGCATCATCCACTCCATCTACCTTTGACAGGAACACATGTTCGGTATATAATTCCCAATATGAGGGGGATTCTGTATGGATATGATGGAGAAACTGGAAATTTTAACGGCTTCGGCCAAATATGATGTCGCCTGCACCTCCAGCGGCTCCGAGCGTAAAAACCAGGCCGGCGGCCTGGGCAATGCGGTCAGCATGGGGATTTGCCACAGCTTTGCTGCAGATGGGCGCTGCATTTCACTGCTTAAGGTGCTGATGACCAACGGCTGCATATACGACTGCGCTTATTGTGTGAACCGTAAATCGAACCAGACACGCCGGGCTGCATTGACACCGGAGGAACTCGCAGATCTGACCATGCAATTTTACCGCCGCAATTACATAGAAGGCCTGTTTCTTAGCTCCGGGATTATGCGGAGTCCCGATTATACAACCGAGCAAATGATTGCCGCTCTTGAGCTCCTGAGGAACACTTACCACTTCCGGGGTTATATCCATGTGAAGGCGATTCCCGGCGCAGATGATGTGCTGCTGTCCAGACTTGGCTTGCTGGCTGACCGCATGAGCGTCAATATCGAGCTGCCTTCCCAGGAAAGCCTCGGCCGGCTGGCTCCCGACAAAAGTAAGAGCTCTATTCTGAAGCCTATGTCCCTGATTAAGGAAAAGATTAACGAGAACCGCTCGGATCTCGTCAAATATAACCACGCCCCCCGCTTCGCTCCCGCCGGCCAGAGCACCCAGATGATTGTAGGGGCTACGCCTGACACGGACTTCCGTATCCTGACCCTCACCGAAGGG
This sequence comes from Paenibacillus riograndensis SBR5, assembly GCF_000981585.1. Lineage (NCBI taxonomy): Bacteria > Bacillati > Bacillota > Bacilli > Caryophanales > Paenibacillaceae > Paenibacillus > Paenibacillus riograndensis. The sequence goes on from NZ_LN831776.1 coordinate 294,865, forward strand.
CTCTACCGGAAGTATGGCTTGAAGCGCGTTTTTTTCTCTGCCTATACCCCTGTTGTGGAGCATTCTCTCCTACCCGCTCTAGACACCAAACCGCCGCTCCTGCGGGAGCACCGCCTCTATCAGGCCGATTGGCTGCTGCGCTTCTACGGCTTTCAGGCGGGGGAGTTGCTGGATGAAGCTGCGCCTAACTTTAATCCCCTGCTGGACCCCAAATGCAGCTGGGCGGTGAACCACCGGGAACAATTCCCGGTTGAAATCAACCGTGCTGCGTATGAACAGCTGCTGCGGGTGCCTGGAATCGGTGTAAGGAGCGCACAGCGGATTGTTAAGGCGCGCCGGGCCGGGGCACTGGATTTCGCAGCCCTGAAGAAGCTTGGCGTGGTACTCAAACGCGCACAATTTTTCATTACCTGCAAAGGAAAAATGCTGGAGGGCCTGAAGGTAAGTGAACACACTCTGCTGCGTTCACTGATGTCCGGACAGGAGCTTGCTGCGTTAGAGCCGCCGCAGTACGAGCAGCTTACCCTCTTCGACGACTCCGATCTGGCAGCATTGCCGGCGGCAGGGGCCGCGGTGCATAAGAGAGGAGACTGGCCTTAATGTTTAAGCCGGCTGCGTTGGCCTATACTTATGACGGCAGCTTTGAAGGCCTGCTGTGCTGCGTGTTCGAGAGCTATCAATGGAAGGAAACCCCGCTTGCCATCCATTCGGACGGGGAAGAACAAGGACTGCTGCTGGAATCGAAATGGATTGCTACCGACAGCAGCAGAGCAGACCGGGTGCTGAAATCGCTCCCGCTGCGCATCTGCCCTGAGGCAGAGGAACTCGTGCGCCTGGGATTCTGGTCATGCACGCCGGACAAGGAGCTGCTGCTGCTAAATTTTCTATACCTTGGCTTCACCCATGGCCGCAAGGTAATGAACATGCTTGCTGACGATACGGTGAATACCCTGCATAAGGCGGTTCAGCAGCTTCGGCGGGAGGCACATCTGTACCTGGGTTTTGTGCGCTTTTCCGTGTACGGTCCGGTTATGGCGGCGGTCATTGAGCCCAAGGGATTCGTACTGCCCGTCATTCAGGATCATTTCTGCGACCGCTACTACGGCGAAAGCTTCATGATTTACGACAAAACCCACCGCGTGGCCCTTATCCACCAGCCCGGACAGCAGGCCATTATTCCGCTCGAGGAATGGATACCGCCGGAGCCGGATGCTGCGGAGGAAGAATACCGCCGCCTATGGAAGGGGTTCTATAACGCCATCGGCATCCGCGAGCGCAAGAACGACCGGCTGCGGTCCTCGCTGATGCCCAAGCGGTACTGGAAGCACCTTACGGAGATGAAGGGCAGCACAACAGCAGCAAATGGCAGCAAGCCAACAGGCAGCAGCAAGAAGCTGGAAGAAGGTGCCCCACGGCTGGAACATGGGGAAGTTGATAACTCACAGTAGAAATCCTTTTTTCTACAAAAATAACAGCTAAAAAAGCGAAGCTCCCGTAAATCCAGGAGGCTTCGCTTTAAACTAAAGGATATTTTATTTGGCTTGATCTCTTTACTTAACGCCTTAACTTCCTGTTCCGGTAATTCGGTGAGCTGAACTACAAAGTCCACATCGTTTCCCATCGCCTTTTTCAACATCGGTTCATTCAAGGTTAGTGTCTCCCCGTTTGCGACCTCAAGCTTTGAATTTCCTGTTCCGAAAGCCCCGAGGCTTTAACGATAACCGAAATCTCCACTCCGAGGGTTAGGAGTTCAAGAGCCATATCCTCCGCCTTCTTTCGCGCACCTTCTGCTCTACCTTCTGCTCTACCTTCTGCTCTACCCTCTGACTTAGCCCCTTCCATCCGTGAAACCTCATCACGCAGATATTTCATCCGGGCTTCGTATTCCATACGTGTAGCGGCATCCTGACTCAGGAACTCCAGTGTGTCCATTGCCTTTTTCAACATCGGTTCATTCAAGGTCAACACCTCCCAATTGGGTTGTTCAACACCCTTCAAGAACAGCAGCCAATTCACTAAACCACCTGCAACCGGAACAGCCTGTTCTTCCAACTTCGTTAGCTCCATAACATGAATCTCCAAATCATCGATCAAAGAAATTCCAGTCTGATCCTCACGAAGGTGAAAAACGTTATGATAGCGATCATTAGGCAAACAAGAGTAATTTAGAATATTGATCGTTACACACTTCTTCAACTGGCTGTAATTGTCTCCCTTTTGAATCTGGTGGTAGTACATTTCACTCCAATAAAAAAGAGTACGTTTCTCCATATTATAGGGATTAAACAACTGCATCTCGATGTTAATACGTTTGCCTTCCGCAGTTTTAGCCTTAATATCTAGAATTGACTGTTTTTCTGCAGGAGTATCTTTGTCTGTATATGGATTCATTATTGTGATTTCAGTAAGCGGGGACTCCCCAGCTTCCATAAACGTACTGTTTAGAAAAGCCAGCAGGACATCCTTATTATTCTCACTGCCAAATATTCGTTTAAAAATAAAGTCGTTCCGTGCGTCGAGTAATTCCACCGTCATCACTCCAATCTTATACAGCAATTATATCATTCTTCCTAGATTCATTGTATACACTGACAGACCTTTACATACAAGTTGCCACAGACATAAACAAAAGACACTCCGAAGAGTGTCTTCTATGAAGATGATCAAACCTTATGCCTTTAGTTCAAAGCCTTCCATACCCAGTTCTCTACCTCTGGCAGGTCGATGCCTTCTTCACGGATATATTGGTTGTGCTTCTTCACCATAGCATCCATTTCGTCCGCAATCGCTTGATATTTACCGGCATCCGGCAGGCTCAGTACAGCTTCCTTCGCCAGGTCGAAGCGGTCCATCTGATTCAGTACACGCATATCAAATGGTGTGGTAATATCGCCGTTCTCACGGTACCCGTGCACATGCAGGTTATGGTTGTGGCGGTCAAAGAACAGATCCTTGATCAAACCTTCATAGCCATGGAATGCGAAGATGACAGGTTTATCCTTTGTGAAAAATCGATCAAACTCAGCGTCAGATAAACCGCGCGGGTCCAGCTTCTGGCTTCTCAGCTTCAGAAGATCAACCACGTTGATGTAGCGGATTTTCAGGCCAGGCAGCTTTTCATGCAGGATGGAAATGGCAGCCAGGCTCTCCATGGTAGGCTCAGTACCGGACGAAGCAATAACCACATCAGGCTCTCCACCCTTGTCTGTGCTTGCCCAGTCGATGATTTTCAGTCCTTTGTCCACCAGTTCTTGGGCTTCGTCAGCCGAGAACCATTGCGGGCGCGGATGTTTGGAGGACACAATCAGGTTGATCTTTTGACGGTCATTTAAGATCGTATCGAAGACAGCCAGCAGGGTATTGGCATCCGCCGGCAAATATTCACGGATAAATTCCGGTTTCTTGTCTGCCAAGTGGCCGAGCAACCCCGGGTCCTGGTGAGTGTAGCCATTATGGTCCTGCTGGAACACTGTCGATGTTGCGATGACATTCAGGGACGGAATATCCGCACGCCAGCTTTGGTCTGTCGCTTTGCGCAGCCATTTGAAGTGCTGGGTAATCATCGAGTCCACTACACGCAGGAACGCTTCATAGCTTGCGAAGAAACCGTGGCGGCCTGTCAATACGTAACCTTCCAGGAATCCTTCAGCCTGATGCTCGGATAACTGCGAATCAATCACCCGGCCATAAGGAGCGAGGAATTCATCGTGCGGTTCCTTGATTTCATCCATCCATTGGCGTTTGGTCACTTCAAACACAGGACCCAGGCGGTTCGACATCGTTTCATCCGGTCCGAAAATTCTGAAGTTGCGGTTCTCTTCGTTGAGCGTTACAACCTCTTTCAGGTATTTGCCCAGCACTGCCATATCTTGTGCAATCACTTGCCCAGGAACGGAGTTATCGAGTGTATAGTTGCGGAAATTGGGTTTGTGCAGGTCTTTAATCAGGTGGCCGGCGTTCGTTACAGGATTCATTCCCATACGTCTGTCGCCAGTAGGCAGGATTTCAGCAAGCTCTGCATTCAAACGGCCATTCTGGTCGAATAATTCTTCCGGTCTGTAGCTGTTCAGCCAATCGAGCAGTGCAGGAGCGTGCTTCATGTTCTTCTGATCCACTGGAATCGGAACCTGGTGGGCACGGAACGAGCCTTCGTTCGGCACTTTATCCCATTCTTTCGGGCCGGTCCAGCCTTTAGGGGTACGGAACACAAGCATCGGCCATACCGGGCGGGTGGTGTCATTGTTTTCACGCGCGTTCTTCTGGATTGCTGCAATTCGCTCGATGATGGTGTCCAGAACCTTCGCCATTTCCGGATGCATCAGTTCAGGATTTTCACCTTCTACAAAAAAAGGCTCCCAGCCCATGCCTGTAAAATAAGCGGTTAACTCCTCTTTCGACATCCGGGACAGAACAGTCGGGTTGCTGATCTTGAAGCCGTTCAAATGCAGAATCGGCAGCACTGCGCCGTCTGTAATCGGATTGATGAACCGGTTGGAGAGCCAGGAAGCCGCCAGCGGTCCGGTTTCAGCTTCACCATCACCCACAACCACGGCAGAGATCAGATCCGGGTTATCCAGAATCGCACCCACGCTGTGGGACAGGGAGTAGCCGAGCTCTCCGCCTTCATGAATCGACCCTGGAGTTTCCGGAGCCGCATGTGATGCCACACCGCCAGGGAAGGAGAATTGCTTGAACAATTTTTTGAGACCAGGGATATCCTGCGTGATTTCCGGGTAGATTTCGGTGTAGCTTCCATCCAGATAGGAGTTGGATACCATGACCTGGCCGCCATGGCCCGGACCTTCAACATAGAACATATCCAGATCATATTTGCAAATCACGCGGTTCAGATGGGCATAAATAAAGTTCTGGCCGGGAATGGTTCCCCAGTGTCCAATAGGCTTAACCTTGACATCTGCATCCTTCAATGGTTCTCTTAACAACGGGTTATCCTTCAAATACAGCTGTCCTACCGATATGTAGTTAGTTGCACGCCAGTAAGCGTCGAGTTTGGCCAAGTACGTTTTTGATGAATAATCCACAGGCAGAGTTGACAATCCCATTTCAATCCACTCCTAATCCATTTTTCTTTTTTCTGAACCTAATTACTTCCACAAGTACATCATACCTCTGGGTTTATAAAATTCAATCATTTTAACAATTGATACGGTCCAATTTTGTGAAATTTTGAACATAGTATAAAATACGGAGCTAATTATTTGTAAAAAAATCTTTATTTTTATAAATATGTGACTAAATGTATGAATCTATGTATCCTAAAAAATACAAAAAAAGACCAGGGAATCCTCCCCGGCCTGATCGTCAGAACGTTATTGAACCGATACAAATGTATTGAATTTCAGATATTTGTAATGAAACCGCATATGCGAAAATTCGAAGGGCGTGCCATTATCCAGGAAGAATATTCCCTCCATAATCCCCACAGGTTCATTGTCCTGCAGATGGAGCAGCTCTTGATCATGGGTCCCGGACGGCTCGGCAAAAATGGATAAAAAGGATTTGGTCACCGCCAGATTCCGCGACTCCTCCAAATAATGAAAGATCGAGCCTTCGATAATCGTCTGGTCCAGATTCTGGACAATTTTGATCGGAATATAGCCCGTTTCGATCATAAACGGCTCGTCATCGAACAGGCGCAGGCGGATAATTTTGTATACAAAATCATGGGGCTGCAAAAACAAATCCCGCTGCAGCTCTTCCGTAGGCCGGATCACCTCGAAATTCAGCACTTTGACCTTAGGCTTTTTGCCATCCATCTGAAAGTTGTCGGTAACCCCCAGATTAGTACCCTCGTAGTTAAAGATCGATTCATTTTTTATGTATAACGGGTTGATAAAGGTGCCTGAGCCCCTTTTTTTGAAAATAATTCCCGAATTCTCCATCTTCATCAGCGCACGTTTGATCGAACTGCGGCTCACCTGGTAAGTTTCGCTGAGACTGCGTTCATCCGGCAACCTCATATCGGCAAACTGTCCCGCAAAGATCTTCATTTTGAGGTCATCAATAATTTGCTTATAGACAAATTGGCTCATGGGGTACTCCTTTTTGAAATCTATACAGAACTAAACATTCACGATTAAATATATCATAATTAGGACAGGGTTCATACCGGACGGACGAAATAGAACGTTTTCCTACAAATGTGGCTCGTGTAAGCGTCTTTATTGTAAAGTTATGTTCCATATACTCTGTTATTTTGTTACTTCTGGCCGTTTTCCTGATCTGCTATTCTGGATTTGTAAGCGGTACTACAAAGTTTATAAGGGAGGTTGTCGCTTTTGAAAAAGAAAACATGGCTTGCGGGGATGACATCGCTCGTTCTTCTCACAGGGCTGCTGGCAGGATGTTCCGGCAACGGTAACAGCAATAGCAGCTCTTCTGCTCCCAATAATGAAAGCGCTGGCACAAATGCTTCTGGATCATCCAAAGGCACGGTTACGCTAAAAATGTGGGGCGGAGTTCCGCCTGAGTCGGGACCGCAGGAGGTTATCGATAATTGGAATAAGGCGCATCCCGAAACTCAGGTGGAATATGTCCGCTTCGTCAATGATGATGACGGAAATCTCAAGCTCGACACAGCCATGGTTACCGGGCAGGATGTAGATTTATTCGTGAACTATACGGTGTCCCATGCGGCCAAACGGGTAGAATCCAATCTTGCGCTCGACCTCAGCTCATTCACTGATTACAATATTGATGAAAAAATGGGCAGTGACGCTGAAGGCTGGAAGATTAACGGCAAATATTACGGTGTTCCCACGACAAAAAGCGCGTTCTTCATTGCACTGAACAAAGATGCCCTTGACGCTGCGGGCCTGCCGGTTCCGAAGGACTGGACCTGGGACGAGCTGCGTGAATACGCGAAAAAGCTGAAGGTAGGCGACAAATACGGATTCATTCAGAATATGGAACCGTTCGTGGACCCTATTGATTCTGTGCTGTCGCAGGAGGGCTACACCAAAGCGGACGGTACTTCTAATCTGGATCATCCCCTCGTCCGGAAATGGCTGGAAACGCTGAATGGAATGATGCAGGAGGACAAGACCACACCGCCGCTTGGAGAACAATTGACTTCCAAAATGCCGGTTGAACAGGTATTCCTGAGCGGAGAAGTGCCTATGCTCAACATCGGGGCCTGGCTGCTGCGCAGTTCGAACAATTTCACGGATTTCCCGCGTGATTTCAAGATTGCCTTTGCCCAGGTTCCCCGGCTTGCAGACAGTGCAGACCAATATGTGACCCGCGGAGGCTTAGGAGACTATATCTCCATTAACGCCAATTCCAAAAAACAAGAGGCAGCCTGGGAATTCCTGAAATGGTACTCCGATGGCGGTATGGCGCCAATGGCTGCCGGGGGAAGACTGCCGGCATCCAAGGATGCGAACCAGGACGATGCCCTGAACAGCCTCCTCGGTGATAAACGCGATACTTATGACCTGGATTCACTCATGTATGTCATGTTCGATGACAAGACGCCGACTTATGTCCGCAGTCTGCCGCAGGAAGTCATGGATCTGCGTTCCCAGGAGTACGAGAAATACTTCCTTGGTTCACAGTCGCTGAATCAGACCATCGACGCCATGGTGGCACGGCATAATAATTTTTTGAAGCAAAAGAAATAAAGAGGAAATGTTTGTCCGCCGTTTTGTAACTGTGCAGTGCAGCCGTTTCCGATTCTATTTAAAGCGAACTTGAAAAAACTAACAATAGGGAAAAGGGATGGAGGGGAAGTTTGGAACTGTAGGAGCGAATGCGTCCGCCTTTGTCTGCGGATTTCCACCGCGAACAGCGGTATCAATTGAAGAAATCTGCAGACAACAGCGGCCGGAAGTCCAAACATTCTCCGTAGTCCCGACGAAGTCCCTAATGTAAATATCTTGAGTTCACTCTATATAGCATTAGTTGGAAAAAGGTTAGCTAATTTGCTTGGGTCCCCGATAGTTGATTTTCCGGAAAAATAAGTTCCGCAGGGCAGCTTCGAATAGAACAAATCTTTGTATTTCCCCTCCCCAACCTCCCCTTTCCTGAAACAAAACCATACAATTTTAAATATTGCGTTTGCAGCTTTTTTAATATGCTATAATCTAGGCAACACCCACAACGTATTGGAGGTCGCATCCGTGTGTCAAAACTAATGCGTTTACTGATTCCCCAAAAGCTGAAATACCGCTTGTTCGCGGCCTTTGTTTTTTTGATTCTGCTGCCCTTCTGTGCTCTGAATTTATACAACTATCAGCGTATTGAAAGCCTGGTTCAGAAAAAAATCAGCCAGCAGAGCCACTATCAGCTGGAGCAGATGTACCGGACACTGGAGGATCAGATCAGCATCGCCTTCAAAACCCTAATCTTCCTCAAGCAGGATGAGACGGTAAAATCCGTATTGACCCATCCCGAACAGCAAAGCGGGCTTGAAAATAAAAGGCGGATCGAGAACATTTTCAAAAATCTGAATAACAGCTTCTTTCTCTATAATCCTTCGGTTTATTTTATGATTCTCGATTTAAATGAAAGCGCATACACCTCTTACCCGCCAAGAGAGTCTCTGATTTACAAGGATTTGCGCGAGAGTCCCGGGTTTGACCGGAAACTGATGAATCCCAGCTCGTATCATTGGGTTCCCAATGACAGCAACTATGTGCTGAGGGATGTGTCGACCAGTGCCTACCTGCTGTCCTTGTACGCTTATCTGGAGAATACGCAGAACAAGCCTTACGGCATGGCCCGGATCAGTATTGACTATTCCTATTGGCTGCAGTCCATTCACAAGCAATCGGATCTTCAGCAGCAATACTTTATAATCTCGCACACGGGGGAGGATATTTCCCAGTCGGTTCCCAAGAGCAGTTTGCCGGAGCAGGTCAAGGCCAGAATCGCGGAGCATCCGCAGCAGCAATATTTTATCGACAAAGCTTCTAATTCTCTGATCAATTATATCTATGTGGAATCCCTGGACTGGTACATCGTCAACCGCATCCCGCAGTCCGTGCTGTTTGTGGAGATTGAGGAGCTGAAGCGGCAGTACTTTATCACTTTTTTTGCGCTGATGGGCATTTTTCTGATGATGACCTTCGTCATTGCTACAACGATTACCCGCCCGCTGTCCCACCTGCAGAACAAGATGAAGGCTGCTGTACAGAAAAGTCTGAAGATCCGGCTGCCGGAGCACAAATTCAGAGGTGAAATTCTGGATCTCACCCGGACCTTCAATACTATGCTGGATGACACCAACCTGCTGATTCAGAAGCTGAAGGCGGAAGAGCGGCAGAAGGAAGCCGTCCATTTTCAAATGCTGCTGGCCCAGACCAATCCCCACTTTCTGCTGAATACGCTGAATACTATCAAATGGATCGCCATCAGGGAGCAGAATGAGGACATCACCAATATGACCCTTTCCCTCGGCAAGCTGCTGGAGGCCAGTCTGAATACCGATAAGGATCTGATCTATCTAAAAGATGAAATCGGGCTGGTGCAGGCCTATGTCCATATTCAGCAGGTCCGGTACCGCCATAAATTCGAGGTCACCTGTGAGTATGATGAAGATATTCTGTACGCGCTGGTCCCCAAGCTCAGCCTGCAGCCGCTTGTAGAAAACGCCATTATTCACGGGATTGGACCGCTGCCGGGCAACGGCTTAATTGAAATTAAAGTATACCGGGAGGGGCCCGGCACGCTCATTGTTGAGATTAAGGATAACGGTGTGGGCATCGAGCAATCCAAGCTCAAACGTACGGAACGCAGGCGTCCGGGCATCGGACTCAGCAACATTGAGGAACGGCTGCGGCTCCTGTTCCGGGAGGAAGGCTCTATGGACATCCTCTCCTCCGATCAAGGCGTAACGGTCCGGTTCACCCTTCCTTTTCTGTTATCCACACCTTATGGCACGGAACATCCGGCTTAATACATCCTATACACCGGGAGGTAATCATTCATGTGGAAAGTATTGCTGGTTGAAGATGAAGTCTTTGTACGGGAGTCTGTGCGGGAGATCATTGCCTGGGAAGAACTAGGTTTCACGGTTAGCGGAGAGGCAGGAAATGGTGCAGAGGCCCTTGATATCATCCGGCGGGACGTACCGGACCTGGTGATTACAGATATTATTATGCCTGAAATGGATGGCGTCGAGCTGCTTAGAAGAACCAGGGAAGAAGGCTATAGCTCCCGTTTTGTAATGCTCACTTGCATGAGCGATTTCGAATATGTCCGGCAGGCGATGGAATACGGGGCTTCGAATTACATTTTGAAGCTGTCCATGAGTGTGAATTCACTGCGGGAGACACTGCGCAAAATCAGCAATGAGCTGCTGAAGGACGGAGAGAAGCGTGACAGTAGTCCTGACCCGGTGCAGGCGAAGAGCGGAACCGATGAGCGGAACGCCAAAGCGCTGCCGCCGCTGCTTCATGAGGAAGTCACCTCCCATCCGGAGATTCAGAAAATCCTGCAGTATATCCACGCCCATTACCCGGAGGATATTACCGTGAAGTCGATGTCCCAGTATGTCATGATGGGCGAAAATTATGTCAGCACCTTGTTCAAAAAGAAAACCGGGCACACGCTGATCCATTACCTGCACCAAGTGCGCGTGAATCAGGCGATTCAGTATCTGTGCCATTCCGACCTGCCCGTATATGAGATTGGCAACCGGGTCGGCTTCGTTAACGATAATTATTTTATCAAAATATTCAAGCGCCTGACCGCACAAACGCCAAGCCAGTACAGGCAGAACAACAGGAGCAAACCCGAACCCGTAACCATCTGAATCTTGATTTCGCCCGGCTGTACAGCAGCGGTTTTCCCTAACAGGAAGGCCGCTGTTTTGGTGTCCGGATAGAACAACGGATAGAACAAAACTACGGATGAGCCGTGCTGCCGTCTGGCGCAAATGTATACTTCTGTAGCATGAAGTCGGGGGTTTTGTTCCTTAACCGCTTTCATTCCGCTTGTTATGCTTGACATGAAGAAGCAAACGAGCGAAAAGGAGTGAATGATGTGAAAACATCTTGGATGAAACGGCAGCAGCATCTGGGCTATCTGTTTATCGGGCCTAATATGATTGGCGTGATTCTATTTTTTATTATACCTGCCATCTATTCCTTCTATCTGATGTTCACAGACTACAAGTTTATGAGTCCCGACACAAAGTTTGTAGGCCTGGACAACATTCAGAGAATGCTGGGCGATGAAGTATTCTATATTGCCATCAAGAACACCCTGATGTTCCTGTTATCTGTACCTGTATCCATTGGACTTGCCTTCATTGTGGCAGTAGTTCTCAACCGTTCTGTATATTTGAAAAAACTGCTGCGGGCGCTGTATTTCATGCCCTACATTACCAGCGGGGTGGCCGTTGCCTTTGTCTGGATGCTGCTGTTCCAGCCGAATAACGGCCCTATCAACGGTATCCTGCGGGCAATTGGCATTGCCAATCCCCCCGGATGGCTGTCTACCATGGAATCTTCCATGTACGCCATTGATATCATCTGGATCTGGTTCATGCTCGGCTACAATATGATCATCTATCTGGCTGCGCTGCAGGAGGTATCCGGTGAACTGCTGGAAGCGGCCAAAATCGACGGGGCCCGCACCTGGCAGACCGTCCGCAGCATCCTGTGGCCCCTGGTCAGTCCCACGACCTTCCTGCTGCTGATTACGGGACTCATTATGTCGATTAAGCAGTTCGGGATTATTCAGGCGATCACGCAGGGCGGGCCGGGGAACAGCACCACCGTATTGTCCCTGTTTATTTACCAGAATGCCTTCCGTTACTACGAAATGGGCTATGCATCCGCCGTATCCTGGGCGCTGTTTGTGATCATCATGATCTTCACCGTCGTCCAATGGCTGGGTCAAAAACGCTGGGTTCACTACTAAAGGAGGAGCGGCCATGAATAAAGCTGTGTTCAATAAAAGCCTTATCACGCTTGTGATGCTGTCCCTGAGCGTTGTGATGATCGTTCCGTTCCTCTGGATGATCAGCACCTCGTTCAAGACCCCTGCTGAAGTATTCCAATATCCGATCCAATGGATTCCCGTCCACTTCAACTGGAGCCATCATGTGAAGGTATGGACGGGAGAAAACAGTTTCATGCTCTATTATTTAAATTCCCTTAAAGTTTCAGTGCTTAGTACCATTGGTGCAGTCACACTCTCCTCACTCGCCGCCTATGGCTTCGCACGGATTCAGTTCAGAGGGCGGGATACCATGTTCATGGTGTATCTGTCCATGATGATGGTGCCGCCTCAGGTGCTGTTCGTGCCCAAATTCATCATGTTCGACTGGGCTGGCATCTACAACACCCACTGGGCGCTTATTCTGCCGGGGTTTTTCACCATCTTCGGAGTCTTCATGATGCGGCAGTTTTTCCTCTCTGTGCCTTATGAGATTTCGGAGGCCGCCTTTATTGACGGAGCCGGCCACTTCCGGATCTTCTCCCGGATTATTCTGCCCATGGCCAAACCATCCATCGCTACTCTGGCCATCATCGACTTCTCCTGGCACTGGAATGATTACGAGAACGCCCTGGTCTTTCTAATCGATCATGACCTGTTCACCGTACCGCTGGGTCTGCAAAACTTCATTCTGGAGAACAACGTGGACTACAACGGCATGATGGCCGCTGCCACCGCCGGGATTATCCCGATGATTATCGTCTTCCTGATTGGCCAGAAATACATTATTGAAGGCGTGGCCAGTTCGGCGGTAAAGGGCTGAAATCAGGCTGCCGGGCGATCCTCAGCAGGCACAGCCTGTGTACCTGCCAAAATGGACTTTATGCTTTTTTACAGCCTTCTGTAGTTGTTGGGTCAGCTGGATAGTATAATAGATCCAACTGCAATTCATTTCAGATCCAGAAGGCGAAGGTTGACTTAAAGACATGCTGGGAACCCTAAAAAAGCCGTTTATCGCTATCGTTGTTTTTATAGTATTCATCACCGCTGTCCGCTTAGTATGGACGAACTATCTGACGACTACGGATTATGCAAAAGCTCCGGCCGCCCAAGACGGCGTCTTGGACCTGCGGAATTTCAGCTTTACCGGACACCAGACGCTGCAGCTGAAAGGGGAGTGGACCTTTTACCCCTCTGTTCTGCTGGTTTCCGGTGCAGGCAGCGATAACGGCAACGCTCCGGCAGCCCAAGCGGAAAAGGTGTTCGTACCCGATTTGTGGGACGGATATTTCCCGCAGGATGGCTCAGCGTTCCATTATGGAACTTACCGCTTGCAAATCAGGCTGGATCAAGAGACGAAACAAACCTTCGCCATGAAAATATCCAGAATAGGCAATGCCTCATCGGTGTATGTAAACGGTCAATTGCTGGCCTCCTCCGGGCACCCGTCCTCCGATCCCGGCAAACATCAGGCGCAAAATGTTCCTTATACCGTAACCATTCCTGCCGGGAGCCCCACGCTGGATCTGGTCATTGAGGTATCCCATGATGCCGGCAAAGGGGGAATCGAGAGAGCGATCCGCTTCGGTACGGTCGATGCCATTCAACAACGGAATTCCCTACTGGTCGGACTGCAGCTGCTGCTCTGCGTCATTCTTTTCATAAATGCTCTATACGGCGTAATCCTGCGTCTCTTGAGCTCCAACAAAGGGTTGAGCTACTTTGCCTTTTTTATGATATTCACTCTGTTCAGCGTACTGATTTCCGATGACAGGCTGCTCTTCCAATGGTTCCATATGGGCGATGCCTGGGAGATAAAGATTGTGTATCTCACTTATATCGGTGTCAATGCCTTCATGTGCCTATTGATCAACAGCCTGTTTCCTTCCCGCGTCCCTAAAGTGACAACGCACATTATAGCCTTTTGCTGGACCCTATATGCCCTGTTTATCCTGATATCCCCATCATCATATATTCAGGCTACATCCAAACTATTGCTTGTACTCGGCCTCACCTCGGTCATTCTGGGCGGCCACATCCTCCGCAGAGCCATTCAGCAAAAAGAAGATGTCATCTTCCTGCTGCTCGCCTGCATCGGCATAGGAATCAATATTCTGTGGTCGGCATTCATGCACCTTTCACCCGAGAATGAACTCATCCATTATCCGTTTGACCTGATTTTCGCCCTGCTTGCCTTTGCGGCGTTCTGGTTCAAACGATTCTTCCATGCGATCGATCAGTCGTTGCTGCTGGCCGGGAAGCTGCAGCTTGAAGATAAACGGAAGGATGAGTTTCTGGTCAATACCTCGCATGAACTGCGCAATCCGCTGCAGGGGATCTCAACGATGCTGCAGGTGATCCTGGATGATCAGTCCCATCCGGTTCACCCGAAGCAGCAGGAACGTGTGGAGATCATTAAAAAAGTCAGCAGCCGGATGAGCTTCATGCTGGACGATTTGATCGACATCACCCGTCTGAAAGAACAAACCATTCCGCTGGAAATTAAGCCAGTGCGGCTGCAGTCGGTCGTCTCCGGTGTGCTGGACATGATTAAAGTCATGCTGGATGGAAAGCCGGTCCAGCTGCGGGCAGACATTGAGGATACCTTCCCTGCCGTTCAGGCCGATGAACAGCGGGTGATCCAAATCCTGTTCAATTTACTGCATAATGCGGTGAAATTTACGGATAAAGGCTTCATCACCGTTCGTGCTGTAAGAAAGGGGCCTATGGCCGAGGTGCAGGTGGAGGATACCGGGATCGGAATTCCCGAAGAAGCGCTGCTCCAGATTTTTCATCCCTATGAGCAGGCGGACAACCATTTCAAACGGGCCAGCGGCGGTTTTGGCCTCGGACTGAGTATTTGCAGACAATTAGTGGAGCTTCATGGGGGAACGATCACTGCGGAATCGTCTTTGGGCGAAAAAACCCTCTTCCGGTTCACGCTGCCATTAGGGGACGGCAATCCTGCGGAAGAAGACTTCCAACCGTCATCCCTTACGAACTTATCCGTGCCTTTGGATGAGATTGCGGCTGCAGCGGAACCCCCTGTTGAACGGGGCATTTCCCCCAATGAATCTGGAGCACCTGCATGCCGGCTTTTGATTGTAGATGACGATGCGGTGAATCTGAATGTGCTTGCCCAAATGCTGGAAACGGAAGGGTATGTGATCGACGCCGTAACAAGCGCGGAACTGGCGCTGGCCGAAACCAAGCGGCAACGGTACGATCTTGTCATTACGGATGTCATGATGCCGCATATGTCCGGTTACGAGCTGACAGAGCTCATCCGCGAGCGGTTCAATATTTCGGAACTGCCGATCCTGCTGTTAACGGCCAGAGTCCGGACGGAGGATATCTTGACCGGATTCCGGGCAGGGGCCAATGACTATGTCAAAAAGCCTGTAGATGCCTGGGAGTTAAAGGCCCGGGTGCACGCATTGACCCAGCTGAAGACCTCCATCGACGACCGTCTGCGGATGGAGAGTGCATGGCTGCAGTCGCAAATCCAGCCTCACTTTCTGTTCAACACTTTGAACTCCATTGCCGCATTGGGCATGATTGATTTCAATAAAATGCAGACCTTGCTCGATGAATTCAGCAATTACCTGCGCCTAAGCTTTGATTTCAAGAACGCGTCTCCACTTGTCCCGCTTGAGCATGAGCTTTCTCTCGTCCGTTCCTATGTCTATATTGAAAAGGAACGTTTCGGCAGCCGGTTAACGGTGGTGTGGAATATCGAAAGCGGGATTGATATCCTCATTCCGCCCTTGTCGATCCAGCCTCTGGTTGAGAATGCCATCAAGCACGGGCTCCTCAGCCGAAACCGGGGCGGAACCGTATCGGTTAACGTCTGCAGGTTAGCCGAAATGGTTGACATTTCAATCATCGATGACGGAGGCGGAATGGACAAGGATTACCTGAGCCAGCTCCTGACCTATTCGAACCGGTCCTCCAGCCGAAGCGGCATCGGCCTTATCAATATTAACCGCCGATTGATGCAGCAGTTCGGCACAGGCCTGGATATTCAAAGTTCGCTGGACCAGGGAACCTGTGTCAGCTTTCAGATTCCATACCAAAAAGGATGAATCCGGGGATTCATCCTTTTTGCCGTTTCTTTTCCCAATCCTTATACCATTTCACAATCTCCTGGTTTGGCTTCTCGGACAGCTCCGCTTCCATAATCGTCTCCAGCAGCGCATACTGCCTTTGCACCAGAAAATGAAATCCCATCCTGTCGCAGATTTTCAAATATAATAATTGCGCCTGTTCTTCTAACGGATAGCGGGAGCAAATATGCTCAATATGCTTGAAGGCCTGTTCAAGATCTTCGCTCTTCACATACCAATGAACCAGGTTCTGCTTCAGCCGGATCCACTGCAGCTGGAATCTCTGTCTTTCCAGCTCTGCCCACACATAGTCATACCCTTCCAGATATTCGCTCTTGAACAATTTCAGGATGCGTTCATATTCAGACACCGTGTCCTTGGAGAGCTCCATGCCGGCCTTAACAAAGCGGTCAAACTCGTCGACGTCCAGATAGATCCCTTCCAGCTTCAGCAGATAGCCGTCGGCCGTATTTTGAAGAAGAATCCGGTCTCTACTAAAGGGCTCAAGCATTCTTCGGATATGATAAACAGCGGTATATAACTGCGAGTAGGCTCTATTCAGATCAAAATCGGCCCAAAGCAATTCGATTAAAGTTGCTTTGCTGACCACTTTGCCGCGATGATGAAGAAGATAAAAAAAGATTTCCTGCGCTTTCGCCGTTCTCCATTGAAGCGGTGCACGTTCCTGCGTTCCTTCATATATCCTGAATTCGTCGAACATTAAGAACTTCCAATTTTTAGGTTTCGCTGTTGAAGAAGCCGCTATCCCGGCCTTCAGATGGGAATTCAATCTCTGAACCGTAAGACTGAGGCGGTCCGGATGAACCGGTTTCAGCACATAATCGAGCGCATTGAGCTCAAACGCTTTAATCGCATATTCATCATATGCCGTGACAAATACAACCTGCAGACTAGGCTTGTGTTCCAACAGCATTTCAGCCAGCTCGATCCCGTTCAGCTCCGGAATATGGATATCCAGAAATACGATATCGATATCCGTCTCTTCCACCATTTGTTTCCCCTGAAGCGGGTCGGTATATTTGCCGGCAATTTCAAAATCGCCGAGCATCAGCAGCTGGTGCTCCAAATATTTCAACGCCAATTCTTCATCGTCAATCAGGATTGCTTTCATTCGGATCTCCTTCACAACGGGTAAATCGGTACAACCGTATGTTCATTATACTTCAAATTGTAATGATTTGGGGGTTGAAGGAAAATAACCTCTCCTTCAACCCCCATAGTTTATTCTGAGACCAGTTGTTCCTTCTGTTCACCGTCAATCCGGTATTTATGATCAATCACGGCTTCCTGGATATCCCGGTATGCCCAATGGCTGCCGGAAACATCCGGGAACTTGGTGGCATCCGCTCCATACAACGGACCCCGGTCAAACATCTGATTAACCATTACTACAGCTTCAGCCCGGGTCAGATAGGCATTCGGTTTGAAGCTGCCGTCAGGGTATCCCTTGAATAGGCCAGCCGTCAGGTTGGCTTCGATCACCGATTGCGCCCAGTGCCCGGCCGTATCGTTGAAGCTGGACTTGCCGTCTGCCGATACCGCAAGTTTCATGTAATTGGCGGCAACGGCTGCCATCTCCGCTCTCGTGATCGGCGCAGCCGCCCGGAACTGTCCGTTCGGATCGCCCTTCATAATACCCTGTGCGTTAACAAAAGCGATGGCTCTTGCAGCATAATGCCGTACAGCCACATCCCCGAAAGGAAGACTGCCAACAGCCGCATTGGCATCGTACCCCAGATTTCTGGCGATCATAAGCGCCATCTGTGCACGCGTTACTTGTTCGTCCGGCTTGAATTCGCCGTCCGGGAATCCGACGATGTACGCTCCGTGTGAAGCGGCAGCCTGATTATTGAAGTTGATGATTGTAAAGGTGCTGAACTTCGTTACCGAAAATTCCAGCCCAAGCAATCCCTCTTTGTAGGTGACGGCCTTTCCTTTTACGACTTCTTTCTGGCCGTCGGTATGCTCGATGAAGATGCCCAGCTGCGCCAGGAACGCATTGCGCTCCGCTTCATTCGCAGGCAGTTTCACATCTTTAAGCGGCAGGATCAGGGTTACGGCCCGGCTGGACAAATTCGTTTCGATGGTCATCGGTCTGGCGACCACTTCAATTTTGTTGTTTCCCGCCACTTCGCGGACAACGGCTTCGAGTGTAGCCCTCTTTTCGATTTCATTCCGCTCCGTTGCAGATTTTACCGGCACGAGCCGGAAATAGAAGTCCTGTGCGATTCCGTCCAGAGAAGCGTTCGGAATGCGGATAATAGCATTTTCTGTATACATTTCAAGCACGATGCCGTTCTCTTTAAGCAACTTGGCTGTCTCCACCGGAATTTGGACATTTACTTCGCCGACTTTGTCTGCCGCATCCGGAATGACCACACGGGCGATGCTTTGTCCCGTCTCCTTCGCTTTCTTTACCGCTTCCTCTGCCTTATCCTTGGTAAAGCGTACCAGGTCTGTTATCGTTCCATCATTGCGGGTCGTCCGCTGGACCGGCACTTTAGTGATGCCAGCCGCAGTCGCTCCACCGATGGCCACATCCACTTCAATGACTTCGGTTTTGGTTTTGTCAGGAGCAGGGACGTAGCCTCCGCCGCTGGAAGGCTCCTGTGAAACCCTGCCTGCGCGGACCACCTGAATCTGGTATTGTCCCAGCTTAACGCCTGGATGCTTCGCATCGACAATATCCACTTGGATGATATTCAGTCCTTCCTGCAGTGGAAGCTTGCTCCAGTCTCCGCCAGGAACCTCCACTCCGTTCAGGCTTACTTTAACCAGCGTGTTATCATTTCCTGTCGGGGCAAGGTTCAAGGCGATGCTATCCGTTTCGTTAGGCACGGACGCCTTATATCCACCCGATACATCCGGTTGGAATCCCGGAGTCAGCGGAACCGCCTTATCCCCGACAGTCAATCCCAGACCGTTCTTAGGCAGCTTGCCTTCGTCTGCGATATATTTGGAATCGTCGCCAAGGTCAATCCCCGGCTGCAGTCCCGTAAGCGGGTTATTCCCATTGCCCTTCTCGGTGACATTGCCGAGTTTAGGATCGTAGCTCAATAAGCCGCCCTTATGATCAGCCGGGATTGAAACGATAAGTTCATTGCCGTGAATCTCAAAAGGCTCCTTAAGCGGCACTCCGCCGTAAGTGAATCCGGCCAGACTGGTGAAGTCGTTGATCGGCTTGTTGAACACCAGCTTCAGCTTGCCCTCTTCAGGATAAGCAGCAATGAGCCGGAGCGGAATAATATCATTTTCCTTCGTTATGCCAGTCTGATTGCCGGCATTGATCGGCCGCAGCTCGTTCAGGATGTTTCCTTCAGCAGTAACACCTCCGGCTGCATCATCGTACTCTACGATCAATGCATCGTCCGGCCCGAGTGCTTCCTCCAGAACGACTTCTGCTTTATTGCCTTGTATAGATTTTACAGCCACCACTTTCCGTCCATCAATCTTGAGTCCGGCAAAATCAGCCTCGTTAAGCACAGCGCCGACATTCTGATTGAATGTCAGAACGGCCTGAGCCGGATTCTTGTCATCAACCGCTACATGAGTCAACTGGAGCTGCGGAACGGTAAACGGCACCAGCTTTGTTTCCGTTCTCACTTCATCGCCGAACGTCTTGCTGGAAGTCACTGCAATGTGATACGATCCCGGCGCAAGTGGACCCGGCATTTTAGTATCCCATGTGTATACGGCATCGGAAACGGTAATACCCACCTCCAGGTCGAACAGATAGGCATCGGGATGAGCATCCACATTATAGACGCTGGCCGTTACCGTAGAATCCAGTGCAGTCTGTCCAGACACGGGCACCGGGAAGTCGGCTCCATAGACCTCTATACCGGAAGCAGGCTCCTGAATCTGCAAAGAATCACCGAATGGCCCGTTTGCGATAAGTGTAAAATCCGTAACCGGCGTCTCTTCGGGACCCTGTGCCTCTATCGCGGATTGTCCGGAATCATATTCGATTCTTACCACAGGATCGTTAGTCAAGGGGCTCGCCAGGGTCAGGATGATGACCCGGGGATCTTTGTCCGATACTACAGCATGCGTAACATCAACCAATTTTCCGTCCAGTGTAACTCTGAAGTCGTCCGTAGTATCCGCATCGTCTGCATTGAACTTGACCGGTTTGTCAAAAACAACCGATACCTGATTGTTTGTTCCCTCTGTATAGCTGGCGCTGTTAGCTACCGGCGGCTGCTTGACCAGCCCGTCAATCGCATCCGCAAGACTCTTGCGGGCAGCCGCAATCTCTTCAGGGGAGGCATGCTCGTCTTCAAGGACGGCTGTGGCTGCATCCGATGCTGCTTTCAGCACCGCCAGAGACTCCTTCGTATAGACCGGCGGAGCAAGGTCAAGATAGCCTTGTGCTGTGCCGATATCCTGTTTCAACGGCGTATTGTCCACCAGCGTGATGGTTGTGTTGATGCTGGTGGCTGCATCGCCTTCCATGCCGCCATATTCAACGAGATAGGCATCCACCTTGTTGTCGCTTGCATAATCGTTCCACTTGCCGTTCGCAAAGATATGCATCACATGCTCGTAAGTGTAGTCATTGGGTTCTCCCGCGTCCCAGTTATTGTGCATGGTCTTGTTGCTGCCGAGACCATAAGTTGCATTGGTGACCGTAGCGGTATCATTAATGCCGCCTTGAGCGATATACCCCTTGTAGAAGGGAAGCCCGAATTGGCCGCCGTACTGCAGTTTCCCCTCCGGTCCTGTCACCCAACGCCAATCGCCATAGCCAATTCCGCTGCTCTGCAAAGTGGAAACGCGCGTTGTGGCTTTTCCGTTTGCATCTTCAGCCCGATCCACATCTTTACCGCCAATCCAGCCAATCCCCTGTGCCTTTTCGGCAATAAAGGCGTTTTCCTCCGGGTCGGTAATCGTCGCCAGATACCCTTGGCGTCCATAATAGGTCCGCAGCTCGGCACTCGCCCGGGCTTCCGGCCATTCGATGTCGGTATCCGTTACATATTCATAAAAATGGCCATTTTTAGCAAAAGCGAGGACGGGGCCAAGGCCGAAGGTTACGCTGCGTTCTCCAGCGGACGTGAAATTAAGTTTGGCATTTTCCAATACCGTCTGATAGACCCCAATGCTTGCATTGCCCGTTAATATATAAACGCCGTTTCCCTTGCTGGAGTTAACCGTTATTCCCGTACCTGCCGTTTCAAACGTGATCACATCTCCCGTCTGAAATCCGTTAATGACAACAGTGGCACCAGTCATCATTTCACCGGTATTCCCGGTAATAAAGAGTTCCGGGAAAGTTAAATTTACAGCTCCGCTTTCCTTATTAAAACTCCGGTACTTTTCCGAAGTGAAAATCTGCTCTGATCCGTCATTTCCAATGGCCGCATGGGCCGCTGGTCCGGGAATCGCTAAGTTAACGGCAACCAGCGCAAATGACAAAGAGGTTGCCAGACTGCGGGACCATCTTTTGTTCTGTTTCTTTGATGTTGTCATCTTTTTCTGTACTCCTCATCTAATATACTGTTTTATGATCAGCCGACACTTCAAATCCTCATGTACTGCCTTCTTATACCGGTGATTTCCTCCCTTCCGATGCAGCCGTTCACCAAATTGTGCTAAACGGATACCGCTGGTTTGTGTATAATAATCTCTTAGTTCTAATAGTAGCTGACGGACCTCTACATTAACTCTACAAATCTCCTTCTTTTTCTACAAGGATCTCTCCATTCAGCAGGGCAAACGGACTGAAATTGTTATACCAGCTATTCAGCATTTAGTCTGCTTGCTCATTTGGCCCGCTCACAACTTCCTAACAACAAGAAAGGGTGTCCCAGCAGCCCTTTGGCTTTTGAGACACCCCTTTGTACCTATTCAAAACCCTCTTCGGAATAGCGCTGCCGCGGCGAATGCTACTCGTACCAATACCCCGGGATTCCCCGTTCCAAGCGCTGTTAAAAGATCGAGATTGCATTGCTGTCCCGGTTGAGATTAATGTGGGACCGGGTCATCATAGCTTCCGTTGGGAGCTTCTGCTGTAATCCTGCTCTATCCAATCCGCCCTCACTTTCTCACAGGAAGTTTATCGCCTTTTTTCCAAATTAGAATGGGATTATTCGGAGGACCATAATAGATGGAGGTGATCTCCACATCCTTTCCGTGCTTCTTTTTCTCGTAGGCCCTTACGTTATCAGGATTGGTGAACAACTCGCCGCTGACAAAATTAAAATTTGGAGATTTATTCAATCTGATGACAGGATGGACGGGGGTAATATAATAGCCTCCATCATCGTGAAGATTAAAGATCACCCGATCGGCGCCGTACCCATCTTTGATCTGAATACGAAAGGCAATTTCACCATTGGGTCTAAGTCTTATATTAGAGATACTTATATCATCGGAAGCAACAGGAATGACATTCCAGCGGAAAAGACCCCAATACCCCAAAAACAATATTCCAGCTACGGAAGCAGTCACGATTAATCCTTTCACAAACGCTGCCGATTGGGCACGACTCCACATTCTTTTGAACCTTTGCAGCCCGTTCACCTCCAATTGATTCTGCTCCATGGCTTGTACAGACAAATTGAAGCTTGATTTGATCTGTTCCAGATAAGACCGGCAATCTTCACACTCCGCAAGGTGTTCTTCCACAAGTTCTCTGGTAGCCGCGCTGCATATATCATCATGGTACAGAGGCAGGATATCCTGAACGACATCGCATGAGATTCGGGTCATTGTTCATCCTCCATCAAAAGTTTCTGTATTTTTAGCCTGGCCCGGTGATAAGTCACCCTTGCCCAGCTTTCCGTTCTGCCAAAAATCTGGCTGATGTGATCAAAAGACAGCTCCCCAAACACCCTGAGCATGAATACCTCTTTAAAAGGCTCATTTAATGCATGCAGAACCTTGTGAACATTCAGAGCCTCGGCCTGGTCGATGAGCTTTTGTTCCAGATTGAATCCCGACGCCCCCTCCTGATCCTGAAGCGGATCGAACGCTAATTTTGCAGTCCCCCCTAAACTGTTCAATTTGCTTTATTGCCTTGTAGAACGTCTCCTGCGTAATCTCCTCAGCGATCTGTTCATTCCGGCTTAACGACAGCACAAAAATATACACATCCCGGAAATAGTGGTCGTAGGCTTCTATTAATTCGTCTAGTTCATCCAAGGGTTCACCACCTTACGTATATAAGACTGGGCAGATTCAAAAACGTTACAGAATACTCAATATTTAGCGGACAAAATTAAGAAGAGAATTAGTGTTGGTGCCAGGAATGCAAAAAGACACCTTTCGGGGTGTCTTTTAGTGTTTCTCCATACGAAGCCGAGGGAGTCGAATCCCTGTCCGAAGATGGGTGTAGTGACAGTTCTGATGTCATCCTAGGAACCCCCTATCACCGGATTCCCGTTAGATCAACCTGGTTGTCTTCTTCAGCTAGCCGTAGGTGGAGACTAGACAATGTATCTCACTAAAGTTGAGCTCCTATCCCGCCACATGGGCGATGCAACTAGAAACACATGTTATTTTATATCCACATCTAAGTATTCCATAGCTTTTCTTTGAAGTTGTTTTACTACAGATTGAACTAGTTCCAGAGATAGTCTCAGTTCATCTGATATCGCAAATAAATCTTGGTCATTAATTAAAAGAAGAACAATTTGCCTTTCTATTGGCGACAATCTTTCCATAAAAAGATCCACATCAATAGTAGTATCATCGTACGGGATTGACCTTATTAATTCTAAGTATGTGGAAGATTCATTGCAGTCAGTCATCGGAGCATCCAAAGAAAAAATAGATTCTAGTCTTTTTGAAGCCCATGCTTCTTTGTTTTTTTGCTTCATAATTATTTTTATCTGTAATAAAAAATAGTCTTCAAAACATCCATATTCGATTCTATAGGTACGGATGGCATGAATAAGGGCCAACACACCTTCTGTGATTCTATCCTCTGCTTCTAAACCTTTATATGAATTTTTACATTCTCGTATAACCAGTGGAAAATAATGTTTAACGACATCAGCCTCAGTAATTCTTACCATCAGTTTTTATCTTTCTTTGGAAGCATATCACGAAGTCCATTTTTTCTTGGATTCCTAGGAGTTTTTCGGGGAGTAGGTGATACTGGTTTTGAAGGAACTAACGTGGCTAACCATAAATCTTCTTCTTTTCTAACAATATAACTGGCTGGAAGAGAAATTCCGCGAGTTTCAATTAGGTGAAGCAATTCAGGATCCTTTATCTTTCCATTTTTCAGGACCTGATATCCCTTTTCGGCGATCGTCTTCAGCCCTATATGTTTTCCGTCTGGACTTATGCCTACTGTCAATTGCTTAGGAATAAACTCATTAAGCTTACTGTTTAAACAAAATCCCTTCTCATTAGATACAATTATTGAAAAAATAGGCTTAGGGGGGCTAGGCAAAAACCATTCTAACTCATGAATATCAAACTCTTTATTCTCATTAAAAAGATCGCTCATATCCATTTCTCCTTCTTGTATCGATTTGGAATTTCTAATTATTAACTTACTTGGACTCTATTTATTTTACAGTGACAAAATTTACATATTTAAAATATACATACATCGAATCATAAGATGTTATTTTATTGTGAAAATTTAGTATCTGTAATATGCTTAAGAAGTATCGGTCAGATAGGTCTTTATCTGTGGATTGAAAAGATGTTTGTATTTTTTAAGATAAAGTCAAATAAGCTACCTAAAAAGCAGTAACTTTCTGTCTGGTGGCTTTTTTGATTTGTTGAGATTTGAAGGCTGATATACTTCAATGCCGACCCTATAACTTAAATACTCAACTTTCGCAGAGTCAAAATCGAGTAGACCACAAGCCGAGGTTAAGGTGAAGCCGGTTTAAGTAACTAGCGGGTCTGGGTGCAGAGCACGATTCTCTAAAAAAAGTGTGGACCAAGCTTTCCCCAGAAATTGACCGTCTATACGGGCTAATTCAGAAAAATCCGCCCAAAGCCAACGACACCACCGCAAACTTCGATACGGGCATTTTCAATCAGTACATGGATGCCTTTAAGAAAGAAGTAGACGCTGTGACTAAATAAAGGCTTGCTTAAGAACGCAGTCCGTCCATCTTGGGAGGTATGCATTTGCTCATAAAAAAAGGCAGGGCCCCGGTTTCCGAAGGCCTTGCCTTTCCCTATTTTACCTTCTGGCCACTTACTCGATCATGCCCTTCGTAGCCTGGTACATATTTGCCGTGTACTCGTCCACTTCATCCCGGGACATACGTAAGCGGTCAACAGAAGTCCCGTATCCGATCTCCTGTTTTCCCTCTTCCAAGCCTCTAAAGATCCCATCTGCGAAGGCATCCAAAGGCTCCCCGTGCGTATGCAATCCCGCGCCGCCTAATTCTGTATTTACTGCCGGAGGGGCTACTTCAATGACTTCTACAGATGTCTCGGATAGCTGGTGTCTCAGGCTCATCGTAAAGGAGTGCAGCGCCGCTTTGGTTGCGGAATAGATCGGAGCAATGGCAAACGGGGTAAAAGCGAGACCGGAGGTCACGTTGATAATCGCGGCCTTCTCTTTTTCTGCAAAAAATGGAGCAAACAGCAGAGAGAGATGGAAAGGCGCGTCAAGGTTAGTTGTGATTTCTTGATTGAAGTAGCTCCAATTGTGCTTGGCGTCCACTTTTAGCACATTGAACCGTTGCTGAGTTCCGGCATTGTTCACTAGCACATTGACTTCCGGATAGTTTGCGGTAACCCAATCAAACATGGCTATGCGCTCGGACTCCACATTCAAGTCACATACACGGGTAATCAGGCCGGGGAATTTGTCCTGCGCATTCCGAAGCACATCTTCGTGCCGTCCACAGACAATCACTTGATTCCCCGCCTGTATAAACCGCTCGGCAAAAGCCAGCCCGATTCCGGTACTCCCGCCAGTAATGAGTATAGTGTTTCCTGACAGCATCATGAGTCTTCCTCTTTTCTAAGATCTATTTTTTCTGCAAACGCGTAAGATACCGGTCAATTTTCACATCAATGCCTTGTAAGGCGTCTGTCATGGACGCAATTTCATCCAGCACCGCCTGCTTGTGTTTCGTCATCATCTCAAGCCGGAGCTCCGTAGTGCTATCCCCTTCAATGACCCAAGCTATATATTGCCTGATATCGTGGATGGGCATGTGTGTCTGCTTCAAGCGAAGCACCGTTTCAAGCAGCGCCATCTGCATTTCCGAGAATAACCGCCTGCCGGCGGCATCGCGCTCCATCAGCGGCAACAAGCCTTGCTTTTCATAATACCTCAACGTGGATTCCGGAATATGATAGGCGGCCGCAGCCTCCCCGATCGAAACATATTTCATTTTGAAGGCCTCCAAACTGATCTTTCATGTCGACAGGATTAGCATACGACTTAAACCATGGTTTAAGTCAACAGGAAAATGAAATTTACAGGGAAAAATGCTATTTCGGAAACCTTAAAAATCTGGGCATTGCTACCCTTAGCCGTCGACTAGAATTTCTATCATCATCGCGGAGCCAGCCTTGAACCCACACACAAACGCAGCTGTCATCTCCATCCCCTGAGCTTGAGAATATAGCTCCAATAAAGACTCCAGCTCCTCAAACTCCCCTGCGGATAGTTTCTGCTTCCAAGTTTCTAAGGATTCGGTGATTTGCCTGTTGATCGGACGATAATTGGGGTCCTTGGAGATAATGTCCTCGTTAGGGAATAAGCTGCCGTGGTATAGGGATTCGAGAATGCTGGGCATGGGAGCCTCCTTTTTAAAATTCGGGATTGAAATGATATAATTCAGCGTAGCATATTTGCAAAGTGTATGTGGTACGCTTGTGCGTAATCTGCGAGTTGGAGAAAAAAAAAGAGCACCCGCTGAATTGGATGCTCTCTATTTATTCACTTTCTCAAATTATTAATCTCCTGTTCCGTTAATCTTCCCAGCATAGAAGCTTCATCATGCAAGTACTTCTGTCTGGCCTCATACAACCTTCTGGCCTCTGAATCCTGGCTCAAATATTGCAGAGTATTCATTGCCTTCTCTAAACCCGGTTCATTCATCTTCAGCACCTCCCAGTATGATGTATCGGCACCTTTTAGAAACGTTTTATTACTGAAAAAATACAAATATTAAAACTTTATAGACCTGATTTCATCTTCACTCAGACCAGTTGCTTTAGCGACAGCCGCATAATCCATTCCCATCGCCAACAAATTTCGAGCTACCTGTAGCTTGCCCTCAATTATCCCGGCAGACTTCGCTCCCTCAATCATGGAAGCTTCATCATGCAAATACTTCTGTCTGGCCTCATACAACCGTCTGGCATCCGAATCCTGACTCAAATATTGCAGGGTATCCATCGCTTTTTCCAAACCCGGTTCATTCATCTTCAGCACCTCCCAGTATGATGTATCGGTACCTTTCAGAAACAACAGCCAATTGATCAGCCCGCCTTCGGTTGGAACGCTACGTTCATCCAGCTTTGGCAGTTCCAGAAAGTGGACCTCAATGTCATCGATCAAGGGCAACCCTGTCCGATCCTCCCTCAGATGAAACACATTATGGTACTGATTGTTCTTCAGGAATGAATAGTTCAGAATGTTAATCGTCACGCATTTCTTCAACTCTGGGTATTTGTCACCTTCACTGAGTTGACTGGCGTATCGCTTGCTCCAATAAAACAGCGTTCGTTTCTCTATATCGTACTTATTGAAAAGCTGCATCTCAATATCAATCAGTTTGCCTTCAGAGGTCTTAGCGTAAACATCAAAGATGGACTGTTTGTCGAGCGGATCTTCTTTATTCGTATAGGGATTCATCAGGATGATCTCGGTCAGCGGCGGCTCGCCAGCTTCGGTGAAAATACGGTTAAGAAACGCCAGCAGTACATCCTTATTGTTTTCACTACCAAATATCCGTTTGAATACAAAATCCACACGCGGGTCCAGTAAATCCATCGGCATCAGCTCCATTCTTTATTATTATAGCATTTTTCAGGATTCTGAACCTTGCGAAAATGCGATAAGTACAACAGCTTTTTAACCATCATATATAGCCCAAAGCAGCCGCTAAAATCAAAAAAAGACACCAATTAAGGTGTCTTCACGGTTACTCCAACACTCTCTAATCCAACTCCATATAATACAAATTCGCAGTACTATCCTTTGTAATGGTATGCGCACCCGCCGCAAGGGAGACCGTGGCAATGCCATTCGTTATGGGATAACTTGTTCCATCTACCTTGATTTTGGTTCCTTCTGAGTTGAACACAAGGGTTAAGATTGAAGCATTTGCGGCGGTGAATTGAATGCTGGTTGTACTTTCGATTTTCAAGCATTGGGTTAGGGTGAGACCGTTATATACCACAGTTCCCTTGGTCGTTGAGAGGTTGCCTTTAATATTGAAGAAGCTGCTTGCCGTCCCGGCTGTGGTGAAGTTATGGACAGTTGCACCCGCTGTCGGCACTGGAGTCGGTGTCGCTGTCGGCGCCGGAGTTGCCGTTGGTGCAGGGGTCACTGTCGGAACTGGCGTTGCCGTTGAAGTCGTTGTTGGTACAGGAGTCGCCGTTGGCACCGGGGTTGCTGTTGGAGTTGGAGTTGCTATTGGGGTCGGTGTCGGTCCCGTTGGACTTAAGTTTCCGCCTACCGATACAAGCTGAGTGGTGTAGCTTCGGATTGCGGACATCAGTGCGGAATTCAGCGCATACGATGCGTCATCCACGGAATCATTAAATGCCCAAGTGAAGTCTCCGCCATTCATACGTCCGGCTTCTGCTGTAACAATCTGTTCAACAGTGCTTACGCTATCGATGTCAGATGCACTAACCCCCGTATCGGCGCTCGTATCGAAGTTGTTATATGCTGTTCCGCCCACTAAAGCTTTGTATGAGCTTGGAACGGATTCATTTCTCGATGAAGCTAAGTATGCATCAAAAGAGGTCGTATTAGCCGGAGCTGTTCCGGCATTGGAGTTGGCGTAAATAAGACTTGCAGCATCAACAACAGTATTGTTGTAGGCTTTAATCATACCTCCGTTTTCGCCTGAGAACGTCCCCTCCCCTAGAGCATCGGTACCTTGTAAGGCAATCATCATTGGATATTTTGCATGTCTAAAGACATTGGACTCCACAAAAGCTGAAGCTCCTGTGGTAACCCCGACACCATATTTCGAAACTCCATCATAAAAGTTATTATATACATGAACCGAGGCTACCCGAATACGTGGATGACGGGAGTCCGAATGATCGAACCAGTTATGGTGGAAGGTGACAAAAAACTCTGCCGGCTCGCTCAAACCGACCAGAGAAGCTTTTCCGGAATCCCAGTAGTGGTTATACGAGATTGTAATGTACGTTGATCCTTTTTTAAGGTCGGTGGAACCATCACCTTTGGCTTGGTCCGCATCGCTTCCTGCAGATCCATAGAAAATATCATTATTATGCACCCATACATTAACATTGCCTGTATCCATCGAAATGCCATCATCAGGGAATAACATCACACCCAGGTTCCTTACTTCCACATTACCAACATATCTAAGCAGCATTCCCCAACCATAGGCGTAAGCATCGTTCCCGATTCCTTCAATCGTCATATTCATTTGCGAGTAATTATTTTTACCTTTGACTTCAAGATACCCGCTGCTGTTAAGCTGTCCACTCAGGTCAGCAGCTGTAACTTTTCCAATAATCCGGATGGCGAGAGGAGTTGTATCATAGCCTTTTTGTCTTAGTGTCAAAATCCCGCCCAGGCCCACGCCTGTTTGCACAGCACCTGAGCTGTTGATTTTTACAGGAAGCGTAACGGTCTGTGCATTCTGTGAGGTGATATACAGCACTTGCGCACCATTCTTCAAGGTTCCGTTCTCATTATAAGCGCCTGAACCTGTGCCATATGGTGAGCTTGCGGAAAAAGCGAATCCAGCCCGGTCATATGACGTTACGGATAGCGGACCTGAAACAGCACTTGCCGACCCGCCCCCTGACAGCACAGCTTCTACTTTCATTACATAACTTCCGGCTGCAAGCCCTACAGCATCAGCTCTCCAATAAGAGGGATATCTGCGGATTAATTCATTGTTAAGCTGTTGATACTGGGAGTCCGATGCACTTGCAGGTTTCACATATACACTATACCCCTGCACATTACTTACAGGTGACCATTCCACATATGCGGTTTCATTCCAGCCTCCACTGCCAGTTATCGAAAGACCCGCAGCGTACACCGTTGTATTTGCCCAACCCCCTGCTATTAAAGATAGTGCAAGCGAAAACAATAAAACAATACCGGTTATCTTGGCCGCTCTGTTTTTCATCTTATTCCCTCCTGATTCGAGTTTGCTTCCGTTTCCAAACACCCTCAGCATAGCAACCACATAAGCAGTTCCGATACAATCATTTACTCATATCCGGCTGCATCCTGCGGTATTCTGGGTTAATGATTATATGGCACACAAAAAAGCGGCCATAACAGGCCGCTTTTCCGATACTAGATATGGATACAAATTCACTAATCTACCGCTTAGACTTCAGCACAGATGAATCCTGATTTCGACCGTAGGCTAATGAGAATATGATTCCACCAAGGATCACAGCCGTAATAAAGACCAGCATCAAGTTGCTGTATAGAAATGCGGCAGTGTCCGTTACAGTCGGGATGAGCGGGAATTTCAGCCAAGACATCGTCAACAAA
Source organism: Paenibacillus riograndensis SBR5 (assembly GCF_000981585.1). Lineage (NCBI taxonomy): Bacteria > Bacillati > Bacillota > Bacilli > Caryophanales > Paenibacillaceae > Paenibacillus > Paenibacillus riograndensis. Next base: position 325,564 of record NZ_LN831776.1, read on the forward strand.
CCTCCTGCATAGCTAACCCCGATCCCTTCAGCTAAGAAGCAGGCAAAGTTCAGGAAACTCATACCGGAGCCTGATTCATCGGAACTCAGTGCTTCCGCAACACTAGTGGACACGACAGTTTTTATAAACGAAAGCCCGCCAAATGTCAGCACCATTGTTGTAGAAATAAGCCATGGCGTCCGGTCGACAAACAATGAAATGCTCAGGAAACTTACGACAAGCATGAACAATCCTACTAGCATCGTGAAAAAACATCCCCGCTTATCGACCAATATGCCACTAACGAATCCGAACAATAACACGCTGATGGTCCCGGGAAAGAGAACGGCGCTTCCAATAAGGCTGGTCGGCATAAGGTACACATCTTTCATCATGTAAGGAACCGTTGAAATATAACCAGCCACCGTTCCTAACAATACGCCTCCCGTAAGCACCCCAGCCAAAAACTTTTTCCGTCTTAACAAGGAGGGTTCGATAAAGGGCTGCTTCGCACGCCGAATACGCTGCAGGAATCCGAAGAAACACAGCACGCTTATAGCCAGATACCCCCACTGGTACATGGATGTGAATAACATGAACATTACAATTCCGACGGATAGCAGACTAGCGCCTAGAACATCAAACTTCCCTTTTTTCGAAGGTTCATCTGGCAGCACATGAAGAAAAAACGGAAGTGTGAGCAGTGTCATCATCGGTAGTATAAATAAGTAAGACCAATGGATATAGTCAGCAATGACCCCTCCAACTGCAGGTCCGATTCCTTCACTAAAAGCTACCATTGATCCAATCATCCCAAACGCTTTTCCTTTATTATTCGGCTCGATATAGCGGGCTACAAAGACCATGATCAGCGCCGGAACTGCCGATGCTCCTGCTCCTTGAATAAAGCGTGCAATGAGCACGACAAGAAACCATTTATGAAATACTATACCGATCAAAGATCCCGTAAAGTATGTTAACAGGCCGGATAACAGCAGTTTTTTGGTACCGTACAAATCCGAGATTTTCCCATACAAAGCCGATCCTACAGCAAATGAGATCATAAAGCTTGTATTTACCCAATTCGCCGCCGAAGGTCTAATGTCAAATTGTCTGGCGATATCCGGCAAAGAAACATTAAATACCGTCTCGTTGAACACGCTGAAAAAAGCAAGGATGCTGAGCCAAACCATCGATTTCGAAACACTGCCTGAATTTGATTTTGTCACCTGGGGGTCCCCCTCTAAATCAAGGGAAATCGCGCAGTTTACAGGGCCAATGATGCGGTTCCCCTAACTCTTGTGCCCTCTTTTGCTTATATACCTCATGGTGATGCCTCCCTTTCATAATTTTCTGCATTGTAGCATGTATACTCATTTTCAGATAGATAAAAAACAATTAGAACATTACATCACAATGTCATATCTCCAAGTTCAGCCTCTCCCTTAGCATCGATATAAGTTCCTTTGCAGACTCAATGGCTTGTTCCAATGAATAGACTAACCGGTCTGTCACTGAAATAATATCCTCATGCTCTTCTGGTGTGTTGAGCACTTCCTTAATATTAAGATTAGTCCACCTCATGTGCTCTGCCTGATTCATCAACCGGAGGATTGCACTTATCGAATAATGCGCCGTTCTTAAAGTCCGAATCATTTTCAACCGTTTTATTTCATTTTCTGTATATACCCGGGACCCATTAGAAAGTCTATGGACTGTTATTAATCCATTACGTTCCCAATTCCGGACAACTTCAGTTGAGAGGTCCAGAACCAGAGCAGTCTCTTTGCGTGTATACGTTTGAGCAGGTGTAGCTTTTATTCCACATACCCACTGTTCCGAAAGTTCAATAGCTTCCAGCGCCCGGCTATATTCTTTTTCCAGATGGGACAAATATGCATGTGCATATTCCAGTGCTTGAGTAAAATCCGCTTTGCCGCTAGCTTCAACAATGGCTCTGGCTTTTGCCCGGATGAGTCCTTGAACAATTTCACAACGAAAAGCGGTTCTGGCTATTTTTAGCTGAAATAAATGCAAGTCGGAATACATACGGTAGCCATTCACACCTCTCGGAACAGCTGAGATATATCCCCATTCTTCATAAATCCGTACAGTGTTGGGATGTACCCCAACCATTGCTGCAATTTCTTTGGTCCGGTACATCCCTCAACCCTACTTCCACTTAAAAAATTTGAATGCCCCAATCAGACTGATCCCAGTAACAATGCCTAAGATCAAAAACGGCACCGTCATCCCCTCTGTTTCTCTGCCTGTACTTACTAGCTTTAATAAATGAATCCCATGTGACAAGGGTAATATATCCATTATCCATTGAACGAACCGTGGCATCACGAGAGTAACCCCCATAAATGAAACAAGAGCTGAAGAAAGCTGAATTATACCTTGGGCGAATAAAATCTGTAAAGGTGATACCGGTGTCACCTGGAACCGTTTCAGAATACCCCGATGCCGATAATCAGCAATGGTTAAGGGCAGACCCATTACACCCGTTGCAAGCACACCAATCGTTATAACGGCTGCGTAAGATAATTCAAAATCAGATGAACCCGCAGATGCATCTCTACTAAGCACGTAACCAAACAAGGCCGCCAAAATGACCGGAAAGCATATACCGAAAATTAAAATATCAATGCCTTTCCATACCAGCTTACCTTCTACCTTTAAGAGCGCAAACATTGTACTCATCCCCAGTCCTCCTCGCCGGCAAAATGTAAATAGGCGTCTTCAAGGGTTGTTTTCCCGCTAGCGGCTAATGCTTCCTGAATGGTGCCATGAAAGACGGTTTGACCCTCACGCAAAATTAATATCTCATCACATAACGCTTCAACCTCATCCATGTAATGTGATGTTAGAACAATTGCCAAACCACTTTCCTTCATTGTTACGAGCTGTTTCCACAGCATACGACGCGCCTTTGTATCAAGTCCTGTTGTCAGTTCATCTAAAAACACAAGTTTCGGTTCAGGAATTAGGGCGAGGAGTACGGCCAGTCGCTGACGCTCTCCGCCAGAAAGTAATTTAACCATCAGTTGTCAGAATTCCCCCATTTCTAAAATGGTGGGAAATGGCAACGGTCTTTCTTATCCAAAGGAAATTATCTTCCATAAATACGAACATTTGTGCTATGATGGATTCGTAAATTCCTGGAAAGGAGTTGCGAGGCATGTTCGTACTTAAAGCGTATAAGTATCGGATCTACCCCACCCATGAGCAACAACAATATCTGGCAAAGGTGTTCGGATGTGTCCGTTTTATCTACAACAAAATGCTTGCGGATAAGATCGAACACTATAAACAAACGGAGAAAATGCTCCATAATACACCTGCCAGGTACAAAAAAGAATACCCGTGGCTGAAAGAAGTGGACAGCCTGGCCTTAGCAAACGTTCAGCTCAACCTGGAGAAAGCCTATAGGCATTTTTTTCGGGATAAGAACGTGGGTTTCCCTACATTCAAAAGCAAGAAAACGAACAACAATAGCTTCACAACGAACAATCAAAACGGAACGATAGCCACCAAAGCTGGAACGATTAAAATTCCGAAACTAAAGACAAGAATCCGAATCAAGGTACATCGTCCATTCTGGGGGCGAATCAAATCCTGCACCCTATCCAAAACACCATCAGGAAAATATTTTGCCTCCGTACGGGTAGAAACAGATATCGCTCCTTTGCCAAAAACAGAAAAGAAGATTGGCGTAGATCTGGGACTAAGAAACTTTGCGATTACTTCGTGTGGCGAAGTGATCGCAAATCCGAAACATCTTCGTCAATCGGAACAACGATTAGCCAAACTGCAAAAGGACTTATCGAGAAAGAAGAAAGGAAGCCATAACCGAAATAAAGCACGTTTGAAGGTCGCCAAGCTTCATGAAAAAATAGCGAATCAGCGTAAAGACTTCTTGCACCAAACGTCAACCCAAATGATACGCGAAAACCAAGTGATCGTGATGGAAGACCTGCGTGTAAAGAACATGATGCAGAATCACAAATTAGCGAAAGCCATAGCCGAAGTATCGTGGAGCATGTTCAGAGAGATGCTTACTTACAAATCAGAATGGTACGGGAGAGAATTGATGATTGCCCCAAAACACTTTGCGAGCAGCCAAAGATGTTCCTGCTGCGGCTATAAAAACGCAGAAGTGAAGAACCTTGCGGTACGTGAATGGACTTGTCCTGAATGTAGTGCACAACACGACAGAGATGTAAACGCAGCTAAAAACTTACTACAATTAGCCATATAAGATGGCAACGATTGGGCTAGGAACTAGCCTCTAAGCTTGGGTAAACTTGGAGCAGTAGCTCTATTGACCAAGAAGCACCCACCTCTTAGGTGGTGTGTAGTTCACTTAGAAGCATGATTCAGGTATGTCAGTTACAAGGGGATTGCCGCTTGCAGTGGCTGTAAGTGCACCAGCGCCGGTGTTACCGGTTCAGCAGGCCGCCAACATATTTCATCAGCTCATTGGCGCAGGTGGCGCAGTAGCCGTTATGCTCAATCAGGCGGCGTGAGACTTCGTTCATACGTTTCAGCTGATTCTCGTCCGGATTCATAGAGGAGGTCGTGATCTTGATGACATCCTTCAGATCGGCGAACAGTTTCTTCTCAATGGCGTCCTTCAGCGGCTCGTGGGACGTATATTCGAACTGCCGTCCCCGGCGGGCAAAGGTAGAGATCTTGATCAGAATCTCCTCACGGAAGGCCCGTTTCTGATTCTCGGTAATGCCGATCTGCTCTTCGATGGAGCGCATCAGCTTCTCATCCGGGTCGCCTTCCTCGGAGGTGATCGGGTCCCTCATTTTATAGCCGCTGCAGTAGGCCTCAACATTATCGAGGTAATTGTTCAGAATCGTACGGGCCGACTCCTCAAAAGAGAAAACAAAAGCGCGCTGCACCTCGGTCTTGGCCTTATGGTCATATTCCTTGCGGGCCAGTGTGATCAGGTTCATCAGGCGCTCGCGTTCCTCCTTGGAGATCGAGGCGTGCTGGTCGAGGCCTTCTTTCAGCGAGCGGAGCACGTCCAGGGCGTTGATGCAGGATTTATTGCCCCTGATCAGTGCGCTGGAAATACGGTTGATGACATACCGGGGGTCGACGCCCGACATGCCTTCGCCTGGGTGCTCCCGGCGCAGCTCTTCAACGTCGCCGCCTTTGACGCCGTCGACTTCGACACCGTCGTAGAGATACATTTTTTTGATCAGATCGATTTCGGGTCTCTTGGGTTCCTTGAGACGGGACAATACGGTGAAGACAGAGGCAGTCCATAGCGCGTTCGGCGCAAGATGCACCTGATTATTCAGCCCTGAGGCATCCACCAGCTTGCGGTAGATCCGCTCTTCCTGGCGGGCTTGGAGATTATAGGGTATACGCATTACGATCATGCGGGAGTGGAGGGCTTCGTTTTTTTTATTGGAGATAAAAGCGCGGTATTCGGTTTCGTTCGTGTGGGCGATGATGAGCTCGTCGGCAGAAATGAGTGCAAATCTTCCCGCTTTGAAATTGCCTTCCTGGGTCAGCGACAGCAGATTCCAGAGGAATTTCTCGTCGCATTTCAGAATTTCCTGAAACTCCATGAGGCCGCGGTTGGCCTTGTTCAGCTCCCCGTCGAACCGGTAGGCCCGGGGGTCCGATTCGGAGCCGTATTGGGTGATCGTCGAGAAGTCGATGCTGCCGGTAAGATCGGCGATATCCTGCGACTTGGGGTCGGATGGGGCGAAGGTGCCAATGCCTGTCCGTTCACTCTCCGAGAAAAGCACCCGCACCACAGGCATCTCCTCGATCCGCCCGCCATGCTCCTGCTCCAGGCGCATCCGGCAGACCGGGCAGAGCTCGCCTTCGATGTGGACCCCGTATTCCCGGCGGAATTCCTCGCGGAGCTCACGGGGGATCAGGTGCAATGGCTCCTCCTGCATCGGGCAGCCTTTGATAGCATACTGGGCGCCTTCGGGGGTGCGGGTGAAGGCCTCCAGTCCGTTCTTCATCAGCGTGACCAGCGTTGACTTGCCGCCGCTGACCGGGCCCATGAGCAGCAGCAGCCGCTTGCGGACATCGAGGCGCTGGGCAGCCGGGCGAAAATATTCCTCCACCAGCAGCTGAATGGCGTCTTCCAGGCCAAACAGGGTGCCGCTGAAAAATTTGTACTCCCGCCGTCCGTCACCCAGGTCGTTCACCCCAGCTGACTCAATCATCCGGTAAACCAGCTCGTGGGCGGTTCCGGCGATTTGAGGGTTCTCTCTGACAAGGCCCAGATAATCGAGAAAGGTCCCTTCCCAGAAGAGGTCGTTTTCTTTGTCCCGATAGGTGAGAAGTTTTTCCAAGAACGTCATGCTTACCGCCTCCCAAATGTAATGTCATTCACGTAAGGTACGAGGTGACCGGTCCGGCATCATGCAATGCGGCAATACGTCCAGGCTTCCGACAGAGCAGCAGAGACATTCTTTGAAACTATGTGGTTATCTTTTGATTTTAGCATATTATCTATCATTGTTCGACAACAAAAATGTCATTGTATGATGATAATTACTGGAATTGGAACTTTTTCGAGAAAAAATTTTGTTATCGGGAAAATTGTGATAGGTTACATAACATTTGAGCTAGTCTAAGTTATAATATAAAAGTTCAAATATACAAAAATTGGGGTGTCTCATGAATGTGAAAACTGGAGGTCTTTGGCTGGCTTCTGCTCTGCTCGCGGTATCGGTGGCAGGATGCTCCTCGGAGAGTTCAGGCTCTGCTGGAGAAAACGCAGAGAAGCTGAAGACGGAGGTGAAGAATTTGGCTGGGAGGGTAAGCAGGCGGATTCTTTTGCCGATATCCAGGTGAAATATGACAACCAGTATGAATATGTAACCTTCTCCACCCTGGAAGATAACGGCGGTGAAGACTTCACGTACTCTAACATTACCAACATAGAGCCACTAAAGAACGGTACGCTTGTCTACCTTGCTGAGGTCCCTGACGAAGTGCAGTCCGGCGACAAACCGCTCTATGCCGAGGTGAACATCGAAGGCGAGATCTATCGCTATACGATTCGTTGATCAATCCCAAAAGGGACTGGCCTGTTCGCAGATGATCTGCGAATAAGGACAGTCTCTTTTTTAAAAAAATATAAGGATTATATGTGTCCAAAGAAAATAAAGTAATGGACTGGCGCCGCTTGATTAAGCTAACGGGCAGGATAGTTGAAGATTAAACGCGGTGAGCCGTATCACAAGTAGGGCAAAATTTATGGTTATAACAAGGAACCTCTTGGAAAAAGTCGGAGAGGTTCCTTGCTCAAATAGAAAGCCGGTTGGTTTTCTGATATATATTCTGCTAAGTGATGCTGACGTCCGCTCCAGTCCAATTGCAACGGCTTATTGCATAGGGTGGCCTTGCGCTGCATTCGAGACAGTCTCCCAGTCTTCCCAGGTAGCTAGACGGTTAGCATAGATGCCGCGTGCCATAGGCAAGACTTCCGAGCCGAGCGCAAATCGTAGTGGGGGTTCCGCTGCGTCCACGACTTTGAGAACGGCTTCTGCAGTCGCTTGAGGGTTGCCGCGTTTTTTTGTTTGATAGACGCGTGAACACCTGCTTCCGTACATCGGCATAGACGTCCATTTCCGGTACTCGCTTACCTGAAGCGCCAAACTCAGTCGCATAGGCACCGGGTTCGGGCAGCGTCACCTTAATCCCAAAGTCCTTGACCTCTTGCGCCAGACTTTCGTGGAGTCCTTCGACCGCCCATTTGGAGGAGCAATAGAAGCCGATGAGCGGCCTTGCCTCGATCCCAAGGGAGCTTGAAACGCTGAGCTAAACACCCGAGAATATAATATTTCTTAACTGAACGACCAGACTTTTAAGTTCCTTCTCCCTCTCCAAATAGAACAGCGAGGCCTGTATCAACGGATGATTCGCTGCCTCCTTGCTAACCTCCGTCTGGATAAAACGGTAAAGCTCCCGTATTTCCGAACGATGTACGGCACCGGCCGGGATCGTGTTAATAGCCGTATCCATCTCCCGAAACAGTTCTGAAAGAATCTGCCCCTTCTCACCCTGCCGGTCCTCTAATCCCCAGTTTAAATACCTCTCGAATGAAGTTTGGTTCAGCATAGACTTAAGATCGGACGTCATCATATGCTTAACGAGCACATGGAGCTTGTCCAAGATGAACTTCGCCGTTTCCTCGAGTGATAACGACCTCTCCTCATATACAATCCAAAATAGATATTCCTTCAGAATTGCCCGATAGATGGCAACCAAATCCCATAGGAACGGTTGGATTTCCTCACCATACACATGCAGCAAGCACTCTCTATGCCATCGAATGAGCCGCCCCCTAACCTTGTGTCTGAGCGGCTGGAACTTGGGATCCTGTTGAATAGGGAGCTCAGTAAATTCGACCAAAATATGTTTGTACTCCATAAAGTAGCGGAATCGCAAAACGATCTGCTGAACAAACTGTTCTTCCGGCGATAGTCCGGGAAGACGTGTCAGCTCATCGACTTGATCAAAATAGTTGTTATGACATTGATTAAATACCTCGCTAAAGAGATCCTCTTTGGAAGGAAAGTATTTATAGACCGATCCTTTGGCAATACCGCAATCATCGGCAATATCCTGTATCGTCGTCGAAAGAAACCCGCGTTCCTTAAAAAGCCTCGTCGCTGATTGTACTACCTCTTCCCTTGTCACAATCATAAAAAAGATTCTCCCTCCTTGACTTGCTATGAATCATGGTACAAAATATAAAACATCAAGTCAAATGACCGAAAGTTCACAATTGGTGACTTACAGTCAAATTTAGAATAATGAGGAGAATGTCGGTATGGAAAAATTATTTGATCCGCAAAAAACAGCGCTGGTTGTCATTGATCTGCAAAAGTGGTTAGGGAACCAATACGCCCCTTATTCCGCCGAGCAGGTGGTATCAAATGCGGCCGTCTTGGCCGATGCTTTTCGTGAACAAGGCTCGATGGTTGCTCTGGTCCGGGTATCCAGCAAGGACCTGAAGGATATTCCTAAACCGAAGCTGGATACCCCTGCACCTGCACTGAATCTGCCTGAGGGTTGGGATGAAATCGTCCCAGAAATGCGGGTCGCCGCCACAGACCACATCATTACCAAGAAGCAGTGGGGAGCCTTTTACGGGACGGAGCTCGATCTGCAGCTGCGCCGCAGGGAAATCGACACCCTCGTTTTATGTGGCATCGCAACCGGACTTGGTGTGGATACGACTGCGCGGGAAGCGTTTATGCATGGCTATCAGCAGATTTTTGCGATTGATGCGATGACCGGATTTTCCCAAGCCGAGCATGATTACGTAAAAGGCCATATTTTCCCGCGTATTGGGCGTACTCGGACCACACAAGAAATCATCTCAACCTTTACTGAAGATAGATCGTAAGGTTATTGCAGGAGGTTGATCTCATGACCCAAAGGAAACGTCCCCAGAACGATCTAACGGAAAAAACGCTGTGATTTCGGACGTTGATTTTACTTTCATCATTCACGGCTACCGCTGGGTCATCATCGCATTGCTATGGACTTCCCTATTGGCCCTTGCAGCATCGTGGTTTCGTCCTCATCCGAAAAACAGAGCCTACGAGGGTTCTTCCGCAGCAAGCTGAATTCGAGTACGGGGGGCTGATCGATGAAATTTACGCTGAATGGAAAAGCGCTTCAGGTCATTCTAAACATGATTAGCCATCACAAGCAACGACAAGTAGTGATGCAGCATTCAGCGTGAATGGGTTTACAAAAACGTAAAGAAAGGCCATCTCACTAAAGAGTTGGCCACAAATTTACCGCCACTAATAGCTGGGATGAAAACAACTGTTTTTAGAGCAAAACTGATGTTTTGCTCTTTGTCTCTAGTTATAAAATTTCGCCGTTACAGTGTTACAGTGTTACGGTGAACCGTATCATAAATAATAGTAAAGTGGAGAGGCAATGGTTACCCTTAAGGAATAGCTGCATTAGAATATAGCGGCTATAATTATAGGGCGAAGGTTTGAAAAGGATGTAATTCTTGGTGCAGGATGGATAATCATTGCTAACGGAAAATGGCCAGTTCTCGGAAAGAAGGTATTTGAATTGACAGACGGTTATTTGGAACAATCCGCAACAATGAATGCCACGACACTCCATGACGCAGAATTAAGTCGGTTGGTAGGCTTGATCAACAATTATGTTCAAAGTGACGGTACCTTTAGCCAGCCTATTCCCGGACTGCATATCAGGCGCTATTCCAGGACAGGTGTGGACTGGGAGAAAGCTTTTTACTTGCCTTCCGTCTTAATTGTTGCGCAGGGAGTCAAGACGGTCAGGCTTGAGAAGGAAACTTTTCAAATCGGCAAATCCCGTATGTTCATGATACCGGTTGCCTTACCCGTTTCGCTGAGAACGATACAGGCAAATGCGGAGCAACCTTTTATCGGCATCGGATTGACTCTTGATCCGGAAAAAATAGCGGAGTTTGTTCCAAAAGTGTATCCACGGGGGCTGCCCTCTGTGCAAACACGGTGTGCAGGTTATACTGCTGAGGCTGACACAGGTATAATCCATGCTGTGACGAGATTGATAGAATGCCTGCACCATCCAAGTGATGCGGAATTACTTGCGCCCATTGTTAAGGATGAGATTCTAATGCGGCTGCTGCTCAGCCCGATCGGGATTCACATCGCCGAAATGGGTTTTGCCGACACATCGGTTCGACAAGTCGCTAAGGCAATCGAGTGGCTGCGGAGCAACTTCGATCAGCCCATGAAAGTTTCAGAGTTGGCAAGTCTTTCCCACATGAGTGTTTCTGTTTTTCACAAGCATTTTAAGGCTGTTACCTCTATAAGCCCGTTGAAATATCAAAAAGAACTGCGTTTGCAGGAAGCCCGGAACCTCATGTTATCCAAGCAAATGGATGCAATTACAGCTTCCCAGTTGGTGGGGTATGCAAGTGCCTCACAGTTCAGCCGTGATTACCGCAGCTACTTTGGAAATCCGCCAAGAAGGGATATGGCTAAACTGCATAGCAGACTCACAAGTGAAATGTATCAATAATAGAAGCTAATAAATATTAATGTTCATCACAGGAGAATCAGGCAATAAGTTACGTGGAACAGGCAACAATCTTTTTGAGACTTCAGTAATAATGGGGTTGAGGTTGAGTATTCCATGCGCTGGCGTATGGATGATCCTATTATGAAGTGCTTAGGAGGATTTTAATATGCGTGTTTTTGTTACAGGTGCTACAGGTTTTATTGGTTCTGCTGTTGTCAAGGAACTTATACATGCCGGTCATGAGGTTGTTGGACTTGCCCGTTCAGATAAGGCTGCTGCCTCGCTCCATGCGATGGGGGCCGAAGCGCTTCGCGGCAGTCTGGGTGACCCTAATGGCCTGCGCAGCGGAGCTGCAGAAGCCGACGGCGTCATTCATTTAGCGTTTGATAATAGTTTCACGGATTTTGCCGGAGCAATTGCAGACGATCTTCAGGCCATCGAAGTAATAGGAGATGTCCTTGCCGGCTCTGGGAAACCGATTGTGATGACGTCGGTAACAACTATGGTTCCGTCATTGGGGCGACCGGCCACTGAAGATGATCAGGCGCAGGACGGATCGCCCGGGTTACCGCGAAGTATAGCGGAGAACATGGCAATTGCATTGGCTGCGCGTGATGTACGGTCATCTGTGGTGAGGCTCGCTCCATGTGTACATGACGCCACTAGTCAGGGCTTCGCCACACTTCTGGCTGAGCTTGCCCGTCAAAAAGGTGTTTCAGCCTACGTAGGCGACGGAGCGAACCACTGGCCTGCCCTGCATCGGCTCGATGCGGCCAAGCTGTATCGGTTGGCTCTGGAATCTGCTCCTGCTGGTTCACGGTTGCATGGCGCTGGTGAAGAGGCGATTCCCTTTCGGAATATTGCTGAAGCCATCGGCCAGCGCCTAAACCTGCCGGTCTCCAGCATTTCCCCCGAAGCTGCTGAGGAGCATTTCGGATGGCTTGCGCCATTCGTCTTAATGGACAATCCGACGTCAAATGTCTGGACACGAGAGAAGCTCGGTTGGGAACCTGCAGAGCCTACGCTTGTCGCCGACATTCTGGGAAAATAATCAAACGGCAAGTTTAGAATAGAGGTCTAGAGACAAGACTAGCTTGGCCTATACATCTCACAATAGCCAAATGCAGTTACAGACAGCGCGGGGAACCGTAAGGCTATCGGGAAACCTTAGTTAAACAAGTCGAAGGCTGTCCATAATTTTATGTGTCAGTTACCCTTGAGCTCAGATGCTGGTTAGCAACCGGCGGTGGTGAAAGTGATAGTTGAAATTGATGGTTATTTCGAGAATGCACTTGTTGTTGGCAAGAAATGTTCTATTGAGACTGGCCATATTCATGTGCCACGATATTAAGCTACGAGGAACGTTAGTTGAATGACAACAGCGGCAGTCTAAGACTTTATTTTTCAAGTCTTGGTCCGCCGCTATTTCTTTTAATGGATCAGTCTAAAACATATTTTTCAAAAGATGACGATTCTTCAATTCTAAAACCGCGTTAATATAGCGAAGCCGTTTCTGCTTGCTGAAATTTATTGTTCCGGTGCCCCGGCGGTTTCCTTGGCAAAAAAGCTCGGCAAATACTCCTTGTTGGCTTCCAGCATTTCGTCCAGCATGGCGATGGCCACTTCCACGGAAGGCACCAGCGGATGATGCGCCAGCGCCTGGATGGCCAGGCTGCGGTCCCCGGTCACGGCGGCGTCAATCGCGAGCTGCTCATAGGTTTTGACGGCATGGATCAGGCCTTTGGCCATAGGCGGGATCTTGGTCAGCGGCAGCGGCAGCGGTCCGGTCTTGGTCACCACACAGTTGACTTCTATGCTGGCATCCTCCGGCAGAAAATCAAGGATTCCGCGGTTCGCGACATTCAGCGTCTGGATATCGTTCGTGCCATTGTGAAGGGAACGCATCAGATTGACAGCGGCCTCGGAATAAAAAGCTCCCCCGCGCTGTTCCAGCTGCTTCGGCTTCTCGTTCAGCTCCGGGTTGCCGTAGATTTCGAACAGTTCTTCCTCTACGCGTTTGACGACCTCGGCGCGGTTGCCGCCTTGCTTGAAGGATTCCAACTGCTCTGCGAGCATGGCATCGGTCATATAGAAGTATTTCAGGTAGTAGGAGGGCAGAGCGCGTAAGGATTGCAGGAACTCGGGATTCCATTCCCGGGCCGGAACATTTTTTGCGCTGTAGCCTGCAGTATCCGCCAGCATCTCATCCAGTTTGTCTTCGCCCTCTACATCAATGCGGGTAATCCAATGCAGATGGTTCAGGCCGACGAATTCGGCATAGATCCGGTCGGGCGCAGCATTGTATTTGGCGGACACCTGCTTGATCAGTCCGATCGGGGCGTTGCACAGCCCTATACTTTTGACGTTCGAATACCGCAGCACGGCCTCGGTAACCATGCCCGCCGGATTCGTGAAATTGAGCAGCCAGGCATTCGGGGCCAGCTCTTCGATATCCCGGCAGATATCCAGGATGACAGGGATCGTGCGCAGCGCCTTCAGCATTCCGCCCGGGCCGGTCGTTTCCTGACCGATTACACCGTATTTCAACGGGATCGACTCATCGCGGCCACGGGCATCCAGCATGCCGACACGAATCTGGGTGCTGACGAAATCGGCGCCTTCAATCGCCTTACGGCGGTCCGTGGTCAGGTGGACCTCGATCGGAAGTCCGGATTTTTCTACCATGCGCTTCGCAAGACTGCCGACAATATTCAGCTTGCGCAGGCCCGGCTCAATGTCTACAAGCCATAGCTCGCGGACGGGAAGCACCTTGTGATGAAGAATGAAGCCTTCGACAAGTTCGGGGGTATAGGAAGAGCCGCCGCCGATGACGGCGATTTTGAGACCTTGGTTAGCTGCCAAGATAAATCACTCCTGTCTGGTTGTGGTGGGAATTGCTTCGAAATCCTGAAACACACGCATTTTCTCATGAATCTCGTTAGTTACGATAAGGCCGTCTTCCTCCAGTGCCGACCATACGGCACCGACGACAGGCTCCGTGGTTAAGGTGACTACCGAAGCGTTCGGGGCCGCATGGTGAACCGCCTGCTCAATCGGGCCGCGGATCCAGCCCCGGTCGCCCCGGGTGAGCAGGCTTCCGGCCAGAACCACATCAAACACATCGGTTTCCATGCCCAGCCGATGGATGACGGCAGCAGCGGCTTTGCCCAGCTCCACGCCCTGGCGGTGCAGAATGGCCAGCGCGGCGTCGTCGCCTTCAGCCGCTGCCGGGAACAGCAGGCGGGCGGCATCCAGCGGCACAGACTTCCCGTGATCGAGGAAGTCATTGAACATATCCTCCACCTGTGCATAGCCGAGCAGCTTCAGGAGCGGCTCTGTTAGCAGAGTGGGCGCCTCGCGCCCGTCCCAGGCCCGGAGCACGGTGCGGAATACCTCGATGTTCAGCGCTCCGCCGCCGCCGAAGTCGCCGTACATGTAATCAAAGCCGCCACACTGATAGTGCCGGCTCTCGCGGCTGCGCCCGGCAGCGTTGGTGCCGGTGCCGCAGATCAGGGCAACCCCGTAGGGGCGGCTCGTGCCTGCCCGCAGGCCGATCATCGGATCGCCGCTGATCGTATAATGCATAAATCCGATGCTGCGGATCATCGGATGGAGGATATCGTAATCGGTCTTGCGGTCAGCCCCGGCAAGTCCCAGGTAAGCGTGTCTTATATCGCTAAGCTGAAGTCCGGCTTCCGCAAGCGCCCCGAAGGCCGCCGCGCTGATGCTGGCGGCGGCCCGGCGGGCTCCCGTCTGGTGGTTGCCATTGCCGCTCCTGCCTTTGCCGAGCACATTGCCGTGCTCGTCGCAGAGCAGGGCGTAGGTTTTGCTCCCTCCGCCATCGATGCCCATGTAGTAAGCCAATGGTCGTCACTCCTAAAGTTTTGTAGTCCACGATTCCTTGATATACTTCGCAAAACCCGCTTCGAAAGCATACGCTAAGTTTGGTTAGCGTTCACATCTCTGAGTTGCTTCCTGCGGAGCCACGGGTTTATTTGGACGAGGTAGATTCCCGCACAATCAGCTCCGGATCAATCCTTACGTTGGCACCGCGCTTCATGGTCCCGCCTATGCGCTTCAGCAGCATATCGGCAGCGGCCATCCCTATCTTGTCCGCCGGCTGGCGCAGGGTCGTCAGATGGGGGCGAAGCTGCGAGGCGATGTAGTGATCGTCATAGCCGACGATGGATACCTCTTCCGGGATGCGGACTCCGGCCTCCATCAGGGCATTGATCACCCCAAGGGCGATATTATCATCGCCGGTAAATACAGCCGTAGGCAGTTTACCCTCGGCCAGCCACCGTTTTGCTGTATCGTAGCCTTGGGCGATTTCGAAATCGCCATGAACAACTTCGAAGGGGGCCAGCCCTTGTTCCTCAAGCGCCTTCAGAAATCCCGCGCGCCGTTCCCGGGTACTGCGGAACATCTCCTGTCCGCAGAGATGGGCGATAGAGGTATGCCCCAGCTCCAGCAGGTGACGGGCTGCGGCATACCCGCCTTTTACGTTATCGATTGTAATCGAATAGCTGTCATTCTCCGGCTGCTGATTATCGATCAGCACATAGGGAATGCCGCGCCGCTTCAGCTCAACAATATAATTATCCTCCTGCATCGGCGAGAGCAGAATCAGGCCGTCCACCCGGTCCTCCTGGATCAGGTAGTGGTTCTCGTCGGAGCCGATGCCGGTAGAAATGGAAATGGCCAGAAAATAGCCATGCAGCGCCAGCACCTCATTCAGCTCCTTGACCACCGCATCGAAAAAGGAGTCCTGCAGCGTGGTAACGATCAGGCCAATGATGCCGGTCTTGCCGCTGGCCAGGCTGCGGGCCGCCGCATTGGGGCGGTAATCCAGCTCTTTGATGGCCTCCAGCACCTTCTGGCGGTTTTTCTCGCGGACTGAACCTGCACCGTTGATGACCCGGGATACCGTGACCACGGATAACCCGGATTTTTTAGCTACATCAAAAATACTTACTTTCATCTCAAACGCTCCTTACAGCGGATTTTCCGAATCTAACCTTACCTTCAGTATACAGGGCTTGCCGGATATCCGCTAAACGCAGGGATTTATCTCTTAATAATTTCGGTCACTTTTTTCTGGATTACCGGCATAACCTCCTCCAGTGTCTTGTGGCCGGTCTCGACCGGCTGCAGCTCGTTGATGAACATGTCGTTGATCTGCGAGTAGTTGGTGATCAGATGGTTGTAGGATTCGAAGCCGTATTTGACCGCACCCTCGTAGACCTTTTTCACATCCTGCGGATCAATGCCTTCAAAATGCTTATAATACGCTTCGGCGGCTTCGGTATTGACCGGCGGATTGCCGCCGCTCAGCTCGATCGACTTCTCCTGGACTTCGGTGGTCACCAGATATTTAATCCATTCAAAAGCTTCCTTCGGATGCTTGGAATCCTTCAGAATCATCAGCGGATCGACGAACAATGTGCTGCGCACCTTGTCATTGCCTCCCCAAGGAACGGCGGCTACGCCGATTTTGAATGGAAAATCATTCGCTCCCGCCAGGTTCCACGATCCCCCGATGGACATGCCGATTTTACCTGCGACAAAGGGATCTCCGTTCTGACCGGCTACGCTTTTGCTCCACTCGGAGGTCGGTGAGACTTTATCCTTGAATATCAGATCGAACAGCTTGTGATAAGCCGCAATCACCTTGGGAGAGTCAAAATGAGTTTCGGAAGGCACGCCCCCGTTCGACCAGGTATCCTCAGAATAAGGCTCAGCTCCAAAATAAAGCGGCCGCATATCGCGCTCGGCCCAGGTGAAGTCCACACCGTACTGGGTTTTGGCAATATCATCAGAGACCAGGGTCATTTTCTTAGCTTCTTCAACCATCTTGTCAAAGGTCCAGCTTTTGTCCTCATAATCGCTTGGCGGATATGAAAGCTTCGCCGCATCGAACATGTCTTTGTTATAGAGCATCAAAGTGACATACATATTGACCGGAATGCCGTAGGTGCGGTCCTTGACGGTGTAGATCTTCATGAGGTTGTCAGGAATGTGGTAATCCTCCGGCTTGAACCCGTCTTCCTTAATCAGATCGGTCAAATCAAGCAGCATGTCTTTGTTGTAATATTCGGCAAAACCGCCATATCCATAATGGCTCGTGACATCCGGCGATTTGCCTCCGGCGATCAGTGTCTGCAGCTTGCTGTCAAACTGCTCGTAGGGCGCTTTTTCTACCTTGACCTGGATGTTCGGATGTTCCTTCTCGAAGTCGGGAATCAGTTTCTCGATAAACGTGCGGTCCTCGGAATCGATAGTGTAGTGTGTGATCGTTACTTGTTCCCCGGAGCCGCCGTTATTTGCTGCACCATTAGTTCCTTCAGCCACATTGCCCGCCGATTTGCCTCCGCTGCAGCCGGATAAGGCCGCCATTGCGGTAAGACCGGCTGCAAGCAGCAGGGTGGTTGTTTTGCGGTTACGGTTGTTCATCAGCTATTCCCTCCATGATTTCAAGTCGTATTGAACCGCCGGATTAAGGCGGTAATTACTTGATGCCGGTTAGTACAATGCCTTCAACAAATTGCTTCTGGGCAAGCGCGAACAAGGTAACGATAGGCAGCATCGCCAGCACGGAAGCAACCATCAGGAGATGCCAGGGCGGAATGCGGAAGCGCGACGAGGTAAGGGAAGCCATGCCGACCGGCAGCGTGAACTTCTCCGACGAGCTTAAGTAGAGCACGGGCGTAAGCAGGTCATTCCAGCTGTAGATAAAAGCAAAAATCGCAACGGTTGCCAGTGCCGGAGCCGACAGCGGCAGGGCGATCTTCCACCACATCCGCAGCTCGCCGCAGCCGTCGATCCGCCCGGCATCGAACAATTCCTCGGGCAGGGTGGAGAAGAACTGCCGCAGCAGGAAAATGTTATACGCCGAGCCGAAGAACGCGGGCACGATCAGCGGCAGGAAAGTATCAATCCAGTTCATGTGGGAGAAGAGCACGAACTGCGGAATCATAATCGCCGGATACGGCAGCATCATAGTGCTGAGCACCAGGACGAACAGGAACTGATTGCCTCTGCCTCTGAACCGGGCGAATCCGTAAGCGACCAGCCCCGAGGAGATCAGGGTGCCGATAACCGTCAGCACGGCGATGATGAGGCTGTTCTTGTAGAGCGTGCCGAACTGCAGCGTATCAAAGATATCCCGGTAGTTGCTCCACGCCCAGCTCTCAGGCAGAAAGGTCGGCGGAAACTTCAGCATCTCCTTCTTCGATTTCAGCGAAGTGGAGACCATGAAGAACAGCGGCAGCAGCATTAGAAAAGTGGTGATCAGCAGTGTGATGAAGCTGGCTGCCTTCACGGGATCGATTCTCCGGCGGTGTGCGGAAGCGGCAGGGCGGTGGTTGGCTGTTCGGACAATGCTCATCGGCGTCCGCCTCCTTCATAGTGCACATAACGGTTCGACAGCTTCATAATAATGGCCGTGAGTATCATGACGACGATCAGCAGCACCCACGCCAGAGCAGAGGAGTAACCGGCCCGGTATTCCTTGAAGGCACTGGTGTAAAGATTGTAGACATAGAACCAGGTAGAGTAGTTCGGACCGCCTTGCGTCATGACGAAGGCCTGGGTGAACACCTGAAACGAATCAATCAGACCCATAATGAGCTGGAACAGCAGTACCGGCGAGATCATCGGCAGGGTGATATTCAGGAAAATCCTGAACCGCCCGGCCCCGTCAAGGTTGGCGGCTTCGATCAGGCTGGCGGGCACACCCTGCAGCCCGGCCAGGAAGAGGATCATGCCTGAACCGGCGGTCCAAAAGGACATGATGATCAAGGCATACAGCGCTGTGTCCGGGTTCATCAGCCAGGAAGGGCCATGGATGCCGAACCAGGAGAGCATGTAGTTGAAGAGGCCGATCTGCGGGTTGAAGATCCAGTACCAGAGAAGCGACATGGCTACCCCGGACACCATGCTCGGAAAATACATCGCCGTGCGGAAAAATCCGCGCAGCGGGATCGTCTGATGCAGCAGCAGGGCGAAGCCAAGACCCAGCAGCAGCTGTATCGGCACACTGACGAGGGTGTACCTCAGGGTAACCGTGACCGATTTCCAGAACAGTTCGTTATGGAACATCTCCGTGTAGTTGGCGAGTCCAATGAACTTCGGCGGGTGGATGATGTCATAATCGGTGAAGCTGTAATACAGCGACGAAAGGATAGGGTACAAGGCGAACACCAGAAAACCGACTAGCCACGGAGAGATGAACATATACATATAGAACGTCTGCCGCCTGCTCTCACTTTTAATCACTTACACACCAGCCCTTCATGTTATAAAGTATAAGCGCTTTAACTTTTATAATAAATAAACGTTGTAATATGGATGTGATAAAGGATTACTAAATGTTAAATAGCTTATAAAGTTTAATCGTTTAAACTTTATATTCAACCTGATGAGATTATCATAGAGGATGACCCGGAAATAATCAACCCCCAATTCAAAATATAAAGCGCTACCAGTAAAGAAATGTGACGCATGAGGGGTTTTATAGTTTAATTTGCGGCTGGCGGCGCAGAAATTTCAAGTATAGGTGTAAAGTAATATAACATTATAAGGGGCGGATGTCCGATGGCAAAAAACTCGCCGAATGCCTGACCGGCTTTCGGCGAATTCCGCTGTTCTTGATTTATTAAATGATCCCAGTCTGCTGCAGGGTTCGTGCGATATCCGCTCTGGCATCCTCCCCCAGCGTTCGGAAAGGCGCCCGAACCGGACCCGAAGGCAGGCCAATAATATCCAGTGCGGCTTTGACCATTGCAGGCTGTCCGTATTTGCGGGCCAGATCCCGGATTGGCTGCCAGCGGTAATACCGCTCCAGGGCGCGGGCATTTTCGCCTTGCTGAAATTCATTGTATAGCGCGACAAACTCGGAAGTCATGAAGTTGGCGTTCGTGGATGTGCAGCCGGGCAAGCCGGAAGCTAGCCCGCCCAGGATGAGGCCGTCCGAGCCGCACATGACCGAGATATCGTTACCGGCGTATGCGACGGTCCTTACCAGCGAATGCAAATCCGTAGCTCCCTGCTTGACTCCCGCGACGTTGTCCAGCTTGGCCAGCCCGGCGATTTCTTCCGGCGACAGATGAACGCCGATGCTGGCGCTGTTGTAGATGAGAATCGGCAGTTCGGCTGATTCATTCAGAAGCTGGAAATGGTACAAGATGTCCTGCGGCCGTACCTCTGATACATACGGAGGCGTGACCATCACACCGTCGGCGCCGGCCAGCTTGGCCGCATGCGCCAGCTCGCTGGCTTCGTCGGTGCCGCTGGCCGCCGTGCAGCACAGCAGCGGAACCCGGCCGGCTACCGCGGCAGCGGCAGCGGTGAACAATTGCTTCCGTTCATCGCTTGTCAGACTCGGATACTCCGCGTAGGTGCCGCCGACGATAATGCCGTGGGCGCCCGAAGCAATGTAGTGATCGATATTCCGCCGCAGTGCGGAGGGGTCAAAGGCCTGTGTGTCCATCATCGGAGTGATGGCCAGCACGTAAATCCCTTTAAGCTTGTTCTTCAAATCTGTTGTGGACATGTCGTGGACTTCCTCCTCAATTACCGCGATCTGGTGTTCTGCTGTTTACTTGCTGCCAAGAATCGATTCCATTGCCGCGATTCCGCTCTCCATCTCGTCCCGGGAAACGGCATAAGACAGGCGGATATGATACGGGCTGCCAAACCCGGTCCCCGGCATCACTGCCACTCCAGCCTTCTTAAGTAAGATATCTGCCAGGTCGTCGGCAGTAGATATGGTTTGTCCCTCCAAGGTTTGGCCGCGCCATGCGGAGGCATCCACCCATACATAGAAGGCGCCGTCCGGCACGCTGCACTCCAGTCCCTTGATTCGGCGGACCCCTTCGACAAGAACGCTGCGGCGTGTCGCGTACTCGCCCCGGATGTCCTCCAAATCGTCCTGGGGGCCATCAATGGCGGCCAGTGCCGCCTGTTGGGCGATGGATGACGGGTTGCTCGTCGTATGGGACTGCAGGCGAAGCATCGCCCCGGTGACAGCCGCCGGTGCGGCGGAGTAACCGATTCTCCAGCCGGTCATCCCGTACGACTTGGACACCGCGTTGATCACGACGGTCCGCTCCCGCATGCCAGGAAAAGATGCGATGCTCGTATACCCTTCCGGTTTGAACACAAACGCCGAATAAACCTCGTCGCTGATGACCCAAAGATCCCGCTGCCGGCAGAACTCGGCCAGCTTGGCCAGCTCCGCCGCGCTGTAAACCGCGCCTGAAGGATTGTTCGGCTGGTTGAGAATTAACAGACGGGTCGACTCGTTTACCCAAGGCGTGAGCGTCTCCGGTGTCACTTTATAACCGGAGGAAGCAACGGTCTGAACGAAGACCGGCTTGGCGCCGGCGAATTTAACCTGCTCGGGAAAAGACACCCAATACGGAATCGGGATCAGCACCTCGTCTCCCGGCCGGCACAGCGTGCAAATCGCGTTGAACAATGCATGCTTGCCCCCAACGGTCACTACAATATCCCCGGGGTCGTAGCTAAGTCCCATATCTCGGAGAAGCGCACGGCAGATCGCTTCGCGCAGTGGCAGAATGCCGCCTGTGTCGGTGTATCCTGTGAAATTGTCTTGTATCGCCTGAATCGCAGCCGCTTTGGCCCGGTCAGGTGTTGGAAAGTCCGGCTGCCCGAGGCCCAAGCGGTACACGGTTCGGCCTTCCCGCTGATACCTTGCCACTGTGGACTCCAGCAATGCAGTCGGGGAAGGCTGGACACGCTCCACCCAATCCGCCAACTGAATATGTTGGTTCAACAACGCCCATCACCTCTTCTTATTAGCTGTTACGAGCCAGCGACTTCCATCGCAATGGAAGCGTAGACCCGTGATGCATTCTCCAGTTCGGACACCGTCACCCACTCGCCGATTGTGTGGGCCACGCTGAAATCGCCAGGTCCGTATATCACCGATGGAATTCCCCGTTTGACGAAGTGGGTCATGTCGCAATTGGCCGTAAGACCTGTGAGTTCGGGCCTGCGTCCGTATACCCGTTCAATCGCTGCAGCAGCGAGCTCGACCATCGGGTGATCGGGGCGGGTTTCTGACGCCACTCCGGTTGTTGGAACGAGCCGGTCGATGCGGACCCGGCCGCCCAGCGCAGGCAGACCGGCGATGATCTGCCTGATCTCCTGCAGAGCATCTTCTTCCGCTTCACCGGGAATCAGCCGGCGATCAATCAGCGCCTCGCAGCGATCGGGAATCATCGACTCCTTGATTCCCCCGTTGATGACCGTGACGGACAGGGTCGACTGCCCCGTCAACGGATGGAGCCGCTTCGTCAGCTCCTGCTCGGCAAAGTCTTCAAGTGCCATCAGCGTGCGCACCATGAGGGACACTGCGTTGACGCCGAGGTGGGGTGTTGAAGAATGGGCCGAAACCCCTTCGGCCGCCAGCACCGGACGTATGCTGCCGCGGTGCGCGACCGCCAAGTTGCCGGCGGTTGCCTCGCCGATCACCGCCAGATCGCCGTGCAGATTATCCGGCAGATTGCGGGCTCCAAGGCTTGCCGCCTCTTCATCCACAACCGCCGCAAGCACAATGTCTCCCGGAAGGTGCGCTCCGGATGCGGCGATCGCTTCGACAGCGGCCATCATGGCTGCCAGGGGCCCCTTCGCATCCATAACGCCCCGGCCGTAGACCCGTTCACCCTTGCGAAGCAGGGTGAACGGGTCGGAACTCCAGCCTTCGCCGGCCGGCACGACATCCATATGTGTATTCAGAATAATCGTTCGCCCGCCGCCTGCGCCTTTCAGGCGCGCGATCACATTCGGCCTTCCCGGCTCTATCTCCTGAAGCTCGACTTCGCAGCCCGCTTTCCGCATGACTTTGGCGACATATGCCGCCGCGTCTCCTTCCGTACCGCCTGGGTTCACGCTCTGAAAGCCGATCAGATCCGCCAGCAGCTGGATGACCCGCTCGGAGCGGATCACCGGCTCCACCATACGAAGGCCTTCGCTCATAACGATTTCACCATCCCGCCGTCTACCAGCAGTGTCTGTCCCGTTACATAGCTCGCTCCGTCCGAGCACAGGAACGCCACCACGCGGGCAAATTCATCCGGTTGCCCGTAACGCCCGAGTGGAATCTGCCTCTCGCTCTGCGCCTTTATTGCTTCAGGTTCAACTCCTGCCTTGTCCGCCCGAATACGGTCCAGGGAACGGACTCGATCCGTGTCGATCCGGCCCGGAGCTACCGTATTCACCCGGATGCCGTACGGGGCAAGCTCCTCTGCCAGCGTCTTGCTGAGTCCGGCCACGCCGGTCCGCATCACATTGGAGAGGGTCAGACCGGGAATGGGCTGCTTGACCGAGGATGAAGCCAGATTGACGATTGCGCCGCCCTGTTCCTTCAAATGCGGAAGCGCATCCCGGATGAGACGGACCACACTCAATACGGTAAGCTCATAGGCATACTTCCAGTCTTCCTCTTTGAGTGACTCGAAGTTCCCGGCGGGTGGCCCCCCTGCGTTGGTGACCAGAACGTGCAGACCGCCAAAAGCGGAGAACGTTTCTTCAACGCAGCGGGACAAGTCGGAAGCGGAGCAGACGTCGGCCTGAAGGCCAAGTGAGGGCATTCCCGTTTCGGCGGTGATTTCCGCAGCTGTGTCTTCAGCCTCCGCGGCATTACGGCTGAACAGCGCTACCTTCGCTCCACCACGTGCCAGCTCGAAGGCCACGGCACGGCCAAGACCCTTGCTTGCCGCCGCTACCAGCGCGGTTTTTCCTGCGAATTGTCCGCTCATGCGTTTCCCCCCTTCGCTAGGGTCAGCTCCCGCGGCAGCTTGGTCAGCACTTCGCAGCCGGTTTCAGTTACCAGAATCGTTTCACTGAATCCGACGCCGTAGTGGTTAGGAACGCGGAGGGCCGGCGGGATGTGGAACACCATGCCCGGCAGCAGCACGCGCGAATCGTCCCGCTGGAGGCTCATAATATGGCCTTCCCCCCAATCCGGAGCAAAAGCGACGCCAATCGAGTAACCGGTTCTTTTGCGGAACTGCTCGTACAGTCCTGCTCTCTCGATAGTTCCCCGGCAGGCTTCATCCACCTCTCCGGCCGTAACGCCCGGCCGGATGACCTCAAGCGCGGCGTTCAAAGAAGCGATGCATACCCCGGTCACCCGCTTGATCTCATCGGTTGGCGTACCGGTATAGGCAGCCCGCATCAACGCGCCGTGGTACCGGTTGCGGGCGCCGGCCACTTCCAGCAGAAGTGTCTCTCCGTCACCAATAACCTTGTGCCCCCATGCGGCATGCATATTGCCTGAACGGAAGCCGGAGGAAATAAACGGCTCCATCCCCAGATACTCGCCCCCGGCCAAAATCATGGCGGAGAACATCGCCGCGGCAGCCTCATCTTCATTCACCCCGGCCCGGATTGCGTCCAGCCCGGCCTGCATCGAACGGTCGGCCACCGTGCAGGCTTCACGAATGTAAGCAATTTCTGCCGGGGATTTGATGACTCTGAAAGCCTCAATTGTTCCTTGAGCATCCGTGAGTTTGAAACCGCCAAGCATCTTCTCAAGCTTCTGATAGCTCCGGACAGGCAGGAACCAGGAGCCGGTCTCCAGGCCGAGTGCGCCGGGAGCGATGCTGAGCTCTCTTACCGTATCTGCGGTCAGGGCGACCGGATCATTTGTATCGTCATACGTTCTGACTTGGCTTTCAGGCAGCCAGCTGTAGGTTTGAACGTTGGAAAGCTCGCCTCTCCGAAGCACGAGCACCGGGTCGCCGGAAACCGGAACGACCAGGCATTGGTACATATAATAGCCCGGACTCTGGTAGCCGGTCAGATAAAAAATATTTTCAGGGGTATGAATCAGCATGCCGTTCAGCCCCTTGAGTCCCAACTCGCTTTGTACGTTATGAAGACGGGAGTGAAATTCGTTCCTGGAAAATATCAATGATGTGCTGCCCAATATTGTCTACCTCTCTTCCTGGCCTCATATTTCAAGCCTGATAGCCGTAAGTGTCCATTCTTAAATCTCTTAAATACGGGATCTGCCTCGAACATTCCGCCGCTTCGTTAAGATCGATTTCCAGCACCTGCATAGCCTCTTCATTCAGATCCCCGTTCAGAATCAGATCGCCCCGCGGATTCGCGAGCTTATTGTTGCCGAACAACCGCAGACCGCCTTCGCTGCCTACTCCGTTGATGCCGGCCACAAAGCAAGTGTTTTCAAGTGCCCTTGCCGGAAAATAAATGTCCCACCTGTGCTTGTCTTCCAGTGAAAACGCCGATGGCGTTACAATCAGCTTCACCCCTTGCAGAGCAAGGGTACGCGCCGCTTCCGGGAACCCTGCATCGTAACAAATCAGGACGCCAAGCTTGCCAAAATCGAGCTCATACGGAGCACAAATATCGCCGGGTTTAAAATACTTTCTTTCATCCTCCCAGAGATGAACCTTGCTGTAAGTGCCCGCAATGGCTCCGCTCCGGTCTATGATAACGGCGCCATTGGCAGTCCCGCCCTCGCTCTGTTTAAGGGCCATCGGAATTACAATGTTGATGTTGTGCGTCTGGGCGGCTTCCCGGAACGCCCAGACGGTCGGGCCGTCGATATCCTCGGCCAGCTCATGATAGCGGTGGCTGATCACGTCGGTATTGTACCCGGTGACGAACAGCTCCGGGAACACGATCAGACCGGCCCCCTGCCGCGAAGCCTGTTCAACGAACCTCAGGCCTTTCCGGACATTCGCGGCAACATCCATCAGCGCGCTTTCGAACTGCACCAGCGCCAGTTTAACGGTTTCCAAGCGCTTCACTCCTTAAGCATATGAATTCTATCTATTTGCTTCATCAGTACTGTGTGATCTGGTTAAGGAACTGCTTCAGACGGGGATGTTTACCGGCTTCTCCAAGCTGTGAAGAAGGCAGATCCTCGACAACCTTCCCCTGGTCCATAAAAATGATTCGGTCGCCTACCCGGCGAGCAAATTCCATTTCATGCGTGACGATGACGACCGTCATTCCGTCTCTGGCCAGATCGGAGATGACGTCCAGTACCTCGGCTGTCATCTCAGGATCAAGAGCCGAGGTAGGCTCGTCGAACAGCATCAGCTTCGGATTCATGGCGAGCGCCCGCGCAATGGCGATGCGCTGCTGCTGCCCTCCGGAAAGCTGTTCAGGATAATGCTCCGCCCGGTCTCTCAGACGTACTCGTTCCAGCAGCTGAACCGCGCGCGACCGGACTTCCTGCTCTTTTTCGCCCCGCACCACTCTCGGAGCCAGCATAATATTCTGGATCGCGTTCAAATGCTGAAACAGATCAAACGATTGAAAAACCATGCCGATCTCCGCTTTTGCGTGCCGTGAACCGTTGACGTCCTGCCCATTGTACAGGATTTGTCCGCCGTTGATGGGCTCAAGCCCCGCTACACAACGCAGCAGCGTTGACTTGCCGGAACCGGAAGGCCCGATAATTACCACCCGTTCTCCCTCATGAATATCGAAAGAGACCTCTTTTAGGATCGGATCGCCATGGTATTGCTTGGACACCTGCTCGATTTGCAGCACAATGTTGACCTCCTTCCATGATCAGGTTATAGGATTGACTTCCCGCGCTTCATCAGCGAGAACAAGGGGGATTTGCGGTTTCGTGAACGGGTGATATCCATCCGCCGCTCGAGGTAAGATTGCACAAGTGTGAACAGCGCCGTAAAGGCAAGATAATAAATAACGGCCGCGATCAGCGTATCCACGTAATCAAAGTTGGCGCTCGCAGTCTGTTGGGCGGTCAACAGCAGATCGGTATAGCCTACAACCGAGGCCATCGCCGAGGTCTTTAGCATGCCGATAAACTGGTTGGCCGTCGGCGGTACGATGACGCGAAACGCCTGGGGAAGAACGACGTATCTCATCCGCTGCCAGTTGTTCATGCCAAGGGCGTTGGCGGCGCGATGCTGCCCTTTACCCACCGACGCGAGGCCGGAACGGACGATTTCCGCCATATAGGCCGCCTCGTTGAGCGCGAGTGCGACGAATGCCGACTGGAACCCGGTCAGCCTGATTCCGAACTGGGGCAGCGCCGTGTACACAAAGATTAGCTGAACCATCACAGGAATTCCGCGAAAAATCCATATATAGGAGGTTGCCAAGCCCTGCAGAAGCTTCCACCTTGACATTTTGGCAAGCGCAATGATGAATCCAAGAAGGACAGCGACAATCTGTGACACCAGCGTGAGCTTCATCGTATTTATGGCTCCATCCAGAAAAGCACGGGACCCGAGATACGCCCAAACGCCTTCTGCAAATTCCATTTTCTAACCTCCTTATTACAGCTTCCGCCGGATTCGGGCGGGATAAAATCCGTTAACGCAAATCCGGCGGCTGTGTTATTCAGAGTGCTGTATGTTACTTGAAATAACTCATCTCAGCCGGCAAATGGTACTTTTCCATCAATTGTTTATAGGTGCCGTTCTCAACGACTTTCTTCAGCGCTGCTTCAATCGCCGTTTTCGTTTCAGTGTCACCCTTGCGAACGGCGATTCCGATCTTCGTATCCGCGCCGAAGGAGCCGGCGATTTCGAATACGCCCGGTTTCTCCTCTTGCAGATAGGCGGCTCCCGGAGAAGAGTGGAGGAATGCGTCGGCACGGCCCTGCTCGGTTGCAAGTACGGCGTCATTGGCAGTTGGAAGTGCCAGGATTTTAATTTCCGGCTTGTCGGCCTGCTTCAGTTTTACATTGTGCTCGCGCACGTTGATTTCCTCAACAGCTCCGCGTGTTACAGCGACGGTGTAACCGGACAAATCATCCATGCTTTTAATACCGTGCGGATTGCCGCTCTTCACGACGATCGAATCGGCAAGTCCCATATAAGGGATGAAATCCACTTGTTCTTCCCGCTCAGGCTTGATATACATTGCGGAATTGATAATGTCGATCCGTTTGCCTTGCAGCGCCGGAATCAGACCGTCGAAGTTCATCGACTGGATCTTGGCCTCCACGCCCATTTCCTTCGCAATCGCTTGTCCCAGTTCAATATCGAAGCCGGTGAACTCATTGTTCAACATGTATTCGAAAGGAGGGAACGTAGCGGCCGTGCCATAGGTCAGAACCCCTTTTTCGACCAAAAAAGACGGGGCAGCGGCCGATGCCGTCTCTTGCGGATTGCTGCTTCCGGCCGGGGAAGAGGCCTGTCCTCCGTTTGCACCGTTTGTCCCGGAGCACGCGCTCAACACCGCAACCATCAGTACCAACATCGCACAAACAAGCATCTTGGTGTTTTTCATCATCACGTTTACCTCTCCTCACTGTTCTCGTTGTTATGCATTACACTTAGTACGACTTGCTGAGTCTTCCTATTGTGTTCTACCAGGAAACGGCTGGCTTCCTCCGCCTGCCTGTGGGTCATGAGCTCCACCAGCCGGCGATGCTCGTTAAGGGAACCGTCAACCATTCCGGGCTGGATTAAAAGAATACGGCGGTAGCGCTCGCTCTGCTCCCATAACCGTTCAATGATCGACAACAGCACCGGACGCTGCGCGAGACTGTAAATGAATAGATGAAACTCGCGGTTGGCGGCCAGGATGGCTTCAGTATCGGGGTTTCGGTGATTGGCCAGGTCCTCCTGTTTTTGAATCATGTTGTTAAGAAGGGTGACATCCTCCGGCTTCAGCAGCTCTGTCGCAAGTTGTACGGCCAATCCTTCCAGATTACAACGCACCAGATAAATATCCTCGAGATGCTGCGCCGACAACGGGGTAACCGTTACGCCCCTGTGTGAATGCAGCAGTACCAGGTCCTGGGCCGCCAGCTTGTCCAGGGCGCTGCGGACCGGCATTTTGCTCACCCCGAGGCGGGAGGCGACAGCATCTTGGTCGATTCGCTCCCCGGGCGCCAATTCGCCGGATAGCACCCACTGCTTCAGAATGGAGTACACATGCTCCGACGCGGTTACAAAGGTTGGAATTCTACTCAATCATTCAGCATCTCCTTTCGTGAAATTTCAAGATCAAAGATTTGATCAAATATCAACGATCAATGATGACCTGTGACATAGGTCACATTGTAAAGGGTGTTTCGATGACCTGTCAATAAAAATATCTCAAATTGTTAATATAACTGACATTAAACCGAAATATCTTCCATGAAGTCGAAAATATAAAGATTTTGTCGATATTTTGTTGCCAATCGAGCTCATATATGACTATAATTACAGTGAAATTTGATCAAATATCAGTCATCTATCCAATTTTTCGGTTCGAAAATCTATTTTTCGTGACCCACACATCTGATATGTTATAATTTCTTACATAATGTCGAGCAAAAAAACGAGGTGTCAGCTATGCTTATTTCACAAATTGATGTGTTCAGATATGACCTTCCGCTCTCTCCGCCATTCACCCATTCCTCCTCCGGGACCGTCACACATCTGAAAGAAATCTATCTGCGCATTACAGCTGATTCGGGCGTCTGCGGCTGGAGCGAAGTTCGCGGCAACTGCGAATATGTTACCGGCGACACGCCCGAACGGGTCGCGGCCGTTCTTACCCACACACTTGGCCCTGCATTGCTCGGAAAGCCCGTGATGAACAGAAATAGGATCAACGCCGGGCTGGACAGGCTGATTAACGGAAACAGCGCGGCCCGCGCCGCAGTCGACATTGCGCTGCTGGATCTCACGGGCAAGCTGTTGAAAGTGTCTGCAGCCGAACTTCTGGGGGGACGGATGCGTGATTCCATCCCTAGCGACGCTACAATTGCCTTCGGCACACCGGATGAAGCCGAGGAGGAGGCCGCCCGGTATTTGCAGGACGGCTTTCGGACCATTAAGCTGAGAGTCGGCCCGGACCGGGCCGGGGACCTTGAACGGGTTCGGCGGGCGAGAGCCGTTATTGAGTCGTTCGGGCTTGGCGGAGAAGTCCTTTTGTGTGTCGATGCCAATCAGGGATGGACGCCCAAGCAAGCGGTCCTTCGCTTAAGAGAATTTGAAGCACTCGGCGTAGAGTGGGTGGAACAGCCCGTACCCGCCGATGACTTCTCCGGTCTGAAGCAGGTTCGGCAGCAAACCCGAGCCGCCGTTGTAGCCGACGAGAGCTGCCGTACGTGCGCGGATGTCGCCCGGATTGCCGCTGAAGGCGCAGCCGATATTGTCCATTTAAAGCTCGT
Organism: Paenibacillus riograndensis SBR5; assembly: GCF_000981585.1. NCBI lineage: Bacteria > Bacillati > Bacillota > Bacilli > Caryophanales > Paenibacillaceae > Paenibacillus > Paenibacillus riograndensis. The sequence continues at coordinate 355,748 of NZ_LN831776.1, forward strand.
AAAGGCAGGATCGGTCGTAAACCTGCAGCGGATGATGGCAGTTGCCGAATCCTTCGGCATCCCGTATATGTTGGGGCAAATGGACGAGGGGCGGCTCGCTACGGCCGCATTGCTGCAAATCGCATCGGCTTCGCGAGCCAGCCACTTTGAAGTGTGGGGATTTCAGCGGGTCCGTCCCGAAGACGATCCCGCAGGAGTGCTTACGGTATTGAACGGGGCTGTCTCCGTTCCCGTAGGTTTCGGGCTGGGGGTCACCGTCGATGAATCCCGCTTGACACGGATTGCCTGCTTGTCCGCAGATGCAACATAAACGGCTCTTTGAGCTTCGGGATGCGAATATAAATACAAACAGCAAGCCTCCGAACGGTCGGTAGCTTGCTGTTTGTATTTTCGGTTCCTGGCGGCTGATTATTGAAACTTCAAAAATGATCTTTCCGAACAAACTGATAGTATGATCGGTTCTGACATCCTTCTAAAATCAGTTAGTGATTATTCCACTTTGGGCAGAATTTCCATATAAACTTTTCTCTGAATGATGCCCTCCCGTTCAAGCTCCCGTAACTGGAGTGTAAGCATGAACCCTATTATAAGTAGGGGCATCTACTCAGACGGATGGCGGAATAGGGGAACAACGGCAGATATACCGTTGTTTTGCACGCCGAGGCCGGAAATGGCTGCAACAACAGTAAAAATGCCGTTGTTAGGCGCATCATAGCCGGAAATAGCTGAAACAACAGCAAAAGTGCAGCCGTTGTTTCAGCACTGGGGCCTCCGGGGGCGCCGGATAGCTGCTTCAATGCGTTCCGCGCAGATTGAAGTTTACTCAAAAGCTCTCCAGCAGCTTGGTCAGCTCGTCCTTAAAGGCTGGCCGATTGGGGTATTCGGCCAGCAGTGAATTCGCGACCAGTTCAGCAGTCGCGGAACCGGCGGCATTGCGGAGCTTCCGGATGGTCCCGCAGACCTGCCGGTAGTGATTGCGCGTAGAAGATTCAGCAGCAGACTGCTTGATATAAGACTGGAAAATGGCGACCACCTCCTGAAGGTGGTCGGCCAGAAGATGCGGATAATATTCTTCAATCTCCCTTGGATGCTCATGCACATACTTCAGCAGCCGGTCGAATTCTTTCTCCTGTATCAAGAGCTTCGTGTATACATTATTCCACGACCAGCGCTGCTCCAGTCTGTCCAATATCGCGTTATAGATTGGCGGCCACTCCGCAGCCGGATACGCAGATTTAACGGCAGGATAGTAGGATAAATCTCCATCACATAGCAGCTCCATGCCGAGATCCCGCTGAGCCAGTGCATTTCCCGACAACTTATAGGCTTCATACCGCAGTTCCTTCCATTTCTTAAGAGGTCCTGGCAAATGGTTCGCATTATCCAGCGCTTCCCCTTCTTCAGCTAAGCGAATCGCTTCATCATACCGGGCGGCGTCGAGCGCAAGACGGATAGCTTGCTCGCGGAAGGAGGAGTATTGCAGGTTGTTGTACAGATAATCCTGCAATTCTTCACCACTGTCCTGCCTATTTAGCTGTTCCAGACGGATTTCAGCTACGCCGGACGCGAAGTACTGACTGCTCCAGGAGCTTGTATCGGAGCTTTGACCTAACAGCTCAGCTTGTTCATCCCACAGCGCTTGCAAATCCTCTGAAACGGCCAGCTCGTTAGCACATCGGAGCAAATCAAGCTGCCAGTCCGGCCATCCGTCAATTTCCGGATGCTGCGTCATGTCCAGTACCAGATGAAACAGCGTCTCTGCAGTCTCTGGCGGCAGCTGCTCTCCTAGCTGTGCAACCTCAAAGATACGATCCAGACTGTCCTCAATCATGCCGCTCACGGTGCCGTCCGAATCATCGGAGGCTTGAAGAAGTTCCAGCATTTCTTCAAGGATGCACAGGTTGATTCGCACCGCCTGGAGCGGATTATTTTCTTCAAAGACCTGAACTGCTTTGGCAGCGACCAGTTCGGCGCCCTGCAGAGCCTTGTCCACTTTTCCCCAGCCCACAAACCCATGCTTGTCCGCATACAGGTTAATATAAGAGCGGATCAAATCCCGATAGTCTCCAATTCCATCACTGTTCTGAGCGTCGGATAAGTAGATCCGGATTATCTGCTCTGTCTGTTCCGAAGCCAGTGCCAGGGATAAGAGCAGGGAGACCAGCTCGCTTTTGCCCTTCATTTCCAGCATCTGCTGCAGACTTGCAGCCGGGGCTGATTCGAATCCGGCGGGGCTGGCGTTTTCCTGTAAATGGTCCCTTAGATACATCAGCACCGCGGCTTGGTGTTTACAGATTGCATCCATATCATATGGACAACTGCATGAGGATGAAAGCACCTTATCCTGTTCTCCAAGCTGCACCAGCACTTCGTAAAGCTCAGTTCCGGCGAATCGTGCCCGGTAGAGACCGGGCTTCAACTCACGTACGGACTCCACATAGCCGGAGCGGAGGTAGTGCTCTCCTCTTGCCATAATCACACTGCTAATGCTTCTGCTCAGATCAGCCAGGTTCATGTACCGTTCACTCCTATTCAAGCGGGGTTTATAGATGCAGGGAAGAGGCGTTCCATTCATCCCAGAGATCAAGTTCATAGAGCACATCTTTAAAGCTCCGGAAGGCTTGTATCCATTGAGTCATCAACCAGCTTCCCCTCCGGGTCCGATTCCGTTTGATATGCAAATGCCCGGAGGAATGACTCAAATATACGAGAACAAGTTCGTCCATCAGCGTCATGATGAAACCACTGTCCCTCTGTAATGTTTATCCCAATTATATCAAAGTTAACGGCGCTTGGTTCACACCAAAAAAGCCGCCGGGAGCTCCCGGCAGCCTTGACTAAACTTGTACCCTTACTTGCCAGTCCACTGATGGTCGCCCGACAGATATTTCTCGGTGAGCACGGACAGCAGCTGGATGCCCACTTCATTCTGCCCGCCTTCGGGGATAATCAGGTCGGCATATTTTTTGGATGGCTCGATAAAAGCTTCATGCATCGGTTTGACCGTAGTTAAATACTGGGTATGAATGGAACGGATGGTCCGTCCGCGCTCCTCGATATCCCGCAGCACACGGCGGAGGATGCGCACATCCGGGTCCGTATCGACAAAAACCTTAATATTAAGCTGCTCGCGGAGCTGCTCGTCGGAGAGGACATGCAGCCCTTCCACGATGACGATGTTGTTCGGCAGCAGTTCAACGGTTTTGTCGGTAGAGCGGGCATGAATAGTGAAATCATACACCGGGGCATAGGCAGCCTGTCCGGCCTTGAGGCAATCCAAATGCTCGATCAGCAGCCCGTTGTCAAAAGCAAGCGGGTGATCATAATTGATCGCTCCGCGCTCCTCGAAGCTGAGGTACGAATGGTCTTTATAATAGTTATCCTGAGATATGAACGTCACTTTATCTGTTCCCAAACGGTCAATGACGGAGCGCGCTACCGTCGTTTTGCCGGAGCCGGTCCCGCCGGCGATACCAATAATGAGCATGGTGTTATAATAAACCTCCCTAAGCGATTGCCTTTGCAATTTCAATATTGTAGCACAGCGGTGCATTAATTTCATCTGAACAGCAGGGACAAAACGTGAACTTTCGAAAAAAAGAGGATTTGCGGCAGAAAATGATATAATTTTCTCAGATTGGTTAGACGCAGGCAGGTTAGAGAGGAGAAGTAGAGCATGGATATCAGCAAAACATTAAGGGATGAGGGCAAATCGTTATCGGAAGCTTTTAACGCTGCACCTGTGCAGCTGGGAGGCCACGGCAAACGGGAGGTCCGGGTGCTGAAGGAGGCTTTTGCCGGGGCTGGAGACCATGTGGCCAGTGATATGTACGGTGCAGGGGAAGTGATCGAGGAATTTCAGGCGGAGATGGCGGAGGTGCTGGGGAAGGAGGCGGCTGTGTTTTTTCCCAGCGGCACGATGGCGCAGCAGATTGCGCTTAGAATCTGGAGTGACCGCAAGGGCAGCAGGCGCGTAGCGTACCATCCGCTGTGCCACTTGGAAATTCATGAGCAGGATGGGTTAAAAGAACTGCATCACCTGCAGCCGCTGCTGCTCGCGGAAAAAGATCGTCTGATTACACTCGAAGATGTACAAAACATGGGTGCCGGGATCGCCTGCCTCCTGCTGGAGCTGCCGCAGCGCGAGATTGGCGGACAGCTGCCGGAATATGCGGAGCTTGAAGCAATATCCGCCTATTGCCGCGGGCAGGGCATTATGCTGCATCTGGACGGTGCGCGCTTGTTTGAAGTGCTGCCGTACTACGGCAAAACTGCCGCTGAAGTCTGTAGCCTGTTTGACAGCGTATATATTTCTTTTTATAAAGGCATTGGCGGAATCGCCGGGGCTATTCTTGCGGGAAGCGCCGATTTTACCGGGGAATCGAAGATTTGGAAACGGCGGCATGGCGGCGACCTGATCAGCCTGTATCCATACATCATTCCTTCCAGGTACTATTACCGCCAAAGGGTGGATAAGATGGGGCAATATTATACGGACGCTAAGGAGCTTGCGGAGCGGTTCAACGCCTGCCATAAGGTTGTCACCCTGCCGGAAGTGCCGGTGTCGAATATGTTCCATGTGCATTTTGCCCTGTCCCGGGAGCAGGTCGAACCGGTTCTGATCACAGTCAGCGAAGAGACCGGTGTCGGATTTACCCCGCGTCTGAAGGAAACCGGCGAGTTCTCCTGTGCTTACGAATTGAACATTGGAGATTTGTACAGCGGCATTCCCAAGGTGCAGCTGGAAGCGGCGTTCGGGCTGCTGGATCGACTGCTGAAGGAGGCGTAGTAGAGCTGGCTGCACTTTGAAGACAACCCTTCTCCGCTTCGTAAGTGGAGCTGTTTTTTTATTTATGGTATTCATCCTCTGACTTGACCATTTGCAGGCTGTATTTTGGATATCGCTTCTCTAAGTCCCACAAGGCAGACCTATATTTACCATTCTTCTGGTTATCAGGTTCGATAACTTGCTTCAATACACTTTCCATAAGGAATCTGAGGTCCGCAAGGCTCTTTCCTTGGGGATGTTCAGCTTTTTATCGACGAATGTTCCAATTACACCAAGTCGACGTATATACTATTTCAATGTGATGGTAAAACAAAAGACACCTATTTTGAGGTGTCTTTTTACTTTATCCGATGGATATGGGTATTAATCTACCGGTTCAGCAATGCCCGGACAAACGATACACGCAGGAGCTGCTTTTTCATCAGCTTGGTGCGGAACTGGCGCTTCAATTGGCTGTAAGCCTTAGGGCAGTGGTCGCTGGCCCAGCTGTACATGGACTTGAAGTCGGTGTGGCTTTTGGCGGAATTCATCAGGTAGTACGAAATGGTGTCATACACGTTGTGGTTGAACCATTCGTTCATTTCCGTCTTGCTGTAGCCGTAGCGTTCGATGGCCATGTTGCGGATCAGCCGTTTTTCCTCCAGATTCTCGATCAGGAAGGACTGGCTGAGGTTAAAGGTAATATTGTTTCCATGAATCCGGTACACTCCGGCAAAGGTGTCGATAAACCCGGCATCCCCGATCAGCAGGGCGCGCAGGTAGATGGAGGCGTCGTTGACCATGTTCATGTTCAGGATGTCCATTTTCATCAGCGTGTCTCTTTTGAAGATGGCCGTCAGGGTAGAAGCTGGTTTGGGATAGCCTTTTTGTTCAAAATTTTTGAAGTAGGCCTCCTTCGGGATAATCCGGCTTAAGCGCAGGCTGGACGGTTTCAGCTGTTCCGTCTTCGAATACTCCAGGAACACATTCGCGGCCACAAAAGCGATCTCCGGATGCTGCTGGTGAAAATAGACAGCTTTGCTGAAATAGCTGCGGTCAATCAGATAATCATCATCATCCAGGAAAAGCGTATATTCTCCGTCGCCATGGGCTTCAAGAGCCTTGCGCCGATTATGGCCCGGGCCCTGGTTAGTCTCGTTCTGCATGAAAATCACCCGCGGATCATCGCCGAAGCTCCGGCTCATGAGTTCTGCTGTGCCATCGCTGGAGCAGTCGTCGATCACCGTGATCTCTTTATGGGGGTAATCCTGCTGCAGGATGCTCTGAACGGCCTGGTGCAGGAATTCTTTTCTATTATAAGTAGTGATAATTACACTGACCTTGGGGAGGGTAGAAGGGGCGGCAGAGGAAGGAAAAAGAATCTCCTGCTCTCCGCGGTCCGCTCTTAGCTCAGCAAGACCTTTCATCAATTCAAGGATATTCACGGCCTGAATGTTGAATTGCCGGGACAAGTAATAATCCAGTGCGTCCTCCGATGCCCGCTGCGACAGGTAGGCCTCAATCACCCCGGCCAGATTTTCAAGGTTCTCCCGGACCCCGGCGCCGGCTTCGCTGCCTATGCGGTCCCTGCATCTCCGTATAAGCTCTTCGCTGGACAGCGCCCCGGCGGGCGGATGCTGTATATCTTCGTTGAGCTGGTTCAGCAGGCGGTATCCGGCCTGGTGCAGTTCCTCGCTGTGAGCCATAAATAGACCTCCTCAAAGTTTTGTAAGGTTAAGCTTCCTTGTATCTCCGTCGTACAAAACTTACTTCGTAAGCATGAGCTAAGTTTTATGTCCGCCTATGGATTGGATTAGTGGGATTTTCTACACTTAATTTCGCCGGAGCAGGGGGGCTGTAAATGCGAAGTGGAAAAAGTACACCTAAATCAGCGCAAATAGGCTAGTTTTGGCGATATGGCAGGAATTAACGTTACTTTTTCCACTTAAATCTCAAAAAAGCGCTGAAAACGGAAAATTAAGTTCCTTTTTTCCACTTAACGGGGGATTAGGAGGATGGGACGCAGGCTAAAAGTTGGTCACGACTAGCCGCCCCCACGACGGGGGCCCCACAACTAACTACTATCGCAACTAGTAGCCTCACGACTATCTATCTCCGCGACGACTTGAGTCCCCACGCCAGCTATCTTACGTCTGGCGTTCCCACGGCATGTGTCCCCACGCCCAGCTATCCCACCCTGGCGTTCCCCGGCATGTGCCCCCCACAACTACCCATCCTACGTCTGGCTCGCCGTAACCTTGCTGCGCTTGAGCTTCAGCTTCGTTCTGAAGCGTTTGGCGTAGCCCCAGGCGTAGAGGAAAACCTCGCGTTCCATCAGAGAGCCGACGATGTAGTAAATGGGCAGAATCACCAGGCCAAGCACTACGCCCCATAGAATGACGCCGGTATACGAAGTGATGCTAAGGTCGAGCTTGGTGGTGATAAAGACAATAGCCGCGAACACGGCGACATTGATCAGCCATCTGCGGAAGGTCACCCAGGGGCTGCGTTCCAGCAGCACACGGCTGGCGTAAACCACAATATCGATGGAACGGTACAGCAGCGCCGCGATGGTTCCCATCAGCACACCGTAGATCCCGAAGAACAGGACGAAGATAATCGAAGCGCCCAGGTTGATGGCTGACTCCATAATCGAACGGAACTGGGTGTTGCGGAAATGTCCGGCAATCGTGATCAGATTGTTGGACGATGTGCGGGCATTGGTCAGGAGCTTGATGACTACGAACAGAATCGGCAGCCAGAAGTTAATATAGTCCACGTCGTTGACCCCGGCTGTATAGAGGCGCATGAACGGCAGAATGAGAATATACACCACCGTCAGAATGGAGAAGATCAGGCCCATGAAATAGACCTCATACGCATCGTAGAATTTGACAAAAGCCTCTTTGCCCTCATGATAGCTCTGACCCAGTGCCGCCTTGATGCTTCCGTTGACGGTCTGGACAATGTTGTCGACAATCGTGAAGATCATATTATACATGACGTAGATGCTGACCACCTTCAGGTTGGTGAAGATCGTCAGGATCAGCACATCGGTGTTGCGGAAGATCAGATAGGAAATCTCGTGCACCATAACCGAGTTTTTTTGCCCGATGGCTTCAAAGTCCGGTTTCCGGGTGAGATCAATCCATTTGTAATTCCGCTTCGCATAGATATGGAAGGCGACGATCTGCAGGACTGTCAGCACGAAGAAGGACGCCTGTACGGCAATAATGTCCACACCCTGCAGCAGCAGAATGATCCGCACCACGTTGTTCAGAATGTTCGCAATCGTAACGATAGAGGTTTCAATATAGCTTTTGCCCTCAGCGATCAGCAGAACCCTGAATTTCCCCTGGTAGTAATAATTGATCGCCCCGCCCAGACCCGAGAATAGAATAATCGCCATAATGCTCAGCTTGTTGATCTCCGAATGGATCACCAGCGGGTAGATGACCGCCAGCAGAACGACCGAGATGAAATAGTAGATCCCGGTTTTTTTGTAGTAGCTGGAGGTGGCGGCGAGAATCGAATTGATATGATTGTAGTCATTTTTGGCAACCGGCTTATATAGGGCCTGCAGCGAAGCTGCGCCGACACCGGCTTCCAGCAGGGCGAAGTAGCTGATGATCTGCACGATGGACGCGATCAGACCATTGGCCTCGGAGCCGTAATTGACCATGATCAGCCGGGGGATGAAGAAACCGAGAATAATGGTGATGACCTGGCTCGTAAGTCCAAAGCCCAGGTTCAGCATGCTGCGTTTAGCTTTCATAACTTCTTCTCCCTTCCACAAGCGGTGCCGGTGACAGGTAGGCATCAAGCTGCTCAAAATGCTTCTCCGCCTGGTTCGCCTGCAGCGTCACATCCAGGCTGTTCAGAGCCATGCTCTCATACACCTGCTCGGGGGTCACCTCGTTCAGATGCGCGAAATCCGTATATTGCCCGTGAAAATGTGCATCCTGCATGACGTTAATCATTTTGCTGCTGTAGGCTACCGGAAACACCGGCTTGCCGAACACCCAGCCGAGAATCATCGCATGGAAGCGGGAAGCAACAATGAAGCTTGCACCTGCCAATGCATCGAGAATCTCAGCGATATCCGTTTTATAAAAGTGGACCTGTGTCTCACGCTGCAGCTCTGCCGGAATAAGGCCGAGAATCTGCCCGATCGCTTCCTGGTCGCCTTCATGCTGGCAGAACGACAGAAAATGCACGGCATAGCCCTGCTGAATGAAATGGATTGCAACATCTTTCATTTTTTCATAATAGAGGTTGTCAAAACCGCTCAGGGCTTTGGAGGAAGGCTTGATCACCGAGATGGCGATATACTGCCCTTTCGGAGCTTTTCCTGCGGCCTGATCATACTGGAGCTGAAAAATAATGTCCGGGGCCATTCGGACGTTGCCCATATCCTTGAACAAATCATAGGAATACTGCTCTCTGAACGAGATGTCGGTATATTCCTTGAAGATCCGCCGGTGTTCCTCATAATAAGCCTTATCGGTAAAGGGGCCGAAGTTGGCGCCCATCAGATAATACGGTTTGTTTTTGTTGCGCAGGTTTTCGTTATTCGCCACGTATTCGGCCCATTGCTCCCCCTGCATAAAAATCGACCCGCCAATATGCACAGTGCCGTCTCCCTGATCCACCAGAAACTTCTGCATGAAATTCGGATGCAGCTTCAGCTTGCGGAAGAAATAGTTGATCCCCCGGAACAGCACGGAGTCGGAGGCATAGACCTTTAGATTGCCGAGATCCTTGAAGACCACTTTATACAGCCGCGGGGCAATCAGCAGGAACCGGGTATCGGGGTAGCGTTCGCACAGGACCTTGATAAACAGATCATCGCCGAGATTAAATTCAGTGTATGCGTAGATCATCATTTTCTTCTTCATATCTTAATTTCCTTTCTGCTGATCACGGCTTTGAGCTTCTGTTTGAACTGCAGCCAGCTGCGGTCCAGATGAATCAGCCTCCCGTACAGGGCCGGAGAAATTAAGAAGGCTTTGATCTGAAAGGCAAGCTGCCGGTCATCCCCCTGATAATTCCGCATGATCGCCAGCATTTCCTGATTCACGCCGGGATAGGCGAGTTCGATATCATGAAGCAGCTTGCGGGTGCTGATGCCGCTCGTGCCGTTCAGGCAGGTCTTGAGATTGTAAAAATAGTTCTCGGTCATTTCGCGGTTGAGCAAAAGATCCGATATCGTATGAACCTCATGGAAGGGATGGGCGCTGAAATACTCAGCCACCCGTTTGAAGGCGGCGACGACATCGAATTTGTGCACATTGTACGTTCCCGTAATCGATGAGGTCCGCTGGAGATAATAGGACAGCACATCAGGGATGGAAATGACCCGGGAGGCCCTGGCCAACGCTTTGTAGATGAACTCCTGATCCTCTCCGTTCACGCAGCGCTCGGTATAAGAGATGCCGTTCTCCAGCAGGAAGGTGCGCTTGAAGGCAATGCTGCCGGTCCAGATCCGCAAGGTTTTATGCACAAAAATATTCTTCAGCGCTTCACTTCCCGTAGTATCGGAAGATGCTGAAGTGAAGCTCACGATCGTTGATCCATCCTCACGGACCAGATTATAGCCCCAGCAGAGAATGTCCGTCCTTCCACCGGCAGTAGAGGACGCTACCCGCTGCACCAGACTGCTGTCCGCGTAATCATCACCGTCCAGAAACAGCACATAGTCGCCGCTTGCGGCGGCCAGCCCTGTATTTCTGGCGGCACTCACCCCGCCATTGGCCGTCCGGATCAGCTTCGCCTGCAGAATGGGGTGGCGCGCGAGCATCTCTTCCGCAACCTGGGCCGTCCGGTCCCTGGAGCCGTCATCCACCAGAATCAGCTCGAACCGTTTCTCGCTCTGATTCAGGAGTGAATTCAGCAGGGGCTCGACATAATGTTCTAAATTATACATGGGAACTACAATGCTTAGGCTCATGCGGCCACTCCCTTCCTGAAGTAGTGATCGGTTATCCGGCAGTCTGTCTGGAGAAGATTTCTTTCAGTCCTTTTTTGTAGCCTTTGATGGCCGCCACATTTTTTTTGGGCTGTTCCCGGAGGATGAGATAAAGTGTGGTCCAGACAAGAGCAAGATATCCGATAGGACCTGATTTCTTGTCCTTCAGCAGATACACATGGTTCAGTACCCGGGTATAGGCCACGTCTTCAAGGTTGTCCCTGGAGGCCGGTGACTCGTGATGCAGAAGCTTCAGTTCGGGATTGATGTAGAGAGGGCCGGATTTTTGGGCGATGCGTGACATCAGAATGTCTTCGCCGACGCTGTAGCTTTTGAGCCAAGGCACGGGTCCCAGATCCTTAATGGCCTCCTTCTTGAACGACATGTTGCAGCCGTGCTGGAATTCGGTCTTGAAGATCTTCCTCGCCTTATGCCAATTGTACATGGAGCCTGCTTGACCGCTTAGAGAGAGCTTGCCGCTCGATAGAGATTGCTGGAAGGACAGCAGACAGCGGATTGTGCCCAGGAAGCTGTTGCTCATCCCGATGGCAATACCGCCAACCCCTGCGCAGTTTGGATAGTCGAGGTAGGTTTGGATCAATGTGGACAGATAATGTCCGGGGATTTCAACGTCATCGTCAAGGAAGAGGATCTTATCCATCGTGGACAGTTCCACCGCCTTGATCCGGGACAGCCATAATCCCCGGTCCGTCTTGCTGTGATAAATAAAAGAATAACCGCATGCGGTCAATAACGTTTCGAATTCGCTTAGAATTTCTTTGGGTATATCGCCGTCATCTATAATGATAACCTCGATGGGGGAGGTCCGGCCTATGTCCTGTTTGGTGATAGAATGAATGCACCGTGTCAGGTCCTGTACCCGATTCCTCGTGCAGATAACCACTGACAATCCTTGCATATACTCCACTCCCTTATCCATTTCTCCCATTCTATATTTGGTATGATAACCTGGGATTATAAGCTAACTTAAGCTTACTATTGGCAGAGAAAGGTTGTATATACTACTTTAGTTTACTTATTGGCAGCCACGGTTCGGCGGGTCAAAGACCTGGATTTTGATGATTAAATGGTTCTGGGACCAGGCGGAGGTTTTCTTTGAGTAATTAGTAATAGCTTTTTTTGATGATTAACATAAAATTCTATAAATTCGACATAAACTGCAGTGCGCAAAAATCCGATACAGTAAATATAGGCATTTTTTCATACAAATCCAGGGAGGGACGCAAAAGTCAAGGGTAAACAGGACGGACATCTTAGAATAAATGGGGCTGAATTTGTGAAATCCAAAAAGGGTTCAAGACATTTGATCGTGGCATTAATTTTGATCCTGATCGTTAGTAATTTTTACGGTATACCATACGTTGCGCAAGCGCAGACATCCGGCCCATTCGATACAGTAATGGAGGATACGCTGGAGCCTGCCGGGCAATCGGTTTCAGTCATTAACAGTAACGGGATTGGCATTACCGAAGTAGATAATACCAACGGACAATGGCAGTACAGCGCAGGAGGAAACTTCTGGCTGTCCATTGTGGCACCGGACCCTGGCAAGATTGCTGTTTTCGGCAGGGATGTGATGATCCGTTTTGTGCCAAAGAAGGATTGGAACGGAACCGCACAAATCCGGTATCGGGGATGGCTTTCTTCAGGGGAGCAAAGCAGTAATTATGTAAATGTAAATGCTGAATATACCGGAGATGCCGAAAGCTATAGTGAATCGGTACAAGCTGCGCAGATTGTAGTTACGCCAGTTAATGATGCACCGTATATTTCTGAGCTTAGCGGCAGTACCTATCTTGATTTCGATGGCGTAGGATATGTTACGATTCCGGATTTGAACATCTACTCCAATTCTCTTACCATCGAAACATGGGTAAATGCAAGCAGTGCTCCAACTTGGGCCCGTATTTTTGATACCTCGTATGGTCCTGATAATTTTAATCTTCATCTGACATTTGAGGGGAGTACAGGAAGACTAGCGCTTGAGGCCTTGCCGCAAAAGGGTCCCAGAGTTAAATCATATCTGGTGAGAACCACGGAGCAGCTGCCGTTGAACCAATGGGTACACGTAGCCGCTGTTTATAATGCTGTGGAGAAAAAAGCTTATATCTATTGGAACGGGATTTTGAAAGGCAGCGGCTTTATGGATCTCACAGATATGGCCAAAGGCAGCGCTGCCAATTCCAACATACAGAGACCCTACAATTATATTGGTGAGAGCACATGGTCCCAGGATGCCAATTATGTTGGCGGCATGAGAGATTACCGTATCTGGAATAAAGCAAAGACCCAGGCGGAGATTGAGAGCCAGATGAACACAAGTCTTACTGGCACCGAAACTAATCTGATGGTCAACTATAAGTTCAATAATCCTGACGATGGGGCTGTAGCCAAGGATTCCTCCGCGGGCCAAAGAAACGGAAATATCATCAGCGGCAAATGGCTGTCAGGGACAGGTTTTAACTCCAACGTGGTGACGCCCGTGAACACACCTGTATCCAAGCCGTTTAAGGTGACGGATGTTGATGCCGGCGACGTGCTGACGCTTAGTGCAACCTCATCGAATACATCGCTTTTGCCGAACGCCAGCATCACATTTTCAGGTGAAGGCCCGGAAAGAAGCATTAATCTGACCCCGGCGGCAAATATGACAGGCACCTCCACCATCAAAGTCACCGTAAGTGATGGAATGACTTCGAGCACCAGCAGCTTTTTGCTGAGTGTAGTGGCCGGTAAATATGATCTGAAATTCATTACGCCTGCTGTAGGGGTGATGGCCCCTGCCTTTAGCAGAGGGATTGTCTATAATAAAGTGCATGTCCCCAACAAAAGCGGAAACAGTCCGAACAACAGCATCAATATTAATGTAGGAGCGGTGAATCCCGCTGATGTGAATGTGACGGCCTACGCCGACAATGGCTCTGGGATAACCGTATCGGGAACCTACCCGGCGTTTACGGTTAGCGGCCTGCCAGTGGGTGTATATAAGGCGGTAAAGATAAAAGTAGCCGATAAATATTCAACCAACTCCAAGGAATATGTGCTGGATGTGATCCGCTATCCGGAAAATGATGCCAATCTGGCCGCGTCAAATGGGCTTTCCGTATCCAATTCAGGCACTGGACAAGCCATAGCCCTGTCTCCAGGCTACAGCAGCAATACAGGCAATTACACTGCCACCGTTGAGAACAATGTAAGCTCCTTAAAAGTGGATGTTATCAAGTCCAGTATGTTTGCGGCAGCAACACTAAACGGAATAGGCATCGGCTCGGCCGAATCCGCCGCAGCTACAGGGAATGTCAGCCTGGCCTATGGAAAAAATGTAATTTCCGTAGTGGTTACTGCAGAAGACGGCAAGACGGTAAAAACGTATACTATTACGGTTGTAAGGAAGCTGTCTGGTGATGCCGGCCTGACTAATCTGACCGCTTCGCCGGATGGGCTGTCGCCAGTCTTTGACACCAATCAGCCGGATTATACGATGGCTGTGGCCAACGCTGTAACGGCTGCGGAATTTACTCCGACAGCCGCTGAAGGTGCAAGCATTAAGGTGAATGGTGTGGATCACCCTAGCGGCACTCCTTTCTTCATAACCAATCTTGCAGCAGGCAATAACAAGTATCTGATTGAGGTAACGGCACAGGACGGAGTGACGAAGAAGTCTTACAGTCTGTTCATTCTGCGCGCACCTTCGGATGTGGCCGATCTTTCGGGCTTGACTGTCTCATCAGGGACATTGTCGCCTGTGTTTAATAACGATGATACCGGGTATTCGGTTGAGGTTCCGAATGAGGTTTCGTCCCTGGAAATCACTCCGAAGCTGCTGGATGCTGCGGCAGGCCTGTCTGTAGACGGGAATGTGCATATCGATGATACAGCCTACACCAAAAACCTGAATGTCGGCATGAACACAGTCAAGATCGTTGTTGTCTCGCAGAGTGGCGTACGTGAGAAAACAACCCTTGTAAATATTATCAGAAAAGCTTCTTCCAATGCGGACCTGTCCAGCCTGGTTCTTTCAGACGGCCAGCTCGACCCTGCTTATGACAAGAACCAGACCCGGTATGCCGTTACTGTGGACAACCAAGTGTCTGAGCTTGCGGTAACTCCAACACCCGAGGACGTTCATGCAACAGTTAGTCTGAACGGCAACGTGACACCTAACGCTCAGCCAAGATGGGTCGATCTGCAGGTGGGGGTCAACGAGTTCAATGTTCTGGTCCAAGCGGAAGATGGTGTAACTGCGAAGAATTATGTACTGACGATTGTCCGCAAGGCATCTTCCGATGCGGATTTAATCAATATCACCTTGTCTGGCAAGCCGCTGTCCGGCGGATTTGACCGTACAACTTCGACCTATTTTGAATATGTCGCCAATAATATCGACAGTATGGCTGTTACGGCGACTACAAGTGACGAACAGGCTACTTATACAATCAACGGAGTCCAGTCCGCAGGCGGTGTGCCGGTTCCTTTGGCTGTAGGTGAAAATGTAGTTACAATAGCTGTTACGGCCGCTGACAAAGTAACTACCAAGGAATACACGGTAACCATCGTCCGTGCGGCTTCGTCCAATGCGAATTTGCTTGAGCTGACGATGACTGACTTATCGGATAATGCGATCTCCCTTACACCGGTTATGGGTACCCTCAGTTACAACGGCACTGTGGAGGATTCGGTTTCAGCAGCTAAGCTGAAGGCGGTTGTTGACGATGCGAATGCAAGCACCTCCGTATCAGTGAATGGAGTTTGGATCGAAGATCTGAATGCTGTGCCTTTGACTACAGGATTAAATGTGATTGAAGTCAATGTCACGGCCCAAGATGGAAGCATGAAGGTATACACCATTAATCTCGTGCGAAATCCAAGCACAGATGCTGCGCTTTTAGAGATGAGAATTACCCCTGGCGAACTAACACCGGGCTTCCAGCCAGGGATCAGTGATTATTCGGTTAATGTGGACAATAGTGTAAGCAGCATGGATTTTTCAATAGTGACGAATCATGAGGCGGCAACCTATGTCCTGAAAAAGAATGGAGCCTCTACTGGTGTCACTGGAAACACTGTGGCCCTGGATGAGGGAACAAATCAAATTACAGTACAGGTTACGGCTGCTGATGCGAGCACCCAAATGACCTATACAGTTACTGTGAATCGTGCCATACTGCCGAAGGATTCTTCTCTTGCGGATTTGGCCGTCAGTTCTGTGGCAGGAACGGAGATCCTGAACCCTGAGTTTTCAGCTGAAATCTTCAAGTATTCCTTGTCCGTACCTTATGAAGTGAGTCAGGTAGAACTGGATGCGCTAAAAGGAGACATAAATGCGCGGTTAACTGTAAATGGTGTTACAGTAGATAACCCGATGCTTGTCAAATTAGCAGAAGGGCTAAATACTGTAAACTTAAAGGTTACAGCTCAGGATGGTAAGACAGAAAGTGTATATGAGGTGGAAATCACCCGGAAATCACGCTCTTCCAATGCTGATTTGAACAATATCAGCGTAATAGCCGGAGCTTTGGACCCCGCCTTTGATCCAGCTGTTTCCGAGTATACGGTAGAGGTAGAAAATGACGTGGATTCTATCGCCCTGAACCCGGTAGTGGCTGATACAAAAGCGGGAAGCCAAATCATTGGCAGAGACGGAGCCTCTCTGAACCATCTGGTTGAAGGGGATAATGTATTTGATATTTTGGTCACTGCGGAGGACGGGACGGTAAAAATCTACACGGTTAAGGTTATTAAGGCCAAGCCTGCAGCTACACCAACACCTACGGTAACACCAACGGCTACACCAACACCAACACCGACCGTGACGCCAACGGCAACACCGTCAACAGAACCATCGGCAACACCGTCGACAGAACCATCAGCAACGCCAACGGTGGAACCAACAGAATCACCAATACCAACGGCAGAGCCGACGGAAACACCGGCACCGACACCAGTTACACCGGCTACACCGACACCGACGGTAAAACCAACAGAGCAACCAACAGAGCAACCAACAGAGAAACCAACAGAGAAACCAACAGAGCAACCAACAGAGCAACCAACAGAGAAACCAACAGAGAAACCAACAGAGAAACCAACAGAGAAACCAACAGAGAAACCAACAGAGAAACCAACAGAGAAACCAACAGAAGAACCAACAGAGAAGCCAACGGAGAAACCAACAGAAACACCAACGGCAACGCCAACAGAAACACCAGCCACACCGGCACCGGCCACACCGGACCCTGTCACACCAACTGCGACAGCGTTGACCGAGCGAATTACCGTGAAGGTGGAATCCGGACAGTTGGGGCTAGGCTCTGTATTGGCGGAGACGGTCATTCAACGCACTAAGGATTCAGGCGGGATTCTGCATGATGTGGTCAACTTCACAATGGACCGGGTGGATGAGGTTGTCCGGAAAATCACCGGAACCTTGGATAACACGGCCCGGATCATGATCCCGGATGAGAAGGATCAGGTTGCGGATATTAATGTGAATGTTCCTAAAGATGCGATTAAGACACTTGGTGATTCTAACGTGAACCTGGAGATTTTCACAGATAACGTAAGAATTCTTATAGCACAGTCATCATTGGATACTTTCACAGAAGACCTATTTTTCCATGTTGTGCCAATTAAAGACCAGTCGCTGCGCAAAGAGGTCGAAGACCGGGCCAGAATTGAGCGGATTGTCAGAGAAATAGCAGCAGACAAACAAATTGATGTTGTGGCCCGTCCGATGACTATTGAAACCAATATGCAGAGCAGACCGGTTACAATTACGCTTCCTTTGCGTGACGTGCAGCTGCCGGCCACTCTCCCGGAGAGAGAAGACTTCCTGTCCAATCTGGTGATCTTTATCGAGCATAGTGACGGTGATAAAGAGCTGAAGAAGGCGAAAATTGTTGATTACAAGCCGGGCGAACTTGGCCTGCAATTCAATGTAGACAAATTCAGTACATTCACCATTCTGAACATGGAAGGCTGGGAGCAGTATTTGGCGGCAACAGAGGCAGCACAGCTGCTGCAGCAGAACCAGAACCATCACAAAGCCTTCATTACCGGCTATTCAGATGGTACTTTCAAGCCAAACCATTCGATTACCCGTGCGGAAATGGCTGCAATACTGGCAAGAAACCTCGGCTACGATGCATCCGCAGCGCCGGCTGTCTCCTCCTATCCGGACGTGAGGGACAGCCACTGGGCGAAAGGCGCCATTGAATTTGTCAA
The DNA here is from genome assembly GCF_000981585.1 of Paenibacillus riograndensis SBR5. Taxonomy (NCBI): domain Bacteria; kingdom Bacillati; phylum Bacillota; class Bacilli; order Caryophanales; family Paenibacillaceae; genus Paenibacillus; species Paenibacillus riograndensis. The sequence continues at coordinate 373,729 of NZ_LN831776.1, forward strand.
AGAGGCGGGCTTGATGCAGGGCAACGAAAAAGGCCGGTTCCTGCCGGATGCCCCAATCAGCCGCGGCGAGATGGCCGCCATTGCGTCGAGATATAAGAAGCTGGATACTACAGCCGCTACATCCGGCGGCGGATTCAAGGATGCGGCTGGGCACTGGGCTGCCAAAGACATTGAAGCTGCAAGCAAGGCGGGTATTATTAACGGATATGAGGATGGTACGTACCGTCCAGGCGGTAACCTGACACGTGCTGAGGCCGTAAAGGTTGTCAATCGTCTATTCGGACGCGGACCATTATACGGTGCCGCAACCCCAAGCTGGCCTGACGAACCGGCAACAAACTGGGCTTATAATGAAATTGAGGAAGCTTCCATCGACCACACGTTCACAGTGAGGAACGAAGGTGGAGAAACGCTTAGCCAATAAGATCATATGAAGACAAAGAAGGCCGCAGCACCTGACAGGTGACTGACGGCCTTCTTTGTCTTATTCACAGGATGGAAAAGTGTGGTGGCGGGTGCGGCCGTTAATCAATTTTTATAGTCAGGGAGCTGGTGAAATTATCCCCCGGCGCCAGGGAGACAATACCTTCTTTTTCCGAAAGCTCACCTTGGAATTCATCGCTGTCTGCAAATCCCTGCCAAGGTTCGATGCACAAAAAAGGCGCATTCGGCTTCTGCCAGATGCCGAGATCCGGGAAGCCTTCGAAGGATACGGCGACGCTTTTTTCGGTGAGCTTGCTTTTCAGCGTGATCGTCCGGGAGGCCACATTCTGGAAGACCAGCGCGTCGTCCTTGAACATTTCATGGGTTAACGGAAGAATGCGCTCACCGCTCAGCACTGCCTCCGACCGGCCGCTGATCCGCAGTCCGGCACTATTCAGGAACTCCCGATCCAGCGTTTCGTTCTCGGAGAACTCAAGTACATAATCGCTGAAGCTTCCGTTCTCATCCAGCGGGCAGTTGAAGGCAGGGTGTGTGCCAAGCTGAAAGAAGATGTTCTGTCCATCGGTGTTCTCCACCCGGTATTCCAGCTTAAGGGTGCTTTCATTCAGCGTGTATGTAATATACAGGTTGAATTGGAACGGATAGCTGGACAGGGTATGCCCGCTGCTGGTGAGCAGGAACACCGCGCGGGACTCGTCTGCTTCGACTATTGTAAATTCGCTGCGTCTGGCGAAGCCGTGATTGGCAAGCTTATACGTTTGTCCGTCGACCTTGATCTCGCCGTTTCGGACAGCGCCAATAATCGGGAACAGCACCGGCGAACGGCCTGTCCAATAGGCGGCGTCCCCGCTCCAGATATATTCGGTGCCAGTATCGTTTTTGGTGAAGCTGACAAGCTCCGCTCCGAGGCTGCTGATCTCTGCCCGGGCTGAGCCGCTGCGCAAAATCGTGTTCATAAGATAACTCCCCTTTCACAATATATAGCCAGCCCGTTTTCCTTGCTGACAGCTCATATTCTAACAGACTTCGGCGGGACCGTTGTAACATACCGTGAACAATTCCCAAAAATAATTATTACAGAGTGTAAAATGAAAATCCCGGGGATTGGTATAACATATATAGAAAGCAGTGAGCTCTATATAAAACGAACTTAAAGCGGGCGGATGGGTGAGAGTGACGGAGGGGAAGTTTGGAACTGTAGGAGCGGTAGCGAGCGTTCGAAATGGAGGGAGAGGCCATGCAGGTTAAGCAAATATTCGTGAACGGTGAGAGATTGAAGGATACGATTGAGGTCTTTGCCGGTTTTGGGCGTACGGAGAACAATGGGGTAACCCGGCTGTCGCTGTCCGGGCAGGATGTAAAGGTGCGGAATTATTTCGCTGCGTGTTGTGAAGAGCTGGGGATGTCGATAAAAGTCGATGACATGGGCACCATGTACGCCACGCTCGAAGGAACGGAAGCGGGGCCGCCTGTGGTGATTGGCTCGCATTTGGACACAGTCAAAAAGGGCGGCCGCTTCGATGGGGTGCTTGGAGTCATTGCCGGGCTGGAAGTGGTGCGCACCCTGGTTGACCATGGCATCAAGCCCCGGCTGCCGGTGACAGTGATGAACTTCACGAATGAGGAAGGCGCGCGGTTCGAGCCTTCAATGATGGCCTCCGGCGTGTTGTCCGGCAAGTTCGACAGGGCAGAGATGCTGAAGAAGAAGGACACGGAAGGGACGACCTTTGCGGAAGCGCTGGAAGCGAGCGGGTATGCGGGGGATGCTGCGAACCGGATCAAGGAAGCAACGGCCTATCTGGAGCTGCATATCGAACAGGGACCCGTGCTGGAAAAAGAAAACCTCTCCATCGGCCTGGTTGACTGCGTCGTGGGCATGGCCTGCTATGAGCTTGAGGTGACGGGCGAATCAGACCACGCCGGAACGACGCCGATGGATATGCGGAAGGATGCCCTTTTTGCCGCGGCCGAACTGATCGCGGAGCTGCGCAGCAAGCTGGGTGTGCTGGATTCGGAGCTGGTCTTCACGATGGGCCGCATGAACGTGCTGCCTAACATTCATACGGTAATCCCGAACAAAGTGATTTTCACTGTTGAAGCCAGACATAAGGATATGGACATCGTGCGTACAGTGGAAGAGATCATAAATGCCCTGCCTGAAGAGCTGCTGGGCTGTACCGTCGCAAAGACCAGGCTGTGGGGCCGGGACACGGTGTGGTTCGATCCTGCAGTCTGCGCATTGGTGGAACAGGCGGCTTCGGCACTGGGCTACAGCAGCAAAAAAATGGCCAGCGGAGCGGGGCATGACGCCCAGTTTGTGGCTGGTTTTCTGCCATCGGCCATGATCTTTGTACCCAGTGCCAACGGGAAAAGCCACTGTGAGGAAGAACTGACCTCATATGAGGAATGCGAGCAGGGGGTTAATGTTGTCCTGGAAACGGTACTTAGTATATTAGCCAAGCAATCTAAGTCATGAAACATAACATTAATCTTTGAGTGTATGGGGAATTATACCTGTGAATATAGAAGTTGATTTTAACACATGTTATGTAAGATCCCGCTGAAAAGGACACCGGAGACGGTGTCTTTTTGTTGGGTTTGATGATGGTTGGTCAGATCCCCCTGCCGGGTGGGCAGTTACACATGGGGCTGCATAGGGTTTTCACACCCTCCATTGTGTTAAAACACAATCATGGCAGATAAAATTTTTCTTTTTACCCAAAATGAAAAAGGAATTCATGTGTTATCATTCTTTACATAAGGACAAACGCATTAGACAGGAGCGATGAGCCATGATTATTGGAGTACCCAAGGAAATTAAAAATAATGAAAACCGCGTCGCCATTACACCTGCAGGAGTCGTAAGTCTGGTAGCCGATGGACATAAAGTGCTGGTGGAAGCCGGAGCCGGAACGGGCAGCGGATTCCTGAATGAAGAGTATGCTGCAGCTGGTGCTGAGCTGATCACTGAAGCCTCTGCGGTATGGGCTGCCGCTGAGATGGTCATGAAGGTCAAAGAGCCGCTGGAAAGCGAATATAGCTACTTCCGTCCGGGACTGATCCTTTTCACCTACCTGCACCTGGCACCGGAGCCAACGCTGGCTTCCGCGCTGAAGGACAACGGCGTCTTTGCCATCGGATATGAAACGGTTGTGGACGGACGGACACTCCCGCTGCTTACACCCATGAGTGAAGTGGCCGGACGGATGTCCGTGCAGCTTGGTGCCCAGTTCCTGCAGAAAAACTACGGCGGCCAGGGCATCCTGCTCTCCGGTGTTCCCGGCGTCAGCAGAGGCAAGGTCAGCATTATCGGCGGCGGCGTAGTCGGCACGAACGCAGCCAAGATGGCGATCGGGCTGGGTGCCGAAGTGACGATTGTTGATCTCAGCGCGGACAGACTCCGCCAGCTGGATGATATTTTTGGCGCACAGATTAGCACGCTGATCTCCAATCCTTACAACATTGCCAAGGCTGTGGCCGAAGCAGATCTGCTGATAGGTGCAGTGCTGATCCCCGGTGCGAAAGCGCCGAAGCTGGTTACTGAAGAGATGGTCAAGACGATGAAGCCGGGCTCGGTTATTGTTGACGTAGCGATTGACCAAGGCGGCATTGTGGAAACCATCGACCGGGTAACCACACATGACCATCCTGTATTCGAAAAATATGGCGTACTGCATTACTCGGTAGCCAACATGCCGGGCGCTGTAGCTAAGACCTCGACCATGGCTCTAACCAACGTTACGGTACCTTATGCGCTGCAAATTGCCAATAAGGGCGTGTTCAAGGCGATTGAAGACAATGCCGGCCTGAAAAGCGGCGTCAACGTAGCCAATGGCAGAATCACCTGCCGGGCCGTGGCAGAGGCTCTCGGGGAAGAGTACTACACAGTAGAGCAAGCATTAGAGCAGGGCTTCACCCTGATCTAGAGCAAGTGAACCCGCCACAGACAGAAGCAGAGAGAACAGAGGGAACAATAATTGCAGCAGTCCGGGAGCGATCAGCCGGGCTGTTTTTTTGTATTAGAAATCATAACCTTCCTCTAACAAGCCACCCTATAGTCAGCCGCAATGCTGCGGGATATAATGAAATCACTTATAGTACGAGTAGTACAACATTTCGGCTATTTTTCAGGTTGGGGTGGGGACAATGACAGATTCTGAGCCATCATTTGATCGTTTTTTTGACAGTATGGAATCCCTGGCGGATACCCTCAGCGAGTCGCTGCAGTCGCAGGTGACGATTGAGGACAGCAATCATCACGTGATCGGATACAGCTCCCATCAGTTCGAGAGCGATCCTGCGCGCATCTCCACCATTATCGGCAAACGGGTCCCGAACGCGGTCATCATCGGCCTGCGCAAAAAAGGTGTGATGCACCAGCTTGAGAACACCGCGCATCCCATCCGCATCCCGGCGGTCATGGAAGTGGGGCTGGGTCCAAGGCTGGCGATGTGCATCCGGCATCATCAGGAGATCCTCGGCTATATCTGGGTCGTGGACAGAGGCAATCTGGCCGAGGGGCATGCCGAGCGCGTGGTCGAGAAGGCTGCCGGGATTGCCGGCCGCTACCTGCTGAAGCAGCGCGGCTGGAAGACCAGGCAGGAGAAGGCGCATGAGGATTTTTTCTGGAAGCTGCTGACCTCCCACTACGAAACGGAGCCGCGTATCCGCCAGGAGGCTGAAGGCTTCTCGATCCTTTTGCCGGAGAGCTATTACATCGGGGTGCTGGAGAGTGACAAGACCATCGACGAACGTTTCATACAGCGTTTCCGCCAGCTGGCGGAAACGGATGCCAGCCAGCGGCTGCTGTTTTTGACCGCCGAGCATAACCGGCTGATTCTCCTGTTCTCCTTTGCGTTCCCGGTGGAGGATCCGGAGCTGCTGTCTTCGTACGTACACAAGCTGATTCAAGAGCTTGGCCAAAGCGAGAGCTGTGTTCTGACGGCGGGCTGCAGTCCCGGCTACCGGGAATACCTCTCTGCTGCCGCTGCATACCGGGAAGCGCTGACCATCCTGGAGGTCAAAAAACTGCTGCCCTATCATGCCCGCCACCTGCTGCTGTATGAGGAAATCGGTTTTTGGGCGTACATTCCGGCCATTATGGAGCAGAAGCGGAGCCGGTCGCGCAAAAGCCGGCTGCTCTATCCGCTGAAAGCGCATGACCGGGAGCATAAAAGCGATTTTCTCAAAACCATCGCTGTGTATCTGACACTAAATGGCAATCTCAAGGAAGCTGCGGCCTTTCTGCATATCCACACCAACACTTTGATGTACCGGCTGAACCGGATCGCTGAGATTACGGGCCGGAGCCTCAAGGAAACCGATTACCGCACCTCGGTCTATCTGGATATTCTGACAGAGGAGACCGCCCAGCTGAATGGCTGGTTTCAGGAAGGAAAATGACTGTACCCAAACTGCTGCGCACCAACCGGAGGCCCGACACGTACAATAACCTATCTATTGTGACAAGAAAGGGGAAATGGATAGTGGCCTATGGATATGGGAGTCCTGACTCGGGATTCGAACGGAGTATGAGGGAACGGATCATTGAAACAGCCAAGGCGATGAATGTTGGAGGCACGGATTTTTCCACATTTAAAGATTCGCGCTGCAACCCGAAATATTGGATTCGTACTGCGAACGGCGGGTTCCAGCAGCGGAGCGACGTCACCCCTTCGGCAGCAATCAACGATATTTTTGTAAATGGGCGGCTGTATGCTTTCGAATGTGCCATGGCGATGGTCATGATTTTCTACAAGGCAACGATTGATATGATTGGGGAGGAGGCGTTTAACCGGCATTTCACCGATCTGTTCCTGTGGGACTGGAACTATGACAGCAACCTGCGGATGATCACTACGTTTGATCCCTCGGAAATGGAGCCCGGAGACGTCGTATACTTCAAAAACCCTGACCATGACCCGGATAAGCCGGAATGGCAGGGTGAAAATGCGGTAATGCTCGGCAATGACAGCTATTATGGACACGGGCTGGGGATCAAAAGTGCAAACGCCATGATTGCATCGCTTAACCGTGAAAGAGTTCCGGGGAGCCGGACATCAGCCTATCTTACGGATGAAGCGCTGCACCCGGATTTTGCTTATATACAGACTCTGGCCAGCCGGTCTGCCGTGACTCTGAAGAGAAACGGTGATGGACGGAATAAGATTTTCTCCAGAATCGGGGTTAAATCCTACGTCATTAAATAGGAGACGGAGCGTTGGCTCCGCCCCCGGATTATCTGGACTGCTGCTCCGAATTCGTCAGCTGCTCCTGGGCCAGGCGGATCATTTCCCGGACCATGGAACCGCCGATTTTACCGCCGACCTGGCCTGCTGATTCTGTGGTCAGCGCCCCGTTGTTGCCTGGCTGCAAAGGGATGCCAAGCTCCTTGGCCACTTCATATTTGACATCATCCGGCCGGTCCGGATCAACCCTGAAGCCTTCATTTTTCATTACATTGGCCTTAAGTGTCTGCATTCCCTGCGCTACTCCTGGCACTGCATATCTTCTGCTTCTTCTCGCCATGCGGACTCACTCCCTTGCTGTCTTTGCCTTAACTTGCCCGGAAGTGCAAGGGTTCATTCTTCTGGTCTGCTACTTGCCCGACCGGTATTTGAGCGGATGCACACCGACGGACTTTTTGAAGACCGTACTGAAATAATGGGGATTCTCATAACCGACGAGCCCGGAGATTTCCATGACCTTAAGATCCGTGGTGCTGAGCAGCTCCTTGGCCTTGTCGATGCGGATTCTGGTGATGTAGTCCGTCAGCGTTTCGCCGGTTTCTTTTTTGAAAATAAGGCTGATGTAGTTGGGGGTCAAAAAAACCTCCTCGGCGATCCGGGCAATGGACAGCTCTTGGGCGTAGCCTTCCTGGACAATAGCTCTGATCCTGTTGATGGTTTTGCTGTTCCTGGAGCTGTTTTTGCCGGCCATATAGGCACTGAGATCATAAAAAAGAGAAAGCACATAAGCCTTCAGCCCGGATAAATTCTTATGCCTGTAAAGTGTATCCATAATCGTCAGCCGGTCCTGCAGCACCCGCTCAATATCCTCATCCAGCTCATAGAGGGCTCTTGCAGAGGTGAAAATCATCTCGGCACAGATGCTTTGCACATAATCAATTTGCAGCTTGGGGGCAGTCAGCCGGTCAAACAGCTTCTCCAGAAGTTCCATCACCTGCTCGGTATGCCCTGCCTTCAGCTCATTCATCAGCCGGGCATGGAATTTGTAAAAAAAGGCGCTCTGCAGGGTCTCCGTACCGGGCTGGATATCCCTGATGTGAAGAATGGAGCGGCTGCCGGTATAAAAGGTATGCACCAGCGCAGCCAGCGCATCTTTATAGGAGTCCTCCAGTTCACTTACGCGGGTGCAGGCTCTGCCGACCCCAATGGAAGCATCCAGCCGCAGATACTTGTGAATGCTGCCGATGATCTTTTCACAGAAGCCTGCGATGGCGCCTTCGCCGGGAGAAGCACCCTCATCCGGGCCGAAGATGATCATAAATTCATTTTCACTGGCGGCAAAAGAGACTCCGCCGGGCGGGTGCTCCAGACATTCGCTGATGATATTCTGAATGGAAAAATACAGCAGCTGCTTATCATCCTCCGAAAATTTGTCGACCGCGCTCTGATAATCATCCAACTGCAGCACTCCTGCCGTCAGGACATCTCCTGGCCTGAAGGGAAGCTGAAAATAGCCGATCTTCTCCCACAGCTCCCCTTCATCCCGGTACAGCCCTGCAGCCCAGTTCTGAAGAAATTTCTCGCGGATCAGCGGCATATGGGTCTGTACTTGCCTTCGCAGCTGTTCCACATTCATCTGCTGGTCTTTCTCCCCGCGGAGACGGGAGACGACTTCCTGAAAGACCTCCCGTAATTCGGGCAATTTGACGGGCTTCAGTATATACCCCTCGGCATTCACCTTCAGCGCACTTTGAGCGTAGGAGAAATCCTGGGCTCCGCTGATAATAATGATACGGGTCCGGCATTGTCCGGCCTTCAGCTTCTCGGCAACTTCCAGGCCCCCCAGCATGGGCATCATAATATCCGTAAAAAGAATGTCCGGCTGCAGCTCCATACATAATTCATAGGCCTCCTGTCCGTCCGAGGCTTCCCCAATAATCTCGATGCCGAACTCCTCCTGCCAGTTGAACACCTGGATCAGACTCCTGCGGATAAATGGCTCATCATCGGCCACGATCATCGTCAGCATCTTCCATCACCTCGTTCCATGTAGTCACGACCGGAAACCGGACCACGGCCAAAAGGCCGCGCTGTTCTTCGTCATTGGCATAATAACGGATGCCATAGGCCTCGCCAAAAAATTGCTGGATTCTGGTATGCACATTGCGTATGCCGTAAGACTCATTGCCCGGCTGCTTATCGGTCAGCAGCTGGTTCAGCCGCTCCGGATCTGCGCCCACCCCATCGTCAAACACCGACACACAAAGAATATCCTGGGACCGCACCACGCGGATGCGGATTTTGCCCTTGCCCCGCCGCTTCTGTATTCCGTGGATAATGGCATTCTCCACCAGCGGCTGAAGACTGAGCTTGACCACCAGGCATTCCTCCAGCACCTTGGGGTCTGTCTCCTCCAGCTCGTATTCCAGCTTATCCTGGAAGCGGAACTGCTGAATTTGCAGGTAGCTGTCCACCTGCCGCAGCTCATCGCGCAGCGGGATGATATTCCGGCCTTTGCTCAGGCTGTACCGGAAGAAATCGGAAAGCGAGGTAACCATATTGCTGATCTCGGGAATGTCATGATTGATTGCAATCCAGTTGATCGAATCCAGTGTGTTATAGAGGAAATGCGGATTGATCTGGGCTTGAAGTGTTTTGAGCTCGGCTTCTTTTTTGCGCAGCTCCGTAACATAGAGTTTGTCGATGAGTGCTTTGATCTGCTGGAGCAGCTTATTATAGCGGTTGAACAAATAGGAGAATTCATCCTTGCGCCGGTAGCGGATAATAATGTTGAAGTTCCCGCTTTCGGCATGGGACATCGACTGGATGAATTTGCGGATGGGGGCCGAGATATTCTCCGACAGCAGCAGGGCCATCATCAGCGAGATGAGCATACAGATGCTGATGGCGATATACATGACACGCTGGAATGAAGCCAGTTCTCCATTAAGCTCTTTAACAGGAGAGAAAGAGAGGATCGTCCAGCCCGTTTCGGGTATTTTGATGTAGGAGACCAGCATGTTGCCCCCCTGGATCACCTGGCGGAAGGAATGGAGGGTACCGCCGCCTTCTGCGGTCTTCATTTGGCTGTAATAGTCCTGTGTGCTGATATTCTGTCCAAGGAGTGCTGCGTCCGGGCTGATTGCAATCGTCCCGGTCTGGTCGGCGATATAAATCCGGCTGCCCGCCGTGGGCTTGTAATGGTCCAGCAGATTATCGAACTCCGTTACCGGAATATCGATGGTCAGCAGCCCGACATAGGGGAGCTGGGCATGGCGGATGCCGAACAGGCGCTTCGCGAATTTAAGGGTGAACCTGGAGTCCAGGGAACTGAGTCCGACCACGGTGAAATCGGATCTGGCCGGAATGCCGAGGTACCACGGCTTCAGTGAAATCAGATCGATATTGAACACCCGTCTGGAGAAATTATACTGTGTATATTCCGGGCGGTTCAGCATATATAGCATAGGGACAAAGCTGCCGCCCGCTGTTCCGCTGCCGGAGAAGGTCTCCAGAATCTTGTTCAGCGCGGCCAGTTCATTGATGATTCCTGTACTGTCCGTCGGACGGTTGGAGGAGATCAGGTCAGCGAACTCTGTATTGAGATACAGGGAGATCATGGCATTATCCGCAGCGGCAAAGCGCTGGGCCAGATTGTCCTGAACCAGGTTCAGGTTGTTTTCGATCGATGTATGGACATTGCGGGTGATAATATCGGCTGATTTGTTATATACCGTTACGGAGATGATTGTGGTTGGCAAAAGGACGAGAAAGAGGAAGTAGAGGATAAGCCTGCTGCGAATACTGAAGTTGTACAGGAAGAGGGTTTTGGACAGAGTATCAAATAATTTCTTCATCCGAACCCCCCTCAGTTCTGCGGATAATTTGCTTGCCATTTAATAGGGATTAATGGAAAATATCAATCAATAGATGGTATACATTTTGAGCCTCCAGCACGGCTAAAGGCCGTGGGATTCCTAACTAGTTAACGCACGCAAGCCATTTCTGTTTTGTGCAGACTGTTAAGTCAAGAGCTAGCTCATTAGCTCGTCCTAGATCAGAGCATATAGCTATCTAGGCTGATTGACTGTTACCATCAATCACAGGTGCATATCGGATATTCATCGCACCCACTCGATCCCGATGTGTTTCAAATCCACATGAACATATATATTTTCGATCTTGTGCTTTATTCTTTTCTGAACACTTTGGACACGTTCGACTGGTGTGGGCAGGATTCACATACTCCACTTTTACACCCGCTAACTTCGCTTTGTATTCAATGAATTGAGACAGTCGATAGAATGACCACATATGTATACTCTTTTCGTTTTTACGGCTCGTCCTTGCCGTCTGTCTGATGTTCGCTAATTGTTCTAAGCGTATCACAGAAATCTGATGTTCTACCGCAAATTGCACGATCGCACGGCTAATCTTGTGGTCTTGGTCTTTCATATACCGCTGTTCTTTATCATCGAGCTTGACAATCGCGTTCAATTTCTTTCGTTGACCCAGCTTCTTACGTTTGGATTGAAATTTACGTCTGATATATTTATTTTGTCTTTCATTACCAAAAAAGCAAGTTTGATCATCGTCTGTTACAGCGACTGCAGGAACTTTCAAACCTAAATCCACACCCATAATCTTTGTTCCTGTTTTTTCGCTTGTTGGAACAGTGACGGAAATTTGTGCAATCCATTTTTCTGACTTTTGCGTGATGCGAAGTGTACCTGATTTGTGTTTCAGCAAGCCGAGATTTCGATTGTCCTTATCAATTAATAAAGCACGAATAGGGGTTTTAGCCACTTTTCCATTCATCATCAGTGGCATTGAAATATGAGTGAAATCAAAAGAATAGTTTTGATTATTCCAAATGCAGACCGGTTTCTTAAGGACAGGAACGATCGTGAATTTGCTTTTCTTTGCTTTCTTGAATACACTTTTTGCATCCTTGATGGCTTGATTTTTGACCATAGAAGCCTGTTCCCTTGTTGGAAGCAGTTTGATTTTAATGGTTAGGGTTTGTGACATCGGTTTCACCCCCTTGTCTTTTGTTCTTCTACATAGCGCTTGATCGTTTCACTCGATACGTTCCCTGCTGTACTGACAAAATAGGAACGTGTCCAAAGACTTGGCAGATGATTTAAATGTATAAACTCTTGACGCAAATCCCTTGATGTTGCTCCTTTCAATTTTCCCATAATGTCTGCTGGAGAATCGGTTGGCAGCACATTTAGGAATAGATGAACATGGTCAGGCATCACTTCTATAACAGCAATGTGCCAATCATTTTGCGTGCAAAGCTCCTGTACAAGTTCTTTAAATCGCACTTCTACTTGCCCGGACAATACTTTTCTTCGGTATCGCGGGCAAAAAATAAAATGATAATTGATGAGCGAAACGGTTGTTGTTGTTCTTCTATATTCTTGTCCCATACGCCGATTGTATCAGTTCAACCTCAGTACTGCAACATTGCAAAAAAATGTAGGACAATAAAGCTATCTAATGATAGCCTTGTCCTAAGCTGATTCATCCAATGCCTAAAGGCGTTGGGCTTTCTCGGCTATTTATTAGTAAATCGGGCGCGCCGCGCTGTCAACGCAGGAGGTGAATGATGAAACGGCTGTTATTCTATATCATTGGCCTGAGTTTATGCGGGCTTATTGTGTATGCCCTGGCCTATGACCGTCCGCTGCTGGTGGAGTTTAGTCCGGAACCGGTGCCTAAGGCTGTCCCCAAGATTCAGGTCCGGATTGCACTAAACGACTGGACGGAGAACCTGGAGGTAAAAAACGCAATCCGGCAATTCAACGAAAGCAATCCCGATCATATTGAAATTGTAATGGTCAACCTGTCTGCGGATACTTACAATGACATGCTCAACATGCTGATGACTTCAGGTCAGGGACCGGACGTGTTCAGCGTGGATAATGGCTGGCTGGCTACTTATGTGAACAAAGGGTATCTGACCAATTTGAACGCCTACTTAGGCCCCGCTGATCTGAACAGATTTCCGGAGTGGGCCCGGGATTATGCCCACAGCTCCCTGTTCAAGGGAGGAGTTTATTTCATGCCCTCCAGTATTGAAACTGTCCGGCTTATCTATAACAAGCAGCTGTTCCGCAGTGCCGGTCTGGACCCCGAGCAGCCCCCCGTTACCTTCGCGGAAGTGAAGCAGGCTGCTGCCAGGATCAGCCGGGCCGGGGTTGGCGTGAATAAATACGGCTTTGCGCTGGCAGCGGGAGATAGCCAGGACAGCTTGCAGACGGGGCTGGAGATGTCCAATACGTACAGCGGGGTCTATCTGTATAACTACCGGACCGGACGTTATAATCTCAGCGTGTACGCTCCCTGGCTGCAGCTGCTGCTGGACATGAAGGCCGAGAGCAGCCTGTATCCCGGGGAGACCCTGCTGAAGCGGGACAGTGCGCTCAGGCAATTTGCCGACGGCAACATCGGCATGATGTATGCAACCAGCAAAGATTATGTGAAATTGCAGGAATATATGCCAAAGGATGACTGGGGCGTGGCTTTGCCGCCCGTGACATCTTCAGCCAGCCGGGGCAGCGGGGCGCTCATGGTGATTCCGCATTCGCCGCTGGCGGTGAATAGCAGTGCCCCGGATCAGGAAGCGGCAGTGAAGGTATGGAAGTTCCTTCAGTCGGAGGCCTTCCTGAACATTCTGTTCCAGCAGGCTTTGGCGCTGCCTGTGGTAGACGGCATCACGGACCTGCCGGGCCAGGTTCCCGGTCTGGGCCATTTTAAGGAGTTTTATCCTACCGCAGAGGAATCTATTTACCCGCTCCCTCCGCAGATTATGGATCAGTACGATCCGAACACCGTTTCGGTGGAGCCGCGTGACTCTGGAGACCGGCCCCGGATGCAGCTCTATCTGCAGATCCTTTCCGGCGGGGTAAGTGCAGGCGAAGGACTCCGTGCGGAAAGCGACCGTCTGAACCAGATGCTGGACATTGCCGCAACCGGATATTCGTTCAAGCATGAAGAGTACATCTATCCGGACTTCAATCCCCGTGCGCCGCTGAAGGCCGAAAGCCTGGAGAGCCGCTTGAATTCCGGGCAGGAGTAAGAACAGGGGAGAGGGCTGAACCATTGCCATTCGTGCAAGGTGCGGCTGCGAGGGGTAACAACCGTTGCATTAGTTAAAGGAAAGGACTGTTTCTAAAGGCCGCACGGCTTAGGAACGGTCTTTTTGCATTGGAGTCGAATGGTCTAACCGGTGAGCGGTCGAGCGGTCGTACTGTTGAACCGGCTGCTGAGCTGTTGAACTGCTGAATCAGTGAATCGTTGAACCGTCAAAGCGCTGAACTGCCATCGTCGAACCGTCTAATGTCGAACGTCGAACCGTCAATCTGTCAATCCGTCCGGGCAGGCAGGATTAGGTGGAAAAAGTAAAACTATTTTAAGAGAAATCGTTCCGCAGCGGAGTTTAGTGGGAATTAGTAGACTTATTTCCAGAAAATCTGGCGTAGTTGAGGGAAAATGGGCTTATTAGTGGTACTTTTTCCCACTAAGGGTTGTTTGAGGCTCAAATTATTTGGTTTAGTGGTACTTTTTCCACTTTGTCTTGTTGTAGCCGTCTCTTCAGTTCATAAGAGGTATACAAGTTGTGCGCAAGCTCGCAGTCGTTCCGTCCACGCATCATGCCATGCGCTGGAATATTACTATATAAATCGCTTTGGTGTGCTGCTAGTGCTAGATTCCTTAAAAAGAACGAAGCCATGCCAGCCAGAGGTGAGGGATTTGAAATCCAATATAAAGGAGAACTGGAGAGATGAGCTTTTTTTCAACGGGTCCAATAGAAAATAATGCGGTCAGCGGTGTAAGACCCACTCAGTCAGTGACGCTCCGAATCGATAACCGCAGCAATTCACTAGCTTCTACGGCATTAATTGAAGGTTACTACATGAGCGGGGGTCTGCGAAACTTGTATGTGAGCCAATCCTTGAATTTGGCCCCTAATCAAGTGGTGACTAACAACTACTTTGCTGATCTGGATGCATTTGAGTTTATTATTACAACGGCAAGTCCAAGCCCGGCAGATGATCCTGTGCAGGTTTCATTATGGGGGAAGAGCAGCACGGGGCAGCTGGTGACAGCCCATCGGCTGGTATCCGCTGAACTGCTGGGAGAAACCCCAGGAGCAACCGGCGCGACCGGGGCAACAGGAGCAACAGGCGCAACGGGAGAAACGGGGGCGACTGGAGTAGGAGTGACCGGCGCGACGGGAGAAACGGGAGCGACTGGAGTCACAGGTGCAACAGGTGCGACCGGAGAAACGGGAGCGACTGGAGTTACAGGTGCAACAGGTGCGACCGGAGAAACGGGAGCGACTGGAGCTACAGGTGTAACAGGAGCGACCGGGGAAACGGGAGCGACTGGGGTTACCGGTGTAACAGGTGCGACCGGGGAAACGGGAGCGACTGGGGTCACAGGTGCAACAGGAGCAACCGGGGAAACGGGAGCGACTGGAGCTACGGGTGCAACAGGTGCGACCGGGGAAACGGGAGCGACTGGGGTTACAGGTGTAACAGGTGTAACAGGTGTAACAGGTGCGACCGGGGAAACCGGAGCAACTGGAGCTACAGGTGCAACCGGAGCAACCGGAGAAACGGGAGCGACTGGAGTCACGGGTGCAACAGGTGCGACCGGGGAAACGGGAGCGACTGGGGCCACAGGTGCAACAGGTGCGACCGGGGAAACGGGAGCGACTGGGGCCACAGGTGCAACAGGTGCGACCGGGGAAACGGGAGCGACTGGAGCCACAGGTGTGACAGGTGCAACCGGAGAAACGGGAGCGACTGGAGCTACAGGTGCAACAGGTGCGACCGGAGAAACGGGAGCGACTGGAGCTACAGGTGTAACAGGAGCGACCGGGGAAACGGGAGCGACTGGGGTTACCGGTGTAACAGGTGCGACCGGGGAAACGGGAGCGACTGGGGTCACAGGTGCAACAGGAGCAACCGGGGAAACGGGAGCGACTGGAGCTACGGGTGCAACAGGTGCGACCGGGGAAACGGGAGCGACTGGGGTTACAGGTGTAACAGGTGTAACAGGTGCGACCGGGGAAACGGGAGCGACTGGAGTTACAGGTGCAACAGGTGCGACCGGGGAAACGGGAGCGACTGGAGTTACCGGTGCAACAGGTGCGACGGGAGAGACCGGAGCAACTGGAGCTACAGGTGCAACAGGTGCGACCGGGGAAACGGGAGCAACTGGAGTTACAGGTGTGACAGGTGCGACCGGAGAAACGGGAGCGACTGGGGTGACAGGTGTGACAGGTGCAACCGGGGAAACGGGAGCGACTGGGGTTACGGGTGTGACAGGTGCAACCGGGGAAACGGGAGCGACTGGGGTTACAGGTGCAACGGGAGAAACTGGAGCGACTGGAGCTACAGGCGCAACAGGTGCAACCGGGGAAACGGGAGCAACTGGGGTAACAGGTGCAACAGGAGCAACCGGAGAAACGGGAGCGACTGGGGTCACGGGTACAACAGGCGCAACGGGAGAAACGGGAGCGACTGGAGTTACAGGTGCAACAGGTGCGACCGGAGAAACGGGAGCGACTGGAGTTACGGGTGTAACAGGTGCGACCGGGGAAACGGGAGCGACTGGAGCTACAGGTGTAACAGGAGCAACCGGAGAAACGGGAGCGACTGGAGTTACGGGTGCAACAGGTGCGACCGGGGAAACGGGAGCGACTGGGGCTACAGGTGCAACAGGCCCGAATGTTGCGGCGGAAGGGTTCTCGGCGTTTCTGCCTACCCTTTCGGCCAGTGCCAGCACCCAGCTTGCCGGCTGGACGGTGACGTCGCCGTATTACGACAGCACCTCGTTTGACGAAACAACGGGGAACTATACGGTTCCGGTTACGGGCCGGTACTCTTTTGAAGCAACGATCAACTACTCTACTACTGCAGCGATTTCGGTTGCGTTAGGTGCGGGAGTTAACCCTGCATTTGTGATACGGAGAACTTCTCCTACGACTCTAGATTTGGTAAACGGACTATTCCCTCTGCTGAATGTCAACATTGCGCTTGTATTGACCCTTAGAACGATCTTGGGCAACGGGACAGTCACCTTGACCGGTGAGTTTGATCTGACAGCAGGTGATGTGATCGGCCTCTTCTATGAGGCGGATGGTTTAACGGTTCCGCTTGATCTGGGGGGCACATCTTCCGGCGTGGTCTGGTCAGTCCACAGATTCATTTAATGCATCGAAGGAGAAACAAATTTAAATTATAACCAGAAGGGGCCAACATCCAGAGGGTGAGGGCCTCTTCTTTTTTGGGGTAGCAGCAGTCTCCAAACTCTGTAGATTATCGAACTTTTATTATAGATGGCCTTATTTAGCATCTGCTGTTCTCCGGCTACACTTAAAGCATGGAAGAGAGAGAGACTGCTGAAGAAATCAGGAGGCGTAAGCGATGATCACTCATGAAAAAAGAAACGCGCTGGACACCAGGCTGCATCTGCCAGTGCGGTTACATCCGAAAAGAAGCTCCATGCTGCGGCATTTGCTGAAGCACAAGGTGCTGCTGCTGATGCTGCTGCCGGGTGTAGTTTTCCTGCTCATTAACAACTACCTGCCGATGTTCGGGATCATCATTGCCTTCAAAAATATTAACTATGTCGACGGGATCCTCGGAAGCCCTTGGGTGGGGCTGGATAATTTCAAATTCCTGTTCGCTACCTCGGACGCCTGGATCATCACCCGCAACACGGTGCTGTACAATTTCGTGTTTATTATTCTCAATCTGGTGATTGCCGTGTCCATCGCGATTGCCCTGAATGAGCTGAAAAACAAGCTGGCCGCCAAATTTTATCAGAGCGTTATGTTCTTCCCGTATTTCCTGTCGATGGTGGTGGTGAGCTATCTTGTATTCGCTTTTCTAAACGTTGAATACGGTTTCATTAACAAAGGAATCCTGGCGATGTTCGGGCTGAATGAGCTGAACTGGTACTCGGAGCCGAAATATTGGCCGTTCATTCTGCCGCTGATCAACCTCTGGAAAGGGGTGGGGTATGGCTGCGTAATCTATCTCGCGGCAATTATCGGCATTGACAGCGAGTATTATGAGGCGGCGCTAATTGATGGAGCCAGCAAGTGGAAGCAGATTCTTCATATTACGATCCCGCTCATCCGTCCGGTCATCATCATCACAACCATTCTTGCCATCGGCGGCATTTTCCGCTCGGACTTCGGACTGTTTTACCAGACTACACTGAACTCCGGGGCACTGTATCCGACAACGCTCGTCATTGACACCTACGTCTATAACGCATTGATCAACATGGGCAATCTGGGCATGTCCGCCGCAGCCGGACTATACCAATCCATCGTCGGCTTCTTCCTTGTCCTCGGCTCGAACTGGATCGTGCGCAAGGTCGACAAGGACCAGGCTGTTTTCTAAAACTTAAAAAAGGTGCGAGTAACGGAGGTGAAGTTTGGAACTGGAGGAGCGTTAGCGCCCGCCTTTATGTTTGGATTTCTACCGTAGCGAGCGGTTTAATTCAGGAAATTCAAACATAACAGCGGCCGGAAGTCCAAACATTCACCGCAGTTACGAGCAACACCTTTGATGTAGTAATTTAGAAGGAGGATGGAACCAGTGACCAACAATGAAATATCCAGGCCGACGAATATTATACTCCATATTATTTTTATCATCCTGTCGATCACCTGCCTGCTGCCGATTGTGCTGGTGTTCATGATTTCGATCACCGACTACGATTCGATTGTGCTGAACGGGTATCAGTTTATCCCGGAGAAGCTTAGTCTGGAGGCGTATGCTTATATTTTCAAAGACTATGCTGTCATTGTAAAAGCCTACGGCGTGTCTATCTTCGTCACCGTTGCCGGCACTCTGCTCAGCGTATTTATCTCTTCCCTGTATGCGTATCCGATTTCGCGGGCTGATTTCAAGTACAAAGGCTTCTTTGCCTTTCTGATTTTTTTCACGATGCTGTTCGGCGGCGGGCTGGTGCCCTGGTACATGGTCTACACCCAGGTACTTGATCTCAAAAACTCAATATGGGCCCTCATCGTTCCGATGCTGCTGTCCCCGTTCAATGTGCTGATTATGAAAACCTATTTCCAGATGAGTGTGCCGCCTGCGCTGATTGAGGCCTCCAAAATTGACGGTGCCGGTGAGCTGCGGACCTTCTTCCGGATCGTATTCCCGTTGTCGCTGCCGGTATTTGCTACGATTGGCTTGTTCAACACCCTGCATTACTGGAACGACTGGTTCAACAGCATGATCTTCATCACGGATACTGATCTTTATTCCCTGCAATACCTGATGTACAAAATGATCTCCCAGGCGGACTACCTGAGCCGCAACGGGGCTTTGATTCAGGGCTCGGCTACTGAGCTGGCCAAACTGCCGGGCGAAACGATCCGCATGGCCATGGCGCTGATCGGCATTGGTCCGATAGTGCTGGCATATCCGTTTTTTCAGCGGTATTTTATCAAAGGCCTGACGCTGGGTTCTATTAAAGGCTAACCTCGGATTTCACCGGTTTAGCATATATTGATTCATCTAGGGGAGGAAAACAAGATATGGCGGGAAAAAAGGGAACGGGTCTACTGCTTTCGTTTGTACTATTGATAGGACTATCGTTAAGCGGGTGCGGCGGAAGCAACAGCAATAATGAGGTTGCCCCGACGGGGACGCAGGCGGACAGCACTGCTGCACCGGCTGCTTCGGATAAGGCGGTGGCCACCGAAAAGACGAATGAGCTGGAACAGGTGGAGCTGTCGCTGTATCTGCCCGGCGGACCGGATAAGGATGTGGCCTCCGTCGAGCAGGCGATCAATGAATATCTGAAGGATAAGATTAACGCCACAATCAAAATCAACCAGCTCAGCTGGGATAAACCGGCAGACAAAGTGAACCTGATGATCCAGTCCGGCGAAGTGTTCGACATGGTCTACACCTGGAACTTTATGACCAACGCCGCCAAAGGCGCTTATCTGCCGCTGGAGGAACTGCTGGACACCTATGCCAAAGAGACCAAGGCACAGATTAACCCGGCTTACCTGCAGGCGGCTACCGTCAATGGACATTTGTATGCGGTTCCAACCGAGAAGGAGCTGGGCCAGTCGGTAGGGTTTGCTTTTGATAAGGCAATTGTCGACAAGTATGGGTTCGATGTGAACAGCATCAAGAAGCTCGAGGATATTGAACCGATGCTGAAGACGATTAAAGAGAAGGAGCCGGCCATCACACCGCTGTTCATGAATCATACCGACAGCCTGAACTGGTTCACCGTGTACCCGGACAGCGAGGACCTCGATGGCAGCAATGAAATTCCGACACTGCTCGATTATAAGACGATGAAGGTTTTTAACGAATATGACACCCCGGAAATTCTGGCACGGCTGAAGCTGATCCGCGAATGGTACAAAGCGGGTTATATCAACAAGAACGGGGCTACCGACAAAACCGAGCTGAAGGATGCGGTAAAAAGCGGCAAAGCCTGGTTCACTTACGGCAATATGAATCCAACCTCTACCAATGACTGGACCCGTCTCGCCGAGAAGCCGATGGTCATCAAAACCCTTCTGCCGGTACAGGTCAGCACCAAAAGCCTGCAGGGCTCCATGCTCGCCATCTCCAGAACCTCCAAAAACCCTGAGCGGGCCATGATGTTCATAAACCTGATCCATACCGATCCGGTCCTGTATAACCTGTTAACCTTCGGCATTGAAGGCAAGCATTATAAAAAGGTAGGCGACAATACGGTTGAATTTATTCCGGACAGCGGGTATAACTCGGTATCCTCGTGGATGATCGGGAATGTGCTGCTGAACTATCTGAACAAGGACGAAGATCCGAAACGGGTACAGCTCTATACCGACTGGAACAAAAACTCCAAGGTGTCCCCGGTGATCGGCTTTGTGTTTGACTCGACCAAGGTGCAGTCGCAGATCGGCGCGCTGATCAACATTACGAAGCAGTATAAGAATACCCTGTATTCCGGGGAAAAAGACCCTGAGCCCATCCTGAAGGAAATGAACAGCAAGCTGAAGGCCGCTGGACTGGATGCTGTCATAAGCGAAATTCAGTCGCAAATGGATGCGTTTTTGGCCGCCAAATAAGATGTTGAATGATTAGCAGACCCGATTCCCGGTAAAGTTCGGCCATCCCCCTGATTCGTAACTTCAGCCTGCTGCGGCCGCTTGTCTGGGTGTCGGGTATTCCTATTCGCCGAATTAGCAATTGGGGGCCCTGTTTCTATTCTAATAGAAGAGGGTGTTAATGTGCGAATGATTAAAAAAACAGCTGTACTGCTTACCCTGTTATGTGTACTGATGACGGTTCTGATGCCGGGCGGGCGTATTGTATCCGCTGATCCTCCGGGCACAGCGGCAGGCAAGCAGGAGACTTCAATGACGTCAAAGCATGCAAAAAGCGAAGGCCCGGTTACCCGTCCGGTTTCCGCAGCTCTGCTGCCCGGGACGGTTGCAACCGCCACCTATGACCCTCCCGGCTTGCTATGGCAGGTGGGGACTGCAGACAATAGCTCAGCCGAATTTACAGTTTACAATAATGTGTACAGCAATCTTACCCTGCCTCTGCCTGCTGGCAGCTGGAACACAGTCTCCAAAGGAATGAAGGCCGATGTCAATGGAACGGTGAACCTTACGTTTGATTTAACGGCAGTTCCTGAGCATGGAATGGAATTCAGCTTCAAAGTAATTGACGCAAGCACAGCGATTCCCCAGCTTGCCGTATTCACAAATGGCCTCATGAGCGGACTCATTCAAATTACAGGTCTGAATAACGGGGAAGCTGCCCTGGAGAATACGTGGAAGCAAACCTACAGGCTGTATATTCCGAAAGAACAACTGCATACAGGCCAAAATGAGCTTAAACTGATGGTTGACCGCGGTTTGTATGCGGACCCGCAGGCTCCCGGATATGACGGTGACCAATATTTATGGTTCGAGTGGGACTATTTCAAGCTGAAGTCCCTCGAAGAGCAGGCGGAGGAGCCGATTCATGGACGGTATGTGCATTTGGGAACCACGCTGGCTGCAGCAACCTTCAGATATGACGAAAATGCGATCCGCCATCTGGCGCCAATGACCAAATGGATGGGCATCGCCTACAGCGGCAACTGGATGCGCGCCTCCTTCTGGTCGGATACGAGCGCAGGCTGGGACCCGCAGGGCCGGAACTATCTCGAGACGCTGCGTGATCTGAATCTGGAACCAATGGTGAATATCATCGGGGGCAACTGGAAGAACAATGCCGATCTGGTGGGCGGAACGATCAGCACGGCGTTGAGGAACTATTACTCCGCGTTTGTCAGTAAGTTCGGGGATTTGTACCAGTACGCGGAATCAGGCAACGAGCCCGGCTTGTTCAGGTGGTCCCAGCAATCTGTGCTGGCAATCCATGAGCTGATGGATCAGGAACGTCAGACCAACAACCAGCCCTATCTCAAAATTGTGGCACCCGGCTGGGCCTATTGGCCCTATAACGGAATTCCTGACGGGTGGGAACGGGATGCTGCCCAGCGCAAAGAGATTGAAGCGCTTTCAGATGTGACGAACGGACACAGCTATGGCGGAACCGGCGTACAGCCGCTGCCGGGCGGCAGCCTGTATGAAAATCTGCAGGTGTACGGGGAAGCGGATGAGGGCTTCGGCAAAGAGATGGCGATGAGTGAAACCGGCAGCAACGACAACCATTCCGACAATACGAAATATGGTACGTATGCCCACAGGTTCGCTTCCGCTTTTGACCGGGAGCTGCGCGGGGATATCGGCTATGTCGACCATATTATGCAGCATGCGGCCTTCTTCAATGACGGCACCGAATTCGGCTTGTTCAATTCCGGCATCAACTGGAATACCCATCGCTTTGAGGATACGGCGGCTGTAGCAGCCAATACCAACGAACCGGGCGAGACTAGACTGAAGACGTTCCGCAGGCTGGCCGCCGCATACGCCACCCATGGGCGTCCGCTCAGCTACGAGATTCTGAATCCATTGGACCTGAACGGGAAAAAAGCATATTTCCGGGCGGTGGACACCTCGGCGCTGGGCACCTCAGTTATAGGAGCTTCTGCAGATAAAATTCTGTTAAATTTTGTGAACTTTGAAACCGGACCGGTGACGATGCAGGTCCGGGTCAAGATGCCGGAGTGCGGCGAATACACCGGAGAGCGGTTTGGACCCGGCGATACCTATGCCGCCGCCCACTCCAAGGTCCAGCTTACGGCAACGCCGGATCTTACGCTTACAGTAACCCTCGGCGCAGGCGAAACCGTCCAGTATATTCTGGATGAGCTGGAGACAGAGGCACCCTCCGCTCCAACCAGTCCGGCAGCAGTGGCGGTGAGCCATGAGCAGGTCAAAGTAACCTGGAATGCCGCAACGGACAACGACAGCGTTGTAACTTACAATGTATACCGTGACGGTGGAACAGAACCGGTAATGACAATTCCGGGACGGATTACCTTTTATAACGACTACACTGTAACGCCTGAAACTGTATACAGCTATAGGATTCAGGCAGTGGATGATTCCGGCAACGTCTCACCCTTAAGTACAGCTGTATCTGCAACCACACTGCCGATGCCGATCACGCCGCATGTACCCGGAGATCCGACCAAATTCGAGGCGGAAGCCGCCGCTTTTGCCGCGCCGCTCAAAATCGGCCACTACAGCATCGCTTCAGGGGGAAGAGTGGTGGAGCAGACCCATGCCGGAGGTTTGACCGTTCAAGGGTTCTATTCGGAGAACGGCGGAAGCTATACGTTAACTATTGCATACGCTTCCAATCAGGAATCGAAGAAAAATATCCTGATCAACGGCGTAAAACAAACAACCGTGACCCTGCCTTCCACCGGAAGCTGGAATTCCAACTTTACCGCGAGACAGTACGGCATTACGCTTCAGCCGGGGTATAACATGATTAGCTTCACCTCTGCCGGGAACGGCGCAAATCTTGATTATTTCAAGCTTGAAGAAGGGGCTTATGTTCCTGTCTCGGCCTGGTATACCGTGGAGCACGATCATCCTTATATCGACTATACCGGCTTCACGACAGCCTCCAATGGTGTATCTCACGTGACCTATGCGCCTGACGCCACCGCTGTGTTCAATTTCAAGGGCATCGGGGTTCGCTGGAGATCGGATATCAAAAGTGATATGGGCAGCGCCGATGTCTACGTCGACGGGCAGTATAGGGAGACGATAGTTATTCCCCAGGCTGGTCTGGAGGGAGACAACAAAATTGTCTATGAGCTTACCGGTCTGGAGTATGGCCTGCACCGGATTGAGATCAGAGGGACCGACGGGCTGGTGATGGTCCACGGGTTCGAGTTCGAGAGCTATGAACCCATACTTCCCGCCCCGCTTCCGGACCTGACCGTTACAGATATCGGCTGGAATATCGTTAATAGCGACGGCACCCCATCTTCGCACACCATTCCGCAGCTCGGTGATTCCTTAATTTTCTGGGCCAAGGTAAAAAACATCGGAGTGCGTCCAACGCCGCTGAACACCTCTACGGGGCTTGGGCAAATAACCGGCGGCGCTTTTTCCGTCAACGGCGGAGTGGTCTCCTGGACGGATACGAACAACACCGTGATCCAGCCGGGAGAAGAGATCACCCTAACCGCCAACAGCAGTGCCCAAGGCACGCCAAGATGGGCAGTTCCTACCATCGGCGATTTCACCATCGGCTTCTTCGTGAACGATATTTGGCGGTATGAGGAAATGAACAAGGAGAACAACAAATTAAGTGAGACATTGAGTATTAATCTGAACTGAAGAAGGTGAAGAGTTGCTTCTTTCAACAGATCGGCGAGCATGATTGATTCATTAGATAACTAAGTGCATCAAATGTGTAGAAGTGCATAAAGAGTATACCAAAAAGACTTCTCAAAGCTGGAGGAGTCTTTTTTTATCGTACGCTCAATTATTAATTCAACTATCGGTGCTATGGCAATAATAGCAACGGTGCAGATGGAAAAAGTTGGATATAATTCAAAAAACTTGGCCGGAGAATGGTCTTTAATATGGTATATTTACCTTGTTGATTACTAGAAGGGTCCTCCCCAGTGTGTAATTAAAGAGCCCTTCAAAGTGATTCTAAGACTTTGGAGGGCTCTTTTTAAAAAGATAAGAAATTATATGTTTTGGGGGAACTGACTCCCCCTTATTTAACTGTAATACAGTGTGAAAAAATGTGGATATCTTGGAAGCCTCACAGGAATATACGCGATGCAGGAGGATAGGGCTTCATCCGCGGACTGAAGCGGACAGAGGAGCCCTTATTTTGCCAAAAATCCTACTTTTTCTGCAGTTACGGACTCAGGAGCCGTTATAACGTTCGATGGAACCTGGAATAAAGGGGAAAGGGAGAAATAAAGGCATCTCAGTCCGTCCTGCGGAATAGCCGAATCTTCTATCCATAACGGCTCTCCTGTCCGTAACGGCTGCGGATCGATAGCGAAGGCATAGGGCGATCCGTCTTTACCGGCTTCCTCGCAGGTGCTAGTTGGAAAAAGGGAACTTATTTTTCCGAAAATTAAGAAATTCTGAGATTGAAGTGGAAAAAGTAAATCTAATTGGGCCGCATTTCTGGTCCAATGGTGAAATGAGCTGAATTAGTGTCCATTTTTCCACTTCATCTGCTCGAGGATAGGGTACTCCGGCAAATTAGTGTCCCTTTTTCCACTTAAAGAGTTGCCGTAGGATTCATGGGGAGTCGTTCTCCAGGTAACGCTAGAACCAATACGGCTGTCCCGTGGAGGACGGCACAGCCGTATTGGTTCTTTCCAAAGCTCAATCACAAAAAACAAACTACTTTGAAGCAACCGGGCTGGATGAGAGATCTTCTGGCACAGTAGAATTTTATACTTATTTTATAGCTGTCTTTATTTAGAGTGATCTGTATTCCCGCTACACTGTAGATAGTAACTACCGGGAGGAATTGTGACCATGCATAGGCCGCTGACAAGGGAAGAGCAGGATTGGGTAGAGCGCACGCTGACATCCATGAGCCTGCGGGAAAAGATTGGGCAAACGATGCAGGATCATGCGGGGCGGCTGCCCTTCAAGGGTAACGATGAGGAGGCGCTTGCGGCATATTTGAAAACGTATCCAGTAGGGAGCTTTTTTATCGGCGGAGAGGTGATTCAGAAGGCGGCGGGCAAGGCGGAGGAGTACCGGGATTGGGCGGAGCAGCTGCAGCGGATCAGCAAATATCCGTTGCTGTTCTCCGGCGACCTGGAGTTTGGTGCGGGGTCGGCGGTGAAGAGCCTGACCGCATTCCCGCCGCTCCTTGGGCTGGCTGCTGCTGACGATGAGGCCCTGGCCTACGAATACGGCAAATTCACAGCACTGGAAGGGCGGGCGGCGGGTTTTACCTGGGCGCTGGCACCCGGGACGGATCTTTTGCTGAACTGGATGAATCCTGTAATTACTACGCGCTGCCTGGGGGATGACGCGAGACGGGCGGCCAGGCTGGCGGGCGCAGTCATGCGGGGAATGCAGGACCATGGCCTGGCAGCATGTGCCAAGCATTTTCCGGGAGACGGGGTAGACTATCGGGACCAGCATATTGTGACCACCATCAACGGCTTGTCTGAGGAAGAGTGGTTCGCGGCTTACGGGCAAGTGTCGCAGCATATGATTGATCAGGGTGTCCTGTCGTATATGACCGGGCATATTGCCCTTCCCTGGCTGGAAGGAGGGACGCAGGAAGAGAAGCCTGTACCGGCAACGGTGTCGGAACGCATCACCACAGGACTGCTGCGGGAGCGTATGGGCTTTGCAGGCGTGGTGCTGTCAGATGCGCTGGATATGGGCGGATTTCTGGCCTGGGGCAGTTATGAGAAACGGATGGTGGACTGCTTCAACAGCGGCACGGATGTGCTGCTGTGGCCGGGTGTGGAATATTTCGGGGTCATGGAGCAGGCAGTCAGTGAAGGGACCGTCCTTATGGAACGGTTGGATGCCAGTGTCCGCCGGGTGCTGGAGCTGAAAGCCTTGCTTGGGGTGCACCGGGTGGATCAAAAGGGCAGGGACCCGCAAGCGGTTCCGCTGCTGAATGACCGGCTACCGCCAAAGCTCGACCTGGAAGCCAGACAACTGAGCCGAACGATTGCAGAGCGCTGTATTACGCTTGTCCGCAATCGTGGCGGTATCCTGCCGCTTGACCCTCAGACCACCCGCCGGGTGCTGGTGGTTCTCCTGAACAAAGTGACGGAAGGCCGCAAGTATGAGCGGATGAATGTCTTTGTGGAGCTTTTACGGGCGAGAGGGTTACAGGTGGATATCCTCGATGAATTTGAGCCGCTGGGCACGCTGCGCAAATGGGAGCTGTCGGGGATTCGCTGGGATGCTGCGTTTGCACCTTATTTTCTGCCTCTGCACGGCATGATGAATACAGCCCGGCCGGTGGGCGAGGCGGCCAAGGCGATCTGGGCGATGCAGCATGCGGAGACCATCCGTCCGATTGGAATTTCTTTTGCCACGCCATATTTGCTGCAGGATATGCCGTTTCTGGATGCGCTAATTAATGCCTATTCGCTGCATGAAGAGACGGTGGAGCTTACGGTGAAAGCGCTGTTCGGAGAGGTGCCCTTTCAGGGGCAGTCTCCGGTGAAGGCGGACCCGCTGGACGGTTCTCCGGACTTAAAGGGGGTTCATCATCATGAACACTGAGCGGAAGCTTGCGGAGACGCTGGATCTATTGTTTCGATATATGATTTTGGAGGAGCATAAGGGACACTGGGGAATGGACATCGATCACTGGGACTGGGTGCCGGGGGTCGGCGTGATTTCGTTGATGGAGTACGCCACAGCCAGCGGGCGGGGGGAAGTTCTGGATTATCTGCTGCAGTGGGTGAACCGCAATAAACGCAAGGCCGAAGGGGCAAAAGTTATTAATGCATTGGCCCCCTTTGCGCTCTTTCCGGAGCTGTACCGCCAGACAGGGGACCCATGGTTTCTGCAAAAAGCCATGTCCACCGCCGATTGGATGCTGAACGCTGCTCCGGTCACACGTGAAGGCGCATTGGAGCATACCGTAACGGAAAATGTGGATTTCCCGGAGCAGGTATGGGCGGATACAGTCTACATGGCGGTTTTGTTCCTGGCGCGCCTGGGCGGGCTGACGGGAGAGCCCCGGCTGGCGGATGCTGCAGTCCAGCAGACGCTGCTGCATCTGCAATTGCTGCAGGATCCGGAGTCGGGGCTGCTGTACCACGGCTGGAACAGCCGGGCGGGCAATCATATGTCGGCAGTCCATTGGGCGCGCGCCAATGCATGGATTACCCTGGCCGTTCCCCAGATTGTAGCGGAGCTTAGAGAGGCGGTTGCGATTCCCGAAGAGTTGTACAGCCGGTACCGCTTGCTCGCCGCAGGTCTGCTATCCTGTCAGGCGGGGAATGGGTTATGGCATACGGTCTTGAACAGACCGGATTTTGTTCAGGAGACTTCAGGCAGTGCGGGAATAGCCTGCGGGTTCATCAAGGGCGTGGAGCAGGGCCTGCTGGAATCCTCTTATCTGGATGGTGCCCGGCAGACCGTTCAAGGTATTCTTCCGCTCATCGCAGAGAACGGAGAAGTGCAAGGGGTATCCGGCGGGACGCCCGTCATGCCTTCAGCAGATGCTTACAATACCATCGAAATCTACCCTACGCTGTATGGACAGGGGCTGGTGCTGCAGCTGTTCACGCAGGCGCCGGATCTGTTATCGGGCACACGTTCGGCATGAAAAGCGGGATTGGATTCCCCTTACCTTGAGGAAAGGAAGATCATCGTGAAGAAAACGGCCGAACAGCTAAATAAACATGAAGCCATAGATCATCAGCGGATGCTGATCCGCAAAATGCAGTCACTCGGGTCCCGCTACAATCCGGAGCTCCGCATGCTTCAGTCGCCGTTCAGCAGCCCGGGTTATCATACCACGCTGCGGGGTGTAGAATTCATCCATTCCACCCGGGATTCGCTGTCGTATGCACTCGGGCTGCTGGATACAGAGCTTGCCGAGCATGAGCCGCGGGCCTTCGGGATTATCGCCCAGGTGGTGTCTCTTCAGGATACGGACCGCAGCCGGGATACCTTCGGGATCTGGCCCTGGTTCTATGAAGAACCGCTGGCACAAATGGCGCCGCCCGACTGGAACTGGGCGGACTTCTGCGGCAGCCGCCTGATTCAGGCCCTCAAGCGCCATGGGAACAGGTTCCCGGAGGCCCTGCGCAAGGCCGTTGCCGACTCCGTTAGCTATGCCTGTGAGGCCATTATCAAGCGGAACGTCGGGCCGGATTACACTAATATTGCAATTCTGGGGGCCTTCGTCACCAGAATTGCAGGGGAGCAGCTGGAACGCGGGGATTTCGCGGACTATGGGTTGAAGCGTCTGCAGAAGCTGTATGACTATACGATGAAGCGCGGCGCTTTTCAGGAATATAACAGCCCGGTCTATACGTACATCGCCATCCTGGAGTTATCCAAGCTGCATTCCGAAACCATGGATGACCAGGTGCGCGGGCTCACCAGAGAGTTGATTGATCTGACCTGGAGGAGTGTGGCGGGCTATTACCACCCGGCGACCGGGCAGTGGTCCGGCCCGCATTCCCGCTCTTATGAGACGCTCCTGAATAATCAGAGCAAGGCTTTTTTGCAGGTGGCCACCCGGGGGACAGTGATGTTTTTCGGTTGGGAAGAGCTGCCGTACGAAGAAGAATGGTACAAAAGCGGCTTCGAGTGTCCGGCAGCCTGTCTGGAGGCCTTCAGCGTTCCGCGTACACAAGAAATCAGGCAGCTTTATGAAGGCGATGAGACGGACGGCACCGGCAAATGGGCCGTTACTTATATGACGCCCCGGGTCAGCATCGGATCTTTTACAAATAGTGATCTGTGGAATCAGAGGCGGCCGCTGCTGGTCTATGCGGATAACAACGGCCTTCCTGTTTATATGCAGCTCCGGTGCCTGCACGATGGCTATGACTTTTGCTCGGCCCGCTTCAAGTCGAAGCAGGAACAGGGGCAGGTGCTGTTCGGCATTGACTTCATCACAGATGGAGGGGATACCCATCCCAATCTGGATCTTACGGGCGGCGCAATCGAGGCTGGGGATTTACGGCTGCGGCTGGAGATCGGAGGCCAGCTCAAGGGAGTGGCTGCCAAGTCTACGGCAGAAGGGGCTTCCATTCGGGTCGGAGAGGCACACTGTGTGCTCACGACATGGTTTGCGGCGTTTACGGGACACTCAGGTGCGGGCCGCGACTGGACCTGGGAGGTTCATGAGACGGGGGACCGGATTCTGGTGGAGCTGATTCTGTACTCCGGCCCGCGCAAACGCATAGACCTTCATGCCCTTCAGCAGGCGGCAATGGTTTTTTCTTTGGATATGGAGAAGCCCCCGGGAAGCTCCGGTCCGCAAATAGAGGTGGCAGAGGGCAAGCTGCGGGTGAGCGCCAGCGGGGAAGAGGCGGAAGCCTTCTCGCTTCGTCTGCGCCCTGGTCAAGCGGAGTAGGACTGCTGCCGGTACAGTCATCGCAAAAAGAAATAAAGCAGCTAAAGAGGTCCGGGAGTTACCCTGCCTTCTTTTGCTGCTTTCAGTTAGATGGACAAGTTGGGCCGGGGCACTGGGAAATTCAAGCGTGCTCTCACTTACTGAGAGATCACAACAAAATCGCTTTTGAACCGCTCATAATCGGCGGCCCGGCATTCCAGCTTCAGGCGTGTGCCCTGTTCTTCATAGCTGACCTCCTGCACATCGGCGTGGTCATTGAAGTAGGAAACTACGCTGCCGCGGTCGAACGGCACCAGTATTTCGCACCGGATATAATCATTGAAGACATGCTGGCGGACCAGGTCAATCAGCTCGGCGATTCCGCTTTTCTGCTTAGCGGAGAGAGTGACAGTATTCTCCTTTACTACAGGATAAGGCAACTCTGTCAGGTCAGCTTTGTTATAAGCCTTAATGGCCGGGATTCCGTCAGCGCCCAGAGCCTTCAGGGTTTCCTCCGTAACAGCGATATGCTGGCCCACCTGCGGATCGGAAATGTCGGCTACATGAATCAGCAGGTCAGCCTCGGTAACCTCTTCGAGCGTAGAGCGGAAGGCCTTGACCAGATGATGGGGCAGCTGGCTGACAAAACCGACCGTGTCGGTCAACAAAAAGGTTTTACGGTCAGGCAGCTCAATGCTGCGCACTGAGGTTTCCAATGTGGCGAACAGCATATCCTTGGCCAACACCCCTTTTTGAGACCCGGGGTGGTAGGTTTCCATTATGGTGTTCATTAAGCTGGACTTGCCGGTATTGGTATAACCGACGAGACAGACTACGGGCACCTCGTTTTTGCGCCGCTGCTTGCGCTGGACCTGCCGCCGGGCTACTTGAGTCTGCAGCTCCAGCTGCAGTGCCGTGATGCGTTCCTCGATTCGGCGCCGGTCCAGCTCCAGCTTGGTTTCCCCGGCACCGCGGTTTTTCAGTCCCGCTCCGCCGCCTTGTCTGCCGAGGGACTCGCGCATTCCGGCCAGCCGGGGGAGCATGTACTGCAGCTGTGCCACCTCCACCTGGAGCTGGGCCTCCTTCGTTTTGGCACGTTCGGCAAAAATATTCAGAATCAGGACGGTCCGGTCAATGACCTGACGGTCCAGCGCCGATTCCAGATTGCGGATCTGGGAAGGGGAGAGCTCATCATTAAAAATAACAATGGGCGCCTCCAGCGCTTCCAACAGGGCTTCCAGCTCCCCGATTTTGCCTGTACCGATATAATGCGCCGGGTTAATGCGGCTGGATTTCTGGCTCAGCTCACCGACCACCTCAAGCTCACAGGCCGCCGCCAGATTGCGCAGCTCTTCCATGGAATAAGCGAAATCCTTGTCATTCTGCAGCTGAACACCGACAATCACTGCCTTTTGATGTACAGTTTCCATATATTAATCAACCTCCACGAGTAAAATTGGACATAAAAAAGCACAGGCCGTCTGCCTGTGCTAACAGTATCAATAGAGGACAACAGAATAGGGCCACCGGAGGAATCTACATTCCCCAAGTCCCTTCTTCGGCATTTCCATAGCAACAATGAATGTATGCAAAAAAATACGGCGGCCCGGCAGAACAGCAAGCTGCTGCACCTGTCTGCGGGGCGGTTCATTGTGATTGCCTGATGGAGCTGCAAGTATTCCTAAAGGCGATGCCGGCGTGACGATCTGTCCGCCGGACGTTTGGTTCAAGCTGTGGGCTGCCTTCAAAAATAGATAGACCTATCCTGAGTCCTCTGCACGGGGCAGAGCTTTAGCGCTATAAAATTAGCTTAGCCGCGTAAAGTGCGAATCCGGATATAGTCTATCACACGCAACCCTCCGTTCTTCAAAAGTTACGTTGATTCTAACACATCTGCCGGAAGCTGGCAACTTGCTCCATTTCAGGGAGCGTCCGAATGCGCTGCCATGCCGCCAATCTGCCGTTTTATCTAGAAACTTCTAAATCATGGCGCATACGATATAAGAACGACATTACTAGAAGGAGGATGAGCTGTGCCTTATTTAACAACTAACACATTAACAAGCAGACCCACCAGGGGGCTGGGCACCATTAGCCAGGTAATCATAAAAACGGTCAACAACGGATCGTCCAAAGCTGTGGTGTATATAACAGGCCTGAATAATGATGTAACCCCCGAAACGCTGTTTGCCCAGGAATTATTTGAAGTGAATTACCGGGAGGTAGTAACCAGAATCTATAATATTACCCAGACTTATTTTCAGTTCAATGCCGTATACTCCCAGGAGCAGACGCAGATCCAGATTTTCCTGGTAGATAGTGCAGGTGTCTTGTCGCAGGTTGCGCTGGAGCAGCTTGAGGTCAGCCGGATCACCTCGGAATTCCGGGAAAATATCGCTGTCACTGCGTCCGACTTTGCGCTTATCAGCTTCCGCAGAAACACTGCGGTCGTAATTCCGGAGGCTGTGGCTGCTGAAATCAAGCCGGACAGCCTGGAAATTCTGGCCTCCACGCCGATCCGGTACAAAATCGTGGGCGGTGGAACCGTGAATGGCACCTTTGTCAACTTCCCTACGCCTACTACGGCGATCTCTGCAACCGAAACTGCACTGCAAGTGAATTACACCTGCACGGCCGTGACAGGCGGAAGGGTGATCACCCAAGGCATCGGTTCCGGCATAGCCGGTGCTTATCAGAATGTAGCCGCCAATTTGACTAGTCAGCAGCTTTTATACAATCTGACGGATGAAATCATCACACTGGTCGTCAGCTCGCTTGCAGGTTCAGACAATCTGGCAGCGGTCTTCAGAATGTCCGAGGAATGGTGAAGCCTGACTGCGCCGGCCCAGGGCCGGTCAGCCTACCCACTCCCTCCGCAGCGTGAACAGATCCTTCAGGGCATCGGTGGACAGCTCGGTAATCCAGCTTTCAGAGCTGGAGATCACATCATCGCTGAGCTGCTGCTTGCTCTCCAGCATTTCGTCGATTTTTTCCTCCAGCGTCCCCAGGGAGATGAACTTGTGCACTTGCACGTCCTTAGTCTGGCCCATCCGGTATGCGCGGTCCGTCGCCTGATTCTCTACAGCCGGATTCCACCAGCGGTCGAAGTGGAAGACATGATTGGCAGCGGTCAGGTTCAGGCCGACCCCTCCCGCCTTCAATGAGAGAATGAACACATTGGGCTGATCAGACTGCGTCCGGCCGCCAGCAGGCGGGACCTCCCCAGGTGGGGGCGCAGGGGTCTGGAATTGCTCTATCATGCGGTCGCGTGCGCTTTTGGGCGTGCTGCCGTTCAGATACAGCACGGGTTCCTGCAGCTCCTGGGACAGCACGGCCTGCAGCATCCTGCCCATGCCGACATATTGGGTGAAGATCAGGCAGCGCTCATTCTCCTCGCGCAGCTCACGCACCATGGCGAGCAGCCGCTCCAATTTTGCTGACCGCTCAATCAGGGCAGCGGTATCGACCCGGCCCTCCGATTCTGCCTCGGGCAAAGCATCCTTGCTCAGCAGCAGCGGATGGTCACAGAGCTGTTTAAGACTGGTCAGTGCGGCCAGAATAGCCCCTTTGCGTTCAATCCCTTCCAGCTTTTGCATCCGTTCCAGAAGGCCGTTGACGTTCTGGTCATACAGGGCTGCCTGTTCAGCCGTGAGGTGGACATAGGTTTTCATCTCGTTTTTGTCCGGAAGATCGAGCTGGATCGCCGGGTCTTTTTTCTTGCGGCGCAGCATGAACGGCTTAACCATCTTTTGCAGATCCGCCGTCCGCTTCGCATCCCGTTCCTTCTCTATAGCATTTGCGAACCGGTCCTGAAAGGATTTGGCGCTGCCGAGGTATCCCGGGGTGATGAAGTCATAGATCGACCACAGCTCCGAGAGCCTGTTCTCGATCGGTGTTCCCGTCAGCGCGATCCGGTGCAGCGCCGGGAAGCTGCGTACAGCCGAGGACTGCTTGGTCCCGGCATTTTTGATGTTCTGTGCTTCATCCAGGCAGACCGCTGCCCAGGTGAATTGCTTGAGCAGCTCCTGGTCGAGCGCAGCCGTGGCGTACGAGGTCAGGACTACATCCGCCTGAGAGGCTACGCCGTAGAAGTAGCCGGCGTCCAGCCGCTTGCTTCCATAATGCAGCATCACCTTCAGGGAAGGGGCAAACCGCTGCAGCTCCTTCTGCCAGTTGCCGAGTACTGAGGTCGGGCAGATGATCAGGGAAGGCCAGCCGGGCGGGTCCGTCTGCCGCACCCTGCCGGCAGCGGGGTCAGCTTCGGCTGCTTCCTCCAGCTCCTTCAAATGGAGCAGATAGGCAATGAGCTGCACGGTTTTGCCCAGGCCCATGTCGTCGGCCAGCACAGCCCCCAGGCCGAAACGGCGCAGGAAGGCCAGCCAGGCAAAGCCCTCCTGCTGGTAGCTTCTCAGCTCAGCGTGCAGCCCCGCAGGCACAGCGGGCTGAGGCCACCGGTCACGCTGCCCGAGCTGGCCGATCAGCTTGACCAGATGCGCGTTCAGCTCCACCTCCAGCCGGAAGCGCGCCGCGTCCTCTTCAGCCTGCTCCGCTGCAGCTTCAGCGGCTTCATCTTCGCTGCTGCCCAGCAGATGCAGCTGCAGCACATCCTGGAAGGACAAGCCCTGCGACTTGTCCATTCCGGCCATGGCCCGCTGAATCTGGGCCAGGAGGGCGGGGTCCAGGGGAATCCACTGGCCCCTGAACTTCACGAGCCGCTCGCCGCGCGCGACCAGCTCGGCGAACTCCGCCTCGGAGAGGTCGGCGTCGCCGATGGAGATGCGCCAGTCGAAGTCGACCAGCGCATCCAGCCCGAACAGCGACCGGCCGCCGCGGCTGCCCTCGCCGGCGCTGATCTTGGCGCGCAGGCGCGGCTTTTTGCGGCTGGCGGCTTCCCACCACGCCGGCAGCAGCACCTGCCAGCCGGCCTCCAGCAGGCGCCGGCTGTCGACCGTAAGGAACCGCCACGCGACCTCGTCGCTAAGCGATTCCCCAAGCACATCGCGCCCGCGGCCGATGTGTCCGCCGGGCAGGCTGTCCCGCAGGCGCGACAGCCACCCGGCCGCCCGCTCGCGGACGTGCTCCGCCCACGGCGCGGGCCAGCGCCCATGCGGCTCGCCGTCGTCCGAGAGCCGCAGCGGCACAAGCGCGGATTCGTCGCGCTTGTCCTGCAGCAGCAGCTGCAGCCGCCAGGACGAGTCCCCGTCCGGCTCCAGCAGCTGCAGCGCGGGGCGGAACGGCGCGGAGTCCGCCTTCCAGCCGATGGACATCAGCCAGCTGTCCGCGTCCATCCCGGCGGCCGCCAGCCCGCTGCGGCTGAACAGCAGCGGAAATTCGCTCCGCAGGTCACCCGCCTCGGCTTCCGTGCTGTAATAGCGCTGAAAGACCGCCGCCGAGAAGGCGGCCTGCAGCCCTTCGGCAAGCGTGCTGCGCTCCTGCAGCCCGCGCAGCGCTTCCGCAGCGGTGCGGCTGCCGCGGACAGCGCCCGCAAGCGCCTGGCCGTCCCAGTCCCACCGCAGCTGGCCTTCGCGGAACGCGGAGAAGCTGGGAACATACTGCTTCTCATCCAGCAGCGCGGCCAGAACCGGGGCCAGTGCGGTCACGAGTGCAGCATTGCCCTCCCAGCTCCATCCAATGTGTTGGAGCACCTTCAGATCCGCGAAGAACGGGATCACCTGCTCGGCGGGCAGAATGACCAGCTCCACGCCGTCGGCGTTCTGGGTAGTTAATTCCGTGCCATAGAAGGATTCTTCATGCCAGGCGAACAGCTGCTGCTTCAGCAGCAGGCCGGAGACATAGTCATCCCGTTCGTTGATGCCGTAGATCAGGGCATCGCCATATTGGCTCAAGGCCAGCTGGACGGTAATAGTTCGCGTATGCATACTCATGGAATCAGCTTTCCTTTCCGCAGCTCCTCCTGCAATGCGCGAAGCCGGCTGTGCCGGGTGGTGAAGGCGTCCAGAAATTCTCCCCACCGCTCCTCGCGCTTCATCTTCTTGTACAACTTGGCGAGACGCTTCAATAGCTTAACAGCGGCCTTATAACTGTGGCGGTTCTTCTCCAGCACGAACCGTTCCGCTGCCTGATGGTAGAACGGCAGCAGCAGCTCCGGCGCATGTTTCTCGACCGGCTGCAGGTCGCTGACCCGGAAGTCGGAAGGCACCTTGCCGGAGGACAGCTGATAGTCCATCCAGTCCCGCCACTTGCCGTGGTCCAGCAGCTTGTCTTCATAGATGCCGCCTGAGAGCGGAAGCATCGCGGACAGCGTGCTCCACATTCGGGGTTCCGCCTCCGGCAGGCGGCGGACCACTTCTTCCCAGTATCCGGCATAGCTGTGCAGATTATATAAGCGGCTGTTCAGCAGAGGTCCTGTCGTTTCAAGCCAGGCCGCAAGACGGGACCAGTGTCCGGCTTCGGCGAGCGGCTCCAGGCAGCCGAGCAGCTCGTCCGGATGCAGGCCCGGCCGTTCGGAAGCGGCAGCCAGCCGTTCCCAGGCGGCTTTGTCGTCGCTCAGGTAGAAGTACATCCGGCTCTCAGCCAGCAGCAGCGCCGAGCGGTTAACAGCAGCGCCCAGCCCGCCAGCACGGTCACGGAGCGCTTCAAGCTCCTCCAGATAGAGCGCCGGATCGCTGGCGTTCGGGGCAATCCAGCGCTGCCAGAGCTGATCGTAGCAGAAGGAGAAATAAGGCTGCTCCCGCAGACGGTCGCGCGATTCCGTCAGCATCTCAAGCTGCACATAAGCCAGCGTATCCTTGAGCCTCGGCCATGCCTCCGGCTCTGAGGCGAGCGGCAGGCTGCGCTTCATCAAGCGGATAATCGCCTCTTGAAGCTCAGAGACGGCAATAGCCGTGTAATATCCCAGCGCATAGCCTGGAGAAGAGAGGGCTCCTGCGTTATGCAGGCCGCCGGGTGTAATCAGACTCTCCAGGATGAACAGATGGGCATTAAGCTGGAACAGCAGTTCAGCGGCAGGCGGGAGGTCGGCCTTCGCCTGCGCAATGGCGGACAGCGCCCGTTCAGCATATTGCGGATTGCGCACAGTCTGGGCCAGCGGCGCGGTGAGCAGCGCCATGTAGTCACGCCACTCGGCTACCGTTGCCCCGGGAATCAGCCCGGCGAGCTTCTTCGCCTGTTCCCGGCGGCTGCCGGAAACACCGGCAGCAGAGGAAGCCTCCAGCGCCTCTGCCTTCTTCCGGTCGATAACGGCCTTGGCATTGGCCAGCATATTCACGGACCGTTCCTGCGACTCGGCAACACTCATCAGCACAGCCGCCATATGCTTGCAGGGTCCCTGTACGGGGCAATCGCAGTGACTATCCGTCAAGCTGTCCAGCTCCATACTGACAGCGTAATCCTCTCTGCCCTCGACAACCGCCATCACTCTCCGGGACGAGATCATCCGAAACGACCGGACACGGTTCTGTTTATAATATTGAAATCCCCGCTTGAGGGTCAGGTCATCAAAATAGTAAGCCACATCCGAAATGAGCTTATCCCATTCGGCATCGTTTATCATTGTTTTCGGCTGCATTTGGGTTAATCTCCTGTACTATAGATCTGTTTGAACCCTACTATTATATCATTGATCAGGTTCTTCACTCTAAACGTTTAAAATCTTAAAGAGTATGATATGCTCCATATTGAAGGATGGACGGAACATGCTACTCTATGGTCTGGAACCAGAGACCCTGCGGAAGGATGAAGCAATACCAATGCTGCGCTTCAAATTGAAATATTTGCTGAACAACAAACAAAACCGGCTGATCCTGATGCTGACCGTCAGTGTGTCGCTGCTGATTATACTGATTGGCCTGTTCTCCTACAGAGAGTACCGGAATGCGCTAGATACGGAGCTGAACACGCCGAATATTGAACTGCTCCAGATCAATCTGGATGTCACCAACAGGGCATTCCGGGAGTCGGACAATAAAGCGGTGGATTTATCCTTTCACCAGGCTGTCCTGAAATACATGGATGCAGACACTGAAGATGCGGGGTTCGCCGCCGGGCTGCAGGATGTACTGAAAACGCTTGTTACAGAGCCGGATATTCATGCCATCAGCGTGATTAAATTCAAAGATCATTCTGTGATTTCGAGCGGTTATGGCTACAAGGCCTCCTGGGAGGAAGCGCCGGAGCATGCCTGGACCCCGTGGATTGGGCAGATTAAGGAGAAGCCGCTGCTGATCAAAAGAAGAGTGTACACCGGCACCGATCCCCGGCTCAGCGCTACGGAGCTGCTCTCATTAGCCCGTCCGATCGTCCGGAATGGGGAGGTTGCGGGAGCGGTATGGATTGATCTGGATTACGACATGCTGTTCTCCAAAATGTACAGCCATTTGTCCAGCTATCAGTTTGTGTACGATCTGGAAGGCGAATTGATCTATCCGAAACTGAACCTCCCGTTTCCCCTTGCGGAAATGGACAAGGTGCTGAAGGAGATTGATGTAAGCCCTTTTGCCCACGTGAAGATTGAAGGCAAGGCCTACATGGCCAACCAGACCTTCTCCAATGTGACCGGCTGGCGGATGCTTTCACTGGTTCCCATGGAGCAGCTGCTCAAAAATGTGACCACAGCGCGCAATATGATGCTCATGCTGTCACTGATTTCCATCGCTGTAGGGTGCTCGGCCATTTATTATTACAATTTCGCGGCCTTCCGGCCTTTGAAACGGATCAACAAGCTGTTGACTCCGGATATGGCTGCAGCCGGTCAAGGCAATCTGTATGATCTGGAGCCGGTGATCGGCAAGCTGGTGGGTGATTTCCAGAGCAAATCGCTGGTCGCGGATTGGAGTCTGCCGGAGCTGCGGTCCAAATACGTAAATGATCTGATCAGCCGGAGCATGGGCACGCAGGAAATGCGGACCAAATGGGAGCATTATTTTTCCGATTGGCGGGAGGGTTCCTTCCAGCTGCTGATCATATCCATTGACCGCTATTCGCAGTGGGCAGCGTCTTTTGTCGAAGAGGATCAGATGCTGCTGAAATATGCGATGAACAATATTGTACTGGAATATTTCGAGCCCGCCTGGAGAGTCGTGACCACTGCTCCGCAGAGGGACAGTCTGGCCGTGCTGCTTCAGCCCCGGGAGCAGGAAGAGAGGGAGCTTAAGGAGGAAGCGGTTAGACTGGTTGTTCTCCTGCAGGAAGTGCTGAAGATCTCTGTGTCCATCGGTGCGGGAAGCACGGCTTCAGGCGTTGCGCAGGCAGCCCGCTCCTACGATGAATCCATGCACGCCTTGTCCTGCCGCCTGTATGAGGGGTACAGCCTGGTTCATGCCTACCCGGAAGCGGAGAGCAAATATACCGAAAGCTTCGGCGCTGCGGATGAGGCCTGGAGGCAGGAGGTGCTGCACGCGCTGAAGTCATCGGATGGCGAAACAGCCCTGAAGAGGGTTCGCAGAGGAACGGGCGAGATACGTAAACTGGGCATACAGCCGCAAAAGGTCTTCCGCTCCATCAATGATCTGCTGGAGGAGATTATGAGTATTGCTACAGCCGGAGGTTATCCGCTTCCCGCTGAGCTTGCGGATTACACCTGGCATCAGGTGACAACTATGGATCTTGCCGAAATTGAGGATATGCTGTGCCGCATTGTCATTCATATGGCTGATGTGCTGGGAGCGCACCGGCAGTCGAAGGAATATCTGCTTGTGCAGAATCTGATTGCGTATATGGAGAGCCACTTGCAGGAGAATATCGGACTTCAGGATATCGCAGCCCATGTCAATATGGGGGTATCCTCGGTCAGCACGATCTTCAAGGAAGAGACTGGATCAACGGTATATGACTACCTCACCAACCTGAGAATTGATAAAGCCTGTGGGCTTTTGCAGGATAGCGGCCTGAAAATTGCCGACATCGCCCTGCAGGTAGGGTACCAGAATGAGAACAGCTTCATCCGGGCCTTCCGTAAAATCAAATCGACAACACCGGGCAAGTTCCGGGAGAGCAGCAAATATGCCAGCGGATATGCAGATCGGCCAAAACCGCGCCGTTCCGGCGTTTCTGAGGATTCAGAATAAGATAATATGATTGTAGGACCTCCCCGGATACGATAAAGTTCTGCTTGAGAAAACTTTCACAGCAATCAAGCACAGGAGCTGATGTTCAGAAATTCGGGGGTGGGGCGCAAGAGCTAACGGCAGGGTTTGCAGGTTCCGGCCAGCAGCTCGGTATTCTTAATAAAGAGAAGAGGGATGCTTTTGAAACGGGGAATGCGAATAGGAATCTGGACAGCATCACTGCTGGCTGTAGTCATCCTCCTTTTTATTGTAAGCCGCATAACGGACGATCGCAGCCACAAGGGGGATAACGCTGATTTCCCCGGGAAGCCGATCACATTAATTGTGCCGTACGCTGCAGGCGGAGGAACCGATGCAACAGCAAGGGCATTAGCCAAAGCGGCAGAGAAGGTTCTGGGACAGCCGGTTATCGTTGTCAACCGGACGGGCGGGGGAGGCTCTGTCGGGCTGATGGAAGGCGCGGGCGCCAAGGGTGACGGATACACGGTAACCTTTTTGCCGGCCGAATTGACCATCCTTCCGCATCTGGGCTTGCTGCCGATTACCTATGAGAAATTCAAACCCATCGCTCAAACCAATTTTGATCCTTCCGCCATTACCGTAAGGCAAGGCGCGCCGTGGCAGACAGTAAATGAATTTCTCGGCTTTGCGAAAGCGCATCCAGGTGAATTGAAAATGGGAAACGCAGGAACGGGGAGCATTTGGCATTTAGCGGCCATAACGCTGGAACGGGAAACAGGTGTGAAGTTTGCACATATCCCCTTTGAAGGTGCCGGGCCCGCCGTCTCCGCTTTAATGGACGGTTTTGTGGATGCGGTGCCTGTGAGTCCCGCCGAAGTGAAAAAGTATGTGGATGAAGGAAAGCTGCGGACACTGGCGGTTAACGCCGACGAGCGCTCTGATGCGCTGCCGGGTGTTCCCACATTGGAGGAGCTGACCGGAATACATGTGAATTTCACGGGTACATGGCGAGGACTGGCTGTACCCAAGGATACACCGGACGCGATTGCGGATATACTCGCCGGGGCATTTATCAAGGGAACCGAAGACAAGGCCTTCCGTGAGTATATGAACGTTAATGGACTTGGACTGCTGGTTAAGGACGGCAAAGCCTTCTCGCGGCAATTGAAAGAAAGCGATGATACCT
Source organism: Paenibacillus riograndensis SBR5 (assembly GCF_000981585.1). Taxonomy (NCBI): domain Bacteria; kingdom Bacillati; phylum Bacillota; class Bacilli; order Caryophanales; family Paenibacillaceae; genus Paenibacillus; species Paenibacillus riograndensis. The sequence goes on from NZ_LN831776.1 coordinate 415,040, forward strand.
TCGCCAAAATGATTCCGGAGCTCGGACTCAGCCGCAGGTGACGTGAAAGCGCAGTCAAGCGAATTTTTTCTCAGAGAGAGCTGCCCGCAGGTTGGCATACTGTAGCGGACAGACTGGCTCGTGGGGCTGATTTGCTGCGCCTATAACATGCAAAATATTCATTTTTATGCAAAAATTAAGTGGAGAAGGGTATGATCAATCACATGAAAATCAAACAGACCTTAGATAAGATTCCCGGCGGTATGATGCTGGTTCCATTATTTCTTGGAGCTATCATCCACACGGCTTTTCCAAATGCGGGCGACTACTTTGGCGGCTTCACCAAAGGCCTGATGACAGGTACTGTACCTATTCTGGCCGTCTGGTTCTTCTGTATGGGCGCTGCGATTGATGTTAGAGCAACCGGAACGGTCATCCGTAAATCCGGTACACTCGTATTGACCAAGATTGCCGTAGCCTGGGTAGTAGCCCTGATTGCCATTCAGTTTCTGCCTGAGGGCGGTGTGCAAAGCGGATTTTTTGCCGGATTATCTGTTCTGGCGATCATTTCCGCAATGGATATGACCAACGGCGGCCTGTATGCCTCCATTATGCAGCAATATGGCACCAAGGAAGAATCTGGCGCATTTGTACTGATGTCACTGGAATCCGGGCCGCTCGTAACCATGCTGATTCTGGGCAGCACCGGGGCAGCCGTATTCGAACCGCATCTGTTTGTAGGCGCTGTGCTTCCTTTTCTGATCGGCTTCCTGCTGGGTAACCTGGACCATGATCTGCGCGCTTATTTCGGCAAAGCTACACAGACACTCATTCCCTTCTTCGGGTTCGCACTGGGCAGTTCGATCGACCTGGGTGTAATTGCAGATACAGGCCTGCTCGGTATTCTGCTGGGGGTTGTTGTCATTATTATTACTGGTGTGCCGCTGATTCTGGCGGACAAATTCATTGGCAAGGGCAACGGAACTGCCGGACTTGCCGCCTCCAGTACTGCCGGAGCCGCTGTAGCGAACCCGATGCTGGTAGCCAACATGAAGCCGGAATTCCTGCCAGCTGCCGAATCGGCAACTGCGCTTGTGGCAGCCTCGGTCATCGTGACCTCGATCCTGGTTCCGGTCGTTACAGCATACTATTCAGACTATATGAAAAAGAAAAAACCGCCGGTAGAAGGCGGTCCCGTGGATATTCAAACTCAGAAAACTGCAATATAATATATTCGTGTAACAACGTGAATTTAGCCCCTCTAACCACCGTCATGCGGTGAAGGAGGGGCTTTTTAGTATAACTAGGAATCTTTATATTCCGTTGCTTCTTGAATCGCTGCTGCTTCGGCAATGCATTGGAAATATTTAGATTAATATTATCACCGTTGTGTTTTTCTTGGCGCATTACTGGTTCTGCCGGGCAACTGATTGCACCTCCCGGACGGCTGGTGACCGAGGGGAATGCAATTTTTTTGCACTGTCGTAATCTTGCTCTCCTGTTCCAAAGGGCTGCATAAGGCATATTGAATCGTATATACTGGCGGTATGAGGTGATTACTGATGGACCAGGCATTATTCGAACAGATCTACGAATCCGTTGTGCGGCGCGAACCGACCTATGATGGCGTATATTATACAGCGGTGCTGACGACACATATTGTCTGCCGCCCATCCTGCCGGGCGAGAACGCCGAAGGCGGGCAATGTGGTTTTTTATGAATCCTTGGAGCAGGCGGTAGCCGCCGGGTTCAGGCCCTGCAAAAGATGCCGCCCGGAGGAAGGCGGCGTGCTGCGCCCGGACGCAGTGCTTGCGGCCGAGGCAGACCGGCTGATGGAGGCGCAGTTCGGGCAGAAGGTGACATTGGAGATGCTTGCCGGATGGCTGAGGGTCAGCCCGTTCCATCTGCAGCGCACCTATAAGCGGGTCACCGGGCGGTCGCCCGCCGGGCGGCTCGATCAGCTGCGCATAGAGAAAGCATGTGCGCTGCTCGCAGATACGGAGCTTGCGGTTGCCGAGGTGGGACAAGCGGTAAGCTTTCGCGGGCCATCCCACTTTACCGCATGGTTCACGCGGAAGACCGGTCTGCCGCCGACAGAATACCGTGCCCAATTCAAAGGAGGGATTCATCATGAGTGAAATTACGATTTATCGTCATACCCTGAACCTGGGGAACCGGGACTGGACCCTGTGGGCCAGTGAGAAGGGCCTGGTCCGTATATCTTTCGGGCTAGAAGAGCGTCTGCCTGAAGGGAAGTGGCTGAACACCTATGCTCCACGGCATCGTTATCAGGAGGATCAGACGGTGTTCATGCAGCTTGGAATTACCCGGGAAATGGAGAGCTATTTCGGGGGGGCAGCGGTCAGCTTCAAGGATATCCCGCTGGATATCTGGGGCACTCCATTTCAGCAGGAGGTCTGGAAGGGACTGGCTACCATTGCGCACGGTGAAGTCATTACCTACCGGGAGCTTGCCGGGAGAATTGGCAGACCGCAAGCCATGCGCGCCGTAGGGACAGCCAACGGACAGAATCCGCTGCCGGTCATTCTGCCTTGTCACCGGGTCATTGGCACGAATGGCACATTGACCGGATACCGGGGAGGGCTCAAGCTGAAGCAGGAGCTGCTTGCACTGGAAGGCATTAATCATGTGGGGGCGGCGGGCCATGAACGATTTGCTTTTTGAGCTGCCGCTGCCGGAGTTTTTCGATTTCGGGGTCTGCCTGGAATACCTGAACCGCTCGCCGCTTGAATGCCTGTACCGGACGGATCAGGAGGGAGTGACCCGTTATTTCAATCTGGATAACCAGCCGCTGCTTATCAAGCTGACAGTTCCTCCGGGGAACAGAATGCACGTAACACTGCTGCACGGGGACATTCCCGGTCCAGGGGCGGCAGAATGGCTGGCCCGCTATATCCGGGAATGGTTCGATCTGGACCGCGATCTGGCGCCATTCTACCATTTGGCGCAAGCTGACCCGCTGCTGGCACCGCTTGCTGAGCAGCATAAGGGGCTGCGGATCGTCGGGATTCCCGATCTGTTCGAGGCGCTGTGCTGGGCCATTCTGGGCCAGCAGGTAAATCTGGCTTTTGCCTACAGGCTGAAGCAGCAGCTGACCGCTGCCTTCGGCGGATCACTGGAATGGGAAGGGGATGTCTATTATACATTCCCTGGCCCGGAGGTGTTCGCGGATGTTCAGCTGGAGGAGCTGTGCGCCCTGCAGCTGACCCGCAGCAAAGCGCGGACAGTGCTGGACGTGGCCGCGCTTATAGCCAGCGGCGGCTTAAGCCGCGAAGCGCTGCTGGCGCTGCCGTCCCCGGACGCCGCCGAGCAGCGTCTGCTGCAGATCTGCGGTATCGGTCCATGGACCTCGCAGTATGTGAGGATGCGCTGTCTTGATGACACTACAGCCTTCCCGGTGGGAGATGTCGGGCTGCAGAATGCGGTCAAATTCCTGACCGGCATGGACCGGAAGCCTACCCCGGCAGAGCTCCTGAAGCTGGCAGAGCCCTGGCGCGGCTGGGAGGCTTACGCCACGTTTTATTTGTGGCGGGCGCTGTATTAAAGCTTAATGAATGAATACACCATATCAGCATACAAGCCATGGTTCCTGCAGCATCGGGAGTCATGGCTTGTATGTTTTACAGGACGGATGACCAAAATTTCTGCCGATTTTCAGGTTTTTTTCCTTGAAAATAACTTTTTGGGTGTCTTGCCCATCTAATTATATAGAGGGCCCTCAAGGAGGAAGAATCATTTGCTGGACAACGAACTGGATATCAAAAAGGCGCAGAAAGGCGACCACGAAGCGTTTATCCGTCTTTTTAGACAACTGGAAACACAGTTGTACCGATTAGCCAAAACCATTCTGACACAAGATGAAGATTGCGCGGATGCGCTTCAGGAAACGACACTGAAGGTGTATAAAGGACTCGCGAGCCTTAAGCAGCCCAAGTTTTTCAAAACCTGGGTGATCCGCATCCTGATTAATGAATGCAATCAGTTGCTCCGTATGCGTGAGCGAACTGTGGCTGTGGCGGAAATCCCTGAGGAAACGGCCGCTTCCTATGCACATTTTGAAGATTCAAGGAACGTGGACTTGCAAAGCTGCATTAATAGGCTGGACGAATCCCTGCGGCTGGCTATCGTGCTTTTCTACTATGAGGATTTATCCATTAAGCAGATTGCGGGTGTGCTTGGCATCTCCGAAGGAGCGGTCAGGGCACGGCTTCACCGCGCACGCCGATTGTTATCCGAACAGATACAGCCTGTGCGGGAGGAGGGTCTTGCTCATGAATAATGAAAATTTAGAAAAGCAGCTCAGGGAGCTAAGAAAGGCTAATACACAGGAGCTTCCTCCTTTACTGCGAACGCGGCAGGATTCAATTTATGCATCGCTCGCCACAATCGTCCAGGATTCTGGCGTGAAGAAAAAGAAAAGAAAAATATATCCAAAAATTGCGGCTGCAGCAGCGGCAATATTGCTCAGTGTTATGCTGACGGCAATCTATCCGCCAGCGTTAGCCAATGCGCTGAAGCAGCTTCCGTGGGTAGGCGGTATTTTTGAACGGGCAGATGATCTGGGGCTGCAGGCCGCCCAGAGTTTGGGTCTGATTTCCCGTCCAAACAGCAGTGATACTCATGAAGGGATCACCTTATCTGCCGAAGAGGCTGTATTTGACGGCAACCGTTTGGCATTCTCAGTGAAGCGTGAAGGGGAAAAGGAAGGGCTGGGCGATAAGCTGACCGGAGTTACAGTGGGCCCGGATGGGAAGCTTTTTCAGGAGAAAGGCACAATTTCATCTGCAAAAGTATTGATCGACGGGGTTCCGCTGGAGGAGTTTGCAGTTGGCCATTGGGAAGCTATACCGTATCTAAGCTGGATAGGCGGGAAGGAGGATAATACAGCTATTTTTGAGCTGGTAGATTCTTCGAATTTGGGTATCTCGACCAAACCCTTTCCTGACCAGTTTGTACTGACCTTAACCATTGGCTTAGAAGGCATTGATGAACCGTTCATTCTCCAAATTCCTGCACGGAGGGTTACAGAAAACATAATTGACACCCCTGGTATACGCGTACAGGCAGATGGATGGAGTCTGACGCTGCAAAGGCTGGAATACAGTCCATTAACGACCCGTCTGTCACTCACGCTTGAACAAGATGCAGACGGAAATCGCAGAGCTTTTGAACTAACGGACTTTGAAGTAATGGATGAACAGGGACAGATTTTGGAAAGTACACATCAATCAGGTATCCTGTCTTCCGATAGGTCGCGTAATGTGGATTTGCTTACAGAGCCGTTCGGCAAACACCCAAATATGCTCACCATCCGGGCCTATTATAATGAATTAAAGGACCCTAAGAAAAAGTATGGGTTGTACAAAACAGATAGCTCCGGGAACGCTGTGAAGCATTATATTAAGGGCCTGGAGATTAACGTGCTAGTCCAACAATAACTTAGGAGATGGATATCATGAGAAAAAAGACAATGAAATTGGCTGTAATTGTAAGTGCTGCCGTATGCCTTGGAGCGTTGGGAATGCCGGCCGCCACCTATGCATCCGGGGCTCAGCCAACCGCCGAAGCTATCCTGAATACACCGAAAGCCTCGGATTCACACGATGGGCTTACTTTGAAAGGCAAAGCACAGTTTGACGGTAATTATATTAAACTCAATCTGAGCCGCGAGGGAAACTTGTATTCAGGAAATATCGCAGGAATAACCTTAAATGCTAAAGGCAAACCTTATATTGCAGAAGGGACAATAGTGGATATAGATGCCAAGATCACTCAACCGGGAGGGATCGAGTTGAAGTCGCCGCGCTGGAGCAAGGATGGGGATATCAACAAAGCGGTTGTTATATTGCCGATCGGATGGCTAAATGAAGAACAACAGGCAAGCCTGACCGCCGCCTCTGAAATCAGCGTGAATGTCAAGCTTCAAGGTGTGCAAGAGCCGTACGTACTGAAGCTTCCTTTTAAGCAGGAAGGAGTGGTGCGGAACATTCAGCCGCCTGCTCCAAAGGCTGACAGCCCATTTCAAATCGAAACCACCCGAATCGCTGCAGGAGAGAGCTCTGTGCGTATTGCATTGGCGGTAAAAGGAGTACCCGAGCAAGCCCATAATATTGGATATGACATTTATGACAACCTGGGAAATGAGTTGGACATGATCGCAATGGAATCTGATGCATATAACAAGGACGCTATTAAGGGTACTATTTTTCAAGATTTATTGTACGGGGCGATCGGCCCGGACGCAGAATTTCTGATAATCAGACCCTATCAAGCGGTGTTTGAAAAGGGCAACCAAGGGTTATATAAGCTGGATGCCAAGGGGAATGTAATTAAAAATTATTACAAGCAGCTGGAAATCAAAATTCCTCTGAAATAGGCATTGCCGCCAGCAAACTTATTTTAAACAAAATTTAAACAGCCCCTGGCCCGGCATTTAAACTAAGCCCCTTACAATGAAGAAATGAAGAGAGGGTATGAAAGCAATCATCTTCATTCATCCATCATTGGGTAAAGGGGCTATTCATTTTATGAAAACGAAGAAAAAGTTCAAGTGGCTGAAAATAATCAGGAACATCATTTTGTTTGTAGCCGCAGTCCTGCTTATAGTTATGTCGGGTAACGGCATAATGACAATGTATGAGCATAAGCAATATCCGGCATGGGGCCAGTATGTTGAAGTGAAGGGCAAAAAAATGCATGTGTACACGAAGGGAACAAAGGGCCGCACAATTGTAATGTTACCCGGGCTGGGCACAGCCGCACCTGTGCTGGATTACGAACCTTTGCTGAATGAGTTGGCCCAACAAAATAAAGTGGTAGTCGTAGAGCCCTTCGGGTATGGCTGGAGCGATCAGACCAATGCAAAGCGGACTGTGGACAACATCGTCGGGGAACTTCGCAGCGCGTTGCAGCAAGCGGGCATCCCGGGCCCGTACACGCTTTTGTCCCACTCTGCATCCGGCATCTACAGTGTGTATTATGCCAATAAATATCCCGATGAAATCGAAGCGATTGCAGGAATTGATATCACCCTTCCGCAGGCCGTGGAGTACTTCAAGGAATCTGTACCGGAGATCCCTGCATATATGAGCCTGATTGCACCAAGCGGTATAGCCAGACTTGCAACCTTTATCAATCCGTCAGATTTCCTGCCGAAGGCGGACGAAGGCACGTATTCTGATGAGAACATCAAACTGACCAAAATGATTACAGCCTGGAATGCGTACAATAAAGACGTAGTAAATGAAGCCAAAGAAATGGAGCATAACATCAACGCAACGAAAGAAATGACCTTTTCGCCCAATCTGCCTGTAATAATCTTTACGCCCAAGATAGATAAGGTAACTGAAGACGGCAAGTCCAATATCACCTTCTACGAAGAGCAGCTCAAGAATGTACGCACCCACCAGCTTATCGTATTAAAAGGGCATCATTATCTGCACTGGACACACTATAAGAAAATAGCCGATGATGTGAATGCATTCTTAAGTGCTACCCCGGCTCGCCCTTTGTGAAGTTCAAAAGACGATTGTTCATTCTGAATTCCGGATGAAGAGTCGTCTTTTTTATTTTTGCAAAAAACTCTGCGTATTTCTTTAAGAATTACGTAAAACCCAAAAAAATGCTTTACGAAATTGAACCTTTTCATTAATACCGGACTTACATTCAGTAGTTAATCTGTTTGATGTGGGAACGATCTCATATGGGAACGGTCTCACAGAGAAAGCGAGGGTAATCCGTGAGAAATATCAAAGAGATTGCGCAGCTGTCTGGTGTATCCAAATCTACAGTTTCCCGGGTAATTTCGGGCAGCGGATATGCAAGCCAGGAAGCAAGAGACAAAGTGCTTAAAGTTATTCAGGAGCTTCAGTACAAACCCAATGCGGTTGCGCGGGCGATGGTTTCGCAGCGGACGCACAATATCGGCGTACTGATCTATCGGCGGGAGTATCCTGTTGCGTCGCATCCCTTTTACGGAAAAATACTGGATGCCATTCTTGCGTCGGCTTCCGCTATGAACTATTCGGTATTTGTGACCACCGATCATGAGATGTCGCTGCGCTCCGCTGATTTTATGCTGGAGAAAAGAGTGGATGGGCTGATCCTGATCAGCCGTCTTGAACAGAATGTGATCGACCACATCGGCAAGTTTGGCGTTCCGTACATCATGGTGAACGGGTCCACGGATGTTCCCGGTGTCATTCATATCGTCAACCGCGACCAGGACGGAGGCCTGGAGGCCGCCCGGCATTTGAGCGGACTCGGGCACCGGCGGATATTCATGCTCGCCGGACCGCAGTCCCACCGGAGCCATCATCTCCGGCTGGAGGGCTTCCGTTCTTATATGAACGGGCAAAGGGCAGAATTTGGCGGATCCGATATTGCTTATCTGCTGTCATCAACCTTTGAGGAGGGCTATCGGATGATGAAAGAGCATTGGGAGCATTTCCAAAGCCGGGCGTACACTGCGGTCTTCGGCACCAACGATATGATCGCACTGGGGGCGATGAAGTTTCTTATGGAGCATTCCGTTAGTGTTCCCGGGCAGGTGGCTGTTATGGGCTTCGATGATAATGATGTTGCATCCATTCTGACACCCTCACTAACTACGGTGAGAGTCGATACGGAGAAGATGGGAAGGCTGGCCTGCGTGATGCTGGACAAGCTGATCCGGCATGAGCCGGTAGAGGAAACAGCGGTCGAGCTGGAACCGCAGCTGGTGATCCGCGACTCCACCCGACGCTTCTAATAACGGCGTGATGCCGATGCCGAGAGGAGAAACGCTTGCATGAGATGGTATTTAAAAGCTGTTGGCCCCAAAAAAATCATCGAGTTTTTGCTGCTGGCCGCCTTTGTGATTTTCTTTATGGGACCTTTGTTAAATCTGGCGATCCTGGCGTTCACCGGAAATTGGAGTTATCCGGACCCGCTTCCCCGGGAGTGGTCGCTGAAATGGTGGTCCTTTGTGCTGTCCCGGGACGGAATTGCCGAGTCGATTGGACTTTCATTCGGCATTGCCGCTATCGTCACCGCCGTGTCGATCCTGCTGTGCGTTCCTGCAGCTTATGCATTCGCACGGATCCGGTTCCCGCTCAGCCGTTTCTTCCTGTTCTCATTTCTGCTGACACACGCTTTTCCCAAAATGGGCCTATATGTTTCGATCGCTGTATTGTTCTACAAAATCGGCCTGATGAACACCCTCCTGGGAGTGGTGCTCATCCATATTATCAACGTGCTGATGTATATGACCTGGATTCCGACCGCTTCCTTCCGGAATGTCCATATGGCCCAGGAAGAATCGGCAAGGGATGTGGGAGCAAGCCCTTTCCGCGTCTTCCGCAGCATTACTCTTCCGCTGGCGATGCCGGGAATTATTGTCGCATCCATCTTTACCTTCCTCAGCTCATTGGATGAAGCGCAGGGGACCTATCTTGTAGGGGTGCCTAATTTCAGAACAATGCCCGTGGTTATGTATGGCATTATCACGGATTATCCCGCTTATGCCGGCGCAGTGTTTTCCATTATTTTGACAGCCCCGACCTTGATTCTGCTGCTTGCCGCTCAGAAATTCGTCAGCGCAGATGTTTTGTCGAGCGGGTTCCAGATGAAATAACAGGCGTAATTCCGCAGTCACTTTGACAGGAGGTCATTATGAAGGCTCATTTATCGATACAGAAGCTGACGAAACGGTACAAAACCGGCGACGGTGTCACCGATATTTCACTGGATGTGAAGAAAGGGGAGATGATCACCCTGCTTGGCCCTTCCGGCTGCGGTAAAACGACGGTGCTCCGCAGCGTCGGCGGATTCCTGGACCCGGACTCCGGCGACATCATGATCGAGGGAAAAAGCGTCTTGAGCGCGCCCCCGGAGAAGCGGCCGACATCCATGGTGTTTCAGGGCTATAATTTATGGCCGCATATGACGGTTTATGAGAATTTGGCCTTTGGCCTCAAGATCAGGAAAATCCGGAAGGCCGAACGCGATAAAGCAATTTCAGAGGTGCTTGAGCTGGTCCGGCTGCCCGGCTCGGAGAAAAAATATCCCGGGCAGCTGTCAGGCGGACAGCAGCAGCGTATTGCGGTGGCGAGATCGCTGCTGCTGAAGCCGGCGGTCCTGCTGCTCGATGAGCCCTTCTCCGCCCTGGATGCCAAGCTGCGCCACGAGATGCGTGAGGAGCTCCGGGAAATTCAGGCTGAGCTTGGACTGACGATGGTGTTTGTCACCCATGACCAGGAAGAGGCATTGTCCATTTCCGACCGAATCGTAGTCATGAACCATGGACAGATCGAGCAAATTGCAACACCGCAGGAAATTTATGATGAGCCGAAATCCTTATACGTCGCTCAATTTATCGGGAAAATGAATTTTATGAAGGGGGTGATCACTGAAGAGGGCATTCAAGTAGGTTCGCTTCGCTTTCCCAATGCCGCAGGCCTTACAGGTGAAGTCACTGTAGCGGTTCGGCCCGAGGATATTGTATTGGAGAGTTCAGCAGGAAGCGGGCTTCATGGAATCATTAAACAAATTATGGTGCTTGGGCATTATGCCGAGGTTTCTGCCGACATCCGGAATCATGGCGTGATCCGGGCCTTCATGGCCCGTGACAAGGTTAAGGAACTGCAGCAGGGTCAAGAGATTTCCGTCCAGTTCTCAAAAATTTTAGCGTACCCGCAAGTGTAAATCCGTTTCCAAGACTTTTATAAATTCATAAATCCTGAGGAGGCATTTGTGTATGTTGAATAAGAAAAAGGCTCTATCCCTGACGGCAGGTCTGGTTCTGGCGGGTGCTGTGCTGGCTGGCTGCGGCTCTGATAAAAAGGCCGAATCCGCTGCGGACGGGGGCGGAAATTCCACTTCAGCTCCAGCCGCTTCATCGACAGAATTCACTTTTTATTATACTGGTTCGCAAAATGTGGATGATTTATGGAAAACGCTGATTCCGATGTTTGAAGCGAAGAACCCGGATATTAAGGTTAACCCGGTCTACGTTGCTTCCGGTACAGCTGCTCAGCCTACCTATGATAAAATCATGGCTGCCAAGCAGGCGGGCAAGGGCTCGGGCGGTGTTGATCTCTATGAAAGTTCAATTGATGACGTTACTAAAGGCAAAAATGATGATCTGTGGGATTCGCTCAGCACCGGTTCGATTGCTAACTTGAATAACGTTGACCAGCAAACCATGAAAGACGTATCCAACCTGGCCGTTCCTTACCGTTCGTCTGCGGTAGTTCTCGCTTATAACAGCGATAAAGTTACTGCGCCTCCGCAAACACTGGACGAGCTTTACGACTGGATTCGTGCCAATCCGGAGAAGTTCGCCTACAATGATCCGTCTACCGGCGGTTCAGGCAGCTCGTTTGTGATTACGTCCATCTACAAATTTTTGCCGGAAGAGGCCATCCACAACTCCGATCCAAGCATTGAGAGCCAGTGGACGCAAGGCTTTGATCTGCTGAAGGATCTTGGTAAATATGTATACGGAAAAGGAATTTATCCGAAGAAAAACCAGGGAACCCTCGACCTGCTCGCCAGCGGCGAAGTTGACATGATTCCAGCCTGGTCGGATATGGTTCTGGATCAGATCGCCAAGGGGCAGCTGCCGGCTTCCACCAAAATGCAGCAGGTGACGCCAGGCTTTAATGGCGGCCCTACTTATCTGATGGTGCCTAAGCTTTCTGACAAGAAAGACGCGGTGTACAAATTCCTCGATTTCACGCTATCGCCTGAAGCGCAGGCAGAGGTTGTGAATAAAATGCAGGGCTTCCCGGGCATTAAGCTGTCCAATATGCCGCAAGACATCCAGGACTCCTTCAAAGGCGTGTCCGAAGGCTACCGGACATTCAGCCTTGGGGATCTGGGCAAGGATATCAATCAAAGATGGCAAAGTGAAGTTGCTGCCCAATGAGCAGACAAGCAAAAAGGGGGCTGCTGGGGATTTCCCTGGTGCTCCCTTCCTTTCTAATTCTGGTGTTTATCGTCGTCCTGCCTATTATAGGCTCTTTGAAGGAAAGCCTCACGAATGATGGGGGCGGCTACGACCTGTCCAATTATAAATTTTTGTTTACGGACAAGCTGATGCGCTCCAACATCATCTTTACTCTTGAGATCACCGTGATTTCTTCCCTGCTTGTACTGGCTATCAGTTATGTTCTTGCGGTCTATATGCGTTTCAATAACGGCTTTGCTGTGCGCTGGATCCGCCGGATGTACATGATTCCGATCTTTATTCCTACCGTGATTGCTACTTACGGCCTGATGCAGCTGCTCGGCAATCATGGCTGGGCGGCGCGGATTTTGTATCATCTGGGGCAGGACAGCTTTCCACGGATTATTTACGACATGAAGGGAATCATTATTGCAAATTTATGGTTCAATATTCCGTTTACTACGATGCTGCTGGGCTCCGCGTTATCGTCCGTGCCGGATTCCGTTATTGAAAGCGCCAAGGATGTAGGCGCAGGACGGCTCCGGATTTTCTGGAGATTAATTCTTCCATTGACCTATAAGACACTGCTGGTGGCGGTCACCTTCGTGTTTATGGGTGTGATCGGTTCCTTTACAGCGCCTTATCTGGTGGGTCCCAATGCTCCGCAAATGCTCGGCGTGTCTATGGAGCAGGTCTTCGGTGTTTTCCAGGACCGTCAGCTTGCTGCAGCCTTGGCCTTCTTCACCTTCCTGTTATGCTCGTTTATCGGATACTTCTATGTGCTTTCCATGATTAAAGAGGAAGGGGTGCGGCGGTCATGAAGACGGCAATCTTGGATGCCCAGGGTAGAGTGACACCTGCAAGCTCGAAATCGCATATTATCCACCGCTTCTTTCTGACTTCGGCGGGAGGGCGGCTAGGGATCGATTTTAGGTACGGCCCCAAGCAGCTGGAGGATTTGGAGAAAGCGCGGGCTTTGATCGAGCACAGTATTGATCTCTATTTTGAAGAAGAAACCATAGCACAGGCCAAAGCGCACTTTAAATCGTATTTGCCGCTTAACAATCTGATTACGGTCTCGGTTGACAGCCCCAATGGGCATCTTGGTGCTGCGCACCGGCATGATCCGGAGCAGGTTCTGCATGTATCCAGATATGAAGCCTCTCCAGGTCTTGTCTGCGGGGATATCGTGGCGGGAATGTGGGAGGTTACCTTAAGCCTGCATGCCATCGTAACTGACTACTGTGAATATTCGCTGCAAATCTGGCAGGAAGAGGAGGCGGCAAAATGACATGGATAGCCTGTGAGCTTCATACGCATACGTTCCACAGTGATGGCAGGCAGTCTTTGGACGAGCTGGCTTTGGGGGCCAAAGCGCTTGGGTTTGACTGTATTGCCCTGACCGACCACAATACGATGGCAGGATTGGCGCACAAGGAACAGATTGAACGTGAAACCGGACTGTTGATTATCCCGGGTATGGAATGGACCACTTTCTTCGGTCACATGGTTACAATCGGGATCGAGGATTACCAGGATTGGCGGAAGGTGGGGCCGGGAGATATCCATGCCGGACTGGCCCGGGTTCATGAGCAGGGCGGCCTTGCCGGCATGGCTCATCCTTTCCGTCCGGGCAGTCCGATGTGTACAGGCTGTTTCTGGGAGTTTGAAATCCGCGACTGGAACGAGATCGATTATATCGAGGTCTGGTCCACGACCTTTGCCCCGGTGAAGAAAAACAACATCCGTGCATACCGGCTGTGGACGGACAAATTGAACGAAGGTTTCCGGCTTGCCGCTACTTCGGGAAGGGACTGGCATTTCCAGGAGCGGACGGATGCCCCCTTATCCGTGACCTACTTGCGGATTCAAGAGGGGGAAGCGCCTTTTACTGAACGGGCGATAGCAGCTTTGTCTTCCGGCCGGGCTTCCGTCACCTTGGGACCCAGGCTTGATCTGCAAGTGAATGTGAACGGGGAAGTGTATCAAATCGGTGATGCAGTAAGTAGCTCCGACGAAAGAGAACGGCTGGCGTCTGTTAAAGTTCTGGCGGATTTCACCTCCCGCCATGAGCATTGGCATTTGCCGGAGCAGTCATATACGGTCAGTCTGAAGAGCAATTTAGGCGTATTGTCCGAGCAGGCCGCGATGCCGGAGCAGTTTCCGCTTCATGCTGAAATCTCCGTTCAAGGCTTGCTGTGGATGCGCGCCGAGCTGTGGGGTGTTATTCAGGGTGTGAGAACGCTGATTGCGTTTACGAATGCCATATATTTCGATTGAATAAAGAATTTATCCAACAAGAAGGCGAGGGATCGGAGATGGAGGCAGAAGAAAGGAAACCCTTCCCGTTCATAACAGCCCATACCGGCTGCATGGAGACGCTGGACAATACCCTGGACGCTGTGCGGATGGGGATTGAGCTTGGAGCGGATATCGTTGAGGACGATGTGCGGGTGACGAAAGACGGAATTGCCGTAATGGCTCATGATGATATCTGGACCACGGCAGCGGGGCGGAGCATCAGCATCTCAGAGACGAATTTTACCGAGCTGAAAAATGTGGAGGTCGCAGTAGATTATGCCGGCAAGCAGGGCAGCATGACCTTCAGCACGCTGGAAGAGATGCTGCGGCTAATCAAGCCGACCGGAACCATCGCCAATCTCGATCTGAAAGTGGATGAAGCCGTGGACGCTGCCGCAGAACTGGTCCATAGCTTAGACATGCTGGAACAGGTCTTTCTGTCAGGCTGCGAAAAGGAGCGTGCCCTGTTGGCACAGCGCAGACAGCCTCAGCTCAGAAAGCTGCTTAATGCAGACATCCGGCTCTTCAGAACCTTGCCTTATGAGTTTGCGGTGGAACAGACCTGCCGGGAGGCACTGGAGGCTTCCTGTTTTGGAATCAACATTTATCATGAAGTTGTGACTCCCTGGTTTATGGAGCGCGCCCGTGCTTCCGGGCTGCCCGTGTATGTCTGGACCGTGAACGAAACGCAGCTTATGGAGCATTACGCCGATCTTGGCGTTGCCTCCATTACGGCCCGGAATGTGCAGGCATTGGCGGACTTGAAGCAGGCGAGAGCCAATGAAGCATGACCTTATTGACCTCGATCTAAACTAACCTGCAAACAGGAGAAAAGGCTTGAGCAGCGGAATCTGCATCAAGCCCAAAACCTCACTTTGAGTACTTATCTTCCCCGCTTCGTGAACACTTGAAAGGCTACCCCGAACTTGTCGGTGACCATGCCGTAAGCGGGGCTGAAGTATGTGGGACCCAGCTCGATCTCGACGTGGCCGCCTTTTTGTAAAGAGTGGTACAGCTGCTCAGCCTCTGCGGTATTGTCAGCCGTGATGCAGATGTTGATGCCGTTGCCCGGATGCAGCACCAGTCCCTCCTCCAGATCAGCCACAAAAAAATCTGTTTCCCCCACACGCAGCACAGAATGGGCAATGCGTGCCTTGGCTTCCTCTGACATCGGTGCATCGGGATTCTGCGGCCCTTCTCCGGCGGTTTGCTTGAAGAGCAGCTTAGCCCCCAGCACCTCCTGATAAAATTCAATCGCCTGCTGTGCATGGCCGTCGAGCAGTATAAAAGGGTTCAGCTGTAATGTCATATTCCAATCTCTCCCTGCTGTTGAATTTGCCCGCTAGAGCTGGGCTATAAGTTCATTGTAGGGTATAATAGTGACAAGTATTGTCACAAATAAAAAATTATTGGAGCTATGCTATGTCAAAATCCAAACGGCTGCTGGATC
Organism: Paenibacillus riograndensis SBR5; assembly: GCF_000981585.1. Lineage (NCBI taxonomy): Bacteria > Bacillati > Bacillota > Bacilli > Caryophanales > Paenibacillaceae > Paenibacillus > Paenibacillus riograndensis. Next base: position 430,720 of record NZ_LN831776.1, read on the forward strand.
TGATGATGACCGTCAACCGCAAGCGAAAATTCACTGTAAAAGAGCTGGCAGGGGAGTTCGGCGTGTCCCCGCGGACCATCCTCAGGGATTTGCAGGAGCTTGGGGAGCTGGGGGTTCCGCTATATTCCGAAGTGGGGCCGCATGGCGGCTACCAGGTGTTGAACGAAAGAATCCTCCCGCCGATTGCGTTTACGGAGGAGGAAGCGGTGGCGATCTTTTTTGCCAGCCATGCCCTGCGCCACTACAAGTACCTGCCCTTCAAGGAAGAGTCTGTAGCCGCATTGCAGAAGTTTTATCATTATATGTCCGGGGATGTCCGCGACCGTATTGACGAGATGAAACACAGGATTGATTTCGTGACCCCCGCCAGACAGGCGGAGTTTCCATATCTCGCTATTCTGCTGGAAGCCGCCACAGGACAGAAGGTGCTGCAGATTGATTATGAAACGAAAGGCAAACGTATGGACCGGGCCATCCAGCCGATCGGTATTTATGCCAGCAATGGGCTGTGGTATTGCCCGGCCTATTGTTTCCTGCGGGGCGGCATCCGCGTGTTCCGCTGTGACCGGATTCATACCGCTGATTATGCGGTGTCCGGGCCTGCGCCGCTGGATTTGCGGCATGTGCTTCTAGGCAATAAGGAGTCATGCAGCAATCTGGAACAGGCAGGGAACACGGGTCTGCAACAAGAACCCGGACTGGAGATAAGTAAGCAGCGGGAACGGGCGACCAGCAAGAAGAATGAGCGGACGAGGCTTTACATTGGGCTGACAGATGAAGGTGTTCAGGCTTGTGAGGCTGAGCTGTGGTCGTCATCCTTGCTGCATATCCGTGAAGACGGCACCGGCTGGCTGGAAGGAGATATCCCGCACAAAGACCTGCCATTCTTCGCACGGTTCGTAATTGGCCTCTGCAATGAGGCTGCGGTGAAGGAGCCGCAGGAGCTGGTCCGGGCGGTGAAGGAGCTGCTTGCCGGGATGCTGGCGAAATATAAGTAGGATGGTGCCGGGTACCTCCTCATATTCTCTTTGTTCAGAATCTGTAACTTCAATCATTATTCTTTTCCGTTTACAAACTCTTAACCCGCTATTCGCATTGTCTTAATTGTAGGTTACTACAATTAAGGGTACTACATGCGATAGACTGGGAGAGCTGCAACTTGAACTGGAAGAAAAAACTCAACTCGGTGTTTTCCGGCTGGAAGCTGCTGCTGTTTGTATTGATATCGCTGCTAAGCCTGTGCCTCGTTGCCCTTCAAGGCTACCTGCTCAGCAAGCAGTCGACGCAAACGATCGAAACGCAAGTAAATCAAATGATTAGCGATAATATGGATTCGCTGTCGGTGAACATCACGAATGATCTTAGCTATATGGACGATTTTGCCCGCACCTTGTCCAATAATGCTGATTTGATCAACACCTTCAAGCTGGACCCGGCGGAACGAAAGGTAATGACGGAGGAGTGGATGAAAGCTTTCTCCGAGTATTACCGGCTGCGGCTGCCGCTGAATATTCAGGTGCTGCTTAATCCGGACGAGCTATATGCCTACCCCTCCTTGAATGTCTGGGAGGAGCATGAGATAAGAACAATCGTCTCTTCTTTTCCGTGGTTCGACCAACGGGTGTCGCTTGACAACGACTACCTTCATTGGAATGTCACTGCCGACTTTCACACTAACTCCTCGTCCGGCGCCTCTTCCAACGCCCTCTATGTCAGTAAAAATATCATCCGCGACAACCGTTCGTTAGGCCTGCTTGTTATCGAAATGAACGGGTCATTGATCGAGCGGCTGCTGAACCGTGCGCAAATTCATGCGCAGAACGCTGTATTCATCGTTTCGGGAGAGGGTCAACTGCTGTTCCGCAACGAAAATATGCTGAAACCGCTGCAGGAAGACGCCGAATTGTTCAGTACAGCCACGCAGATTCTGAAGCGGGGCGATGATCACGGCACGCAGAATATTTCGTGGGCAGGCTCCCCGTATTACCTTATTTACAAGCAAATTTCATCGACGCCATGGACGATGTTCTCACTTATTCCGATGTATTCGTTCCATTCTGACAGCATGAATATTTGGCATACGACGGCGATTACGACCGCCATTTCGGTCGTGCTGATTGCCGCCTTCTTCTGCGTCCTGTATTTGAAGGTGACGCTGCCGATCGCGCAGCTGTCCCGGATCGTAAGAAAGGCGGGCCAAGGGCAGACGCCCGAGACGTATGCTTACAAGGGATTCAAGGAAATCGAAACGTTGAACCGCGGCATTTTCCGCTTTTTCGAGCAGATTCAGGAGCAGTTCCAAACGATCAAGCGTGGTGAAAACGAGAAGCGGAAGCTTGAGCTGCATCGGCTGCAGGAGCAGATGCGGCCGCATTTTTGGCATAATTCGTTGAACTCGCTGCGGTTTTTGGCTGTGCTGAACGGTGACAATCAGATGGCTGAGGCGATCCTTTCTTTAACCCGGATGCTTGACTATACACTAAGGAATACCGATGTGCTGTACAGCACACTGGAGGAGGAGAAGGATTATGCGATGAGCTTCGTACGGTTTCAGGAGATCCGGTCGATGCAGCAAATCCGGGTGAATCTGGAGCTGGACGAGCGGGCGATGCAGGCGCAAATTCCGAAGTTTACCCTGCAGCTCATTTTGGAAAATTCAATCATGCATGGCTTTGCTGCTCCTTTTGACAAAGAGCCATGGATCCGGGTCGTTGCAGAAACGGAAGACGAGCTTCTAATCCTTCGCATAACGGATAACGGCAACGGCATGGATCAAGCGACGCTGCAGCGGCTGTTCCAACCAGAGCGCAAGCAGCACAGGGCACGCCGGTCCTCGGGGCTAAGTCTCATCAATCTGCAGCAGAGGTTCCGATTGGAGTATGGCAGTGGCTTCGGCATTCGCGTCGCAAGCGAGCACGGTCAATTTACGGAAGTGACAATGACACTGCCTTTGATGACGACAGACAACGAGCAAGAAAGGGGCCCGATATGAAGGTGATGATTGTTGAAGACGAAATCCTGGTGCGGCTTGGTTTAAGAAAATCGATTCCTTGGTCGTCACTCGGGCTGGAGTTGGTGTGCGAGGCCAAAGACGGAGCGGAAGCCTGCGACATGTTCACACGGCATCTTCCCGACATCGTGCTTGTCGACATCGAGCTTCCCAAGATGGATGGGCTGAAATTTATCCGTTTTGCCAAGACGCATGGGAGCGGGACGCATTTTATCGTATTGACCTGCCATCAGGATATGAAATATATGCGCGAAGCAATTAAACTCCAGGTGACTGATTTTATCTTAAAATCGACATTGGACATGAAAGAACTATGCGATATTTTGCAAAATATAACGTTGGAGCGGTTGCGTGATACATCTGTGGATAAGGCCGGACTGCAGGATGCCGCCGCCGCTATGCCCGCCGAGGATTTTTACCGCAGCTGGCTGAACGGATCGCTGCGCGATTCCGGGCAAATTCGGCAGCAGCTTGCGCAAATGAATGTGAACCGGCCGGTTGGACGGTTTATAGCCTGCGTCATGCAGCTCGATGTCCGCCCGCCCGCCGATCATAAGCTTTCCGATGCAGACATTCGCAGCATGGGACAGCAGATCGGGCAGCTGCTCATGCAGCAGCATGGAGAACACGTTCTGGGCAGCGTGGAAGAAATGCATATGCAGCGGTGGCATTTTATTGTGTCCGACCGATTGGCGGTCTCGGAGATGATCCAGTGGATGGATACGGTAAAAGAAAACGCCGGCATCGCATTTTCCGTCGGCTGGAGCGCTTCATTCGTCCATCCGCACGAGTGGCGGGCTTATGACCGCAAAGCGGTTGAGCTGCTCCAGCATCAATATTATGACGCGGAAGGACGTCTCTACACCGGGGAAGGCCAGCTTGGCGAAACGCTGTCCGAGCTGGTGCATAAAGCGAAAAAACAAATATACGACATGATCGGTTCACTGCGCTTTGCCGAAACAAGGCTTATGTTGGCCGATCTGCTGAAGGAACTGCAGCGCTCCCCCCGTTTGCATCCCCATATTGTTAAAAATATGTTTACGGAATTTTTGTTCCGCATTTGGTCTGCGTGCGAAGAACTGGCGGCTGGAAACCCGATCGCCAACCATCAGCTGGTCGATCAAATATACGCGACCCAGAAGCTCGATCAGACTGTCTCCCTGCTGCTGGCCGATATGCAAAGAGCCGAGCGCCAGCTGGAAATGACCAACTCGGTCAACGATAAAACGAAAATAGTCGTGCTTGTTAAACAATATATTAAAAATCATTTGCAGCAGGAAATTTCCCTGCAAGAAATTGCCGACACCTTCCACATCAACAGATCCTATCTGAGCCGGTTGTTTCGCGAGGTCAGCCAAATGAGCTTCACCGAATTCGTTTTATACGAAAAAACCGAGCTTGCAATCGTCATGATGCAGAGCGGCAAAAGCTTAACGGAAATATCCGAGAAGCTCGGGTATTTGAATTTGAGCTCATTCACGCGCATGTTTAAAAAGGTGCGGGGCGCATCGCCGTCCCTGTTCGTCAACTACGAGCCACGCGCCACAAAATGATAAATGAAAGGCGGCAATCGGATAATCCGGCCGCTTTTTTTTACATTTCGTTGATGAAGTGCTGCTGCTGCAATCCGGCAAACATCATATAAAGAGATAAACGATCGGTCACTTCCTGTCATGTCCCCCTTGCCCCATCCCTCTTATAATCTGAACTGTACAAGTTGAACAACATAAACGAGGAGGAGTTAAAATGAACGCCGGCAAGATTGCCACGCGGACTATGAAAGTATGGATTACTGCTATCGTCGTTTTTGTCATGATCAGTCCCGATATGCACGCATTTGCCGCTGGGCCCCGCCCGGAAGAGGCCTTCCTGTTGGACGCTACAAAGGCTGAGGGGAAAACTAAGCCTCCTGTTCTTGCTTTTCCTGTCATGAGCGATACGCATATTGGCATTGAAGATGTTTCCGTGGATGCAGCCGCCAAATTTAAAGAAGCTTTAGCGGTTTATAACAAGCTCATCAAATATGATGCCGTAGTGGTTAACGGCGACTTGGTGGATAGCGGGAAGGTAGAACAGTACGACACGGCCATGAGCATTTTGAATAAAAATAAAATAAAAGGGGCCAAGCCGGTCATCGTTCCCGGCAACCATGAATACTACGCAAGCGAAGAGTTTGGCGGCGATAAGTATAAAGCGGCGGAACGGTTCTATGACAAGACCGGTATGAAAGCGAAAGGAAACGATGTGGAAGCCGTCAACCCGCAGACAGAAAATGCCGGCGTTTACTACGACACTTGGGTCAAGGGGTACCATTTTATTGTGATGGATCATGACCGCAGCGCCATGTCCGACGCCAAATACCAGTGGCTTGAGAAGAAGATCAGCACGGATCAGAAAGGGAAGAAGGCCGACCCTGCAAAACCGGTATTTGTGTTTACTCATTATCCGTACCGGGATACGACCTACGGCAGCGAAAGTGCAGGTTGGAAAAATCCGGCCGAGTATGCCAAATTTAAAACGGTCATGGCCAAGCATCCGAATGCCATGGTGTTTACCGGGCACACGCACTATACGCTGGAGCACCCCAATACGATCAACGCGGACGACGGATTCATACGCGTAAATGACGGCGCAACCGCGTTCGTACAGGGGCACGGTTACAGCAACGACGACGATATTTATTTGGACAAAAAATTATCGCAAGGCTTGCTGGTTAAGGTGTATAACGACAAAGTTGTCATCGAAAGAAGAGAACTTGACCAGAACGGAGCCGTTATCGGAGAGCCATACAATATTAATTTGAAAAATCCCGTGAGTTCGGCAAAACAATATTCGACCGATATCCGCAATCCCGAATTCAAGACGGGGGCGAAGCTGACGGTATCTTCCGTCAACGCGGTATCTGCCATACTGGCATGGCCAAAGGCCGTGGACGACACGCGCGTCGATCATTATGAAATAACCGCGAATGATAAGCTGATCGGAGCACCGCTCGTTATATCGCCATTTGCCGAGGCTCAGACCCATTCTTTTGCGGCAAAAGGGTTATTGCCCGATACGGAATATGCCGTATCCATCAAAGCTGTCGACGCGTCCGGAAAATCGTCGCAGACGATAACCGCAGCCTTCAGAACTTCGGCTGCACCGGCAGGTTACGACCCGCAGCAAGCGGATGTTCTGGACATGGACTTCAAGAACGCAGCGGGCAATGTTGTGAAAGACCGTTCCATCAACCAAAACAATGCCGTGCTTGAGAATAACGCCAAGCTGATGGAGGATTCCAAGTTTGGCAAGCAAGTGCTTGTCCTTGACGGAGCAGGCAGCCGGGGAATCCCGAGTTCTGTCGCACGGGTGAAGTACAACAGCAGTATGTTCAAGCAGGATGCGTTTACGATTGAGACCGCCTTTTATATTTCGCCTGACAGCGATTTGTCTAAGGACGAGTACCACATTATCGGCAACTACGAGAATGGCGGAATGTATCTCTATTACTCTGCTAAAGACAAGAAGTTTGTGTTTGACACCCAAAATTCGCACGATCCGGCCGAGTCGGGTGAAATCGCGGACGTGAAGGGAAAAGTGTTTTACCTCACCGCCGTATATGACGGAGATGCGGCACACGGGTATGCCAATGGTTCCATTCAGCTCTACGTGAACGGAGTTTTGGCCGGCAGCAACAAAACCGGGGGGCCGCTCCCGATCAACGAAACGAACGACTTGATTATCGGCGGCGATGTCGAAGCCTACGGCGATGTGATCCATCTGTTTGAAGGTGCGATCGACCATATGAAGATTTATTCCCGTCCGCTTAGCTCCGGGGAAGTTGCGGCGAACTATAACGCTGCTAGCGGAGCGGTCAAGATCGTAGGCGGACATGATATCGTGCTGTTCAAAGATGAAATCGCCTGGCTGGATGTCAAGGCGCCGGAAGATGCCGAGGCGGATTGGAGCATACCAGCGAATGGCGTCATTAAGGAAGATGACGACAACGGCAACAGACGCGCAATTAAAGCAATGGCTCCCGGCGTCGAAACTGTTCGCGTAACGTCCGGGAACGGAAGCGATGCAGCCAGGGTGATCGTAGCCAATTATAATGTCAAACTGACGCTGAACGCCGGCATCCATAATACGGCAGACCTTGCCTCCATCATGGCGCCGGGTAAATCGGCAACGAATTGGAGCTCGCTGTCGCCAGAAGTGGCGACCGTTGACGACCGCGGCATGGTGACCGCCAGAGTGATTGGCAATACGGTCATATCCGCTATGGTAGACGGCCAGACAGTAAGGACCAGGGTGATCGTGGACCCCGATCCGGCTCAGTTCGAACCTCTGGACCCGATCGATATTTCGCACAGGCCAACAACGGCGCAAAAGGTCAGTCTGGCAGGCATTACACCTGCGGCCGCGGGCCAAGTGCTGCAAAAGGAAGTCAGCAAGTACGCGAAAACAGATCCCGCACTGCCGCAGGAAGTGAAGGACTATATTAACGGCGTCATTCCGGCGCCTACAGAGAAGTCGATTCCGGTATTGAACGGGAAACTTCCCGGTGAAATCCTGCCCGTTGATGCTGCAGATGTCAAATTCAGCGTCACGGACGTGACCTATGCGGCGAATGACAAACTCAGTGTTACGGATGCCACCTATACCGTATGGATTGCCACAAGCAAGGGTGTTGTCCGCATTAACCAGAACGAGGCATACTCGCGCGACGTCGTGCAAATGTTCGCAACACACCGTTATTTGCCTGATGATGATGTCCAGTTTATCTCATCCGACGGGAACAACGGCATTTGGGCCGTAACGGGCAGCGGCGTATCCCATATCGCAATGATCCCGCTGGGCTATGAAGAAAAAGCGCAGATCATGAGCGATAATCTGGAAGCCAATAACCTGCGACGCGGTCCTGGCGGTCAAATCGCCCTCCCGTTCTTGTCCGAAGGCAGCGGCTCGCCAGGAAACCGCCGCGGGTATGAAACGGATAACGACGGGTTATGGACAGCCGATGCCATCGCCGGCGAATTATTCCGTACCGCAGTGGAGGAAGCCCGGAATCCAGACAGCGAGCAGGCCAAACAGGCACGCGCGCGGGCGACAAGATCCGTCGAAGCCGATCTGTTGCTCATGTACGTCACGGGACGCGCAGGGCAAATCGAGTCCAAAATCCGGATGCTGCCATACAGCACAATGGATGTCGGTTCGATGAGCTACTCCTATTTGCGGGCAGGAGGGAACCGGGATAACCCTGCCGATTATGTGTATGCAGGACCGGCGGAGACCGAGAAACGAACGATTCAGGGCTTTATCAGCCGGACGATGGGCATCGACAAGGAAGGCTTCGACAAGCATAACAGCTGGGACGGCATTTTCTATAAAAAAGGCTTGACGGTTGACGGCAACAGCTATTCTTACAATACGACGGATTCGTTGACAGACCCGACAAATACGGGGAATAGTGATGTTAGAAAGAAAGGCTGGGGCGAATTTGCCGGTTCGGTCGTCAATTCCGCGAACGGTATTCCCGAAAGACTTGCCAAGCTCTTTACCGATCTGGGTGCAACCGAGCAGGACTTGTACTACAAGGGCGATACCAGCGCCGACGAAATTCTTGGACATATGTATTTGTACAAAATTGCTTACGATACACTGGGCACCGGACCGAACGCTGATCACGAGCTGGGACGGCTGATTGCCAATGCGGCGGGAGAGTTCGCACGGCATATTATCAACAACGGCTACACGATCACCGATATTACCGGGCAGCCGACCGTTCACGGAAAGTACACAGCCTACACGTTCGGCCGCACCGAAGACGCCGGCGAGGACACCGCACTACGGGCGGCAGAGCTGATGACCATCTTCAAGACGGCTGCCTATATCACGGGCAACGACATGTTCCTGAACGAGTATCGCAAGGTGGCCAGGGACTATGTGTATCCGTCCGTATTTGAAAATGCGGATGCTTATAACGATGTAGTGGGCGGTACTAAAGGGGAAGGACCGCTTGCGGGCGTCAAAGAGCTTGCAGACGTTGTAATGCCGCCGCAGAGCGGGACTGCCAAAGGATACATGAACCGGTTGAACCAGCGCTGGGCGAGCTATTATTACGCCAGTAGAAGAGACGGCGACCCGTCTCCGTTCACCTGGTACAACTATTCGGACGAGCGGCAGGCGATGTTCACTTTCTACAATCTGATCACCATTCCGGAAAAGCCGGAAGACGGAGATATTGCGTTCATGATTCGCAAAGGACTCGACAACTGGTACAACTCCAACATGCAGTACGAGGACGAACCGCTGTGGGATTATATTTACCAGCTTGCTTATCCTGAGAAGAAAGTGATCGATGTGGACAAAGCGGCATGGGTGCTGAAACGGACGCCGATCGACCGGACGGATTATTACGTCAATCTTACCGGCCGCACTGATATTTCGTGGTTTGTAACAAAAGCGATCACCAATGCCGACGACGGTTATAACGACAGAACTTCGGACGGAGGTCTCATCACCAGTGCAGGTGTTCCTGCGGCCAACGGGATCGTATACGACCCTGCGACAGGGCAATACATCAAGCAGCCTGTTAAGGAAGGCGACCTGTTTGTTGCCAGAACAAGAAGACAGGAAGGCAGACATGTGCAAACGGCTGTGAAGGATGATCCGACCAGGAAGGTTGCGGTTTCGCCTGACGAACGTCCGTTAACGCGCCCCGGCGACAGCATGTTCGCACTTGACGACGGGGGCAATGAACAGGTGTGGGATTACGGGAACGCGTTCAACGCTCCGTATTGGATGGCACGATACTATGGCATGATTACCGGGGATCGTTAAATGATCCAGGGTGATCGGGAGGAGAAACAAATGATGAAATGGCAAAAAAACGGACTTATCATGCTGCTTGTATTATGCATCGGCCTGCTCTCGGCCTGCAGCAGCGGCAGCCAGGGAGGGGGAGCGTCGTCTGACGGCGCTTCTTCCCCGCAAGCCCAGGAAGCGGAGGGCAGCGGCCAACCGAAAAACGTCAAGCTGGTGTTCTGGAATACGTCGTATCCGACGATTGATGCGAACAATAAAACGAAGAGGAAGGAAGACTTCTACATTTACAAGGCGATCAAACGCTATGAAGAGGCGAATCCGGGCATTACGATCGATATCCAGGATATCCCGGACGGCACGAACGCGATGACCAAGTTCCAGACGGCCGGCATCGCCAAGAACGGTCCGGATATTACGAATCTTTGGTCCGGCAGCTACACGCTTGATTTGAAGCAATATTTGCAGCCGCTGGATCAGTACCTGAAGCAGGAACAGATCGATGCGCTGACAGGCTGGAACGCAGCGACCGAAAATTTTGCCGACAACGGTACGATTTACGGGGTTCCCGACGGCAGCGATGGTACGATCGGCATTTTGTATAACAAGGAACTTTTCGCTGACGCAGGCATCGATCCGGAAAAGCTGGACCTGAACAACGCTAAGCAGTTTATGGACATGCTGCAGAAGATCAAGGACAAAGGCTTTACCCCGATCGGCATGGGCGATGACGGCGATTTTGTCTACTTCCTTGATTATTGGTTCGCGCAAATGGTCGGCACGGCTGGCATTAACGACATCACGAACGGAAAAATGAAGTTCAATAATCCGGAGCTGCTTAATGTCGTTCAGCAATACGTTCAGCTGTACAAAAACGGATTCGTCACGAATGACCAGCCGCAAACGCAATTTTACAACGGCAAGGTGGCGCTTATTTTCGGCGGCTTCGGCTACATCAAGGATGCGCGGGCAGCGCTTGGCGATAAGCTGGGCATGATGAAAATTCCTGATTTCAGCGAATCCGCACTTGTGCATAACGGCGGTGTCGGGGGCAGTGGAGCAGATTTTGTTGTATCCAAGTCATCGGAGCACCCGGAGGAAGCATTGAAGTTCATTATGTTCCTGCTGAGCGAGGAAGAGCAAATTGCCCGCTTCAAAGACGGGTACGGCAAGCTGCTTAACGTGAAAAACGTAGATGTCAGCAAGCTGACCGACGATCCGCTCATTGTTCAGCAGCAGCAGTGGGCAAACGAGGAGAGCACGATATTCTGGCCGGATAATATCTATCCTTCGGAATTGTCGTCTTATATCAGCTCGCTGAATTCGCTGGTGATTAAGCAACAGCTTTCCGCCGAAGATTTCTTGTCCAAGCTCGATCAGAAGCGCGACGAGATCATCGCACAAAAATAAAACCAAGAGGTTGAACCCGATGCATTATCGTACAAAACAAATATGGTCCGGTTATCTGTCGCTCGCTCCTGCTTTCCTTGCGCTTGCCGTTTTCATCTTCTACCCGATGGTCAATACGTTCCTGCACAGCTTTACGAAGTGGGACGGGAATACGGCGCGCTGGATCGGACTGAGCAATTACAAGTTTATTTTCACGAATGGCGAGCTGTGGACCCTGCTGCGCAACAATGCAATTTTTCTGCTGTCGATTCCGGGCATCCTGCTCCTTTCGTTGATCGTGTCCGTGCTGCTCTTCGAACAGATGCCTGGTTGGCGCTTCTTCCGCTCGCTTTATTATATTCCGACCATTCTTTCTTCGGTGGTTGTCGGGCTGCTGATGAAGTCGATGTTCTCCCCGTCCGGGGTCGTCAATCAATGGATTGGCGCCCTCGGCCTGCCGGGGGGTGACACGGAATGGCTCGCTTATACGCCGACGGCGTTTATGGTATTGATCTTTTGCTTTTACTGGCAGACGCTCGGGCAAGGGGTGCTGCTTTTCTTATCCGGGCTATCGTCCGTTTCGCCTGAAATCTTCGAATCGGCAAGCATCGATGGAGCCGGCTGGTGGCAACGTTTGTTTCATATTGTGATTCCGTCGCTGGTGCCGACGATCGCTTATTTTACCGTAACGAACGTCATTTATTGCTTTATCGGGCTGTTCTCGCTTGTTTATGCCGTGACCAGAGGCGGCCCGGGGCTGGAAACGACACCGATCGACTATATGATCTATATCAAAGCTTTCCAATCGCCGGATCAGCTCGGTTACGCAAGCGCCTTGTCCATCGTGTTGTTCGCCATTGTGTTGTTCGTTTCCTGGCTGCAACTAAGGCTGTCCAGCCGATTTGAGAATTAAAGGAGCAACGTTATGGTTTACAAGAAGTCGTTTTTCACAAAAAGCATCATTTACATCGTGCTGATCGCCATCGCGGTGGTTGATTTTTATCCGATTGTATATATGGGAATGAACAGCATGCGGACGTCGGTCGATTTTTTCAAAAATCCCGGCGGGTTTCCCGAATCGTTCAATTTCCTTAATTTCGAGGCGCTTTATTTGCAGTTTGACGTGTTACGCTTATTCGGCAATACATTGTTTTGTGTGGCTGTTGCCTTCGTGTTGACGATGGCACTTTCCATTCCGGCAGCCTATGCGTTCTCCAAAATGTCGTTTCCGTACCGGTCCGCGCTCTACTTGCTGATGATTGCCACGATGACGATCCCGAGCATCACGTTTATCGTGCCGAACTTTTTGCTGATGTCGCAATGGGGGCTTGTCGACCATTTTCTGTCCGTCATCCTGATGTGGGCGATTACGAGCATTTCGTCCAACGTATTTTTGCTGACATCGCAAATGCGCGGCATTCCGAATGAAATCCTGGAGGCGAGTCAGATCGACGGCATCGGTTATTTTCAAACGTTATGGCGTTTGATTATCCCATTGTCGGTACCGGGCATCATGACGCTGGCGATTTTTAACTCGACGGTCTGGTGGAACGATTTGTTTACGCCGTTAATTTTTTTGCAATCGGATGAACTGAAAACGATGACCGTCGCGGTCGCCACGATACTGAAGCGGTTCGACACCGATTATCCGCTGCTGTTAGCCGGGCTGTTCATGACTTCACTGCCGCCGATGCTCATTTATATCGGATTGCAAAAATATATTAGAAAAGGACTTGTCACCGGTTCCGTCAAATAAATGAAAAAACAGAGGTGCTATCTATGACGCAACAGCCGATACGCTTAGCGATTGTAGGCGGCAATCGAGGCAGCCGCTTTTACGACCTGCTCGCATGGATCGCCGATCGAATCCGGTTGGCGGCGATATGTGATGTGGATGACCGGATATTGAGCAATTGGAAGGAGCAATATCCATCGATTCAAACCTATCAGAACTATGAGCAGCTGCTGCAAAATCCGGACATCGACGCCGTATTTTTGGCCAGTCCGATGCTGCTGCATGCCCGGCAGTCTATCGATGCGCTGAAGGCGGGTAAGCATGTGTTAAGCGAAGTGATCGCCGCTCATACGGTGGAGGAGGCATGGGAGCTTGTCGAGACAGTGGAGCAGACCGGTCTCGTCTACATGATGGCGGAAAACTATTGCTTCTCACGCACGAGTCTAATGATCCGGCATATGGCGGAGCAAGGTCTGTTCGGCGAAATCACCTATATGGAGGGAGGCTATATCCATGATTTGCGTGCGCTCGTCCATCAGCCGGACGGTTCGTTGAATTGGCGCGGGCAACTCCATCATACCTATAACGGCATGAACTATCCGACCCATTCGCTTGGTCCGCTTGCGGGGTGGATTGCAGTGAACAAGCAGGGCGGGGACCAGTTGGAGAGCATATCCACTTACGTGTCCAACTCCCGTGCCTTGCGGAAATATTTCCATGAGCAGTTTGGCGGGAATCACCCGGCGGCCCAGGACGGGTATTGGAAACAGGGGGACTGCGCAGTAACGGCCGTCCGTACCCGAGGCGGCGTCCTTATTACGCTGCGTGTTGACTGGACGTCTGTTCGGCCCCATAATATGCGCCATTATGCGCTGCAGGGGACAGCGGGCGCTTATTTGTCGGCCCGCCATGACCAGGAAGGCGATCTGATCTGGCTGCGTGACCGTTCGCCGATTGCGGATGATGGGGCGGACAAGTGGGAATCGCTTGAGCGCTACCGGCCGGAATACGACCACCCGCTATGGAAGCAATGGGCGCATCACGCTTCCTTATCCGGGCACGGCGGCGGGGATTTCCTAGTGATGGAGGAATTTGCTTCGGCCATTACAGAGCAGCGTTCCCCGGCAATCGACGTGTACGATGCGGTGACGTGGAGCAGCATTTTTCCGTTGTCGATGGAATCGGTTGCGGCTGGCGGCAAGCCGCTCGCTATCCCTGATTTTGCAAGAAACAGGGGTAAGCAAGAAGGGAGAGGCTAATTATGAACGGGGAGAGAGCACCGGAGGAACAGCAGCTGCCCCAGCTGGTCATGCGCAGAGACAGCTTGTCCGATTTGCCTGATATCGTGCTGCCAGCAGGGTACCGGCTGCGCCATTTCGAACCGGGCGATGACATGCATTGGGAGCGGTTGGTTGAATTGTCGTTCGGATGGACCCGCAGCTTTGCGGAACAAATCGGCGGGAACGCTTATTTTCGGGCCGAACGGGTATTATTTATTTGCTGTGGCGACATTCCCGCCGCTACAGCAACCGCCTGGCACGAGCCGAAGTGGGGGGAGGCGTGCGGTTATTTGCACATGGTCGGAGTACATCCGGACCATGGGGGCAAAGGGCTCGGCTATGCCGCCAGCCTCGCCGCATTGCGGCAAATGCGGGAAGACGGCCGCCGGCACGCGGTTTTGGAAACGGACGATTTTCGGCTGCCGGCGATTAAAATCTACAAGAAGCTAAATTTCAACCCCGTTTACGAGCATGACAACCATCCGAAGCGCTGGGAGCAAGTCTATCGGAAACTTGGCTTACATCTGGAAGAAAGAGGAGAATGATATGGAAAGGCAGGTCTTAGCAGATTTGAACGTGCGGGCAGGGACCCGGCCGGGCAATCCGGAGAGGCCGAATGAGGACGCCATTGTTGTTCACGCCAACTGCCACATTTACGGCGTGATTGATGGCGTATCCGCTATGGGCGGAGATAGCGGGGCTAACGGCCGCTCTGGCGGCTATATTGCGGCGCGGCTGCTCGCTGACGGGTTGCAGGCGAGCGAGCCGGAGGACGGCCTTATGCAAGCGGTGCTCCGGGCGAATGACAGGCTGCGCCAGCAGATGGCCGAGGCCGGAGTCGATCTGGCGTACAAGTGGAAGCTGTGGGGAGCCGTGTTCGCCGTATGCAAAGTGTACGAAACTTTCGTAGACTTTGTTCAATGCGGCGACTGTATGCTGTTTGCGCGGTATAAGGACGGAACGGTCCGCGTGCTGACCCGTAATCAGGTCGCACCGTTCGATTGGGGCACGCTACAGGAGAAGCAGCGGCTTACGGCAGCGGCCGCAACCGGGGAAGAAGTCGGTAGACACATCACCCGGATGGCGGAAACCAATCGCAGCCTGGCGAATACGCTGGCAGGTTATTCAGTTATGAACGGCGATCCGGCTTTCGGGCAGTTTGTGGAATACGGCCGGATTTCCAGAGCGAATCTCGTTCGATTATATGCACTGTCTGACGGAATGTTTCATTTCATCGAGCATGCTGACGATCCGCATAAATGGGAGCAATTGCTTGCCCGGCTGGACGATTGGGGCATCGACAACGAAATGGATCATCTCACCGGTCTGGAGGACCAGGATCCGCTCTGCACGCAGTATCCGCGCCATAAAAAGTCGGATGACAAGTCGGTTGTTATTGTGGATTTTTAGAAGCTGAAAAAACAGTCGCAGAGTCCCGGCGGTCATGCCGGCGCCCTGCGGCTGTTCGTCACATTCGGCTAACAGCTTTTCAAGCTTGTTCAGTAAAAAATGCATTATATTTCATTGTAAATTTTTTACTCTATATTTCCCACACCCCGGCTAGAAGCCGGATGCCTTCCTCAATCCTTTCCTCGGCAATGCCGCCGAAGCCCAGAATAAATTCCGGCGCATCATGCTCCGGCCCGCTCCACCATGTATAGGACATGGGCGTAACACGGATACCTGCCGCTGCGGCCTTTTCTGCGAGCTGGCGGGCACTGCCGCCGCTGCGAAGGGCGAGCAGAATGTGGAAGCCTGCCCCTTGACCGTGTACCGCTGCGGTTTCCCCGAAATGCTGCTGGATCGCGTTCAGAAGCAGATCATGTTTCCTCTGGTAGACCAGACGCATCCTCCGCAGATGCTTCGCAAAGTGCCCCCTCTCCATGAAATAATGCAGCGCAATCTGATTCAGACGGGAAGCGGAATGCTCCAGGTACAGTTCGCTTTTCAGGCGGTGATAGTCCGGCACAAGCGGCTTGGGCAGCACCATGTAATGAATACACAGCGCCGGGGCCAGCGATTGGGCGAAGCTGCACATATAAATCACCGGACTGTCTTCCAAAAGTCCCTGCAGGGCGGGAATCGGCCGTCCATGATAGCGGAACTCCCCGTCATAATCATCCTCTATAATATAGCCGTTGTTCGCCCGGGCCCACTCCAGCAGCGCCAGCCGCTTCGCAATGGGCATTACCATCCCCCGGGGGAACTGGTGGGAAGGCGAGAGGTACACGGCATTCGCTCCGCTTGCGTATAGCTGCGTTACGTCAAGCCCGTCTTCCTGCAGTTGAAGGGGCAAAATCTGAAAGCCATGCCGCTGGAACGCCGCAGGAAGCAGGTGGTATCCCGGATTTTCAATCGCAAGCTTCATCGCCTTCTCCTGAAGCAGGAGTGCCAGTAGCGAGCATAGCGTATACTGGTCGCCGCCGATCACAACCTGCTCTGCTGTGCAGCGCAGCCCGCGGAACTGCCGCAAATGAGCGGCGATGCTCTCCCGCAAGGCAGGTTCTCCCTGCGGATCGCCGTATTGCAGCAGATCAGGATTGGCCAGCTGCTCCTGATAGAGGCTGCGCCATATTTTATCTGGAAAGAGGGAGAAGTCGTTTCGCGAGATATGGAAATCATACGGGTAGGTCCGGGAATCACGCGGGGTAATAGGCCGGAGCGTCAGCGGTGAGCGGTCTGGCTCTGCTGCGGCTCCGCCCAGCCCATGCACCTGCTGTACATAATATCCGCTGCGCGGCTTGCTCACGATGAACCCCTCGGACAGCAGCTGCTGGTAGGCCAGTTCTACCGGAGTGGTGCTTAGCTGAAGCTGGGCGGCCAAGATCCGGATGGAGGGCAGACGGGTGCCCGTTGGCAGCGAGCTGCTGATGATCGCTTTTTTGAAATAGTCATATAGCTGTATGTAGTAAGGTACTCTGTCAGTGTCACTAAGATTCGGGACAAGCAGCATAGGAACTCCTATCTGTCCTTCGAAAAAGGACGGTTTTGTCTATTTGTAAGTATACAATTGTACCTTATCATAGAGCTACATTAACGACAGGGGATGAAGAGAATGAGTAGGAACTCAGGCATGCTGTGGGGGGAAAAGGTGTATCTGCGCCCGCTGAACGGGGAAGACGCCGAGCTGTATTACCATATGTTCTACGATTCGGAGGCCCGCAGGCTTACGGGAACGCAGAAGCATATTACGAAGGAGCAGATCGCGGCATATATTGAGCGCAAAGCGGAAGATGACAGCGGGGTGCTGCTGCTGATCGCCCTTAAGGACAACGATGAGACCATCGGCGATATTGCCATCCAGGATATGGACCGCAATAACCGTACGGCCAATTTGCGGATCGCTATCGGAGACGAAGCCCATCAGGGAAAAGGTTACGGCCGGGAAGCGCTGCTGCTGATGCTTGACTACGGCTTCGGAATTCTGAATCTGCACCGGATTGAACTCGAGGTTTACGCATATAATAAACGCGCAGCGCATGTGTATGAGTCCATTGGTTTTGTCCGGGAGGGTGTGCGGCGCCAGACACTTTTCTATAACCATGAGTACCATGATGTGATAATGATGAGCATGCTGGAGAACGAGTACCGGGAGCGCTACATATCCACGAAGGTCAAATAAGGTCAAAAAGTGAAAAACACTAAAATTTGGTTTAAAAAATGAGCTGAAATGCCGGATTTTCCCGGTTTTTCGGCTTATACAGGTTTTGTCTTCCCCCGGGAGGGGGGCTATAATGAAGCCATAGGTCAAATAAAGTCAAAGTCAAATGAGAGGAGAATGTAAAATGTTTGATTTGGTTCCTTTTGGAAAACGCAGAGATGATGCTTTTGGTGTGCTGGCCAAGTCCCTGAATGAAGTGTTCAATGATGATTTTTTTGCACCCATTAAAAGCTCCACGATGTCCTTCCGTACGGATATCCGTGAGAGCGAGCAGGCGTATCTGATTGAGGCTGAACTGCCCGGCTTCAAAAAAGAAGAAATCGACATTGATTACGCCAGCCCTTATTTGACGATCAAGGCGGTACGCAAGGAAGAAAACAGTGAAGAAAACAAAGACCATCAGGTGGTGCGCAGAGAACGCCGGTATGGGGAGTACGTCCGCCGGTTCTATGTACAGGATGTTGCCGAGGATGAAATCCGCGCTTCGCTGAAGGACGGTTTACTGACTCTGTCGGTACCGAAACAGCAGAAGTCGTTAGGCAAACGCATTGAGATTCAGGATAATGGTTCTTCCGGAGAGCAGCTTCAATAAAAACTTCATTACAAGCTTCAATAAACAGGAATTTGGCTAATGCGGCGCTATGCGGCAGGCCTCCGGGGGAAGCGGAGCGCGTTGCTGCATCGCCGCAGAGTAGAAGCGGAGGTTCAAGTCCGGCTGGATCGGCTGGTAAAAGGGTTTCCCGGGCCGGCGGCCAGCGCCGTTCCCTCTAAGATCCCTGCAGGAACAGCGGATTCACCGGGCTTTTCATATAGCACCATCATACAGGCGCATTGTAGTGGGGATTCCGGCTATGGTGCGCCTTTTTACGGAATTGAAATTTATCTATTGCAGCAGATTCCACTTGGTGGGGTTGCCCGAGGATAATCTTGGTTTAGGGAGAATAGGCTTGGATGTGCAGGTAAATGGACTGAATGGCAAGCGAATGGGAAGGAAGCAGCGATATAATCAGGCCGGAAAACAGGGTAATAAATAATAAAGAACAGATGGATGGTACGGCTCAGCTTATGAAAGGAGGAGATACCGTTGGCGGCAAACTATTACGAAGCATTGGGTGTAGGGGAAAAGGCCTCCAAGCAGGAAATCAAAAAAGCCTACCAGAAGCTTGCCAAGAAATGGCATCCCGATGTCAATAAAGCACCGGAGGCGGAAGCCAAGTTCAAGGAAGCGGCGGAAGCGTATGAGGTGCTGGGCAATGATGAAAAAAGAAAAGCCTATGATGAGGAGCTCCGCTACGGATTCGGCGGCGCAGCCAGGGGCGGGACGCGGCGCAGCGGAGCTTCTTCGTCGGCGTATGGGGATTCGTCTTTTGGCGCGGGGTGGGGCGGAAGCTCCTCCTTTGGCGGAAGTATTCCCGATGATGATTTGTTTGGAATGTTTTTTGGCAGCCGGGGTGCGGCGGACCGGGCGGGATTTGACTTCTTTTCGGGCAGCGGCAGCCCATTCGGCGAGGCCCGCAGCACGATGCAGGCGCAGCTTGAGGTTTCGCTGGAGCAAGCATATAAAGGCGGCAGCATCCGGGTCCAGGTGGGCGGCAAGGATGTGAACGTCAGCATTCCGCCGCGTTCTGCTGAGGGGACGGTTATCCGGATTCCCGGCAGCAGCGGGAATGGGGCGGGGCAAGACGGTGATCTGCTGATCTCCCTGCATCTGCTGCCGCATAACATTTACGAACCGGACGGCGGAGATCTGTACGGCACAGTGGAGATTGCACCTTGGCAGGCCGTGCTCGGCGGCGAAGCCAAGGTTCCGCTGCCGGACGGCAGCAGCGTGAAGCTGAAGGTCCCGGCCGGGATGGCGGGCGGTCAAACGCTGCGCCTCTCCGGCAAGGGGCTGAAGCGCCCGAATGGCGCGAACGGAGACATTCTGTTCGCGGTAGAGATTGTGATTCCCGCCGGGCTGACCGAGGCGGAGAAAAAGCTGTACCGCCAGCTGGCCGAAGCTGGCAGCTTCCAGGCCGGGCCCAGACGGAAGGGCCCGGGGGCTTCGCGTCGCAGAGCCGCGATGGGCTAAGCGCAATGCCGGCAGCTGGCGCGCCGCCCATACCCAGGCGGGCGCTAGCCCGGCGGGGCTTGACGGAAACAACGGCGGAATTGCCGCAGGCGGGCGGTACGAGGAAATGAGAGGTAAAAGTACCTTTGGATTTGGTGTAGGCGGGCGATAGGAGGAAATGAGAGGTAAAAGTAACCTTGATTTCGCTACAGGCAGCTATTGATGGGTTGAAACAACGGCAGAAGTGCTGTTGTTAGGCGCGGCGCAGCCGTGATCGGCGGAAACAACGGCAAAAGTGCCGTTGTTAGGCGCCCGGCGGCCGCCCAAACAGGCATGCCATCGGCGCGGGCCGCCGCCCAAGCGCCGGCGAACAAGCAAAATACTGAAAGGTGATGAAGGAGATGGACTTCAACAAATTAACGCAAAAGCTGCAGGAGGCGGTTGCCGCAGCGCAGTCGCTGGCAGCGGCCGCCGGGCATCAGGAGATTGACAATCTCCATCTGCTCAAGGCGCTGCTCCAGCAGCATGAGGGTCTTCTGCCGCGTCTGCTGCAGAAGATAAATATTCCCGTACCCGAGCTGCTGCAGGGTACGGAAGCACTGCTGCAGCGGAAGCCTAGCATCAGCGGCTCCGGGGCAGGGACAATGCGGCGGTATGCATCGCCGTCGCTGATCGCTGTGCTGGAGCAGGCGGAGAAGGAAGCCGCGCAGATGCAGGATGAATTTGTGGCGGTGGAGCATGCTGTGCTGGCGATGGTGTCTGATTCCAGCAGCGGGAACCGGGAGCTGCGCGGGCTGTTTACCAGCCGCGGCGTGACGCGCGACAAGCTGCTGGAGGTGCTTGCGGAGATCCGCGGGCATCAGCGTGTGACCAGCCGTGAGCCGGAAGCAACCTATGAGGTGCTGGAGAAATACGGCCGCGATCTGGTGGCCGAGGTGCGGGCGGGCAAGATTGATCCCGTCATTGGACGCGATGGAGAGATCCGCCGGGTGATCCGCATTCTCTCCCGCAAAACGAAGAACAACCCGGTGCTGATCGGGGAGCCCGGCGTAGGGAAGACAGCGATTGTCGAAGGGCTCGCCCACCGGATAGTCCGCAAGGATGTGCCGGAGGGGCTGAAGGATAAGACGATCTTTTCGCTGGATATGAGCGCATTGATCGCCGGGGCCAAGTACCGGGGGGAATTTGAAGAGCGGCTGCAGGCGGTGCTCAAGGAAATCCGCGAAAGCGACGGACGGATCATCCTCTTCATCGATGAGCTGCATACAATTGTCGGCGCGGGCAAAACGGAAGGCGCGATGGACGCAGGCAATATGCTGAAGCCCATGCTGGCGCGCGGCGAGCTGCACTGTATCGGTGCGACGACGCTGGATGAATACCGCAAATATATTGAGAAGGACCCGGCGCTGGAACGCCGCTTCCAGCAGGTGCTGGTCAGCGAGCCGGATGTGGAGGATACGATCTCGATTTTGCGCGGCTTGAAGGAACGTTTCGAGGTCCATCACGGGGTGAAAATCCATGACAGCGCGCTCGTGGCCGCCGGTGTATTGTCGAACCGGTATATTACGGACCGTTTTTTACCGGATAAGGCGATTGACCTGGTCGATGAAGCCTGTGCGATGATCCGTACGGAGATTGATTCCATGCCGGGCGAGATGGATGAAGTGACCCGCCGCCTGATGCAGATGGAGATCGAAGAAGCGGCGCTCAAAAAAGAAACCGACGACGCCAGCAAGCGCCGGCTGGAGACCCTGCAGCGTGAGCTGGCCGATCTCAAGGAAAAGCACCTGGGCATGACGGCGCGCTGGGAGAAGGAAAAGTCAGCCATTCAGGGGCTGCGTGAGCTGAAAAAGAAGCTGGAACAGGCCCGTAAGGACCTGGTAGATGCCCAGGAGGTTTACGATCTTAATAAATCTGCCGAGCTGAGCTACGGCATTATCCCTGACCTGGAGCGGCAGCTCAAGGCAGCGGAGGAGGCGGCGTCCCAGGATCAGGAGAGCCGGCTGCTGCGAGAGGCTGTGACCGCAGAGGAAATCGCCGATATTGTATCCCGCTGGACTGGCGTTCCTGTAAGCAGACTCGTGGAAGGCGAGCGGGATAAGCTGCTGCGGCTGGAGGATACGCTGCATGAGCGGGTAGTCGGGCAGGAGGAGGCTGTCCGGCTGGTAGCCGATGCTGTGCTCCGGGCGAGAGCGGGCATCAAGGACCCGAACCGGCCGATTGGCTCATTCCTGTTCCTGGGCCCGACCGGGGTAGGTAAGACGGAGCTGGCAAAAGCGTTGGCGGTATCGCTTTTTGACCGCGAAGACGGCATGATCCGAATTGATATGTCGGAGTATATGGAGAAGCACAGCGTTTCCCGTCTCGTCGGTGCGCCTCCTGGTTATGTCGGCTATGAGGAAGGCGGCCAGCTCACCGAAGCGGTACGCCGCCAGCCATATACCGTCGTGCTGCTGGACGAGGTGGAAAAGGCCCATCCTGATGTGTTCAACATCCTCCTGCAGCTGCTGGATGACGGACGGCTGACCGATTCACAGGGCCGGATGGTAGACTTCAAGAATACGATTATCATCATGACCTCGAACATCGGCTCGCCGCATCTTATCCAGGGGACCGATGACAACGGGGAGCTTACGAATGCGGTCAAGGACCGGGTCATGAAGGAACTGAGCGGCCATTTCCGGCCGGAGTTTCTGAACCGTGTGGACGACATTGTGATGTTCAAGCCGCTCCAACTGGATGAGATTGAACAGATTGTTGTCAAATTGGTGGACGGACTGCGCGTACGTCTGGCTGAGCGCGGCGTTGGCCTTGCGCTTAGCGAAGCGGCGGTACGTTTTATCGCCAGGGAAGGCTTCGATCCGGTATACGGTGCAAGACCGCTGAAACGGTTCATCCAGCGTAGTCTGGAGACCCGTGTTGCGCGCGCACTGATCGCCGGTGAGGCGGAAGAAGGCTCAGTGATGGAGGTCAACGAAGCCGGAGGGGAACTCTCTGTATCGATTACCCATCCGAAGTCTGCGGAGGCGTTGGGTTCGGTGCAATAATGCACCATAAAAGGCTGCACTTTCAGAGCCGAAATAATTGTACGGAAGAACAGTTAGACGGCCAAACTAAGCCCTCTCGTAAGGGTTATATGCTCCACACCAACAAGCGCCCGCAAGCCGTAAGGCTGGGGCGCTTATTTGTTTTGTCCATTAAACTGCCTACATCAACTGGCCTCTTGTCTTCAAATGGCGGTACAGCAGATAAGCCGAAAGGGAACATAGCAGGGCGCATAGCCCAATGAAGCTGTAGCCAGCCTGCAGCCCGCGCAGCAGCCCGATGCCGTCCTCTTGCCCGGAGGAGAACACCTGCTTGATCCACTCGGTGATCGCACCGATGAAGTAATTGCCCAGTACGCTGGCTACACCGATTAGGGTGACAACGAAGGTGATTGCCGTATCACTTCCATTGCGGTAGCGGTCGGCGATCAGCGCCATAACTGTCGGGTAGATCGGCGCAATGCCGAGGCCGGCGACGGCAAACAGGACAGCTCCGGGTTCTCCTGCCAGGATCGCAGCGAAGGTGCAGACGCCCGTGAAGGCAGAGAACAGAATCAGCGACAATGCAAAACCGATCTTGTCCGTCAGAGGGCCGAGCACAAGCCGGGCCAGCGTGAAGCAGAGAAAGAACGCAGACAGCATGCCGGCAGCAGCCGGCGTGTCCCAGCCGTAGGCTTTTTCCAGGAAATTGACCAGCCAGCCGCCAACAGCCAGTTCCGAAATGACACCGAAGGATAGTATGGCGACCATCAGCCAAATTACGGGATCACGGGAGATCGACGAGAGGGGGATACGATGCTCCGACAGGGTAGTGTCCCCCGGAAATTTGCCGAGAAAAGCCGGAAGCATCGGAATCACCGACAGCATGAGAATGAGCAGGTACACGCCGCGCCAATCCAGCAGGTGGCCGAATACCGTCACGGTCATCAATCCGGAAGATAGCAGCGGAGCAACCGTTGAGCTGAGGCCGTAGAAAAAATGGGACAGGTTCATCATGGTTCCCGTATTTTTTACAAAGATTCTTGCCCCGAGCACGGCGAGCCCGATCTCCAGCATACCGTTGCCGATATACATCAGGAAAAAAGATCCTGACAGCGCCGGATAGCTATGGGAGAGGAAGATGAACACACCGGATATGGCCATGGAACCGAAGGAGAGCAGGCTGACTGCCTTGATGCCGATCCTGCGGATCAGCAGGGCGGTAAACGTGCAGGCCAGCAGATACCCAAGGGAGTTCAGGGACAGCAGGGTGCCCAGCTGCATCTCATCAAGCCGCAGATCGCTCTGGATGCGCGGAATGGCAGGACCTTTGATATTCTCAGAAAAGCCGAAGACCAGAAAGCCGATGAATACGGTCAGCAGCTGCAGCGTATAATTGCGTTTTGATGAAGCGGAATTAAGAGACAGGTCAGCTTTCAAAATGTACCTCCTGAAGTTTAAGTGCGCCGGATTAAGGGTCAAACCGCATGAGGCTCATTATACCACCGTTCACTCTGTCCAAGGAACCAAATTTGGATGCGGATCAAGAATGGACATATATTGCTCTTTCCAGCCGTATTGCCCATCGGGATCATGCAGCATATAGCGCAGGTATTTATCCAGCCGGTATTCCGCCTTGGACCACCCCAGATGCTTCAGCCGCAGATTGCTTAACAGATGGGGAAGCTCAAAAATATTCTCCGGCAGCCGCCCGCAATGCTGCGGAAGATCATTCCACGCAAAGTTGAAATCTTCACGGTAGCGGAGCAGAAAAGGCCGGTACCGCAGATGGGAGCGCCAGTATTCATCTTCACGGTAATGCCGGTCGTCCCAGAAATCGTACAGCCGGAAGCAGAACAGGTCGCAGCTCTCTTCACGAAGCAGGCTGTCGATATCACTGGCAAACCTGTCTTCAAAAATCTCATCCGCATCCAGATTGAGAATCCATTCAGGATCGCTCTTCACAACCTCCTCCCACTGCTGCCTGCGCAGCTCGGCTTCATTGCTGAACTTGGAGACGCTGTTGCGCACAAGGCGCAGCGGAATACCCTGCAGAACCTCGCGGCAGATATCAGCCGTGTCATCGGTGCTGCCATCGTCAATGATAACGGCCTCGTCGATGTACTTGCGGTGCATCTGCAGAACCTGCCGCAGGAAGCGCTGGCCTTCATTTTTGGCCACCATGGTTAAGGTCAGCTTCGGCCGGGGGGAAGTGCCCCGCTCTGTAAAAGCTGCGGCAAATTCAGCCGCCGCCCGGCCGGCTTTTTGGCCGCCTGTCTCCTCTTGCTGCAGCGGGTCCTTGCTCAGGCGCTCCCGGGCCTCAGCCTCCGTCCAAGGCAGGGTCTCGCCCTGGGCGGCGGATGGTGCCGCTTGCTCTTGCTCCGCGTCTGCCGCTGTCGCCGTATTGGCTTCCGCTCTCTCCGGGACGTCCGCCTTTTCCGCTGTTCCGGCCTTAGATTCCTGAACGTCTTCTGCCGTCCTCTCATTATTTGCGGCCTTCCTGCACGGGTCTTCCGGCTCCGCCGCCGTCGTGAGCCGGATAAAATCCGCCACCTTGTCAAGGTCGCTGTCTCTGTACAGATGCAGTGCGGGATAATGGGTATCCACATACAGCGGGATACCCAGAGCGGCGGCGCGGATACAGAAGTGGCGGTCCTCGCCCCAATAAGAGATATTGCGGATCCGGTCATAGCTTGCGCCTGAAGCAATGGCCCGGCTGCTGATCAGGGTGCAGGCACCCAGACCGCCGACCTCATAGATACCCGGCACCTGCAGTTTGGCCAGGAAGGCATGGAATCTGCGATTGATCTCTTCCTGGCTGAGCTGTTCGCCCGGTTCTGCATCCCATTGATTGTATTCATCATGCATCCAGACTTGAGGCTGCAATATAGTTCCCGGCTGCCACTGTGTCCAGAACACCTCGGAAACAATATCCCTGCCGGTTCCGATCAGATGCAGGAGAGTGTCCGGGTGCAGGACCAGATCGGAATCGATCAGGAACAGGTAATCGTAGCCGAAGGCTTCGGCCCGCCGGATCATCAGGTTTTTGAAGCCCGCCACCTTCCAGACCAGGTTCGAATTCCAGAAATGGGTGATATCGTTGCGGATATAGGCATCATGAAGCCCGGAGGATTGGAGGAAGACTTCATTTCCGCCGGCTGCGAAGGTACCGAGCAGGCGGCTGGATTCTTCCTCGTCGTTGTCATCGATCAGATAGAAATTCAGTTCCAGACCCTCGCGCCGCAAGCGCAGCAGTGAGTCCAGGAACTCCTGCAGAATCTGCGGCTTTTGGTGAATCGGGCTGCCGATTAGCACCCGCTTCTTGCTCTCGCTCATTATGGTCCACTCCAGTACAAAGAGGTGTAATGGTTATATGTATTCAATATATTTACAGAAGTACTGGACTAACCCTTATTTTAGCGGATTCCGGTAAAAGATTGGGTCTGGGGCGGAAGGTTGTACACCCATCCATGGGAATGGGAAGCCTCGCAGGGCCTGCTGGCCGGTTTCCTGCGTGTTACAGTTATGTTAATTCCAAGCCATTGTAATTCCGAGTATTCCGATATATAATTCAAAAACAAAGAGTGAAGCTGCTCATAGACAATGGAGGAGAGAAAGATATGCGTAGAGGGTTATCTGGGGTTATAGCTATAGTATTGTTAACATTTTTGATTAGTGCGTGCTCCGGGGGGAATAACGCAGCATCACCGGCAGCAAGCGGTACACCTGCGGAATCACAGCAGCCGGCTGCGGGCGAAGGGCCGAAAGATGGAGGAAGCCTGATTATCGGAGTTGCAGCCGATCCGGTAGTGCTCAATCCGAACTATGCGGGCGACCGTGTCAGCCTGACCATTGACCAGGCGCTGTATGCGCCGCTGTTCCAGGTCAACAATGGGAAGAAAACCTTTTATCTGGCGGACAGCCTGACACCATCTGCCGATAATCTTACCTATACATTGAAGCTGAAGAGCGGACTTACCTGGCATGACGGGGAGAAGCTTACAGCCGATGACGTAGTGTTCACGATCGAGAAGATTCTGGATGAGAAGCAGAACAGCTTCCTGCGGGCCAACTTCCTGATTAACGACAAACCGATCACAGCCACGAAGGTGGACGATCTCACTGTGGAATTCAAGCTGCCGCAGGTCAGCCCGGCCTTTGAAGCTACGCTGGTGCAGGTAACTCCGATTCCCAAGCATATTTTTGAGAATGAGGCTGATATTGAGAAAAGCACCAAAAATGCTGCTCCGGTGGGCTCCGGTCCCTTCAAGTTCAAAGAATACAAGGCAGGCGAATATCTGACGCTGGAGCGTTTCGACAACTACTTCGGCGGCAAGCCGCACCTGGATTCGGTCACTTACCGGATTGCCAAGGATACAAATGCTGCGAACCTGGCCCTGCAGAATGGCGAGATTAATGTGCAATACCTTGATCCGAAGGATGTAAGCACGATTCAAGCTACCAACAACTTTGAAATCCTGCCTTACGCCGAAGGACGCTTGTCCTATCTGATGTTCAATGCGAACAGTGACACCGGTGCCCTGGCCAAAAAAGAAGTCCGTCAAGCCCTGTCCCTGGCGCTCAGCCGTGATGAAATTATCCAGACCGCCTACACTTCGGGCGAATATGCCGATCCGGCCAAGTCCTTCCTGACTCCGGATGCACTATACTTCACTAACGATGTGCCTACCTACGATAACGAT
The DNA here is from genome assembly GCF_000981585.1 of Paenibacillus riograndensis SBR5. Lineage (NCBI taxonomy): Bacteria > Bacillati > Bacillota > Bacilli > Caryophanales > Paenibacillaceae > Paenibacillus > Paenibacillus riograndensis. The sequence goes on from NZ_LN831776.1 coordinate 458,378, forward strand.
CCAGCCAAGGCCAAAGAACTGCTGCAATCGGCAGGGGTCAGCAATCTGAAGCTGAGATTTATCGTACAGAGCGGCAACAAGGCGCAGGAAGCCATCTCGCTGTACGTGCAGCAGAAGCTTAAGGCTATCGGCGTGGATGTTGAACTGCAGAGTATGGATTCTTCGGCCTGGGTGCAGAAGTTCATCGACCTGAAATCTACCGATTATGAACTTGCCCTGACCGGCTATATTATGGGCTATGATCCGGATGCCTACCGCATTCTGTTCACCTCTGGAGCGTCTTCGAACTATTCGCATTATGCGAACCCGGAAGTCGACAAGCTGCTGAATGAAGGTGCGGGTGAAGCCGACACAGCCAAACGTGCGGAAATTTACAAAAAAGCGCAGGAGCTCGTCGCCCAGGATGCGCCGATCTATCCTATTGCTTATACCAAAACCGTTGTTGCTGTATCCAAGAACTACGGCGGTCTTGAAGAAGCGGTGCTGAAGCCTGTTGTTATTTTCGAAGACCTGTCGAAGATCTACCAGAAGTAAACGCGGGGAAAATAAGTGCGGGAAAAAATAAGCTGGGCCGCCCGGCTTATTTTTTTGCCGCTGGAGAGCGGGAGAAGCTGCGTATGAGACAACTCATCGTCCGAAGATTGCTGCAAACACTGCCGATGCTGTTTTTTGTGTCAGTAGTGTGCTTTACCATGATCAAGCTGGCGCCGGGAGATCCGGTGCTGTCTTTTGTTACACCGAATATGCATGCGGATGACATTGAGCGTATCCGTCACAACCTGGGACTGGACAAACCGGCCTATATTCAATATTTTATCTGGCTGAAAGAAATGGCTAAAGGGAACTTCGGGTATTCCCTGGTTAATCACCAGCCTGTACTCGGGCAGATTCTGGAGCGTCTGCCGGCAACGGCGGGTCTGATGGGCAGCGCGATTGCGCTGGCTGTACTGCTGGCGGTTCCACTTGGCCTGATTGCCGGCGCGAACCGCAACCGCTGGGCCGACAAGCTGATTAACTTTATTTCCTATGTCGGAATCTCCATTCCTTTATTCTGGCTGGCGATTCTGCTGATGTATCTGTTCGCAATCAAGCTGCACCTGCTTCCCAGCATGGGAATGCGCACGATTGGTGTGGAATCCGCAGCGGATGTGCTGAAGCATGGGATTTTGCCCTGCTCGGTGCTGGCCTTCGGGTTCCTCGCCGGGTATGTGCGCTATATCCGTTCGAGTACGATCGGGCAGCTGAAGGAGGAGTATGTGCAGATTCAGTATGCCTTCGGCTCCAAAAAGTCGACGATCCTGTTCCGGCATGTCATGAAGCATGTGCTGCTTCCGGTCATTACGCTGCTCGGGATGTCCATGGGCGATCTGGTGGCGGGCGCCATCGTGACGGAGACGGTTTTTTCCTGGCCGGGCATTGGCTCGCTGGGCATGACGGCGGTCAAGGGAATGGATTACCCGGTGATCATGGGGATCACTCTGTTCTCTTCGCTGATGCTGATTTTTGGCAATATGGCGGCGGATATACTTTACAGCTTCGTGGACCCACGAATCAAACTTAAGGGGTGACCTCATGAACCGCAGTAAATGGAAAAATGTAAAAGACGAGCTGTTTGCCAACGGTCTGGGTGTCGCCGCTGTGCTGATTCTGGCAGTCTTCACGCTTGGGGCAGTGTTTGCCTTTCTGTCCGGCTATGATCCGAATGCGATGCACGCCATGGCCCGGCTCACGCCGCCCGGTGCCGGTCACTGGTTCGGAACGGACGACTATGGCCGCGATTATCTGGCGAGGGCGCTGTATGGCGGGCGTATCTCTCTCTTGGTCGGCTTCGCTTCAATGATCGTGGCAACCGGCATTGGAGTAACGATTGGTGTACTCAGCGGCTACTTTGGCGGCTGGCTGGATAATCTGCTGATGCGGATGGTGGATGTGGTCCTGTCGATCCCGTCCTTTCTGATTCTGCTGCTGCTCAGCGTGTATTTGAAGCCAAGCGTCGGCAACATTATCATTATTATTGCCCTCCTGATGTGGATGAACGTTGCCCGGGTCGTCCGGGCCGAGACCATGACGATCAAGGAACGCGAATATGTGCTGTACGCCAAAGCCTCAGGCCAAAGTGCCTCCGGCATTATCTGGCGGCATATTCTTCCCGGCCTGGTGCCGGTCATTATCGTAGGCGCGACCAACAATATCGCTTCGGCGATTATGATGGAATCGTCGCTGAGCTTTCTCGGCTTCGGGGTGCAGCCGCCGGATGCGACCTGGGGCAGCATGCTGAACAGCGCCCAGGGCTATATTGCCCAGGCGCCTTATCTGGCGCTGTTTCCGGGTCTTTTGATCCTGCTGACTGTGCTGAGTTTTAATGTGCTGGGTGACATTTTGCGTGTCGGCTTTGAACCGAAGCTGATGCGGAGATAGGGAGAGTGAAGACATCATGACAAAGCGGCTGCTGTCTGTAGAGAATTTACAGGTTTCGTTCGCGACCCGGGATGGGGAGAACCAGGCCGTCCGGGGGGTCAGCTTTCATATAGATGCCGGTGAAACGGTAGGTATTGTCGGGGAATCCGGCAGCGGCAAAAGCGTCACAGCCAAAGCGATCATGTCGCTGATTACCCCTCCGGGCCGCATAACAGCCGGAAATATCGGGTTTCGCGGCGAGAGTCTGACCGGACTTTCGGAGAAAGCGTGGCGGAGTCTGCGCGGCAACCGGATCGCGATGGTTTTTCAAGACCCGATGACCTCCCTGAATCCGGTGAAAAAAATCGGCCAGCAATTGACGGAGGTCATCCGCAGGCACCGCGGGCTGAACAAAGAGGCGGCGTTTGCCGAAGCGGCCAAGCTGCTGCGCCAGGTAGGCATCCAGCACCCGGAGCAGCGGCTGAAGCAGTATCCGCATGAATTCAGCGGCGGGATGCGGCAGCGGGTAATGATCGCGATGGCGCTGTCCTGCCAGCCGGAACTGCTCATTGCCGATGAGCCGACGACGGCACTGGATGCCACGATACAGGCACAGATTCTGGACCTGTTCAAGGAGCTCAAGGAAAATTCCGAGACGGCGATTGCACTGATTACGCATGACCTTGGTGTGGTGGCGCAGGTCTGCACCCGCGTGATTGTCATGTATGGAGGGCTGATTATGGAGGAGGGTACGGTAGAGGATATCTTCTACCGGCCGCAGCACCCCTATACCCAAGGCCTGCTGCGCTCCATTCCGAAGCGCGGCGGAGGCTCGCGCGAGCGGCTGATTCCGATTGAGGGCACACCGCCCGATCTGCTCGACCCGCCGCCCGGCTGTCCGTTCATGGAGCGCTGCCCCCATGCTTTTGGCCGCTGCAGCGAGCGCCCGCCTACCGTAGAGCTCGCTGCGGGCCACCGCTCCATGTGCTGGCTGGCCGAGGAGAAGCAGAATCAGGCGGCTTATGCCGAGGGGAGGATTTCCGGTGAGTGACAGCAAAGTATTGGTAGATGTGAATAACCTCCAGAAGCACTTCTCCAAAGGCAAGGATTTGCGGGGACGCGATACTGCTGTGTTGAAGGCAGTCGATGGCGTAAGCTTTCAGATCCGCCAAGGGGAAACCTTCGGGCTGGTAGGCGAATCCGGCAGCGGCAAGTCTACGGTCGGGCGCTGCCTGCTCCGGCTATACGACTATACTGGCGGAGAAGTGTTCTTCGATGGCCAGCCGCTTGGCAAGCTGGGGGAGAAGGGGCTGAAGCCTTTCCGCCGCCGCATTCAGTCGATCTTTCAGGACCCGTATTCTTCGCTGAATCCGAGTCTGAATGTGCTGGAGCTGATCAGCGAGCCGATGAAAATCCACGGCATCTACCAGGGGGAAGAGCGCAAGGAAGCGGCTGCGGCACTTTTGGAACGGGTAGGACTAAAGAGAGAGCATCTGTACCGCTTTCCCCATGAGTTCAGCGGTGGCCAGCGCCAGCGCATCTCCATTGCGCGGGCATTATCGGTCCGGCCTGAATTTGTCGTCTGCGACGAGCCGATTTCGGCACTGGACGTTTCCGTTCAGGCCCAGGTCGTCAATATGCTGGAGGACCTTCAGTCCGAATTCGGTCTGACGTATCTGTTCATTGCCCATGACCTGTCAATGGTCCGGCATATTTCGGACCGCATCGGCGTCATGTATGCCGGACGCCTGGTTGAGGTAGCGGACAGCGATGAATTGTATGACAATCCGCTTCATCCCTACACCAAAGCACTGCTGTCCTCTATACTGGAGACTGATCCGCGCAAGGGCAGCCGGAGAATCAGGCTGGAAGGTTATTCGGGAGGAAGCGGTGCGGATGCCCGGGCAGTGCTCAGGGAAGTAAGCCCCGGCCACTATGTGGCTGTTGACTGAGTGTGGCCGCACCCATGCACAACCATAGTGGGGGGTTTTGAGATTACAGGGACGAAAGATAAGGTAAAATAGGAGGTTTTGAAATGACAGAGACGCTAAGCAAGGTAAAGCTGTCGCAGTGGGATGCGCTGCTGGTAGAATCACTCCGTTCCCTCGGCTGGTCCGATGAGGAGCTGCTCCGCAGAGTAGAGGCAGGCGAGCTGCCGGTAGATGAGAGTGAATACCATTTTGATTATACCCAGCTGACCCAGCTTGCGGGTGAGCAGCCGGAAGTGTTCCGGCAGGCGGTGATACAAGGCTACCAGATCAAGTACAATACGATTCGCGGCATCCGCAGCTGGATTTTCGTTGCCCTCGGCAAGGAGGCCGGGCTGGAGCTGGAGGAAGGCAAGGAAGCGGCGGAAGTGACATTGACTGAGCCTGAGCATAAAAGACTGGAATCCGTGCTCTCCTTCGGCTGGCGGATTACAGGCGGCCCTTCAGGCACAGAAGGCACTGGCGTATACCGGATTGAACCTATCCGGAGATAATTGAATGTGAAGATGAACTGCCCCGCCGGCTTTGCGCCAGCGGGGCAGTTTGACGCAGGGAAGTGTAAGTCTTTCCTGGTACTGATTTACCGCTGGCGGTTCCTCCGTTGTAGTCCTGGGCAACAGGTTGTGTCCGTTGGGTTTATGTTGATTTTGATGTGGCTGTATGTTGGCTCGGTGATTGGCTATATATTAGTTCTGTTGTAAGCGGTAAGTTGGCTGTGTAAATCTTTTACCGTCTGAAACGCACGCTGTACAATAGACGTATGATAAGAAGCGGAAAAGCAGCAAGAGCTGTTAGAAGAAAATATTAGCTATACGGGAAAGTGTTTGAGGATAGTCTGGTAAAGTTAGGCCGGGCTAATTGGAGCCGCGCACGTATGTGGAAGCAGGTGGAATTAGTATAACTAATTCATTTGAATTTGCCGTTGCAGAGGTTCTGAGTGGGATTTTCTCCACCTATTTCAGGGGATTTCAGCTAATATGGGTCATTTGAAGCAAATTAGTTCTACTTTTTCCCACTATTGCTCTTGTCGGCTGCAAGTTGCCCGATTTAGGTTTCCTTTTTTCACTTCAGGTTCGCGTTTCAATAGGGGTCTGCAGCTCGGGGTAACAGTTAAAAGACAAGGAGGTAACGAAGTGCTGAAGTGGAAGCGAAGTGAAATTACATTGTTCCAGAGTGAGCTTTACGAGACCAATTCACTGGTTATTGAGAGTGCTGAACATGTGCTGGTCGTTGATCCTTGCTGGCTGCCGCGCGAGGTAGCGGAGATTCGGCAATATGTCAGCGGCATCCTTGGGGGAAAACGTCTGCTGCTGTTGTTCACTCATTCTGATTTTGATCATATTATCGGGTATGGGGCTTTCCCGGAGGCGGAGATTATTGCCAGCAGAGGTTTTACAGACAAAAGCTTGGAAGCGCGGGCAACGATTCTGGAAGAAATCCGCACCTTTGATGATGATTACTACCTGAGAAGACCTTATGCCATTGCCTATCCTGTAGTGGATCATATTATGGAACGGGATGGTCAGGAGATGGTATTTGGGGAGCTGCGGCTTACGGGTTATATTGCACCCGGTCATACTAATGACGGTTTGTTTACGGTGGTGGATTCACACGGACTGTTCATTGCCGGAGACTATTTATCGGATGTGGAGTTTCCTTATATTTATGACAGCAGCACTGCCTATGAAGCTACGCTGGACAGCGTGGAGCAGATTATAGCCCGGCATCCTGTTCCGCTGCTGATCCCCGGACATGGGGAGGCAGCCGAAAGTCTGCTGGAGATCGAGTGCCGCAGGGTAGCGGGACTGGGCTACATCCGCAGCCTGCGGGCAGCTGTCGCAGCCGGGGATCAGGCTGCGGCAGACCGCCTCATAGCGGGCTGTGCCTTCCCCCGCAATATGCGTAAATTTCACCGCAGCAATCAGGAACTCCTGGAGCGGGAGCTCTATGGAACCGGAGAAACTGCCGGTTCTTCCGAAGGCAGCGCTGCAGTGGATCAGGCCGCCATCTCTCAGGAACCGTTGCGGTGACATCCTTTGCAATCCGTGCTCCCTGGCCCAGCCCGAAGAGTACGTGCGGCCTGGGGTAGCGTTAGACTACAGCCCGGTACCGGGCTTGGTGTCGCGCTTCGTCTGCCACCGCTGCGGGAATCCATACCCCGATTCGTCTGCGTTCGCACCGCCCTTACATATTCAACTGGATTTTGCGGGTGCTGAGCACACCCTCCAGACCGGTAGGGTCTGTGCTTACTTTGCGGGAGACGAAATTCTCCGCCTGTTCCGAAGTGCGGATGCGGAGCGGCTTGGGCTCCATATGCACCAGGTTCCACATGACTTCGGCTACAGAATCTGCCGTCTGAGGCTCGACATTGCGCTGGAGGAATGCCTGGGTGTATGCCTCAATAACCGGTTTGTATTCGTCATCGAGTATTCCTCCGGTTTCGGATACATGCCCAAGCACGGTGTTGTTGAATTCCGTCGCGATAGCGCCTGGCTCAAGCAGGGAGATGTCAATGTTGAACTGTGGCTTGTAATATGTAGCCATACTTTCAAGGAGGCCTTCCAGTGCGAACTTGCTCGCACAGTAGATCTCATTCATGGGCTGGCCCACCAGTCCGCCTACGCTGGAGGTGGCAACAATATGCCCGTAGCCAGTCTTGCGCAGCAGCGGAAGCGCCGCCCGGATCGTATGCATGACGCCATAGACATTGGTGTCGAACACGCGGTGAATATCCTCTACCGGGGCTTGCCCAAGCGCTCTGAGGTAGCCGAATCCGGCGTTGCAGAACAGCACATCAAGCTTGTCTTGCTCCTGCTCAATCTGGCCGATGACCCGCTGAATGCTCTCAGGTTTCGTGACTTCCAGCTCTACGAATGTCAGATGCTCCACTTCGCGGTACCGCTCCTGATCACGCTCCAGGTTGCGGGTTCCGGCATAGACGGTCCAGCCTTCTTTGGCGAATTTCAGGGCCGAGGAGAGGCCGATGCCGGATGAAGCGCCGGTGATACAGATAATTTTACCCATACTGGATGCCTCCATTTTTTCCACACATTATAGCACACATAGGGCAGACATCGGCATGTCCGACATAAAGTTTGTATTTTCGCAGATTTGCCGGGGCTTCCAGTTGCTATAAGTGATTTCGGTACTGTAGACTGTATATAAAGTCCTAATCGCAAGCGAATAGAGAGGAACAGAGGAATAATGGATGTGTTTAAGCGTTATTATGCCAATTTAACAATCCGGCGCTTTTTGATTCTGGCGCTGATTGCACTGCTGCTGTACAGTATCCGGGATATGCTCAACCTGGTGCTGCTGACGTTTCTGATTGCTTATGTGATGAACAGCTTTCAGGTGCTGCTGTCCAAGCGGATCGGCAAATATGTCAAGGTGAACAGCAAGGTTATTATTGTTGTTTTATACCTTGCTCTAATTACGATGATCGTGCTGGCGCTCGTCAAATATCTGCCCAAGGTGTTTACGCAGATTAAGCAATTAACTGATTTTCTGACCACTCTAACCCCTGATGATCTCCCGCAGAACGAAGTTACTCAATACATATTCAATCAGCTGAAGGATTTGAACTATGAGTCCTATGTGACCCATGGCATTGGGTATGTGCTCAGAATCAGCAACTGGGGGACCACCTTCGTTTTAGCAACCATTCTGAGTTTTGTCTTCATTCTGGAGAAAAACCGCATTGTGAGCTTCACCTCCCGCCTGAGAGACAGCAAAATTTCCTGGTTCTATGTGGAACTGGAGTACTTCGGCAAGAAATTCATCTCTTCTTTCGGCAAAGTTATAGAAGCGCAGATTCTCATTGCCTTGTTCAATACCATGTTTACAGTAATCGGCTTATGGATACTTGGCTTCTTTTTTGAGCCGTTCCCGTATCTGTTCGCGCTGTCGATTATGATCTTCCTGCTCAGCCTGATTCCGGTCGTAGGATTTGTGATTTCACTGATTCCTCTATGTATTATCGCGTACAATATCGGCGGACTGGCGATGACGCTCTATGTGCTGGGACTGATTGCCGTGCTGCATTTCATGGAAGGCTACTTCCTGAATCCGAAGCTGATGTCCTCCAAAATGAACCTGCCCATGTTCTACACCTTTATCGTGCTGCTGTTCTCCGAGCATTATATCGGCGTATGGGGGTTGATCCTCGGTATTCCCATTTTCGTCTTTTTCCTTGATATTCTGGATATTACCCGGGAGAAGCCGGAAGTGTAGTCCGCACCAAGACATAGCAAATTTAATTTTATACACTATTAAAAGTGGCATTCCGACTGATTCTAGTTTGAATGCCGCTTTTTTTAGTTTGTCTGGAGATAAGAATTACCGTGGCAGTCAAAAGATAATGGGAGGATTTCGATTGATCAGTTATCCGTCTTTAGCGGTTAGCCGCATGGAGTCCATGGGCTGCAAGATGGTATGCGGGGCCGGGGTGGAGATGGAGCCGATGAGGGCAGCGGTTCAGTGAAGCAGACTTTTAAGCCGTAGCCGTGGCAAAAGGGATGGCGCCGCCACCGGCGGGCCGCAGGGGTGAAACAACGGCAAAAATGCCGTTGTTGGTGCCGCCACGGGCCGCCGGCGTGAAACAACGGCAAAAGTGCCGTTGTTGGCTCCGCCGCAGGCCGCCGGGCATGAAACAACGGCAAAAATGCCGTTGTAGGTGCCGCCATGGGCCGCCGCAGGCAACAAACAGGCTGTCCCCTAAGCAGATATTCTGCGGAGAGGACAGCCTGTTTTTCCAGACACTATAATGTGTAGGGTGTATGTACCCTCTGTCAGCCGAACGAGGTCATCACACTTTGTGTTACGATCTCCTTCAGTTCAGCCTTTTGCGCGGCATATTGCTGGCGGGTAATGCTGCCGCTTGCGAGGCGCTGATCCAACTGCTCTGTGAGCTGGCTCACCTGCAAATCAATGACGTTTGCAATATTCCCGCCACTCTCTTCGGCGATATCCATTAGAGACTTGCCGTCATACAGCGCATCATACAGTTCCTCATCGGAGGACTGATTCAATGCTTTCAATAAATCATCTTTATCGGCTACACTGGTAGCAGACCATTTGGCGACTGGACTCGCATTGACGGCGGGCTTGCCCCAGGCAGTCCCTCCAAAGGAGATGGCTACAATCATTGTCCCGACAATCATCACTCGTTTAATATTCATCACTCATCCTCTTTTCAAATTATATTATATCGGTCAGGGTCATTAGTTACGGCAGTTAGGAGCTTTAGGCTTAATTTCATTCTAACCGGCAAAGCTGAGGTTAAGCTTAACTGTTCTTTAAGATAACCTAAAGAATAAATCTCTCCCCGATACTACGTTTATGATCAGGAGAAGGGCTCAACTATTTTTAGCCAACGGGAACTTTTCAGCGCTGGGCACGTCTGGAAGTGTGCGGCTTTCCGGTATGATTTTTATCAAGAACAAGCAGGGTAAAAGGCTCTTGGTGCCATAGATTAACTTGGGGAGCATGAGTTCACCGGTGATTCTCTGGGCCATGAAATAAATAACCGCAAGCGGAAGAGGTGAACCTCAAATGACCAAAAAAGTGCTGGTAGTTGATGATGAGCCGGGGATTGTAAATGCGATTGCCTACGCCCTCCGGCGTGAAGGCTATGAGGTGGATACCGCCGGGGACGGCGAGGAGGCGCTTGCCAAAGCGCAGGTTTTTCATCCGAATGTGATGGTGCTGGATGTGATGATGCCGAAGCTGAATGGCTATGATGTGTGCCGCAAGCTGGAGGACCGTGATGACATCGGGATCATACTGCTTACCGTCAAAAATGATATCGTTGATAAAATCGTCGGCCTGGAGCTGGGCGCGGACGATTACATGACCAAGCCGTTCGAGATCCGCGAGCTGCTGGCCCGGGTGAAGGCGTTGCTGCGCAGGCTGGACAAGAATACGGCCGAGGTCAAAAGCGAGCTGATCGAATACGGTGCGCTGCGGGTTCACGCAGAACGGCGGTCCGTCCAGCTTGGGGAGGAGCAATTGGAGCTGACACCAAAGGAATTCGACCTGCTGCTCCTGCTGCTCTCCCATCCGCAGCGTGTCTATATGCGCGAAGAGCTGCTGGATCAGGTCTGGGAGATGGACTATGCCGGAGGTACCCGCACGGTGGATATCCACATCCAGCGGCTGCGCAAAAAGCTGGGCGAGCCCTACCAGAATATCCTCCAGACCGTCTATGGGGTCGGCTATAAGGCCGTTCCGGCGGGCAGCTTCGCATGAGGATCAGCATCAAGCTGAAATTCAGCCTGTTCCTGGCGGTGCTGCTTATTTTATCGGTTGGCATTTTGAGCTATTTTGTGCTGCGCGGAGTCGGGCTGAACCAGCAGGCGCAGATCGAGGGCCTGCTTGCCCAGCATGTCAAAACAGTCAATTTGCGGGTTAAACAGACGTATTATACCGGCACCCGCCTTACGCCGCAGGCCTTCATGCAGCAGCGGGGGAAGGCGCTGGCCGCAGAGCTGGCCGGATTCACCGGGCTGCAGGTGACGCTGTACGATACAAAAGGACAGCAGGTAGGGACATCGCTGCAGAGGGAAGGACCGGCAGCGGTAGGAAATCCTGCTGATGCGCTGGCCTATGCGCTGCAGAACAAAATCGCCTACCAGAGCTCAGGCGATACCCTGCTCTATCTGGCCCCGCTGCAAGGGCCGGAGCAGCAGATGGGGGTAGTGCAGCTGGAGTATCCGCTGCAGGATGCCCGGAGCTTTCAGCGGACGCTGCTGAATCTCTTCCTGACCACAGGCGCCGCTGTCCTGGTCCTGAGCTTCATTGGCGGCTACCTGTATTTCAACAAGGCCGCCGCGGCGATCGGGCGGCTGAAGAAGGCGGCGGAATCGATCCGCCGCGCCGAATATATCTCTGCTCCGCCAGTGAAGCGGAAGGATGAGCTGGGCGAGCTGGCCGAAGGCATCTACTTCATGAGCCGGGAGATCGACAGCAGCATTGCCGCGAAGGATGAGGAGCAGCGCAAGCTGCAGCTCGCCGTGCAGAAGCTGCAGGCGCTGGAGCAGCAGCAGAAGCAGTACATCGGCAATATCAGCCATGAATTTAAGACGCCGCTGACTTCGATCAAGGCTTATGTCGACCTCTTGAATATGTACGATGATGATCCCAAGCTGCTGTCCGACGCTAAGCTCAGCATTGCCAAGGAGACCCAGCGGCTCTATGAAATGGTGGAGAAGGTGCTGCAGCTGACGGCGCTGGAGAAATATGATTTTGAGTCCCAGGCTGAGCTGCTGGAGGTAGCGGACGTACTGCAGGATATCTGCAGCCGCATGAAGGGCAAGGCGGAGCGGTATGGGCTGACGATTACACTGGATGCCGAGCCTGCGCATATCTGGATCGATAAAGAAAGCTTCATGCATATCTTCATCAACCTGCTGGATAATGCGATCAAATATAATGTCCCGCAAGGGACGGTGCATCTTCATGGCAGGGTCAGGGATCACCGGGTCTGGATCACCGTCAGAGATTCCGGCATTGGCATCCCGTCAGAGTCCAGAGACAAAATCTTCGAGCCCTTCTACACGGTCAACCGCGACCGCTCCAGACAATCGGGCGGTACGGGACTGGGGCTGTCTCTTGTCCGCAATCTGGTGGAGAAGCAGAATGGAACCATTGAACTGCTGGAGCCGGACGGTGAGGGAACGGCGTTTCAACTGTCTTTTCCCGTCATATCCTGAAGAGCTTAAGTTTACAACTTGGAAACATTCGGTGAGTTGTTTGGAAATAAGCATCCGGTATGCTGGGAGCAACACAACCTGGGGGGAACCATCTATGAATTCGTATAAAAAGATCAGGCTTAGAAAAACGGGCATGATTCTGCTGTGCAGTACGGTTCTGCTATCCATGGCTGCCTGCAGTCCGGAGAATACCGGAACACGGCAGACGGTCGAGAAATCCGGCCAGAAAATCACAGTCATAGACAACACCAGCGAATCGGTCTACACGAAGCTGAAGCTGGAGGGCATCGACAAGATTGAGGGCGTTCGCGGGACGGATTTTGCCGGTGAGGATGCGATCGTGGTGGATAAGGAAAACCGCAATCTCTCCCCGCAGACAGTGGAAGGACAGGATCGTTATCCGCATAATCTCTATCTCCGTACGCTCTCCTCGGGCACCGAAACGCCGCTGCAGGAGGGTGAGAAAAATTACGGAGCAGCCCAGCTGTCTCCGGACAAGAAGCAGCTTTTTTACAAAGAGCTCTATGACGCTACCGGTCTTGGCTTCATTATGAATCTGGCCACGGGAGCGTCCGTGAAGGTAAGCGATGCGGAGTTCAGAAGCGAGGAGGGGAGCTGGGCGGACAATGAGCATGTGATCTACCCGGATATGGAGGGGACCATCGTAAAAGCGGACGTGAACGGGAAGCAGGAAACGGTGGTGAAGACCGGGGTCTCTTATGTCCATGAGGTGGTTCAAACCGGCGGCCGGATTCTATATGTCACAGGGGAAGACAGCGAGTTGAGTGCTTATGACACGGAAACCAAGCAGACCAAGGTGTTGAAAAAGAATGTACTGTGGGTTATCCCGTCACCGGACGGCAGCAGGCTGGCGATTGTCGAGCGGGTAAAACCTGGAGAAATGGTGCTGCTGCTCTGCGACAGTGAAGGCAGCGAGCAGTCCCGGCTGGCGGTGGGCCAGCAGATCTTCGGGACCAGCTGGTCGCCGGACGGCAGCAAGCTGGCTTATGCAACCACTGCCGCCAGCGCTGCCGAGGACCAGGACGGCCTGTTCATTACTGAAGTGGAGACCGGGGAGCAGACGCCAGTGCTGAATGACATTGAGGTAGCTGACCAGCTCCGCTGGAGCCCCTCGGGCAAGAAGCTGCTGGCTTCCGTTTCAGTGCTGAAGGATAATGTGTATCAGTTTATTACGTATGTTGTAAGGCTGTCTTGATGTGTGAAATAACAACAGGGATCCCGCAAATATGGCGGGGTTGCTGTTGTTTTCAATTTAAGGCTGCAATGCTTCTAGTTTTGACTGAATGGATAGGTAAAAAGGGTCTGCTTCAATAGCCATCCTGGCTTCTGAAGATACTTCGACATAGCGTTTATTTAGGAAATCATAAAGCCTCTGTTCTCCTGGTCCACAGAAAACTGAGTAAGAAATAAAATCTTTTATGTTTGCAGTTACTAGTATTGCATCATTCAAGTATGCGTCAACGAGTATCCGTGCATCGGAGGCGCGTAAGTAATCCAGTTTATAATGAGGGTCTTTGAAGACGCCGTCGAACCTGGTAGAACGTATGTAGTTGCTGAATTTTCGAAGTTCATGCTCGAGGTCAACCGAGAGATTTGCACTCACTGGCAAATATCCCTCGAGCATGCTACTTATAATACGCTGGTCCCTGTCCTTAAGGGTATGCATTTGAACTTCAAGTTCGCATTTCACTTCAGCACTGAGTAAAATGATTGACTGTCCATTCTGAGCTTCTAGTTTGGCAGCAGCAAAAAATTCCTTTGCCGCTTTCTGATATGCTTTATTGTCATCGTGTGTGTAGCGAAAAAGATTAGAGTCTAACAGATACGCCGACATTTATTCGTTGGCTCCCTCCTCAATTGGTCCATAGTCGACAGGACCTTCGCCATCCCAAAGAGCCAGAGCATGATCCGCTAGTTTTTTTGAGCTTTCCAGTTCTTCTCTGCGTTCCCTTAGAAAAGTCGCCCAGTTTGAAAGCTTCATAAAAGGTTCAGGTTTAATTCTCCATGTGCTTTTCTCACCGGCAACCTGTTCAGCTTCCCATTTACCGTTTGCACAATGGCGACGTACGACTTGAGGAACTAGACCAGTAAGCTTGCTAACGTCCCGAACTGAAAGATACTCCGGAACACTAAGTGTTACGGGCGTAGGGTCAAAGGAATTTATCTGATCTGCCGAAAGAATCGATGCATCGACTTTTCTAAGGGCTTCCTCAGAAAGCAGCGAGACAATTTGCTCTTCCCGAAGCTTCAGTTCAGACATAAGCAGCCTTATTTTTGCAAGTGTAATTTCAGCTTCGCTGTGCAGGCGGCGTTCGGTAGATTTCGGCAGATTTACATTTCTTAGAACATTGGACATATCAATCAACCTCCTCACTCCCATCTTAGCATATTAATTTCCAGAAACAAAGGAACCAATGGAACTTTTGGAACCCCATTTATAGTATATGTATGTATTTCATGTTTAAACGTTGAACTGTAGAAAATACGTACTATGTTAATTTTCTGAGTTAAATTCGCACTTGACAGGTGTGAATAAAGGGGTATATGATAACAGCAATCCTTCACTGATAATTAAATGAACAGTGAAATAATAACCGCGAAAATAATAACCGAGCTGATTGGACCGCCAAAGGCTCCCGAGGATCTCCCCGCATCAGGGGGAATTTCGGGGGCCTTTTATAGTTGGTCTATGAGTGGAAGGCAGGGGAAGAGCATGGATGATAAGCAGTGGGAGCGGCTGCAGGAGGCCGACTATCTGTTCCGCAAAATGGTGCGCAGATTTGTGAAGGAACGCGACCGTGTGAGCGTGGAGGGGATTGCTTTGCCAGGCATGCTGATTCTGCAAAAGATCATCCGTGACGGCGAGCAGCGGCTTGGTGATCTTGCGGAGCAGCTGGATTTCACCTCGGGTGCCATCACGGCGCTAAGCGACAAGCTGGAGGCAGGCGGGCATACGGTGCGCAGGCGCAAGGAGGATGACCGGCGGACGGTGCTGATGGGCATTACGGAGAAAGGGCGGGAGATGGTGGAGCGCAACGGCAGCATTGGGGAACGATGTATTACGCTTCTGTTCGAGGGGTTCACGGAAGAGGAGCTTGAGCAGCAGAGCCGTTTCTATGAACGGATCATCCGCAATCTGGAGGGATTCTCGGAGACCCTGCTTAAGCTGGCACAGCAGAATGCCGAAGCCCCTGTTCCGCAGGCACCTGAACAGAAGCCGCGGACAGCCGCGAAGAAAAATTATCTCAGCTACTGAAGCTGCTGAAAACGGAAGCAGCGGCTCACAAAACTTAAGCCAATGTTTCTGAAGCGGGTTTTGTACGAAGCGGCTCAAGGGTGTATACACTACAAAACTTTAAGGAGAGATGATCATGGGACATTCGACGGTATATCCGACAGGAGCGACGGTATATAATCCCGCCAAGGCATGGAGTGGTTACACCGTATTCCAGGCGGGGGACGAAGGGGTTGTGCTGATCGATATGAGCGGCAAGGAGGTGCATTTGTGGCAGGGGCTGATCGGCTTTCCGGCAAAAATCCTCCCCGGAGGCTACGTGCTGGGCAGTACGGGCAGAAGAGATCCGAAATTCGGCATTCAGGACAATGTCGATCTGGTCGAGGTCGATTGGGACGGTAATGTGGTCTGGAAGTATAACAGCTATGAGCATATTGAGGACCCGGGCTATGAGCCGCTGTGGTACGCCCGCCAGCATCACGACTACCAGCGGGAGGGAAATCCGGTTGGCTACTATGCTCCTGGCCTTGAACCTTCAGCTAACAGCGGAAAAACGCTGATTTTAGCTCATAAAAATCTGCATAACCCCCAGATTTCCGACAAGCAGCTGCTGGATGACACAATTATCGAAGTGGACTGGGAAGGCAAAATGGTCTGGGAATGGGCGGCCAGTGACCATTTTGATGAGCTGGGTTTCGACGAGGCTGCACGCAATGTCTTGTTCCGGGATCCCAACACGCGTTCCTTCGGTGATCTGGGCGGCGGCGTAGGCGACTGGCTGCATATCAACTCGGCTTCGTATGTGGGGCCGAACAAATTCTATGATCAGGGAGATGAGCGCTTCCATCCGGACAACATTATCTGGGATGCACGTGAGGCGAACATTATAGCGATTACCGACAAGCGCACCGGGGCTATCGTCTGGCGGCTGGGACCGGACTATTCATTGCCGGAAGTGCAGCATATCGGCTGGATTATCGGCCAGCATCATGCCCACATCATTCCGAAGGGACTGCCGGGGGAAGGCAATCTGCTGGTGTTCGACAACGGCGGCTGGGGCGGATACGGCCTCCCGAATCCCTCCTCGCCTTTTGGGCAAAAGAACGCGCTGCGCGATCACTCGCGGGTACTGGAGATCAATCCGGTGACACTGGAGATCGAGTGGCAGTATACCTCCGCAGAGGCAGGGTTCTCTGTTCCGACCGATTCCTATAAGTTCTACAGTCCGTATATCAGCTCGGCGCAGCGCCTGCCGAACGGGAACACGCTGATTACCGAAGGCTCCAATGGCCGCCTGTTCGAGGTAACGGCGGAGCATGAACTGGTGTGGGAGTATATTTCCCCTTACACTGACCGCAGAAATACGAACATGGTTTACCGTTCCTACCGGGTGCCTTACGCCTGGGTGCCGCAGCTGGCAAAGCCGCAGGAAACTGCCATTGAGCCGATCGATGTCTCCACCTTCAGAGTGCCGGGGGCTGCGCCGAAAGGGTCGGATTCTATAGTAAGTGTAGCGACAACACTGCCTTTTATGGAGGGGGCCGCTTGTGTGGCTACTGCCGATGAGGGCGGCGGCCGGAGAACCAGTTAGAGCGATCAGGAAAATCCATAACGAAGAGGTGCATAATATTGAAAAAGTCATGGTACGGCTCTGCTTTTCTGCTCTTATCCATATCTCTGGTTCTGGTTCTTTCAGGCTGCAGCTCCAAGGGGGACGCGGCGGCTTCCTCTGGGGCGGACAGCGGCAAGCCAAAGACGCTAAAGATAAAAATTGCCGACATCAATACCAACCCGACCTTCCGGGTCGCGCTGGACAAAGGCATCTTCGCCAAACACGGCATCGATGCGGAAATCATCAACTTCGGTACTCCAGCGGAAGGTGTGAATGCGCTTTTCATCAAGCAGGTGGATGTCGCCTTCGGCGCTGACTTTCCCGTGCTGAACGCCGTCGCCAAAGGTGAGTACTCCATTATTGCTTCGGCCGGCCAGGCTACGGATCAGGCAGCGGCGGTATGGAAACTGTACGTCAAAGATGAGATCAAGTCAGCCGCTGATCTAAAGGGCAAGAACCTAAGCTTCATGCGCGGCACTTTTCTGCCCTATCTGTGGGATGAATACCTGAAGGAGCAGGGCATTGCACTGAGTGATGTGACGCTGACAGGTCAGGGGGCGTTCGACGAAGCGTTCATCGCACTCAAGCAGGGCGATGTGGATGCTGCCTGGTTCAGCGGATCGGCGCTGACCGGCAAGCTGGCCGCGCTTGAAGGTGTGCATGAGCTGACCGACATGTCCCAAACCCCGGTGCGGCTGGGCATGGGGCTTGTGGCCGGGAATGCCTTTGTGCAGGCCAACCCTGACGGAATCGGGCAATTTCTGGCGGCGGTGGACGAAGCGTCGGCATATGCCCAGGAGCATCCCGGGGAAGTGGCCGACCTGATGTTCAAGGAAGTGAAGCAGCCCAAGGAAGCCACGCTGAAGGACCTGCCGGTCAACCCCTGGAAGGTCGGATTTACGCAGGCCGCATATGACAGCCTTGCCGGGCAGAAGAAGTATATGGTCGATACAGGCATTATTGAACAGGATTTTGACCTGGACAGCAAGCTGGATCTGGAGCCGCTCAGGAAGGCGCTGCCGGATAAAGTGACGTACACGAAATAATCCAAACTTTAGGAGGTGCCCCATGTCTTTACCTGCCAGGCAGAATGCCATTCATATCGAGCAGCTCCGCAAAAGCTACAGCGAATCTGCGGCCGGGGATGTTCATTACATTATCAAGGATGTAAATCTGGTGATCAAAGGCGGTGAGTTCTTCGTGCTGCTCGGTCCGAGCGGCTGCGGAAAATCGACGCTGCTGAACATGATTGCCGGTTTTGTCTCCAAATCCGGCGGCAACCTGAGGGTGGACAACGTGGAGGTGGATAAGCCCGGCCGGGACCGGGCGGTTGTTTTTCAGCAGGCGGACTCTTCCCTGTTCCCCTGGCTTACCGTGCGTGAGAATGTGGAATTCGGACTGCGGATGAAGAAGACACCCAAAGCGGAGCGCCGGGCCATCTCGGACCGCTATATCGGGCTGGTCGGGCTGGACGGGCATGAAGACAAGTTCCCGAAGGAACTGTCCGGCGGCATGAAGCAGCGGGTGCAGCTGGCCCGGGTACTGGCGAATGATCCGGCAATTCTGCTGATGGATGAGCCCTTTGGCGCACTGGATGCGATGACCCGGCGGACGATGCAGAAGGAGCTGGTCCATATTTGGCGCGAGACGCATAAGACCGTTATTTTCGTGACTCATGATATTCAGGAAGCGCTGCTGCTGGGCGAGCGCATTGGCATCATGTCCGTTGGCCCTTCCTCCAATATCACCAATATCTACGACAATGTGCTGCCCTTCCCACGCGATGTGGCTTCACCGGAACTTTACGCGCTGTACAACCAAATTCAGAGCCATTTTGAAGAATAGGATCGGGGTGTGACTGTAAATGAAATGGGTGGAGAAAAAATGGGTGTCCGTCTCCCTGCTGTGGCTTGCCGCATTCTGCATCTGGCAGCTTGGCGCCCTATTATATGGCCCTGATGTCATTCCCGGGCCGTGGGCCACGCTGAAAGGCGGGCGGGAACTGATTGAAGACGGCACTTTGATGCAGTATATCGGCATCAGCTTTTACCGCGTGCTTGTCGGCTGGGTGCTGGGCAGCCTGCTGGCTGTTCCGGCGGGGCTGATTATCGGAAAAGTGAACGTTATCCGCATTTTTGCCGAGCCTTTTCTGAATTTCATCCGCTTCATTCCGCCGATTGCCTTCATTACACTGTTCCTGGTCTGGTTCGGCATCGGGGAGCAGTCGAAGATTGCATTGATCATGTATGCGACCTTCTTCATTGTCATATTGAACACTTTAACCGGTGTAATGTCGGTGGAGGAGGATAAGATCCGTTCGGCCCGAAGCATGGGGGCAAATGAGTGGCAGATTCTGCTGCATGTGATTGTCCCGGCTACGGTTCCTTATATCTTTACAGGTGTGCGGCTGGCGATGGGAACCTCCTATATGGCCATCATCGGCGCGGAAATGATTGCTTCGAACGAAGGTGTAGGTTATCTGATCTGGAATTCACGGCTGTTCTTCCGTACAGACTGGATTTTTGTCGGGCTGTTCTGCCTGGGGTTCATGGGTTTTGCGACAGACCGGCTGTTCGGCTGGTTTGGCCGGAAGGCACTTTATCGCTACGGCGTGGTGAGTGTGGCGGCGCGGAGAAGATAAAACGGGTGACAATCCTGCCATCTGCGGGCAAAGGTCCTTGACAAATAAATGTTGTTACAGCTACTATAGCTGTGACAACATGTTGAGGACGGTGAGGTTATGCCTGATGAATTTGATTATACAGAGCTGATCGGGTTCCAGATTATCAAGGGGGAGGTGCTGATCAAGCGCAGGATGCTGGCCATTTTTATGGAGAAGGGCTACGATCTGACCTTCGAGCAATGGACCGTGCTGAATGTGCTGTATGCGGAGCCTGGAGTCATTCAGAGCGAGATTGCCGCCAAAACCTTCAAGGACAAGACAAATGTTACGCGTATTTTGGATGTGCTCGCGAAGAAGGGATATGTGGCCCGCGAAGCGCATGGCAAGGACCGCCGGAGTTTTCAGATTTATCTGACGGCAGCGGGACAAGAAATATTCGCTGATCTTATCCCCCATGTGCAGCAGTTAAATGAACAATTTAAGCGGGACATCCCGGATGAAGAGTTAGCCCAATTCATTCATACCTTGGAGAAAATCTGCCGGAACGCGCAATAAATTTTTTTATCTAAATGGTTGTTATAGCTATTATATATATAACTACTATATAAGTTGAACTTGAAAATCTAAAGTTCAACTTATATAAATCTCAACCACGAAAGGAATGGTCGATCATGACGGAACTGACGGTGAAGGAAAGATTCGCATTCCGGTTTATTTTTAATGAAAAGAGAGTGTATCAGCGCTGGTATGGCCGGTTTCTATTGTTTGGGACAGATTATGGAAGACTCAGAAGAGTAGTGGCGAGGGTCAGTGATTGGCACAAGTGGTGTGAGGTCTGGACAGCGGAGGGTGATGAAGTGTACCGCAAAGCGGAAAAGGCGCTCGCGGAAGGCAGCGAGGGTAAAGCCAGAGCCTTGTTCCATGAAGCGGTGGCCTGCTACCATGCGGGTCAGCATATTTTTTTTATTGACAGCCGGCAGAAAGAAGCTGCACAGGAAAAGGCAAGGAACAGCTATGTCCAGGCAATCTCTTTGTATAACGATACGGAGAAGCCTGTCCGGGTGGATATTCCGTATCGCGGAGTCTCCATCCCGGGCTATTTGCGAAAAGCAGATACGAAAGGCAGACCCCTGATTATTTTTGTGAATGGCATGGATAATATTAAGGAAGCGGAAGGGCATCATTTCGGCTCGGTGTTTAACCGGCAGGGCTTTAACTTTTTTACGTTTGACGGACCGGGCCAGGGGGAGATGTGGAGTTCGCTGAAATTCGATGCCCGGGATTACCATAAGGCGGTATCGGCCGTCATCGACTGGTTTGAACAGCAGCCGCCGTGCGGGATCGACCTCGGAAGAATCGGACTCGTCGGCTTCAGCCTGGGCGGATATTTGGCACCTGAGGCTGCAGCCCGCGATCCCCGGGTGAAATGTACGGTGGGCAACAGCGGTTTGGTTTATATCGGCGGCATCCGGGGGTTGAAGGAGCTTAACCCGATCTGGCAGCGGGGAGTTACCTATATAACAGGTTGTGAAACGCTGGAAGCGGCGCTCCCGCAGTTCAATTATGATATTGGAGACGCTCCGGCCCTGCGCTCGCCGCTGCTCTTTTACCATGCGGGCCGTGATGAGGTGATGCCTGCGCCCAAGACCCATGCAGATAAAATGGTGAACTGGGCCAAAGGGGAAAAGACGCTGAAATATATGGAGGATGCCGAGCACTGTACGATGAATTATCTGGATGAGGTTTTTCCGGAAATGCTGGACTGGTTCATGAGAGAACTGCGCATGCAGCCCGGACAGCTAAGCTCAATATAAAGATACACAGCAACTGCCCGGCGTCCGGGCGGTTGTTTTTTATGGCAGGAACTATTGGGGTTCCCGCAAAGCGCATGGATCAGCTTCCATATAAAGGCCCCGCTTTGTGGGGGTATTTTACAAATGTTACTATTGCACTTAATGCCTGGCGAACAGTGGCCCCCTATACTTCAGTTGGGCAGAGAACCAGCTTGGATCAGAGATGAAGCCCGCAAATCAGAAATAGGAGTGATAGGGAAATCATGAAAAAGAGATTCACGCAATTCTTGTCCATGGGTCTGCTGTTGTCCTTGCTCGTCCTGTTGCTTGCCGCTTGTACCAACTCGGAAGCCAAAGCTGATGAAGGGAATAGCAATGCCCCAGCCAAGGAGCTGAGCTTAAGCGAAATTGAAGCGGAAGCTACCAAAGAAGGCGCTGTGGTCAGTGTAGGCATGCCGGATTCCTGGGCCAACTGGAAGGATACCTGGAATGATATTACGGCTAAATACGAAATTACACATACCGATACCGATATGTCGAGTGCGGAGGAGATTGCCAAATTCGAAGCGGAAAAAGATAAGCCGACGGCGGATATCGGCGATGTGGGCATCGCCTTTGGTCCGGTTGCGGTGGATAAGGGGGTAACCCAGCCCTATAAAACCTCCTACTGGGACGAGATCCCGGATTGGGCCAAGGATAAGGACGGCAACTGGATTGTAGGCTATCAGGGCAGCATCGCTTTCCTGACCAATACGAAGCTTGTGGCTAACCCGCCAAAAAGCTGGGAGGATCTGAAGAACGGCAGCTATAAAATCATCGTAGGCGATGTTACCAAGGCGGCGCAGGCGCAGATGGCTGTGCTGGCTGCAGCGATTGCTTTTGGCGGAGATGAGTCGAATATTGAGCCGGGAATTGCGTTTTTTGAGGAGCTCGCGAAGAAGGGCCGTCTCTCCAATGCCGAGGCTTCTCTCGCGAACATTGAGAAGGGCGAAGTGGAAGTAACGCTGCTGTGGGATTTCAACGCGCTGAACTATAAGGATCAGATCGACAAGAGCGGATTTGACGTGGCGATTCCGAAGGAAGGCAGCGTGGTGAGCGGCTATGCGACGGTCATTAACAAATGGGCTCCACACCCGAATGCCGCCAAGCTGACGCGTGAGTACATTCTCAGCGACGAAGGCCAGATTAATCTGGCCAAAGGCTACGCCCGTCCGATCCGTGACAGTGTGAAGCTGCCGGAGGATGTAGCCGCTAAGCTGCTTCCGAAAGAGGAATATGTCAACGCCAAGCCGGTTGGCGACTATAAAGTATGGGAAGAAACCGCGAAGAGCCTTCCGCAGCTGTGGCAGGAGCGCGTGCTTGTGCATTTGAACTAACCGCTTCTGAAAGCGGGTGTTATAGAAGAGATGAGGGGCGCCTTAGCAGTAGCCTAAAGGCGCCCGCTTGCTATTCCATACGAGAGGAACATGCAGGATGAAACAGAGACAACGCGGCCTGATCCTGGCCCTGGCTCCATTCGTGCTGATGGTGCTGGCGTTTCAGGTAGTGCCCGTCTTTTCCATGCTGACGGGCAGCTTCCGCCATGCAGACGGAGCGGGCTTCACGCTGGACAACTATCGGCATGCCCTGAGCAGTGCCTATTATCAGCAGGCGATCAAGAACAGCCTGCTGATATCCGTCTTCTCCAGCCTGATCGGGCTGGCTGTAGGGCTTGTGTGCGCGTATTGCATCACGCGCTTTGCCCCTGCGGTGCGGGACCGGCTGCTGATGCTGTCCAATATGACCTCGAACTTTGCCGGCGTCCCGCTGGCCTTTGCCTATATCATTCTGCTGGGCAACAATGGCGTGTTCACGCTGCTGTTCAAGCAGTGGGGCTGGAACGTGTTTGACGGCTTCAATCTGTACAGCTGGTCCGGGCTGATTCTGGTCTATGTCTATTTCCAGATTCCGCTGGCTTTACTGCTGCTGTACCCGGCATTCTATGGCATCAGGGAGCAATGGAGGGAGGCGGCAGCCCTGCTGGGAGCAGGGGCCTGGCAGTTCTGGAAAACGGTCGGGCTGCCCGTGCTCTCTCCGGCGATCTTCGGAACGCTCGGCATTCTCTTCGCCAATGCCATGGGAGCCTATGCCACCGCCTATGCGCTGGTTGGCGGCAACTATAATCTGCTGGCCGTCCGCATCGGCTCGCTGGTCGCCGGTGATGTGGTGACCCAGCCGCAAATGGGCAGTACCCTGGCGGTTCTGCTGGCGCTGAGCACGCTGCTGGCGGTGTTTCTGAATCAGCGGATGGTGCGGCGGATGGAAGGGTTCGGCGGCAGAAGTCCGGCCAGGCGGGAGCGCAGCAGCGGTTTATTCAGACGGCGCTGGCCTGCTGTCCGGGAGGAGGCAGGACAATGAATATACGTAAGGCGGGGGTTGCCCCGCGTACCTTCATGCTCCTGCTCATGATCTATCTGCTGCTGCCGCTGCTGGCAACGGGGCTGTACGCTTTTGCCCAGGATTGGCAGAATACGCTGCTTCCCCGCAGCTGGACATTAGGCTGGTTCCGTGACATGTTCCAGGATATCCGGTTTCTGGAGGCGCTGTGGACCTCACTGTATCTGTGTATAATCAGCGTGCTGCTCAGTCTCGCCGTTATGCTGCCGGCCGTTTTTGTAATTACAGTGTATTTCCCGCGCTGGGAGAGCTTCATGAAGGGGATTGTCGTTCTGCCTTATGCGGTGCCGGGAGTGGTGGCGGCAGTGGGCCTCATCCGCACTTATTCCTCCGGCCCCTTCGACATTTCCGGGACCGCTTATTTGCTGGTCGGGGCCTATTTTGTGGTCATACTGCCTTATATGTATCAGGGCATCCGCAACAGTCTGCTCAGTGTATCCGCCGTAGAGCTGCTGAACGCCGCCGAGCTGCTCGGGGCCAGAAGACGGTCTGCTTTTGTAAATGTGATTCTGCCGAACATCTGGCCGGGGGTTATGGTCTCTGCGCTGCTGTCCTTCTCCGTGCTGTTTGGGGAGTTCGTGCTGACGAACATGCTGGTCGGGGGGCACATCCAGACGATTCAGGTTTATTTGTTCCGGCGGGTCGGTGAAAGCGGGCATTTGGCCAGTGCGATAGCGATCTCCTATTTTGTATTTATTCTGCTGCTGTCAGCAGTGCTGATGAAGCTGGGGATGAAGATTAAGGGGCAGGCGAAGTAAGGCTTCTTATATAAAAAGGTAAAGTGCGGAGACCTAATATGAAGATCAAAAGTCCAATTTATATAGGGAGGGCTACGGAAATGAACGATTATCTGAAGCTGCAAGGCATCCGTAAAAGGTTTGGCGATGTCCCGGTGCTGGCTGGCGTCGATCTAAATATTGGCGAAGGAGAGCTTGTTACGCTGCTGGGCCCTTCAGGCTGCGGCAAAAGCACGCTCCTGCGCTGCATCGCCGGACTGACCGAGCTGGACAGCGGCAGCATTCTGCTCGCAGACAAGGAGCTGACGAAGCTCCCTCCGCGCAGCAGGGACGTGGGCATGGTGTTCCAGTCCTATGCGCTGTTCCCCAATCTGACGGTCCGTCAGAATGTGGAATACGGGATGCGTATGCGCGGCGTTGCTCCGGCCGCCCGGCGCAGCCGGTGCGAAGAGCTGCTGGCGTTGGTCGATCTCGAAGACAAGCGCGATGTCTATCCGCAGTCGCTGTCCGGCGGACAGCAGCAGCGGGTGGCGCTGGCCCGCTCGCTGGCCGTCCAGCCCAAGCTGCTGCTGCTGGACGAACCGCTCAGCGCGCTCGATGCCAAAATCCGCAAGAATCTGCGCGCGGAAATCCGCGATATCCAGCGGCGGCTCGGCATGACGACGCTGTTCGTCACCCACGACCAAGAGGAAGCGCTGATCCTCTCGGACCGGATCTGCATCATGAACCAGGGGCGGATGGTTCAGGAAGGTTCGCCGGAGCAGCTCTATACTGCGCCGCGCACGGAATTTGCCGCCCGGTTCATGGGCAGCTACAACGTCTTCAACCGGGCGGAGGCGCTCAAGCTGTTCCGCAGAATTGACAGCCGCTCCGACCGTTTCGCCATCCGCCCCGAGGCGGTGACCCTGCTGGCCGAAGGTGAAGCGATCCAGGATGATGCGGATGGCATGATGGATGTGCGCGGACAGGTCCAGGCCGTGTCGATTCTGGGCAATATCATCCGGGCTGCTGTCGTGGCTGAAGGCGTTCATCTTACGGTAGACCTGCTGAATGACGGCCGCTGGCTGCGGGTGCGGGAAGGGGATCGTGTGACCCTACTGCTTGATCCTGCTCATCTGCTGCATCTGGAGCAGGAAGGGGCATAGATATGGCATAAATAGCAGTGAGAGTAGCTGGGGGAATTAGCTATTGAAGGGCAGCTTGTGCATCAAGGCAGGCTAAGAGTGGAGCAAACGGTGAATCCAGTTCATATCTATTTTGTGTACAGCAGCAATTTGCGGGTACTGGTTGTGTAATGAGAATTTCAGGGCAAGAGCCACTGCATGCGTATGGTCTACAGCAAGCTAAGATGCTATGGAGGGCGGAGATATTCATGACGGAAACAGCTAACAAGCTAATTGTGGTTGTGCTCGACGGGCTGCGCTATGACGCTGCCCGCAAGTATCTGGGGTACATGGAGCATCTGGTGGAGCAGGGGCAACTGTCGTGCTACAAAGTGCAGTCAGAGCTGCCAAGTCTGTCACGTCCTCTCTATGAGGTGCTGCTGACAGGCACACCGGTATCGAGAAATGGAATTACCGCCAATCATATAGTCAGACTGAGCCGTGAGCAAAGTGTGTTCCATCTTGCCGTTGCCGCTAATTTGCGTACGGCTGCTGCCGCATATCACTGGGTCAGCGAGCTGTACAGCTCGGCTCCTTTTCATCCGGTTGCTGACCGGCACCAGCACAATGTGCTGAAGCCGATTCAGCACGGCAGCTTTTATTTCGAGGATCATTACCCGGACAGCCATGTATTCGCAGATGCTGAATATTTGCGGGCCGCCTACGACCCGCATTTCCTGTATATTCATACAATGAATATCGACGATGCCGGGCATCGCCACGGCGGGGAAAGCAAGGAGTATGAGATGGCGGTCCGCCGGGTAGACGGCTTGCTCGCCACGCTGCTTCCGCAGTGGATGGAGCAGGGCTATACGGTGCTGGTTACTGCGGATCATGGGATGAATGCGAACGGCTGCCACGGCGGGGTCACTCCGGCGGAGCGGCATGTGCCTTTATATGCCTTTGGGGAAAAGGTACTGTCGCCGGAACAAGAAATCCAGGCGCTGCCTCAGCTGCGGCTTGCTCCGTTAATGTGCTATTGCCTTGGCATTCAGCCTTCAGCGGCGATGACTAAAGAGGGGTTGCCGCCGGTGGTACCGCCAGCCCCGCAGCCGCAGGAGGAAGCATCAGCATTGCAGCAGCAGCGGTGATGCCTGCGGATTATGCGATGAGGCTGCGGCTGGCAGAGCGTTCAACCTTAGATTTTCAGGAAGAAAGCCTTAGGTGAATGAGCATGGAATGGCTGTCAAAGCCATAAGATTAGCTCTGACGCTATACTTAACAGTCTCTGGCCCGCTTTTCTATCGGGCGAAGTCCATTCAATTGCACTTTGTACAGCAGATGTCCCCAAAAAACGCCCCAAAACAGATTCTATTGTACTTTGTACATTAGAAATCAAGGATTCAGGCAAAATTCAGCGGATTATAGAAATTCTGCTGTATGAAGTGCATTAGAATGATAATTTGTGTCTGTAGGATGGCATTCTGTTGCACAAAATACACTCATACCTATATGAGCTGAGCTGGAGAGCTAGAAAGCTTGGGGGAACGCAATGAAGTTCATCATGAACAACAGCTAAGTGGAAAAAGTAAAACTAATTTGCTGAAAATCCCCGCTACAGCAGGTTTTAGTTGGATTTTGTACACCTAATTCGTGCATATCCGTCGCATACGGCCACTTTTAGCTGAATTAGTGATACTTTTTCCCACATAGGAACTTCCATAAGCGTAACGAGTTCAATTATGAACCTTTTCCCGCTAGGGGTGAGTGCACGGTTCATAAAGTTTTTTAGTTCTATTAATGTAGTCCCACCAACCAACCAACCAATCATCACTACCAACCCACCCACCACAAACCAACCAATCCATCATCCAGTTCAGTCATCCAACCCGTCATCAAACCCATCGCCCACTACCATCCAACCCACCACCCAATCCCTTAAGCCAGCGCCTTCTGTGTGATCCCTCCCGTACCCAACGAACCGTCCGGCGGGCCTCCCGGGCAGCTATATTCATGCTATAATGGGGAGGCATTTTAGAGGGATTTACAGGAAGGAGCAGTACCTGGATGGAAGCAACCGCACAAGAGGTAGCGGAATGGATGGTTAAGGAGATCCGTTTTACGGGAACCTTGTACCAAACCGCCGCGATAGAATATGTGAAGGCCAACTTTGGCGAGCAGTTTGTGTTTGTGAATGAGAACGGGAACGCCTCCTTGTCCAAGGATGTGAAGAAGGCTTTCCGCAAGCTGCATGGCGGGAGAATCGCCTGGGACCGCGATGGTTTTCTATGGGCCTGGACCTGAAAAAAAGGCCCGTATAGTATGTTTTGCCGGTGCCGGATCGGGCGCCCTGGGCAGTTTCTATACCATACAAAAAAGACCGCTGCTATAATGGCGACGGTCTTTTTTGTCTTTTAGGAAAGGATGCAATACAAGGCATAGTCCATCAGATCCGGTGTCCCTCCGCGCTTACCTCCGGCAAGATCACACGGGGACCTCCCGCATGCTCTTCTCCATCGGAGAGCTGCAGAGCGGGCAGGGCTTGGAGGACAGGTGATCCTCGGCTCCCCCTGCCTTCATGCGCGTCCAGCCCGGACAGCTGCCGCCGGTGCACTTCCAGATGGGAACAGTGTGTGTTTTCCCCCTGGAGGAACTGGCGGAAATGTGCCGCACTGCCGCCGGGATTCTGTTAACAGTTGCAGAAGCCGGAGCCGCTGGCACCGCAGAACGGAAGGCGGACAGCATAAATCTGGAGACTTCTGCTTTTTTGCCCCGGTGCCGTGCCGGGGAGCTGATGAACAGCTCTTCGCGGGCCCTGGTCACGGCCACATAAGCCAGCCTCCGCTCCTCTTCAAGTGCAGCGAGGCCAGCGGTATTGCCTGCAATGACTTTGCTGTCCCGCGCGCCTGGTGGTGGGGATGTCTTCCTGTCCTTTAACCGCTCACCTTCCAGTGCGGAACTGTGGGGAAGGATGCCTTCTGACGCACCGATCAGAAAAACAACCGGGAACTCCAGCCCCTTCGACTTATGAATTGTCATCAGGGCAACCCGGTTCCCCTGTTCTTTTAGTCCCGGCTGGCGGCTTAGCTCGTTGCGTTCGGTCACATTACCGATGAACTCCAGAAACCCCGGGAGGCTGTCGAACCGTTCCGCCGAGGCTTCCAGCTCATCAAGCATTTCTTTCAGCATTTCCCGGTGGAGAGTGGCCTGATGCCGTTCATTGGCTTCGATGAAATAGTCATAGAAGCCTGAGCGGATCTGGCGGATCGCCTGCACCGGTGTCAGCCGGATCAGACCCCGGATCAGCTCCAGCCGTTCACGCAATTTCCCGCTTTTGAAGTCCTCCATTCCCGGCAGAGACAGCAGGTGGATCAGCGGGCCCTGCTTGGGCTGGACGGCCTCCATCCGGCGGATGTGGTTCATGCCCTTTTCCCGGTTCAGATATAGGGTCGGCAGGATATTCTCCATTGCCGCGAAGTTCCGCCGGTTCAGCGACAAACGCAGATAATCCAATACCGGAGAGATCAGCCAATGCTCGTAGAGCAGTTGGCCTTCTCCGTAATCGACGTAGGGGACATCGCGGAGGAGCAGCCGCTCCAGCAGGGCCCGGTTGCTGCTGGAAGCACGGTAGAGCAGGGCGAAATCACTGTATGCTCTAGCCCCGCTGGCTACCTCGCTCAAGATATGCTCCACAATTTGTTCGGCTTCCTCGTCCGCCGTCTGCGGGCGCAGGTACCGGGGCTGGCGGCCGCTGCCTTGGGCCGCTTGCAGCGTTTTGGCCCGCCTCCGCATATTGTGGCGGATAATGCCATTGCCGAGGCCGACAATTGCGGGGCCGGAACGGTAATTGATATCCAGCGTGATGACCCGTGCACCCGGATACAGCTTCTCGAACTCCAGAATGAACTCGCTGCGGGCTCCGTTGAAGGAATAGATCGTCTGATCATCATCCCCGACCACCATCAGATTATGCTGCGGGTGGGCGATCATTTTGACAAGCTCATACTGCAATGCATTGGTATCCTGAAACTCATCGACCATCACGTACAGAAATCTCATCTGCAGCTCCAGCAAAAGTGCAGGTTTCTCCCGCAGCATGCGGTAGGCAATCAGCAGCACATCGTCGAAGTCGATTTTGAAATTGTCGGTCTTCCATTGCTCATACAGCAGCAGGACCGCCTTCATTTCCTTCTCGGCGGGTGAGGTTTCCGGCAGCTTCTCCGGCTCGCCCAGATTCATCTTGCAGGTGGAGAGCAGAGCAAGCAGGGTTTCCGGCGGATAGGCATCCTTAGGCAGACCCAGCTCGCGCATAATTTGCTTCAGCAGAATGTGCTGGCGGCGCGTCTCATTGAAGATTTCCTGCTGAAGACCCTGACGGCGCAGGAAATAGAGAAAAAAAGAATGGAACGTGCGCGCCTGTAGGCGCGCGGCATCGCTCTCGCGGACGCCTGGCAGCAGGGCAATCCGTTCACGCATCTCCGCCGCCGCTTTGTTGGAGAACGTCAGCAGCAGCAGCTGGCTTGGGGAGATGCCCCGGACGGACAGCAAATACCCGGTTCTGCAGATCAGTACCGAGGTTTTGCCGGAGCCTGCCCCGGCCAGTGTCAGCAATGGGCCTTGATGATGCCGCACCGCCGCGATCTGCGGGGAGTTGAGCAGAATACCGCCTTCCTCCAGCCTGCGGAAGTAAGCCGCATCGGAGTCTCCGGGCTTCACCATTTCGCGGCTTGTCCGGGCAGAAGCGACCTTCGCCTGCGGAATGCGTTCGCCGGTAGCCCCGAGCGGTATATTGTGAAATAAAAGCTTGTTCATTGGATGGATTCACCTTCGTTTGTTTCATTGCGGGATAAATAAAATTTTAGCCGATCTATACTATACCATCCCGCTCGCGCCGCTGTCCTGTAATCTAAACAATACTATTCAAGTTTTTGGTGTCACACTCCTGGGTGTATGAATATTCTGACTAATATACGTATGTACTGAAATTCATTCCGAAAAGGTGTGATTGCGATGAAGCCTATTGCCCGGATCAAAAAGCCGGCTGTACAAAGGAACCGTTCCGTTCCCCGCGCAGGTTCGCCCAGAACACTGCTCTACCGTAACTCCAAGTATGGCTTCAGCATCAGGCTCCCCCGCAGATGGAAATGCTACACAGTGATTAGAAGAAGCTCCCGGCGGTTGGATGATGCGGAGTACGCTGTGTATTTCCTTTTTAAATACAAAGGGAAGATTTATGAATCGGCGCTCACTTTGCTGGTGTACAGGATGACGTTGAAGAAGTGGATAGAGGAGGGCTATGATGAGTCCCCGATCATCCGGATGGCTGTGCGCAATGGACGGATTTATGCCTATGCGCTTCCCAGCGAGCTGCCTGAAGAGTTCCTGAATGCCAGAGGCGATGACTATGATTACAAAAGATACGGCAGACCCATCCGCATCCTGTCCAGCATGGTAAATGACGATGTGCCAAAAATCGTAAAAACCTTCAAGCTCCGCTGACTGGTTCCGCCAGGCTGGAGGGGGTCTTCATTCCAATTGTCCAAGGACAGCATTGACCTTGCGCTCGTATAACCTCGGGTTGTCCTCTTTGATTTCCTCCAGCAGAAAAGCCAGCGATCTCTTGATCCTTGGCGTCATGCCGGCAGCGATATCGGCGTACTCTCTGCGGCAGAGATCATCCTCAAGGATCCTCCGGTTCAGCACAATGGCCCAGTTGCGTGCATTCTCCAGCATGTCCGGCAGCGACTCCAGCAACTGGGTAAGGTACATCTCCATCTGGTAGCTTTCCACGAAATGGACAAGTCCGAACATAACCTCCTCCTGCTCGGTGTCGTCGTCAAAAACGTAGAAGATTTGACGGATCACCGCATCCTCCATGTCCCCGGCCAACCCCTCCAGCGCCAGATCAAAGGCCTCGCATTCCAGCTCCGTCCGCAGCAGACGGTTATGATATAACTGGGCAATCCCAGGATACATATTCAACTTGTGATTCCCCCTATGTTAGTCTGGTTTACAATCCTCAATATACCAACATTTTAACATATTATAGATTGTCCCCCGGCAGAGTCACCAGAGTGTTCAAAAAGTCCGATAGTGAGTATTGACCGCTGTTATATTCTGTATAATAATAGGAATATTATTCTAGTTACTGGGTTTAAGTGTGAAAGGTGGTCGCGAAATGGAGCCTGCACCCACAATATTGGCGGAGATGGAGGAATATATAAGGAGAGAAGGCCTGTCAATTTCACAATTTGCCGAACGGTCAGGCATTCATTCCGGAACGCTCAGCAATATGCTCCACGGACGCCGTCCTATTGCTATGCAGCAACTGGACCGGGTTACCAGGGCCATGGGGCTTGCCGAAGGCTATTATTACGACCTGTACATAGATAATTACATCGTTGACGGTTCCTCGGACTGGAGGCGTGTGGGGCCGCTGCTGCAGCGTTGTGCGGAACTAGGTAAGCTGGATTCGATTCGTCGTGTGGTCCGGATTGTTACAGATAACCTGTCGTACCTTCCTGCCCTGTTTGATAGAGCGGAGGAGCTTTATGCCAAGGGACGGTCTGAAGCTGCTGCGCTGTTGTATGAAGGTGTGGCGGAAAGTGAGAAGTATCAGCATTCCGAGCGGCTCGCTCTATGCCAGTATCGGTTGTTTAGAATTGGTTTGTGTGAAGACCAGGATGAAAATTTACGCTTAGCCAATCAGTTTGAGTCTTATGTAGAGCGGTTGGATGAAGCGGATCAATTAGATGCACTTAAGCATTTGGCGGATGTGTTTGCCTCGCTACACAACTGGAGTAAGGTGGATGAGTTGGGTGATAGACTTGGAAGGAAGTCGGATGCCCAATATAAATACAGGAAGAAGAACAAGACACAGAAGCAGCCGGATCGGCCACTTATATATTATAAGTTATACGCTTATTTGTTAAGAGCAGCGGCTTGTGATGAAACTGGAGACCACAGCAGGGCCTTACACTTTGTTTCGTTATATTCAGATACAAGTTGGGTAGAACTCCCGGCGAGTAAAGAAGAAGAAAGAGTTATGGAACAATTTAAAGAATGGGCAACAGCTAATTCATATTTGTATCGCTTAACGGCCGGGGATATAGAAATAATTCCAGAATATATTAATTATGTAGAGTCACGGGAAAATGAAATCTTTCCAGCACTATTTAAAATAATACAGGCTGCTAACCGCTATAAATTTAATGTCGATGATATTCTTATAAAGTTCAATACACATTTGTACTATAAAGGACAAAGCAGTCGCTCAAGGAAGGCTAATCAGCAACTAGTGAGTGATAGATATACCCAATTTCTTATAGAATTAGCAGTGTATTATTTGACTAAGAAAAAATGGGATAATGGATTATTTTACCTACTAGAGAGTTTGGAATCATCAATTAAAATTAGAAGTGACTCATATATAGTAAAGTGTGTGGGGCTATTTGAAAAATACCGCTCAGTAGCAGGGCAGCAACAAAGGAATGCGTATGCAAATTTAATTGGTGAGGTGCAACGGATAAATGAAGAAAAAGATGGCTATATGGTTATCCTTAGCTAGTATCTTACTCATCATCATTACTTCAATGGTAAGTGATTCCTCGACTCAAGCACAGGCTATGCTACAAACTATGACTCATGGTTTAGGAGAATAATTAGCATTTTCCATGGTTTCGAACTGAGTGGTAAGGGCAGAAGAGAAGAACCGGGAACATCCGGTTCTTTTCTTTTGCCGCGGTCCAATAGTTTTCACTTAGCTGAAATTCCGCATTTTGACAGCTTGTACTAAAATATTACATGAAGGGGGTGGAACTATGCTAAACAATGAGAAGATGGTGCTGCTTCATGTAGAAAACGCCAGGGAGAAGCTGCATCAGGCGCTGAAAAAGTATGGCTTCTTGACGCATCCCAAAGTTATCGAACAATCTGTTGCTTTGGATCATCTGCTTAATCAGTACAGCTCCCAAAAAACAGTTTGTTGATCTGTATATTAATCTTTTGATAAGGAGGGTGGGAGATTGTGTTTATTCCAATTCTCACAACACTGACTACGACGCAGCAGTGGGTCCTTTTGATCCTGCTGGCAGTGAACATAGGTGCAATATATTGCTTTGTCAAGTTTGGGGCAGGCAAACGTTAAGTGACTTCGCTTCACTGTCCTTTTCTTTTCTCCAAAAGATGCCGCAGACCCTCAGCTACACCATTCTCCGCATGATTCCCCGTTACAAAGTCGGCCGTTTCTTTCAGAATCGGTGCGGCGTTCTCCATGGCAATTCGGTAGCCGGCCATTTCAAACATCGGCAGATCATTATAGCTGTCGCCCATAACAGCCACCTGTTCGGCAGGAATGCCGTAATGTGCCGCCAGCATTCCCACACCCGAGCCTTTATTGGCATCCTTATGGTTGATCTCGATATTGTTTACATGCGAGGCAGTAATAATCAGTCCGGGGATTGCCGCGAACCGTGTGGAGGCTTCCTTCAGCAGCTCCCGGTTCAGCGAAAAAGCCAGCGTTTTAAAAATTACATACTCGTCTTTGCTCCAAATCTCCTCCATGCTCTCTACATAGGTGACAGAAGCTTGCTGGAACTGCTTGGCGATCATAGCTTTCAGCAGCCAGCGGAGCTCCCCGGGTACAGCCTCATCGTTGAGCTCGGACAGCTTCTCCAGCCGCACCCGTTTGTCAAGCTCCACATATACGTTATCTTCGGTGTATACCTCATAATACAGTTCAGGAATCCCGCTCATCCAGCGTAAAGCCGGAATGATATCCTCCTTATTCAGCGGCTTGCTTGCTGCCAGCGTCCGGTCAGGCAGCGTCACTACCGCTCCGTTCAGACTGACCACAGGGCATTCCAGATCCACCAGCCGGAGCTGCCGTTCCGCATCCATGTAAGAGCGGCCTGTAGCGATAATCACGATGTGGCCCAGGCTCTGGGCGTGCACAATGGCCTCGCGGTTCTCCGGGCTGATCTTGCCCTCCTCATTCAGCAGTGTTCCGTCCATATCCAATGCAATCAGCATGTTGAAGTTCTCCTTTTCAATATAAGCTATAATCTTTAGTTTTACATTGAGGGGTATGGTCGTAACTGCGGGGAATGTTTGGACTTCCAGCCGCTGTTGTCCCCAGATTTCTTGATTGAACCGCCTTTCGCGGTTGAAATCCGGTGACAAAGGCGGACGCATTCGCTCTTCCAGTTCCAAACTTCCCCTCCGCACTTCTACCCTTTCATGGATTTTTAAGTTCATCTCATATAGCTTGGGGTTGTTCTTTGCAAGGCCGATGAAATTATTGCTTGTATCTTATCATTAATTCTCTGAAAATTAAAAATCCATCTACATGTCCTGGTTTCAGGCTGCTTGCTGTGAGAGGGGAGGATTTTCAGAAAAGAGTTCCGTCGTGGTACAATATAAGGCGGACCACTTAGCATGCATTTAATTATGACTACAGCATCAGAAAGCAATGCTCACATTACTTTTAGGGGGAACTGTGATTGAAATGAAATCCAGAAATTTAGCTACGATTTCGCTGGCGATTATGGCCTGCGGTTTTCTCATTACACTATTTTTGCCGGAAAATCTGGCAGTTGTTCTGCTGAGGGGAGGCTTTGAGGCCGGACTGGTCGGGGGGATCGCGGACTGGTTTGCCGTGACTGCATTGTTCCGCCATCCGCTGGGTCTGCCGATCCCGCATACCTCCCTGCTCTTAAAGAACCGGGACAAAATTATTCAGTCCCTGATCTCCGCGATGGAGAACGAGCTGCTGAATAAGGCGAGCATTGAGAACAAGCTGCGCAAAATCCGCATAGTATCGCTGGGCAGCACTATGCTGACGCGGCTGTTCGCCCGCAAAAAAGCGAGAGCCGAAATGCTGGAACAGGTCAGCGCCTTCGTGCAGAAGCTGCCGGTGGAACAGGCGGTACCTTATATCCAGTCGGTTGCAGCCGGATATATCCGTGAAGCCAAGCTTGGAACGGCCGTGGATACGATCGTCACCAAGCTTATGAATGACGGAAAGGATGTCGCGGCTCTGGATTTCGCGCTTGAAGGGATCTCTGGCTGGGTTGAACGTCCTGAGACCCGGGCGATGCTGGGCAAGATCGCCAGTGAGAAGCTGGCCGAGGTGAAGCTTGGCGGCTTGAAGGGGATGGCTTTTCAGGCTTTCGTCGGCTTCGTGGATGCCGAGATGCTGGGGGGAATGCTGCAAGGCATGGTGCAATCCGGGATCAACGATTTCCGCAGCGAAGACAGCCCTTACCGCGAGGAGATTATCCGGGAAATCCGGGTGGCCATCTTCCAGATGGTGAATGACGAGGCGCGGATCGCTGCCATTAAGGAGTGGGGGCTGAACGAGCTTCAGAGCGAAGCAGCTGCGTCGTTCCTGCGGGAGCAGCTTGAGCATTTCCGGGGCAAGGCGGTTGCCTGGCTGGAAGAAGAGCGGTCTGCGGGCGGACGCAAGCTGTTTGGGCTGTATGCCATGCTGGCCCGCCGTATCGGCAAGGAGCAGCAGTGGATACAGGAATGGGAAGAACGCATCCGTGCTTCTCTGATCAGCTTCGTCGAAGCCAACCATTACCGGGTGGGGCTTCTGGTCAAGGAGAACCTGGATTTGATGGATGATGCCAGTCTGGTGAATATGCTGGAGGATAAAGTGGGCAAAGATCTGCAGTGGATCCGGGTCAACGGTGCGGTATGCGGTTTTGTCGTAGGTCTGGTGCTTACGGTATTCCAGTTGTTTTGAACAGTAAGAGCGGCGGCAACCTGGAATCAGCAAGCTGTTCCTCTTGGACCAAAGATTCTGATTCATCTCAACCCCAACATTCAAAACGGCTGCGCTGTCCACGGAAGGACAGTGCAGCCGTTTCTGTTTGTCAGTTGCTTTCCGAATATGGTTAAGAGCTTTACAGTTGGCTTTTACCGTTGCTGATCGTATAGGCTTCCTGCACAGGCAGCACGAAGATTTTGCCGTCACCGAAGGAGCCCTGCTCACCGGTTCTTGCTGTTCTCATAATAATGCTGATGACATCTTCTTTCTCATCGTCATTGATGACAATCATCAGCAGCTTCTTAGAGATTTGATTATAATGATTGGTTCCGACCTGAATTCCCTTTTGTTTGCCGCGGCCGAGCAAATCCATTTTGCTGATGGAGGGAAAGCCGGCAAGCAGCAGTTCAGCCATGACTGCATCCGCTTTCTCGGGTCTTACTATAGCTTTGATCATTAACATAACGATGCACCCTTTCTACAGCGAAGAATGTGTTGTAGGGGGTTGCCAATGTCTGGGTGGCCTTAATGGTGACCTATTCGCTTGATGGCAACGCTTACAATTTGAGTATAATATTAACTATAGCTGCATCCTGCGAATAAGGTCACAAATTCCATTGTACATAGTGTCGCATAGAACAGAAGCGGGCGGCAGCACAGCATTCTGTTAATTCAGCAAAAGAAAACGGTACAGTTCTTCCAATGCCGCTGCCGTATGCTGCCACCCGAAATTCTGCAGCGCGTCCCTCCGTCCCTGCAGTCCGATTCTGGCTGTAAGCTGCGGATCGCGGCCGAGCTGCAGCAGGGCTTTGGCGAACGGTGACGCTTCGCGGTACCGCTGCACCAGATATCCATTATGGCCCGATACAATAATCTCCCGGATGCCGCCGTTGTTCGAGGCGATGACGGGCAGTCCGGAGGCCATGGCTTCTACATTGACCAGCCCGAAGGACTCATGCCGCTGGGACGGGCAGACAAAGACGTCGGCCGCATGGTAGAGATCGTGAATATCTTCATGGGCGATCTTGCCGATAAAAACAGCCCGGACTCCCAGGCGCCGGGCCATGGCTTTAAGCTGCCGGATGTACAGCGGCTTGCCGTGGCCGGCGATAATCAACTGGGCCGGCAAGCGTTTATGAAGCAGGCGCATGGCTCTAATCAGCACAGGAACGCCTTTGCGCGGAATAACCCGGCCGACGAACAGCACGGTGAATACCGGAGACAGGCGGTACAGCCGGCGCATTTGCTGCTTCTCCGGCAGCTCTGCCGGAGAGAACCGGCTTAAATCGGCGCCGAGCGGCACGACGCGGATGATTCCACCCAGGCCGGGAAAGCGGCGGGCGAGCTTGCGCTGCAGGGAGCGGCTGTTGACAGCGATAAGATTGGCTCTCGCCAGGCTGCGTGCAATTCTCGATTCAGCAGGGACAAAAGTCAGGGAATGAAGGAACAGGACAACTGGCGTGTATGGATGCCGGCGCTTGATAGAGGACATCAGGAGCGGACGGTTATCGACTTGTATAACATCGAAATGCTCTGTTTCAAGATAGTCCAGAACGGATGCAAGATAACGTGCAGGCGTACCTGAGACCAGGCGCACGATACGCACCTGCTCTTGTTCATCGGTGTCAGGAAGTCCGGGAGCCTTTCTGCTCACGATAGTTACTTTA
Organism: Paenibacillus riograndensis SBR5; assembly: GCF_000981585.1. Classification (NCBI taxonomy): domain Bacteria; kingdom Bacillati; phylum Bacillota; class Bacilli; order Caryophanales; family Paenibacillaceae; genus Paenibacillus; species Paenibacillus riograndensis. Next base: position 496,473 of record NZ_LN831776.1, read on the forward strand.
TGCCGCCGGGCCAGTTTTCTGGCAACCGCCCAGATGCAGATTTCCACAGAGCCGTCTCCCGGCACCGGAAACTGCTCCGGTGCAATCATGCAGATATGCATAGGTATATGCCTCCTTCACCCCATAGCTGTAGCCTCTTACCTAACATATGCCGCCGGGCAGGGGGAAGACACATTCACGAGAAGGATCAAGTGATTTGCTTCGAAGCTGCGGCGATTACACCGGCAACCTTTTGTTCCAGTTCGATGATCTTCTGCTTGCCGGCTGCAATTTGCCGGTGACCGGAGAGCAGTGAATTCAGGGACAGGCTGGTCAGGGAAGGATTTTGCTTGCGGATGGCCGATTTGAAGCCGCTCCAATCTGCAGACAAGCGCTTGTTCAGGGAAGAGATCACACTTTTCTGGGATTTGATCGACGTCTGCGGACTATCGATCCCGGCAAGGGTTTTGCGTGCCGCAGCTATTTTCCTGGTCCGGGTTTCTTTGGCGGCCTTCAGCCGGGCCTCTTGGTCGCGGATGTCCTGGCGGGCCATCTGGACGACAATTTTCATGGCATCGGACTGGGCGCGCAGCACGGAATTCAAGGTTTTGTCCCGCATTCCCCTAAGCAGGGATATACGCTTGTTAAGCGCACTGTATTGGTCAAACAGCGGCTGGTACCGGGCCTTGGTGCTGACAACGGCTGCGGTTAGCCGGGTCACGGTGTCCTGATCAATGTTCTTGATCTTCTCCTTCACCGTCAGGAGTGACTGCGCATTACTCTCATGAAGCTTACGGATTTGTTCTTCTCTGCTGTTATATTGTGCTGATAATGCGGATAGCTCGCTATACTGGCTGTTCAGCTTGCTTCTTGAGGATGAATCCGCAACGGCAGCTGTCAAATCAAAAGCGGCCTGGATTGAAGGGGTCAGCTCCGTCCCGGAAGCAGCAGCTTTGCCTGCCAGGGGCAACGTTAGAAGCAACAGTGATAGAAGTGTCAGAACAGAAGTCTTAAGGGTAGTCATCGTTCTCCTCCTTTTTTTACATCCGCAAGCCTGTATAAAAAGACAAAAAAGCACCCGCAGCAAAGGCAAAATAAGCCTTCGTTACGGGTGCTTCCAGCGCAACAGGACACGAATAAATATTTATCTAGACTATAGATTAATCTCCTATATCCGTCAATATTTTCAATTTTAAATTTTTCTGATCTGAAACAGGCCTGTTCATTTCTTTCCACACTTCTCTTAGCGTATACTGGGGTAATAGATAACAGAGAGTCTGCAAAAGCAGCGGCTCGTGTGAAGGAGGCCAGGCTGAATTGGATGAGGATAACAGGGAGCTTTTGGATTATGCATTCCTGATGTCTCCGCTTGGAACGGGAGTACTGTCTCAAGAGGGCAAGTGGCTGAAGGTGAATCCCGCTTTTTGCCATACGCTCGGCTGCAGTGAACAGGAGTTTCTGGCCGGTGGCCTGCTGCACAACACTGTTGCCCAGCAGGAGGGAATTCAGCAAATAGACATCAATCTTCTTATCGGCGAGCTTGCCTCCTCCCCGGAGCGTTCTCTGGTCAAAGAAAAGAAATTTCTAACCCGCTCCGGCCGCACGGTGTGGCTCCTGCTCACGTTCGTGAAGGCTGCGGCGGGGCAAGCTTGTTCACATATTATTGTCTACGCCGAGGATATTACCGACCGCAAAATCGCGGATCAGCTGACTGTGGACAGCCGTGATCTGTATGATTTATTTATAAAAGATGACCAGACGATGATTTCCTTCACCCTGCCCGATGGAACGTTGAGCTTCATATCTCCTTCCTCACAGCTGCAGATCGGCTTTGCGCCAGAGGAGATAGTTGGCAGGAACAGGCTGGAGTTCTACCATCCTGATGATGTTGAAGGGATGGACCAGTCCCAAGGTCTGCTGGAGAGCAAAACCTATATCCGCCGGCTGCGCCATAAAGACGGACATTATTTGTGGTTCGAGACCTCCTTTCATGTAATCCATGATGAGAATAATGAAATTGTGCGGATCATGGGTATCGGGCGCAATGTGACCAGCCGCAAGCAGAATGAGGAGGCTCTGGCAGCCGCCCAGCGTGTGGCGAAGATTGGTTCATGGGTGTGGGATTTATCCAAAGGCAGATTGGTGTTTTCGGAGGAACTGCAGCGTATGCTGCACTATAGCACGGGGACGGATGTAAAATACGAAACCTTTTTGTCTCTGGTTCATCCGGACGACCTGGAGCTGCTGAAAGCGGGAGTTGAACGGGCGGTGAAAAAGGGGGAATCCGGTGAATCCTCCTACCGCCTGGTTCTTCCTGACGCAACGCTGCTTACGGTAAACATTCAATGGGATGTTACGCGCGGCCCTACCGGCAAGCCGGTGCAGCTTATCGGCATGATGCAGGATATTACCGAGCGGCGTCAGATGGAGCAGCAGCTTAGAGAAAGCGAGCAGCGCTACAAGTCCCTTTTCGAATATAATCCGTCAGCAGTCTACTCCATGAATCTGAACGGGGATTATTTGTCGGCCAATGCCAATCTGGAGGAACTGACAGGATATACTCTTGATGAGCTGATCGGAATGTATTTTGGACCCATTGTGCATGAGAAGGACATTGAGAAGACCCTGCATCATTTCAAACTGGCCAGCCAGGGAGAGCCGCAGAGCTATGATCTGACACTGATCCATAAAGATGGCCATCTGGTCGAAATCAATACGCTCAACATTCCAATCATCGTAGACAAGCAGGTAGTGGGGGTGTATGGGATTTCCCGCGACATCACCGAGCGCATCAGGTATACCGAGCAAATCGAGAAGCTGAGCAATGAATACACGCTGATTCTGAATGCGGTGTCGGAAGGCATATTCGGACTGGATACCGAGGGAAGGATCACGTTCATCAATCCGGCTGGTGCACATATGCTGGGGTTTGAGCAGGACGAAATTATGGGCCGCTCCTATCTGAACCATATCGGGCAAACGGCGTCTGACGCTGTTCATTACCGGATGGAAGCTTCCCCGCTGATCCGGGTTATTCAGGCAGGAGAGTCCCAGCGGAGTATGGATGCGGTGTTGTGGCGCAAAGACGGGTCAAGTTTTCTTGCCGAATATCAGGCAACACCTCTGTTTGACAAAGGAGAGCGCAAAGGTGCGGTTGTGGTATTCCGGGATATTACCAATGAACAGGAAATTATCCGTGCGAAGGAGTCTGCCGAGAAGGCGGATCAGGCCAAATCGGAGTTTCTGGCGGTGATGAGCCACGAGTTGCGGACCCCGATGAACGGGATTATTGGCATGACGGATTTACTGGCTGAAACGGACCTTAATGAGGAACAGCGCGGTTATGCGGAGATCATCAGCCAGAGCAGCTCTTCCCTGCTGTATATTCTCAATGAGATTCTGGATTTCAGCAAAATCGAAGCCGGTAAAATGACCCTAATGCATGAGCCGGTCAGTGTGGAGTCCGTGATGGGCATTGTTACCGAACTGTTCTCACCCAAAGCCAAGGAAAAAAATATCCTGCTGTCCAGCCGCATAGCGGAAGATGTGCCGGAGCTGATTATGGGCGACGCGGACCGTTTGCGTCAGGTGCTCGTTAATTTGGTGAGCAATGCCGTCAAGTTTACCGAGGAAGGACAGGTCTCGATTGGCGTAGAAACAGAATTTTGCCCGAATGCGAAGAAGCTCAGCCTGAAGTTCAGTGTGCACGATACCGGAATCGGTATTCCCTCCGAAAAGCAGCCGCAGCTCTTCCAATCCTTCTCCCAGCTGCATCCGTCGATTAACCGCAAGTATGGGGGGACAGGCCTGGGACTTGCGATCTGCAAACGCCTTGTCGAGCTAATGGGCGGTGCGATTGGGGTAGAGAGCGTGGAAGGAAAAGGATCAAAATTCTTCTTTACGCTTCCTGTCGACCCCGGTGGGGAATGGGAAGAGAACGGGGCGGAGGATCATGAGCTGGCAGAAGTTTTATATACGCCGGATAGCGGTGAAAATACTGCCGCCTATGCGGGCCGGAAGGCGGGGAGCGGGAGTTTATTGCCTGCCGGAGGACTCATCCCCGGGCTGCCTGAAGCGAAGTATGGGCCCCTGCGGATTCTGGTGGCGGAAGACCATCCCGTCAATCAGAGGCTTATACTGACGATGCTGGAGAAGCGGGGGTATAAAGCGGATCTTGCCGAGAACGGCCAGCAGGCGCTGCAGGCCGTTCTCCGGCAGCCGTATGATCTGGTCTTCATGGATGTGCAAATGCCGGTGATGAGCGGGCTGACAGCGGCTGCAGGCATCAGGGAGCAGGCACCGCTGAACCACCAGCCGTTCATCGTTGCGGTAACCGCATATGCCAGACCGGAGGACCGGGAGCGGTGCCTGGCTGTAGGCATGGAAGACTTCGTGAGCAAGCCGTTTCTCTCTTCCGACATCGAGCGGATACTCCGGGAGCGGATGGAAAAGATATCGCTATGAGAGAGGAACAAACCGGAATTCGGCTGAATGTGGAGCCGTACACACAGTGGGAACCGGGCGTATTTTCGCCCGGGTCTGCCTGCGGCCCGGCGACCATGGCCGCCTTAATGGAATATTGGCACACGCGGAGAGGCTGCAGCTTAATTCCTGGAGCAGGTCATTTCCAATCCAAGGCGGCGCATATCAATTATATATACAGTCATCACGGAGGGACTCCATGGGGGATGAGTGCACGCGGTTTTGCCAAAGGGTTGCAGGATTACCTGGGGGCTGCTCTTCCGCGTGAGAACGGCAAGCCGTTTTCGGTATCCCTTTTTAATAATATGCAGAGGTACCAAGCCGAGATTGACGCGAAGCGCCCGGTAGCGGTGAAGTTCGACAAATGGTTCAGCCTCCGCTGGAGGGGAAGCTATGCCTATGATTATCATTGGGTGCTGGGAAGCGGTTACGATATGACAGATGCGGCAGCGGGACCTGTGCTGATTGTCCAGGATAATGGCATGCGCCATAAGAATGGAGGATTTACCCCCGGCCGGGAACGCCGGATTCCTTATTTGCCCAACCGGAGCATTCTCACCATGGTAGCTTTGCATATAGACCCTTGAGTACAAACGTTTGCACCAACTTGTTGATCAGGGTATAATATCCAATTAATAAGGGGAAAAGGGGAATATTTGGATGTCAGTACAAAGGGAAATGGAAGAACCTATCTACTTCGGAGATCCTGCGGCTACCAGCGGGGTTTCTGTATTCGACCAGGATTTTGACATGCTGTTCAGCTATGACGGAGATGATCTTGGCCTCGCTTATACACCGGCCTGCTCAGCATTTTGCCTGTGGGCGCCTACCGCCCAGGAGGCGGAGGTAGTGCTGTATGACTCCTGGCAGCAGACTGCCGGCCGCCGCCTGCCTATGGTCCGCGAGGTGCGGGGGACCTGGAGGCTGACGGTTTCCGGTGATCTGGAAGGCAAGCTGTATACCTACCGCGTGCGTATCGGGGAGCAGTGGAATGAAGCGGCGGACCCTTATGCCCGGGCTGTCGGTGTAAATGGGGACAGAGCGGCGATTATTGATCTGCGCAAGACGGACCCGGAGCGGTGGGCTGAGGATAAGCTGCCGCTAACTGCCCCGCCGCTGGCTCATCCTGTGGACGCGGTTATTTATGAGCTTCACCTGCGGGATTTGTCCATTCATCCGGCGAGCGGGATTGCCCACAAAGGGCAATATCTGGGTCTCGCCGAAAACGGAACACGGGGGCCGGGGGGAATACTGACCGGACTGGATCATATCGCCGATCTTGGGGTGACGCATATTCAGCTGCTGCCTATCTACGACTACTCCACAGAGAGCGTGGACGAGACCAAGCTGGATCAGCCCCATTTTAACTGGGGGTATGATCCGAAGAATTTCAACGCGCCGGAGGGCTCTTATGCAACAGACCCCTACCTGCCGGGCCTGCGCATTACCGAGCTCAAAACCATGATCCAGGCGCTGCATGACCGGGGTCTGCGCGTGATCATGGATGTGGTCTACAACCATGTCTATGACGGGTACCGTGTGAATTTTACCAAGCTGGTTCCCGGCTATTATCTGCGCTATAAGCGGGATGGCAGTCTTTCCAACGGCTCGGGCTGCGGCAACGATACGGCTTCGGAGCGTATAATGATGTCCCGTTTTATTGTGGATTCGGTGCTCTACTGGGCCAGGGAATATCACTTGGACGGCTTCCGTTTTGATCTGATGGGCCTGATTGATATTGATACAATGGCGGAAGTCCGCAGACGTCTGGACGAAATCGACCCTTCAATCATGACTATCGGCGAGGGTTGGATCATGGAGACCGAGCTTGCCATGGAACGGCTGGCTAATCAGAGCAATGCAGATGCGCTGCCGGGGATCGGACAATTCAACGATGGTTACCGGGATGCGGTGAAGGGCAACATTTTCCTGCCGGATGACCCCGGCTTTATCGGCGGCAGATCGGGACTGGAGCAGGCGGTAAAGACAGGAATTACCGGGGGAGTAGTGTACGGACAGACAACCGGCCAATTTGCCGATGAACCCCGGCAATGCGTGAATTATATGGAGTGCCACGACAACCATACCCTGTGGGATAAAATCGTCTTGTCCTCCCCTGAAGCCAGCAACGAACAGCACCGGGCGATGCACCGTCTGGCCTCCGCGATGGTCCTGACGAGCCAGGGAATTCCGTTCCTTCATGCCGGACAGGAATTTCTGCGCACCAAAGATGGGGTGGAGAACAGCTTCAGGTCACCGGTCGAGATCAATTGGCTGGACTGGGAGCGCTGTGCCGCGTATGCGGACGATGTTGCTTACATGAAAAAGCTCATCGCACTGCGCCGGGCACATCCTGCCTTTCGACTGCGCAGTGCCGAAGAAATCCGCGCGAAGCTGTTTTTTGAGAAGGCGCCTGCGGGTGTCATAGCCTATACCCTTCGGGAGCACGCCGGCGGCGATGACGCGCAGCATCTGTACGTCGTCTATAATACCATTCTGAAGGGGGCAACGCTTGCGCTGCCGCCGCTTGGAGGCTGGGAGCCGCTGCTCGGCGAAGAGCTGGCGGAGTTCCATACAGACGGGCGGCTGACTGTTAAGGGGATAGGAATGGTTGTACTGGCTGTTCAGGCTTAGCCGAACTAAGGCCGAAATCACGTCCAGCGAAGAATATAAGGGCTGTCTTATGGGTAGAGTCATCTGCCCACGGGACAGTCTTTTTGTTGTATCGGGCGTGCCCAGAAAGCACGTATCTTCTAGCCGGTGAAAGTCCGGTCACGGGAGGGGCCAAGCCCCCGTGTAGCTGGGATGCCTGCGTACGGCGAAATCTGTGCGTAGAAGCGCATCGACAAAAGTCCGGTCAGAGACAGGGCGAGCAACCTGCTAGGCCGTAACATGAAGTGAATCCTGCCGCGTCGTCACAAAGGCCCCGCAAGGGGGGAGAGAGGAAGTCGAGCCTCGCCTATACGGGTGAAGACCACGGAAGCTGCAGAGAACTTGGAACGGCAGTGAAGAATCCTCCGGCGTATGGGGATCGGCATGGAAGGAAAGAAGACGCAGTGAACTGGGGAGACCCTCCCCCACACGGGAGGAATTTTTTTTTTAGAAACCCGTAAAGAGACGCTCTATAAGTCCAAAAGATGAAATGAACCGTCTGTGGGAAGGGAGTCCGAGGGGCTCATAATACCGAAGAACCTAAGGACAACATAACCTTAGGGAGGGAAGGAGCCCTGCTTTGTTTATGCTTTTGGAGGAGGTACGAGTGAGTGAATGCCAAAGGGCTAACGACACCAAAGGAAAAAGTTCAAGAACTCCAAGAAAAGCTAGGTCATGCGGCCAAGGAGAACAAGAAGCGTAAATTTCATGCGCTGTATGACAAGGTCTACCGCCCGGATGTGCTGTGTGAAGCCTGGAAACGGGTGAAAGCGAATAAGGGAGCAGCAGGAGTAGATGCCGTGACGCTCGCAGACATCGAGGAACGAGGAGAAACGAACTTCCTTAAGACCTGTGAGCGAGAATTGAAAGAAGGCAGCTACCATCCGCAGCCTGTGCGGCGGCACTATATCCCAAAGAAAGACGGGAAGCCAAGGCCGCTGGGCATACCCACCGTGCGCGACCGAGTCATACAGATGGCAACCAAACTCGTGATTGAGCCCATCTTCGAAGCAGACTTCGAAGAAGTATCCTTCGGATTTCGCCCGAAGCGAAGTGCGAAAGGAGCGCTGGAACGAATCCGGAAAGCCTGCAACCGCAAAGGAAATTGGGTAGTCGACGTCGATATCCAAGGTTACTTCGACAACATTAATCAAGAGAAGCTCATGAAACTGGTACAGATGCGTATCAATGACAGGAGAATCTTGAAGTTAATACGGAAATGGCTTCAGGCGGGAGTTATGGAAGAAGGAAACGTGAGGCGTTCCGATTTAGGGACACCACAAGGTGGCGTCATCTCACCGCTGTTGGCGAATATCTACTTGAACTACTTTGACCGGCTATGGGAGAAACACGGAAGTGGATTGGGGGAACTGACCAGGTATGCAGACGATTTCGTCGTAGTCTGTAAAACGAAAAAGGACGCCGAACATGCCTATGAGCTCATAAGCAGAATCATGGAACGTCTGGAGTTAACTCTACATCCGACCAAAACCCGCATTGTAGGCCTGTGGACAGGAGACGAAGGATTCGACTTTTTAGGAATGCACCATCGAAAAACGAAAGCAGAAACTTCCCAAGGGAAGGTATATTACACCACACAGCAATGGCTAACGAAAAAGGCAGAGGAGCGCATCCGAGGCGTGGTCAAAGAAAGATTAGCCCCTCCGAGCATGCGCTCAAGAACGTTGGCGGAACAGGTGGAATGGCTCAATCCAAAGATTCAAGGATGGAGAAATTATTACTACACGAACTACAGCCAAAAGAGATTAGCGAAACTGGATTGGTATATTTTGCAAAGATTAACCCGGTGGTACGCGAAGAAGAGACAACGCGGGAGATGGATGAGGTCCAGGTCAGAAGTTAAATATTTGACCATCCAATATGGACTAAAAACGCTATTGTAATCTGCATGCCCATGAATGACGAACATCGGAAAGCCGTATGAGGGAAAACCTCACGTACGGTTTGATGAGGAGGGGCTGGGTTGCACCAGCCCTTTACTCTAGAAATTATACATGGTGAAAATGAGGGCCACTTTGAAACCCGAAATGACAAGTTGTAGGCGGTGCAGAAGGGTTAGCGATTGCTCACCGCCTTCTTCGCAAGCGTTAGTGGGAAAAAGGGAACTTATTTCTCCCCAAAATCAACAATTGTGAGATTGAAGTGGAAAAAGGAAACTTAATTGGCCCCTATCACCTTGTCAGGGAGGAAATGAGCTGAATTAGTGTACCTTTTTCCACTTAATCTTTGGAGAACAGGGTGCCGGGACAAATTAGTTAACCTTTTTCCACTTAAAGTTGCGCCGATCTGCCGGACCAATCAGGGAGGGCTGAAACGGTACGGTCTTTTTAAAGGGCGGCAAAGCCGTTTCTGCCTGCCAGAAAAAACAGGCTCATTTTTCCAAAATTAATACTACACCTGTCGTAGTAATTATGCTACAATGCAATTACTACGACAGGTGTAGTACGACAGATGAAGTAGGGAGGAAGGTCATTGATCAGCAGCGATGTGATCCGCGGATACAACGATACATTTATTTTATACATGCTATTGGACGGAGAATCCTATGGTTACGAGATCGCCAAGAATATCAGGAAGCTGTCGGATGAGAAATATATTATGAAGGAAACCACCCTTTATTCAGCGTTTACCCGGCTGGAGAAGAACGGGTATATATGCTCTTTTTATAAGAATGAGACACAGGGGAAGCGGCGTACCTACTACCGGATCACTCCGGAGGGGCTAGCCTATTACCATGAGAAATGTGCGGAGTGGCTGATTACCCAGGAAGTTGTAAATAAATTCATTAAGGAGCTGTGATCAGGAATGGACACTATCAACAGTTATTTGAACAATATGTTTGCCGCGCTCCCCAGGACCGTGCAGATGGAGGGGATTAAGCAGGACCTGCTGGCGAGCATGGAAGAGAAGTATCATGAGCTCAAGGAAGAAGGCAAAACCGAAAATGAAGCCATTGGCATCGTGATTTCCGAGTTCGGCAACATCGGTGAACTGATGGAAGAGCTTGATATTGCGGTTGAAGATGAGGAAAACAATCTTCCTGTGCTTGCACCCGAGGATACCTGGGGCTACATGGTTGCCAAGAAGAAAGCGGGATTCATGATAGGGATTGGTGGGATGCTGTGCCTCATAGGGCCTGCGCTGCTGATTCTGCTCGTTGTCCTGGCTGAGAACGATTTTCTACAAGGAATCCTTTCGGAAGACGCTGCAGGAATCCTGGGTGTGGTTGCTTTGCTTATACTGGTGGCTCTTGCGGTTGGACTATTCATATTCAGCGGCATGATGCTGGAGAAATATAAGTATTTGAACAAAGGCTTTAACCTGCCGCACCATTTGCGGTCCGAGATTCAGCAGCGGAGCAGTGCATATGCCTCTACGTATAATTTGTCCCTGGTGATGGGCGTATGCCTGTGTGTATTAAGTCCCGTTCCGGTTATTGCGGAGTCTCTCATCAATAACGATTCTTCCGGTTATGGCGCGGTCCTTTTACTCGCAATGATTGCCGTGGCTGTTTTTCTGTTCATATACTATGGAAACATCAAGGAGAGCTTCAGCTTTCTGCTTAAAGAGGGGGAATACACCCGGAAAAAGTAAGAGGAGAACCGGGCCATGATGGGCAGCGCTGAAGCCATTATCCGGCCGCTGCCCGTTGTCATTTTCCTGATCAGCAGGTTTGTTTTTGGGAGTTGGGATGTCAATTGGATCGTGTTCCCGGTAACCGTGATTCTGCTGAGTGTGATACAACTTTATACATCATGCAGCCAAGGAAAAATAGCGTATTATAATCGCTTTACCCATCCCCGGAATTTTATTTAAAAAATGTGACATTACTCATTTAGGCTGTAGAGGATAGATGATAATATGAAGGCATTTCAGGCGGCAACCCGCCTTCTCACAGCTTTTTGCTTTGCTGCTTTACAGTGACAAATGATCTATCGGTGACAGAGAGTACTGTCTTTTTGGAGCCGGATGGGGCAAGAATGCCGCCCTTAAATATACGGCGGCCAATCAGAGAGACTCGGAGGATGACAGGTATGGGTAAAGCAACAGGATTTCTCGAATATCAGCGGCAGACTCCTGCGGAGTGCGAGCCTTTGGAACGGATTAAGAACTGGAATGAATTTGCACAGCCGATGGATGAGGAGAAGCTGAGGGAGCAGGGAGCGCGCTGCATGGATTGCGGTACGCCGTTCTGCCATGTAGGACGTCTGCTCTCGGGGATGGCTTCCGGCTGTCCGCTGCATAATCTTATTCCGGAATGGAATGATATGGTTTACCGCGGCAACTGGGAGGTAGCCCTGAAACGGCTGCACAAGACGAATAACTTTCCGGAGTTTACCGGACGTGTCTGTCCTGCGCCTTGTGAAGGCGCATGTACCGTGGGAATGAACGGCAAGCCGGTCACCATCAAATCGATTGAAAAAGCCATAGTGGACAGAGGTTTTGAGGAAGGCTGGATCGTTCCCCAGCCGCCGCTCACCCGTACGGGCAAAAAGGTCGCCATCGTCGGCTCCGGCCCGGCAGGCCTTGCTTGCGCCGCGCAGTTGAACAAGGCCGGACACAGTGTAACCGTATATGAACGTGCGGACCGCATCGGCGGCCTGTTGACATACGGAATCCCGAACATGAAGCTCGACAAAAAGACTGTACAGCGCCGCGTGGATCTGCTGGCGGCAGAAGGCATTACCTTTGTTACCCGTACCGAAATCGGCAGAGATATTCCCGCATCGCAGCTGAAGGAGGAGCATGATGCAGTGGTGCTCTGCGGCGGCTCCACGCAGGCGCGTGATCTGGCGCTGGAAGGTCGCGGGCTGCGGGGCATTCATCAGGCGATGGAGTTCCTGACGCTGAATACGAAGAGCCTGCTCGACTCGGGTCTTGCTGACGGCGAATACATCTCGGCGGCCGGCAAAGATGTGGTCGTCATTGGCGGCGGGGATACAGGCACGGACTGTGTGGCGACTTCCATCCGCCACGGCTGCCGCAGTGTGATCCAGCTGGAGATTATGCCGCAGTCTCCGCTTACCCGCCAGGCGGGCAACCCTTGGCCAGAATGGCCGAAAGTGCTGAAGGTTGACTACGGCCAGCAGGAAGCGGCTTCGCTGTATCACGAAGATCCGCGCCGGTATCTGGTGAACACGAAACGTTTTGTGGGAGACGATGGCGGACATGTGCAGGAGCTGCATACTGTGCGCATTGAATGGAGCCGGAATGAGCAGGGCCGGATGGTGCCGGTTGAGGTTCCGGGCAGTGAAGAAGTCATCAAAGCGCAGCTTGTACTGCTCGCTCTGGGATTCACCGGACCGGAAGAGACAGTGCTAGGCCAGCTTGGAGTGGAGCGTGACGAGCGCTCCAACGCCAAGGCAGAGTTCGGAGCGCAGGCGACAAATGTGGAAGGCGTGTTTGCCGCAGGGGATATCCGGCGCGGCCAGAGCCTTGTGGTATGGGCGATTAACGAAGGGCGGCAGGCTGCACGGGAAGTGGACCGGTTCCTCACGGGTTCTTCGAATCTGCCTTAAGTCATGCTGGATAAGAACCTGTGATTCAGGACGCCCTGCGGGGCGTCCGCTTTGCGTTTCCGGTCCTTTGCAGGTTAAGATAAATAGATACATAGTTCATATAAAAGGAGAATGGATCATGAAACTGATGTTCATTTCGGATATCCACGGATCGCTGTATTGGCTGGAGCAGGCTTTGGCAAAGGCGGAGGAGGAGCAGCCGCATACGCTTGTTGTGCTGGGCGACTTCCTGTACCACGGGCCAAGGAATCCGCTGCCGGATGGTTATGATCCCCAGGGAGTCGCCGCCAGGCTGAATGCCTACGACAAATCGCTGGTGGCCGTGCGCGGCAACTGTGACGCCGAGGTCGATCAGATGCTGCTGCAGTTCCCGATGATGGGCGACTATGTGCTGATCCTTCATGAAGGCCGGAAGATCTATGCCACCCACGGGCATGGCTTCAGCATCGATAATCTGCCCCCGCTTGCGCCGGGCGATGTTTTCATCCAAGGGCACACCCATCTCCCGGTGGCTGATGTCAAAGAAGGTATCACGGTGCTGAATCCCGGCTCGATCTCGCTGCCAAAAGAGAACAATCCCAACTCTTACGCGATCCTGGAGAATGGAGAATTCATCATCAAGGATTTTGCCGGAAAGATAGTGAAGCAGATTCGGCTGTAAAATATAGCCTGGCCCTAATCCCCCTTGATTTTCCCAGGGGGATTTTGCTTGTCCGGCAATTGAGCGCACCTCCATATTATTGTATGATGGGTAAGGAGCTTTCAGGGGACGGCTTTCCCGCTCCAAATATGAATAGCAGAGGTAATTATAAGAATGTATCCCAAAGATTTAAACTATACAATGCCGCCGGAATGGGGCGAACATGAACGCACATTTATTTCCTGGCCAGTCCAGGCTTCCATGATATTTCCGGATAATTATGCAGCGGTGAGCGCCGGCTATGCCGAGATTATCCGGGCCATTGCCGAGTTCGAGCCGGTAACCGTGATAGTTAATCCCGAAGAGCTCGAGCAGATAGAGAAGCTGGCTCTGGGAGACAACGTTACATTGCTGCCGATCCGGCATAATGATGCCTGGCTGCGTGACAACGGCCCGACTTTTGTAAAGGGTGCGGATGGCGCTCTTGCAGGCGTGAACTGGAAATTCAATGCCTGGGGCGGCAAATATTCGCCTTGGGATCTTGATGATGAGGTGGCTCCGCAGATTCTGGAGCAGGTCCAGGTTACCCGTTACGATGCTCCGCTGGTTATGGAAGGCGGCTCCATCCATACAGACGGTGAGGGAACGCTCATTACGACCGAGGAATGTCTGCTGAACAAAAACCGCAACCCGGAGCTGGACCGGGAAGAAATCGAAGAATACGTGCGGAAGTATACAGGCACAGAGACCATCATCTGGTTGAAGCGCGGCCTAAGCGGGGATGAAACGGACGGTCATGTTGACAATATTGCCTGCTTCGCTGCACCTGGGAAGGTAGTCATCCAGGTCTGCGATGATCCGCAGGACGAGAATTATGAGATTACGCGGGAGAATCTGCGTATTCTGGAGAATGCCGTGGATGCCAAAGGCCGGAAGCTGGAGATCGTCACCATCCAGCAGCCGCCTCGTACCGACTATGACGGCAGCCGTCTGACGCTCAGCTATTTGAACTTTTATTTTGTAAACGGCGGGATTATCCTGCCGGTGTTCGGAGGCTCCGCTGCTGAGACGGATGCGCTTGCCGAAGAGAAGCTTGCTGCACTGTTCCCGGACCGCAGAATCCGTACAGTGAACGGAATGGCCGTGATTGGTGAAGGCGGCAATGTACACTGCACCACCCAGCAGATGCCTGCCGGGAGATCATCTTATTAATGCAAGGAGGACAGAACTGTGAGAAACGTAAAAGTAGCCGCGACGCAAATGAGCTGTTCAGGCGACATTGATGAGAATATCCGCAAGGCGGAAACACTGGTTAGAGAAGCTGCAGCCCAAGGTGCGCAGATTATTCTGCTGCAGGAGCTGTTTGAAACCCCATATTTCTGCCAAAAGGAGAAATCCGATTACTATGCTTATGCCACCGAGCTTGAGCACAACAAAGCGGTGAACCACTTCCAAGCTATCGCTAAGGAGCTGCAAGTGGTGCTGCCGATCAGCTTTTATGAAAAGAAAAACTATGCCCGTTACAACTCCTTGGCCGTGATTGATGCGGATGGCACAGTGCTGGGCAAGTACCGTAAAAGCCATATCCCGGATGGCCCTGGCTATGAGGAGAAGTTCTACTTCAATCCCGGGGATACCGGATTTAAGGTGTGGAACACCCGGTATGCCAAAATCGGCGTAGGCGTCTGCTGGGATCAATGGTATCCGGAGGCAGCGCGGGTAATGAGCCTGATGGGTGCGGAAATTTTGTTCTACCCTACGGCCATTGGCTCCGAGCCGCAGGACGGCTCGATTGATTCTAAAGACCACTGGCAGACTTGCATGCTGGGGCATGCTGCGGCGAATCTGATTCCTGTTGTAGCCTCGAACCGGATCGGAGAAGAAACGGATGAGGACTCCAGTATTAACTTTTACGGCTCTTCATTTATCGCTGGCCCGCAGGGCAACAAGATCGTTGAAGCCGGGCGGGATGAGCAGGCTGTACTGGTCAGCGAATTCGATCTTGACGCGCTGGAGGTTGGCCGGATTGAGTGGGGAATCTTCCGCGACCGGCGGCCGGAGCTGTACCGGATGATCGCATCATATGACGGAGATTTAACGTTTTAAGCATAAGCAAGCGGCAAGACCATTAGAACCCATTTGGGAACCGCAGCATAAGCAAAGGCACCGACCGGGAAGATAACTATCTTCCGGCGGTGTCTTTTTTGTCATTTGGGAAATGGGGCCATGCAAGAACATGCGGATATCTTGAAAACTTCAGATGATATAGGCGGTGCAGGAGAACTACAAGTGGATTCTCTGCATGACTGCACTTTGTGCAACAGAATACTTCTGATTCTGCGTTGAATCTCATTCTGCTGCAGAGAATGCAATAGACATTCATGCCGATCATTCGCGGCACTTCAGCCGATGAAATTTCGGAGAAGAGCCCTCAATTTGGCTTCGCCAAATTCGAGGGGGGTTCAAACAAATAAGTGACTCTTTCTCCGCTTGGGGTTGCCGAACGATTCATACAGGGTTCTTCAGGAAGGGGTAAAACAGCAAATGTTACAATCCAGCAATAATATGTTATATAATATAACATAAATACGAAAAGTTAATTGTCATCACCACTTTAATCTGATAAAATCTCCTTAAGTTATCTTACAAATCAGTAGGGGGATTGGAAATGGGGATGAAAAAGAAATGGGCGATGTCAGCTTTTGTGGCATTATTGGTGCTTGCAATAGCAGGCTGCGGCTCCGGCAATAAGTCGGGTAGCGGCAGCGCTGGCGGGGAGACGATCAAGTTCGCCAGTGACGCGAGCTATGCGCCGATGGAGTATATGGATACCGATAAGATTAAGGGCTTCGACATTGATTTCATAAAGGCGGTTATGGAAGAAGCGGGTATCGATTACACGGTTACGAACACAGGCTGGGACACCATGCTGTCCAGCGTGAAGCAGGGCACGGAATACCAGGCCGGGTTATCTTCGGTGTCCATTACAGATGAACGTAAGGAGACTTATGATTATTCCATTCCTTATTTTGAATCCACTAACATGATCATGGTTAAGGAAGGCAGCGATATCAAGAATGCGCTTGACCTGAAGGACAAGAAGGTTGCCGTGCAGGCGGCGACTACGGCGGATGATTTGATGAGCGGAATTATGGGGGTGGACAACGGCAACCTGAAGCGTTTTGACAGCAACGCGGTGGCCCTGATGGAGCTGAACAGCGGTGGAGCGGATGCGGTGGTTGCGGATATCGCCATCGTGAATGAATACATCAAGAACAACCCGAATGAGAAGCTGACGGGGATCATCGACAAAGAGAACTTTGGTTCGGAATATTACGGCATCCTGTATCCGAAGGGCAGTGAATGGAAGGCCAAGCTGGACCCGGCGATCAAAAAAATTATCGAGAACGGCAAATATGCCGAAATCTACAAAACCTGGTTCGGTGAAGAGCCGGATACCCAGACCCTTTTGAACGCGGAGTAAGCGCAGGAATAACTGAGCATGCGTAATGATTGCTATTGCGCATGCTTCTTTTTATGAAATAGAGAGACAGAAACAAGCAGAAGAGAAGGGAAGAGTTCTATGGATATCAGGTTTGACATCATAGCTCATTATCTGCCGGTATTGCTCAGGGGTACGGCCTTTACAATCGGTGTATCTATCGTCTCGATTATCTTGGGCTCCATCCTGGGGCTGGGTATCGGCTTTGGCAAAATGGCTCCAAAAGCGTACTTCCGCTGGCCGTTTCATTGTTACATCAACTTTTTTCGCGGGACTCCCTTGTATGTGCAGATTTTGATTGTCCACTTCGGGGTGATCCCCGCCTTTTACGGCAGCACTAATGTTCTGATGACCTCGTTTGTCGCGCTCTCTCTGAACTCAGCGGCCTATTCAGCCGAGATCTTCCGGGCGGGTATCCAGTCGATTGACCCGGGGCAGCGGGAGGCAGCGGTGTCACTGGGGATGACCAGAGCTCAGGCGATGCGGTTTATCATTCTGCCGCAGGCGGTTAAACGGATGGTGCCTGCGTTCGGCAATGAATTTATCGTTCTGGTAAAAGACTCCTCGCTGCTCGCGCTGATTGCCGCCCCGGAGATTATGTACTGGAGCAACACGATGAAAGGCCAGTACTTGCGGATATGGGAACCGTATTTGACCGCTGCACTCATTTATTTCATTCTTACATATTCGCTTAGCAAGCTGCTTAATTATATTGAACGGAAGGTGTAACCGCACATGGAGCCTATGATCTCAGTTCGGCATCTGCATAAATCATTTGGAGCGCATAAGGTACTGACCGATATTAACGTCGATATTCACGCCAGGGAGGTTGTGGTGGTGATCGGACCTTCGGGTTCGGGCAAATCAACCTTTCTGCGCTGCCTGAATCTTCTGGAGCAGCCGCAAGAGGGCGACATCATGATTGAAGGCACATCCCTGATGGCCAAAAGCACCAGGATTAACGATATCCGCACAGAGCTTGGCATGGTTTTTCAGCAGTTCAATCTGTTCCCCCACAAAAAAGTGATCGAGAACATCATGCTCGCCCCGGTCCGGGTCCGCAAGTGGCCGGCGGAGCAAGCGCGCCGGAAGGCGCTGGAGCTGCTGGATAAGGTCGGTTTAAGCGAAAAAGCCGAAGCGTATCCGGCCTCGCTCTCCGGCGGTCAAGCCCAGCGGGTGGCCATTGCCCGTGCGCTGGCGATGGAGCCAAAGATCATGCTGTTTGATGAGCCTACCTCTGCGCTTGATCCGGAAATGGTCGGTGAGGTGCTTGCGGTAATGAAGGAACTGGCCCGTGAAGGGATGACTATGGTAGTAGTTACCCATGAGATGGGATTTGCCCGCGAAGTGGGGGACCGGGTGCTGTTTATGGAGCAGGGGGCAGTTGTCGAGGAGGGACATCCCGAGCAATTGTTCAGCCATCCGTCGCATGAGCGTACACGGGCTTTTTTATCCAAGGTGTTGTGAAATCCTGGCAAAGTAGAATCTTGGCGATTAATCGGTTATATTAGAGGGGGAAGGGTTACGAGTTGGAACATTAAGTAAATATTTGTCGAAACGGCTGAGAGGAGGCTCGGGGATATCTTTTGTTTATCATAACTTACAATGATAGAAGGAGAATACGATGAGCACATTTAAAAATTGGTTGAACACCACAAAAAACGGACTGACTGAACAGGTGAAAAAGTTCAAAAATAAAGACTTCATGAACGCTGTTGTCGCGGGCTGCGCCCTGGTTGCCGCAGCCGACGGCAAAATTGAGGAAAGCGAAAAAAACAAAATGGCCGGGTACATGAATCTCAGCAACGAATTGAAGGTTTTTGACATGAGAGATGTCATTGCCCAATTCAATTTCTACGTCAGCAATTTCGAATTTTCTCCGGAGATCGGCAAACAGGAAGCGTTGAAATCCATTGCCAAGTTTAGCAACAAACCGGAAATCGGACGTGTTATTGTAGGCGTATGTTCTGCTATCGGTGCGGCTGACGGCGATTTTGACGAGCAGGAAAAAGCAGTGGTACGGAATATTTGCAGCGTGCTGGGACTCAGTCCAGGCGAATTCAGCCTGTAACACCAGATTGAAATTTACCGGGAAACGGATGAAACGTAATTGCTTCTGTGTCGTATCACTGGTATAACACCCACAAGTTAGATTTTTAGCTGCGATTCTTTTCGAAACGGAGGTACGTAAATTTGGCTGGTATTAATTTGGTAAAAGGTCAAAAGATTGATTTAACAAAAGGAAATGCCGGGCTGTCCAATGTCATTGTAGGGCTTGGCTGGGACCCCGCTGAGCCGGCACGCGGATTCTTCGGTGTCAAGAAGCAGGCAAACATCGACTGCGATGCATCGGCGCTGCTCTTGAGCGAAAATGGCAAGCTGACCAACAAGCTGAACCTGGTCTGCTTCCACAACAAGCAGAATGCGAACAGCTCCGTTGTCCATTCCGGGGATAACCTGACAGGCGAGGGAGACGGGGACGACGAGCAGATTAAGGTGAATCTGAAGGCGATTCCTGCCGATGTGCACAAGGTTTTGGTCGTAGTCAATATCTATGATGCCGTGAACCGCAAGCAGGACTTCGGGATGATTAAATCGGCGTACATCCGGATTGTGAACGCGTCAGGCAACAGTGAACTGGTCAAGTTCAACCTGACGGACAATTACACAGGTTTTACTGCATTGATCTGCGGTGAGCTCTACCGACATGGCGAAGAATGGAAGTTTGCCGCCATCGGTGAGGGAGCACACGCAGCACATATCAACCAATTGGCTGAACGCTACATCTAATTCCAATATAAGAAAAGAGGTTTCTATTCATGGCGATTAATTTATCCAAAGGGCAAAAAATCGATCTGACCAAAACAAATCCGGGTCTGTCCAAAATCACAGTCGGTCTCGGCTGGGATACCAATAAATACGACGGCGGTAAAGATTTCGACTTGGACGTTTCCGTCTTTTTGACCAATGCCAGCGGTAAAGTCGATAAAGAGAGCAACTTCATTTTCTTCAACAACAAGCAGAACGAGAACGGTTCCGTTATACACACCGGTGACAACCGCACAGGTGAAGGTGAAGGGGACGATGAGCAAATTCAAGTGGATCTGCTGAACATTCCGGCAGATGTTGAGAAAGTAGCATTTACCATTACGATCTATGAAGCTGAGGCCAGAAGCCAGAACTTTGGACAAGTCTCCCGCTCTTATGTGCGTATTGTAAATGATGCGAACAGCGAAGAATTGATCCGGTTTGACCTGGGTGAAGACTTCTCCATTGAAACCGGCGTAGTGGTAGGCGAGCTGTACCGCAACGGTGCAGAATGGAAATTCAATGCCATCGGCAGCGGCTACAAGGACGGTCTTGCCGGCTTGACCCGCGATTACGGGCTGCAATAAAGCCTGCGGCTTCCGATAAATGAAATTATTCACGAAAGAAGGTTGTTACCAGTGACGATCAGTCTTTCCAAAGGACAGCGGATTGATCTTACCAAGACCAATCCGGGTCTGACGAAGGTAGTAGTGGGACTCGGCTGGGATACGAACAAATATAGCGGCGGCAAGGATTTTGACTTGGATGCCTCGGCATTTCTGCTCCATGAGGATGGCAAAGCCAAAGGTGAGGATGATTTCGTCTTTTATAATAATCCTTCCGGCGGCTCCGGATCTGTAACCCATACGGGGGATAACCGTACAGGGGAAGGCGATGGGGATGACGAGCAGATCCTTGTGGACTTCAGCAAGGTTCCCGCAAATATTCAGCGTATCGGCATTACAGTAACCATTTATGATTATGAGGCAAGGGTCCAGAACTTTGGACAAGTCTCCAATGCATTTGTGCGTGTCGTGGATGCTTCCAGTGACCGTGAGATTCTGCGGTTTGACCTGGGCGAGGATTTCTCAACAGAAACGGCCGTTGTATTCTGTGAATTCTACCGCCACGGTGCGGATTGGAAGTTCCAGGCGGTGGGAAGCGGGTTTGCCGGCGGCCTTAGTGCCTTGTGCAGGAACTACGGACTTGACGCGCAATAGTAGCTTCAAAGGCGGGATCTTAGCGATCCTGCCCTTTTTATAAATATTAGAAGATTTATGCTTCTCAAAAGGTGGCGTAAAAATGAGCACTCAAGTGGTTAAAGGGCAGAAAGCAGACCTGACCAAAGGCAATCCGGGACTCCAACGCATGATTGCAGAGATCGCCTGGCATGCCCCTTCTTCGATGGAAATTGACGCCTCTGCGTTCCTGCTCGGTTCTGAGGGCAAGGTGCGCGGGGATAATGACCTGATCTTTTATAATAATCCGTCTACATCCTATATCCGGTATAAGGACGTGCCGGGCCAGGCTTCAGGGGGCCTCAGGCAGTTCGAAATCGAACTGGACAAGATTCCCCCGGACATCATGAGAATCGCACTTACGCTTACACTTTATGACGGCGACAACCGCAAGCAAAGCTTCGGGCAAATGAGTGAAGCTCATTGCCGGATTCTGAATCAGGCGACAGGCTCGGAAATCCTGCGATGTAATCTTGGAAGTCAATTCTCCGTAGAAACGGCTGTCGTAGTAGGAGAATTATATAGATACAGCGGTGAATGGAAGTTCAGCGCCATTGTGGCGGGTTTTGACGGCGGGCTGCAGGCGCTCTGCAGCAACTATGGAATCGAGGTATCAGAGGAGCCGCCCCCGGCTTCACCTAAGACGGAAATGGCAGAACGGAAGGGGGCGCAAACAGAGGCACCGGTGATACCGGTGATCCAGCCGCCGGCTGGATCGGCTGCGCCTCCTTCCGGGCGGCAGGAGAGTTCTTCCTCTGCGCCGCTGAATCTTAACCTGAAGAAGATTGAGCTGAAGAAAAAAGGCGATTCGATTAACTTGAAGAAATCCGCCGCCGGTCTGGGTGAAGTGTTGGTCAACCTTAACTGGAATCAGAAGCAGGGCGGCGGGCTGTTCAGCCGCAAGGGCGGCGTGGATCTGGACCTTGCCTGTCTCTATGAACTCAAAAATGGCCAAAAGGGCGTTGTGCAGGCGCTTGGCAATGCCTTTGGCCATTTTCAGCAGCCGCCCTTTGTGATGCTGGATGGAGATGACCGGACAGGCTCCGTAACCTCTGGAGAAAACTTGCGTATAAACGGGAGTAAGGTTGCGGAAATCCAAAGAATTTTAATTTTTGCTTTTATCTACAAAGGTGTTACCCATTGGTCCGAGGCAGATGGTGTAGTTACCATAACTCAAGGCGGCGGGCCGGATATTATTGTCCATTTGGACGAGCATAACAACCGGAAGGGCATGTGCGCCATAGCCATGGTTCAGAATGTCGGGAATGAAACGTTCAGTATTGAAAGGCTCGTGCAATATTTCAGCGGGCATCGCGAAATGGACCAGGCATATGGATGGGGCCTGCACTGGGTAGCAGGCAGTAAATAAACTATTTTACCGGAGGCAAGATGGAATGGACTGGTTCAGCGATTTTTTTAGGAGTATAAGTGACAACTACGGGCACTTCTTCTCGTGGAGCGATATTGTAGGCACCCTCTCTGACCCTGTAAGCTGGGGAATCATTGGGAGTCTGGTGCTGCTGGAAGGCCTGCTCTCCGCAGACAATGCACTCGTACTGGCGGTTATGGTTAAGCATTTACCCAAAGAGCAGCAAAAGAAGGCGTTGTTCTACGGGATTCTGGGTGCGTATTTATTCAGATTCCTGGCTATTGGCCTCGGGACCTATCTGATTGGATTCTGGGAGGTTAAGGTTGCAGGCGCGCTGTACCTCTTCTATATTGCCTACAAAGGATTATTTAAAGGCGGTGGCGAGGAAGGCGAGACGAAGAACAGAGGCGCCTCTTTCTGGAAGACTGTACTCTTGGTTGAATTAATGGATATTGCGTTCAGTATCGATA
Organism: Paenibacillus riograndensis SBR5; assembly: GCF_000981585.1. Taxonomy (NCBI): domain Bacteria; kingdom Bacillati; phylum Bacillota; class Bacilli; order Caryophanales; family Paenibacillaceae; genus Paenibacillus; species Paenibacillus riograndensis. The sequence goes on from NZ_LN831776.1 coordinate 519,153, forward strand.
GTGTCATTGCTGCATTTGGTCTTAGCAATGAAGTCTGGGTACTTTTCCTGGGCGGTATACTCGGTGTATTGATGATGCGCGGTGTGGCTCAGCTGTTCCTGAAGCTCATTGCCAGATTCCCTGAACTGGAGCAGACGGCGTTTCTGCTGATCGCTATAATTGCCGGCAAGATGCTGGCTGGAGCCTTTGGCTATGAAATGCCGCATGTGGTGTTCTTCACGATTCTGATTGCGGTCTTTGTAGGAACAATTTTGTACAGCTCCGGCAAGAAAAAAAGAGAGGCTAACCGTAAGGTTTAACTGAAGCGGCAGTCCCGGTTCCAGTATAGTTTTATAGGCAAGGGAGACGTCCACAGGGAAGGTGGATCTCCTCTGCCTGGTAATCGTATAGATAATAGCATGGCCTTTGCTTGTATTTGAGAAAGCCGGATGCCGTCCCCGAGAGGACGGCGCAGCCGGTTCTACTGCTCTCTATAAGGAGAGGTTATTCGTTTTTTTGCAGCGCTTCTTCGTGAACCGATAAGGGGGAAAGGCCTTGAGATACTTCGATTACCTGACCAAAGAACAAGAAATGTCCTTATTCTACTCTCCGCCTGTCTCATTTAACCCTGCCACGGATAAGGAGCTCCTGGCGTATGCCGTTGGAGCAGCCCTATATATGCCGGCTACCCGTCCCAGTGTCGCTGAAGATATTTTGAAGCTTAAGTCTTCGGGATTGGTAACCGTGATCATGGATCTGGAGGATGCCATTGGCGACGGTGAAGTTGATTTTGCCGAGGAATCTATTGTGAGACATCTTGCGTTCCTCTCGGCCTATGCTGACAATGAGCCGGATTTAAGGAATAGTCTCCCGCTGCTGTTTGTCCGTGTGCGTAATCCGGAGCAGCTGCAGCAGCTGATTTTCCGTCTGGGCACCTTAATTACCATGCTGACCGGCTTTGTATTTCCCAAATTCACCTTGGAGAACGGAGTGGAATACTTCGAGTCGATAGCGGATTATAACAGCTCCCGCAGCTATTCGGCTCCTGTGCTGTACGGCATGCCGATCCTGGAGAGTGCACCGGTCATCTACCGGGAAAGCCGGCTCGACACGCTGCTGGGTATCCGCGATTTGTTGAATGAATATCGTGAGTATGTACTGAATGTCCGCATCGGGGCAACGGATTTCTCCAGTCTGTTCGGGCTGCGGCGCAGTCCGGATATCAGCATTTATGATCTGACACCGATCCGTGACTGCATCTCCGATATTATCAATGTGTTCGGCCGGGTGGATGAGGGTTATGTCATCTCGGGACCGGTATGGGAATATTTCGCTAACAAGGGACACCGGGTATTGCGCCCGCAGCTCCGGCAGACTCCTTTTGAGGACACCTATGGCAAGCAGGGCCGCGAAATCCGCAATCACTATATTACCAGCGCAATGGACGGGCTTTTTCGTGAAGTGCTTTTGGATAAGGAGAACGGGATTGTCGGCAAGACGATCATTCACCCCTCCCACCTGAGACCTGTGCAGGCTATGTATACGGTGATGCATGAGGAATATGTGGACGCCTTAAGTATTGTCGGGAGCAATGACGGCAGCCGTGGTGTGTTCAAAAGCGAGTATTACAACAAGATGAATGAAATTAAGCCCCATTTGAACTGGGCGAAACGTGTCTTACTACGATCTCAAATATACGGGGTGTTACATGAACAACAGCATTTTGTCGGATTATTGCCCGAGAACGAATATACACACGTTTAATATTGTTGAGAACCTGCAGGTTACGGTTACTGAAACCTCCAACCCTTTTCATATTCCGGTCCATGCCTTGTTCGCGATGGCGGCACGGATTAACAAGAAACGCTCCTTTCTTTTTGTCAGCAAAGTGCTCGGAAAGCACATCCCTGTCCATCCGTATACTCCGCTGCTCAGCGGTGCCGCGCTGGCACTGCTGCTCTATCAAGAGATGGGCGGAGAGGCAGCGGACGGCGGACAGATGGACAAGCTGCTAAATCAAGCCGTTCACGGACTGATTCATCCGGAGTATGCAGAGGCGGCTTACCGTGATCTGCTGGGTGCCCGGCTGGTGCTCCCGGAGCGTGTTCTGTTCATCGGCTTTGCCGAGACGGCAACGGCCCTGGGCCACAGCATGTACCACATGTTTGCCAAGGATGCATCCTATATTCATACTACCCGTGAAGACATACCGGAGCTTGTATCGGCGGTCAGCTTTGAAGAAGAGCATTCCCATGCGGTTGATCATTTATGCTATGCCCTGAATGCTGAGCTGCTGTCCGGGGAAGAGCCTGTTGTATTGGTAGATGATGAAATTACTACCGGCAATACAGCGATCAATACCATTCGTGACATCCAGTCCAAGTTCCCGCGCAAGGAATATGTGGTTGCCTCCCTTCTCGATTGGCGCAGCAGCGCCAACATTCAGGCCTACCGTGATCTGGAGCAGGAGCTGGGTATCCGCATCAGGGCTTTGAGTCTGCTGCAGGGGACGATTGAAGTAAAAGGTACGCCTCAGCTGAGCCTGGTGGAGACTGGAGGAAAGCCTTCCGTTGCCATTGAAGCCCCGGTGATCCTCACCTATGTGCAGGATGGTCTTGAACGGCTGAATGTGACCTCCGTTGATTCCTCTGGCGAGATTAACCCGTCGCCCTATCTGAAGCATAGCGGACGGTTCGGATTAGGGTCAGAGGATAACAAGCGGTTGGATCAAGGAATTGCGCAGGCGGCCGCACAGCTTCGCGGACTGCGTGAAGGGCGAACTGCACTCGTGCTTGGTGTCGGCGAGTTCATGTATCTGCCGATGAGAATTGCGGCGGAGATGGGCGAAGGGGTCAGGTACCAGTCCTCTACCCGCAGCCCGATCCACCCCAATCGGCGTTCCGATTACGGTGTCCACTGCGCGGCAGCCTATCCGTCAGCAGTGGACCCGGGGATTACCAATTATATCTACAATGTCGAACCCGGCCAGTATGATGAGATTTTTGTGCTTCTTGAGCGTGACGTGCCCCGCCGGAGGATTGATCCAATGACGGATATTTTGAAACGGCTGGCGGGGAGCAAGGTGCATCTCGTCGTCCTGGCCTCTGATTCGGAAGAGGGAGGGTTGACCGGATGAAGGGAACAGATCCGGATAACATCATGAATAAAAAAATTGCCCCGCCTGTGGCGCTAGGCAGCTATCCCCCGTCTGATGTCACTTTTTTGCTTAAGGATCTCAGTGATGTGCATTTGGAGCGCGGGACCACAGAGCGGGAAGCAGCCATCCAGTCCGGTGTGCATTATTCTGAAATGCTTCCTGTTGAATATCAGCCGACCGCTCAATATATTGAGTTGTTCCATGAGACGCTTCAGCAATCGGCAGAGAAGGTAGCACTGGCGGTCGCTGCGGTCTCAGAAATGATTGTAGCTCAGAGGGGAACCGAAGGTACGGTCCTGGTATCTCTGGCGAGAGCCGGCACTCCCATTGGTGTGCTGGTCAAACGTTATATCTCTGCGCGTTACGGGGTGGAGCTGCCTCATTACAGCATATCGATTATCCGGGGCAAAGGCATCGATGAGAACGCTATCCTCTATATGCTGCAGCAGCATGGAATGGATGCGAAGCTGCAATTCATCGACGGCTGGACCGGCAAAGGGGCTATCCGCCAGGTCTTGATAGAAGCCTGCCGCAGCATGTATAAGAAATATGGTATTGTGCTTAGCGATGATCTGGCAGTGCTTGCCGATCCGGGCCACTGCTCGGGTACCTTCGGCACCCGGGAAGATTATCTGATTCCGAGCGCGTGTCTGAACTCCACGGTGTCCGGCCTGATGAGCCGCACCGTTCTGCGGGACGACCTCATCGGGCCTGATGAATTCCATGGGGCAAAATTCTACAGGGAGTGGCTGGAAACAGATCTATCCAATGTGTTTATCGATGCCATTACACCGTATTATCCTTCAGTTAGTGAAGAGGCTGTGGCTATCGCAGCGGGAATGCTGGCATCTCCCCCTGAGATTACCTGGCAGGGCCTGCGTGATATTCAGAAGATTCAGGAAACGTTCGGCATAGCAGACATTAATCTGGTGAAGCCCGGGGTCGGCGAGACCACCCGCGTGCTGCTCCGCAGAGTACCCTGGAAAATTCTTGTCGATACTATGGATAATCCGAATCTGCGCCATATTCTGCTGCTGGCGGAGGACCGTGGCGTTCCGGTGGAGGTTTTCCCTGGCCTTACGTATTCCTGCTGCGGGATTATCAAGCCGCTGAAGGGAGAGGGCGAATGATCTACGCCAGCGATCTGGACCGCACCCTGATCTACTCCCCGAGTGCAATTGGTGTTCCCGGGGATTCTCCGGGTCTTGTCCCGGCAGAGGTTGTAGACGGGAGGACGGTCTCCTATATTTCACAGCATGCGCTGGACCTTCTTAAGGAGCTTGCGGCAAAAATCGTGTTTATGCCGGTTACTACACGTACCATGGCTCAGTACAGAAGAATTAATCTGTTCCAGGAGACGGTTATTCCTCATTATGCGATAACCAGCAACGGCGGAAATATTCTGGTGAACGGTGTTGTGGACCAGGAATGGCGCGCTGCTGTAGGCAGACTGGTGGAACGGGGCTCTGCTCCGGCTGAGGAAGCCGGAAGGCTGGTACGGTCGGTGGTCCGGACCGGATGGATCATCAGTGAGCGGTATTGCGACGAGCTGTTCTACACGTTTGTTGTTCACCGTGATTTGCTGCCTATGGATGAAATTACACGGCTGGCGGAGCATCTGAACGGATGGGGGTGGAAGCTTTCGCTTCAGGGCCGCAAGCTGTACGTGGTTCCGGAGGCAGTCAACAAAAGCGATGCCATCCTCCATGTGCGGCGCACAGCCGATTCCGGGCCGATGGTTGCGTCAGGCGACTCTCTGCTGGACAAGAGTCTGCTGGCAAGCGCCGATTACGCAATCGCTCCTTGCCATGGAGAAATATTTGCCGAACAGCAGGCAGGTCTAGTAAAATTAGCGTATCCCTTTACGAAGCAGGCCGGTGTATTTGCCGGGGATGAGATTATGGAATATGTGCAGAGGGTGTATAATAATTTGGCAGCACTAGGAGTTGGGCCACAATGAAAAAGGTAAACATCTATTTTAACCGCTGGTTTTCCGTGGCTTTTCATTATATGAACCTCATCCGCAATAACGAGGATGGTATCCCTGTTCAAATCTTTGCCACCCATCCGGATATCCGGCATATGTCGCTGCAGGGCGCTGATGTTGCCGGAACGGAGCCTGCGCTTGAAGGAATTGAATATGTGCAATTCTGTGTAGACTTCTGCCGCAGCAATGAGATCGATATTTTTATCCCTCATCTGCACATGCTGGATATTGCCTTACATGCCTCTATGTTTGACGCCATAGGCACGAAAGTGCTGGTCTGCCGTGATCTGGACCTGCTGGAGAAGATTATGGACAAGGGCAAATTCTATGAGAGTGTCCAAGAAACCGGAATCATGACGATCCCGGATTACCATGTGGTCAGCACAGCGGAGCAATTCCAGGCGGCTTACGAGGATCTTGCAGCACGGGGACATCAGGTCTGCTTCAAGCCGACCGAAACCGAAGGCGGGCTGGGCTTCCGTATTATTAATAATGACCGCAATCCATTGCAGGATCTTTTTGGCCATGTTACGCCGTACATATCTTTTGAGGAAGCCCGCCGCATACTCTCCAGCGTGGATTCTTTTCCGAATCTGATGGTGATGGAGCTTCTCGAAGGCTTTGAGTACAGCATTGATTGCCTGGCCGATGAGAACGGCAGACTGCTGGCGGCGGTGCCGCGCCGCAAGGCGGGCGGGCGCCTGCGGCTGATGGAGCATATCCCGGAGCTGGAGGATATCGCTTCCCGGGTGGCCGGGGTTTACCGCATTCCCTTCAATTACAATATCCAAATGAAATACACCGGCGGGGTTCCGAAGCTGCTGGAGATTAATCCCCGGATGTCCGGGGGGCTGCATATCTCCTGCCTGTCCGGAATTAATTTTCCTTATCTGGCGGTCAAAAGCGCGCTGGGCGGCGAGGTGCAGCCAGCGGAATTCACCGGCAATGTGCTGGCCAGCCATGTTGAGCAGCCGCTGATTATGAGAATAGACGGCGAGTCCGTGGTCACGGATGCCGTGAACCTGAGCGGCAGCAGTTCATAGGCCCGCTCACAAGAGGTGAGAACAATTCAATTGAAATGGAAAGTATTGTTGTACACTGGAGCTGGTTATGTAGTTGCTTTGGTGACGAGCGCTTTTGTACCCGAGCTAATCTCTCTGCTGCTGCCGGTGGCCGGTGCTGGTGCAGCGGTGATCGGCGGGGGGCGGAACCGCATCAATCTGCCGGCAGAGGTGCTTCCTGCCGGCCAGGAGCAGGAAGCGCCCGCCCTGTCTTCCGCAGCGGGGAACCCGGAACGGGGTGGTTCCGCAAGCGGGGCCGCTGCTGCCGGAGGACAGGCTCCTGCCGGGCAGGGAAGCGCCGGGGTCAGCGCGGAGTTCGCTCCGGTAGTGGAGTATTTGAGCATCTTGGAGGATATGATCATCTCCGAAGGGCAGAAGGATACGCTCGACAATGAGATTGTCGAGAAGTCGCTGGCGCTGTTCGCCAGGCTCCAGCGCGTAATTCCGCTGCTACAGGAGCTGGGCAACGGCGAGATTAACCATACAGTCCGCAGGCTGGTGCTTAAGGATCTTAATGGTGTGATCAATCCGTTTCTGCGCCTGGGCGGAGAAGCCAAAACAAGAAACCGGAGAATGCTGCTGAACGGCCTGCGGGATGTTGATTCCAAGATATCGGAAATCGCCTCAACGATCGAGCATAAAGACCTGATGGAACTTCAGACCAAGGCGGAGCTGATTCATCAGCGGTACAGCAGTTCCGAATTATAGGAGGAGGGAAACCCATGTCCACGCAGTTGATTGAGCTCAAAAAAGAAGATGAGCAGAAGGTTGTCGAAGAAGCCTCGCAGCTGATTGAGAAGGTCGCCAAAACGGATACCGTTGCCCTGGATTCCTTGATGGATGATATCGGCAAGCTGGGAGTAAAGACGCAGGAGAAGGCAGGGCAAACCCTGAAGCTGCTGGACCGCCCGGTGAATGATCTGATGTCCGGCAAACGGGTGGAAGTGCCGAACATGATTATGAAGCTGCGCAATGAGTGCGAGACGCTTCAGCAGAGCAAGAACGTCAGCTTTTTTGGCAAAATGCTGCGCAAGAGCCCGCTCAAGAATTATGTATACAAGTATCAGTCGGTCCGCACCAACATCGATGCCATCGTAACGGGGCTGCGTGACGGCCGGGATACACTGGAAGAAAGCATCGTCAATATGCGGCAGCTCAAACGCACCTCCATGGAGGAGATTTACAACCTGCAGACCAAAATCGCCTTCGGCAACAAGCTGAAGGAGCTGTTCGAGGTTGAAATCGCCAAGCCGGAGAATGAGTTCCGCAAGGCGTACCTGGAGCGCGGCCTGCGCAAGGTAATGGTCCGTATCCAGTCCATGACGGAAATGATTCTCCTCTACAACCAGGCGATTGCCGCTACGGATATCATCAATGACAACAACGACAAGCTGATCGATTCTGTAAACAACGCGATTGATAAGACTTCGAACCTAATTACCGTCTCGGCGATGATCGCCATGTCCCTGGCGGATCAGGAGAATGTCATCTCTGCGGTGGAAGCAACAAATAAGACCATCGAGGATCAATTCAAGGAAAATGCGCGTCTGCTGCGTACCACTACGGAAAAAACGACGGAGCTGCTCTCCAAGCCTTCTATGTCGCTTGAGGCGGTTAATCAGGCCATTGGCGATCTCTTGAGCGCCCTGGATACTTCCGAACAGTCCAACCGCCGGATTATTGAGAGCTGCCAGGATTATACGTCCAAAATGACAGCCATCAACACGCAGCTGAACAACCGCCTCGGACTCAATGAAGCCTCGCAGCCGCAGGCCTTGAAGCAGGCCGGCAACGACAGCGAGCTTAGCAGCTTCCTGAATTAAGAAACCGGCCTTCCCACTCATAATCCCCTGATCCTCCACATAAGTTGTCACTGAGGCGGCATATGGAGGAAGTGAGGATAAGCGGATGATTCTGGGATGTTTGGTATTGGTGCTTATCGTCGTAGCCAGCAGTGAAAAGGCAGAAGCGATTGTCAAGCTGAACGATCCGGGCAATGACAGCTGAATCGGCAAGGGCGGGGTTCTCCGGTGGAATCTCCACAATTTTTAGGCAGTCCGTGGTTCAAGCAATTTCCAGCGGTTTATTGGGTATAATAACCCGGAGGCTGCACATAGCCTCACACCGCTGAAAATATAAGCTAAATCGGAGGTCACATGGAGAACGAGGCACTGCTGCAGGTTGAGAAATTAGCTCTAAAGAAACAGAAGATCTATCAGCAAAGTATTTTCCGTTACATCGCCCGGGCAATGCTGGCCAGTATGTTTATTGGATTCGGCGTCATTGTAGCGTTTAAGACCGGCAATTTCTTCTACATGGAGCATTCGCCGATGACGTATCCGATGGCTGCCATTACGTTCGGCGCAGCCATCATTTTGATCTCGTACGGTGGAGGCGATTTGTTCACCGGAGATACCTTTTATTACACATATGCCGCCTTAAGACGCAAGCTGCAGTGGACCGAGGTGGTGCGGATGTGGGTCATCAGCTACATCGGCAATATTCTCGGGGCCACAGCTTTTGCGCTGCTGATTTTTTTAACAGGATTGTTCTATGACTCCAGTGTGAACGGATTCCTGTTGAACGTGGTGGCCCACAAGATGGAAGCCCCGGCAATGCAGCTGTTCTTCCGCGCGATTCTGTGTAATTGGCTGGTATGTCTGGCCTTTTTTGTCCCGATGTCGATGAAAAGCGATGGAGCCAAAATGTTCGCCATGGTTCTGTTCGTCTTCTGCTTTTTTATTTCCGGTTATGAGCACAGTATCGCCAATATGTGTACGTTTGCGATTGCCCTCGTGCTGGATCATCCCGGTACGATATCCTGGGGCGGTGTGGTGCACAATCTGGTGCCAGTCACGCTCGGGAATCTGATCGGTGGAGGCGTGCTGATGGGCGTGATGTATTATTATGTGAACAAGCCGTTTCTGGATGAGCCGCATGATGAACCCAAGGATACGCAGTGAACTACACACCACCTAAGAGGTGGGTGCTTCTTGGTCAATAGAGCTACTGCTCCAAGTCTACCCAAGCTTATAGGCTAGTTCCTAGCCTAATCTTTGCAAGATTACATTGCTAATTTAAGTAAGTTTTTTGCTGCGTTCACATCTCTATCATGTAGTGTAGTACATTCAGGACAAGTCCATTGACGTACACCCAGGTTCTTTACCTCTGCATTTTTGTAGCCACAGCATGAACATAGCTGGCTGCTTGCAAAGTTTTTAGGAGCAATGATTAATTCTCTACCGTACCATTTAGATTTGTAGGTAAGTATTTCTCTGAACATGCTCCAAGAGACTTCGGATATGGCTTTAGCCAACTTGTGATTTTGCATCATGTTCTTTACACGCAAGTCTTCCATAACGATCACTTGGTTATCGTTTATCATTTGGGTGGACAGTTTGTGCAAAAAATCTTTACGTTGATTCGCTATTTTTTCATGCAGCTTAGCCACTTTTAGCCTTGCTTTATATCGGTTGTGGCTCCCCTTTTTCTTCCGTGCCAAGTCCTTTTGCAGCTTGACTAATCGCTTTTCAGACGTTCGCAAATATTTAGGATTAGGTATGATTTCGCCATGTGAAGTAATAGCAAAGTCTTTCAGTCCAAGATCAACACCAATCTTAGATTCTAATTTGGGCAAGGAGATGACACCCGTTTCCACCAATACGGCAGCATAATATTTTCCTGTTGGTGTTTTGGATATCGTGCATGATTTGATAAGTCCCACGAGTTGACGGTGCAACTTGATTTTGATTTTAGTTTTCAGTTTTGGAATTTTGATCGTTCCATTTTCAATCGCAACGGTTCCATTTTGATTATTGGTTGTGAAGCTATGGTTATTTGTTTTCTTACTCTTGAATTTAGGAAATCCCACTTTCTTATCGCGGAAGAAGTTCTTATAAGCCTTGTCCAGGTTAAGCTGGGCATTAGCTAAAGCAAGGCTATCCACTTCTTTCAGCCAGTCAAAATCTTTTTTGTATTGAGCGGGTGTATTGTTAAGCATGGTTTCGGTCTGCTTGTAGTGCTCAATCTTATCTGCAAGCATTCTATTGTAGATGAAGCGAACGCATCCGAATACGTTAGCGAAGTAGTGTTTCTGCTCAAGGGTGGGGTAGATTCGATATTTGTAAGCCCTTAACACATGCTCACCTCATTTCTGACCTTGCGATTCAATATACTTTCGGATGACTTCAATAGGTGCACCGCCAGTCGTTAGCAGACAATAACTTCTTGACCAAAAATATTCTTTCCATAACTGTTGACGAATAATAGGAAATTCTTTCTTAATTAGTCGAGAGGAAGCGCTTTTGTAAGCGTTCAGAAACTTGGAAATATCGCTATTGGGGTGAGCTTTCATAAGAATGTGGACATGATCCTTATCATGATTCCATTCCTGCAAAGTGATATTGTAATTCATCTGAATAGACTCAAAAATCACTTTTAACCGATCAGATATTTCACCGTCTATTACTTTTCTACGGTACTTTACGACTAGAACAAGGTGATAATGAAGAGAGAATACTGAATGATTATTTGTGTCCAAATCCACTGATATCACTACCTATTTTTTTATACGACTGAATAGTTTTATTGTAATATTATGGGTTATAATTGTCGATGAGAAAGACCGCTGACATTCATCCCCCACTTAGAGAAGTGGGGGGATTCTGACAGCTAAATGTTAAACAGAAGGCAAACCAAGCCCGCTCCCCCGGATTTGGGAGGGTGGGCTTGGTTTGCTTAGACGGCAATGGCCTTCAAATTTGGCGAGACCAGCAGCTTCGCCCCGGTTGCCTTTTGAACGTCTTCCACCGACAGGCCCGGCGCAATTTCCTTCAGCATCAGCCCTGTGCCCGGAATCACATCGATGACAGCCATTTCGGTTACAATGGTTTTCACCACATTTACAGCAGTCAGGGGAAGCTTGCATTTTTCTAATATTTTCGGTTCCCCATTTTTGTTCACATGGTCCATGGCTACAATGACACGCTTGGCCCCGACCACCAAATCCATGGCTCCCCCCATGCCCGGCACTTTTTTTCCTGGAATCATCCAGCTTGCAAGGTTGCCGTTCTTATCCACCTCCAAGGCACCCAAAACGGTGATGTCCACATGCCCGCCACGGATGATGGAGAAGGAAAGCGCACTGTCAAAATAGCAAGCTCCGCTCATTGTTGTAACATAACTTCCGCCAGAATCGATACAATCGATATTTTCTTGTTCCTTTGCGGCTTTGGGGCCAACACCGAGGATTCCGTTCTCAGCCTGCAGCATAATATGAACATTATCCGGAATATAGTCTACCGCCATGGTAGGCAAGCCAATCCCCAGGTTGACCACATCGCCGTCTTTGAATTCCTGGGCGATTCTTCTCACAATAAATTCCCGGTTATTCATGCATATCCCCTACCTTTACAATAGCGTCGATAAATATTCCCGGTACGTTGACATGGTTGGGATCAATCTCCCCAAGCTTTACATATTCGTCTGTCTGGGCAACTACATAATCTGCCGCCATAGCCATAACGAAATTGAAGTTGCGTGAGGAGCCGTTGATCACAAGATTCCCCGCTTCATCTGCCTTATGGGCTCGGATTAGCGCCACGTCCGCTTTGAGCGGCAGTTCGAGCAGATATTCCCTTCCGTCAATATCTACTTTCCTTTTGCCTTCCTCTACAATGGTACCTACACCTACAGGTGTTAAAACACCGCCCAAACCCGCACCTCCTGCACGTATTTTTTCAGCTAACGTGCCTTGCGGGAAGAGGCTAACCTCAGCTTCTTTGGTCATAAGGAGCCTTCCCGTTTCCGGATTGGAGCCGATATAGGATGCATAAATCCGCTTGACTCTGCCGCTTTTTACAAGCTTATATATAGATAATTCCGTGGTGCCTGTATCATTGGAAATAATGGTGAGATTACCGGCCGAATGGGTCTCGACAAGCGCCCGCACGAGCTGTTCCGGGTGGCCTCCGGCCAGAAAACCGCCGACCATCACCGTGTCTCCGTCTTTGACCTTCTTAACGGCGTCTTCTGCGGAGATTAACTTGTTATTCATGGTTTCTGACTCCTTGTACATTTTTTTTTTTTTGAAAAAACTAAGTTTATTGGAGATAATCATGAATGACTCTTGCGTATGGCAGCGTTAAATCGGCAATAAAATGTTTGCCGCCGATATACGCCTTAACGGGCAAATCTGCTACAGGAGCATTGACATGGGGGATCAGGTTTAACCGGGCCGGCCCCGACCAAGCGCCTTTTACTGTAACATTCTCGAGAGAATACGCCACTAATTGCGCAATTTTAGGGCTACCATCAACATCGGGAATTAATTTTAAATTCACTTGGGTTTTTGCGATGGCTGCAGCCGTGTCCGCTTGATCGAGAAGGTTATGTTTGAAAGGCATGGTTCCCATGGCCACAAGGACATGGTTATAGTGTAATGTACCGGTCAGCGTCTCCGTACCTTCAACACTCAGGCGGGGATTCGCCCATTTTTTGGGGAACCCCCAAATTTCACGTCCTCCAAGAATAGCAGGCGCGTTATCCAAGTACATTTGGGCAACAAAATTGCAGGGTTCCCCCTGAAAGGTACACGGGATGACAATACCGCTCTCCTCATAGCTTCCTAAACCGGATGAATCAGGCATCTTGATCCATTCATAGGAAACGGTATTGCTTCCATCCGGCTGAAGAGGTTCCGGGACCGCCTGTCTAATCGCAGCGGGGTCGGATTCATAGGTAATTATAAAAAATTCCCGGTCGATGAAACGGTAGGGGGGACGACCGTAACTAGCGCTGGCCGCAGGCATGGACTGCAGTGAAAGAACCTCTTTTGGATTCATAACAATCTTAATCTCCCTTTCCTTTAGATGAGTGTTAGATGAGTGTTAGATGAGTGCATTCTCAACCAGCATCGCGATTCCCATACCCGTTCCAATGCATAATGAGGCTATGCCGTAACGTGAAGATCTCCGTACCATTTCATGCACGAGCGTAACCAATATTCTGGCTCCGCTTGCACCGACAGGATGTCCAATCGCGATTGCGCCGCCGTTGACATTCACCTTCTCCGGGTTGATCCCCAGCTCTTTCAATACCGCTAATGCTTGTGCAGCGAAGGCTTCATTAATCTCAAACAGATCGATGGCCTCAAGAGGAATTCCCTGTTCCCTAAGCAGTGACGAAATGGCCTTCACCGGACCCATCCCCATATATGCAGGGTCAACGCCGACAAGGGAATAACCCTTGATATAGGCCAACGGTTGTACCGCATGCTCCTTGCATTTGTCTTCCGACATAACAAGTACAGCCGCCGCCCCATCATTGATCCCCGAGGCATTTCCGGCAGTAACTGATCCGTTTTCCTTAAATACAGGTTTTAGATTAGAAAGTTTTTCTTTGCTTGTATCTGCTCTTACATGTTCGTCTTCCGAGAACCAAATCTCTGCTTTTTTGGTTTTGGTCAAAACGGGAACAATCTGCTCTGCAAAAACCTGCTTGTTTTTGGCTTCCCTGGCCTTGATCTGGCTTCCATAGGCAAACTCATCCTGCTCAAGTCTTGAAATGTTATATTTCGCGGCAATGTTTTCTGCGGTAATTCCCATATGATATTTATTGATGGGACATGTAAGGCCGTCGGCTACCACGCTGTCTATCAATTCACCGTTGCCAAGCTTGTAGCCATTTCGTGCATTCTTTAGCACATAAGGGGCGTTCGACATGCTCTCCATACCTCCAGCCAGTAGGACGCTGCCTTGTTCTGCCAAAATAGAGTTGTAAGCTAAAGCGACGGCATGAAGCCCTGAACCGCAAACCGTGTTTATTGTTGATGCAGGTACATCAATAGGGATGCCGGCTTTTAGGGCCGCCTGTCTGGCAGGATTTTGGCCAATGCCCGCTTGAAGGACATTTCCTAAATAAATTTGATCAATCAATGCAGGCTCTAAGCGGCTTTGCTGAAGGCATGCCGTCATCACGTCTGCTCCCAGTTCTGTAGCGCTTAATGTTGAAAGTCCGTTGTTAAAAGAACCCACAGCTGTTCTTAATGGGCTCACTAATGCAACTTTTTTCACAAAACCTCACATTCCTTTCCCTGTGTTTAAGAAACCTTTACATGATTACATGCGGGTATAGATCATGGTGCATGAGAGGGTGAGTGTTACGATGTGATCGCCTTCTTTCGGCCTTTTATGGAATTTATTAACAGATTAATCGTAAGTCTAATGTTTATTTTACTCAATGTTCAAATAAATACAAAAATTTACAAATCGATATGTGTAAGGCCTTGTATACTCACATAATGAAGTCGTTCTCTCATTTTCTTTCTTTTTCTGATTATTTCTGGTTATTTCAGAAAATACGAATAAAAAGAGAAAAGAGTTCAACTCAAAAACGCCCCCGGCCAGTTATTCTGGACCGGAGGCGTTTTGCATAAGATATGTTTGCTGCTACCACTTGGAGCCGCCGGAGGAGTTTCCGCCGGATTTGCCGCCGCCCCCGCCCCAGGATGACCCGCCGGACGAGCGGCCGCCGCCTCCCCAAGAGGAACCGCCCGATGATCTGCCGCCGCCAAAGCCGCCCGAAGAGGAGGTGCGCTTGCGCGCCTCCTCCCGGCGCTGCTGCTCCCGCAGGATGGCCAGCTGTGCCAGGCGCCCCTCTTCTTCCTTCTGGCGTATGAGCCGGTTCGCTTCTTCCACGAAGGAGGAAATTTGGGACTCGTAGGCATGTGCAGCCGCTTCCAGCTCATCCAGGTTATAAGGCCGGAGGGAAAGCAGCTGCTCCAGTTCACCATACTCAGGGAGCAGGGAGAGCTGGAATTGGCTTATGGAGGCGATTCCCTTGCTCTGCAGCCGCCGCTGGGCCGCGTCTACGCGCTCCTGTCCTTCAGACAGGAGCCGTGTGACGTTAGCCAGGCGCTGGCTCAGCATATCGAGACTCTCCCCGGCATTGTCGAACTTCCGGGCGGTTTCCTCCTGAAGCTTGAGCAGCTGGTCCAGGCTATTGCGGGCATTGTCATATTCCCCCCGCTGGTCACTGGTCCAGGTCTCGATCTGCGGAACTTCTCCCGCCCCCTGGCGGAGCTCTGTTCCCGCAGTCTCCAGCACTTCCTCAAGCGGAGCCAGATGATGCTCCGCAAACCGGCTGCGGGCTTCGGCGATCCGGCTGTGCAGCTCATTGCGCCGCTGAGACAGCCCGCTCCAACGGCTGCGGACCGTATCCAAATCCCTCAGGTTGTTCTGGCGGATCAGGGCCTGGCGCTCTGTCATGGCAATGGCATCGCCCAGCAGGGTATCCATGCGGGCGGCGATTTTGCGCACCTCATCCATGTCTCCGCTGCGCAGGGGAGCTTCGAGTGTTGCCGCAGCTGCGGAGGCCTGCTCCAGATTCTCGTAAGGCTTGACCTTCATATTGTGGAGGGAATTCTGTTCGATCACTGCCGCAATGGTGCTGCGGGCAGCCGCCAGAATGCCGGGAAAGCCATTCAATTTGTCATCATACGTATCGACATCCTGCAGATCCTGCTCGATCTGCGCCTGCTTCTCCTGCGCCTCCCCGGTCATATCCTGTGCGGCTATCGGGTCGAACAGCTCCAGCTCATCCGCTTTGGCGGTCTCTTCAGCCAGCTCTTTCAGATCCCCGGCAATTTCCTGCAGCTCGTAGCCGGTCTCCTTGACTGCACTCTGAAGCTGGAGGTTCAGTTCAGGCGCTTCCTTCTTCAGTTCGGTAATCTGCTGCTTGACGTTGCGGTCCGCATCACTGATTACGGCAATGCGCTGCTCTTCTTCCTCCAGCGTGGAGCGGAACGCTGTTTCAGTCTGCTGCAGCTGTGAGCTGGCAGCCCGGAGCGCCTTCAGACGGTAGAAGGGAGGCTGCGAGCTTTGGCTGCTCTGCAATGCGGAGATCTCCACCAGCTGTGCAGACAGCCGCTTGGAGATTCCCTCGACCATTTCCCCCGTCTTGCCTTGGACAATTCCCTGGAACGGCTGCAGGGATTCCAGCGCCCGGTTCGCCCGGACCAGCAAGCCGGCCAGCTGCTCCTGCTGGCTGCGGAGCTGCCCCCGTCTGCGCAGGCCGGTGAACAGCACATACAGCATGAATGCCAGCAGCGCTATTCCAATGACAATGCCGGCCATCTTCAGCAGCCCGGGGCTTGAGCTGCTGCGGCCGGCTGCGCCGCTGTCTGTGGTACCGACTGTGCCGCCGCCTGAAGTCGCACCGCTGCCGGTGCCGCCGAAGGAGTGCAGCTTCTGAATCATGGAACGGATTCCCCCGGCAAAATCCCCTTCCCGGGCATAAGGATTAAAATACGTGTCCAGCAGTCCCGTGATGGCTGCTGTATCCAAAGCTCCACCTTGGGCCTGAGACCAGGAGTTGATATATCCCTGCAGGCCCGGATTGTTGAAGTTCAGTTCAACCTTCTGGTCTCCGGCAGAGATCAGAAGGAGAACATCCCGCGGCGTCAGGTCCCAGGAATCATAGACGTCAGTGGCATAGGCCCCGGACTCAGCCCCATCCAGAGAATCGACAGTCAGCACCTGGATGGTATAGCGGTCTCCCTCAGCAATTGCTGCAATAGCGGCTGTCTCCTGCTTCGTGAGCAGGCTGGCCTCATCGGTAACTATTCCTTGCCGGGCGGGAATTCCCGCCGCGTACATATCAGGCATCCATAGCAGGCTGAACATCAGAAACAAGACAAAGGTTTTTTTCAAGCTGGCACGCTCCGATCTGCAGGTAGACTATTTGCTTGTATATTATGCTGCTTGTTACATTATATCATTAAACATCCTAAGGCCTATTTCTGTTCCTGCGCCATTAAAAAAGCCGCCTTCCCTGACCGGGAAGTGCGGCGTAACTGCATAAGTGCTATCTGGTTTCCAGACAGAGTATATATTGTAACCTGGATTTGATTTCCTTTTGCCATTTCAAATCTCCAACTTTTACAGCAAGATTGAGCAGATCCAGATAATCGTCAACCTTCAATGCTGTGCGGGTAGTGGCTGCGTTCATGGGTGTTCAGTCTCCTTTATTTCAATAATGATAATCATTATCAACCGTTACTGTTATTATCCACACTTTTTACCTAAAAAGCAATATAAAAAATAAAAGGATATCCGTTTTTTTGAATAAATATTTTATCGGCAGATTTTGCATATTTTATCACCCTGAGGGGGACCGCTTGCAGGAAACATACCATTTTTTGTCGAATAAAGCTTGTTATAAGTGCTGTTAGCTGATTTCTTGAAAAAGGAGAATTGCGATGAAGCGGTGTCAACTCTTGCTTCTGATTAGCATTGTGTTCATGCTCGCGCCCCCTGCATCCGCTCACGCCGAAAGACAGGAAATACGATATCAGGCTGAACTGGGTTATCCGCCATACAAGTACCTTCAGAACGGGTACCTGACCGGCTTCGATATAGACCTGACGAGTATGATTTTTGAGAAGCAGTCGTATTTAATTCATTACAGTACGGGCGAATGGGAGGGAACATACAAACGGCTGACCCGGGGAGAGATTGATACTACAGGCCTTATGGCCGTAACAGAGGAACGCAAGAAGGACACCCTGTTCTCCAAGCCCGTGTTCAAAAGCTATATCTCCGTATACTCCCGGCAGGCGCTCCAAGAAGAGATCAAGCTAAGCACCCTGAAAAATTATAAAGTCGGCGTAGGGAAGAAACAATATTCCGAGACCGTGCTGCGCAATCAAACAGATGTTTCCCAATACATACAGTATGCAACAGTACCACAAGCGCTGGAAGCCCTGAAGAAGGGCGAGATTGACCTGCTCTTTGAGAATCAGGAGGTGGTGGACTACTTAATCGTTGAACAGGGCCTGACCGGCAATATTGTCCGCAGATTGAGTAATTTGTACCCCCAGGATGTGGCTTACGGCATCAGCAAGTCCGAACCTCAGCTAGTCACTTACATAAATGCCCGGCTTGACCGGCTTCAGCAGTCGGGGGCTTTTGAAGAGCTGTATCAGCAATATTTTTTCACCCATTCCGAGAATTACACATCGATGATCCGCGGCCGGGTGATCTCCGGCATTGTCATCGGTCTATTTCTCCTGGTTACTGTGATCGCTGCCCTCAGAATATACATCAGGCATCTTCGGCGGACCATTCATTCGGAACAGGCGTTTTTCAGGGATGTGATTGAGCATAGCGGGATGATCGTATGGGCGGTGCATGCCGATAAGCGGATTATACGGTTCAACCAGTATGCGGCAAGCATGACAGGACTGAAAGAGAAGGATGTGCTCGGTGCAAACCTCGATGAGATCCCCGGCCTCTCCGGCGGGGCCGCAGCGCTTAGAGAGCTGCTTGTCAGAGCCGTCTACCAGGATTATGTCAGCAATGTGGAGCTGAAGCTTCCGGACCATTCACCTGAAGCGCGGTACTTCTCCTTCCGGACTGCCCTTATTCAGGGGATGGACACGCAGGCGGAGGATATCTTCGTATTGGTCGGGATGGACGTTGAAGAATGCAAGCAGAACGAGCTCAAGCTGCAGCACAGCTACCAGGAGCTAGAGGCTACCTACGAAGAGCTTGCGGCCACTGAAGAGGAACTGCAGGAGCAGTTCAACAAGCTGGAAGCCAGCGAACGCCGCTTCCGGCTGGCATCCGAAGGGTCCGGTGCCTACATGTGGGAGCTGGATTGGGAGAGCGGCATGTACAATCTGTCGGAACGCTGGTATGAGGTGATGGGATATACGAAGGAGGAGATCAACTCGTTCGAAGACGGCGTTCTCAGCATTATTCATCCCGATGATCAAGAACCGGCCCGCCAGGCGCGCCAGGAGCATCTGGCCGGATTGACGCCGATCTATGAAATAGAGTACCGCATGCGCACTAAGGACAACCGTTATGTCTGGTTTGAAGTGCGCGGCAAGGCAATTGTAGACCCCAAGGACAAAATTGTGCTGTTCCTGGGTTCCCTAATCGATATCAGCAAACGCAAGCAGGCCGAGTTCCAGCTGGGCAACAGCTACCAGGAACTGGAGGCTACCTATGAGCAGTTGACAGCCACGCAGGAGGAGCTTGTGGGCCAATACGATATGCTGCTGGAGAATCAAAAAAATATGCACCGTTTGGCGTATATGGATTCACTCAGCAGCTTGCCCAACCGCATCCTTCTGCTGGACACCATGGAGAGTTATTTCCACCGTCCGGGAGGGAAAGCGGCGCTTCTGTTCGTGGATACTGATAATTTCAAATATATCAATGACACCCTGGGCCACAAGTCGGGAGATATTCTGATCCGCCAGGCCAGTGAAAGGCTGCAGTCGGTTATGCGCGAGGGGGATATGCTGTCCCGGCTTGGCGGGGATGAATTTGTGGTGTTTATCAAAGACGTGGAGGACCGCGCAGAGGTGCTGAATCTGGCGGAGAGTATCCTCCGCTCCTTCCGCAGATCGTTTCTGATCGGCGAGAGCAACCTGTATATTTCCGTGAGTATCGGAATCTCCTTCTACCCTGAAGACGGGGAGACTACGGAGGAAATCCTGATGAATGCCGATGTTGCCATGTACAGGGCCAAGGAGGAAGGGAAAAACACCTTTGTGGTTTACGATAAGTCCATGCACATGTCATTTAATGAACGGATGAACATTGAGAAGCATCTGCGCAGTGCGATGAACAACAATGAATTTGAGCTGCATTACCAGCCGCAGGTGGAGATCAAGACGGGGCTCATTACGGGCTTCGAAGCGCTGATCCGCTGGAACAGTCCGGTGCTGGGCTTTGTGTCTCCGCTTTCCTTTATCAAAATTGCCGAAGACTCCAGACTAATCATTTATATCGGGGAGTGGGTGCTTAGAGAAGCCTCCGCTTTTATGAAAAGCATGAATGACCGCACAGGCCTTCCCTACAAAATTTCAGTGAATATCTCCATTATTCAACTGCTGCAGGATGATTTTGTGGATATTGTGCTGGACAGTCTGGAGGAAAGCGGGCTTGCGCCAAATTGCCTGGAGCTGGAAATTACCGAGTCTATCTTTATGGAATCTTTTGAAAACACGGTAAGCAAGCTGGAATTTCTGAAATCGCGCGGAATCCGCATCGCTCTTGATGATTTTGGGACAGGCTACTCTTCTCTGAGCTATTTGCAGCAGCTGCCGATCTCCACACTCAAAATGGACAAAATCTTTATCGACTCTTTGGCAGACCAGGGGTACAGCCAGTCCTTTGTGCAGACTATTATTATTCTGGGACACAAAATGGGACTGGACGTTGTCGCAGAGGGAGTGGAGGATGCCGACCAATTGGCATTCCTTAAGGAAGCGGATTGTGACAAGGTGCAGGGCTATCTGATTAGCCGTCCAGTACCGCAGCGCGGAGTCATTGAACTGCTGGAGCCGCAGAGACGTCATGGGCCGGGGTATTCACAGTAATACCATCAGAATAAAATTGTAATGCCAAACAAGCCCCAGAGCATATCCGCTCTGGAGGCTTTTTTTGGCTTTGGCGGCTCTGTAAGCTGTCCGGCCTGAATCAGACAACGACAATTTTATTTTTTCCTGTTTTTTTAGCCTCGTACAGCGCATCGTCCGCCTGCTGAAAGGTAGAGCTTTTGGAGTCTGTTCCGGCATAGTCATGCATGCCAATGCTGACGGTTACGGAGTTTCCATCCATCTCGGCAACAGGCAATGCGGCAATGCCGTGAAGAATCTGCGTCATGATCCTGCGGGAATCCTCCAGCGGCTTGGCGGTCAGAATCACAACGAATTCTTCGCCACCATACCTGGCGGCGAAATCATCTGCGCCGATATGCTTCAGCACGATCCCGGCAACCTGTCTCAGCACAATGTCTCCGACCCAGTGCCCGTACTGATCATTTACTTTTTTGAAGTTATCGATGTCCAGCACCGCCAGCTGCATGGGAAAAGGATTGCTCTGCTGATGCTCAATCAGCCAGCCCAGATATTCGTGAAAGGTCTTGTGGTTATACAGTTCGGTCAAAGGATCAACCTTCGACAGGCGGTCCATGATGATATTCTGGATGCGCAAATCCTGCTCCGATTTCAGCGAGCTCTCCAGAGACTGCATCAGATCACGCCCCCGGGCAATGAGGGCAAAACCCGCAAGTGCAGTTCCGGTCAAGATGAATGCGATGATCATATTCTGGATGCGCAAGCTATTATCATAGACTGAAGTATCCAACAGCAGCAGGATCATGTACGTCACACATAAAATGGAAGTGGCTTTCAAGTAGGTGCTTCTCAAATAGAGCATGGATACCAGCAAAGGGATTAGCATGATAAGCGGCTTCACATAGAAAACATCACTTAAATTTAAGATCATCACTATCGCGATCAAATGGCTTGCGGCAACATTGGAAATTTCCGATAACAGGGGGCGCCATTTATAAATGGCCTCAAGTACAAGCAGGGTTCCCAGTATCATAATGTCGGGCAGCAGTACATTGCCGAACAGGTAGCTTTTGCCCGATAACCTGGGATCATCCCCCTGCATGGACAAAGAGATTACGGTCTGAGTGAGCAGATGGACAAGCAGTACCAGCCAGAAAGCGTTGAGGATCATGCGGTTCCAATACGTTTGGCGAGGAGCAGGTGGTGGGATATGCATAAGATGTTCCTCTTTTCCAGTGGCAATATATCTATATATTCGACAATAATCACGCTTTTCCTCCAAAGAATGACACAAGGGTTACTCCGGGGAAAATGTTCGTGTTTTGGCTATTGTTTAGCATTGTATAGATAGTTATTATGTATAACACGGGCAAAACACGAATTATGGGAGCTAAACCTCCTTGACACATTCGTCTATGTTCTGTAATATTTCAAGTGGCTCAACAAACAATGATTAGCTGTTCGTATATCCTCAAAGATAAGGTTTGGGGGTCTCTACAGGGAACCGTAAATTCCTGGCTACGAATAGGGTGCATTTGGCATACCTATGAAGTGGTCGGGATTTTTTGTGCTGCGTTCTGCAAGAACTATTATGATCGCAGAAACGGACGAGGCCTTGCTAGATAAGATGAACTTAAAAATTCATAAAAGGGTAGAAATGCGGAGGGGAAGTTTGGAACTGGAAGAGCGGTAGCGTCCGCCTTTGTCACCGGATTTCAACCGCAAAAGGCGGTTCCATTGAAGAAATCTGGGGACAACAGCGGCTGGAAGTCCAAACATTCCCCGCAGTGACGTCTATACCCACAATGTAAAACTAAAGTTCAACTTAAATAAAGGACAGCGATACCGTTTCTTCCTGGGAGGAACAGAGAAACCAATGAGTAAATATGATGTGATTGTCGTGGGTGCCGGACCGGCTGGAATTTTTGCCTGCTATGAATTGACGCGCAAGGCCCCTGAGCTTAAGGTGCTGCTGGTAGACAAAGGCCATGATATATACCGGCGCAATTGCCCGATTCTGGAGGAGAAAATCAAACTCTGCCCTCCGGCCTCGGGACGCAAGGAATTCGCCGGCTGTCTGCCTGCGTGTTCGATTACCGCCGGTTTTGGGGGAGCGGGCGCATACAGTGACGGAAAGTTCAATATCACCACTGAATTTGGCGGCTGGATGACAGATTATCTGGCACCCTCCAAAGTGCTGGAGCTGATCCAGTATGTAGATGCCATCAATCTGGAGCATGGGGCCACACCGGTAATTACCGATCCGACCACCGAAAGCATCCGGGGCATCGAGCAGCGGGGATACGCCGCCGGGCTTAAGCTGCTGCGGGCGCAGGTGCGTCATCTCGGCACAGAGCAGAACCTGGAAATCCTGAAATCCATATACGAATATTTGCGGGTACGGATCGATATGCTGTTCAAAACTGAGGTTCAGGATATTGTTACGGTTAAGGAAGAGGGCAAGCACCGGGTTACGGGCATTACACTGAAGAACGGCGAGAGCTATGCGGCGGACAAAGTGATGATCGCACCGGGGCGCGACGGGTCTGCTTGGCTGACGGATGTCCTGAAGAAGCGCCGGCTCAAGATGTACAACAATCAGGTCGATGTAGGTGTAAGGGTGGAAACCTCGGATGTCGTCATGAGAGAGATTAATGAGCATCTCTATGAAGGAAAGTTCATTTTTAATACATCTGTAGGCACGCGTGTCCGCACCTTTTGCAGCAATCCTTCCGGACATGTTGTTGTTGAGAACCACAGCGGCGTGATGGCGGCCAATGGCCATTCCTACAAGGACCCTGCGCTGGGTTCCATGAATACCAACTTTGCGCTGCTGGTCTCGCATACCTTCACGGAGCCTTTTGACAAGCCGAATGAATATGCCCGGGAAATCTGCAAGCGGGCCAATGATTTGTCCAGCGGCGGGGTCATTGTACAGAAATACGGGGATATCCTGCGCGGACGGCGCTCCACCGAAACCCGGATTAAAGAAGGCTTTCTGGAGCCTACGCTGAAGGAAGCGGTGCCTGGCGATCTCGGGCTGGTGCTGCCTTATAACACAATGAAGAGCCTGATCGAAATGGTGGAGGCCCTGGAAAAAGTCACTCCGGGCATCGCCTCCGAGCATACACTGTTCTATGGCGTGGAGGCCAAATTCTACTCGGCCCGTCCGAAGCTTACGGAGAACCTGGAAACTGAAATTTCAGGCCTCTACTGTGGCGGTGACGGCGCGGGCATCACCCGCGGCCTGGCCCAGGCCGGAGCGGCCGGGGTATGGATTGCGCGGGGAATGCTGGGGTAAGAAGGAGCGTGCGGCTTAAGCAACGGTGAGGAACATGAAGAGCTGTCTTAGAGTAGAATTGTCTGCGATGAGGCAGCTTTTTTCGCGGACGGCGGTGCGTTTTGTATGTATGGGAAATTGTTAGGATAAGAGATTTTTAAGAATAAACGGCAGAAATGCCGTTTTTGAAAGTCTGCTGGCAGCGTCAGGACGTTTGTGTAAGAAGCGTTCGTATCTTCCGGTTCCGTTAGGTGGAAAAAGTATCACTAATTTGCTCGAGTATCCCTGCGTCCCGGTAGCCAAGTGGAGTATCACTAATTCAGCTCATTTCGCTCCTGACAGGATAATATGGCCTGATTAAGTTCCTTTTTTCCACTAAAACCTCACGAATGTTTATTTGGGGGAGAAATAAGTTTCCTTTTTCCACCTATATAAAGCGAACTTGAAAAACGAACAAAAGGGAAAAGGGATGGAGGGGAAGTTTGGAACTGGAGGAGCGGTAGCGTCCGCCTTTGTCTGCGGATTTCCACCGCGAACAGCGGTACAAATCAAGAAATCTGCAGACAACAGCGGCCGGAAGTCCAAACATTCTCCGGAGTCCCAACGAAGTCCCTAATGTAAAGATCTTAAGTTCACTCTATATAGCAGTGTTATCAACGATGTGCTGTTCTTGTCTTTTGGATTAATTCTCCCGTACGGAAAGCACCTGCAGCTGATCCCAGACGGCCTGCCAGTTCTTCCCGGCAACCCGTGCCTCATAGATAGGATGCAGCTGCGAATTCGCCCTGAAGTGCGGCGACGGGCGGACGGTCAGCTCCAGCGCATCCGAAACCCCATGCGGAGCGGCTAGCCTAAGCTCTCCATACTCATCCATGGCAAGGCCCAGCGCGGTTGCCGTTTCAGGGAATTTGGACATGCCGTCTGTGGATGAGGAGTATGGCGCGAGGCCGTTAACTGTATGCATTCTCGCTTGATTTTTGACCGACCAGGGGACAGAGGGAGCTGTGCTCCGCAGCTGCGCTTCCCAGGATTTTTCCACTTCCTCACGGATATCGTCCGGGTCGTAATAGATTACATCCACATCCCCCAAGGGGGTTCTTTCGGTAAACCCGTGCTGCACATCCCACACTTTGGAACGCACAAAACCGGCGCAGACCCAGGAGTCCGGCAAATGCAAATCCCTCACAGCAGCCAGGATGTTCATCATCCAGCGGTCTTCTTTTACAACCCGCAGCAGGTCCAATTCATGATGTATCCGCAAATCAACACCTCCATAATATAGATTAGTAATATAGATCGGTTTTACAAAACGTTCTGGGTTTATTCCCCCAAGTTCTCTTATTATAAGACTGAATCTGCAAGGAGGGGTATTATAAAAGGAATTGCAGGAACAGCGGATAAATTGCTAATCTGGAGCAGCACTCTTATAATGAACCGGTAGATTGACCTTTGGAGGCGTAACTGTGGAGCATAACCTGACGATACTGCTGCAATTGTTCGAAAGAGCGGCGCTGCTGCTGATGTGCCTCTTTGTGCTGACACGGGTGCCGCGGTTTAAAGAGATTTTTGTCCAGGGAGCTTATGCTCCCCAGGAGCTGGCGATGGTGACGGTAATCTTTAGCCTGTTCGCGATCTTCGGGACCTACACGGGGATTAATGTCGAGGGGTCGCTGGTGAACGTGCGGATCATCGCTATCGTCGCCGGCGGAATCCTCTTCGGTCCCTGGGTGGGCCTGATCACCGGGGTCATTTCCGGAGTTCACCGTTTTCTGATTGATATTGGCGGAATTACTTCGGTCCCCTGCCTGATTACGAGTATTGCAGCGGGGATGGTCTCGGGTGTCATTTACCGCCGTACTTCGGCAGAGCACCGCTGGATTGCGGGCATCCTGGCCGGGATGGCCTGTGAAGCGCTGACGATGGTGCTGATTCTGGTCATGGCCAATCCGGCGTCGCTTGGTGTGGATATCGTTTCGAAGATCGCTTTTCCGATGATTGCCGGCCAGATCAGTGTCGGTCTTATAGTCTTGCTCGTTCAGAGCGTGGAAGGGGAGAAGGAACGGATTGCCGCGAAGCAGTCCAAGCTGGCTCTGGATATTGCCAATAAGACCCTGCCTTATTTTCGCAGCATCACTCCCCAGTCGCTCCGCATCATCTGCGGGATTATTAAGGAGGACATTGGAGCCGACGCGGTAGCCATTACCGATACCCGCTACATCCGCGCCTATGTCGGCGTTGGAGAGGAGTATTATGCCGAGACGAATGAGATTATCAGTGAAGAGACGAAGATGACGCTCCGCAGCGGCGAGATTACGATCCGCGACGATGATACGGAGTATATGAACCGGGCGATTCGTTCGCTGATTATCATTCCGCTGAAAGAGAAGGGCGAGGTCACAGGTGCGCTTAAAATTTATTACACCAAAGCCCACAAAATCACTTATTCATTGCAGGCAATGGCGGTGGGGCTGTCACAGATCATCTCGACGCTAATGGAAGTGTCGCGGGTGGAGGACATCAAGGAGATGGCCAACAAGGCGGAGCTGAAGGCATTGCAGACAAGCATTAATCCCCATTTTCTGTTCAATGCGCTGAACGCCATTATTTCTTCCATTCGCATTGACCCGGATAAGGCGCGGGAGCTGATCGTCAATCTGTCGGGCTATATGCGCTACAATCTGGAGCTGACCGACGAATTCATCGATATCCGGCGCGAACTCCAGCAGGTCCAGCAGTACGTGGAGATTGAAAAAGCGCGCTTCGGCAGCCGTCTGGCTGTGGAATATGAGATTGACGAGCTGGAGGTGCGTATTCCCAGTCTGATTATTCAGCCTTTGGTGGAGAATGCGATTGTTCACGGCATTTTGAAGGTGAGAGGCCAAGGTACGGTGACCATCTCGGTAAAAGATCTGGGAAGCGCGGTGCGGATCGGCATTACCGATACCGGTATAGGGATCAGCGAGGAAACGATCGGGAAGGTCTACAGCGGAAACATGCCGGATCACAAAATAGGACTGTACAATGTGCATCAGCGGGTGAAGCTAATTTACGGCAAAGGCCTGACGATCCACCGGCTGGATCAGGGGACGGAAATTTATTTTGACGTGACAAAGGAGCAGCGATGAGAGCGATAATTGTAGAGGATGAAGTGCTGGCAAGGCAGGAGCTTGCCTTTCTGATCGGAGCAAACAGCGCCATAAGGATTGCCGGAGAGTTCGAGGACGGTCTGGACGCACTGAAGTATCTGCAGACGGAGGAAGTGGATGTGATTTTTCTGGATATCAATATTCCTTCCATCGATGGTGTGCTGCTGGCCCAGAATATCAGCCGGTTCTCGGTCAAGCCCTATATCGTCTTTATTACCGCGTACAAGGAACATGCTGCCGAGGCCTTCGAGATCGAAGCCTTCGACTATATTCTGAAGCCTTACAGCGAAACGCGGATCAAGGCGATGCTGCATAAGCTGGAGGTGGCATTTGCTGCGCGCGGACATCAAGGGGAAGAGGAGCATGTGAAGCTGAGCGACAAGGTCAACCTGTGGAAAAATGAGAAGATTATCGTCGTCGATGCTGATGAGATCTATTATGCTTCCGCTCAGGAGAAAACGACAAGTGTCATTACTAAAGGGGAAGAGTACAACATGGCGCTCAGCATCAGTGAGTTTCACAGCCGTTTGCCGCAGGACCGCTTCTTCCGCTGTCACCGTTCGTATCTGGTGAACCTGTCCAAAATCAAGGAAATTATCCCCTGGTTCAACAATACCTACCTGCTCCGGCTGCGTGATCTGGACTTTGAAGTGCCGGTCAGCCGCAGCAAGGTGAAGGAATTCAGGCAGATCATGCGCATTTAACGGCAGTTCATTCCCTGTAGATGTCATCTCATTCCGGATTTCTCTCAAGAAAGTGCAAGTTCGCTACAATGAAGAGGCAAAGAAAGCCTCGAAGCGATCAATAGAGAGAAAGAAGGAATTGTCCATGACGACTATAGCGGGCAGCAAGCGGTGGCTCATTGTGTTAGGTACAGTGATTATGCAAATGGGACTGGGCACGATCTATACCTGGAGCCTGTTCAATGCGCAGCTTGTCAGTAAATTCGGCTGGGAGCTCAGCTCTGTCTCGATAACTTTTTCCATTACCAGCTTTGCCCTGGCCTTCGCGACACTGTTTGCGGGGAAACTGCAGGACCGGCTCGGGCTCCGCAGACTGACCGCTGCCGCAGGGATTATGCTGGGTCTGGGTCTGATCTTCAGTTCACAGGCCCGCTCCCTTCCGATGTTGTACCTGCTGGCCGGTGTAGTTGTTGGTTATGCGGACGGAACAGCGTATATTACGTCGCTGTCCAATCTGATTAAATGGTTCCCGAAGAACAAAGGCTTAATCTCCGGTGTATCGGTGGGTGCCTATGGAACAGGAAGCCTGCTCTTCAAATATATCAACGGCAGTCTGATTGATTCCGCAGGAGTATCAAATGCCTTTCTGTACTGGGGCCTTATGGTCATGGCCATGATCGTGATCGGCTCGATGCTGGTTCGGGAAGCGCCTGTG
The DNA here is from genome assembly GCF_000981585.1 of Paenibacillus riograndensis SBR5. Taxonomy (NCBI): domain Bacteria; kingdom Bacillati; phylum Bacillota; class Bacilli; order Caryophanales; family Paenibacillaceae; genus Paenibacillus; species Paenibacillus riograndensis. The sequence goes on from NZ_LN831776.1 coordinate 547,532, forward strand.
GCCGTACAGGTACAAGCGGCTCCGGGGTCAGCAGCTCCTTCAACTGCTGGTGTTTCGGGTGCCGCCGTTTCAGCGGCGGCGAAAGACTACACCGTCAAAGAAATGCTCCGCACCAAGGAAGCCTATCTGCTGTTCGTGGTCTTTTTCACCGCATGCATGAGCGGCCTCTACCTGATTGGTGTCGTCAAGGATATCGGCGTTCAGCTTGCAGGGCTGAATATCGCTACGGCGGCCAATGCCGTGGCAATGATCGCTATCTTCAATACCGCCGGACGGCTGATTCTTGGAGCGCTGTCTGACCGGATGAGCCGGCTGAAGCTGGTCAGCGCCACACTTCTGGTCACTGCCATCGCGACGCTGACGCTAAGCTACGCCACCCTAAGCTATGGGCTGTTCTTCACTTGTGTGGCTGCCATTGCTTTCTGCTTCGGGGGGAACATTACGGTGTTCCCGGCGATTGTTGGCGACTTCTTCGGCCTTGCCAATCACAGCAAGAACTATGGCATCGTCTACCAGGGCTTCGGGATCGGCGCGTTGTCCGGCTCGTTCGTCGCTGCGTTCCTCGGCGGCTTCAAGCCTACCTTCACCGTCATCGGCCTCTTGTGCATCCTGGCCTGTATCCTTGCGGTTTCCCTGAAGCCTCCGGTGCAGAAGCAGGCCAGAGAAAAGGGAATAAGCCTGAAGCCTTCACGGCGTACGGCTTGAGCCATATATAGATTTATGCCGGCTTGAAGTACATTACTAGACAAAGAGAATAGTATTCGAAAAAGAGATATCCAGACCACCGTGACGGGGGTGGGTATCTCTTTTTTGTGCTGCCTGCACGGATATAATACAGGCTTATGGAAGGACAGCGGGGCTGCTTCTGTGAAATGATGTACAGAAGAAAACTATATAGATTGAACTATCAATTTTGCCGGAATGATTAGATGAGGTAAGCGCACTGAGCCTATATTCACAAGACAAAGCTCCTTTGATGGGTGAAGCTTATACGTTTGGCGGTGAAGCTTTCGAATCAGATTTTGTTGTACAGAATGCAGGATTTCTATCGTTTAAGGCGCCAAGAACATTATTTGTTGTACAAAATGCAGGATTTCAGCCTGTCCAGCCTGTTCAACACTCACGTTGTTGCATAATGTGCAGGATTTCCACCTAGTTGGCTTAATCAGCACTCATATTGTTGTAAAATGTGCAGAATTACTTAAGCCGAAAAGGATGGCCGCTTATTACCCGTATGAGTGGAAGCTGATGGATTTTGCCAAGTCGGGTGAGCAGATTGCCTATTATTTCAGAGGGGAGCCGCTCTCTGAGAGATCGGGCAGCCTGCTGCAGTTTGCCTACAAGGAGCAGCGGATAACAGACTATTCCGCTTATCCCAGATATCCTACAAAGGCAGAGTTGGACAGCAGCCCGTTCTACCGTCAGACATTAAGTGAGCTGATTGACGAGGCGAAACAGGATCAGAAGCGGAATCTGTTGTTCATGAAGGCGGTGCCTTGGACTGAAGCGGTAGGTGTGCAGGCGAAATATACCAGGCAAGGAGCTTTTATCGATCTTAGTGCCACCCTGCTTCATGGGGGCGAAGTGCAGGTATATCAGGAGCCGGGGAACAAGCCGGAGAAGCTCAAGGTAGAAGGCGGGATATAGTCTACAATCATGTGGACAGGCCGGATATCAAGCCGGGTTTCAGCTACCATTATCTGAACTGGTACAACGAAGCGCAGGATGCGTATTATACGCTTACCACCCACGGGGACCGGATATTGACCAAGGAGCAGCTGCTGAAGCTGGCGGGAGAGTTGATGAAGGGCGGGTTGTAGACAGGACGGGGGGCAGGGGGCCTCATGGAGAGCCCCGTAGAGAGCGAGCCTTATGGAGAATCCCATGGAGAGCCTCATATGTAAAGCCTCATGTAAAGCCTCAAGGAGAGCCCCACGGAGAGCCTCATGGAGAGCCTTATGCAGACAGAGCGGCTGCACCCTCCTAACTCATGGAGCTATAGACATAAAAGTGTACAATGGCCCCGGCTTCCACAAACTTTGCGAAGTCGGGGCCATTGATTTAACTTTGGCTGCTTAGCTCACTCCGTTTAAGTGGAAAAGTATCACTAATCCTGGCCCAGCCGGTCTGAAAATAAATTTAGTGGGAAAAAGTATCACTAATTCAGCTAAAAGTGGCCGTATGGGGCTAAATTTCCTGGATTAGATGGAGAAATTCCCACTAATCTTCCCTGATGTGCGAATTTTGGGAAATTAGGTGGAGAAATTCTACTTGCCCATCTGCCGGGTAACGTTGCGAAAGGGATGCCGACGCAAGAAGTCCTCAGAAAGCCGGTGTTATAGCGAAAAGAGGGCTATGCGAACGTTGCAACGGTCCGCACAGCCCCCTTGAATGAAATTATCCCTAGATTTGTGGTGATTTGATGTCCCCGAGTTATACAGGCTTAGCCTTCTAAAGGCAAGGCTACCCTTCCAGCAGCAGCGCTTCAGGATCTTCCAGCAGCTCCTTGACCTTTACGAGGAAGCTAACCGCTTCGGAGCCGTCTACAATGCGGTGATCATAGGACAGCGCGATGTACATCATCGGGCGGTTGACGGTTCTTTCTTCGTCCAGGGCGATCGGACGGAGCTGGATCTTGTGCATGCCGAGAATGCCGACCTGCGGGGTGTTGAGGATCGGTGTCGACATGAGCGATCCGAATACCCCGCCATTGGTGATGGTGAAGGTGCCGCCCTGCAGCTCCGGAAGGCTGAGCGTATTGGCGCGGGCCTTGGAGGCCAGCTCGCCGATCCGCCGCTCAATTTCCGGGAAGCTCAGACGGTCCGCGTCGCGGACAACCGGCACTACGAGGCCTTCCTTGGCAGACACGGCAATGCCGATGTCGTAGTATTTCTTGATCAGGAGATCCTCGCCGTCGATCTCAGCGTTCAGCAGCGGATAGGCCTTGAGCGCGCCGATCACGGCCTTGGTGAAGAAGGACATGAAGCCGAGTCCGACATCATGCTTCTCTTTGAAGGCATCCTTGCGCCGCTTGCGGAGGTCGAGGATTGCGGTCATGTCCACCTCGTTGAAGGTGGTCAGCATGGCCGCAGTCTGCTGCGCCTCGACGAGGCGGCTCGCGATGGTCAGCCGTCTGCGCGACATGCGCTTGCGCTCGACGGCTTTGCCGTCCTCCTGCGGCGCAGAGCCCGCCGCCGCAGGCTTCGCCGGAGCCGGCTTCACTGCCGCCGGCGGAGCGCTTGGCGCAGCGGCCTCCGGCCGGGCTGCGCCGTGGTCCTTCACATCGGCCGCAGCAATCCGGCCGATAGGGTCGCGGGCGCTGACCTCGCCGAGGTCGATGCCCCGCTCCCGCGCAAGCTTGCGCGCCCCCGGCGAAGCCAGGGCCGCAGTGCCTGCCGCCGCTCCTTCCGGTGCGGCGGGAACAACCGGCGCGGCCGCGGCTGGCGCGTTGCTGCCCACAGCCGCCGCTTCCGGCTGGCCGCCGTCAGCGGCCTGCGGCGCAGCAGCGCCTGCCGTGCCGGCGCCGCTGCCGATGATGCCGATCGTCTCGCCGACGGCCACATTCTCGCCGGCCTGGCGCAGGAGGGAGGAGATGACACCGTCCTCCTCCGCGCTGATCTCCAGGTTGACCTTGTCGGTCTCCAGCTCAGCCAGCACATCCCCCTGGCCGACCGTGTCGCCTTCTTTTACCAGCCACTTGTAGATGGTTCCTTCGGAAATGGATTCGCCCAAATCGGGTACTTTAATTTCGGACACAGGCCGTTACCTCCCCAAATAGAATAGTTTCATTATCGTGACACCGCCCTCTAGCGGGAAGACGGTACAGCCGCTTGTACTTGCGAATTCAATTTCAGGGCTTCTGTAACTATACGCCGCTGTTCAAAAGTATGCACGTCAGCATAACCGCTGGCCGGGCTGGACCGCTCCGGACGGCCGATATACTGCACCTTGACGTTCTGCGGAGCGATGGCCCGCAGCCGGGGTTCGGCATAACTCCAGCCGCCCATGTTCTTCGGTTCTTCCTGCACCCATACGATTTCTGTAAGCGAGCCCAGTGCACTCAAGTGCGCAGCCAGTTCCCGTTCAGGGAAAGGATACAGCTGCTCCAGACGGAGGATATGCAGCCACGACCAGTCCTGGTCTTTGCCAGCCTCCAGCTCGGTCTGCAGATCCAGAGTCACCTTGCCGCTGCACACCACCAGCCGTTTGACTCCGCCGGGGTTGCCGCCGAGAAGCGGTTCTGGCAGTACAGGCTGGAATTCGCCCGAAGCCAGTTCGGCTCCGGAGGAAGTGCTGCGCGGGTTGCGGATCAGGCTCTTGGGGGCCATGATCACGAGCGGGCGAGCATCGCTCTTGCCGCACAAAGCGGCCTGGCGGCGCAGCAGGTGGAAATATTGTGCGGCAGAGCTTAGGTTCGCCACGGTCCAGTTCTCCTCTGCGGAGAGCTGCAAATACCGCTCCAGCCGCGCGCTGGAATGCTCAGGTCCCTGGCCTTCATAGCCATGCGGCAGCAGGATCGTCAGATTGCTGCGCTGCGTCCATTTGGCGCGCCCGGCAGCGATGAACTGGTCAAAGATTACCTGTGCGGCATTGGCGAAGTCGCCATACTGTGCTTCCCAGATCACGAGGGTTTCGGGTGCGAACACGTTGTAGCCGTATTCGTAGCCCAGTACCGAGGCTTCCGAGAGCGGACTATTGTACACCCCGAAGGAAGCCTTGGCATCGCTAAGCTGGTGCAGCGGGGAGAACAATCCGCCCGTCTCGCTGTCGTGCAACACCAGATGGCGGTGCGCAAAGGTGCCGCGCTGGGAATCCTGGCCGCTTAACCGGATCGGTGTGCCATCCTTCAGGATGGTGGCAAAGGCCAGTGTCTCGGCCAGGGCCCAGTCGATCCGTTCCCCGTCATTCAGCGCATCCTTGCGGCGCTGCAGAATCCGCTCCAGCTTCGGATAGACCTTGAAGCCGTCCGGCACTGTCAGGAGCTCGCGGTTGATTCTCTGCAGCTGTTCCAGCTGCACTGCCGTGGATTGCGGCTGGGAGGCTTCACTCTGTACCGGAACGGAGGTCTTGGTTTCACCGTTTTTGTGTTTGCCATCCTTCATCAGATCGTAGGCTTGTTGCAGCACTTTCTCCGCTTCAAGGTTCATCTGCTTCACATCATCTGCCTTGATGATATTGTCACGCTGCAGGCGTTCTGCATAGACCCGGTACACAGTAGGATGGTTGCGCACTTTGCTGTATACAATCGGCTGGGTAGTCTCCGGATCGTCCATTTCATTATGGCCGTGGCGGCGGTAGCCGATCAGGTCAATGACGAAATCCTTTTTGAACTGGCTGCGGTAAGCGCTGGCCAGACGGACGGCGGCGATGCAGGCCTCCGGATCATCGGCATTCACGTGAACGATCGGAATTTCATAGCCTTTGGCTAGATCGCTCGCATAATGGGTGGAACGGGAATCTTCACTTTCAGTGGTGAACCCGATCCGGTTATTGACGATAATATGCACGGTGCCGCCATTGGAATACCCTTTAAGTTTGCCGATGTTGAGCGTTTCGGCGACAATACCTTCACCAGGAAAAGCAGCGTCCCCGTGCATCAGCACCGCCATGGCCTTGTTCGTGTCAAGCTGCGGCAGCCCCGGAGAATTCCGGTCCTCTTGAGCTGCGCGGGCAAAACCTTCAACAACCGGGTTGACGAATTCCAGATGGCTCGGGTTGTTCGCCAGTGTAATGCGGGTGCGGACGGTCTCACCTTCGCGCACGGCACGGTCTGCGCCCAGATGGTATTTCACGTCACCCGTCCAGCCGTAGTTAATGCCCATGGAGCCTTCGGAAGGGAACAGCTCCTTGTTGGGGGAATGATGAAATTCCGAGAAAATAATATCATAGGGCTTCCCGAGAATATGAGCCAGCACATTCAGGCGTCCGCGGTGGGCCATACCCATCAGGATATGTTCCGCTCCATCATGCGCGGCGGCACGGACAATCTCGTCCAGCATAGGCACCAGCGCATCATTGCCTTCCAGGCTGAAGCGTTTTTGGCCGACAAAGGTTTTATGCAGGAAGGTCTCGAACTGCTCTACCTGGATCAGGCGGTTCAGCAGCTCCTTGCGCTCGGCATTATTCAGAGGGGCCGGAGAGCTTGTGGACTCTGCCTGGCTGTTCAGCCAGCGCAGCTCCTGTTCGTCGTGCACATGCCCGAATTCGTAGGCGATAGTCTGCGTATAAGCCTGGAGCATCCGGTGAACCGCGTCCCAGGCGGTATGAACATCCGCCGGCGCATTCTCCCAGATCAGCGAGGCGGGCATAGCGATCAGGTCCTCGCGGGTGAGATCATAGGTTTCATAATCCAGCCATTTCGCCATAGGGTTATTCCCCTGCTCAAGCGGATCGATATTAGCGGCCATATGGCCATATATACGAATATTGGCGATTAGCTTGGAAGCTCTTACGGCCTTTCTCAGCCACTCGGTGCCTCCCGAAAGAGCCGGCTGCGGGGCCGGTACGGCATCCGGAGCAAGCGGAGGAGGGCCGGAAACAGTAAATAGATCACGGTAATGATGTTCTACTGAAGAGGGATCTTTAACGAATTGCTCATATTTCTCTTGAATATAGCCCAGATTGGGGCCGTGATACTTACTCCAAATGGATTCGTTATAGGGCTCTTTAACTGCCATGAATACATCCTCCTAACGGATGAACTCCACGTGGCCGCATGGTGGCTTGAGCGCCCAGTGGAGCTGCGATGTTTACGGTTTCATTTCACATCTTATTGTGCTACTTTCAAGACGTGTAATCAATTCATACTTTCGGGGAATCCGTTCGCAAAACGGCATGATTCAGTCCGGAAATGATGAAGAACGGATATTGGTTGCAGAATCAGGATTTGCAGCCGGTTCAACTAGTAACAATGACCTATGTATAAATCGGAAATGTTCATCAACAGCTTCTTAAGACATATTTTTTGGACAAAGGTTAGCAAAAAAAGCTATTCTTTTGCACTACTTAGCATAAAAAATTTCCAAATAACGACACACTTTTCGTGTAAGATATTGTATAATGTTATTGCGGATAACGGTTTCATGGTTTCTAACCAGATCCTTTCATGTAAAGGGTCCAGTAAAGGGTAAACCTGCCGAAAGGCAGGGACACAAAGTCTCGGGTCTACTGTAGAGATGCTGGAGCTACTACGACGGCCGGACTGCCTGGGGACGCATAAATTCTAGGAGGAGATATTCTTGGATAAGTCCAACCAGGGGAATGACGGAGAACTGCTGACGGGTGATCTGGATTTAGAATGGGTGTATTTGCTGATGTCGGCCAAGAAGGCAGGGATCGAGGCGGATGAAATCCGCCGGTTTTTAAACGAAAAAACAGCATTGCAGGCGATGTAGAGCGTTTATTATGGGGAAATACATACAGAAAAGGGCACAGCAATCATACGCTGTGCCCTTTTCTGTATCGCTGGAGCCTGCGGATGACCGCCATTATTGATCCTTCTGCTCCAGCCGCCATTTTTGGTAATCGAGAAACTCTTTGAATTCCCTCTTGCTTATACCTGAGGCCATGGCTTCCTGGACAAGCCGGAACCATTCGCCGTCCAGGGAGGATTCGTCAGCATCCGAAGGTTCGCCATAGAGCAGACTGTGGATGGAAACCTGGAGCGCGTCAGCGATTTTTTCGATAAATTGGATTGAGGGGTTGGATTGAATATTTCTTTCTACATTGCTTAAGTATGATTTCGCAACATCAGCCTTGTCCGCCAGTTCGGATAAGGACCAGCCTTTTTCCAGACGGAGATGGTGGATGCGACTTCCCATATTATCCGGCACGATTACAACGCCCCTCCGTACTTTTTGTTAAAATATAAGGATTTATACGGTTACGCCAATAATCATCCTCATATTTCTCGCCGAAACGGGTGCCGCCCGTAAGACGCAGAGCCGTTTCCACTTGTCAGTATAACAAATTTCCTTACAACGGACAAAAATCGTTGCTACAAGGGAAAACAGCCTAATCTGCTTCCGGATTCGGAATCAGGATAGGCTGCTTCAGAAAATGCAGTCCGCTATGAATTAGTAATCCTTTTTAGGGCCTTGTTTGGCTTCGAAATTCCAGGTCAGCTTCAGCTTATCCTTTTGGAAATAGTTTTGTGCTTCGCCAGTATCCACGAATTCGAACTTGACCGAAAAGCTGTCGCTGCTCTGTGCTTTGATGCCGTCAGCTTCAGTGAGAATTTGATCCCATCCGGTATTTTTGACCAGATCCGGGGTTTGACCCTTCAGGGCGTCCAGTGTAGTTTCATATACCACAACTTCCGGTGAGATGATCGTTCCTTTATCGTTGTTCTTCAGAAATTTAACCTTGATGAATTTGCTGAGATCGACACCGTTGTTGTCGCCGAGGGTATCTGTAACCTCAGTGGTGGTTTTCAGCAGAATCGAGCCGATATCTAAGGTTCCGTCATTTTTAAGCTTAAAAGTTTTGGTTACGGTGTCGCCCGGTTTCAGGTTTTGGATATCCACAATTACGGAAGGATCGGAGTTCAGATCCAGTGTGCCTGCTGCGAAGGTAGCCGTACTTGTTGCAGTATCACTAAAGTATGCGAAGGTCCCTCCGCCAATCAAAGACAAACCGAGTGCTGCCGATGCGATGCCAAGACCCAATGTTTTTTTGATACCCATATTCGAATTCCTCCTCTGATTTGTGTAGCTGTTGATAAATGTATTATTGTATCTTCCGTTTCGTAGGCGGAAGCGGACAATCTGTTCAGGATTGTATGTCAGTTCCCGGCGGCGCTTGGGGGAGCGCGGTGTTTTTTTTCTCAAGGGCGCTCAGTGCCTTCCAAGAGCTGTAGAGTGCATAGAGCAGGAGCAGCAGTCCGGGCACAATCATCAGGACCACACTGCCGGCTTTGGAGGCGGCAAAATTCATGGCATATCCTATATAAGGAACGGTGACTCCGGTATACTCGGCTACAACATTCCCCGAACTGACAGGCGTCATATCGACAGCATCATTGTTATCGCCTTTTGTACGATAGACCACTTCTCCCGCAGCATTTTTTGCAGAAGCATCCACAATGCGGTGAGTGATCAGAATGTTGTCCTCGCTCATGAAGGTAATGACATCGCCCTTTTTGAAGCGGGTCATATCTCCTCCGGGCTTTAAGGCGACTATGGAGCCGGTCTGAATGCCAGGTTCCATCGAACCGGATAGCACCGTTTTGATCTCATAGCCGAAAAGGGCAGGCTCACCCCCCGAGGCTCTGGACACTACTACGGCTGCTGCCAGCACCACGAAAATCAAAACCATCACTGCGGATAATGTATGGCTGAGTATTTTTTTGATAAGCATGTCAGTTTCCACCTTTAATGAGTTATGGTTCCGAAGGCAATGCGGTCGTGTCCGGACCCGGAACCGGAGTCTCTGCTGCCTGTAGTTCTTGGGCAGTTGCTTTGGTCATGTCTCCATCCGGAGTTGTGATTGGGTTATCGGCGGCTGGTGCCGGAGTGGTGCTGGCTATCGGTTCTCCAGAAGCTCCGGCATGTATTGCCTCAGGTTCAGGAGTAGCTTCAGGTGAAGCTTCCGGTGTGGCTATAGGAGTTGGTTTAAGTGCAGCCTCCGGTGTGCTCGCAGGTGTGGCCCCAGGTGAGGCTTCCGGTGTGGCTTTTGGTTCGGCCTGGGCGTTCTCTTCCTTTTCCTTTTGCTGCTTCTCATGGTCGAGTTTTGCTTCTTCATCTTTTTTGGCCTTTTCCAGGGCTTCCTGGCGGGCTTTCTCAAGCTCTTCAAGCCGCTTGCTCCGGGTCTGGCTGAGAAGCTGCTGCTGGAGCTCCAATCCTGATATATCTGCGGTTACTGCCTCCCTGGCACTGTTCAGCTCAGTCTCCAACTGCCCGTATGATGAAATCAGCTCATTGGACAGATCTCCCGGAGGCTGGATAAATGGAGTCAGGACCGGTAAGGATTGCAAGGGTTCTTCCGCGCTAAAATGAAGTTGGTTGTAAACAGCCTCGTTAACCGTTGACGGGGATGGAGCTGTGTTGTTCTGAATAGCTCTCAGGTAGCTGACAATTCCGGTTATGGAAGCACTGAAGGATTCGGAGAGCACGCCGCTTTGGTTTACACTGCTCTGCAGCTCGTTAAAGAACTGCTCATCCCTGATTTCCAGACAATTGGGATCCAGGTCGATCATATAGCCTCCAATCTGCACCAGGACTGCAGCTGCCGCGCTGATCTCTGCATGAATTAAATTCCAATTCTCGTTGTTAGCCGCCGTTTGTTCGTCGATGGCATTCAGATCCGACTGAAGCTCTGCCATCTGCCTTGAAATCTCGTGTTCGGCTATCTCAAGCTCCTCCAAAGACATGGACTCCACTCCGGAAATGCCCGGAACGCCTGCCTGTGGAGTGTAATTTTTCAAAGATGCCTTTAAAGCTGCAGCCGCATTGAGATGGTCTTTCAACTCATTGAGCAGCTGCTTGACGGATTCAGGGAATACCTTGCAAAAGCCAATGGTACCCGCAGTCTCTGCGGTACTGCTAAACCCTCCGTAAGTACTGCCTATCTGGCCGGAGGTGTACAGGAGCAGAACGGATACGGCCATGCTGGACTGCAGGATGCGAAGACCTTTTTTATGGTTTTTTCGTTTACGCCGTTTGGCGGATCTGGGGTACAGAGGCGGGTCCCCCTCTCATAGCTTCCTAAGAATCTTATTCGCTATATTCGTTCTTAATTAAGAACGATTTCGTAAGGAAATCATACACTGCCGACCAGGGAAAAGAAAAATGCTGATTTCGTCTAAATGTTCGCAATAAAGACCATGTATTATTGATTATCTGCGGATATCTGGTAATATCGCTGTTTTTCGAAAAAATGTTCTTGATTAAGAACACGAGAGAAGAGGGGACGTCTGTCTAATGAGGAACATCTGGAGGGCGTTGGATGGGGAGTGGATTGAGGGAGTAGACAGTCGGCTGGGAGACTGACAGAAATGGGCGACAGGGCCAAATGAGAGGTAGAAGTACCTTTGATTTGGCTCGAAATAGGCGGCAGGGGCAAATGAGAGGTAAAAGTACCTTTGATTTGGCGGGAAGTGGGCGAGAGTGCAAAAGCGATGTCGTCGGACGCCATTGCCCGTGCGGCCGCAGGAGGGAGCGGTAATCCAGAACAGGGCAGGGTTAGGCTCACGGGAGCCGAGACATAGTGAGGTGGAATAAGTCCACTTAAAATGGACGAAAAAGCTTCTCCAGTAGGGAATAGTGGGAAAAAGTATAGTTAATTTAAGCAAATTCGGCGGTAAAGGTGCCGATTTTCCAAATTAGTTATCCTTTTTCCACCTAGCACTTACGGGAAAGCAGGATGATGGGAAATTAGGTTTACTTTTTCCACTTGGGCCTGGGGAACTGGGGGCCTTGGAGGAATGGGCGAGCTAAGCGAACTAGGCGAGCTAAGCGAACTAGGCAAACTAAACGAATTAGGGGACTAAACGAACTAAACGAACTAAGCGAACTGGGTGGTCTGGGCGAACTAAGCGAACTGGGGAACTGGGAGGTCTGGGTGATCTAGGAGGTCTGGGCGAAAGACCAGTCCATCCGATAAGGGGCGGCCAGGCCGTCTGAATCTATAATCCAACACGGCTGCGCTGCCCAGTGAGGAGCGGTGCAGCCATCTTGGTTGTAAAACCTTAGATCCCGCCCCCATCATGGAGAGGAATCCGCCACTAACACAGAAAACCCAGCCCTCATTGAGAGAGCCGGGCCATCGGCAAGAGACATGCTTGCCATTAAGGCAGCTTCTCGCCGCGCGAGCTGACGTACAGGTCGTACCATTCCCTGCGGGACAGCTCCAGCTTGCCGGCATCCCTGCAAGCGGCGATCCGCCCAGGATTTACCGTGCCGATGACCGGCTGGATTGCAGCCGGGTGCGTCATCAGCCAGGAGAGGACAATCGCCTCGGGCGTAGTGTTTTTTTCCTCAGCCAGCGTCTTGACCATGGAGGCTGTATTCACGATATTCTCCGGCTGCCCTTCCAGAGGGCGGCCGCTGAAGATCCCCTGGGCCAGCGGCCCCCAGGCCTGAAGCTGAATGTTCTCTGCCCGGCAGTGCTCGATGGTGCCCTCAGGAAAGGTGATATCCTTCCAGGGCTCCCGGTTGACACTGATTACGGCATCGACCCAGCTGATTTTGGCCAGGCTCATATGCAGCTGGTTCACGATGAAGGGTTCATCGCAATAGGCCTGAAGCAGCTTGATCTGGGCGGCGCTCATATTGGAGACGCCGAAATGGCGCACCTTTCCCGCCGCTTTGAGCTGGTGCAGCGCCTCGGCGACTTCCTCAGGGTCCATCAGCGGGTCGGGCCGGTGAAGCAGCAGGATATCGATATACTCCGTTCCCAGGCGGGTGAGGGTTCCATCGACACTGTTCAGGATATGTTCCTTGGAAAAGTCGAACACATTGGAGCGGTCACCCGGCTCCATTAGCTTGATTCCGCATTTGGATTGCAGAATGATCTCATCCCGCAGCCCCGGACGCTCCTTGAAAATCTGTCCGAATACCTTCTCGGCTTTCCCGCGGGTGTAGATATCGGCATGATCAAAAAAGTTAATGCCGATGGCCAGCGCGGCTTCCACCGCCTCATGGCCCTGCTTCACATTTTCGGCTGTAACCGGTTCGTGGTCCCAGCCTCCGCCAAGCCCCATGCATCCCAGGGCGATGCGGCTGGCGGGGATACTGCGTTTGTTCAGCGGCAGCGTTTTTAGCAAGATGATCCCTCCGTGACAATAGAATTGCAGCTCAAAGAGTATTGTACATCTTCAGAATCCGGTATGGTACTTCTTGTCGCTGGAAGAGCGGTGTTTGGTCCCTTCCTTGTCCTTCTCTTCCTGTTTCTCCAGGTTCAAATCCTCCACCGGAATGGGATCAACATTGCGCTCGCTTTCATCCAGATCAAACAGACTGGGGTTCTCTGTAGGGTACTGCTCGGGATGGTCCCGCTTGTCTCCTTGGAGCTTGTTGTCTTTGTCCATGCGTCTTCGCCTCGCTTTCTGGAAGTGTCCGGGAACCGGGGCTGTGCGGTCACTGGCAAGCCGGCCGGTTTCCGGTAGTTTGCTCTTTAATAAACGGATTATCTCCCCTGTAAACAGGAAAAGGCCCTCAGGGGGCCCATTTCCATACATAGTGTATTTCTCTTGTGGTAAAGATGCCATCCGAATCAAAAACAGCAATGCCGCCGGGCTAGAGATCAAGCGGTGTGCCGATATCATTCAGCTTTCGTGCTGACACGTCCTCGTAGAGACGCTTCAGCCATTTCAGCTCGGTCAGGCTATGCTCGTATTTGCCATACATCATATGCAGCGACGAACGGGGAACGGTGGGAATATGCTCCTCATAGACCTGATAGGCATAGTTCACCTGGTGTTCGGTTTCGCGAATCCGCTCTTCCAGGAGCTTTTCCACCTTGCTCGGATCGATATGCCGTGAGAACGCAAGTGTGGTGTAGAACGGATGGAAGATCAGATCGTTTTTTTTGATCTGCTGCAGCACAAGCTGCTCGAACAGGGTCTTGCCTTTATCCGTAATGCGGTAGATAGTCTTGTCCGGACGGTCGCTGCTGCGGATCACCTCTACGGCTTCGATATGGTCTTCTTGGGCCAGTTTGTCGACGGCATAATACAAAGACCCCATTTGCAGCTTCATGTTCCGGTCCATTGTCCGTTCCTTCATCACCAGCTTAATCTCATAAGGATGCATATTCCGTTCCAGCAGCAGGCCGAGAATTACCATTTTCATCGACATGGCAGGTTACCTCTGCCCATCGGCAGGTTGCTGCTTTTTGCTGCGAACCGTAAGACGGTCGCCCGGCATCAGGAGGACAAACACAAATCCGAGCACAGCGGGAACCAGCGCCCACAGAAAGGTATGGGCAATTGAGCCGGACAGCGCATTGGTGATTTTCTCCAGTACGGGAGCGGGAATCTGGGCTCTGGCCTCAGGGGTCAGGGCCGCGCGCGGATCACCGAACGATGAGGTGTCGGCACCTGCACCGAAGGCGTCGCTCAATCCATTTGTGAAGCTGTTGCGCTGGATAATGCCAAAGATCGTAATGCCGAGCGTCATGCCCAGCGACCGCATAAAGGTGCTGGTCGAAGTGGCGGAGCCGCGCTGGCGCATGTCGAAATGATGGATTGAGGACATGCTGAGCACGGAGAAGGAGAACCCTACGCCAAAGCCGGTCAGCGCCATGAACATATTCAGCATCAGCCGGGAGGTATCCGGGGCCAGCGTGCTCAAAGAGAATACCCCGGCCACGAAGCAGACAGCCGACAGCAGCATGATATTGCGGAAGCTGGTCTTGGTGGTCAGCAGTCCCCCGGTCTGGCTGCCGATGACCGACCCGATCATCATGGGCATGAGAACAAGACCCGAGTTAGTAGCGGATCCGCCGTATACCCCCTGCACGTAAATCGGGATGTAAACTGTGGCAACGATAAAGGCAGAGCCATAGAACAGCGCCAGGATACTGCTGGTGGCGAACAGCCGGTTGCGGAACATGGAGAAGGAAATGACCGCCTCAGGCGCCACCCGTTCAATGAACAGAAAAACAATCAGCAGCACGGCAAAGCCGCCGAACAAGCCCATAATTTGCGCTGAATCCCAGGCATATTGATTGCCGCCCAGCTCCAGGGCAAACATCAGGCAGATCACTGCCCCCACCAGCGTGAAGGCGCCGCCCCAGTCAATACGCTGCTTGGAGTGGGTGACGGATTCCTTGTAGGACAGAGTGACCAGAATAAACGCGATAACGCCAATGGGCAGGTTGATATAGAACACCCACTGCCAGCCAACATAGTCAGTAATGTAAGCGCCGAGAAGAGGACCTACCACGCTGGAAATGCCAAAGACCGCGCCGAAGAGTCCGGTCAGCTTGCCTCTTTTTTCGGGGGGATAGATATCGAACATAATGGTGAAGGCAATCGGCATTAACGCGCCTCCGCCAATCCCTTGAATCGCCCGGTAGATACTGAGCTGGGTGATGCTGGTTGCCGTTCCGCACAGGGCGGAGCCGGCCAGGAATACAATCAGGCCAAAGATAAAAAACCGCTTCCGGCCATACATATCGGACAGTTTGCCGAAGATCGGCGTTCCGGCCATAACCATGACCATATAGGCCGAGGTCACCCAGACGATTTTATCGAGTCCGCCCAGTTCGGAAACGATGGTGCCCATAGCTGAAGCTACGATGGTATTGTCCATAGCGGACATAAGGATACCCAGCAGCAAGCCGACAACTACAAGCTTAAGGTTGCTTTCTTTACTATGCATGTTTGCAGACTCCTTCTGAAAAAGTTTCGTGAGCCTCATTATAGTCAAATTTGAATAGGGTAGCAAGCTTTTTTTTATAAAAATTTTAACGGATTTTTGCCTGTCCAGATGCCTTGAAATCAAGGGGTAAGCACAAAAAACCGCCGCCCATAGGGAAGAACGGCAGTAGAACCAAGTATTCCAAAAATGCGGCAGCTTCATAACCGATCCGCCTAGATTGCCGCTTCGCTTCCGCACACCTCTCTTTTTTCAATATACCGGATAAAAAGTTCGGTTAGCTCAGGGTCGAACTGGCTTCCGGCACAGGCGCGAAGCTCAACAACAGCTTCCTTGAACGATTTGGTCGGCTGATAGGGCCGTTCGGTGGTCATTGCGTCGAAGGAGTCGATAATGGTCAGCATGCGGCATAGCCGGGGGATTTCATCGCCTTTGAAGCCGTAGGGATAACCTTTGCCGTCATAGCGTTCGTGGTGCAGCTCGATATAAGGAGCCAGATCCTTGAATTTTTCGTTGGTCAGCGCCATTTCCTTGCCCCAGGTGACATGCCATTTGACCATTTCCCATTCCTCCAGCGACAGCTTGTCCTTTTTATTCAGAATTCCCCAGGGGATCTCCAGCTTGCCGATGTCATGAATGAGTGCGCCGAGTGTAAACTGCCTTTTGGAGAGGGTGTCCAGATTCAGCAGCTCGCTGATGTCCATCGCATAGCGGAAGACGCGTTTGGAGTGCTTGAAGGTCTCCAGGTCCTTGTACATAAACAGGTTCAGCTGCTGCTCAATATCGCGCACATCCTGGCTGAAATCGATATCCTGCTCCAGCAGTGACTGGCTGCCATAGGTATGAACGAGGTTTTTGCCTTGTTTTTTGGCATAATAGAGCGCCTGGTCGGCATGGTCTACAAGCTCTGATTTGAAATGGACATCCGGCTGGTACGCGGCGATGCCGGCAGAGAAGGCCAGACAGCCCTGGGGAAAAATTTCACTCCCTTCAAAACGGGAATGGTTAAGGGTTCTGCGCAGGGACTCCATAAAGTTTCTGGCCGCCGCAGCATCATAGCCCGGCATCAGCAGTGTGAATTCTTCCCCGCCATAGCGGGACACAATAATGTTCGTGTTCTCCGTCTCCCTTTTCAGCAGCTCCGCCAAAAAAACGATCAGCCCGTCCCCCTTGAGATGGCCGAAGTGATCATTGTACTTTTTGAAATCATCGATATCGATCATCGCCAGGGAGAGGGCGGTGCCGCTGATCTTTGAGCTGCTCATCTCCTCTTCCAGCGCCTGCTCAAAATAACTATGGGTGAACAGCCCTGTTCGCGGGTCGCGGTTAAAGCGTTCCTCAATATCACGGTACATGCTGAACAGCCGCTTGAAGGAATAGGAAATGAGAATGCTGAGGCACAGGAACAGGCCCAGGCCAACCATGTGATTATGGTACAGCAGAATCGTCAAGACCAGCGACAGCACCAGCGTACAGGCATAGGCGAGGATAGTGTCAGTAAGCATCCCTTTGAGGGTATTGTACAGATTTTTATGGAAAACAACGTAATAATAGAAGCCGATCAGCAGGGTATTGAGGATAAAATATACAGCCATAGCGCTTACATAAGCTTCCAGGTGGCTGCTAAGCAGCGGTCCCTGCATCCCGCCCAGGGCGGTAAAGATAAATGAAGCTGAAGCAATCATGATGCAATAAATGGAAAAGTTATTGATGTGCTTCCCCGCCGTACTGCCCCATTCCAGCAACAGCAGCACCAGGGAGCTAAGCAGCAGTACCATAAGGGTGAAGGAGAGGCCGAAAATAAAAATGCAGGCTAAATAAACGGAGGAGTCGAGTGACAGCCCGTTTCCTTGCGGGGGAAGCTGAAAGGTGAAGACGGTCAGGATTACAGCCGCTCCCGCCATGGCGGTAATCCAGCCCCAGGCGGAAAATGAGAAATGCAGAAAAGAACCTTCACTGTAAATAACAAACAAGCCTAGCCCGATCAAGCATATGATAAAGGAGTACAAGTGTTCTGTTGTGCAAGAAGCCGCTGTTTATCCGTCTGAACAACGCTGCCCCTCCTTTGCGTCGTAATGGAGTATGCCTGCTTATCCGAAATTACTGGAATTTCATTAGGCGGGTTCAAAGGAGCCTTTAAGGTATACATTCGCTTTCTGAAAAGAAACTCCTGCTAAATCATGACAAATGTAGTGGATGTTCGGGAAAGTGCGGAAAAGAGAACGAAAGTATTGACATACCCATGGGGGGTATATTATATTGATGTTGAGGAGGCTGATTCCTGTGTCTACCAATGAGAAAGAGCACGCGGGGCATTCCTGCGGAGACGATTGTCATACCTCTGCTCCCGGCGTACGCAAAAGTCATCATTCAGCGGAATTCAAGAGCGGGCTTACCACCCGGCTCAACCGGATTGAAGGCCAGATCCGCGGCGTTAAGGGGATGATCGAGCGCGATACCTACTGCGATGATGTGCTCAACCAGCTGGCGGCAGTCCAGGCTGCCCTGAACAGTGTCGGCAAGCTGCTGCTGGAAGGGCACATGAAGAGCTGTATTATTGAGCGGATCGAGGCCGGGGAGCATGAAGTAATCGACGAGCTGCTGGTCACGGTCAACAAGCTGATGAAATAAGGCACGGGAGCTAAGCTGATAAACTTAAGGGGCTGCTTCCGAAGGAAGTGTTCCATTAAACTAAGCAGATGCTTCCAAAGCAATGCTCCATAAAACTTTTAGGAGGGTTAATCAATGTCTAATGTAACGTTGAATGTAGAAGGAATGTCGTGCGGTCATTGTGTCAGTGCGGTAGAGAAGGCGGTAAGCGGTGTGGGTGCCGCAGCGAAGGTGGATCTGCAGGCCAAGACGGTAGCTGTAGATTATGATGAGAACAAAGTAAGCCTCAGCACGATCAAAGCGGCCATTGAAGATCAGGGCTACGACGTAGTCTGATTGGAACTGCGCATATAAGGGCTTGGAGCGGGGAATCCTTGTGATTTCAGAGGCGCCAATGCCCTTTCTTTTACAAAATATTATACCCCAAGGGGGTATGGAGGTGGAGGGTATGGAAAAGACAGCGGAAACCCCGCTGCAGCAGACTACTCTGCAGATTACAGGGATGACCTGTTCTGCTTGCGCAGCACGGATTGAAAAAGGGCTCTCCCGCATGGAGGGCGTGTCGAAGGCCAATGTAAATCTGGCGCTGGAGCAGGCGACCGTCGGCTATGACCCTGCTGTTGCAGGCGTGCCGCAAATCGAGGAGAAGATCCGTTCGCTGGGCTATGATACCCGCAAGGAATCGGCGGATTTTGATATTTCGGGCATGACCTGTGCGGCTTGTTCTGCACGGATTGAGAAGGTGCTGGGGCGCACACCCGGCATTGCGGCAGTGAATGTGAATCTGGCGCTGGAAACGGCGCATGTGGAGTACGCGCCAGGGAGCATTGGCGTGTCCGAGATTATGGAGAAGGTCAGCAGTATCGGCTATAAGGCAACGCTGAAGCAGGACCGCAAGGAGCAAGCCGATCAGCGGGGGCAGGAGATCCGGCACAAACGGAACAAATGGATAATTTCAGCGATCCTCTCGTTTCCGCTGCTCTGGGCGATGGCGGGCCATTTCTCCTTTACGGAATGGATCTGGACGCCAGAGCTGCTGATGAACCCGTGGTTTCAGCTGGCACTGGCTACACCAGTGCAGTTCATTATCGGCTGGAAATTCTATGTCGGCGCCTATAAAGCGGTGAGAAACGGCAGCGCCAACATGGACGTCCTGGTGGTGCTTGGCACCTCAGCAGCCTATTTCTACAGTCTGTATCTGACCATAGACTCTTTGAGCATGAGTGGAATGAGTCATACGGTTGACATGTATTATGAGACCAGCGCCGTTCTGATTACACTGATTCTGGTCGGCAAATGGTCCGAAGCCCTGGCGAAAGGCCGTTCCTCCGATGCCATCCGCAGCCTGATGGGCTTGCAGGCCAAGACCGCACTGGTTGTTCGTGACGGTGCCGAGCTCAGCATCCCGGTAGAGGAAGTCATTCCGGGCGACATCGTGCTGGTGAAGCCGGGAACGAAGGTCCCCGTTGATGGAGAGGTTGTCGAAGGGCTGTCCTCCGTGGATGAATCCATGCTGACCGGAGAGAGCATTCCGGTGGAGAAAAAACCGGGGGACTCTGTAATCGGGGGGACATTGAACAAAAACGGCATGCTGCGGATCAAAGCGCGCAAGGTAGGCCGGGATACCGCGCTTGCACAGATCATTAGAGTCGTTGAGGAGGCCCAGGGCTCCAAAGCGCCGATTCAGCGGATCGCCGATGTGATTTCCGGCATTTTTGTGCCGATTGTTGTGGGGATTGCCGCTGTGACCTTTGTGATCTGGTTCCTCTGGGGCGCTCCCGGCCAGTTCGCCGAGGCGCTGGAGAATGCTATTGCCGTGCTGGTTATTGCCTGCCCATGCGCGCTCGGTCTGGCTACGCCGACCTCGATTATGGCCGGATCGGGGCGTGCGGCGGAGTTCGGCATTTTGTTCAAGGGCGGAGAGCATCTGGAAGCGGCGCAGGGGATTCAGGTGGTCGTGCTGGATAAAACAGGTACCGTTACGAGCGGCAAGCCGGTGCTGACGGACATTCTGACGACCACCGGCATTGCAGCGCATGGCAAAGAGACCGCAGAGAACCGCCTGCTGGCCCTTACGGCGGCTGCAGAGAAGCTCTCGGAGCATCCGCTGGCTGATGCGATTGTTGCCGGTGCCGCCGCCAGAGGTCTTGAACTGCCGGAAGCCGGGGAGTTCCGGGCCGTGCCGGGCCGCGGGATCACCGCAGTTGTTGGCGGGCAGACCGTAAGTGTAGGCACCCGCAGGATGATGGAGGAAGGCGGTGCGGAGCCTGGACCATGGGCGCCCCTCATGACGAAGCTGGAGCAGGAAGGCAAAACTGCGATGCTTGTGTCTGTGGAGGGCGTGATCGCCGGGGTAGTAGCGGTTGCCGACACCATCAAGGAAACCTCGCGGGCAGCGGTCGCCAAGCTGCATGACATGGGCATTGAAGTGGTGATGATCACCGGAGACAACCGGATCACAGCCCAGGCCATCGCGGAGCAGGCCGGTATCCGGACAGTGCTGGCCGAGGTGCTGCCGGAGGGCAAGGCCGCGGAAATCCGCAGATTGCAGAGCGGCGGAGTCAAGGTAGCCATGGTCGGCGACGGCATCAACGATGCGCCGGCCCTAGCGACAGCGGATACCGGGATGGCTATCGGCACCGGGACCGATGTGGCGATGGAAGCGGCGGACATCACGCTGATGCGCGGCGATCTCATGAGCATCCCGGATGCGGTCATGATGAGCCGCAGAACGATGCGGAATATCAAGCAGAATCTGTTCTGGGCGCTTGCCTACAATACGATTGGCATCCCGATCGCCGCCCTGGGCTTCCTGGCCCCGTGGCTGGCCGGGGCAGCCATGGCCTTCAGCTCTGTTTCGGTCGTCCTGAACGCGCTGCGTCTGCAGCGGGTGAAGCTGTAATTAGAATAAGCACGCCAAGTCTCCTGTCTTACGGAGCTTGGCTTTTTTTATAATATAAGCATTTTGTATACTGTTCGCTAAGCAAATTCACTCAAAAGGGTGGAAATCAGCCAGATTCGATCGCCTTTTTCCAACTAACGCTGGCTAAGAAGCAGGTGAACAGTGCTAGTTGGAAAAAGGGAACTTATTTCTCTCGGAAATCAACAATTGTGAGATCTAAGTGGAAAAAGGGAGCTTAATTGGGCCGTATTTCCTGATAAAGGGCGAAATGTGCTAAATTAGTTATCCTTTTTCCACTTAACCTGCGGAGAACAAGGTGTTTGAGCAAATTAGTTATCCTTTTTCCACTTGGAATTGCTGAAGGACACATAAAGGGTTAACCCTCGAAAATCCTGCACGGAATACAACAAAGTGTGTCTAAAGCAGGCCGAATGGGTGGACATCTTGTACGATTTACAACAATCTGTGTCCTAATTACGCTAACCGGACAAAAATCTTGTGAATTGTACAACAATGTAGGCGCGGCTTCACCAAATGGACGAAAATCCTGCATGTTATACAACAATGCGGATTTCGTAACCTTCAGGACCCTTATTTACCCGCCAGGGTGATTTTGTTCAAATATAATTTATATGCTTCGCGCTCTAAATTACTTCTATTTCTCGCTGAAACGGGTGCCATCCTTGTAAGGACAGCGCAGCCGTTTTGTTCTGAATGTTCCATGCATTCCAGGATATATGAGGGTTAGGCTCGGTCTATGTCCCGATTTCAGGAGCGTAGGTGTTATATCTGGCGAAGGGGTGGAAGGAGGGAATCCGTGAATTCCATAGAGAGCATTGAAACGAAAATCGCAAGGATACAAGCGGGCGAGGTCTACATATTTGCGGATATTATCGATACTTATCAGAACCGGATTTATAAGTATTGCCTGCGGTTGTTAAGCAACCGGGAAGAAGCCGAGGATGCGGTGCAGGATATCATGCTTAAGGTGTTCGAAAAGGTCAGGTATTATCAGCCCAAGGGAAGCTTCACCTCCTGGCTGTACAAAGTTGCCTACAACCACTGCTTGAATCTGCTACGCAGGCGCAAGCTGCAGCGGCAGGTCAGCCGCCTGTTTGGCCGGGAGGCTGCGGCAGAGAGCGCCGAACTTGCAGCAGAGGACACCATGTTCAGTGAACCGCTCGCCTCGGCACTTGAAATGCTAACGGTGGAAGAGCGGAATTTGCTGATTCTGCGTATTTTTGAGGATAAATCCTTTGAGGAAATCGGTGAGATTCTGGGCAAGAACATGGAAGCGGTCAAGAAACGGTACGGGCGGATCAGGCACAAGCTGAAAGCATTCATGGAGTTATCAGAAAAGGAGGAAGGAGAATGCACAAAAGCCAGCACACTGCAGAAGAACAAAATCTGAGAAGCTACGATGCATCAGGTGATGCCAAAGCTATTGATGTCCGGCAACGGGTGATGAACATCATCACAGAGAAATACGGAAACGTAAAGGCTGATGCAGTTCCCCCGGGCGCCGGGGAATCCTCCGAGGTGATGCAACGTATAGAAGAATCTCCTGCCCGCGCCGTCCGCAAAAGGCTGATATTCCACAGCAGAACACTGGCGGTGTCCGTTTCCCTGCTGGCAGTTCTTTTCTTGGGATCCACATATTACTGGTATGCTGATATTCACAATCAGACGGCAGATATTCCTTACACCGTGAAGGATTATGAAGAGATTGAAGACCCGGTTACCCAATTTCGCATTCAGCTGAAGGAGACGCCGGTGCAGCCGGGGGTAGTTCAGCCGGAAGAGGATGTGAAAACCCGGAAATATCAGGAGGCAAAAAAATGGGTGGAACAGCAGCTGTTACCGGGAGAAACGGGGGTTTTTCTGGTCGGTAAGGATTTATCCGCTAATCCTTCAACCGGAAGTGCCGTAAATCCGCTGCATTATGACAGTTACTCTGATTTCAGAGTCAAGAGTACGGAGCAGGAAGACCCGGTACTTCCCGAGCCGGAATATGTACCTAAAGGCTATGCATTCAGCGGAGGAGAGATTATTCCTGAAACGGATATTGCCCTGCTGCTGGCCAATCCGTCCAAAACTACTTCCGGAGACAAGTCTGAAAGCGGAGTCGAGGCGTATCTCCGGCTAAAAGAAGAAATGTCAGTAATGAAGGCTATAGACTTGGGAGAGGGCTACAAGCTGGTATGGAAGAGATTCCATGCGGCCGGGGCGAGCTCGGTCAAGGTGTCATACACCACCACAGAAGGCCAGAGCATCAATATCCAGGCCACGGATCTTCTTCGGCTGGGTACGGCCCAATTCAACACATATGGCATGGAGAAATACGAGAATGTTGTGGTAGCAGGGAAAGAAATGATTTATATGAAGCCGTTGGCGGAGGGCGGTCATAAATATACACAACGATTAGTCTGGTTAGATTCGGTCCAGGGTCAGGGTGCTTATTATTCCCTGTCCGACAGCAAGGACAGCCCTCTGTCCCGGCAGGAGTTGATCAATGTAGCAGCCAGCATGCTGCATAGCAAAAAATAATGACACATGATGTCCCGATAACGAGAGATGAATTGTTGTATATGTATGTAACTCATTATCCTATTTTAGAACGGGCCTCACGCCCTGAAGGAGAGAATATGCGATGAGATTTCAAAAGTCAGCTATTGCTTTGGCCAGCCTGGCGTTGCTGCTCGGTTCCGCTTACGGTTCTGCCAGTGCGGCATCCGGGAGTAAGTCCTCAACGAAATCCGCGGCTGCGGCCAGCTCACAGCAGACCACGAAGAAGATCCAGGCCCAGGTTGACGCGATCCGACTTCAGACCAAGAAGCCCGGGGAAATTTATTATGTGTACGTGAACGATAAAAAGTATAATCCTGGCGGAGTTTCGTATCAGGCGTTCTCGTACGGCCTGCCTTTTAAAAATTACCAGGAATATGTACAGAAGGCGCAAGTCCTCAAGACCCCTTTCCTGCAACTGGAGCAAGCGCCCGAAGACTTTCAATTCAAGTCCGCGTATCTGAGCGCTTTTAAACCGAAACCTGATTCTATTGAAGGGCAGAAGCTGAGCGAGCAGATTGTAGCGGAAGGAAAAGCATCCGGCAAAACGGTATTTGTCAAAAAAATGACCGACAAGCGCTGGAGTGTGACCTTGACTTACCATGGCAGCGAGGGTTCCCGGCAAGCCGGGGCATTTCTGTCCATCACTGCCGAGCCTGCCGGGACACTGGACTCCAGTATAGAATACGTCCCATCCCTGGCCGAGCCGGAGAAGCTGTCGGTGGAGGGGCAGGACCTGACTTACAAGGCCGGAGATGCGCTTAAGTATAAGACAGCCAACTCTCCGGGGGTTAACAACAGCCAGGATGCGCAGTATCTGGAATGGACAGATTCCCGAACCAAGATAAGCTATACTATTTATGTCTCCAAAGGGAAGATTACAAAGGAAGCACTGGTATCACTCGCAGAGCAGATCATCACCGGGCAATCGTAACCCGCAATTATCAATAAAGAGTTGGTCCGCAGCCGGGAAGGGTGCGGGACAACTCTTTTTTTGGATACCAACGATTGAAACTCTTGAGCTGTAAAAACAGGCATACTTCTGTCCGCCAGTTTCAGGACTCAGGCTTTTCTGCTCTGCATGAGCGTATATACTCCATGATGTAAGCAGCTTCTCACCTGCTGACAGGCACCGTCCGGTCACCGCCGGGTCTGGCTTCTGTCTTTTTCCGGCCCAGCCGGTTCGTGCCGATTACCCCTGCTATAATCAGGAATGATCCGATCCAGTGATACACTGTGATCTCTTCCCCGAGGAAGAGCGCTCCGGCTGCAATGGAGACGATGGTCGAGAGATTGCTGAACACACTCATGAGGGAAGCTTCGATTTTGGACAAAATATAGGTTGAGGTCAGGGTGGTGACAAGGGATGCTATGACCCCCAGGTATACAGCAGACAGGATAAAGGTGCCGCTCTTGAGCGGGCTTAGAAAACCGCCGAGCGTTCCGCTGGCCGCATGTCCGGTGAGCGAAAGAATCAGGAATGTGGCGAAGCCAATCCCCATCAGCAGGTAGCTGAGCTCAGCGGGGCTGAAGTGCCTGGAGAGCGAACGGGCCAGCACGCTGTACCCGGCAAAAGCCAGACAAGTCAGGAATAACAGCACAATCCCGGTCATATTGGACAGCTGAATGCTGCTCCCTTTCATCACAAAGATAAACACAACGCCAAATACTGACAGGAAAATACATAGCTTTTGCAGCAGGGTCGTTGTCTCCTTCAAGAATACAGAGGCGATGATCATCGTCACGACCGGAGTAAACGAATAAAGAATCCCTCCCTCGGCAGAGGTGGCGTGCTGGAGTCCGAAGACCTGAAGGGTGAAGAATCCGAGCGGGTACATTGCTGCCAGCAGCAGCGCCCGGCCAATGGGTTTGCCGCGGTAGGAGACTTTGACCCAGCCGAAGGCGACAGGGACCGACATTACCACAAACGAGGCGGCGAAGCGGTAGGTTAGTGTATCGAGCGGCCCGGCATGGCCGAGCGCCACTTTGGTGAACAAAAATGAGAATCCGATAATAACCGCATTGAGCACGGCAAAGATATAAGCCAGCTTGAGTCCTTGTTGCTGCATAGGTGCATCTCCCTTTTGTGTGAACATGACAGGATCGTATAAACGTCTTATCTGTTATTTAAAATTAAAGGGAAATCCGCAGCCCAACAATACCAGTTTTCCGTTACTGTACCGGTACAGTTTGCTGATTCCTGTATAATGGTTGAACAAGAACAATGCTAATATGAAGCAAATCCTGTGAGGAAGGCGAGGGGAGGCGTGCCGTGAAAAAGTATCTTGAGGTCCTATCCGATATGGAGAAGCGGATCAAGGGAGGACAGTACAGCCCGGGGCAAAAGCTGCCTTCCGTGCGCAGTGCCGCAGAATTCTACAGCTGCAGTGTCAGCACCGTTTTGCGGGCTTATGGAGAGCTGGAGAGAACACACGCGATTTATTCGGTTCCACAGAGCGGCTATTACATGGTGGAACAGTCAGAAGAGCCGGGCCCTGGCGGGGGCAGCGGAATAGTTGATTTTGCCTCGGCTTCGCCGGATTTGAATGTATTTCCGTATTTGGACTTCCAGCATTGCCTTAACAAAGCGATTGACCGGTACAAGTACCACCTGTTCACCTATGGGGATGCGCTGGGACTGGATACGCTGCGGCATACACTGGTGTCGCATCTGGCGGAGTATCAGGTTTTTGCCAAGGTGGAGCGGATCATTATCACTTCGGGTATCCAGCAGGCACTGGAGATTTTGGCGAGAATGCCGTTTCCGAACGGCCGGACGGAGATCCTGGTTGAACAGCCGGGTTATGATATTTATCTCCGGTATCTGGAGGCGGAGGGACTGCCCGTGAGCGGGATCGCCCGTTCGGCAGCCGGCATTGACCTGCGGGAGCTGGAGGCGCAATTCGCAAGCGGCAGATTTAAATTTTTCTATACCATGCCCAGATATCATAACCCGCTTGGAACGTCTTACAGCACAGAGGAGCGGAAAGCCATTGCCAGACTAGCCGGCAAATACGATGTGTACATCGTGGAGGATGATTACATGGCCGATCTGGGTGCCGAGCAGCGTTTTGATCCTATATTTGCGTATGAACAGACCTCACATACCGTTTATCTGAAAAGCTTCTCCAAAATCATTTTTCCGGGCCTCCGGCTGGGTGCGGCTGTGGTGCCGGAACCGCTGCTGGAGGCCTTCCGGGCCTATAAAGGATATACGGACACCTCGTTGTTATCCCAGGCAGCGCTTGAGGTGTACATTAAGAACGGCATGTACGGGCACCATAGGCACAAAATAAAAGCTATGTATGCAGAAAGAATCCAAGCGGTATATGAGGCGCTTGCGCGGCACAATACGGAAGGCCTGATTGAGGTGTCTGCGGCCAGCTCGGGCGTTTACCTGCAATTCAAGCTGCCGGTAGCCGTGAATTTGGAACGTCTGGTCAAGCGGCTGGCGGAGCGGAAAATCAGCGTCGTGTCCGGCAACGGATTCTATCTATCCGGTTACCGGAACCGGGAAAAGTTCTTGCGCATCAGCATTTCCCGTGCCCGGCTGGATCAGATTGATGAAGGTGTCAGGACCATTGCCCAGGAGGCGGCACGGGGGAGCGGGTGGTAGAGCGTGCTGTCCCTGTTGTCTGAACACTCATTTATGTTCATAATATGCCTATAACTGACAAAAGAGAGGCGAAACTATTGTGAAACCGAATAACGAAACCCTTGAACTGTTGAACCGTCACACCTCCGTCCGCCAGTTTCAGGACAAGCCCGTGAGTGATGAGCAGCTGGCAGCTATTATCGGGGCAGGCCAGATGGCTTCCACTTCAAGTAATGTCCAGGCCTACACGGTTATTGCCGTAACGGAGCCGGATCTGAAAGCGCAGCTGTCCAAGCTGTCCGGCAATCAGGCCTATATTGAACAGTGCCCGGTGTTCCTGGTCTGGTGTGCCGATCTGTACCGGCTGCGGGAGATCAGCGGCCCGCACCTGCAGGGGGCAGCTTCCTATGTGGGGTCCACAGAAAATCTGATCGTGGCCACCGTCGATGTGGCGCTTGCCGCGCAGAATGCGGCGGTTGCGGCGGAATCGCTGGGCCTTGGCATCGTGTATATTGGCGGGGTGCGCAATAATATCGCAGAGCTGTCGGAGCTGCTGGGCCTGCCCGAGCTGGTCTATCCGGTCTTCGGCATGTGCCTGGGTTATCCCGCGGGAGTGAACGGCATCCGTCCGCGCCTTCCGCTTCAGGCTGTGCTGCATCATAACGGCTATCAGGCGGATGCCTCGGTAGAGCAGGTTAAGGTCTATGATGAGGTCACACGGGATTACATGCGGGAGCGGACCGGAGGGCAGAAGGATACGCCTTGGTCCGAGATGATGGCGGGGCGTCTTGCCCAGCCTTCGCGCCTGCAGATGAAGGAGTTTCTGCTGCAAAAAGGGTTTATGCAGAAATAAGGCCGGATGGTGTAAGCCTTTCTGTCAGCGCTGGGCGCCGGCAGGAAGGCTTTTTTTGATGCGCTTCTAAGGGAATCGCGGTTGCAAAAGTCCGGAAATAAAATTCAGGTGACAGTTGTCACCCGAAAAAAATGACAGTCCATACTGATGTCATCTTCCGTTCTTTAATACCATGGAAGTACAGCAAAAACATACGGTGACGGAGGAATCAGACATGAGCCATGTGATTGAAATGAACAGGGTCAGCAAGATTTTTAATGATAAAAAGGCGGTCGACGGCATCAGCTTCACCATCGGCAAAGGCTCCATTACAGCAGTACTCGGGCCAAACGGCGCAGGCAAGACAACCATGCTGTCGATGCTGCTGGGGCTGCTTGCGCCCACGGAAGGCACAGTGAAGGTATTCGGACTTTCTCCAAAGGATGTGAAGGTACGGGAGCGCAGCGGGGCCATGCTGCAGGAGGTGAGCGTCATGGACCGGCTGAAGGTCCGCGAGATCATTGCTCTGATCCGCAGTTATTATCCGCAGCCGATGGATATGGAGTTTCTGGTCAGGGCGACAGGGCTCGCTCCGGCTGATCTGAACCGCTACGCCGAGAAGCTCTCGGGCGGCCAGAAGCGCAGCCTGGCCTTTGCGCTGGCGCTGGCGGGAAATCCGCAGCTGCTGTTCCTGGACGAACCGACGGTCGGCCTGGATACCACGGCCCGGCGGCACTTCTGGGACACGGTGCGGGAGCTGGCTGCGGGGGGAACAACTATATTGTTCACCACCCATTACCTGCAGGAGGCTGAGGAGATTGCCGACCGGATTCTGTTGTTCAGCCAGGGGACGCTTGTAGCGGATGGCAGCCCGGAAGAGATTAAAGCGAGAATGGTCAAGCAGTCGCTGTCCTTCCTGCCGGCCGGAGATGCGGCAACGCTGCGCGGGCAGCTGCTTAAGCTGGCGCCCGTTATAGACTGCTATGACAAGGACGGCCGTATCCATGTGGCAACAGAAAATACGGACGAGGCGCTCCGGGCGATTTTTACAGGCGGACTTGCCGTGAAGAATGTGCGCATCCACCAGGGAAGCTTGGATGAAGCGTTCGAACAATTGACCCGCAACCACGAGGAGGATATGAAATGATGAGACTTATTGCCATGCAGTGCAAAGCAGAAATGCTGCGGATATTCCGCAATCCCTATTATGTATTCTGGTCTTTATTGATGCCGATCCTGTTCTATTTCATCTTCACCAGAGTAGTGAATACAGGGACGGATGATGTATCAAAGTGGCAGGCGCACTACCTGATGTCCATGGCCGCCTTCAGTGTAATGGGGTCCGCTATAATGACGCTGGGCATCCGGCTGGTCCAGGAGCGGACACAGGGCTGGAACACATTTATCCGCATTACCCCGCTGCCGTCTTCCGTCTATTTTGCCGGTAAAATGTTTGGCCAGACCATTATGCACCTATTTTCGGTGCTCTGCATTTTTGTGGCGGGATATCTGATTAACGGTGTAGCGCTGACCCCTGGACAATGGGTGCTGAGCGGATTATGGATTCTGGCGGGCTCTCTGCCTTTTCTCGCGCTTGGCACACTGGTGGGCTTCATGAAACGGGCCGATACGGCGAGCGGTGTCAGCAACGTGCTCTATATGGGGCTGGCGGTTGCCGGAGGCATGTGGATGCCGCTTGAGATTCTGCCAAAGGTGATGCAGCGAATCGGCCATTGGCTGCCTTCCTATAATTACGGGGAGGGGGCTTGGGAAATTGTTGGCGGGGGTTATCCGCAATGGAGCAATATCCTGATTTTACTCGGATACTTGGCTGTCTTTATGTTACTATCGGTCTATATCCGAAAAAAACAGGAAGCGGTGTAATCTACTATGGCGCGCAGGCAGTTCCGGTTGTTTCCGCAAAGATTCGGCTTTTTCCCTTATATGTGGCTCATATACTTATTGTTCCCGGTCATCAATCTGCAAGAGGAGCATGGAATCAAGCTGGTGTTTGGTGCGGCAATGCTGGCCCTGTTCGCTGTGACCTATCGGCAGCTGTATTGGGCCACCGGCAGAGCTTTTACGCTGTGGTTGGCTGTGCAGATGCTGATTATTGTAATTCTAAGTGCAGCCTATACGCCTTATGACCTGTTTATGGGCTTCTTTACCGCGAATTTCATCGGCTGGTACACAGGAGAGAAGCATTATAAAATGGCTTATGCTGTTTTTGCGGCCATGGTGCTTGTCCTGCTGATTACGGCTACCTGGGGAATGGCTCTGGAAGATCTGCTGTTCCTGTACCCGTTCATGATTATTATGCTGGTCTCCCCGTTTGGCATACGCTCACTGCACCGTAAGAGAATGCTGGAAAAAGAGCTTGACCAGGCCAATGAGGTCATCAAGGAGCTGGTTAAACGCGAGGAGCGGATGCGGATTGCCCGGGACCTGCATGATACGCTGGGGCACACGTTGTCGCTGATCACCCTCAAGAGCCAGCTGGTGGAAAAGCTTGCCGCCAAGGATGCCGGACGCACGCAGGCCGAGGCCAGGGAGATCCAGCGGATTTCACGCGCGGCGCTGCGCCAGGTCCGTGAGCTGGTGTCGGAGATGCGGGCCGTGTCCGTAGCTGAAGAGCTGGCGGAAGTAGGGGAGATGCTGCGTACAGCAGACATAGCCATGGAGGTCGAGGGGGATGCTGCACTGGAGGGTGTATCAGACCTCACACAGAATATTTTAAGTCTCTGCATCAAGGAAGCGGTGACCAATATTGTGAAGCATAGTGGAGCGGACCGGTGCCGCATTGCCCTTGCGGTGACAGAGGGAGAAGTGCAGATTTCCATTGAGGACAACGGGGTTGGACTGCACCCGCAGGAGCAGGAAGGCCATGGTCGGAGCAAAGGCAACGGGATGAAAGGGATGGCTGAGCGGCTGTCATTGATTGACGGCTCTTTGAAGCTGAGTTCAGGTGAAAAGGGGGGGACGGTCTTGGCTGTAGCCATCCCGAGAGTAGTCAAGGAAAGAAAGGATGGGGTGACCGCATGATACGCATCGTGATTGCTGAAGATCAGCGCCTGCTGCGCGGGGCCATGGCTTCGCTGCTGGATCTGGAGGATGATATTGAAGTGGCAGGAGAAGCCGGAGACGGGGCGGAGGCGCTGGCTGTCATTGAACGGCTTCAGCCGGATGTATGCCTGATGGACATCGAAATGCCTTATAAAAGCGGGCTGGAGGTAGCGGAAACCTTGAAGGCTAAAGGCTCCGCCACCAAAGTCATTATATTGACCACCTTTGCCCGTCCGGGCTATTTGGAGCGCGGTGTGAAGGCCGGGATTCAAGGGTATTTGCTCAAGGATGAGCCGGTAGACAAGCTGGCGGATGCGATCCGCCGGGTGATGGACGGACACCGGGAGGTGTCTCCCGAGCTTGTCTTCGGCAGCCTGCGGGAAGAAAACCCGTTGACTGACCGGGAGCGGGAGATCCTGAAGCTGGCCGGCGGCGGCCAGAGCGCCGGGGAGATCGCAGCTGTGCTGCACCTCTCCTATGGCACTGTCCGCAACTACATATCCGAGATTCTGAACAAACTGGAAGTGAAGAGCCGCATTGAAGCCGTGCGGCTGGCGGAGGAGAAGGGCTGGATCTAGAGGTGTGAAGAATGGAAAGCAGGAAAGTTGGGAGTCAGAAAGTCGGAAAGTGTGGAACCCGGAAGGTGGTAAAGTTGGGAGCCGAAAGTCGGGAAGTGTGGAACTTGGAAGGCAAGTAAAGCTGGGAGTTAGAAAATCGGGAAGTGTGGAACTTGGAAGGCAAGTAAAGCTGGGAGTTAGAAAATCGGGAAGTGTGGAACTTGGAAGCCAAGTAAAGCTGGGAGCCACAAAGTCGGGAAGTAGGAGAAAAGTGAATGCGGGAGAAGTTAGGTGGAATTTGTACACTTAAATAGCTGGAATTTGCGTGTTTTTAGGATTTAGTGGGATTTTCTCCACCTAATTCAGGCTATTGACCATCGAATGGGCTTCGGGAGCCAAATTAGTTATACTAATTCCCACTAATGATCAAATATGCTGGTAGTGTCAAGAAGTTTGTGTAAGAGTAGAGTATCTCTTTGGATTGTATCTTTTTAGGGTGTAGGGGGGTTGTGGGTGCGGGGGTACCCCCGCACCCACAACCCTGCAAACGCTCTACTCTGCGGCCTGTGGTTCGGCCATCGAATAGCGTTCGTCAAATAACTTGCTGAGTTCCTTTTTCACCGTATCCATCCCAAACCCAGGCACCACTCGGTCCGCAAACCGTTCATTGTAGGCCGTTGCTTCCAAATATACGATTTTCTCAGCTGCATCCATGTTCGTGAGACTGTTCATGGGCTTGAGTCGCTTCCGAATTTCCTTGTTCATTCGCTCGATCGGGTTCGACGTGTAGATCGCTTTGTGGATTTCCACAGGGTACTTGTAGAATGTCAGCAGCGTGGACAACTGTTCTTCCCATGAGGCTATTTCCTTCGGGTACAGCTTGCTCCACTTGGCTTTCACGGTATCGAATGCGGCCCGGGCTACCTCCTCATCCGGCGCGGTGTATACCGTCTTCAGGGCTTCAATGACGTCAGTCTTGTGTTCGACCCGGATTTTGGGAAACGTGGCCCGTACCTTGTGCACCACGCAATGCTGCACATCCGCTTTGGGGTACATTTCTTTAAAGGCGGCATCCAGGCCCGGGAGTCCGTCAAATACACCCAGAAGCACTTCCTGCGCTCCGCGGTTGTACAGATCTTTGAGGACCTCCCGCCAGCCGTTTGAACTCTCTTGACCACCGACGTAGAACCCAAGGATTTGACGATGTCCCTCTTCGTCGATGCCCATCGCAAAATAGATGACTTCCCCACTGACGGTCCCGCGTCTGAGCTTCACGTACAGCCCGTCCAGGTAAATCACAGCGTAGCGTTTGGCGAGCGGACGGGACTGCCAGTTCTGAATATCCTCCAGCACCGTAGCCGTAATGTTGCTCACGGTCGCTGCGGAATAATGACTGCCGAACATACTTTCAATGAAACGGGCCACGTCCC
The DNA here is from genome assembly GCF_000981585.1 of Paenibacillus riograndensis SBR5. NCBI lineage: Bacteria > Bacillati > Bacillota > Bacilli > Caryophanales > Paenibacillaceae > Paenibacillus > Paenibacillus riograndensis. The sequence continues at coordinate 580,406 of NZ_LN831776.1, forward strand.
GTGTACCCATGCCGCTTTTGTACATCTGGATGACCGCCTCTTCCAGCCAGCCGTCTCTGCGTTGGTAGGGCTCGAACACTTGGGTCTGGTAGTACCCTTTACGGTCTCTAGGCACCTCCAGATCCTCCAAATGACCGTATTTGGTATGCAGATCCCGCTTGTAATATCCATTGCGGCTGTTACGTACACCCACTTGCTCATTCTCCATGAAGTACTGAATCTCAGCCCTCATGATGGATTCCAGGTGGTCTTTGACAAACGTAGTGACAAGATTTTCAAATAGATTATTCAGCATATTTTCGGGTACAATAGTCATCGAGTAGGGTTCCTTTCTTGGTGGTTTCGCAATCCCGAGAATACCCTACTTTTTTGTTGCCTGCTAGGCTCCAAATCTTGGTACACAACTTACTTTACGCCATCAATATGCTTGTTATGCGCAGATTTAAGTATACTTTTTCCCACTAAATGCTGACAAAGTATAGAAGAACAGGCCCGGCTGCCCTGATATAAAGGGCAGCCGGGCCTGTTTATTGCGGCTGTGCCTGGACAGCCCAATTTCAAGCTGCGGGAGCTGCCGTCTGCAATGGCGCAGGCTTACTTGGCAGTCTTGGCAGTCTTAGCAGTCTTAGCAGTCTTAGCAGTCTTGGCAGCCTTGGCCTGCTCCTCGCGCATCCATTGGGATAACTGGCGCTTCAGCTGCAGGAATTCGGGGGATTCCGTAATTTCCTCGCGGCGCGGACGCGGGAAGGGAACCTCGACGGTATGCAGGACGGAGCCGGGACGTCCGGAAAAGACGTAGATGCGGCTGGAGAGGAGCAGCGCCTCCTCGATATTGTGGGTAATGAACAGCACGGAGCGGCGGTTCTCCTCCCACAGCTCCAGCAGCCAGCGCTGCATTTCGCTGCGCGTCAGCGCATCCAGCGCGCTGAACGGCTCGTCCAGCAGCATCAGCTCCTGCGGCGCCAGCAGCGCCCGCAGAAAAGCGGCCCGCTGCTGCATGCCGCCAGACAGCATATGCGGGTAGGCGCGTTCGAATCCGCCAAGGCCGACCTTGTCCAGCCAGTGGCGGGCGGCGGCCCGCGCTTCAGCCCGCGGCTCGCCCTTCAGCTCACCCGCGAGCAGGACGTTGTCTTCGATGGTCCGCCACGGGAACAGCGCGGGCTGCTGGGGCATATAGCTGATTTCACCGCGCTGTCCGGTGACGGTCTTGCCGTTCATGCTAACAGTTCCGGCATCAGGCTGCTCCAGGCCGCCGATAATGTGGAACAGGGTGCTTTTGCCGCAGCCGGAGGGGCCGACGATGGAGACGAATTCCTGTGGCTCCACCTTGAGCGAGACCTGGTCCAGCACCAGGGTCTCACGGCGGCGGTGGAAGAAAGCTTTGGTTACGCCGTTTACTTCCAGCGCGGGCGGCGCTTCGGCCATGCGGGCCGCTCCAGCCTGCTTTGCCTCAGTCCGGCCGCTACCGGGTCCGGCCTTCCGAGCAGCACCAGCTTGCTCCCCCTCAACCTGACCCCCGCCAGCACCGGCCAATTGCCCGGATGAGATCCGTTCCTGACCACCAGCACCTGAGCCTGTTGCTCCTTCGCGCCTGGTATCCGTAATACGAGTCATGATTATCCACTCCTTTCCAGAGAGCCTAAATCGTTCAATCTTTAGCGTCTGTAACGTAATGTACAGTCGGTATCAAGAGGCCTTGCGCGGCTTCCAGCGGACCAGCCACTTCTCCAGCAGTGCGATCAGGGCAAACAGCACCAGACTAAGAAGCACAATAATTACAATGGCGACGAACATACGGTCTGTGCGGTAGGAGGCTTTTTGCAGCAGCATGTAGTAGCCGATGCCCTTATCCGCGCCGATCCACTCCGCGACCACCGCGCCCATGACCGCGTAGGTTGCGGAGATTTTCAGGCCCGAGAACAGGGAGGGCAGGGAGCCGGGCAGCTCCAGCTTGGTGAAGATCTGCCATTGGTTGGCCCCGGCCATTTTCATATAATTCATCATGATCCGGTCGCTTTGAGCCAGCCCGCCCATGGCGGCGACGGCAACCGGGAAGAAGCAGACAAGTGTGATGAGGACGATTTTGGGCAGCAGCCCGAACCCGAACCAGATGATCAGCAGCGGTCCGAGGGCAATCGATGGCACATTCTGGCTGAGAATCAGCAGCGGGTACAGCGCTCTTTTCAGCCAGGGCACTAAATGCAGCACCAGAGCCACAATCAGGCCCACCCCTGTGCCGACAGGAAAGCCGATCAGGGTCAGCCGCAGCGTAGCAGCCGTATGCGCCCAAATGCCCGAGGCGTTGCCCTGGGATTCACGGGCGATATCTCCGGGGCTTGGCAGCATCCAGAAAGGCACATGGAACACGGAAACCGCCAATTGCCAGGCCCCCAGAAAAAAGATGACCGCCACAAGGGGCGGCCAGATTTGGTTCCAGTACGATCTCACGGCCGGTATTTTTCCGTCAGCTTGTCCATGCTGATTCCGCTCGGGTTATGGGCGATCTTGATCTGTGAGATGACGCTGGGGCTGCCGGATGCGATCAGTGCCTCATGCATGTGGCGCACCACTTCGAGCAGTTCGCTCAGTTCACCTTCCATCGTGGTTTCGAGCGGGTTGACCTGGTGTTTGACACCGGATTGCTGGATCACCTCAATAGCCTTGTCTACATAAGGAATGGAATCCTCGTTGTTCGGAGTTTTAGGGATGACTTGAATGCTGAGCAGGGTATTGGCCATGTCAATCAGATCCTTTCAGGTTTGGTATTGTAGTTTGTAGGATGTGCACAGTACAATTACTGGCCTTGCGGCAAATAATCATTGGTGAATGCCGAAGCGGCATCCAGCGGTTTGTCCAGCAGCTTCAGGCCGTACATCCAGTCGGCGTAATTCTTCCAGACCTCTGCTTTTTGCTCTCCCCAGCGGGCGGCATCGTCTTTATATTTCGGGCTCAGCCATTTCTGGCTGGCAAGGACCAGCTTGGGATCGAGATCCGGCACAGCCTTGGAGAGGATAGCGGCAGCTTCTTCCGGCTTGTCGATTGCATACTGATAGCCTTTGGTTGTAGCCGCAAGGAATGCCTTCACCAGTTCCGGATGCTCGGCAATTTCCTTTTCGCTGGTGGTCAGAACCGGTGTATAGTAATCCAGCTGCGGCGCGTAATCCTTCAAATACAGCATGTCAACCGGCTCACCGCGCAGTTCGGCTTCGATGCCGGTCCAGGCGTAGAAAATCCACGCAAAATCGATGTCGCGTTTCACGGCAGTGAAGAAATCGGCTTCTCCGATATTGACCAGCTTCACCTTTTTGACATCGCCGCCTTCAGGGTCCATGATTGCTTTCATCGCCGCTTCTTCTGCGGGAGAGCCCCAGCCGCCGTAGGTTTTGCCTTCAAAGTCTTTGGGCGTCTTGATATTGCGGTCCTTCGGAGCGGCAAACCCCGAGGTATTATGCTGGATGATTGCAGCGATCGAGACGATCGGCACATCCTGCAGCCGGGCCAGTGTCAGCGCCTCCTGGGCACTGATGCCAAAAGCGGCTTCGCCTGAGGTGACCATCGTGTCGGCACCGGCGGCACCGGGCTGCACAATTTCTACATCGAGGCCTTCCTCCGCATAATATCCCAGCTCCTTGGCTGCATAGAGGCCGGTATGGTTGGTGTTCGGCGTCCAGTCCAGAGCGACCTTAATCTTGGTCAGCTCTTTTGGAGCGTCCGTCGCTGAGGCGGTAGCCTCGGGCGCGGCGGTGCTGTCTCCGGATGGAGCAGCACTATTCCCCCCGGAATTTGCATTATTGCTGCCGCAGCCGGCCATTACGATGACCAGCATGCAGCTGATGCAGAGCATTAGTGTTTTTTTGACTCCCATTTCTTCTCTCCTTCCAGCTCTCCCCAGTCTTCCAAATTCTGATGATGTCCATACCAAAAAAAGCGCCCCGGAGATCGGGACGCCTGCAGTTGCGTTAGGTGACCGCTTAGGCCAATTGGGCTGAATAGCGGGTGATGGATTCCTACGCTGGCATTATCCAGATCAGGTATAAGGGTCAGTATCTTCGCGGGATACACTCTCAGCCGGCCAATTCCAGCCCCCCTGGTACTATGAAGTTATGGGTAAAATTGCTGTGTTCTTACGGTGTATTATAGCTGTCGCCTGCGGGGTTGTCCAGTAGCCGCCTGCCAAAATAGCGGCAATCTGCCAAGAACGTCCAGGCCCGCCGGGGTAACCTGGCCTTATGTTATAATACGGACAGGCTCTACAATTCCGTTTCAGAAAAAGGAGTGACCCTATGTTCGCTGACCAGCAAAATGCCGGGGAACGGCTGAAGGCGCTAGCGGAGCAGTTGGCGGAAGAAGTCACTTTACGTCAGTATGAGCGGCAGCCCGAGCTGCGGCAAAGATTCGGCCCTTCGGGAGTAGCAAGAACCAAACAGGATTCTCTATATCATTTCCGGTATCTGGCCCAAAGTGTGGCGCTGGATAGCCCGCTTTTGTTTATAAATTATATTATATGGTTGAAGGTGCTGCTCGCCCAGTATAAGATTACGGCCGAAGATCTGCAGATTAATTTGGATCTGATGAAGGAGGCTATAAGCTCCCAGGTGGAAACGCCGGAAAAAGAGCTGATTTTAAGCTATCTTGACATGGGGCTTCACCATACGCGCGGAGAGGAGAGCCTGCCTACCTTTCTTCAGCCGGAAAAGCCCTATTATCGCGAGGCAGAGGAGTACCTGAAGCTGCTTCTGGCCGGTGAGCGCCGTAAGGCTTCGGAGTTCGTGCTGGGGCTGCATGAGGGCGGTGTGCCTATCCGTGATCTCTATCTGCATCTTTTCCAGAACAGCCAGTATGAGATTGGCCGTCTATGGCAGCTTGGCCGCATTACTGTAGCCCAGGAGCATTACTGTACAGCCTGTACCCAAAGCATCATCTCCCAGCTCTACCCGCGTTGGATTCAGGCCGCACAGACAGGCGGCAAAACGCTGGTAGCGGTCGGTGTGGGCGAGGAGCTGCATGAAATCGGGCTGCGTATGCTCGCTGATTTCTTCGAAATGGAGGGCTGGAACACCTGCTATCTGGGCTCCAATATGCCTGCTGAGGGACTGATCCGCTATTTAAAAGAGCAGCCTGCAGATCTCCTGGCCGTCTCGGTTACCATGGCTTATCATGTGTCGGAGGTCCAGCGTCTGATTGCCTCGATCCGTACGCATGCCGGGCTGGACCGCATTAAAATTCTAGTCGGCGGAATGCCGTTTAATATTGACAGAACATTATGGGAAAAGGTTGGAGCCGACGGCTATGCCCCGGACGCCAAAGGGGCGCTGGAAGTGGCATCACAGCTGATTTCCCAAAACTAGCACCCAGAGAACTTACAAAAGGCGGGATATGGAAATGGCCGACCACGAGCAGGAAGTCCGGAAACTGAGGGAAACAATTGAGCAGCTCTCGCATCAATTGATCCTGGGGCAGCAGAGGGAAGAACAGACCCTCGCAGAATTCTCCGCGATGAATAATGAATTAATTACGATGCACCGGCTGCTTGCGAAGAAGAGCGCAGGCCTTAAAGAGATGAAGGAGGAAGCGGAGCGGGCCAACCGCGCGAAAAGCCTGTTTCTGGCTACAATCAGCCATGAAATCCGCACGCCGATGAACGGCATTCTGGGAATGACCGAACTTCTGGAGGCCGAGGGGGCAACGGACGGGCAGCGGGCTCATCTGGAAGTCATCCGGGAATCCGCGCAATACCTGCTGCAGATGATCAACAACCTGCTGGATATCTCGAAGATTGAAGCCAGCAGAATGGAGCTGGAGAAGACACCGCTCAACCTGCGTGACCTGCTTGAGCACGTGGTCCGGCTGCTCTCTACGGCTGCCGCGAAGCGCGGGAATGTTCTGAAGTGGCAGGTTGCGGACAGTATAGACCATACCCTAAGCGGGGATTCGTCGAAAATTCTTCAGGTCCTCATCAATTTGGTGGGAAATGGACTGAAGTTCACACAGAACGGCGAAGTGGAAGTGACTGTGAGCCTGGTACAAGAGGATGCGGCCCGGCAGCACCTCTGCTTCGCGGTTAGGGATGAGGGCATCGGCATTTCACTGAAGGATCAGGCTGCGCTGTTCCGGCCCTATTCACAGATCAGCAGCGAATCGGCGATGGCAGTGGAGGGCACGGGGCTTGGTTTGTCTATCTGCAAGTCCCTGGTGGAGCTGATGGGCGGAACGATTACAGTGGACAGCGCCCCCGGCCGGGGTTCCACCTTCCGGTTTGAGGTTGCCCTGGATAAAACGCTAAGCCTGAAGGAATCATCTCCCGGGGGCGAAGCGGTATTGCCGGAACCCTGCTTCAGCGGGCAGCCGGTGCTGGTTGCAGAAGATAACGGACTGAACAGTACCCTCTTGCTGCTGCAGTTGAAGAAGCTGGGCATTACAGATGTGCAGCTGGTCAGCAGCGGCAAGGAGGTTATCGAAGCCTGGCAGCAGGGCGAGTACGGGCTTATTCTGATGGACAGCAGGCTTCCCGGCATGAATGGAGGGGAAGCGGTCCGTAGAATCCGGGAGCTGGAGTCGTCCGGGACAAGGCCGAGAGTTCCCATCATCGGGGTGACCGGGGATGGGTCGGAGGAGGGCCGGGCACAGTTTTTCCAGGCGGGTCTGGACGATTGGGCGGTTAAGCCGTTGAACCTGGAGCGGCTGAGGCAGCTTCTGGACAGATGGTTCAGCCCCGGGCCTTATATCCCGGTGCTTGATGCGGATACGATTTCCGGAATCCGGGAAATGGACGGGGAAGAGGCGCCGCAGCTGCTTCAGGCGCTGGTGGAGATGTTCAAGGATGACACGCCGCTCCGGCTGGCGGCCCTGGAGGCAGCATTTGCTGCCAGGGATCTTCCTGAGATGGGGGCCGTGGCCCACGGCCTGAAATCGGGCAGCCTGAGCATTGGAGCGAAATACTTCGCCCATTTATGCGCGGCGGTTGAGCGCCATGCCAGAGAGGGTGAATATGAACCGGCTGCACTGGTGCTGCCGAAGCTTGCCCCTGCGTATGCCGAAGCGTGCCGGGAGCTGGAGAGCCTGCTGTAGTTTGCGGGCTCTTTTTTTTGAAGAATTTATATGTTTTGGGGGAAGCGACTTCCCCCCCTTATTTCATTGTATAGGAAATTATACAGTGCAAAAAAAAGCATGGATGTCTTGGAAGCCACACAGGATATAAGCGATGCAGTAGGATTGGGTTCCATCCGCAGACCGATGCGGACTGAGGACCCCTTATTTTGCCAAAAATCTAACTTTATCTACAGTTACGGACTCAGGAGCCGTTATAACGTTCGAATGAGCCTGGAATAAAGGGGAAAGGGAAAAATAAAGGCATCTCAGTCCGTCCTGCGGAATAGCCGAATCTTCTATCCATAACGGCTCTCCTGTCCGTAACGGCTGCGGATCGATCGCGAAGGCATAGGGCGATCCGTCTTTACCGGCTTCCTCGCAGGTGCTAGTTGGAAAAAGGGAACTTATTTTTCCGGAAATTAAGAAATCCTGAGATTGAAGTGGAAAAGTAAATCTAATTGGGCTACTTTTCTGGTCCAATGGCGAAATGGGCTGAATTAGTGACCCTTTTCCACTTCATCTGCCCGAGGGTAGGGTACTTCGGCAAATTAGTGTCCCTTTGTCCACTTAAAGAGTTGCCGTAGGATTCATGGGGAGTCGTTCTCTAGGTAACGCTAGAACCAAGACGGCTGCGCTGTCCCGTGGAGGACGGCGCAGCCGTTTCTGCTTGTAGACAGTCAGTCATGCCCCTGATATCTTTTTCTGCGGCGGCTGCGGATTCCGCTCCACAGCTGCTTCAGGCTCAGGCCGATACTGACGGCAATGCCCGTTAAGGCGACAAACAGCGCCAGATATTCAAAGGGAGAGTACTCCAGCATCTTGCGCCATTCAATCTTGCCCTTAAGGTCTTCGATCACCTGGTTCATGCCATAAATACCGCTGACTACCGTGAACACCGTCAGGATCATCAGCAGCGTATCCCGGCGTTTGGCCTGGAATTTCTCCTGATATTGGAACAGGTCATTCAGGGTCATTTTGACCTCTTCAAACAGGGCATCATTGCCGTAAACCTTGCGGAGCTGGAAAAAAATCTCCCTCCCCTGGGTCTGCGATATCAGCTCGAGAAAATAAAATTTGGCCGAGAACTTGTTGATCAGAAAAATCAGCTTCTCAATTTCGTCATAATCATGGTTGATGCGCAGGCGGGAATGCATGTTGGCCAGCTTCAGCAATACTATTTTGTGAAAAATACTCAGCAGCAGCCCGTAATAGTATTCCCCATACATCTGGTTCACAAGCTGGGTGGCAATTCCGGGTTCAGCCCGGCTCAGGCAGCAGAATGTCTGCTCATTCGTCATGTAGTAGGTATCCGGTCCCCAGCGGCTGTAGGAATGCTCACGGCAATAATCCTCAATATAATCGGGATCGCTGGCGCTGATGAGGGGCTTGCCTTCCGGAGTCAGACCGTCCAGCTGGGAAGCCCGGTAGCGCAGCGCCTCGCTGATCCCCTCCGCTTCCTCCCGCCGGTCAAAGCCGTAAAAGGCTTGAACCAGCATCCGTTCATCCACAAAAAACGGCAGGGTTTCGAAATACGCCCCATTGATTTCCGAAGGGTCCAGAAAAGGCTCCAGTCCGCGCGCCAGATGCCGGAACACAAAATCCTCTACTTGCTTAAAGGACCTGTCATGGCAATGAATGGTGGTCTGTTTGTCCTGGTAGGAGACATCCTCCAGCGTGCGGAAGCGGTCAGCGAATTCCAGGGCAATACTGAAGGGGAGAACCTCCTCCTCTATACGGATTCTGATGGTCAGGAAGCCCAGCTCGAAAGGACAGATGAACACATCTGTAGAGAGGACCTGAAAATGAACGGACTGCGCGGGCATATCCAGCCTGCAGGACAGATTGTTGACCCGGGAAAAACGGCGGAAGGAATCCCTGTCCTTCTCCCGAGGGAACAGCACATGGGCGGCAAACGGGAGGTAGCTGCGCTCCATTTTTTCATGGGATACGCAGTAGCCTTCGCCGTAATAAGCGTCCTCCAACTCTTTGTTGTTAAGAAAAAACCGGGTGAAGCCATCCTGCGTCAATTGCCGGATTAGATTCATGTCCTCACCCTCTTTGAGGGAGAAGGGGAAAATAAACTGCAGCAGCGCGGTATGTAGTGTTGGTTCGGCATCTGCCGGGTTAAGTTCAGGCATCATGGGTTCCACCCTTATACACAGGATAATTACACGGTCTATATTACCCTAATTTCCAGTCTGCCACGCTAAAGCAGGAACAGCAGGGCTGCAAAAGCGGCCAAGCCCCGGGGTCCCTTTCGGTTATGGATTTATGGCTGGACGCGGGATTCAATACCCTCAGTACGGGTACACTATTATAAGCAACGTGTTTATCATAAATCCAAACTGCGGGTGTGGATATATCAACTTATATTCACAAGATTAGAAAGGAGCTATGTCGTCAATGGATAACAGAGAGCTGGAGCAGACGATCATCAAGACGCTGGATGACAACAAGTTCGGGTCCTTCGGCACGATAGAAGCCGGCAACAAACCTAAGGTGCGTTATATGGCGGTATTTCATGACGGACTTCAGATTTATTTGGCTACCAACCGCAAAACACATAAGGTAGAGGAGCTGCGGAATAATCCGAATGCTTTTCTGCTGCTTGGATATGAACAGGGCGGCGGCAAGGATGTGCTTGAAATCGAAGCCACCGTTGCCGTGACTAAAAATGAAGGCCTCCGTTCCCAAGTATGGAACACAGAGCTGGAGAAATGGTTCAAGGGTCCCGATGACCCCGACTATGTGATCCTTGAGCTGCAGCCGACGCGAATTGAGTATATGGGCAAGGACCAGCAGCATGGGGTCTGGGAAGGTTCGGCCGCTGTTTCCGGCAAATAGGGAAAGAAAGTGAACGAACCCCTTATTTATGGTTAACACCCTCTTCGGGGTACCTTATAGCCATCTTTGGACCTCACGGTTCCGGGATGGCTTTTTTAGCGTTTAGGAAATTAGGTCATTGATATAGGCGGTGCAGGAGGACTAGGTGGTCAACAACGTATGTCCTAACCTCAGCTTCTGGGCCAGGGGTGTGCACGCTTTGAATTGTTATTCCCCGCCAGGGCGATTTTGTTCCTGGATCGGAACGGGAATGGGGCCCCCTTGTCCGGCTGATTTACTTATCGGGCCGTGGCTGGCTTACGGGAAATCATGGTATACTTGCGCTGCAGTAGCCGGGAATATTCATTCCCGGGTCCGCAACTGGTGTTCTGTGCCGTCCCGGGGATTTCTTGTTGAACTTGTTGAACAAGAAATTATTCGCAGGAAAGCCTGCATCGTAAGCATAAGCTGTTTGGAATCCTACCGCCAGGAGCGGTATAAATTATTAGGAGAAACATAAGATACCCGGCAGGCGAAAACTGAAGGCTCCCAAAGGATGTCGGAGCCATTTTTTGCTTTTTCCAGAATCACGGAAAGGATTTGACTTATATGAGTGTTACCTTGCTGTATGTTGAAGATGACCGGGAGATCGGAAGCGCCGTTTCCGCCGATCTGCGGGAGCGGGAATATGCTGTCCGCTGGCTGGAGAGCGGGGAGGGTGCTGTAGAGGCTGCGGCAGGCTGCCAGCTGGTCATTCTGGATGTCATGCTGCCCGGGCTGGATGGTTTCACTGTCGGCCAGCGGCTGAAGCGGGCGTATCCGAACCTGCCGATCCTGATGCTGTCCGCGCGGACATCCATCGATGACAAGCTTCAGGGCTTGGAGTTCGCCGATGATTATCTGACTAAGCCTTTTCACCCGGATGAGCTGGCGGCGCGGATCGAAGTACTGTTAAGACGGACGGGCGCTGTCCTGTCCATCCCGTTGAAGCTGAAGCATCTGATGGTGTACGAAGGGGACAACCGGATTATAGAGGCAGCCAGCGGCAAAGAAATTTTGCTTACCGGCAAGCAGTTTCAGATCTTCTCCTATCTGCTGCGCCATCTCGGCCAGATACTGACGAAGGAGCAGATCTATGAGGCGGTCTGGGGAGAAAGCTACATAGAAGGCGACAAGACGCTGATGGTACATATCCGGTATCTGCGTGAGAAGCTAGAGCTTGATCCGGCTGCTCCGGAGATTATTGAGACAGTCCGGGGAATCGGCTACCGGGTGAGAGCATGAGACAACCGGGTTCTTTACGCAAGCTGCACGCTTCACTCCTCTCACGTTACCTGCTGATTATTATTACGGCGCTGCTGTTCATTCCCGCTGTGCTGGTGATCATTCCACTGACTCTGAATACGGTGCAGGAAGGTGTGCCGAAGGAATATGAGAAGTATCAAGACATTTCGGAACTGGAAAAAATCTGGCATAAGGAAGCGGAAGGTCTGCTTGGCAGCTCCCCTGAGAGAATCAATAACCGGCTAAGGGCGTTAAGCTCCGCCTACAGCCTGGCTGCGATGTTTTGGGTGGATGGAGAGGGGCGAACCCGGCTGTCGCTGGAGTCTGCTGATCCGCAGCTTTGGCAGCAGAATGAACGGCGCCCTATCCCCCCGGTGTGGACCGCTGCACAGGCGATTTCCTTCATGAAAAAAAGCATGGCGTATAATCCAAAGCCAATGAATATTGTCGCTTTTGTGGGGGACCGTGCTGAAGCCGGAGAAGGTTTTATGGTCATGCAAATTCCCGACGCCCTCATAGAGCGGCATTATTTCGACGGTATGAGTTTAAGATTTACGCTGGTGATGTTTGTGCTTTTTACAGGCTTCATGGTTGTTTCCCTGCTGTTCTTTATCCAGATCCGCAAAAGACTGCTGCGGCTGGAGACGGCCATGGCCTTCACCGGAAAAGACGGTGTGCCGCAATTGATTGATCCGGGCAAGCCCGATGAGATTGGCCGTCTGGAGACGGCCTTTAATACCATGGTAACCGAGCTTGCCGCCAGCCGGGCGCGTGAAGCGGAGGAAGAGGGGCTGCGGAAGCGTCTTGTCTCCGATCTGTCGCATGATCTGCGGACCCCCCTCACTGTGATCCGCAGCCACCTGCATATTCTTGGCAAGGAGCAGCTGAGCGGGCGGGGGCAGGAATCCCTGAAACTGATGGATGAACGGATTGAAAACCTCGGTGTGCTGATCGAAAATCTGCTGTCCTACAATCTGCTCAGCAGCGGACGGATGACCCTGAAACCGGAGCGCAAGGACATCCTGCGTCTGCTCAGGGAAAGTGCTGCGGCGTGGTATCCGCTGTGGGAGAAGGAAGGGTTCCGGATTGAGATTGATCTGGAGGGGGAGCCGCTGTATTGGAACGTGGATGAAAGTTGGTTCCGCCGCATCCTGGATAATCTGTTCCAGAATATAGTCCGCCATGCGCGGAGCGGACTATACGTGGGAGTGGCCGTGGAGGACAGGGAGGGCGAACGCGTCATCGTCATCCGCGACCACGGCCAGGGCTTGGGCAGCGGCTCCGAGTCCAAAGGGGCAGGCCTGGGCTTATCGATTGTTGATCTGCTGCTGAAGCGGATGGAGCTGGGATGGAAGGTGGACAGCACCAAGCAAGGCACTACTATAGTTATCCTAAGTTTGCCGCATGGAAATTTAAACAAAATTTAAACTTGGCTGCGCCGTGCTTTTAACCTTGGAACGATATGCTGGTTACCGAGGTGAAGAAAATGACGGAAACAGTGATAGAAACGAGAGATTTATTGAAGGAATACCGTGGCCGGGCTGCGGTGGAGCAATTGAATCTGAATATAGGCAAAGGGGAAATCTACGGCTTCCTTGGGCCTAACGGTGCGGGCAAAACAACCACCATCCGCATGCTGCTGGGGCTGATTAAGCCGACTTCGGGAAGCATTAACATTTTCGGCCAGGATCTGAAACGGAATAAGCTGCAAATCCTGCGGAAAGTCGGTTCGCTTGTAGAATCGCCTTCCTATTACGGGCATTTGAGCGCCTTGGATAATCTGGAGGCAATCCGCCGCATTCTGGATGTGCCAAAGTCCCGAATCGCTGAAGTGCTTGAGATTGTATCCTTAACAGGTGAAGAAAAGCGTCCGGTGAAGGGCTTCTCCCTGGGTATGAAGCAGCGGCTTGGCATCGCCGCCGCACTGCTCGGCAGCCCCGAGCTGCTGATTCTGGACGAGCCTACCAACGGACTGGACCCGTCAGGCATTCAGGAGATCCGCTCGCTGATTAAGCGGCTGCCCGTGGAAGAGGGGATTACGGTTCTGGTATCCAGCCATCTCCTTAGTGAAATTGAGCAGATGGCTGGAACGGTCGGCATTATCCGTGCCGGCAGGATGGTGTATCAGGACACGATCGCCCAACTGCAGCAGCAGGCGGCCGGAGATTTGCGCCTTGCCGTTTCAGAGCCGGAAGAAGCGCTGATTCTGGCCAACCGGAGGGGCTGCGGAGGCACATTGCAGGAAGGACGCATCACCCTGCCCCGGATGAGCGATGTCCGGGTGGCGCTATTGATCAAGGAGCTGGTCGAAAACGGCCATGCCATCTACCGCGTGGAGGAACACAGACAATCGCTGGAGGAATTTTTCCTTCAGGTCGTCGAAGGAGGCCAATCCGTATGATGTGGCGTTCGCTCTCGGCGGATTGGCTGAAAATCCGCGGCAAGGGCTTATGGTTCCTGGTCTTCCTCGGCCCGTTGGGACTCCTTGCCATGCAGGGGCTGAACTTCGGCATGCGCTATGATTATCTGACAGGAGAGTATCAATCCGACCTGTGGGGCGGACTGCTGTCTAACCTGGCCGACTTTGTGCCCGTGGCGCTGTATCTGGGAGGAACGCTGGTCTGCTCGCTGCTGGCGAATGTGGAGCATCAGATGAGCTCCTGGAAGCAGCTGCTGGCCCTGCCCATCTCCCGGACCGCAGTATTCATGGCTAAGCTGCTGATCTGTCTGCTGCTTGTCGCCGTCTCCTGCGCGCTCTTGTCTGCAGGAACGGTAGTTTTGGGTCTGCTGCTTGGTTTTGGTTCACAGCCGGTTCCCTATGCGGATGTGCTGCGGATTGGCTTTGCTTCTTATGCCGCTGCACTTCCTGTGATTGCTCTGCAGCTGTGGCTCTCCCTGTCGAGCCGCAACCAGACGCTGCCTGTATCGCTTGGCCTGACCTTGTCACTGTTGAGCCTCTTCTCGACGTTCCTGTCCGAATGGGTTCCTTTGTCCTGGCCTGCCCTCGCCTGGAGTACTTCACGCCCTTGGCTGTTCAGCGGCGCGGGACTGCTGCTGGGTCTGCTCGTGCTGCTGCCTGGCGCTGTGCATTTTGCGCGAAAGGATGTGAACTGACCATGAGGAGCTTCTGGAGAGTTTTGTCCGCAGAAAGACTCAAAATGTCCAGATCTTATGTCTGGGTGCTGGTTATAGGGAGTCCGGCGGTGGCAATACCCATTGGAGCGCTTGCCAATATGCAGGAAGGGGGGCAGCCGGTTACCTGGGAAGTTCTGCTTAGTGTGATGTCGCTGTTTCATGCCATGTTCTTTCTGCCGGTGCTGTCAGGGGTTTTTGCTGCGCTGATCTGCCGGGCAGAGCATGCCGACGGAGGCTGGAAACAGCTGCTGGCCCTGCCGGTTACGCGAACTTCCGTATATCTTGCCAAATATACTATGATTATGGCGCTGCTGGCTGCTGTGCAGCTGCTGTTTTTTGCTGCGGTGCTTGGTGTAGGCGCGCTGCGTGGTGTAGATGTGCCGATTCCCTGGACGATGTTCCTTGCAAGCAGCTTCGGCGGCTGGCTGGCCTGCATGCCGCTGGCTGCGCTGCAGCTGGCGATATCCCAGAGCTGGAGCAGCTTCGGGGCTCCGCTCGCGCTGAATGTGACCCTCACCATGCCGAATATGCTGATTGCCAATTCTAGCACCTATGGACCTTATGATCCCTGGCTTCAGCCTATGCTGGCCATGTCTCCCTTTGGGGAGGACCGCTTTGGAGCTTTTAATTTACCGCTGGAGAGCTTGATGACCGTTGTACTGGGCAGTTTGATTTTATTTTTGGCCGTCGGCTTGCTCTCCTTCCGGCGTAAAGCTGTCTAAGCCTGACAACGCTGCTGCTTGCAACTCTTCCCATCCCCGTCTGTTCCATGGACATCAGGTGAAGTTTTGTTATAATTAATCGTAGAAGCTTCGATTAACCGGGTGATGAAGCCGGGTGAACAGATGGAGGAGGGCGGGAGCATGGAGCCAGCAGCACTGGAAGAATGCGACAATACATGCAATGGTTCGGAGCTGGAACCGGAATCTATGGCGTTGATCCTGCCTGACCGCGGGACAACGGACAAAATGGCGGAGATGTTCAAAGCCTTGGGTGATCCAACAAGGGTACGGATGATTTATGCCCTGTCGCAAAGAGAGCTGTGTGTGCACGATTTGTCATCCATCCTGGATATGGGGCAGTCGGCGGTATCCCACCAGCTCCGCTATTTGCGCAATCTGCGGATCGTGAAACGCCGCAAGGAAGGCAAAACCGTGTATTATTCGCTGAACGACACGCATGTGGAGCAGATTTTCCTGCAGACACATGAGCATATCCGGCATGAATAGATAAAGAAGGCTGCCCCCGATGGCTTGAGGGGCAGCCTTTGACAGTACAGGACAACCGGAGCTTGCCGGTTGTCCATTTTTATGTTAATGCTACACCCGCAGCTCCCCGTGTTTCAGGGAAGAATTCTCGATCTGCAGTGTTGTATGCTGTATCGCAAAATTATCCTCCACTACATTAATGGCCTGCTGGAGTATGCTATGGGGGTCAGCGTGATCCTTGATCAGCAGATGCCCGCTGAGTGCATCAAGTCCGGATGTGATGGTCCAGACATGCAGGTCATGGACACCTTCAACCCCGTCGATGCTCAATAAGGCTGCTTTGATATCATTGGTATTGACGGAAACCGGCGTCCCCTCCATCAGAATATGGAAAGCCTGCTTCAGAACTCCCCAGGCGCCTCTAAGGATAAGCAGAGCTACCAGTACGCTAATAATTGGATCGGCAACATACCAGGAGAACAAATTCATGATTAACCCTGCCAGCAGGGCGCCGACGGAGCCGAGGGCGTCACCCATGATATGCAGATAGGCGCTGCGTATGTTGATGTTGTCTTTGGCATCGCTTTTACGCATAAGAGACCAGGCGCTGATCAGATTAGCTAAAAGCCCTGCAGCCGCTATGATCATCATAGTGCCGCTTGCCACTGCCGGTGGTTCAAAAAACCGCTGCCAGGCCTCCCAGATAATGAATCCGGCAATCACAAACAGCGTAACACCGTTGAATAATGCAGCCATAATTTCAAACCGGTAGTAGCCATATGAATTTTTCAATGAAGGCGGTTTGACGGCAAAAATCATTGCCACAAGACTTAAGGCCAACGAGGCAATGTCGCTCAGCATATGCCCGGAGTCCGAGAGCAGAGCCAGACTGCCGGTAACTAATCCGCCGAAGAATTCGAGGAACATAATGCCTCCGGTAATGATCAGGGCGATCAGCAGTCCCTTTTTGCTATTGGGCGCGTGGGAGTGTGTGTGGGAATGACCGGAATGGCTGTGTCCGTGCCCGTGCCCGTCATTATGTACATGCTTCTGCTTCCCACGGTGCTCGTTAAGCTCATGGTGCTCGTTATGCTTGTGTTGCTCGTGTTGCTCGTGTTGCTTGTGTTGCTCATTATGCTTGTGATGATCGTGTTGCTCATTAAGCTCGTGGGTATGCCCTTGACGGCTGTGTTTATTCATAAAAATGACCCCTTTCCGTGAAAAAACATATGAATGATTGCTCATATGTTAATATTAAACGGGATGAAAGCAGATTTCAAGGGATAAATGGTCTGCAGCTGTAAGTTATTATAGCTCCGAGGGGTTTTCTTGTACGCGCGCGCTCTCTCTTAATAATTATGAAGTCAGAGTCTTGCGGCGTAAAAGCCTTGCGACGTAAATTATCCTTCTCCTTCACGCGGAAACGTATACCTGTACGAGTTGAAGCGGACAAGCTGTGAGTGCATGGAACTTATTATGGTTATGGGGAAGGTGCTAAGTGGAAAAAGTATAACTAATTTCTCGAAATTCAGGGCTTTCAAAGGTTTTAGTGGGAATTTGTTCACTTAATTCGAGACAATTACCTCCATGTGGGCATATTCGACCGGATTAGTGGTACTTTTTCCACCTAACTCCCATCGAGGGGACAGGCGAGAGGAATTAGTGATACTTTTTCCAACTATATAGAGTGAACTTAAGAATCCAACCCGATAGAGTGAACTTAAGAATCCAATCTGCAGCATGGCGAACTTCTTGATCCACTAGGCTTTTGTCCACTAGCCGGACATCATTCTTAAATTCAGCTTATATTACCTACTATTTGAGGAACCGGGGAGAGGGATTGTTGATACTTTTACCAGCTAACCCGCGGTGCGCGAACAGGGGCTGCCTATGTTCATCATAACTACAGGGTGCTTCAGGAGCCAATGAATATGCAACGGGGGACAGTGATGGTTTCTGGTATAGAAGGGCTGCAGCCTGAAGACCCAATAAAGCTTCTACTTCAGTTCTGTGAGGCAGGGCAGCTCCTGCTGGTGAGTGAATTGGAAAACTATGCTGTTTTTGCATTGACACTTCAAGATTGAGGGGCATATAATGTGTGTAAGTAAACATATGAACAAATACTCATATATAGGTTTGAACAAGGGAGATGGGTGTTTTGAATGTGGTTCAAGGAAATGTGAGACGCCAGTGGATGCTCGAAGGACTGGACTGTGCCAACTGCGCCATGAAAATCGAAAATAAGGTCAAGAAAATCGAAGGAGTAACGTCCTGCTCGGTGAATTTCACCATGAAGATGATGACCCTGGAAACTGCGGCAGCCGATGCCGAGGCAGTGTCCGCTGAAGCCCGGCGGACGGTGAACATCCTTGAACCTCACGTGAAGGTCAAGGAAGTGAAGCCGGCAGGGTTGCGCAGGAACCCGCAACCAGACGCCAGCCCGCAGCACGGGCACAGCCGCGAAGCCCATGCTCACGATGATGCGCACGGGCACAGCCACGAACATGGGGAAGGCGATACCCGCCGCATTCTGCTGCGCCTGGGAGCCGGAGGCATCCTTGCAGCAGCCGGAATGTTCCTGCCGGTCAGCGGAATCCCGGAGCTGCTGATTTTCCTGGCCGCTTATCTGATTGTTGGCGGCGAGGTCGTCTGGTCTGCTGCCCGGAATATCGTCCGGGGCCAGGTTTTCGACGAGAATTTCCTGATGGCACTCGCAACGATAGGGGCCTTCGCTATTGGAGAATACCCCGAAGGCGTAGCCGTCATGCTGTTCTATCAGGTTGGCGAGCTGTTCCAGGGGATGGCGGTCAACCGTTCCCGCCGCTCCATTACGGCGCTGATGGATATCCGCCCCGAGTTCGCTAATTTGAAGGAAGCCGGAAATCTAAGACGTGTTGCGCCGGAAGAAGTAGGGATTGGCGATCATATTGTAGTTAAACCGGGGGAGAAGGTGCCGCTGGACGGAACCATACTTGAAGGCAGCGCAATGATGGATACCTCGGCGCTGACCGGGGAATCGGTTCCGCGTGCAGCTGAACCGGGCAGCAAGGTGCTGAGCGGATTTATTAACCGCAATGGTGTGGTTACGATTGAGGTTACTGAGACATTTGGAGAATCAGCTGTCTCCAAAATCCTGGAGCTGGTGCAGAACGCCTCCAACAATAAGGCAAAAACAGAAAACTTTATCACCAAGTTTGCCAGAGGCTACACACCTGTAGTGGTTATCACCGCGCTCCTGCTGGCTGTAATCCCTCCGCTTGTACTGAGCGGAGCCACTTTCTCAGACTGGATCTACCGGGCGCTGGTATTCCTCGTCATCTCCTGCCCTTGCGCGCTGGTCGTTTCGATACCGCTTGGCTTCTTCGGCGGCATTGGCGCAGCCTCTAAGAGCGGTATTCTCGTCAAAGGCAGCAACTTCCTGGAGGCCTTGAACGATGTTAAGGTGGTTGTGTTTGATAAGACCGGAACGCTCACCAAAGGCGAATTCAAGGTAACGGGGACCTACCCTTCGGAGGGCTTTAAGGAGGACGATCTGCTGCGGACTGCCGCGTATGCCGAGAGCCACTCCAGCCATCCGATTGCGGAGTCGATCCGGGCGGCCTACGGCAAAGAAATTCCCGGCGGTGCTATAGCGGACTACAATGAAATATCCGGCCACGGCATTGCCGTTATGGTGGAGGGCAAGGCGGTACTGGCCGGGAACGCACGGCTGATGGCGCGTGAAGGCATTGCCAGCCGGACGCCGGAACAGAACGGAACAGTGGTCCATATCGCTATTGATAAGCAGTATGCGGGGTATCTGGTCATTGCTGATGAAGTGAAAGAGGATTCCCTTCAGGCGGTTCAGGCACTTGGGCGGCTTGGAATTCACAGAACCGTCATGCTGACGGGCGATGCCTCCCCGGTTGCGGAAGCCGTTGGGCAGCAGCTGGGGATTGAGGAGATTCACGCTGAACTGCTGCCGCAGCACAAGGTCGAAGCCATCGAGAAGCTGGAGCGGGAAAAATCACAGCGGGAGAAGATTATTTTTGTCGGCGACGGGATTAATGATACTCCGGTGCTGGCCCGGGCGGATGTCGGCATTGCTATGGGCGGGCTGGGCTCGGATGCGGCGATTGAAGCGGCAGATATCGTAATTATGACGGATGAACCGTCAAAAATCGCCACAGCGGTCAGCATTGCCAAGCGCACGCGGACCATTGTCTGGCAGAATATTATTTTTGCCCTGGCGGTGAAGGCATTATTCCTGCTGCTGGGAGCTTTCGGAATTGCCACGATGTGGGAGGCCGTCTTCTCGGATGTGGGTGTGACCGTGCTTGCGGTGCTGAACAGCGTCCGGGCCCTGCAGGTTCCCAAATCCGTGTGAACCTTGGGCAATAGTCACGGCAAGCAAATATATAATACGAAAAAAATAAGCACTCAGGATTCCATAATGTGGGTCTTGAGTCTTATTTTTTATGTTGGAACTAATGGTCCATGTCTATTATTGCCGATATAACACTATAGATTTACAGCATATGGAAGATCATTATCAGTTTTGCTGGGGGGAACTATAGTGGATAAGTCAGATGTACCGGAAAAAATGAAAATGAAAGCAAAAGAAAGAAAATCAGCATCTGTTCAAACCAAATGGTCGCTTGTGATTCTTGCGATTGCCATTGTGCCTTTACTGGGGACGACCATCTTTTTTGTGCAGTATTTTGGCGGCGTGACCCGGTCGAACAGCGAAGAGCTGGCCACTAAAATACTGGAGATGAACACCTCGCGCATCGATGAGTGGTTGAAAAGCCGGACCTCGGCCGTGCAGGAGCTTATTGCGCAGCATCCGGAGTTCGACACCGCGCAGCCGCAAAGTATTTTTCCGGTGGTTAAGATCCTGGAAGAGAGTGACAGCCAATCGGAAGGCTACAGTGTCATTAACAAAGATGGCCTGCTGACCAATACGATGAACCTGACGGCCGATATGGCGAAATCTGCTTACTTCTTAAAAGCCAAGGAATCCCTGGCGCCGGCAATGGGGGATATGTCGTACCTGGAACCGCTCAAAAAATACATCATTCCGCTGATCGTTCCTGTTGTGGACAAGAAGCAGCAATTCAGCGGAGCAATTGCGTTTTCGGTTACACCCGATATCTTAAATGAGATGAGTAAAAGCATCCATGTGGCTGAGAGCGGCTACGGCTATGTAGTCTCCGGCAAAGGGGACTATTACGCGTATTCCGATATGAGCCGGATCGGTAAGAATATGGCGGACTATGCCAAGGAGCCGGAACTGAAGAAGGCTGTCACCGCCATGCTCAGCCGCGAAAGCGGTTCGGAGACCTATACAGGTGAAGACGGAAAGACAATTATTACATATTACAAGACCATTCCCGGTACGGATTGGAAGCTGATGATCAATGTGCCGAAAAGCGAGATTTTTGCCAAAGTGAATGCGGCCCAGCGCTTGGCGACCCTGTTAATCATCGGTATCATCCTGCTGGTGACCTTGATTTCACTCTATCTTACCCGCATGGTGGTTAAGCCGCTTGTGGCAATCTCCGGTGTCATGAAAAGAGTGGCCGAGGGCCATCTGAGTGAAAGGGTGGAAGTCCGTTCGGGGGATGAAATCGGCCAGATGAGCAAAAGCATCAATGATACAGTCAGTTCACTGTCCGGAATTGTCGGTACGATTGACGCCACTGTGCTGCAGGTAGCTGCCGCCGCCGAAGGGCTGCTGGAATACGCCAACCATTCCTCCAATACCTCTGCTGAAATTGCTACCGTCATCCAGGAGGTGGCACAGGGCATGGAGGAGCAGTTCAAGGGATCAGAGCAGTCGGCCCGGGCTACCGAAGAAATGGCTGTGGGACTGCAGCGAATCGCGGAATCCTCCGTAAGTGTGTCCGATCAGGCGGAAACGGTAAGTGCAGAGGTGCAAAACGGCTATCTGGAGATTCAATCCACGCTTGAACAAATGACGGTCATCACGACAACCGCAGGCCAAACTGCTGATCTGATCCAGACCCTGACGCAGCAATCCGAACATATCGGACAAATCATCGATGTTATCTCCGAGATCGCTAATCAGACCGGGCTGCTGTCGCTCAACGCTTCAATAGAAGCGGCCCGCGCAGGTGAGCATGGACGGGGCTTCGGCGTCGTGGCGAATGAAGTGAAGAAGCTGGCTGAACGCACCAATGCCTCAATTGTTGATATTGTCGATCTGATCAAGCAGATTCAGGCCTCCACAACCAATGCTGCGCAGTCCATGGAAAAGAGCATCGCCGAGATTGGCGACGGCATGGGCAAAATGAAAAATGTGGGGATATCCTTTGAACATATCCGTTCCTCTATCCGTGAAGTTTCGATGCAGATCCAGGACGTTTCCGCCATCAACGAGGAAATGTCTGCGGGAACCGAGGAAATCACGGCTTCTGTCTCCGATATGCTGACCATTGCCAAGGATTCGGCGGAGAATGCCCAGGCGGTATCCTACGCCTCTTCAGAACAAATGGAGCTTATGAAAAAGGTGGTTGACTCGGCGAAATCCCTCAATGAGATGATGTCCACGCTGAAAGGCGAGATTGAGAAATTCCGCTAAGCTTACTTAAAAGATACAAAAACACCCCTGGGCGCTGCACACTGCCGTGTGTAGCCCAGGGGTGTTTTCTATTATGTTAGACCGTTTCTACTTGAGGTGCAGGCTTTCGATGCCCCGGCGGATAATGCTGCAGGAGGCCTCAAGCTTCTTGGATTCCTCTGCACTCAGGTTCAGCTCCAGCAGTTCCTGTATGCCGCCGCTGCCGATGATGGCCGGTGCTCCGGCGCATACGCCGCTTTGGCCGTATTCCCCGTCCAATATGGCGGAGACGGCAATGATTTTGTGCTCGTCATTCAGGATGGAGCGGGTGATGAAGGCCAGCGCGCTGCCGATGCCAAAATGCGTTGAGCCCTTGCGCGTAAAAATCTCCCAGCCGGCATCCTTGGTTTTGCGGGCGATGTCTTCCAGATCCAGTGTGCTGAACCGTTCCCGGTGCTGCTCCATGATCTGCAAAATCGGTTTGCCGCCGATGGTCACATGGGACCAGGCAACGAATTGGGACTCGCCGTGTTCGCCGAGCGCATAGCCGTTGACACTGCGGGGATCGATGGTAAAGACCTCCGACAGCAGCGTCTTCAGCCGCGAGGAGTCAATAGAGGTTCCGGTGCCGATGACTCTGTGGCGGGGCAGGCCGGAAATTTTCCATACCATATAGGTGACAATATCAACAGGATTAGCGGCGATAACGAAGATGCCGTCAAACCCTCCGGCCATAATTTCGGTAACAATGTCCTTGGTGATCACAGCCGCAGCATCAAGAACATCCAGTCTGCTCTGTCCCGGCTTGGGATTGGCGCCTGCTGTCAGAATGACAACGTCCATTCCGGCGCAATCGCTGGAGGTGCCGGCATATACCTTGGTGCGTGTTCCGGTGAAATCCATGCAGTGCGAGAGATCAAGCGCTTGTGCCATGGCGCGGTCATAAGTGCGGTCAATCATCATGATTTCGTCGCATATAGCCTGATTGACCATGGAATAGGCACAGCTGGAACCGACCATTCCCGAGCCGACGATCGCCACTTTTCTTGATTTACTTTTCAATTGTCTTGTCCCCACTCTCTAAAAGTATGCTTATATTCTAACTGATCTCATCGCAAGTTACCTGACATCAGACACAAAAAAGCTGGCCGACCCGTGCAATTTTGGCCGAAAGTGACATGGGAGGTTAGAAATGACTAGGCGGATTACTAGTAGTATATGCATATTAGAGGAGAAGGGGGAATGTAAGATGACAATGTACCGTAGAATGATCCATTAAAAATGAAGGAGCATTCTTGGGGCAACGAGGTCCCGAATGCTCTTTTTTTAACTATATAGATTGAAATTGAAAATATTACAATGAAGGGAGAAGTGGCGGAGGAGAAGTTTGGAACTGTAGGAGCGGTAGCGTCCGCCTTTGTCTGCGGATTTCAACCGCGAACAGCAAGTTATAATCAAGAAATCTGCAGACAACAGTGGCCGGAAGTCCAAACATTCTCTGGAGTCACGACCACTACGAAAATAGAAAATCACAAGTTCAGTTTATATAGAAAGTATATATCGGGGTCCCTGCAAAGTGTCTGAATCAGCTTCCAGGCAATAGTCCCACTTTGCAGGGTTGTTGTACCATTTAGATGATATTGTCAGCCTCGGGCTCAGGGGTATGGGCGTGCGGTGGAACCATCCGGATGTAACGCTTATACATAAATACTCTCCAGTGCAGGATCATGCCGAAGGCCAATATGAAAAAAAGCCCGCCTGACTGCGGAATGGATACATATTGATTGATAAACTCATGCAGCACCGTGCGGATCAGCAGCAGCCCAAGCAGGATGAAGGCAAAGCTTTTGGAGCGCCGGGCATAAATCAGGCCTTCCCGTGCTTCAAACTTGGTGCTGCGCATCAGCGGGTAGGCAAAAATAAACCAGCCGACCAGAAAAGCCGCAACCGCCCACCACCAGGGAAATC
This sequence comes from Paenibacillus riograndensis SBR5, assembly GCF_000981585.1. Classification (NCBI taxonomy): domain Bacteria; kingdom Bacillati; phylum Bacillota; class Bacilli; order Caryophanales; family Paenibacillaceae; genus Paenibacillus; species Paenibacillus riograndensis. The sequence continues at coordinate 604,475 of NZ_LN831776.1, forward strand.
TGACCTCGGGAACAACAAACATGGCAAAACCGGTGGACATGCCCAGCGGGGGAATCCATATTTTGCGGATCGTTACCGGGCGCGCACTGGCCTTCAGGCGGATGAAAATGACCATCAGCGCCATGAATACAGCCCCCAGAGTGGAACCGACATGCAAAAGTGAAGGGTTGATATTGCCCATGATTCACTTTCCTCTCTGTGATTTGTGTCACTTATTTTTCCATTATAGCAGAAAAAAGAAGGCAAAACATTGAACCCGTATCAGCGGGAATTGTGCAGCTGCTTCTCCTGAAGCCATTAGCTTTAGCCGCAAGAAACCCGCCAAGGAAGGCCTTGGCGGGTGTAGATGCCAGCCCTGCTAGGCAGGTCTGGTTGTATATAAGGTTAGTCCTTAAGAACGGCTGCGTCCACCAACCGAACGGAGGATCAGGCTGACGATAAAGATCAGGACGATCGCACCGATAAGTGACGGGAAAACATAGAAATCGCTGATCTTAGGTCCCCAGCTTCCCAGCAGCATGCCGCCGAGCCAAGAACCGAGAATACCGGCGATAATGTTGCCGATAACACCGCCCGGAATATCTCTGCCCATAATCAGACCGGCCAACCAACCAATGACGCCACCAACAATCAACATCCACAGAAAACTCATTGTGCTTCAGCTCCTTTATGTTTTGTTATCTTCGATGGTTACTATTAACCTCATGCCGGACGTTTAAACCAGGTGTCAAATATTGTCGGCAGCCTTATAATTAGTATTCAAGTATGTCCAGAAATATGCTGTTTAAACCTAGTGAGGTAGCGGGTACATAAACATGTTATAGTGAAAAAAGTGCGGAACCCTGAGGTGTATTCCTTTAACTTAAGGGTATATATGAAGTAAGTAATACTACGCGCCAATATACAATAGAAGGAGCCGCTGCCCATGCAACAGCCTAATGAAGTTCTATTTTATGCAGGAACCTACAACAGTGTTGATCAAAATGCGATTATTCTGGGGGCTTTGAATAAGGATACGGGGGAAATGAGAATCCTGAACAGTACGAAGGGGATTGAGAATCCGTCCTACCTGGCAGTGAACAGCACAGGGACTGTGCTGTATGCCGTAAGTGAGAAGGATCAAGGCGAGGTCTATGCATATGCCATTGAGCCCGGAAGCAAAGCGCTGCGCCTTCTGGGAAGCAGACCAACGGATGGCGGCGCTCCGTGTTACGTGTCGATTTCCCCGCAAGAGGATTACATATTTGTCTCTAACTATTCGGGAGGCAACGTTAACATTTTTCCGGTGAATGCCGATGGCTCGCTTCAGGAAATGTCCGCCCAGGTCAAGCATGAGGGGTCCGGACTGCGTGAAGACCGGCAGGAAGCGCCGCATCCCCATTCGGTCATTCCTGACCGGTCCGGACAGCATGTGCTTGTCTGCGATCTGGGGCTGGATCAGATTGTATTCTACCGTGTGGAAGACGGCAAGCTGGCTACCCGCCGCGAAGTTCTGCTTCCGCCAGGTTCGGGTCCCCGCCATCTGGCCGGACATCCGTCAGGACAATGGCTGTACCTGATTAATGAGCTGAACAGCACAATCACTGTGTTCGCGAATGATGAGCAGTCTGCTGATCTGAAAATTCTGCAGAACATCAGCTCCCTTCCGGAGAATTATGCCGCCGGCAGCGATGATACTGCCGCCGACATTCATGTATCGCCGTGCGGCCGTTTCCTGTACGCCTCCAACCGCGGGCATGACAGCATTGCGTTGTTCCATATCGACCCGTCCACGGGCCTGCTGGAAGCGCAGGATTGGGTCATCTCCGGAGGCCGGACGCCGCGCAATTTCGCCATTATCGGCGGGATGCTGCTCGCGGCCAACCAGAACAGTGATAACATTGTCTCCTTCAGAATCGACAGTGAGACCGGCAGGCTCATCCCTACCGGCAATGAGCTGGATCTCACATCACCGGTCTGCCTGAAGCCGTTGTAACCCGGAAGCGCCTTCTGTCCGGCTGGATTATAGGGGGAATCTGCTGCAGAATATGCAATAGAATCTCCCGACCTGAATCTGATATCCTTCAAGTTCAGGTTATTGAGCGCCTGCCAAAAAACAAAACGGCTTGAGGTCCAGTTAAGGGCTGCTCAGCCGTTTTTTGCTTTCGAATGAAGTTATCTTTCTGCTCATTGTATAATAGCGGTTTGCTTGGACCCTTCCATACTGATGCCTTTAAGGTAGAAGCTGATATCATCCAGCATAATTTTATCGCCCTCTCCCTGCAGGTAGAAGGTGATTTCGCTCAGTTTATCCGGGTCAAGCCCGGGCTCTACTTCAATAAAACGTTCAAAAGGCAGCTCGTAGGTCTGAAATACAGCCTCCGAGAGATCGCCGTATTTGCCGTCGCTCATCCGCTCCTCAAGCCAGGGGAGGAGTGTGAACCGGGTCTGCGGGAGAGGCAGAATATCCATCACTTCTTTCAGCGGAAGACGGGCTGCTGCATGATTGCCGTCCTTCAGCTCAACTTCCACATCGGGGGAGGCCGCCGCTTGTACCGCATCCGGCGTCTCCTTGCTGTCGGCATTGCGGTTAGCCATCGAGAAGGTTAGTCCGGCAGCACCGGACTCGGCAAGCCCGCTGGCGATGCTATTCTTCAGCCTGATGCGGTAGTAACCCTCTCCGCCGCCCTTTGTACTGTGCTCCAGCACGAGCCCATAAGTAGCTTTGCTCTTGGATTCCCGGTCCTTGGCGACCTCCTCCCTCCAGGCTAGCCCTGCTGCTTCCGCGGTTCCGCCGGTGACGGTGTTCTTGTTGCGGTCCTCATCAAAGGTGGCTACAACGATATTACCGCCGCTCTGGAACCGGTTATAGTATGCGGTGCCGGGAAGCCACTGCAATCCGCTGCGGTAATCGCGGAACAGGTCCTGGTAGACTTCCTTCCCGTCCAGAGTAGCCTCCAGAAAGGCGGTGACATAGACCTTGGTGATTTGCCGCTGCGCGTCCCCGTCCATAATATCCGTGCGGTCCAGAAACAATCCCGCCGGCAATGACTGGTCGTACAGCCCCCAACTGGTATTGAACTGGCTGTGGTTGGCATCGGCAATATACAGCGAGCTTTTGAAGGACGAAGCAGCTCCTGTAAAAGAAGAGCGGATATACTGCCGGTCACCGTAAAAATCATGCACATCGCCATCGCGGGCACCCTGAAGAGTCAGGTAATTGACATCCTCCAGCCGGGCCTGCTGGTTATCAATGGCTTTGTCCGTAGGAGCGAGTGCGATAACCGAAGCGATGTGAAACTGTGCGGCGGCGGCAAGAGCAGGGTCATTCTTGAACCAGCGGCCGGCATCCGCAGCCATAGCTACGGCCTGCCCGCCCCGGCTGTGTCCGAGCAGGGCGGTCCGGCTATAATCCACCTTCTGATAGAAGGGGTTGCCGGATTGCTCCGCAAAAATGCCGATCTGCTGCAGATGCTTCAGAATCATCCAGGTCCGCACCTTGAAATCATTATCCGGAATGCCCGACCAGGCGGAATAGTTCAGAAAGTTCTCATCAAGAGACACCGCGATAAACCCCCGGCTGGCCAGCTGTTCGCCCAGGTAGGCATACCCTCCCTCGGAATAATCCTCCATCATATGGTTGCCGTGCACCATCAGCACGAGCGGGTAAGGTCCTTCACCATCGGGCATCCAGACCCGGGCGTTTACAGGAAGGGAGCTGTGATCGAAGCCCCAGAATAAGGTGCGCAGCTTGGGCCAGCTTGTAATGTAAGCAGAGGCATCCACCGTAGCAGTGGTAAGCTCAGCCTCATCGCCATACTCGGACCGGTGAAGATCCTGGCCGCTGCCATAGGTGAAGCTGCGGTAAGTATAGTTCCCCGGCTCCCCCGGATTTTCGGCATCGATGGGAGCAGGGCCTCCGTTTGATACGCTCGCCTCCGGTGAGGTGTCGCCATTGCCCCGGGTAGAGAGGGCGAGCGGAGAAGCGAGCACGACGGCTGCCAGCAGCAGGCCCATGGTGAACCGGCGCCTGCGCAGCAGCCCGATGGCCAGACCGCCCAGGCCGCCGAGGAGGGCGGCGATTCCAGCGACGGCGGCTGCGGCCTCAAGCTCCAGATCGGCATAATAGAAGACTAGCAGGACAGCTCCTGAAGCGCTCAATAAAGAGCCCGCATAGAGGCGCGGGATGGGCAGTCCGGTCAGGGCCAGCATTACGGCCAGAATATTTCCGGCACAAGCCAGGACCAGGGTTGCCGCACAGGTGGCCAGCATCACATCGGCGGCGGTTCCGAGTCCGGTAGGGATGCCCAGAACAGCTGCGGCAAACACCAAAAAGCATATCAACCAGGGGCCGGCAAGCGCCGTCCGCCATAGTTGTGTATCGTAGCGGTACGTGTCCAGAATGCGCCTTGCCAGCTCCCAAAGGATACGCTTGTGCAGCCTTGGCCGCTGCGGCGCCGGTGCGGGTGCAGGTACAGGCACATATTCCAGATTCATTCCCATGATTGTCTCCCCCGGTAATTGCGCTGATTTCACACGTTTCAGCCTATGTTTTTAACCTGTTTTTTGAGCTGTTTTTTGACCTATAAGATGTAGCAATAATATTACTTTGGTGCCGCAATAACAAGTGATTTTTGCAGGAACAGCCGCCACATGCTGCCGTCAGGCCGGTTGATAAAGACTTTTCGCTATTTTGAAAAAAAGGTTTGACAGGGTGCAGAGGTTTCAGTATTATATCTTTATAACCTACTAAATGGGTAGGAATAATTGAATAAGTTCTTACCGTACAGACGGAGGAACGCCCGCTATAGCTCGCAGACACGTGTCCACAGGACCGGTTTGACCTGCCACAAGTGGGCCTTCCTCCGTCTATTTTTTGCTGAAGGGCAACAATGCTGACTGACGGGAACTTCATGGGGTGTCAAGAGACAATAACAGGGGAGTGGCTGTGATGAAAAAAGGGATCAAAAAGGGACTAATCACGGGATTCGCATTATTATTGACAGCAGGTCTTGCCGCTTGCGGCAATAACAATTCAGGCAATGGGGCGGCCCCAGCAACAGATGCACCGGCAGCAAGCAATGCGGCTGCAACAGCAGAGGCTACCAAGGCTCCGGCAAAAGATCCGGTAGAGCTGCTGAATGTATCCTACGACCCGACACGCGAACTATACGAGAATTATAACAAGGCATTTTCCGCCTATTGGGAGAAAGAAACGGGCCAGAAGGTTACGGTCAAACAGTCGCATGGCGGTTCCGGGGCGCAAAGCCGGGCGGTGCTGGAAGGCCTGGAGGCGGATGTGGTCACTCTTGCCCTGGGCTACGACATTGACGCACTGAAGGACAAGGGGCTGATCAATGAAGGCTGGGAAAGCAAATTCGAGCATAACAGCTCCCCGTACACCTCGACGATTGTATTCCTCGTACGCAAAGGCAACCCCAAAGGCATCAAGGATTGGCCGGATCTGCTGAAAGAAGGTGTGGAAGTCATCACGCCGAATCCGAAAACCTCCGGAGGGGCACGCTGGAACTATCTTGCCGCCTGGGGCTATGCGCTTGACCACAACAACAATGATGAAGCCAAAGCGCAGGAATTTGTCCAGGAGCTGTTCAAGCACGTGCCCGTGCTGGATACCGGAGCGCGCGGGGCGACCACAACCTTTGTAGAGCGGGGAATCGGCGATGTGCTGATTGCCTGGGAGAATGAAGCCTACCTGTCGATCAAGGAGCTGGGCCCGGATAAATTCGAAATCGTCAACCCGTCCGAGAGCATTCTGGCCGAACCGCCGGTGGCTGTAGTAGACAAGGTAGTGGACAAAAGAGGCACCCGTGAGGCAGCCGAAGCCTACCTGAAGTATCTCTACACCGAAGAGGGGCAAAAAATCGCTGCCGACAACTACTACCGCCCGACCCTGGAGAGCGTGAAAGAGGAATATAAGGACAAATTCCCTGAGATCAAGCTGTTCACACTCGCAGATAAATTCGGAACCTGGAAAGAAACCCAAGAGAAGCATTTCAATGACGGCGGGATTTTCGACAAAATTTACGTGCCTGGCGCCAAATAATAATCCAAACGGCTGACATCCGAAGAAGAGCAGCAGGATTTGCAGTAAACAGTTTGTGTATGGAGGCTGATCGGCCCATTAGCCGAAGGCAGGAAAGGGATGAACAGGTCAATGAATGTCACCACTACAGCTCCAGTGCGGCGCAAGGTGCTGCCGGGCTTCGGGCTTACGATGGGCTACAGCGTGCTCTATCTGAGTCTTGTCGTATTGCTGCCGCTATCGGCACTGATATTTAATTCGACGGGACTGAGCTGGGCCAAATTCTGGGATATCGCGACGGACCCGCGCGTCCTGGCTTCGTACCGGGTCAGCTTGAGCACTGCGGCAATGGCAGCCTTGGCCGATGCTTTTCTCGGACTGCTGCTGGCTTGGGTGTTGGTACGCTATGAGTTTCCGGGCAAAAGGATCTTCGACGCCCTGATCGATCTGCCGTTTGCGCTCCCGACAGCTGTAGCGGGTGTCTCCCTGACGGCGCTGTATTCGCAAAATGGCTGGATCGGCTCAATGCTGGAGCCGTTAGGGCTTAAGATCGCCTTCACACCGCTGGGCATTACGCTTGCGCTGATGTTCATCGGCATTCCCTTTGTCGTTCGTACCGTTCAGCCGGTGCTGGAGGACCTGGACCGGGATATGGAGGAAGCTTCGGCAACGCTGGGAGCGGGACGCTGGCGGACCTTCCGCAGCATCGTAATCCCGGAGCTGATCCCGCCGCTGCTTACCGGCTTTGCGCTGGCGTTTGCCCGGGGGATCGGGGAATACGGGTCCGTGGTATTCATCTCCGGCAATATGCCGATGCGCACAGAGATTGCTCCGCTGCTTATCATGTCGAAGCTGGAGCAGTTCGATTATGCCGGGGCGACCGCAGTAGCATTGCTGCTGCTGTTGATCTCTTTCCTGATGCTGCTTGTCATTAACACGCTGCAGCGCTGGGCCCGCAAGACTTCGCGATAATGAGACCAATAATTCAGGAGGTAAAATTATGGCTGGTACTGTCCCTATGGCTGCACCCAGACCGCACCGGAGTGCGGCTTCCCCTGCAACCACGGAATCCTCTGCCGTGAAGTGGGTGCTGGTCGCAGCGGCTGGTCTTGTGCTGTTCTGGCTGATCGCGCTGCCGCTGATCGTGGTGCTGACAGAAGCGCTGAAGCGGGGCTGGGATGTCTTCCTGGCGGCGCTGACCGATCCTGATGCCGCTTCAGCACTGCGGCTGACGCTGCTGGTTGCTGCAATCACCGTGCCGCTGAATACCGTGTTCGGGGTAATGGCGGCTTGGGCAGTGACGAAGTTCCGTTTTCGCGGCAAAGGGTTTCTGATTACGCTGATTGACCTGCCTTTTGCCGTATCGCCGGTCATCGGCGGGCTGATCTTTGTGCTTGTCTTCGGCTCGAACGGCTGGTTCGGGTCCTGGCTCAGCGCCCATGACATTAAGATTGTTTTTGCCCTTCCGGGCATCATGCTTGCCACATTGTTTGTGACCTTTCCTTTTGTGGCCCGCGAGCTGATTCCGCTGATGGAGGACCAGGGCACGCAGGAGGAGGAAGCGGCGATTACTCTCGGGGCTCATGGCTGGCAGATTTTCTGGCGCGTAACGCTGCCGAATATCAAATGGGGGCTGCTGTACGGGATTATCCTCTGCAATGCGCGGGCGATGGGAGAGTTCGGTGCAGTATCCGTTGTATCGGGGCATATTCGCGGGGAGACAAACACGCTGCCGCTGCATGTTGAAATTTTGTATAACGAATATCAGTTCTCGGCTTCCTTCGCCGTAGCTTCGCTGCTGCTGCTGCTCGCTTTGGTAACGATGATCGTAAAAAGCTGGCTTACACGCAAAAATGCGCATTGACAGCCCTTTTGATTCCATGCTAAGTTAAACCATAGTATACAGGTTGGTTATGACGGGATTGGTGGAGAATCCCCCTGTCCGGGGAAAGGGAGGCTGGAGAATGGCTAAGCCACTGAAAGTGGATGAGGTTTGGCTTGCGCGGATTGCGGAGCTTTTGGACAATATGGAATTCGGTTCCCTGCACATCGTGGTGCATGAAGGGCAAATTGTGCAGATGGAGCGGACCGAGCGCAAGCGTTTTGAGAACAGCACTGCAAATGCACGTTATAGTGGAGAGGCCGGAAGCCGGCGGACCGATTCCCGTTCTGCGGGACGAGGGTGAAGCGTACGGCCCTTATATCTACAATCGGACTCATGTCGAAATTAAACCCGATAGAATACTTAAGGAAACGAAGCGCTGTAAGCGAAAGCAGTTATGCAAAATTGTAGCTGATGAAGGAGTAACGCCCTTTCGTCCAGTGACAACAAGCAAAAAGACGATATTTCATTCGAAACTTGAATGAGTATCGTCTTTTTTTTCATATCGGCTCCATATTAATAAGTTACACTAAAGGTACCTGAAGTTCACTTACCGTTATTTCTCATGCTCTGTTTTATCTATATAGGTTGAACTAAAGGAATTCATTTCCACACCGTCGAAATTAGAATAAACGAACCTCGCGGAGCGGGCTTCGAATAGATGCTTTTCTCATGGCAGGGAAAGTTAGTACGAGGTGAATGAACATTGCCGACGATTATGGTAGTGGATGACGACGTCTTTGTCCGCCAACTGGCAGGGCTGTTATTAAGAGACGAAGGCATGGACGTCGTAGAGAAAACGGATGGTCTCGAAGCCTGGGATTATTACTTGCATCATTCCGTTGATTTAATCATTTTGGATATTATGATGCCCGGCATGGACGGTTGGGAGCTGTGCAGAAAGCTGCGGGAGGCCGGGGACAAGCCGATGCTGATGGTCACGGCCAAAAAGGAGTCGCTGGACAAAGTCAAAGGCTTTCGATTGGGGACGGACGATTATTTGACCAAACCTTTTGATCCGATGGAGATGGTCATGCGGGTCAAGGCGCTACTCAAAAGGTATCGGATCGCTACCTCCCATATCGTGAAGCTCGGTCGGGTCATTCTCGATAAAACGAGCTACCAGGTTCACTTTTCCGATACGGGCGGGGAATGGACTCTTCCTTTAAAAGAATTTGAGCTGCTTTACAAACTGGCCAGTTATCCCGGGCAAATTTTTACGCGCGACATGCTGATCCGCGACATCTGGGGTTACGCTTTCAATGGGGATGAACGCACCGTGGACACGCATGTCAAACGTCTGCGCGACAAGTTCGAGCAGTATGCCGAAGATTTCCGCATCGTAACGATGCGCGGCATGGGCTACCGTCTGGAGGTGTATCATGATTAACTCGCTCTATGCCCGCGTCGTGTTGACGTTTCTGGGGGTCGTCATAGTCAGCCTGCTCTCGGGATTTTTCGTTCAAAGCTATTTCTACAAAAGCCATATTGGAGCGATCGTGGAAGAGAAGATGATTGGCAATGCCCAAATGATCATTCAATTATATAAGAAATTGGCTCCGAAGGATGCGAAGGCTTTCGCGGAAGTAAGCAATTCTATGCCCTTTTATAAGATACGGTTTTATGACAGCTTGGGAACGCTGCTGAACCCGGGGAGCGCTGCTCCAGACCGGCAGAAGGACCAACCGTATCTGCAGCAAGTGCTCAAGCAAAACAAAATTTATCGCAACGGGTCCAGCGAGGATGACGAGATTACGGTTGGCCTGCCTTTTGCGCTGAACGGTTCGCCGCACGCCTTGTTGGTTACGACCCAGACCGTTTTTTTTCTCGACGAAATCGATTCCTTGATCCGGTATCAGCAGCTGTTTACTCTCGGTTTGGGAAGTATTCTGGTATTGATCGCTGCGCGGTATATGGTCAGGCCCCTGCGGAAGCTGACCCATGCAACGCAAAGAATGGCCAGGGGCGATTTTAACGTTGGCCTGTCTACCAAACGTCGCGACGAAATTGGACAGCTTACCCTAAGCTTTAACGCGATGGCGGCTGAATTGGGAAAGCTGGATATGCTTCGTCGGCGGTTTGTTTCCGATGTATCCCACGAAATCCAATCTCCTCTAACGTCGATCAAAGGATATACCCGTGTGCTGAAGATCAAGTCCATGGACGGGAAAACCCGTATGCAGATGCTGAATATTATCGACGAGGAGAGCGACAGGCTGTCCCGGCTGTGCGACGATCTGCTGGAATTGACCAGCCTGGAGCACGAGCATGCAAAGCCCGACCTGCAAAAGTTTCGTCTCGACGAGCAACTGCGCAAAGCTGCCATTCGCCTGGAACCGCAATGGTCTGCCCGCAATCTGGATATGCAGCTTATGCTGGAGCCGATAACCATTGTGGCGGATGAAGACAAGATGAATCAGGTGTGGAACAATCTGCTTGGCAATTGCATCAAATTTACCGCCGATCATGGGAAGATAATGGTGGAGTCCTTCAAGAAAGGCGAGAGCGCAGTCGTCCGAATGACGGACAATGGAATCGGCATACCTGAGGAGGAAATCAGCCAAATTTTCAAACCGTTCTACAAAGTGGATACAGCGAGAAAACGCAATATTAGCGGCAACGGAATCGGTCTTTCCATCGTGAAGCGGATTGTCGATCTTCATCATGGAAAAATCGAAGTGTCCAGCAGATTAGGGAACGGAACCTCCTTCTCGATCTCACTTCCCCTCGAAGATACAAAGCCCGAATTGTAATCCTCCGTTCAAACTGAGGACAAATTCGGGCTTTATACTATCCTCGAAAAGCCAATTTTGTATTTTTTGATCAGAAGGAGGACCAAAAATGAAAGTATTGATTGCCATCTTGACCCTCCTGACATTCAGCATGTCGGGAACCTATGTCCAGGCGAAGGAGAACCGGACGCAGCCGCCTCCCGCAGCCGCAACCGCCGAGCGCCAGCTTTGGCAATCGGAAGGGTATGGCCATATATTCGATATAGAAGGCCAATCCGTTAAGGTCTACAGCTACACCAAGGACAGCTTGGTACCGTTCGGGAAAGGAAATATCGAGAACAACGGCGACATTTATATTAATGAAATTTACGGCAACACCAAATTCCAGAAGCAATTTAATGCCCCGCGATTTCTGATGGGCCGCTTCGTTAACGGCAGCTTGACCGATGGCTTGGGGTACGTGCGGCATCTCAAACGGATCGATAATCTTCCCAAGGTGAAGTATAACGGATTCAGCAATGATCCCGTGCAAAATTTTGAAGTATTCTGGCAATCCTTTGAAGAAAATTTCAGTTTCTTTCCGCTCGTCAAAGTGAATTGGAAAGAGGTGTACAAAGAGTATCGGCCCAAAGTTGGCGCCGCTACCTCCGAGAAGGAACTGGAGGACATTTTGACGCAAATGTTCCAAAAACTAAACGACGGACACAGCATCATATTCGGTAAAAAGGGTATGATCTTCTCCAAGTCCAAAGTTGAGCGGGAGGAATTTTTCGAAGCCAATTCGAAGTCGATGCAACGAAACGTCGAAGACGGATATATGAAAGGGGCGGTAAAGAGCAAGCTCGACGGGCGCATTGTTTATGGTCAAACGAAAAGCGGCGACGCTTACATCAAGCTGATTGGTTTTGACGAGTCCGATCCGCAGAAAATTGACCAAGCGCTGGCGGAAATGGTGCAGGATCTGGCGAACTGCCGCAACTTTATGATCGATATGCGCTTTAATGAGGGGGGCGAGGACTTCTTCGGGTTGAAAATAGCCGGCTTGTTTGCCGAGAAACGCACGCTGGCGTATGCCAAACAGGCCCGAACAGGCGGATACGAGCAATTCTCCAAGCCTACGCAGGTATATATCGAACCGGGAGCAAAGCAGTTTTCAGCTGACAATATTGTGGTGCTGACCAGTCCGATGACGGTAAGCGCCGGCGAGACAGGGACGATGGCCTTAAAAGCATTGGACAAAGTAACGGTTATCGGGGAAAAGACGTGCGGATACTTTTCGGACATGCTGCTTAGACTGTTGCCGAACAAACAGTTATTCACCCTGAGCAACGAACGCTATACATCGCCTGACGGCACTAATTACGAGCAGCGCGGCCTGCCGCCGGATGAAAAGATCATGATCAAGCAAGCCGATATTGATGCCGGCAAGGACCCGGTGATGAACCGGGCTTTGGAATTGCTTAAAAAGAAGCCATAAAATAAAACGCGGAAGTATGTAGATTATTCAATAGATACTGTAATTTGCTCCGCTATATAAAGCGAACTTGAAAAACGAACAAAAGGGAAAAGGGATGGAGGGGAAGTTTGGAACTGTAGGAGCGAATGCGTCCGCCTAAAAGCTTTCCGTAGGAAAGCTCGCTATCTTCAGCATAGGCAGTCTGCGGATTTCCACCGCGAACAGCGGTACAAATCAAGAAATCTGGAGACAACAGCGGCCGGAAGTCCAAACATTCTCCGTAGTCGCGACGAAGTCCCTAATGTAAATATCTTAAGTTCACTCTATATAGATGGGGATCAAGGCAACCATAAACCCAAAAAACCAAACGGCTGCGCTGTCCAGTGAAGGACAGCGCAGCCGTTTAATTCTAAATGAGTATAACTTCTTTTAGTCCGCGGATCTGCCGGTCAGCGTCTCCCACTCCTCAAAAGACAGCTTGTCTGTGACTGTCCTCAGCTCTTCGGGTACCTCGACAAAACACATCAGCTCCAGGCTGTTGCCGTCAGGGTCATTGAAGTAAACCGATGCATTGCCTTGATGAGGCCGGATAAACGGCTCTACAGAGCTTCTGTTCCCGAAGGGAACTGCCTCAATCTGAATGGATTCCAGCCACGCGAGTGAATGCTTCAGATCCTCATAAGTGACCTGAAAGGCTATATGCCTTAAGGAAGGATGATACGGAGTCTGAACCTCACGCCCTTCCCATAGTCCAACCCAGCTTTTCCCCTCCGTAATCCAAAAGAAAGCCGTCTCCTCATCGCGCCAGGCAAATTTTAATCCCAGTTTCTTGTAAAATTCAATGGAAACCTCCAGATTGCTTACTGGCAGATGTGCTTCGTACAATCCTTTTATCATGGCTGGTGACAGTACTCCTTCTTATGTGATTCTGAGCTTCCCTGTTAGTAGCGTGGTGTGCGCCGCGAGGCGGATATTCCCTCAATAAGCAGAATGATTGCAGTAACAGCGTGCATAATCCAGCCGACAAAAGGAATCAAAGCGACAACCGAGGTGATGATCCCGACCACGTTGCCGGCAATGGGTCCACGCTCTCTCAACAGCAGTACTACGGCTACTGCGTGCAGCAGGAATGCAACACCCAGCGGCGCCCAGGCATTCGCAACAACAAAAGCTCCCCCAATGAACGGCAGCGCCAGAAAAGCCTCATAAACAAATGTACCCCATTTGAACAACTTCCCTATTGGAGTCATGATGACTTCACCCAACCTTTCGGCATAATATTACATCCTATTCCACAGTTTACCCCAGAATAAGGGCAGAGAATATTCCGGCTGTAAAAGAACAGCGGCTTTGAGTCATTGTACGTTCAACAGTGGATAATGTTTCATCATGTTGTGTATCGGCTGGAACTCTCTTGCTTGACGGCGGTGCCGTCATATATATTGGTAACAGCAATGCAGGCAACACTGCAGTATATTGTAGCAAGAAAAAGCAGCATGGCTGATTCGCAGGGAATGTTCCTGCGGCGCTGAGGAATGTCCCACGACGTTATTGAAGAGAATGTGAAATAGACATACAACTGGAGAAAGTGAGGGGTGCTGGTATGGATGTTGTGGTTTTTGGAGCAACGGGAACCATCGGCAGAGCCATTGTGCAGGAAGCGCTAAAAAGAAAACATGAGGTCACCGCAGCGGTCCGCAATCCGGCTTCACTGGAGCTGGAACATGAGCGCCTGCATGTCACTACAGCAGATATTCTGGACCCGGCGACGGTAGCAGAGGCGGTACGCGGGCATGAAGAAGTGATCAGTGCGTTTGGTCCCGCAGCCGGGCGGGAGAACGACCTGCTGCGTGCGGCGGAGAGTCTGCTGGAGGGCATGCAGGCTGCAGGCCTGGAGCGGCTGCTGGTAATTGGCGGAGCGGGGACCCTGAAGACGGAATCAGGCGAGCAGCTGATGGATACGCCGGGGTTCCCCGAGAAGTTCCGGCCGCTGGCGGAGGCGCATGGACATGCCTATGAAATCTATAGCGCCTCTTCATTGGACTACACGTATCTCAGTCCGCCTGCCGTGATCCGCCCCGGCCGCCGGACCGGACAGTTCCGCATCGGCCTGGACCGCCTGGTGGTGGATGAGAACGGAGACAGCAGCATCAGCGTGGAGGATTTTGCCGTAGCCGTCATTGATGAGCTGGAGGAAGGAAACTTCAGCCGGACCCGGTTTACGGTGGGATACTAAACAATGTAACAAGACCAAAAAACAGCGATTCTCCGTTACCCGGAGAATTGCTGTTTTTTTGGAAATATAAGGGTTTATATGTTTTGGGGGAAGCGAAGCTTACTCCCTTATTTAGGCTTTAGCCAGTTGAGTGCGTGAAACGCGCGAAACAAAAAACCACCCGCTATGCGGGTGGAGGGATGTAGGGTTTGACCACCAAGACCATTCCGATAAAATTGAGATGTTCAGGCTCAATTGGAAAGGAATGGTCTTAGATGGCAAACAAGAGCTACAGTTTGGCTCACACAAAGTGGATGTGCAAATACCACATTGTATTCACCCCGAAGTATAGACGGAAAGAGATCTATAATCAAGTGAGAAAAGACTTGATCGAAATCTTCAAACGTTTATGTAAATACAAGGGAGTCGATATTATCGAAGGTCACATGATGCCAGATCATGTACATATGCTCGTAGCGATCCCACCCAAAATCTCAGTATCCTCGTTTATGGGCTATCTGAAGGGGAAGAGCTCCCTGATGATATTTGAGAAGCATGCCAGCTTAAAGTATAAGTATGGCAATCGCAAATTTTGGGCGGAGGGATACTACGTCAGCACGGTAGGCCTAAATGAAGCCACAGTAGCAAAATATATACGTGAACAAGAAGCACATGACCAAGCGATTGATAAATTGAGTGTGAAAGAATACGAAGACCCGTTCAGTAGAAACAGTAGCAAGAAGAAGTAAACCAGTTTAACTGGTAAGTGAAAGGGACAACAACACTGAGCCTGAACGATTTATTGTCAGGCTAGCGTCTTTAGGCGCAGTTTGGCAACAAGGGGTTATACCCCAAGAGCAAACCACCCGTTGGACGGGTGGTTCTGATTTACGAATTTGTAACGAGCAACGGCAGAAATACCGTTGTTGGAGCGGTAAAGGCCGAGTTCTGACGGGGGAGCCGGTCTAGATATCCTAATACCAAATAGCAATTACTTACCGGTTTCTTCGCAGGTGCTATATAGAGCGAACTTGAAAAACTAACAAAAGGGAAAAGGGATGGAGGGGAAGTCTGGATACTTACGGAGCGAATGCGTCCGCCTAAAAGCTTTCCATAGGAAAGCTCGCTATCTTCAGCATAGGCAGTCTGCGGATTTCCACCGCGAACAGCGGTACAAATCAAGAAATCTGCAGATGGGCAGCGGCCGGAAGTCCAAACATTCTCCGTAATCCTGACGAAGTCCCTAATGTAAAGATCTTAAGTTCACTCTATATAGATGGAAAAAGGGAACTTATTTTTCCGAAAATTAAGAAATCCTGAGGTTTAAGTGGAAAAAGTATACCTAATCACCCATGGCCTGGCGGCCACCGTCGGTCATGAAAATCAGGTGAAGTCAGAGTATATATTTGGTAAAATCGTGCTGTGGATCAGAGGTCGATTCAATATTGGTGAAACATCCCGTAACCTAATCTGACCAACTGCAACGACGAGGATCGCCGAGTGTTGCCACGAGCACGTGTATAAAATTTCACCTCTTTAGGTTGCATGATCCACGCATACTTTTAGCTTGGAGGTAGGGAATATGGATGCCATTCGTGAACGCTGTGCCGGGTTGGATATTCATCAGGAGACGGTGGTGGTTTGTCTACTGAGTGGCCCCCTGGAGAAGAAACCCAAGTCCGTGATCGAGACGTTTGGAACCACGACCCGCGAGCTTTTGAGATTACAGGAGTGGCTGGAGCAGCAGGGATGTACCGAGATTGCCATGGAAAGTACAGGGGTCTTTTGGAAACCCGTGTGGAACATTCTAGAAAGCACCTGTACGATCACGCTGGCCAACCCGCAACGCATCCGCAATATGCCCGGGAAGAAGACCGACGTCAAGGATGCCGAGTGGATCGCCAAGCTCCACCGCTGCGGCTTGATTGAGGGAAGCTTTGTCCCGGACGAGCCCATCCGCGATTTGCGTGACCTTACCCGGTATCTGCGCAAGCTTAAGCAAAACGCGACGCAAGAAAAGAACCGGATTCACAAAATTCTACAAGATGCCAACATTAAACTGACCACGTATGTCTCCGATCTTTTTGGCGTTCTGGTCGTGCGCTACTGGACTCGATTGTGAATGGCGAAGTGCTGGAGGTGCATGAGGTCCGCAAGCTGGTGCATACCCGGCTGAAGATGAAGGTGCCTTCTCTTGTTGAGGCATTGAACGGCCGACTGCGCCTGCATCACCGGAAGATGATCCGGCGTCATTGGGATCATTTGCAGTATCTGGAGAGTGAAATGCAGACGTTGGAAGCTGAAATTGAGGAACTGGTGCAACCCTACATGAAGGAAATTGAACTGCTGGATACCATTCCAGGCGTGAGCACGGATGCTGCGGCGAGCATCGTGGCGGAACTGGGTACCGACATGTCTCCTTTTCCAAGTGAAGCCCATCTGGCCTCTTGGGTCGGGGTGTGTCCGGCCAATCATGAGAGTGCTGGTAAAAAAAAAGTAAAAAGAACCAACGCGGGAATCGAGGTCTGAAAGCCGTACTCGTCCAGTGCGCTTGGGCAGCGAGCAAGACCAAGAATAATCGGCTTTCCGCTATGTACAGTCGGATCGTGAAACGGGCAGGAAAACAGAAAGCCATCGTCGCTTTAGCCCATGCAATGATCCGAATCATGTATGTGATGCTTCGGGATAAAGTCCCCTATACCGAGCTGGGGACGGAATATCTGAACACCCCAGAGCAGACCGCAAATTACCTGATTAAAAAACTTCAAAAGCTAGGCTACCAAGTGGAACTGACACCTATTACATGATACCCACTTTTTAAAAAAATGAAGTTCCGATATAGGGGATCTTTAAAGCAAAATTTACTTTCGAGCTGTGAAGCGACAAAGTTATTTTCGTATAAATTGGGCCATATTCCTTGTCCAATGGCGAAATGGGCTGAATTAGTGTCCCTTTTTCCACTTCATCTGCCCGGGGATAGAGTACTCCGGCAAATTAGTTAACCTTTTTCCACTTAAAGAGTTGCCGTAGGATTCATGAAGAGTCGTTCTCCAGGTAACGCTAGAACCAGGACGGCTGCGCTATCCCATGGAGGACGGCACAGCCGTTTTGGTTCAAATATAAGAATTTATATGTTTCACACTATAAATTATCCTTCTATTTCTCGCTGAAACATCCCGTCCTTTAAAAGGACGGCGCAGCCGTTTCCACTTGGCAGAAGCAAATTACTCTCCAATCGCAGAACATACTATATAGATTGAACTTGAAAAAAATATACAAACAGGGAAAAGTGGCGAAAGAGAAGTTTGGAACTGGAGGAGCGGGTATTGGGATGCGCATAGCCTTGATTATAGAGAACATAAGCGCCTTACATCAGCTGCCGGCTTGATCACGAGTTCGCTGCAAATACAATCATAACCGTTGAACCGGGCTTATACCTGCCGGGTATTGGAGGAGTCCGGATAGAGGATGATGTTCTGGTCGGAACGGACGCAAGCCGGGTGTTGACGCGCTCACCGAAGAGTGATTTAATCGTGTTGCCATAACAGAACTGCAATTCATATAGTAATCTGATCACGCAGGGAGGGAACGAGATGTACGTGGTTACTGCAGAGGAAATGCGGAAGCTGGACCGTGAAACGATAGAACGGCTAGGAATTCCGGCGGTGGCGCTGATGGAGAATGCCGGACGGGCCATTGCGGAGGAGATCATTAAGCTGTGCCGCAGCCGGAGCGGGTCTGCCGGAAGTCCCCGGGGGGATGCGGGGACAGAAGCAGCCGGGACGGCTGGCGCTGGCGGCGGCGCGGGAATCAAGCCGCCGGGCTTCACGGTCAGCGGGGATAACGCGCTGGCCTTGGGGGGTGCCGGCGCGGGACATTGGCTTGTCCTCGCCGGCAAGGGCAACAACGGCGGCGACGGACTGGCCGCCGCCCGGTACCTGCGTGAGGCGGGCATCGCCGTCACGCTGGTGTACGCGGCCGCGCCGGAGTCGCTGGCCGGCGAAGCCGCCCTGCAGCGTGATGCCGCTGCAGCCCTGGGCCTGCCCGCCGTAGTCTACGGCCGGGACCGGGTAGACTTTGCCGCATACAGCGGCATCGTGGATGCGCTGCTCGGCACCGGCAGCGCGGGCGCCCCGCGCGGTGCCTATGCGGAGCTGATTGCCGCCGCGAACAGCAGCGGCAAACCCATTGTGTCCGCAGACATCCCCAGCGGGCTGGATGCGGACACGGGCCAGGCGCATGAGCCTTGCATTCATGCGGCAGTGACGGTCTGCCTCGCGTTCCTCAAACGCGGGCTGCTGCAATATCCCGGCGCGGGCAACGCCGGGCAAGTGGTGGTCCGCTCCATCGGCATCCCCGCTGCCTTGGCCCGGGAGGGCGGCGTCCCGGTGAGCCTGCTGACGCCGGAGGTGCTGCGGACACGTCTGCAGGTCGACGTGTCGCGCCGCCGTTCGCCCGAGGGCCACAAGGGCACCTACGGGCATGTCCTGCTGGCCGCCGGAAGCCTTGGCATGAGCGGGGCGGGCCTGCTGGCCGCCCGCGCCGCCCTGCGCGCTGGCTGCGGCCTGGTGACCTGGGCGCTGCCTGCGATGCTGCTGCCCTATGTCATCGGCGCAGCCCCGGAGCTGATGCTGGCAGCGGCCGGCGGAGAGAATGGCACCTGGAGCGCCGGGACTGCCGCAGAAGTGCTGCGGTTAAGCACCGGCAGGGATGTCACTGCTGTGGGACCCGGGCTTGGACGGTTTGCAGGCGATCAGGAGTGGCTGCGGGCGCTGTGGGAAGGCATCGCTGCTCCAATGGTTATCGATGCCGATGCGCTAAACATTCTGGCCGACAGTGATTACAGCTCCTGGACAAGCCGCTGCCATCCGGTGATCCTGACGCCCCATCCGGGGGAAATGGCCCGGCTGGCTGGAATATCCACGGCTGAGGTGCAGCGGGACCGGATTGGTCTGGCGCTGGCTTATGCCCGGGAACACAGGGTAACCCTTGTGCTGAAGGGGGCCCATACAGTGGTCGCAACGCCTGAAGGAGAGGCTTATGTGAATATCACAGGCCATCCGGGCATGGGAACGGGCGGTGCGGGCGATGTGCTGACTGGCATCATAGCAGGATTGCTTGCACAAGGGCTCAATGCTGCGCAGGCAGCGGCCTTTGGCGTCTATCTGCACGGCCTGGCCGGTGAACGGGCTGCCCGCCAGCGCCATGATCCGTCGGCATTGATCGCCGGAGATATCATTGAGGCGCTCTGATCCGGGAGGGACAAGGCGCTGTTATACTTATGAGGTGCAACGTTGCATTCTAACCTGACTCTTGGCCCGCAATACACAACGCAGCTAAGCGGCAGGTTCTTGCGCTATAAGCACAGGTCAGAACAGCACCAGGCAGATCAGCGGGACAAACAGGGCGAATACCGGAAGCAGGAGCGGCTGCCGTTCTCCGGCCAGCTGCGCAAGCCGGAACAGCAGCAATGCAAAAATCCCGGCGATCCCGCAGGCCACAGCGTCCCCGCCCTGCTCCGCGGCCAGCCATACGCCAGCGCCATAGCCGCAGGCCGCGTACAGCACAAGGGCCGGGGGGAGCGAAGTGAAGCGGAATATGCGCAGCAGGGCATCGGATACCAGCGCGGCCGGCAGTCCGTAGGCATAGATGGCATAAGGCACCGAGGTCGGCCAGCCCTCCGGCACACCACCGGTATGCGGGAATGCGAGCATAGCAAGGGAGACCAGCATAAATGTCAACCCGGCAGCAGACAGCTTCGTCAGGGCATACATCCCTGCGCTAAGCCTCACGGATGGAAGATCGTAATCCTTCAATTTGTTCATGAATAACATCCTTTCAGGGAAGTGAACACGGCAGCCGGTCAGCTGGTCACCATGTCCCCTCCGTTAACATGAATGCAGGTTCCGGTAACGTAAGTGGAATCGGGTCCGGCCAAATAGACGTAGGCTCCAGCCAGCTCATAGGGCTGGGCGGCCCGCTTGAAGGGGGTATCGGTACCGAACACACTGACTTCCTCGGCGGAGTAGCTGGACGGAATCAGCGGGGTCCACACCGGACCGGGAGCCACGCTGTTGACCCGGATTCCGCTGTCGGCAAGCGAGAGGGCGAGGGAGCGGGTGAACGTGACAATAGCGCCTTTGGTGGATGAATAATCAATAAGCTCCTTATGGCCTTGGTAAGCGGTTATGGATGCGGTGTTAATGATGGAAGCTCCTGTGCGCAGATGCGGCAGCGCGGCCTGCGTCAGGAAGAAGAACGGAAAAATATTCGTGCGGTACGTCTCGTACAACTGCTCCTCGGAGATATCCAGGAGGCTCTGCTGCGGATACTGTACCCCGTGATTGTTGACCAGGATATCCAGTTTGCCGAAGGTCCGCACGGTATGCTCCACCGCCTGGGTACAGTTTGCTTTACACCGTAAGTCGGTCTGAATCCGCAGGCAGCGCTGTCCCAGCTCTTCAATACGCCGCTGTGTGGCTTCGGCATCGGACGCCTCGTAGAGGTAGGCAATGGCGACATCCGCGCCTTCTTTGGCAAAAGCAATCGCAGCGGCTTTCCCGATCCCGCTGTCTCCGCCGGTAATCAGCGCAACCTTGCCGTCCAGCTTTCCGCTGCCGCGACTGTCGGGGTTTTCGCTGATTGGCCGGGGATGCATCAGACTCTCCAGTCCCGGCTGGCGGTCCTGATGCTGAGGGGGAAAGGAAATAGGCTGCACGCGGCAGACCGTACGCTCTCCGTAATAGGGATATACAGGATTCATTAGCGACACTCCTCAGGTGCATTCTGTGATTCTGTATATTTTTATGCATGCGCCCAGAAAAGCGTGCGCCTCCTCCTGCCTGCCCCCGTTTCGCTGAAATCCTGGCTGCAAAAGGTTTTAGTTGGATTTTGTACCCCTAATTCGTGCAATTCATCCCTTACGGTCACTTTTAGTCAAATTAGTGGTATTTTTTCCGGCACATAAGCAGGATGAGTCCGATTAGTTAGACAGGAGGTGAAGCATGGCAGAAATGGACTGCGGTCTGGGCCATGGAGAGGATGAAGCGGATAATGCGGGTAATGCAGTATTGAAAGAGGTCTGGCAATTATTGCGGGAGCTGCGCATCATGGAACTGCTGGCAGAATATCATCCGCGGCTGGCAGGAACAGTGCCCTTGGGGATTCAGGTGGAAGGCAGCGATCTTGATATTATTTGTGAGGTGCATGAACCCCGGAATTTTATCGAAACGGCCCGGTGTCATTTCGGTCAGTTGGAGGGCTTTTATGCGGTGACCCGTACAGTGGAGGGGGTTGTCCGCACCAAAATTAATTTTTCGGCGGGCGGTTGGCCGATTGAGCTGTTTGGACAGCCCTTGGCCACGGAAAAACAGAATGCCTGGCTGCATATGCAGGTGGAGGGACGGATACTGAGGCTGCTCGGACCCGGCTTCACAGAGAATATCCGCGCCCTGAAGTCCGGCGGAATGAAGACAGAGCCTGCGTTCGCCAAGCTGCTGAAGCTCGAAGGTGACCCTTATGAAGAAATGCTGGTGCTTGGCAGGCTTAATCCGGCGGAATTCAATGCTGTGTGCAGACGGGCTCAACCCTACATATAAAACAACGAATTGGAGAAAAAACCATGAATTACAGACCAATGACTGCCGATGATTACGAAGCCGCCTACCGGCTATGGGAGAATACCGAGGGGATGAACCTCAGCGGGGCGGACTCCCGGGAAGAAATACTCCGCTATCTGGAGCGCAATCCGGGAATGAGCCAGGTAGCGGTGAACGGGGACAAGACGCTTGCCGGTACTGCAATGTGCGGGCATGACGGACGCAGAGGGTATATGTATCACGTTGCTGTCAGTGAGGACGGCCGCGGCCAGGGCGTTGGCCGTGAGCTGGTATCCCGCTGCTTGGCCAGTCTGCTTCAGGAAGGGATCGAAAAATGCCATTTGATGGTCATTGAGAGCAACGCTCTCGGCCGCAGCTTCTGGACACGCATCGGCTGGGAGGAGCGGGACGGTATTGTCCTGTTCTCCAGCAACACCTTTTAAGTAACAGACAATGTAATGGTGTAGCTTTTACGCAGCTGCAGTATAATATAATGGAAAAGTATATTGTCGAATTTTGATAGGTGGAGGTCTGAACAATGCGGTTCAAAGATGTATTCTCAATTATTGGCCCGGCCATGGTCGGACCCTCCAGTTCGCATACAGCAGGTGCAGCAAGGATCGGAAGGGCTGCCCGGCAGGTGCTGGGAGAGCCGGCGCGTGAGGCCGAGGTGACTTTCTTCGGTTCTTTTGCCGCTACGTATCAAGGGCATGGGACCGACCGGGCGATTGCCGGGGGCCTGCTGAATTTCGCTACGGATGATTCCCGTCTGCCTGATTCCATAGAACTGGCAGCCGAGGCAGGGATGGAGATTTCTTTCGGTCAAGGAACGGGTCTGTTCCCTCATCCCAATACGGTACGCTTGCATCTGGTTGGTGCGCAGACAGGGACCGAACTGACACTTACAGGAATATCTATCGGCGGCGGAAATATTGAAATTGTGGATATTGACGGCTTTGGAGTAAAGCTTACAGGAATGTATCCGACGGTGCTGATTCATCATATGGACTACCTTGGAGTGCTGGCCAGTGTTACTGATGTGATGCGCAAAGGCCAGTTCAATATTGGACACATGTCGCTGGACCGTAAAAATCGCAGTGGTGCGGCACTCACGGTGCTGGAGCTGGATGAGGCGGCGACGCCGGGGCTGCTGCATGAGCTGAGGGCTCTGTCTGCTGTCAAATCGGTCAAAGTGGTGGATCTGAATGAATCCGCGCTAGAACAGAAAGGGAAGGACAACACACCATGAATTTTCAAACCTTAAGCCAGCTGGCTGTATTATGTGAGGAGCGGGGAATGGGCATCGGCGCGTTGATGCTGGAGGAACAGAGCGAGGAATCCGGCCGTTCCAAGGAACAGGAATTCGCCACCATGAGCCAGTATTACGGGGTAATGAAGGAAGCTGTACACCGCGGCATGACAGAGAATACTACCTCGCGCAGTGGTCTGACGGGCCTGGATGCCCAGCGGGTTGCGTCTTACAATGCGGCAGACGAGCCTTGTCTGGGCGGACCTGCCGGCCAGGCCATGGCTTATGCGCTGGCTGTATCGGAGGTCAATGCGTCGATGGGCCGCATTATTGCCACGCCGACAGCAGGCTCCTGCGGAATTATTCCCGGCGTGTTTTTGAGCTGCCAGGAGCGTTTCGGCTGGGACGATGACTACGTGGTATCCGGTCTGTTCGCCGCTGGAGCTATCGGGTATGTTATTGCCAATAATTCATTCGTCTCCGGAGCGGAGGGAGGCTGCCAGGCTGAGGTGGGTTCGGCCATCGGGATGGCGGCGGGAGCACTGACCGAGCTGCGCGGCGGCACGCCGGCGCAGGCCGTTCATGCCGTTGGCCTCGCGCTCAAAAATACACTCGGACTGATCTGTGATCCTGTAGGCGGACTTGTGGAGATTCCCTGCATCGTGCGCAACGGCTTCGGTGCCGTTACGGCGCTGGCCGCCGCTGATATGGCGCTGGCCGGGGTACGCAGCGTGATTCCATCCGACGAGGTCATCAAGGTGATGCTGGAGGTTGGCTCGGCCATGCCGGAGAAGCACCGGGAGACGGCCGGGGGCGGACTGGCCCAGACCCCGACCGGGCGGAAGATTATGAAGGATCTGCGCAACAAGAAATAGCCTGCGGTCTTTATGATTTCTGGCATCGCCTATTTTTGCTCTGCGGGTTAGAGCAGATGGAATCTTTCCAGCTGCTCCCATTGTCCTTCCTGCCGGAGGATTTCCGGCTGCTTCGGTCCCATAAGATCGAAATGCGGGAAGGGCCTGCGGTTATGAATGTACTGGGAAGGCAGCCCGTGCTGCTCGCACCAGCTTCTCAGGCGGGACAGATTGCTGCAGCCGACTTTTGTTACTGTAGTCATTCCTGGGAAACGGGGATCCAGCCAATAATGGGTCAGGAAAGCTATCTCTCCTGCGGTAACCGCCTGTTTCCAGCGGGTTAATTCTTCTCTGTTAATTCCGAAGGCCATTGTTGTCTCATCCTTATCCTTAATCCGTAATAGTAACTCCATTATAACTTAAGAAAGGGGAGCGCATCATGAACGGGCAAGTTAGAGCGGATATCCGCGCCGGACTTGAGGTGGATATTGTACTGAAGCAGGACCAGGCCACAGGCAAACTTACACATGGCGTGGTCAAAGACATTCTCACCAACTCGCCCCGCCATCCGCACGGGATCAAGGTACGGCTGGCTGACGGCCAAGTCGGACGGGTCAAGCATATTACGTAAATTTAAAAAGCGCTCCGTGCTCAGGGTGCTGGTCTCTGGAACAGCATTTCCCGGACCGGGTGCGCTTTTTTTACTGCTTGGGCTTCGACAACGGCAGAAATGCCGTTGTTGGAGAGCCGCCGAGTGAATTGGGCAGAAACAACGGCAGAAATGCCGTTGTTGGAGGGCCGCCGAGTGAATTGAGCAGGAACAACGGCAGAAATGCCGTTGTTGAAGAGCTGTCGGAGGAATTAGGCAGGAACAACGGCAGAAATGCCGTTGTTGATAGAGCCGCCGGCAGATTCGCTCTTCCCGCGGGTTACCGCCCCATAAATTCCTCCACATACTGGTCGGCCTTGCTCTGGTTGCATAGATTACAAGCGCAGACGCAATTGTCCGGCGTGGTGTGGCCGCCTTTGGCGCGCGGCAGCAGATGGTCAATGGTGTCGCCGTACAGGCCGCAGAAATGGCAGGTATAATTGTCCCTCGTTAGAATGTAGGCCCGGAAATCCTTGTTGCTGTACAGGCGGCGGATCGTACGGCGGTTCACCACCACCGCGGCATGCTCTTTGACGAGCGTCACTGCAAGCTCAAGATCAATTTCCTGATGCCAGCGGCGGCCCTTGTCACTGTGGCCGCGCATCAGAATCATACCTTTGGCGGACGGAACTAGGGCCGAGGCATCCTGCGGGTCAGGCTTCGGACCCCGCAGCTGCGGAGCCTTCCGCCGGGGATCGGCTGCGCGCGGACGCGTCTTCCCCTTGCTTCCGGTTGAGGTATGGGACGTCTTGGTTTCCTTGAGGGCCGGGGTCCCTTTTACTTGCAGCTGCATCTGGGCATTCCCGGCCTCGCGCAGCTTGCGGCATTCCCGGCAGGCGCCCCGGCGCGACTGGCCCTTGGAGCGCTTGCCCGTGCGTCTGCGGAATTCGGTGAGCGGTTTATATTGCTTGCAGTAAGCACATTGTTTGGATAATGGCAGATTGGTATCGGTCATAAGCGTATTTGGAAGGACGCATGCAGCACGCCAGTCCATTCCCTTCTTTTTTTATGGTAACTTTAGTATAGCGCAAAGCGCAGGGGTTCACACAGCGGCCGGAATAAGCAGATTGTCTCCTAATTTGTGACATCTGTCTTGGCAGGCAGGCGGGAAAACCTGTAAGCTTTACTTATGAGGCTTACGGATGCCGGATCATGGGACGCTCCAAGCTATCTTTTTTTGAGAATGGGGGAGCAGGAATGGAGAAACATAAGAAGAGGCCGGGGGCCGTCATTTGTTTGTATATTCTTCAGGCTTTTTTGGGGTTTGGAGCGATAGCGGGAGGGCTGACGCTGCTGGCCGATCCCAGCGGAGAAATGATCGGAATGCCAGCTTCTATACTGGAAAGATCTCCTTTTGTGAATTTTGTAGTCCCGGGCTTGCTGCTGCTGGTGATCTTTGGCTTGCTGCCCTTGCTGGTGCTGTATGGCCTGGTCAAGAAACCGCAGTGGACATGGGCGGCTGCGCTGACTCCGTTCAAAACGCTGCATAGCGCATGGTCCCTCTCCCTGTACATCGGCTTCGGGCAGATTATTTGGATCATGGTCCAGACGTATATGCTGAACACCGTTTCTTTGATCCATATTTGCTATATGAGCCTTGGAATGCTGATACAGATTGTTACGCTGCTGCCTTCGGTGCAGAGATATTTTGTGCTGGACGGCAGCGCCCAAAGGCGTTAGAATGGCAGTGAATATAAAAGGGCTTTCATTGTGGGCCGGCGGGAGTGAACCGGATTGACAACGATTTATGATATTGCCAAAAAAACCGGCTACTCGCCAACCACGGTTTCCAAGGCGTTCAACAATTATTCCGATGTGCGGGAGAAGACACGCCAGGAAATTCTCAGGACGGCGCAGGAAATGGGGTACCTGCCCAACGCGCATGCTCGTACCCTGACGACCAAGAAGTCATGGACCATCGGTGTGCTGTTTGTTGAGGGGACCGGGGCGGGTATCCGCCATCCATTTTTCAGCGCGGTGATTGAGAGCTTCAAGCAGGTTGCGGTAGCCAAAGGTTATGCGCTGATGTTCATTTCCAAGGATGTCGGCGGCAAGCAGAGCGGTTATCTGGAGAATTGCCGGATTCGCGGGGTGGACGGGGTTGTAGTGTTCCTGTCCGATTATAACGACCCTTATTTCCTGGAGCTGCTGGAAAGTGATATTCCCACGGTTATTCTGGATTATAATACGCCGCAGTCCCATACAGTCTGCTCGGATAACAGGGCGGGAGCACTGCTGGCGGTCAATTACCTGGCGTCCTTGGGGCACCGGAGGATCGGCCACATTTCCGGAGGCGGGAACTCCTTTCCGGGAAGCGAGCGTGAACTGGGGTACATAGCGGCCATGGAGGAGCTGGGCCTTGACGTGCCGGACGGCTATATTGCCGAGGGCGCTTTTTTCTCCAGAGAAAGCGGCTATGATGCAATGCTGAAGCTGCTTGAACTGCCGGAGTGTCCGACGGCTGTATTTGCTTCGGGTGACCTGCTGGCGCTCGGCGCCATGATGGCAGCCAAAGACAAAGGCTTGTCCGTTCCGTCGGATATTTCGGTGATGGGCTATGATGATATCGAGCTTGCTGCGTATGTATCCCCCGCGCTTACAACCATCCGGCAGGATACGGAGATGCTCGGGACACGGGCGGCTGAGATTCTGATCGCCTCCATCGACGGCAAAGGGCAAGACAAGGAAGCGCTAATGCTTCCTGTTGAAGTGGTTGTGCGGGACTCCTGCGCGCCGCCGGGCAGAGAATAAGACGGTTCTGCCGGGCGCGCATTTTTTTTCGAAATAATCGAAACCGGTTTCGATTATGATATATAAAATAAAGGAGATGGCTGAAATGACAAAAGCTCGTACAGTGATTACCGCCAAGGATACGGGGGAGCGTCTAAGCCCGAGAGAAGGAATTGTTTTCAGAGCCCGCAACACCGGGGAGAAGGCCGATGTGCAGCTGCTGCCGGAACGGGAGTTCCAGCAAATACTTGGGTTTGGCGGCGCTTTTACGGAAGCTGCGGCCTACACGCTGTCACGGATGAGCCCCGGGAAACGGGCAGAGGTGATCCGGCGTTATTTTCACCCGGAGGAAGGACTGAACTACAGCATGGGACGTGTGCACATCCACAGCTGTGATTTCGCGCTAGGCAATTATACCTATGTGCAGGATGGAGATTCAGCGCTGGCGACCTTTGATATTTCCCATGACCATCAGTGGGTGATTCCGCTGATTAAAGACGCAATGGACGTCAAAGGCGGCCCGCTTACGATGCTGGCTTCCCCCTGGAGTCCTCCGGCCTGGATGAAGACCAACGGTGAGATGAACCATGGCGGTTCGCTGAAGCCGGAATACGCGAATGTATGGGCGCGGTATTACACGAAATTCATTGAAGCTTACCGCAGGGAGGGCATACCGGTCTGGGCTGTCTCGGTGCAGAATGAGCCGGCAGCTGTTCAGACCTGGGATTCCTGTGTGTACAGCGCAGAGGAGGAGCGGGATTTTGTCAAAAACCATCTGGGCCCTGTAATGCATGAGGCGGGAATGGCGGATGTGAACATCGTCATTTGGGACCATAACCGCGATATCATGGTCGAACGCGCTTCGACGGTGTTGTCCGATCCCGAGGCGGCCCGGTATGTCTGGGGCACAGGCATTCACTGGTATGGCGGTGAGGAGTTCGACAAGGTGGCCAGGGTGCATGAGCTTTTCCCGGAAAAGCATCTGCTGTTCACGGAAGGCTGCCAGGAGGGTGGTGTGCGGCTGGGCGAATGGTTCACCGGTGAACGTTACGGGCGGAATATGATCGGTGATTTAAACGCCTGGACGGAAGGCTATCTGGATTGGAACCTGGTGCTTGACGAGACCGGAGGGCCGAATCATGTGGGCAATTTCTGTGATGCTCCGGTGATTGCCGATACGACTTCCGATGAGGTGCATTACAACAGCTCCTATTACTACATCGGGCATTTCAGCAAATTTATAGCTCCCGGGGCTGTGCGCATCGGACTGGAATCCGCTGCTGAGGGCGTGCTGTCCACCGCCTTTCGAAATCCGGACGGCAGCCTCGCTGTAGTGCTTATGAATGAGGGGGAGCATGTGCGCAGCGTAACTCTGGGACTGGGGGGTGAGCTGGCCGAATGCGAGCTGCCGCCGCACTCTATTGCAACACATGTCATTTCTTAAATGCGTTAGGGCACTTCTGGGTTATGCGGGTTTTATAGGAACAGCCATAATATTAAGGAGGCAGGTTTATGAGCCATTATTATTTTGATTCCGGTACATTTGTGATCGAGCAGTTTCATGAGGGGAAGCCCTTCGCCAGTTTTTTGCCCGGGCTTGCGGGACTGAAGGGGATTCCGATGTGGACCTTTTATGTCAATCGGGGCCAGGGGATTTGCAGCTTTGGGGTGCGCGACAAAAACTCGCCGATTATGGAATTTTCTCCGGCGAACATCTCCTATAAGAACGTAGCCTCTTCCGGCTTCCGCACGTTTATCAAGATAAAGGGTGTCCCGGAAATGTATGAGCCGTTCCAGTCGGCGCGGCCTGATCCCGAGGCGAAACGCAAGATGACGATTCTGCCGAACGGGCTGACCATCGAGGAATCCCACGCCGGGTATGGACTTAAGACAACCGTCCACTACTTCAATTTGCCTGGTGATGACTATGCGGCATTGGTCCGGCGTGTGGAGCTTGAGAATGTTGGAGGCGGGGAGCTTGAGCTTGAAATGCTGGACGGTCTGCCGGAGATCCTGCCGTACGGTGTGGAGAACAGCGGATATAAGGAGATCGGCAATCTGCTGCGCAGCTGGATGGAGGTATACAATCTGGAGAACGGAATTCCGTTCTACAAGCTGCGCTCCAGCACGAATGATGATGCGCAGGTCAGTGAAATCCGCAGCGGCCATTTCTACCTGTCGTTTACGGCAGAAGGAGAGCGGCTGGCTCCGGTTGTGGACTTCGAGACGGTGTTCGGAGGCAATACTTCGCTTGGTTTTCCGGAGCGTTTTGCCGGTCTGCAGCTGGCAGAGCTGCTTGCACAGCCCCAATACCCCGTCAATAAGGTTCCCTGCGGCTTCAGCGGCGTGGCGCGGACCCTCGCTCCGGGCGGCAAGCTGATCCTGAACACCATTATCGGGCATGTGAACGACATTGATAAAATCAACCGGAAAGCGGAAGCCCTCTGCCGTGATGAATATATTACGTCCAAAGCCCTGGAATCGGCCAGCCTGACCGACGGGCTGACGGAGGACATTGCAACCCGTACCGCCTCGCCTATATTTGATGCCTACTGCCGGCAGTCCTATCTGGACAATTTCCTGCGCGGCGGTTATCCATTCATCTTCGACAACGGGGGAGAAGGCTTTGTCGTGCACCTCTTCTCGCGCAAGCATGGGGACATGGAACGCGATTATAACTTTTTCTCGCTGGCACCGGAATATTACTCCCAGGGTAACGGGAATTTCCGCGACATGAACCAGAACCGGCGCAATGATGTATTCTTCAATCCCCGGGTTGGGAGCTTCAATATCAAGATGTTCTACAGCCTGATCCAGGCGGATGGCTACAATCCGCTGAGTGTGCAGGGAACAACCTTTGAAATCCTGCCGGGTAAGGCGCCGCAGCTTGCGGAATGGATTCACACGGCGGCTGCCGATCACCAGGAGGAGCTGGTGAAGCTCTGTGCAGGCCGGTTCACTCCCGGACGGCTGATCAACTACATTGCCGACCATGGCGTCACGCTGAAGACAGGCGAGCAGGAATTCCTGAGCGGAGTGCTGGCCCTGTCGCAGCAGCACATCGAAGCCGCCTTCGGGGAAGGCTTCTGGTCCGATCATTGGACCTACAACCTCGATCTGGTGGAGGGGTATCTGGATATTTTCCCTGAACGCAGACAGGAGCTGCTCTTCGGAGACGAGACCTATTCGTTCTATGACAGCCCGGCCTATGTGCTGCCGCGCAGTGAAAAATATGTGCTGAGTGACGGCAAGGTCCGGCAATACGGCGCCCTGCTGGAGGATGAAGAGAAGCTGCACCGGCTGAAGCGGAAGGCTTCGGAGACGCACTGGCTCCGTACGGAAGGCGGTCACGGAGACATCTACCGCACCAGTCTGTTCGTGAAGATGCTGTCTCTCACGCTGAACAAATTTGCTACGCTCGACCCGTATGGCATGGGCGTGGAAATGGAGGGCAACAAGCCGGGCTGGAACGACGCCATGAACGGCCTGCCGGGGTTATTCGGTTCAGGTATGAGCGAGACGTTTGAGCTGAAGCGGATGATCGTCTTTCTTCTGGAGGTTCTGGAGAACAGCGGGAACGGGATTGAAGCTGTTGGTTCAGCCGCTAAACTTCCGGTCGAAATGTCTCTGCTGCTTGAGCAGGTGCACAACGCCACAACCGCCATACTGGCCGGGGAGATTGCGCAGTTTGACTATTGGCACACCGTAGCATCCGCACGTGAATTCTACCGCGAACGTATACGTTTCGGCATCACCGGGGAAGAACAGCCGGTAGCCCTTACGGAGATTCGTGAGGCGCTTGGCCGGTTCCTGCGCAAGCTTGATATCGGTATCGGCCTTGCTGTAGAAATGGGCGGGGGACTGGTTCCAACCTATTTCCGCTTTGAAGCGACGCGGTTTCAGGCGGTGACCGATGAGAACGGACAGCCGGTAATTAGCGGCTATGGATTGCCCAAAGCGGTGGTGGAGGAGTTCGAAGCCTTTGCGCTGCCGCACTTCCTGGAAGGGCCGGCCCGCTGGCTGAAAACACTCGACAGCCCAGGCGAGGCGCGGGATATCTATAACCGGATCAAGCAAACAGAACTGTATGATCCGGTCACGTCGATGTACCGCACTTCAGTCTCCCTGGACAAAGAATCCAATGAGATTGGGCGGATGCGGGCGTTCACGCCGGGCTGGCTGGAGCGGGAGTCGAACTTTTTGCATATGTCCTACAAATATCTGCTGGAGCTTCTGAAGGCGGGGCTTTATGAGGAATTCTACGGGGAGCTGAAAACCTCGCTCATCCCGTTCCTGGACCCGGCAGTCTATGGGCGAAGCACGCTGGAGAATTCCTCCTTCATCGCTACAGGCGGCAATCCGGACCCGGGGACACATGGAAGAGGTTTCGTCGCCAGACTTAGCGGTTCCACCGCAGAGTTCCTGAGCATGTGGCGGACGATGATGGCCGGAAGCCATGTGTTCACGGTTATTGACGGAGAATTGGCCGTGTCCTTAGCACCGGCGCTCCCAGGCTGGCTGTTTGATCAGCAGGGAGAGGTGTCCTTCACCTTCCTGGGCCATACCAAGGTAACTTACCACAACCCCCGCCATCTGGACACCTTCGGTCAGGGAGGGGCGTTAATCCAGAGTCTGACGCTGGCCTACTGTGACGGCACCGTAAGCCGTATATCCGGAGCACTGCTGCGCGGTGCTGAGGCTGAGGCGCTGCGCCGGGGGGACATCGCCGAAATCCGGGCGGTGCTGGAATAGAAGTAATGCGGGAATGCTTAGTGGAATTTCACATCGTGTTCCCGCTCTCCTTCATTCTGTGCAGACGCAGATTATGCATCAGTACAATCAGCTTGGCAGCCCCGATCACGAGTGAAAGAATACTCAGGACAAACGCGAGATGTCCAAGTCCGGGCAAAAAGGAGAACACCACACTCCATGGAGCAAAGGTATGACTAAAGCCGTATAAAACAGCAATTGGCAGCACTGCATTAAACAAAACCAGACAGAACGCGAACAGGATGATTCGCAGCGGGGTATGTCTAAAGCTTTTCTTGCGTTTAATCAGATTAAAAACCGATACTCCCAGCATAATCATCACTGCCGCACTAATCACATCAATCAGAATATAGGTGCCGGTAATGCTTCCCGCATCATCCACCGGCTCCCGTCCATGCATAATTGCAAGAATTCCGTCAGCAACCATGCCTAGCTTAAAGGCGCGGACCGCATAATCATGGGCATTCATTAATACCACAACACCTATGTCCCCGTCCAGCTTCATATCGGCGTGAAAGCTTTCAACATCACCCGCATGCTGAACAACACCATGCACGATTTCCCAGCCCATGCCATATTCACCGCCGGTGGCAGGGTCTTTTATGGCCGGCTGATGCATCTGTGCAACACTTTCCGTGGCAGCCACGCTGATATCGTGGAACTTTCCGCCATTGAGTTGAGCAACTAAATAATGGCTCATATCTTCTGCGCTTGAAATCAGATAAGCGGATGCGAGCATAGACGGGTTATCCGGCTGCTCAAAAGGGGCCATAAAACCAAAGATGGACTTGTATCCTGTGGCCAACCCGTGTTTTTTCGCCTCAGGTGTAGATGTATAGCTGTTCTTCATGTCCAGAGGAGAATACACGTGGTCCTGTATATATTCTGCATAAGACTCGCCGGAAACGGCCTGGATAATTCCGCCCAGTAAATCGTAATTTGCATTAGAATATTGATACTGGGAGCCAACCGGCTCGGTTAAGGGTGTGTTTTTTAGCCCATGTATGAGTTCATCAATAGTAGATGCCGTGTTGGTAAAAGCTGTCCGGCCATGAAAAGTGGATATTCCGCTGCTATGATTCAACAAATGCCGGACCAGAATGGTTTTGGACGCGTCCTTGTCTTCAAGCTCAAATTCCGGCAAATAACGCTGCACCGGTGCATTCAGATCAATCTTTCCTTGCTCAACCAGCTGCATGATGGCCAGCGCCGTAAACGATTTGGAGCTGGAGCCCAGAATAAAGGGCGTTTGCGGTGTAACAGGCTGTCCATCCGGACCTGAATGTCCATATCCCTGGGTGTAAATGATCTGGTCTCCCTTCACAATGCCGACCGCCATGCCGGGAAAATCCAGCTTCTCCAGCATCGATTCAACAAAAGTATCAATCCGGGCCGTGTCTACAGCATGTGGAGCTGCTTCCGCATGGGCCGTCCCCGGTTGCAGCAAGGGCAGTACGCTGCCTGCGACCATCAACAGTATGATCATTAGGGTTTGAATTTTAGTGCAAGTAGTTCCTTTCATTTCTCTTTACCTCTTCTCCTGATCTTGTCTCTTTTTTGGTTTGACGTATGAATCAAAGATATCCCTTCAATCTTTCAGCTGTCTTTCGTGAATCTTAAATTAATCTTACATGTACCTCTATATGCAATTTCCGAGCCACCCGTTTGACGGGTGGCTTGAATTCTTGTATGTACTCAGAGCTATATAGAGTGAACTTGAAAAACTAACAAAAGGGAAAAGGGATGGAGGGGAAGTTTGGAACTGTAGGAGCGGTAGCGTCCGCCTTTGTCTGCGGATTTCTACCGCGAACAACGGTAACAATCAAGAAATCTGCAGACAACAGCGGCCGGAAGTCCAAACATTCTCCGGAGTCCCGACGAAGTCCCTAATGTTAATATCTTAAGTTCACTCTATATAGGTGGAAAAAGGGAGCTTAATTTGTGCGTTTATAAGGTTTTTGGGCATTTAGGTGGAAAAAGTATGCTTAATTTGCTCTATTTATTCATTTTTTTGTTTTGGGGCTTGGATTAAGTCTACTTTTTCCCACATAAGATGAGCTGGAAGCTGAATCTGACGAATTAGTGATCCTTTTTCCACTTAGGAAGACGCGCGGGTCAGGACCAGAACCGCTGCGGGAGGGTCAAGATGAGAAGACCAAGATGAGCGCGCGTGGTATCTGCCGAAAAGCCACACTCAATTGGGCTACCGAAGTACTAGATTCACTGAAGTTTCGGAGCTACCTAAGTTGCCGGAGCCACCGAAGCTGTTGAAGCTAGGCTGTTAGAGTTACCGAGGTACTGGAGCTACCGAAGTTACTGAAACCATGGAAGCTATAGAAGCCACCGAGCATAGGTGGCAATCAAACCCATTGAAGCCAGGCAAAGCGAGGTGGATTCAGCAGTATGGGTCCAGTAAAGGCAAGGGGAGGCTGCACAGCCCTCCCCTTGCCTTTTTGCTCCCGCCTGATTTTCTATATCATTTGAACTTTGAAACCGGATTAAGGGTGAAGCAGCGGAGGGGAAGTTTGGAACTGTAGGAGCGGCAGCGTTCGCCTTTGTATCCGGATTTCATCCGCTAAAGCGGTATAAATCAAGAAATCTGGATACAACAGCGACCGGAAGTCCAAACATTCCCCGCAGTTGCGCTCTTGCCCTTAATCAAAGCTTTCACCTTCAAATCCTATAGCCGAAAAATCAGCCCCCAAATACGAAATCTCAG
This sequence comes from Paenibacillus riograndensis SBR5, assembly GCF_000981585.1. NCBI lineage: Bacteria > Bacillati > Bacillota > Bacilli > Caryophanales > Paenibacillaceae > Paenibacillus > Paenibacillus riograndensis. The sequence goes on from NZ_LN831776.1 coordinate 639,351, forward strand.
CCCTTACACCCCCGACTGAAAGCCTATACAATAAACACATAGAGCTGTAAGCGCTTCAAAGCAAAAACAGAGATAGATTCTGGAGGCCATATGATGGAGAACAAAAGCAGCACCGAAGCAAATCCGGCGATGAAACCGCTTCTTTCGCCAAAAATCGAAACCGGTCCAGGTCCAAAAAGCCCGCTGTGGAGGCGGCTTCTGGCCCAGCGGCATTTACAGACGATGGCCCTGCTCGGCGTGGTCTGGATGATCATTTTCAACTATATTCCGATGTATGGGCTGATTATTTCTTTCAAAGAGTACAACATCGTAAGATCCATTGCCGAAGCGCCGTGGGTGGGGCTGGAGCATTTCAGGGAGTTCCTGGATGACGAGGATTTGGTCAATGTTATCAAGAATACGCTGGGCATCAGCTTAATCAAGCTGTTGATCGGATTTCCGCTGCCGATTATTTTCGCCCTTTTTCTGAACGAGATCCGTTCCTTAAGGTACAAGAAAGCGATCCAGACGATCTCATATCTGCCGCATTTCCTCTCGTGGGTAGTGCTGGGCGGAATTCTCGCCACCTGGCTGGCGGATGTGGGGATTGTGAACAATATTCTGCTGTCGCTCCATCTGATCGATCAGCCGATTACGTATCTCGCCGAGCCCAGCTATTTCTGGACGATCATTATATCCTCCGATATCTGGAAGGAGCTTGGCTGGTCCGCAATTATCTACCTGGCAGCGATCTCCGGGGTTTCCCCCGAAATGTATGAGGCCGCGACCATCGACGGAGCCGGACGTTTTCAGAAAATGTGGTTTGTCACCCTGCCGGCGATTAAATCGACAATCAGCATCCTGTTCATTCTGGCAGTCAGCGGTGTGCTGAACTCCAACTTTGACCAGATTCTGGTCCTGCGCAACTCCCTTAACGACAGCGCCAGCAACGTAATCGACTATTACATCTACTATACAGGTATTGTCTCGAACCGCTTCTCCTACTCTGCGGCGGTCACTCTGATCAAGGCGGTCATTGCACTGATTCTGCTGCTGATTGCCAATCAGGTATCCAAAAAAATCAACGATACGTCGCTGTTCTAGACAAGGAGGACTTAACATGTTTGCTCTCAAACGCAAGACGAAGGGCGAGGCCCTGTTCGATATCGCCAATAATCTGATTATGCTGTGTGTCTGTTTCCTGACGCTCTACCCGATCTGGTACGTGCTGGTCAATGCCTTCAATGACGGAAATGACGCCATGCAGGGCGGGATATACTGGTGGCCGCGCGTGTTCAGCCTGAAGAATTTCGATGCGGTGTTCGCAAGCCCCGGCATCATGCAGGCCATGGGAGTTACCGTAGCCAAGACGGTGCTGGGGGTATTCGTGCATGTGTTCTTCACGGCGATGGTGGCTTATGCGCTCTCACGCAAAGGGCTGATCGGCGGCAAGTTCTATATCCTGCTTGGCACGATTACCTTATTCTTCAACGGTGGACTGATCCCGACCTTTCTGCTGAACAGGGATCTGCATCTGCTGGATAACTTCCTGGTCTATATTATTCCGGTAATGTTCAGCTTCTTCGATCTTATTATCTTCATGACCTTCTTCCGGGAGATTCCCGAGGGGCTGGAGGAGGCCGCGCGGATTGACGGAGCGAATGACTGGTCCATCTTCCTCCGGGTTGTGCTTCCGGTATCCATGCCGGTTATTGCTACCATTGCCCTCTTTCATGGGGTGTATCAGTGGAATGATTATTTTGCCGGCATTATCTACGTCAACAATCCCGATCTGCAGCCGATTCAGACCTATCTGTTCCGGGTGGTGGCCCAGTCCAGCTCCAATCAGATGATGGTGGCCGTCCAGGGCAGCAGTCTTACCAAAAGCGTGACCTCGCAGTCCATCAAACTGGCGACGATGGTGGTCACCACGCTCCCGATTGTGTTCGTCTATCCGTTCCTGCAGCGCTATTTCGTGAAAGGCATGATGATAGGCTCAATCAAGGGCTGAGGTTAGGTCTTGGAGCAAACGAAGGTACAACCAGGTAACTCCTCCGGCGCCCGGACACATGCGGGTGACGGAGTTGAGCTTATAATTAATTTACTACAATCTTAGAAAAGGGGTAAATAAGCATGGGCATGAAACGCAAGCCAAAAGCAATGGTGCTGCTGCTCTTGGGGCTGATGCTGGCATTCTCGGCAACGGGCTGTTCAAGCGGCAATAATGCCGGAAACAATGGCAAGGATAACACGGGAGGCGCAACCAATGCGGCTGAGGCTACCAAAGCACCGGCAGACCCGACAGCGTCAGCGGTCTCGGCGGATGAGCCGGGCTGGAAAAGCGATACCTCACCGATTACGTTCGACTGGTATCTGAATTTTGCCTGGTTTCCGAATAAATGGGGTGTAGATCCTACCTCCCAATATATAACGAAAAAGACCGGTGTGAATATCAACTTTATCGTTCCCGCAGGGAATGAGAATGAGAAGCTCAACACGCTGATTGCTTCCGGCAAGCTGCCTGACTTCATTACGCTGGGCTTCTGGGAAGACGCGATCAAGAAGATGATCGAAGGCGAGCTGGTCCTGCCGCTGAACAAACTGGCTGAAGAATATGATCCTTACTTCTTCAAGGTGTCGGATGCCGACAAGCTGGGCTGGTATACGCAGCCGGACGGCAATGTATACGGTTACCCGAACTCCTCTTCCTCACCTGCCGATTATAAAAAATATGGCGATAACTATGTCTCCAACCAGACCTTTGTGGTCCGCAAGGATATTTACGAAGCGATTGGAAGTCCGGATATGCGCACACCAGAGGGTTTCCTGAACGCGCTGAAAATGGCGAAAGAGAAATACCCTGAGATCAACGGCCAGCCGATTATTCCGCTCGGTCTGCATGAGTTCACTGAGAACGGCAACGACTCGCTGGAAGGCTACATTCAGAATTTCCTGAACATTCCTTGGGAAAAGGACGGCAAAGTGTATGACCGCGAAACCGATCCTGAATATGTACGCTGGATGAAAACGCTCCGCCAGGCCAACCAGGACGGACTGCTGGCCAAGGATATCTTTATCGACAAACGTGCTCAAATGGAAGAAAAGATTGCGCAAGGCCGTTATTTCGCCATGCTCTATCAGCGGACGGACTTTGCTTCCCAGCTCGGTACTATTTTCCAAAAGAACCCTGAACAAACCTATATCGCTATAGACGGACCTGCGAATACCAAGCTGGACCCTCCGGCGCTGAACGGCCCGAGCATCGCCGGCTGGACCGTAACCCTGATCTCCAAGGATGTTAAGGACAAAGCCCGTGCCATTAAATTCCTCAGCTACCTAAACAGTGAAGAAGGCAATAAGGATCTTTACCTGGGCGAAAAAGGGGTCAGCTATGATACAATTGACGGCAAAGACCAGTTTCTTCCCGAAGCCTTTGATCTGATGAACAAGGACCGCTCGGCATTTGATAAGAAATACGGTTCGGCCTTCACGTTCTGGATGCTGCAAAATACGAATATCACCGACCAATGGGCGCCGAAGTCCGTTGAGCCGTTCAAACAGCTGGAAGACTGGACCCGCGGTAAAACTAAAAACACTTCAGAATTCCAGCAAATTGATCCTACAGGCAACTCGCCTGAAGGCATAATTGCCACCAAGCTCAAAAACCTGCGCGGTAAAACGCTGCCGAAGCTGCTGATGGCGTCCTCCGATGCCGAGTTCGATAAGCTCTGGAGCGACTATCTGGCGAAGAAGGAAAAGGAAGGCCAGGCGACCTTCGACGCTTACCGCCAGACGAAATATGAAGAGAACAAAAAGAAACTCGGAATGTAACTTCTATACAGATGCCCAATTGCCCGCTGACCGCGGGCTTTTGGGTTATTTTCTTCAAATATAAGGATGTACGTCGGGTGAGGTGTACAGGGCACAGGTGAGCATACACAAACAAACAGGGGCATTATGGAGCTCCTTCAATTATTGGTGGGGACGAAGATCGCTGCAAAGCCGGCTGGTAGCGGCCTATATTTTTATTATTCTGGGTCCGTGTCTGCTGGTCTCCCTCTATTCCTACAAATCGATCAACAATACGTATGTCCGCGATGCCGTGGACAAAAACAGCTATTTGCTGCAAATGGAAAAGCTGCATATTCTCAACCAGATCGAAGCCATGGAGCGGGCAGCGCAGATGGCCTATTCCGACAAGGCGGTCCAGAATTATCTGCTCAATGAGCATGATCCCTCCCTCGGAGAACTGATTGATTTCAATACGACGACTTTTATGAATCTGAGCAGAATCCAAATCAACAATCCCAATATTGAGCATTTGCGCCTTTATTCAGGAAGCGGGGAGGTTCACGAGCTCTGGCCGATTATTTTCCGGGAGGAACGGGTATCCATGGAGCCATGGTTCCAAAAAGCCCTAAAGCTGGAGGGGCAGGAGCTGTGGTCTTTTCAAAATGAAGACCCTGACCTCATGCAGCGTTATTCGGGCGATCCCCCGAAGGGGCAGCCAAAGGTCTCTTTATTGCGCGAGATCAGCATTCCGGCCGGCCATCATGTCGGGATGATCCAGGTGGATATGCTGCTCAGCCGGTTCACGCCGAAAACCTATACCGATGTGCGCGACAACCAGTCGCAGATGTTCATCGCGGGCGAAGATCTGCAGTTGTTTACCCGCGCTGACCATTCTTTTGTGCAGGATAATCCGCAGCTGACCGGAGCGATTGCCGGACGCCTGCAGCAGTATGCGGAGACCGGGGAGTGGGATATCCACTATAAGGAGAAGGGCAACTCTTTTCTGCTGATTCATACCCCGCTGACGGAGATCGGTGCTTCACTGGTCAACGTGGTATCCATGGAAGGGGTTATGAAGGATATATCGCATACCCGGAATCTGATTATCGGACTCAATATCGGTTTTATTGTTCTGGTTACAGCTATTGCCTATGTGCTGAATGCCTTTATCCTGAAGAATCTGCGCCGGCTGACCGAGACGATGAAAAAAGCGCGGAGAGGGGAAGCGTATACGGGATTCAGCATCCGCGGCGGCGGGGAAGTCGGGGAGCTGGCCCATCATTTCTCCAAGCTGATGAACACGATTAATACGCTGGTAGCCCAGGCTGTGAACAAGGAGGCTCTCTCCAAGGAGGCTGAGCTGCGCACGCTGCATAACCAGATCGATGCCCATTTCCTCTATAATACCCTGGAAAATATTAAAATGCTGGCCGAAATCGAAAATCAGCGGGGCATCTCCGATGCGCTGACTTCGCTTGGCGGCATGATGCGCTATAACTTTAAATGGTCTGGGGAGTATGTGAAGCTGCGGGATGAAATCCGCCATATCGAGAATTACATTGAAGTGATGAATATCCGGTTTGAGTACCCGATTCTACTGGAACTGGAGGTCGATGCTCCTTATCTGGAGCTGGAGGTGCTGAAGATGTCGCTGCAGCCCGTGGTGGAGAACAGTGTGAAGCATGCCTGGGCAGCAGGAGAGGAAGAGCTTCAGAACCGCTCGATCCGCATCCAGATCTCGGAGGCCGATGGGGATATCTTTATCGCTATCCGCGATAACGGGTTCGGGCTGACTCCGGAACGGCTGACAGAGCTGCACAGCTCCATATATGCCAAGGAGGAGCCGGGGGCAGATGCTTCAGGTGCTTCAACTGGCGGTTACAGAGGGGGAGGCATAGGGCTCCGGAATGTGCATCAGCGGCTGCAGCTGTTCTACGGGGAAGCCTACGGGCTGGAAGTGCAGAGTCAAGCGGGGGAATGGACGACAGTGTTCATGACGCTGCCCAAAGTTCTTTTGACAGGGGATAGACAGACATGAAGAAGCTGCTGATTATAGATGATGAAAAGATGATCCGCCAGGGCTTGCAGGCCATGATTGAGCGGGAATACCCGTCCCGCTACAGCATCGCGCTCGCGGGAAATGGTGCAGAGGCGCTTGCGCTGTATCAGCAGGAACGCAGAGATATCATTATTACCGACATCCGCATGCCGGTGATGGATGGCATTACGCTGCTGGAGCGGCTGTCCGCAGAAGCGGAGCCCGGCAGTGAAGGGCCGGCGGTCGTGATCTTGAGCGGCTACGATGATTTTGAATATGCCAAAAGCGCGATCCGCTACCGCGTTAAGGATTATCTGCTGAAGCCGATCCGGCGCGAGGAGCTGTTCGGGGTTCTGGAGCAGATCAGCCGGGAGTGGAAGGAGCAGGAGTCCAGCTCCCGGAGGCTTGCGCAGGAGGCTGAGGGCTACCGCCGGGAGCTGCGGACCGCCCGGCTGCGCGGTCTGCTGATGCAGGAGCCTGTGGAGCCGTCGCTGGAGCAGCAGCAGGAACTGGAACAGCTGCCGGTTCCTTTTACGGTTGGAGTGTTGAACTTCTACTATAACGACGGGACGCGGATGAAGCCGGAGGAAGTGCAAGGGCTGATTGAGCGGATGAGCGGACCGCTCTCCGGACGTTTTACTGAGATTCTGACGGACTGGGAAGGAAAGCTGGTCCTGGTCGGAAGCGGCAAGGAGGCATTCCGGGAGCTGGCCCGGCAGGCTGCGGCAAAGGGCCTGCAGGAGCTGCTCCTTGGCATCGGCGGCGAAGTCCTGAATCCGGACGGTTTCCGTACCGGATACAAGGAAGCTTGCCGCGCACTGCAGTATACCTTTCTTCCGCCACAGGCCAGCTTCATAGACTATGCGGATCTGCGCGAAGGGCGGCTGCAGTTTCCGGCGCCGGAGGAGGAGCTGCGCAAGCTGCTGAACATGCTGGGGACCGAACGCGAGAAGGAGATCAAAAGCTTGCTGGGCGCTATTTTTCAGCTGGAGCATTTGCAGCATTTGGATTTGGCGTATCTTGAGCATGTGGGCCGGAGCATCAATGAACGGGTGCTGGACGAAGTTTTCCGTTTGCACGGGGAGGCTTCGGTAGAGGTGCTGAAGCTGTACCGCACAGTCGGCAATCTGTATAATTTCCGCCATTTTCACGACTATTACCGGACACTTGAGCATTTGCTCATTACGGTGAACGAATATATTATAGGAATTAGATCCGCTCACACCGAGCATACCGATATGGAGGAAGCGCTGGCCTATATTGAGGCAAATTATGCCCGTCCGCTGAATATGGCGATGGTCAGCAACTATGTGTCGCTTAATTATTCTTATTTCAGTGAGGCCTTCAAGGCCTACACCGGAGAGAGCTTTGTCCTGTATCTCAAAAGAGTCCGCATCCGCCACGCCAAAGCGCTGCTCTCCGAGAACCGCATCAAGCTGGCCGGTGTCTCCGAAGCGGTCGGCTTCGAGAACAGCAAGCAGTTCGCCCGTGTATTCAAGGAACTGGAAGGCATCTCCCCCGGCGAATACCGCGCCAAGCTGCTGCTGGAGCGTGACGCGGGACGAACGGGAGATAAGGAATTGTAAGAAGCCGGGGCCGCCAGAGTTTGGCTGAGGCCAGGGGGACGCTGCTGACGGCAGCGCTGATGATGGGGAACTCGCCGAATCTAGATACCTCTTTGGCACCGAATAATGTCCGCTTCGCCTCTGGAAATCGGCTGTTACTTTAACTAACTTTTTGTTAGTGGGAATTAGTACAACTAATTTGACGGAATTGTGCTCTTTTTTTGAATTAGGTGGAAAAAGGGAGCTTAAATTTTCAGCGAACAGCGAATTTGGAGATATTTTAACGATTACAGAGAATTTAAGTGGACAAATTCCCACTAAATGCGGATGAAGTTTGTTATGAGAAGAATTAGTGGGAGAAATTCCACCTATCCTCTCAAATTGCAGAGGAGTAGATTCACAGGTATAGAAAGCTGAGGTGGAACATTCGAGTGGAGGAAGTTCAAGGAGAATTAATAACTGTAGAGTCGCTGGCTGCGGATTTTCGGAAGCTGGGGGTGCAGGAGGGGATGACGCTGCTGCTGCATTCGTCCTTCAAATCGCTGGGACAGTGGGTGGCAGGCGGGCCGGTGGCGGTTATTCTGGCGCTGGAGCAGGTGCTTGGGGATGAAGGGACATTGGTGATGCCGACCCAGTCCTCGGACCTGACCGATCCGTCAGGCTGGAGCAACCCGCCAGTTCCGGAAGCATGGTGGCAGGGCATCCGGGAACATATGCCGGCCTATGACCCGGACCTCACGCTGCTGCGGGGGATGGGCGTGATTCCCGAAACCTTCCGCAAGCAAAAAGGTGTGAAGCGCAGCAGCCATCCGATAAGCTCTTTTGCCGCCTGGGGCAGACACAGGGATGAGATTATCGATGGGCATGCGCTGGAGTACGCTTTTGGTGAACAATCGCCTCTGGCCCGGATCTATGATCTGAAAGGAAGCGTACTGCTGCTCGGCATAGACAGCCTCAGCAATACCTCACTGCATCTGGCCGAATACCGGGCGGAGTATGCCGGGAAACAGGAAGTAACTGCGGGAGCACCCATGCTGGTTGACGGGGCCAGACAATGGGTAGAGTTCAGGGACTATAACTGGAATTCGGATGATTTTGCCGCCATTGGCAGGGACTTTGGACAAGAGACGGGACAGATTACATATGGAAAAGTTGCCGCAGCAGAAGCCCAGCTCATTCCGCAGCGGGAGATCGTGGACTATGCGGTGAAATGGCTGGAGCAGAGGCGGGGGTAATGGATCAGGTTGCGTATGCGGCTGGGAAGAGCAGTTCTTCAGCACAGTTACGGGCAATTTTTTGAAATTAGGAGACCAAATGTGACTGATACCTTATAGGACGGACTATAAAAGGAGTGTGGACTCTTGACTGTAACAACAATATTTATTACCCGGCACGGTCAGACAGAATGGAATGTCCAGAACCGTATGCAGGGGCATCTCGATTCACCGCTTACGCCGCTTGGCGAGCAGCAGGCACAGTGGCTGAACGCGGGGCTGCAAAAGGAGCCGCTGGACCTCGTATACTCAAGCTCAAGCCCAAGGGCATACCGGACGGCGGAGATTATCCGGGGGGAGCGGGACATCCCGCTAACTGCCTGCGATGAATTCAAGGAAATTGGCATGGGGGTCTGGGAAGGATGCGACTCCGGCGAGATCGAAGCCAGGGACCCGGTGCAGCACTTTAATTTTTGGAAGAACCCGGAGGAATTCAGGGTGGAAGGCAGCGAGAGCTTTGCCGGTGTGCAGAAGCGTGCGCTGGACAAACTGCAGGAAATTGTGGCCGCACATGAGGGGCAGCGCATCCTGATTGTTACCCATACGGTGGTTATCAAAGTGCTGATGGCTTATTTTGAAGAGAGGGCCATGGAGAAGCTATGGGATCTGCCCTATATTTATCCTACCTGCCTGTGCCGGATTGATTTTACGGACGGGACCGCAGAGATCCTGCTGCACGGGGATACAAGCCATTATGTGAGAAGCACGGAAGATGAACTATTTGATTAGTCCTAAATAACCCTGGTTGCTTAAAAAGCTCCAGCCTGCAGGCGATACTCCAATGACACGGGTATCGCCTGTTTGGTGTGGGAAATATGGATCGCCCCGAACACTGGGCGGATCAAGTCATATCCTGTGTCCCCGTGGAGGCGGGCTTACCTTTTGGCTAAAACGCCTGAAGCCGCGGCGGGAGGCCTGCGGTCCGGCAAATGTCTGGCTTCAAGCATTGACAGGTCACCATCGAGCATCCGGAGGCCGGGGAGAAGCAGGGCGGTTCCGGCAAATACAGCCGGCAGCAGTCCTGCGGCGAGAAACAGGGCAGAGATGCCGTAGGCCTCGGCAATGGCCCCTCCGGCAAAAGCGCCTAAGGGCGTCAGGCTGCCGCCAATCAGAAACCGGATGGAATTCACCCGTCCCTGAAGATTTCCGGGAACCAGCCGCCCGTGCAGGGAGGAGCTTAACGATCCGAAGAAGGGCCCCAGGGCACCGGATACAAATACGGCAGCAAGCGCGAAGGGGAAGCTGGGGACTAGCCCCCATATGGATGTAATGATTCCAATGGTGCCCAGACTGCCGAGCATGACCAGGCGCCTGTGTGTAATCTCGCCCAGCAGGGAGATCACGCCAAGCCCAACCAGCGTTCCCAGTGCTGAAGCTGTGGTGAGCGTGCCCATGGCGGCGGCATCGCGGTGAAGCACCTCGCGCACATAGGGAACCATCATCGTCCAGACGGCGATGGAGCTCAGATTGCTGACCGAAGCCATGAGCATAATAGTAAACATTGCCGGGAACTGCTTGTAGAAGGTGAAGCCTTCCGCAATTTCACGCATATATGCGGCTAGGGAGAAGCTGCCTGGAGCTGCATCCGGCTTGGGCAGCTTCGGCAGGCACAGCAGCGTGGCAATGGCGGCGGTGTAGCACAGCATATTGATGCCAAGGGCCGGCAGCGCTCCGCTGGCTGCAATGATCACACCGGCCAGCGCAGGCCCAAGCAGCGCCGCCGCTCCCTTGCAGCCGTCGATGACGGCGAAGGCGCGCACCAGCTTCCGGCTGTCCGCGACGCCGGGGATCACGGCCATCGCCGTGGGCATGAACAGCGCGGCGCAGGCGCCGCTAAGCCCGGCTGCGGCGAACAAATGCCAGAGCTGAAGCTGGCCGGCGAGGCCCATGCCCAGCGGCAGGGCAATGGCCAGCAGCCGGACGGCGGCCAGGCAGGCCATGAAGCGCACGCGGGGCAGCCGGTCCGACAGCGGCGAGCCGATTAAGCGCAGCACCAGCTCCGGGATGCCGGAGCTGAGTGCCAGCGCGCCCATGGCCAGCTTGGAGCCGGTCAGCTCGTAGACCAGCCACTCCATCGCCAGCAGGCCAAAAGCATCTCCGAAGGCGCTCAGGGAAATCGTGGACAGCAAACCATAATAGCTGCGTTTCAGCATAGGGAATTCACTCCTTTTTCACGTATCCCCGTGCCAGGCGCTCAGACCATAAAGGGGACAAAACCGCTAAGCGGCTTAGCGGCTAAGTGGTAAACGGCGGCTCATCCGGGGGATTGCTCTTTTAGCGCTTTGTCGTCTGTTCCTGCTCACTTCTCCATATAATCTGCAATCTGCTGCGGCAGATTGTTCAGGGCATCCAGGCGCAGGCTGTAGGACGCGCTTTTGCCGCTGGTATGGACAATGACCAATCCAGCCGAGCGCAGCGTGATGAGATGGTAGTGGATTGTGCTTTTGGACAGGCCGACCTGCCGGACGATTTCAGTGAACCCCAGCTGCTTCCCGGCCAGCAGGCGGAGAATGTAGAGCCTTGTCTCGTCCGAGAGCGCCCGCGTTAGCCGCAGCAGCGAAGGAGCGGGCCGCCCCTCCTCCGGAGGCAGCGCGTCACAGGCATAGCTGGTAAACACAAATTCATCATATAACGAAGAGGTGACCAGCGGGCGGGCATGGTACTGCGGGATCAGTATGATCTGCTTCAATCGTTCGCCGGGATGCAGCCGCATTCCCTGTGTCGCCTGTTCGTAGACCTCCAAAGCATTAGTGCCGTTCAATCCGGCCCGCCTGGAGTCTGCCTCCCGGCTCAGCGAGTCTAGAATAGCGGGATTGATGTCCCGGAAGTACCGTTCATTCCATTCCCGCAGAACCCCGGAGGCTTGGCTGCGCATATCGGTGAGACTAGACGGAACCGTTGATCCGAAGCGTGCAGTAATTTCGAACAATTCTCCCGGAGAGAGGCCGTCGAACCAATCCAGGAAACCGGATACTGAACGGTCGCCAGGGCAGCTCCATATGTATGGGGTGAGCGTGAAATCGGCATTTTCCCTGGAGAACTCCTGCATGTTCCGAAGCTGGGCCGTGGTAAATCTCTTCTGAACCTCCTTAACCCAGAGCTTGCCGGACTCCAGAGCGTTATGATTCTGCCTGCCCAGGAAAGCAGTTAAACTGGTGAAGCATTCATACATAGGGGCAAAATCCACTTCTACCTTATAATCCATGTGCGTTCCTCGTTTCGTTATGATTGCGCCATGCAGGCGTTAGAGTAGCTGAAAGGCGGAATTCATATACTGCGGCGGGTACTGCTCGAAGCAGCCCACCATTAATGGTGATCTGAAAATTTTGTTCTATAAATATAGAACTTAACTTTGTTTTATTATAAACGAACTAATTGATGATATCAAGGATGTCGAACTATTTTCCGGAAAATAAATCTATGGTCCACTGGCGCATAAGCCCCCGTTTTTCAGTCATACAGGCAAGAGCGGAGGGTGCTTGGAGATGGGGGGCTTAGCGATAGGGTGCTTAGCGATAGGGTGCTTGGTGACAGGGTGCTTGGTAATAGGGTGTTTGGCGATAGGGTGCATGGTGATAAGGGGCCGGGTGGATCACAGGTAGCCGCAGGTAAGTGAAGTGGAAATAGTACACTTAAATAAACGGAAAAACCTCCTGAAAAAGGAATAGTGGGAAAAAGTAGAGTTAATTTGGGCTTAATCACGGGTGGGCGGGGAAATTGGTCGGATTAGGTACCCTTTTTCCAACTAACGTTTGCGGGGAAGTGGGAGAAGGAAGATTTAGGTTTACTTTTTCCACTTAAGGTTGTTACCGAACCGGGCAGATCCAAGCAGACGGGGGAATGGGGACAGGACCTGACCTCTCACCCTGGCAATCACAGTTTACAGGATTTTTAAGCAATCTTAAAACTAAAACGGCTGCACTGTCCTGTGAAGGATGGTGCAGCCGTTTTTTCCATTAACGATGAGCTTCCTGCCTCGCAGGTGCTCTAAGCTCCGATAGGGTTAATTGATAAATTGAAGCGACTTTAGGGTCTTCTCCAGCATCGTTGCTGCTTCCGCCCGGGTAGCCAGCGCCTGCGGTGCGAACGAGCCGTCCGGTCTGCCCTGAATGATGCCTTCAGCAGCAATCCCGGCGATGGCCTCCCGGGACCAGGCCGGAATGACGGAAGCATCGCTGAATTTGGCCAATGCTGCAGGCCCGACATTCAGGGATTTGCCCGTGTACCTCATGGCTTTGGCCATAATTGCGGCCATCTCCTGGCGGGTAATCGGACTGGCCGGCTTGAAGCTTCCGTCAGTATAGCCCGTAATGAGGCCTGCGGCGGCGGCTGTCTTCACAGCATCCGTATACCAGGCATTGGCCCCCACATCACTGAAGGTGACTCCGCTGCTCATGGACGCAAGTCCGAGGGAGCGGGTAATCAGCGCCGCGAATTCCGCGCGGGTCACCATTTGCGACGGCTGGAATGCGGTAGCGCTCGTACCGGTAATAATCAGCTTGGAGGCCAGCAGATCAATGGAGGCTTTGGCCCAGTGCCCGGTAATATCCCCGAAGGTCCTGCCCGATTTCACAACGGTGTAAAAGCTGTTGCTGTTGCGTTTGATCGCAACTTCGGTGGTTCCGTCAGGCTTACCGGTGAAGACGGAAGGTACGAAGGACAGCTTGCCGGTAGCCGGATCAAACGAGACAGCGGTCGAACCCTGCGGGTTCAGCACTCCAGGTGCGGTAAGGGTCCGCTTCACATAGGTGCTTCCGAAATTGTTCAGCGAAACACTGCTGCTTCCAGCCTGTGCTGTAACTGTAAACTCCATCACGGGCGCAGCCAGGGTAAGCGGGCCGCCCTGGGCCGCAAGAGCCTGATTCAGGCTGCTGAGTGTTGAAGCACTTGCCTGCAGCAGGGACACGGTTACAGTGAAATCGCTGGTGCCGAGTTGGGCGGCCAGCGCCGTTCCGTTCAGTACACGGAGCGGAAGTGAATAGGAAGCTCCCCCAGGGACCGTGAACGTAAGGACGGCAGCCGGGTTCGAAGCTGCCTGCTGCACAAGCACGCTGCCCGGAAGCACCACCTGTGCTCCGCCGCTTGAAGCGTTGAGCGGGATCACCAGCTCACTGGTTCCGCCAGGCAAGGCGGCGAGCTTGCTGGTCAGATCTGCTGCGGTGATCGTCGTCACCTGCGGCGGAGCCAGCGCAGAAGCGGTTGCCCCTGGTGTTGGCGTTGGTGCTGCCGTTGCCGGTGTGCCGCCACCTCCTCCCGATGAGCTAGTCGAAGTCGGCGTCGGAGTCGGCGTTGCTGTTGGCGTCGGTGTTGTTGATGGTGTCGGTGCAGGGCCAGGAGTTGTGCCCTTCAGATCGGTAATCCGGCCCTCGACCTTGCTGTTAATTGGATGGTGCAGCTTCAGATAAGATAAGAGAACCTCGAAATCCGGAAGACCCAGCTCATAATACCTCCCGTCGGCCTTTGCTCCAGCCAGTGCGCGGTAGAAGTCACCGCCCCCGGCCATGAAGGAGTTCGTGGACAGGAGATAGTAGGCATTCGGATCAATCGGCAGATAAGAACCGTCCGTCTGCCGGATCTCCACGGATACTATGCGTTCTCCGGCCTGGGTTACCTGACCGGTCAGCGAATCTACAATTTCCGGTTTCTTCGTGGAATCATACGTATATTTCATCCCGGAAACCTGTGCAAACCGGCCCTGATCCGAGCTCAGTCCGCTGACTGAGTTCTCCAGGGAGGAGATGATTTCCGCACCGGTTACTTTGAGAGCGGCCAGACTGTTGCCGAACGGCAGCGTGGTCAGCACTTCGCCCATCGTAATGTCACCTTTGTCGATGGCTGCGCGGATCCCGCCGCCATTCTGGATAGCGACAACACCCTTGATGGAAGCGAGGTCGCTTGCCGATACGAAGTTTGGCATCAGCTCTCTGACTTTCTCCGCGATACTGTCGGCAATCATGTTGCCGATTGGGGTTTCTTCCTGGCGCACGACCCGGACGGACTTGCCGTCGATCATGCGGTTAGTATACAGATCGACGTCCGAGTAACCGACGACAGTGTTGCGTACGATAGCAAGTTTGGCATCATAGGGAGCAAGCAGTTTTTTGGCCGTGCTGTCCTCGCCGAACAGATTGACGTCAAGCAGTTTGCCGTTGTAAGCAAGAATTTCGCCGTCTTTGTCAAATGTTACATTCAGTTCACCAAGGAACTGGCTGTATTCACCGGTCTGTACGATCAGCACATTTTTGCCGGTGCCGGCATTGACGATTGGGGCTGGGGGATTATCGATCTTCGTATGCGAATGACCGCCCACGATAATGTCAATTCCCGGCACAGCTTTTGCCAATTCCTGATCTACAGTGTAGCCCAGGTGGGTGACGGCGATAATTTTGTTGATGCCCTGCGCCTCCAGCATAGCTACTGTTTTTTTGGCGCTTTCCACATGGTCCTTGAAGCTGATTTGCTCTCCCGGCGAGGACAGCCCAACGGTATCCTCAGTGGTCAGGCCGAAGATGCCGACCTTTTCACCATACACATCCTTAATAACAGAAGGATAAATATGGCCGTCTTTTGCGGTGCTCTTGGTCTCGTCGGTTTCAAGCATGCCGATGGCATCGTGATAGAGTTCTGCCAGTTCACTTCCCTTTGTTGTAAAGTCAATATTTGCGCTGGTGAACGGGAACTTTGCAGCGGTGACAAAATTCTTCAGCACCTCCGGCTCCTTGGCGTTCAGATCGAACTCATGGTTGCCGAACGTCATCGCGTCATAGCCGATGTTGTTCATGAACTCGATGTCGGCCTGCCCCTTGAACTGGGTGAAATACAGAGTGCCGGAGAAAACATCGCCTGCATCCAGCAGAACCGCGTTGCCTGTCCGTTCACTGCTGATGGCTGAGGTCCGCTTGGTGATATTCTCCAGGTGGCCATGCGTATCGTTGGTATGCAGGACACGCAGGTTGAAATTTTCTGTGCCAAAATCAATTTGCGTCAGCAGCGGATCATGATCGCTCACGCGCCCTTCTTTCTCATCAAAGTCGGCATTGATATGCACAATGTCCAGTGCCGATCTTGTCGCCAGCTTATTGTTGACCAGCATATGATCCAGCGTCTGGGAATTACCCTGGTATACGTAGGAGTAACGCTCTCCCAGCGGCAGGGTGTCAACCAGGTTGGTCAGGGCGCTGCCTTTCAGTATTTTCAAAGTATTGGAGAACTGGAAATCGTTCAGATCGCCAAGCACAACAAGATTAGCGTCGGGACTTTTGGCCAGCACATCGGAAACGAAACCGTTCACGACTGTAGCAATTTCCGCCCGCTGGGCTTCACTTGGCAGAACCGGAGGCTGGATGCCGCCGTAAAGTGCGGAGTCTCCCGTCTTGGAGTTGAAGTGGTTGGCAATGACCATTACCTTTTTATTATTGAAAATAAATTCTGCTGCAAGCGGTTTGCGGGAATTGGCGAACGCGGGATTGGTTGGATCAATGCGCCCCGGATTCAGGCTGAGTCCGCCATCCTTGGTATAGGCCACCGCAGTGGTGGCATCGCCCTTTGTGCCTTCCGCCAGCTGCACGCGTTCAGTGTTGTAGATAAATCCGGCACGGATATTCCCGCCCGGCGCACCGCCGTCCATATTATTCACAGGAGCAATATCGGTAAAAGCATAGGTTGGACCACCCTGTTTCTTAATGGCATCAATCAGCGCTTTATAGCTGTCCGTGGCATCAACGGTTCCAGAGTTAGTATCACCGTCATTGTCCTGAACTTCCAGAAGGCCGAGGATATCCGGTGTGTTCAGATTAGTCACGATGGCCTTGGCAATATTCTCGATTTTGGTGGAACCGCTTTTTAAAGAGAAGTTTTCCACGTTAAAGGAAGCTACCGTCAATTTGTCTGCTCCGGCTTTCAATGGGGTCGTCTCCCGCTCGATAGAGGTTCCTTTGTCGACCTCCGGCAGAGCGCCTTCCGGATGCACCTTGAAATTGCCGTAGTCATACCCGAGGACACCGGTGATGTTTCCTTTAAATACCTGTCCCGTCCGAACCGGAGTGCCCGGCTGGGCGGCGATCAGAATACGCTGGGGATTAAAGTCTGCTCCAGTAAGTACCAGACCCCCCGCAGGTGAAGAGACTTCGGTTGTACTGGCGCCGTTGTTCACGGTAACCGGAATTTCATAATCGAAAGGCCCGATAATCTTCGGGGTGATGAGCTGAACGCGCATGCCCTCCAGACTCTCATAGAAATCGAGCGCATATTTGGCCGGGTCAAGCTCTTTGTCCAGCCCTACAGAAATCGTAGTGGCCGGAATTGTGCGCCCGCCCGTTCCAATAACCGTTGGTGCAGGGAGCGGGTTATTGCTGGACAACACGGTTGCCTGAGTCGCCGCAATTTCAGTGGTCAGCAGATCAGTGGCATCTGCATATCCGCTTTCTTTATATTCCTTAACCCAGCCATCCACAAGAACGGAATCGGCTGCTTTCACCTTGTTGCCCGGCAGGTAGACCATAATCGCCTCGGAGGTCCGGGGATCGCTGTCCGGCGTTGCGGTCTGAATGTAGAACGTGCTGCCGCTCGTGTATGTGACAATCCCCGCCACATCCTTCACAAGCTGCCCTGCATAGGTCGAGGATTGGACGGTGCCCTGAATCTTGGGAATCGTCAGTCCGCTGATGGCTTCCTTGGTGGTATAGCTGAATTGGGAGATACCGCTGTCCGTTTTGCCTTCTTCCGCAGAATAAGCTTTAATCAGTACGGTATCATCCTGGAGCAGAATCGGAGTCTTGTACAAAGCAAAGTCTTCCACAGCACTGGTGCTGCCGTCAACGTACACACTATAATATACGCTTGCCGTTACACTGCTTGTGCTCAGGGAAAGCTTCGTGCCCTTAGGCACCGTCTGCCCGGAGGCGATGGAAGCAGAGACCGCCGGAGCCTTGGTGCTGTCCGTACCGGAGCTGCGGGGTTCCGGTGCCTGTACGGCAAAGTCGGACAGGTTCCTGTCCGTATCCAGTCCGCGGTTGCCGTCAGGGAGCAGGGAAGAGGACTTGCGCACGGCTGCGGTAGTGTTGGAGAGGGCCGGGGCCGGACCTGACCCTTCGATACCCGGGGTGCCTTCATATTCGCTGGCTGATCCGTAGCCGACCAGATCAACCCGGGTACCGGAAGCATCGAGCAGTTCAACTTTGCCGTTCGTGCCGCTCATAGAAAGAACCGCATCGCCTTCGGCAATTAGATTGGGAGCCGGAAGAGCGTCAGTACCTCCGGTGCCGGCGGCTTCCTGAACCAGAAAATATCCGCCAGCAGGAACACTTCCGCTGAGCGGGGTGAACGATTTGGCGTTATCACCAAAAGAGCCTGAGGCGGAAGCGTACCTCACTTTCCAGCCGGTCAAATCAATATCTGTATCCGTAGGGTTGTACAGCTCGATGAAGTCATTTTTGTACTTGGCTCCAGAGTTGCCTCCGCCGCCGTACACCTGGGAGATCACGGGAGCGCTGTTATCCGCTGCCGCTGAAGCCATTGGAGCTGCAGGCAGGGCCGTATCGGTAATCAGCACCAATGAGAGCGCTGCCGACCACCATTTTGTTCGCCTTGAGGGAATGTTCATTTGATACCATCTTCTCCTCTCTAGATACGATATTGTTGTAGCCTTCTCCCAATCTATCATTTGCAGATTAAATGAGAGATTGTCTAACGTAAATATATAGTAAACAATGGCTGTTTAACATCAATTTACAAGGAAATTTGTCATAATGCACAAAAAAACTATGAACTTCTCCTGCTCAGGCCGAAGCAGCGGCTGAATAGGCAAATTCATAGTTTTATAGCTTTCTGTGAGGATACATGAAAAGTTATCTGTGTGTCAGATGTTTTATCTTAAACGGTCCATTATTCCGCTGCTGTCACCGCAGCGTGAAGAAATTCCTGCCCGTCCATATATTTGCGCAGCGCCTTCGGAATATAGATCGAACCATCTTCCTGCTGGTGATTCTCCAGCAGCGGAATCAGAATCCGCGGCGTGGCGACTGCGGTATTGTTCAAGGTGTGGCAATATTGCAGCCGCCCGTCTTTATCACGGAAGCGGATGCCCGAGCGGCGGGCCTGGAAATCCAGCAGATTCGAAGCCGAATGGGTCTCCCCATATGCGCCACGGCTGGGCATCCAGGTCTCAATGTCGTACTGCTTGTGTGTCTTCAGCGCCATATCCCCGCTGCAGACTGCCACTACGCGGTAGGGCAGCTCCAGCAGCTGGAGAATATGCTCGGCATTCGCCAGAATCTCCTGCAGCATCTGCTCCGACTCGGCCGGATCATTCTTGCAGATCACGACCTGTTCGATCTTCGAGAACTGGTGCACCCGGTACAGGCCGCGCACATCGCGCCCCGCCGAACCGACCTCGCGGCGGAAGCAGGCCGACATTCCGGCCAGCCGCAGCGGCACCTCCGCCTCGACGATCTCGTCGCTGTAGAGCGAGACGAGCGACACCTCCGAGGTCCCGGCCAGCCAGCGCTTTTCTCCGTTCAGCTCATAGGTCTGGTCCATCCCTCCCGGGAAAAACCCGGTCCGCTCCAACGCCTCCGGGCGGACAATAACCGGCACGTCCATCACGGTGAAGCCGCGCTCGGCCAGCACATCCAGCGCCAGTCGCTGCACGGCGAGGTGCAGGTACAGCCCCGCGCCCTTCAGCACGTAGCTGCGCGGTCCTCCGGCTTTGACGCCGCGCGGAATATCGATGATGCTGTGGAGCTCCCCGAGCTCCACGTGATCTCGCGCCGTGAAGCCGAAATCCGGCAGAGTGCCGTTTCGCCGCAGCTCCACGTTCCCGCTGTCATCCGCGCCAATCGGCGTATCTGCCGATACCGGATTTGGCGCAAGCAGCAGCAGCTCGCTGCAGCGCTGCTCTGCTTCGGTCAGATCCGCTTCCAGCTTCGTAAGGTGAGCGTTAATCTCGCGCACCTGTGCCTTGGCTGCTTCTCCGGCCGCGGCCTCTCCCTGGCGGAGCAGGCGCTCGACCTCCTTCGTCAGCCCGTTGCGCTCCGCACGCCGACGCTCGGTTTCCCGGCGCAGCTCCCGCCGTTTATCGTCCCATTCCAACAGATCTTCCAGCGGGAAGTCCACCTTTTTCCACACCGCTGTGTTTCTCATAAGTTCCTCATTGTCCCTGATCCAGTTCATGTCCAGCATGCCGCTTCGCTCCTTTTTGTCCTATAAAAATACAAAAAACGCCCTCATCCATGGGACGAGGAGCGTCAGCTCGCGGTGCCACCCAGGTTGACCGAATCCTCTGAATTCACAGCAGGACAAGGCCCTCTTTGGTCTTCGCGGTAACGGGCGAAACCCGGTAAACTTAGGGAACAACAGAATTGCTCCGGTCGCAGACGCCTCACGGTTGGATGCCGGTCATTGGCCTGATCGGGATGTAGTATTGCCGCTTATTATAGCTTAGGAAGCTGCCGGGTGCAAGAGGCCGGATACGTTTGACAATAATCCCTGCGCTCTGATAGGATTATTACTAATTTAAAGGATTTTTGCCGTAGAAGCGGCGGAAGCGTATTGTGGATAACGAACGGAAGAGGTGGAAAAATGGCTAAAATAGTTGTCATCAACGGAACACCATCCCTGGTCTCGCGGGTGAATGCAGTTATTGAATATGCGGAGGCCAATTTGCGCGGGCGCGGATTCGAAGTGGAGCGGATCAATGTGGCCGAACTCCCGGCGGAGGATCTGATCCATACCAAATTCGAAAGTGAAGCCATCGTCAAGGCTAATGGCCTTGTAGCTGAAGCTGATGCAGTTATCGTGGTCAGTCCGGTATACAAAGCTTCTTATACAGGGGTCCTGAAGACCTTCCTGGATCTGATCCCGGAAAAAGGGCTGGCCGGCAAAATCCTGCTTCCCCTCTTTATGGGCGGCAGTCTGGCACATCTGCTTACCATTGAATATGCACTGAAGCCGGTGCTGTCCGTACTGGGGGCGCGTCATATTCTGGGCGGCGTGTATGCGGTGGACTCCCAGGCTGTGCGCAATGACCAGGGTGCCGTCGAACTCGCGGACGAACTCAGGCTGCGCCTGGACAGCGTCCTTGCGGAGCTGGCGGAAGAGACGTCGCATAAGGCAGCGCGTAAATCTGCAGAGTAGCAAGTTAAGAAGCGCGCCTAAGGTTGCTTGGCTTCCCTGTGTGTACATTTAACGGGAGTGTTCTGAGTTATCCAACAGTAGACGGTGTTTGGATTCAGTAGAACAAACCAATAGAAACAATAGGCGCGGATATACGCTGCGCAGCGTATATCTTCCATGGAAATCACAAAAGCCCCCTACTGCCGGGATTCCGGCGGTAAAGGGCTTTTGGCAAATATAAGGATTTATATGTTTCATACCACAAATCATCCTTATATTTCTCGCTGAAACGGTACCTGAAAGCGATACTCTGAATCGCTGCTTCGGGAGCACAGGCTGCATTTAAAAAACGGCGAAGCCGTTTCTGCTTGAAAGATAAGAATTTATATGTTTTGGGGTAAGCGAAGCTTACCCCTTATTTATTTTTAGGAAATTATGATTACTTCCGCTTGTGGATAAAATGTGCATAAAGTTGGGGGAGCAGTCGGTCTAGATATCCTAATTCCACCTAGCGCTTGCTCACCGGCTTCTTCGCAAGCGCTAGTTGGAAAAAGGGAACTTATTTCTCCCCAAAATCAACAATTATGAGATTTAAGTGGAAAAAGGAAACTTAATTGGTCCATATTACCTCGTCAGGGGCGAAATGAGCTGAATTAGTGATCCTTTTTCCACTTAAGCTGCGGAGAGCAGGTAGTGTCGAGCAAATTAGTTACCCTTTTTCCACTTAGAGTTGCCACAGGATTCATAAAGGGTTCTCCAGGCAACGCTAAACTAAAATCCAAAACGGCTACGTCATCCAGTCAAGGACCGCGTAGCCGTTTTGTTCAAAAGATAAGAATTTATATGTTTAAGGGTAAGCGAAGCTTACCCTTAAACAGCAAGTAGTTTTGAAGTGCAGGGGCTGGAGCCTTAAATTGGCTGTGCGGATCTTCAGCGTCATCATCAGGGTCCAGCTTGGGCCCGCACTAATTAGTTTTATTGCATTCTGTGCAGCAGAATCTCCTCTGGGAGTACTGGAAATCAATTCAATTGCACATTGTGCAGCAGAATGTGGCGGATACGCCTCAAAAGTGCCATTTGGCGAAAATCTGCTGCATGAAATTCAACGGATCGCTTTTTTATGCCGGAATTGGGCCAATCTGCTGTACGAAATACAACAGATCGTCTTTTAGATTGGAACAGGCCTGGAGTCGGGCAGATCCGCTTCATTTGAGCAATAGACTGCGGCGCCAGTCCGCGCAGCCTGCTTTTACATATCGGGCTTCTCTGCACGATCCAGACAAACAACTCGCAGCACCTTATAAATCGTCGAACCCGTTGTCGTCGCCAACCTTGCCGTAGTTGCGGGACTTGGCTTCGAAAAAGTCGGTTTTGGTCGCGTTCAGCGCCTCGTCGGAGAAGGGTTTGATCCATGGCATGCAGTTGACGTCAACGCCGCTGTAGGCTTTTTCCAGGCCCATAAGGGTCAGACGCTTGTTGGCCGTGTATTTGATGTAGTCGCTCAGTTCGTTCATATCAATGCCGCGCACGTTGGTCAGCGTGTAATAGCCCCAGTTGGTTTCGAGTTCTACAGCGCGGTCGATGGTGCGGTAGACATAATCCATGTTTTCTTTGGTGTTCAGCTCAGGAAAATCCACCAGCAGCTGCTTGAACACTTCGGCGAAGAAGTAGCAGTGCTGATTTTCGTCACGCTGAATGTAGGAGATCATCTGGCTGGTTGCCATCATTTTCTGGTCACGGGCCAGGTTATAGAAGAAGGCAAATGTACTATAAAAGAAAATTCCCTCCAGAATCAAATCAGCCACCATTGCCCGGAAAAAAGTCTCCTTGGAAGGCGCATCGCGGAACTCTTGATAAATGTCCGAGATGAACTGGTTGCGTTCCAGCAGCACCGGATCATGCTTCCAGTATTCAAAAATCTCCTTTTGCTCGCTCTCTGAGACGATAGAAGAAAGGACGTAGGAGTAGGACTGGTTGTGCACAACCTCCTGCTGGCCGATGATGGCCGAAATCGCCTCCAGAGAAGAATCGGTAAAATAACGCTTCACATCGCCGACGAACATCGTCTGCATGGAATCGAGCACCGCCAGCAGTCCGATGTTGATTTTGAACACGCGCTGTTCTTCCGCTTCCAGCAGCGGGAACTGCTGTGCATCCTTCGACATCGGGATTTCATCAGCGATCCAGTGGTTCAGCAGCAGCACCTTGTACAGCTTGTACATGTGCGGCATGCGGATATCGTTCCAATTCAGAATCCCTGAGCATTCCCCGTCGATGATGCGGGTGGATTGGTTCGGGGCTTCGGTATTAAAAATCTTTTGCAGTTGCATTGCTTATTCCCTCCTGTATTTTGCATGAAGCGGTCTTCCGCCTGATATCTATTGAAACGACTATGACTATATAGTGAAACGTTTGAAAGAAAGCACGCTATTGTGGCAGCCTCCGCGTAGATAAATGTATTTACTGCAGCTATTTACTGCTGTGGAGCCTTTTCATGAGCTATAACTGTAGTTTCTGCAATTAAAAATAGAGAATTTCTGCAATTTAGCCGCTGTCCGCCTGGATAATTGTACAGAGTGCAGCTAAATTGTGTTTATCTGCCAAAAGCCAGGTTATAGCTGTACAAAGTGCAGTTATTTGGCAGGGCGGCGCGTGTGGCACTGAAGAGGCGGGAAGGATCACCGAAGGCTCTGCACCGGAAAGCCTTCCGGCGCAAAACCGGCAATCCTCAGTCTAAGCTGTCTGCGGATTCCGCCGCGAACAGCGACCGGAAGCCCAGACATTCCTCGTAGTGACGAACAAATCACCGGTTTTTTCTGTTCAAGGCACGAAGACAATTAGCTCGCGCAAGACTCACACTCTTCTATAGTTAAAGCACGGCTCCGTACATAATACGTCGACTTCAATCCGCCCTTCCAGGCGTTCAGGTGCAGGTTCAGGAAATCGGTGGCCTTGATGTCCGGCGTCACGTACAGGTTGAAGCTCTGGCCCTGGTCAACATGGCGCTGGCGGGCCGAGGCCATGCGGATGGACCAGTTCTGGTCGATCAGGAACGCCGTTTTATAGTACCAGATCGTCTTCTCGGACAGATCCGGTGCCGGGTTGGCGATCTTGTAGGTGGTTTTCTCCTCATAGGAGAGCAGCTCATACAGCGGATCGATGCTGGCTGTGGAGCCGGCGATGATCGAGGTCGAGCCGTTCGGGGCAATCGCGAACATCCAGGCGTTGCGCACGCCGTCCGCAGCCACCTGCTCCTGCAGCTCACGCCACTGCTCTGTAGTCACGTATTTGCCTTCCTGTTCGCCGCTGGTATAGCCGCGCGAGGTGAAGTAGGCCCCGGTCTCCCAATCGGAACCGGCGAACTTCGGATAGCGGCCCTTCTCACGGGCCAGCTCCATGCTGGAGCGCACTACCAGATAGTTGATATGCTCATACAGATGGTTGTTGTATTCCACGGCTTCATCGGACTCCCAGCGGATGCCCTCCAGTGCCAGCAGATGATGCAGGCCGAAGGTGCCGAGGCCGACCGCACGGTATTGGCTGTTTGTGTACTGCGCCTGCAGCACTTCAATATTGTTGATGTCGATGACGTTGTCGAGCATGCGGACCTGAATCGGCACCAGCCGCTCCAGCACGCCTGCCGGAATAGCGCGGGCCAGGTGAATGGAATTCAGATTGCAGACAACGAAGTCGCCGGGAACCTTCGAGATCACGATCCGGGTCTGTCCGTCCTTCGTAACCAGCTCTTCACTCTCAATAACCGTTGCCGACTGGTTCTGCATAATTTCCGTGCACAGGTTAGAGGAGAAGACCATTCCCTGGTGGCGGTTCGGGTTGGAACGGTTGACGGTGTCCCGGTAGAACATATATGGCGTGCCGGTTTCGAGCTGGGATTTCATAATCCGCTTCATGATGTCGATGGCCGGAACCGTGATGCGGGAAAGCTCCAGATTGGCGGTGGCTTCGGCATATTTTTCACGGAATGAGCCCTGTCCCAGCTGTTCATCATAGAAATCCTCCAGACCGAGTGCGCGTCCTTTGGCATCTTTCCAGCCCATTACCTTCTTCACTTCATGCGGGCAAAAGAGATTCCAGTGTCCCCGTGCTTCCACAGCCTCCATGAACAGATCGGGCAGGCAGACACCGTGGAATACGTCATGCGCGCGCATCCGCTCGTCGCCGTTATTCAGCTTCAGGTCGAGGAAGGCGAGAATGTCTTTATGGAAAACGTCGAGGTAGACGGCGACGGCGCCCTTGCGTGTGCCGAGCTGATCGACGCTGACCGCGGTATTGTTCAGCTGGCGGATCCACGGGATAACGCCGGAGCTGGTGTTCTTGTGGCCGCGGATATCGGAGCCGCGGGCCCGCACCTTGCCGAGGTAGACGCCGATGCCTCCGCCCATTTTGCTGAGCCGGGCCACATCGGTGTTGGAGTCGAAGATGCCTTCGAGCGAATCGTCTACCGTGTCGATGAAGCAGCTGGAGAGCTGTCCGGCGACCTTTTTACCCGCATTGGACATGGTAGGGGTAGCAGCGGTCATATAAATGTTGCTCATCGCCCAGTAGGCTTCCTTGACCAGCTCCAGACGTTTCTCTTCCGGCTCGGTATGCATGAGGAACATGGCGATAATCATATAACGCTCCTGCGGCAGCTCCATGACGCGCCCGTCAAAATCATGAGCCAGATAGCGGTCAGACAGGGTCAAGAGGCCGATATAATCGAACAGCAGGTCGCGTGTGTAATCGATGCAGCCGCCAAGCTCCTCAATCTGCTCCTTGGTATAGTGGGAGAGCAGCTCTTCGCGGTAGATGCCCTTTTTCACCAGATCGGTAATCAGCGGATACAGCTCGCCGTAAGGCTCATCCGGGTAAGCTTTGTAGCGGCGGTTGACGGCAGCTTTTTTGTACAGGGAGGTCAGCAGTGAACGCGCAGCGGCGAATTTCCAGTCCGGCTCTTCTTTGGTAACCAGCTCAAGCGCGCTCATCGTGAAGGCATTACTGATCTCTTCTCCGCTGACCTCCTCACGGCGCAGCTTGGACTGCACCCCGCGCAGCAGGGTTTCTTTGCTTAGATGATCCAGGCCTTTCAGGATACGGTCGGCGTACACGGAGAGACGGATTTCATCAAAAGCCAATTGGCGGTTGTCGGGTTTCACTACGAGCTGTGGCATAAGTTCATACATCCTTTCATTTTTGGGTTTAATTTTCAATATCAAAAATTGAAGTATATAAGCGCAGAGAGGGGCCCGCACCAAGGCTTGGCCTGCTCTTTGATAGTTGCCAAATTTATAAGACTGCCGGCTGCCAATGTACGATTTCCGTACCGGCAAGGCTGGCCTGAATATCAATAATCCGCTGGTTGCTGCTTCCCCGGTAGGGGAGGGTGGTGTCTTTGAGCTCTTCCACAAAACGCCCGTCAATCACGACCTGACACAGAGCCAGCAGGTTCCATTCGGGTGAGCCCGGAGCCGCTGTAAGCTCCTCATAGGTATAGCCGGTGTAAATCCATACGGAATAGTCCGGCAGCACGCTGCGCAGCTCCTGAATGAAGCCCGCAGCCTCCTCTGCCGAGAAAAAAGGGTCGCCGCCCGCCAGCGTCAGTCCGTCCAGCAGCGGATTTGCCGCCATCTCGGCGATAATCTCCCGCTGGCGCTCCAAGGTGAACGGCTCGCCGTAGTTGAAATTCCAGGTCTTCGGGTTGAAGCAGCCCGGGCAGCGGTGACGGCAGCCGCTGAGGAAGAGGACGGCCCGCATGCCCTCTCCTTCGTTGATCGATTCCGGGTAGTAGCCGCATATATTCATAGATGCTTAACGCGGTCCCTTACTTCGGCTTGCTTGGCGGCATTGAAGCGGGTCTGGTAGTCGCCGGTCAGATAGCCGGTTACCCGGCGCAGGCGGCGGATATGCACATCGTTCTCATGCGCGCCGCAGGAAGGGCAGTTCGTGCCGATCACGCCTTCGTAGCCGCAGTCCGAGCAGCGGTCTATCGGGTGATTGATGCTGAAGTAGCTGACCTGCTGCTCCAGCGCATAACGGATGATCTTCACAAAAGCCGCCGGGTTGCTGCGGGCATTGCCGTTCAGCTCTACATAAGAGATTGCGCCGGCATTGCAGTATTCATGGAACGGGGCTTCCAGGCTGATTTTTTGTGCGGCGCTCAGCTCATAGTAGACCGGGATATGGAAAGAGTTCGTATAATATTCACGGTCGGTGACGCCCGGAATCGAGCCGATCACCTTGCGGTCCACTTTGGTGAATTTGCCGGACAGGCCTTCAGCCGGTGTGGCGAACAGCGTAATGTTGAGGTTCAGCTCCTCGCTCTTGCGGTCGCAGTATTCCCGCATGTGGCGGACAATGGCCAGCGCCTTGGCGTGGATCTCCATGTCCTCGCCGTGATGCTTGCCGTACATGGCCTTCATGCATTCCGCCATGCCGATGAAGCCAATCGACAGGCTGCCATGCTTCAGCAGCTCGCCTACACTATCTTCGGGAGCGAGCGCTTTGCCGCCTTCCCAGACGCCTTCGCGCATCATGAAATCGGAAGCCTTGGCCTTCTGGGAGGCCTGGATGCGGAAGCGGTGAAGCAGACCTTCCAGAGCGATGTCCATGTAATGGTTCAGATCGTCATAGAAGCCTTCTTCGTCGGCGGCAAGGCGGCGTCCTGTGGCAATGCCGTAGGCCAGTCCCAGCCGCACCAGATTGAGCGTATTGAAGGACAGGTTGCCTTTGCCGGAGCAGTGGTTGCGTCCGAAGCGGTCGCCCAGCACCCGTGTGCGGCAGCCCATCGTGGCAAATTCGGTATCCGGATCAGCCGGATCGTAATATTGCAGATTGAGCGGCGCATCCAGATTGGCGAAGTTCGGATACAGTCTGCGGGCGGAACATTCCGCCGCCTTGAGGAACAGCTCGTAGTTCGGATCGCCCTGCTGCTGGTTCACGCCCTGCTTGCATTTGAAGATCTGGATCGGGAACACCGGCGTTTCGCCGCTGCCCAGACCGTTCATCGTGGCCATCAGCAGCGAGCTGATGACCAGCTGCCCTTCAGGAGAGGTGCAGGTGCCGTAGTTGATGCTGGTAAAAGGAATCTGTCCGCCCGACCGGCTGGACATTGTATTAAGGTTATGTATCATGCTCTCTGCGGCCTGAAGCGTTTCACTTTCCGTCTCCTTCAGCGCAAAGCGGAAGGCCCGCGGATACTGCTCCGCCAGATCGCTGCGGCTCATAGTGACTTCCCCGCCGATCTCTCCGGCTGTACCTTCTTCGAAATATTCCAGTCCCTTGCGGAACAGCTTGGCGAAGGACTTGGTCACATAAGGAGCCAGATCAAAATCCAGCTTGTTGGCGGATACGCCGCCGTATTGGGCATTCTGCTGCGACTGGAAAATAATCGCCACCAGCGACATCGCAGTCATAATCGAGTTGGGTGGACGAACGCTGCCGTTGCCGGTGTTGAAGCCTTCGCGGAGAAGCTGCTCGAACGGGATAAAGATGCAGTTGGTGGTTCCGATCGCGTATTGGTCCAGATCGTGGACATACACCACATTATCGAGGGTAGCCTGCACGAGCTGCGGCGGCATCGTGAAGTTGCGGGCATACCACTTGGAATACTCACTGCCGAACTTGCTCATTTTGCCGGAAAAGCTCTCACCGTTCAAATTCGCATTTTCGCGCAGCAGATCCAAATCCCGGCTGTCGATAATATCGCGCCCCAAATGGATCACTTCCTCCAAAAGAACCTCCTGTGCAGCTTGTCCACCGTTGTACCGTTTCTCCAGCAGCGTCATTGTCTAGCTCTCCTCTCCGTATATGAAACATGTTCTGATTGTAATAAAAAAGCATCCCCCGCCGAGGAAGGCGGAAAATGCCCGGATGCGTAGCGCAAATAACCTGAGCGGATATTTGCGGATGGTCTCCATGGAAATATGCTTTCCCGCAGAAGCCGATACCTGAACGTGATAAGGCTTATCGCGTTCAGGTATCGGCAGCCTTGGCTCCCTGGCATAAGGGAAGGCTAAATCTGCTTGTGCAGGCCGCATGCGGACACCTCTCCTGTTCCTCGCAGGCGTAAATAATGGTGCCCGGAAACAGGCAGGTCTCCTGGCTTCCGGTGAATCCGGGGCGCCTTCCCAAGGGGGGCTACCCCTCAGTGGCGTGAGCCTCAGGATACTGCTCCGCAGGGCTTCTGGAGCCTGCAGGGCATCCGGTTACAGTGGCGGGACCGCAACGGATTTGCACCGCGCTTCCCTATTAAGCTTCAACTCTCCTGGAAGAGCAAAGCACCTGTTTCCACTATATTTTGTTGTCGCTAGATAAAAATAACCCAATATCTTGTGTTTGTAAACAATTTTTTGCGAACCCGCGCCCGGTGCGGACTCCGCCCGTTTACTCACAGCTGGTCCACAGCTGATCCACAGATAACCCGGTGTTCGTCCACAATTAGTCCACAGGTAATCCACAGCACGGGAGTAAATTTTGCCGGAACTGATTCAAAAATTGTCCAAAATACGCCACAAAAGTTCCAAAACCTGGTCATACCCGCAGTAGGACTTTAGGCGATTTGTGGGGG
Source organism: Paenibacillus riograndensis SBR5 (assembly GCF_000981585.1). Taxonomy (NCBI): domain Bacteria; kingdom Bacillati; phylum Bacillota; class Bacilli; order Caryophanales; family Paenibacillaceae; genus Paenibacillus; species Paenibacillus riograndensis. Next base: position 668,676 of record NZ_LN831776.1, read on the forward strand.
GAGGCAGGAGTTGCTACAATAGAAGGGACCAGAGACTTATGTAACGAGGCTTATAGAGGCTTATAATAGGAGGGATTTCAGGATGGCGATTGGCGAAGTAACTGTAATTCCGATTGGTACAGGCAGCACCAGCCTCAGCAGCTATGTGGCTGACATGCAGCGCGTGCTGGAGACGGTGGAAGGCATTACCTACGAGCTGACATCCATGGGCACCATTATCGAAGGTCCGCTGGCGCGGATTCTGGCGGCCGTCGAAGCGCTGCACGAGTCCCCTTTTACTGCCGGAGCACAGCGGGTATCCACCTCGCTCAAGATTGATGACCGGCGGGATAAGCCGTCCACAAGCCGCAGCAAGCTGGAATCGGTGGAACGCAAGCTGCAGGCGGATTAATTCATAACAATTACAGCGACAAGGAGCGGATGCGTAATGGCGGCTATCAAACAGCAGATCGGGATACAGATGTACACGCTGCGGGACAGGGCGGAGAAGGATTTTCTGGGGACGCTGCGCAAGGTGGCGGAGATCGGGTACAAATCGGTGGAATTTGCCGGGTATTTTGGCGTATCAGCTGCAGAACTGCGCAAAACGCTGGATGAGCTTGGACTGTCGGCCCCCTCAGCGCATGTAGGGCTGGATTTCAGCAGTCTGGAGAATATGCAATCGGCCTTATCCAGAGAGATCGAATATGCCCGGGAGGTGGGGCTGGAGTATCTTATCACACCTTCTGCGCCTCTTCCGGAGCAGCCTGCGCTGGACGATGTGCTGGCTCTGATTCCATTCTTTGAAAAGGCTTCCGAGCTGGTACGGGCAGCAGGGCTGAAGTACGGATACCACAACCATGACTTTGAGTTCAAGCAGGTCAACGGGCAGGCCGTCATCGACATCTGGCTGGAGCGGATTCCTGCTGAGCATATGGTGGCGGAGTTTGATTTGGGCTGGGTCCATGTGGGCGGTGCGGTACCGGCAGAATATATCTCCCGCTATGCCGGACGCGTGCCTCTGGTCCACATCAAGGATTTCGGCGCAGGCCATGAGGAAGCCGATCTCGGAAAAGGTCAAGTAGACTTCGATAGTGTCTTCAAGGCTGCGGATGAAGCCGGAATTCAGCACTACATCGTGGAGCAGGAGGTTTTCGCATCGTCGTCACTGGAGAGCGCCCGGCTGGCGCTGGATTACTTCCGCAAGCGGGGAATGCTGTAACCGTTTCCTGATCGGGCTGTAAGAGAAAGGGTTGCGTTTTTCTCCAGACGATGTATAATGTATTTTGTTTGACAGAAAAATGCTGTAAGCTGGTGTAGCTCAGGGGTAGAGCAACGCACTCGTAATGCGTAGGCCGGGGGTTCAATTCCCTTCACCAGCATCCCCAACAAACATACGTAGCGCGGATTCTTGAAAATTTCAAGAGCCGCGTTTTTTATTTTATAGGAAGTTATACAGTGTAAAAAAGGATATCTTGGAAGCCTCCGAGGATAAAAGTGATGCAGGAGGGTTGAGCTTCATCCGTGGACTGAAGCGGACAAAGGAGCCCTTATTTTGCCAAAAATCTTGTTTTTTCAGCGGATACGGACTCAGGAACCGTTATATCGTTCGATTGAACCTGGAATAAAGGGGAAAAGGACAAATAAAGGCATCTCAGTCCGTCCTGCGGAATAGACGAATCTTCTATGAATAACGGCTTTCCAGTCCGCAACGGTTGCGGATCGATCGTGAAGGAAGCTCATCGTGTCCGCAGAATGACCCATACCATAATCATACGGCCCCCAATGCATGTTTTAACTAACTTCTGGGCGAGCGTTGTGCATGTGGTATAACAATATGAGCTCTAAGCAAGTCAAAGGACGCTAAGCCTGCCTATGCTGCCTATAATACAACAATCCGTCTTCAGCATACCCCCGTTGGTTTTGGAACGGCGGGGAATCCCTGCGGCCGTAAGCCCCGTGTTGTTATTCACCCGCCAGGGTGATTTTGTTCTTTTCGGGGAGATTGCAGCCCTTTTCACCTCAATAACGGATTATGTGTCCGGATCACCTTGTATATTGCCCGTGCCAAGAAGTAGGTGAACAGTGCTAGTTGGAAAAAGGAAACTTATTTCTCTCAGAAATCAACAATTGTGAGATTGAAGTGGAAAAAGGGAACTTAATTGGGCCATATGACTTAGTTAGGGGCGAAATGAGCTGAATTAGTTACCCTTTTTCCACTTAACCTGCGGAGAACAGGAGATTCGGGCAAATTAGTTATCCTTTTTCCACTTGGAATTGCTGAAGGACACATAAAGGGTTCCCCTAAGGTGTTAACCCTCGAAAACTTGCACGGAATACAACAAAGTGTGATATAAGCAGACCGAATGGGCGAACATCTTGTACGTTATACAACAATCTGTGTCCAAAGTACGCTAAACGTACAAAAATCTTGTGAATTGTACAACAATGTGGGCGCGGCTTCACCAAATGGACGAAAATCCTGGATGTTATACAACAAATGCGGACTTCGTAACCTCCAAGACCCTTATTCACCCGCCAGGGTGATTTTGTTCATTTTTCTACCTGTTCTTCTACCCCTATACAATAGGGATTTTTTATTCCTCGCCAGATTGTTTATACGATTCGGTTAATGTCAGCTTGTATGCAACGCAGAGTATATATAAAATAACCCGGCTAGAGGCTGATGTGTGGTTTTTCACTTTTTAATATACTCAACCCATAAAGAAATTTGGGAGGGTATTATGAGAAATTATAGAATTCGATTTTCGTTGACAGGCTTTTTATTATACGCATTGCAACTGCTTCCTAATATCATCTGGATGCTAGTGCCTCCAGTAAATGATGTGCTTACCGGAAACAGTTCTGCCTATAAAACACTCAATATTATTGAGGGATTGTTTGGAGTGCTAACGGTTACTCTGATGATTTTTCTGTTAAACAAAGCTGAAGGGAGGAATAGAAACTTTTATATAGGATTAGCAGTTCTCTTTTTGGCAGGCTATTATATTTCTTGGATTTTCTACTATAACGGAGTGGTGGCTCCGTGGTTATTGATACTGGGAATTGCTTGCATGCCGCCGCTTTATTTCTTTTTTGCCGGGCTTTGGATGAAGAACTATGTCCTCCTCGTTCCGTGTGCTATTTTTGGAGTTACCCATATTTTGATCACATGCATGAATTATTTGGGAGCTTGAATGGTTAGAATTGTTTTTGTGAGTAGCCGGATTCTAAATTGATTTTGGGCATGACTAACCGAATTTGCAAAATGTGAGCTGTAAAAGAAAAGAGACATCTCTACAAGATAGAGACATCTCTAAATAAATTAGTAAAGAACTGCCCGGAGTTTATGTCGCAGATATAATCAAAGTGGTTTAGCTGTAAGGTTTCAAATAAACCTTATAGCATACATCATGAGCAACCAAGCTTTGTTTAGTGGGATTAGCGTCATAATTATAATCAGCCGGGTCTGTCTCAAAAGCATACAAAACATTAGTCACAAGGTAAGATTTATAATTCCATAAAAGCAGCTCTCCTACTCTTAAATGTCTTATTTCCCGTAACCGAGTTCATTCAATTGGCTGATCGCCGTATCGAGATAGTTCTTGTAGCTGAACGTGTTTTCCAGCGTCTCCAGAAACTTGCTGTAGCTGTCGATCTTGGCTTTGCCATAGACAAATTTGATCATTTCTTCTTCAATGAAGCGGTTGGCGTCGGCCGGGTTGTAGCCCGGAGGGCTGGTCACAAAGCCGTCCAGTGTCTGGATGCGCGGCAGGTTGGCTTCAAAGTCAATATAGGCGGCCAGATTGCTGAATTTGGATTTCAGATAATCCGTTTCCGGGCGGCCTGTGAACTGGTACAGCCAGGTGAACGAAGCGTCGGAGCGGCCTTTGTCGGTAATTTTGACAGTATCGCCTTCCAGCGTATAGTGGGTATTCTCCACCCCATACTGAACCAGCCGGTTGCCTTCCTTTGTCGATACATAATTGAGCAGCTCCAGCACTTTGTTCAGCTTTTCAGGCTCGCTTTCCAGCTTTTTGGGGATGACCCACAGGCCGCTGGAAGCGCCGATATTCAGAGAATTGGCATTTGCGATGCCGGTTGGTCCTTTCGGGGGAGCCAGCTGAATCCATTCCGCCTTCGGATTGGCGCCTTTCCAGACGGCTACCTTGTCGTCTTTCATGATTTGCGCCCATTCGGTGTTGATGATGCCCACCTTGCCCTGAAACGCCTTGTCGATGGCCATCGTCCCCTTGTTGCTTACAATTTCAGGGTCAACGACTCCGGCATCGAGAAAACCTTTGATAGTGGTGAGTGCCTCTTTCATTTCCGGCTGGTAGAATGTGCTGACTACCTTGCCGTCACGGACAAACAGCTGCGAGGTGTCAAAAATATTGGTGAGACCGTAAGCGCCGAATATCGGGTCAAAGGTCTGGAAGTTGGTGCCGGTGAGGCCAAAGGTGTCGTTTTTGCCGTTTTTATCCGGATCGTTGGTTGTAAACGCTTTAGCAACCTCCAGCAGTTCATCCACGGTAGCCGGCGGCTGCAATTGCAGATTATCCAGCCAGTCCTTGCGAATCCAATACGTGTAGGAGACTGATTGACCCGTTTTGGGCAATGCATACTGCTTGCTGTCCAGAATGCCTTTCTTCAGCACCTCATCCCCGACAAATTTGGTGTATTCCGGCAGTTTGTCCAGATACGGCGTCAAGTCGAGCAAAGAACCGGACTGGGCCAGTTTTTGCAGATGGGCTTTGCTGGTCGCCATCAGCAGATCGGGGAGATTGCCCGAGGCCGCACGGACATTCATTTGATTCTCATAGTCGTTCTGGTCGCCTACGAGTGTCAGCTTCAGATTAACGCCTACTTGTTCATCCAGCGCTTTCTTGATGAAATCATCCGCCGGCAGGCTGGTGCCCCAGCTGATTTCGGCTGCTTCGATGTCCACCGGCCCGGCTGCCGACTTAGCGGAAGCATCGCCTTCTGCGGTTTTGGGCGTATTGGACCCGCCGCCGCAGCCGCTGAAAAGCGCGACAGTCATAGCCAACGCGGTCCACGCCATTACTCTGTTCTTCTTTCTCATTACAACCCCTGCCTTTTCTCTGATTTATTCCTTGCACAGTAGTATGAATGAAGTGGGAACCCTTAACGGATTCCCAGTTATCCCTTGATCGCTCCCAGGAGCATCCCTTTGGTAAAATGCTTCTGGATAAACGGGTACACCACGATAATTGGCAGGCTTCCGGCAATGACCGCCGCCATCTGCATGGCTGCTGTCGGGACGGTAACCTCGGCCTGCAGCTCATTCGATTGAGTCAGCAGGAGCATATTGCGGATGACCACCTGCAGCGGATGCAGCTTCACGTCGGTAATATACAGAATCGCCGAGAAAAAAGAATTCCAGTGGCCGACCATATAGAACAGGCCAACCGTCATTATGGATGGAATCGACAACGGAATGACAATCTGCCATAAAATGCGGAATTCCTTGGCCCCGTCTATTTTGGCCGATTCAAACAGCTCTTCCGGCAGATTCTCAAAAAAGCTTTTCATAATAAGCACGTTGAAGGTGGCGATTGCCCCCGGAATAATGAGCGACCATAGGGTATCCAGCATCCCCAGCGAGCGGACAACCAGATAGGTTGGAATCAGGCCGCCGTTGAACAGCATGGTGATGACGATAAACAGCAGGAAGAAGGTCCTTCCGCGCAAATTCCTGCGGCTGAGCGGATAGGCGGCCATCGTTGTCAGAATCATGTTGATGGCGGTGCCGGTCACTGTGACAAACACCGTGACCAGCATGGATCGGCCAAGCGCCGGGTCGGCCAAAATCCGCTGGTAAGCTTCAAAAGAAATGCTGCGCGGAATGACGACAAAACCTCCGTTTTTGATGACTTCGCTGTATGGCGTCAGCGACATTGAAATGACATAGAGCAGCGGGAAGATTGCCACTACCGCCACTGCTGCAAGCAGGAGATAGACCACGGTGTTAAATAATTTATCGGATTTGGCGTTTACCATATTCCGCCCCCCCATCGTTTAGCCAGCTTGTTGGCCCCCAGCACCAGCACAAAGCCAATAGCTGATTTGAACAATCCTACCGTGGTCGCCAGACTAAAGTTCATTTGCTCCAGACCGGTCCGGTATACCCAGGTATCAATAATATCGCCGACCTCATATACGCGCGGGTTGTAGAAAACATAGATTTGCTCAAATCCGGCGTCCATGATGCTGCCGATTTTGAGGATCAGGAGCAGGATGATGACATTGCGGATACCGGGAAGTGTAATATGCCAAATCATCCGCAGCCGGCTGGCGCCGTCTACCCTGGCCGCTTCGAACAGCGTCGGGTCGATCCCGCTGATCGCAGCCAAATAGACGATTGCGCCCCAGCCGATATCCTTCCAGATTTCAGTCGAGACCAGCATGCTGCGGAACCATTCCGTTGAGCCGAGGAAAGAGATGGACGAGCCGCCCGCTTCTGTAATCCAGCGGTTGACCAGCCCGGTCGTCTCCGAAAAGAAAGCCACCGAAATGCCGTAAATGATAATCCAGGACAAAAAATGCGGCATATAGCTTAATGTCTGGACCCACCGCTTCAGCCACATCACCCGGCATTCGTGGAACAGAATCGCCAGAATGATCGAAGGCAGCATCCCGAACACCAGCTTGTATAAGCTGATCAGCAGGGTATTGGACATAAGCTGTAAGAAATACGGAGAATCAAAAAACATTTTGAAATACTTGTACCACGGGTCGGCCCAGGGGCTGTGCAGGATGCCGTCCGTAAAACTATAGTCCTTGAAGGAGATAATGACGCCGTACATCGGCAAGTATTTGAATACAAAATACCAGATTAGGCAGGGAAGCAGCATCAGGTACAACGCCCGCATTCCCCATATCCTGATCCATGCCTGACGCAGCGGTGACTCTGCTGTCTTGTTCCTTGTCATGCCAATGGATTCTTCCATACGCTCAACCTTCCTGTCTGTGTTTTGATACTATCATAGCGGACAGGGGAGGCAGGGCGTAATCTTCATATCTCAGCGATTCAGTGTACAATTTTAAGTTCTGGGGAGCGCAGCAAAGCGGATAGACAAGGGGGAAAAGAACGCGTTGAAAACTTGGCGCCGCAGAAGCTTTTCCGGCAGGCGCACATGTTCAGGGGGAGCGGGGCAGGAGGCCGGCGGCATTAATAATTATGGCGCCGGCGGCTCGGTGCCCGCCTTTCCTTTACACTGCTGCCTGTATTCGTTGGGTGTCAGCTTCGTCCAGCGCTTGAAAATTTTAAAGAAGTAGCTGGGGTTGGCGAACCCGACCCGCTCCCCGATTTCGGCAACGGTCAGGTCGGTCTGCTCCAAATAGAACCTAGCTTCATTCACCCGGATGTGCTGGAGGTAGTTAATGAAGGTCTCGCCCGTTTTTTTCTTGAATAGGCCGCTCAAATAATTTTCATCCATATTGACGTATTGCGCCATCGCCTGCAAAGAGATGTCCTCGTCATAATGATGCAGCAAATAGCGGATCATCGTGTTGATCTCGGGATGGTCCGTCTCCTGCGGCCGCTGCCCGCCAAGACCCTTGGCATAAGTCCGCATCCGCGCGACTGTCTGCTCCAGCAATTCGGGATGGCGCACGGCATCCAGCAGGGCGCCGGGCGGTTCTGCAGGCTTTCCGGCAATACGCGCGAACAGCTTGTCCAGCCGCTCGGCGGTCTCCTTGACTGCCGCCATCGGCATGCGGACGGCCGCCATGAACTGCCATAGCTGCTCCAATTTGGCGGCACAGTCGCCCACATCGAGCCGCTCGAAGCGGCCGATAATCTCCCGTTCCTGTTCCCAGGGAACGGGGAGGGGGTGCACCGGAGCCGTATCGGCTTCGGCCGTAACACCGTTCTCTCCACGGGCACAGCCATAATAATAGCGGCCCAGCACCTCCAGGTTCATCCGCCAGGCGCCCAAACCGGCATCTGCCGCTGATCCAAGGCGGCGGACGGCAGGCAGCCCGTCATAGATGAACACCTCAGGCCGCAGTGCCGGGCTGCGCTCCAGCCAGACCCAAAAAGTGCTCTGCCCCATATACCTGAACAGGTGGCAGCGTGCTGCCTGCCCTGCCTCTGCGGGCAGCAGGGAAGGCAGGTCGGCTTTGCTCAGCATCCGGGTGCCGCCCAGCACCGAGATAAGCAGCAGCCCTGGGGAGTTTGCCGCCCGGCGGCGGAAATCCTCGAATTTGTCTGTTTCATCCTGGTGGAGTTCCTTGCCCCACAGGCTTCGCCACATATAACCGGCTGCCTCCCGGAACAGCTGGTCCTCCAGCCGGTCCTGCTGTTCCACCCGCTTCATCAGCTTGGCCCGGGCTTTGTTCAGCGCCTGGAGCAGCTCTTCGTCGCTCATGGACAGCTTGAGAATATAACTGGATGCGCCGTATTCAAGCGCAAGCCGGGCGTATTCGAACTCGCCGGCGCAGGTAAGCATGATGAACGATCCTTCAAAGCCCTTGGCCCGTGCAGCCTGAATCAGCTCCAGGCCGTCCATGTAAGGCATAAAAATATCGGTAATTACAATATCGGGCTGCAGCCGGTCCATCAGCTCCAGCGCTTCCTGCCCGTGAGTGGCCTCACCGGTAATGGAAAAGCCGTGCTCCTCCCAGCGGATGGATTGGCGGATCGAGCGGCGGACGAACGGCTCATCCTCGACCAGAAGTATTTTCCACATTTCGCTCCTCCTTGTCATAAGGCAAAGAATTCAACAGCGGAATATCCAGTACAGCCACCGTGCCTTGGGGGAGCGGCAGCAGAAGCAGCTCGCCTCTCCCCTTATAGAGCAGCATGATCCGTTCCCTCAGATTGCTGAGGCCGATGCCCTTGCGCCGTTTCCCCGAAGCGGAGCCGCTGCGCTCCAGCCCCTGGCCGTTGTCACCGATCTCGACCCGCAGCCTGCCGCCGGCGCCGGCAATCAGAATGGTTATTTTTCCGCCTGCCTTCATATGCACAAGTCCGTGATAAATTGCATTCTCAACGAGCGGCTGCAGGCTGAACTTTGGAATCAGGGCGTACTCCAGGCCGTCGCCGATCATGTATTCCACGTTGAAGGAGTGGTCATAGCGGAAGGACTGGATGTAGACATACGCCCGGATCAGTTCAATTTCTTCCTTTAGAAAAACGAGGTCCGCATCGCTGTTGAGGCCTGATTCCAGCAGTTTGCCCAGATTCTGACAGATTTCCGATGTCCCCATATCACCGTGGTTGCGCGCGTTCCATTTGATCGTATTCAGCGTGTTGAGCAGAAAATGCGGATTCATTTGCGACATCAGCATTTGAAAGCGGATGGCTTCCTTCTGCCTTTCCTCCATTTGCAGCCGTTCGATCAGCTTGCGGATATCGCCGGTCATCAGATTAAAAGCACGGGCCAGCCGCAGCAGCTCGCCTTTATATTTTCGTTCGGGGATGCTCACATTCAGGTTTTTATCGACAAGCTCACTCATTTTTTTCTGCAAATTATGCAAGGGCCTGACCGTAGAAGAAACAATTGCATACATGATTCCGGCAAAAATAATACAGGTGACCAGAAACGACAGCATAACCTCCCGCTTCATCGCCAGAATGTTCCCGGAGAGCGCTTCCAAGGGGAAGCGGCTCACGAGGTACCAATCCATATTCGGCAGATAAGTGCCGTTAAAGATGAACAGGTCTTTGTCATCGGTAAAATAACGGGCCGGGTTGCTTTTGAAGGTGGCCAGCATCCCGCCCAGCGCCTGAGCAGAGCGGTCATTGCGGCCCATCAGAATCGGCTGCCCGCCGCCGTCCAGCAAATAATAGGTCTGCTTCACCTGGAAGCCGCCCGTTATCGAGTTAAGCCAGGTCTTCATATCCAGACTGATGCGCAGATAGGCGAAGGTATGGCCGTCCGTTCCCTGCAGCTTTGAGAATAAAGAGAATAACTGCGAGCCCGGCAGGGCGTTCGCCAGCAGATAATCAGGCTCATGAACAGTCCAATAATAGGCTTCAGCCCCTTGTCTGAGCTTCACGAACTCCGGCTGCTGCAGCAATTCCGCTCCGCTGACCGCCGGGACAGCCATTCCTTCCTCCAGCGTGTTGTAGACCTCTCCCTTATCATCCACCAGCGTGAGATGAACGGGGACAATGGCATTCATCAGCCGTTGCTTCACCAGCAGCAGCTCATTTTTGATGAACATATTTTTTTCCGGCATATTCTCTCCGGTGCGGCCAAGCTGTTCGCGCAGGTCCGGGTCGCGTTCGAGCTGCAGCATCGCGCCCAATACACCGAATTTCAGGCTTTCAATATTATTTTTGAGAAAATTGAGCTGTGCCGCATTTTGCTGTGATATATTGTCCTTCATCATCGTTTCCAGCTGCGTGATATTGCGGATTTGCAGGAATGCGGAAGGAATCAGCACGAACAGCAGAATGGATAGGACTAACCGGTTTTTCATGCTGGACGGCCACAGCCATTTTAATTTGCCCATAGGCTCTCCTCCGGAGCTTGAATTGAAATCCCCTCTATTCTAGCAAAAATGGCCGCCGCCCGCCCATTAATATAGCGGTCGGCAGCAAGTTAGTGCTAATTCAGCGAACGTGCCCCTATTGGGATACAGCAGACAGGTGTCAGGAGCGATAACAGCGGATCTCTGCGATGCACGCACTGGGATCGCCGTTCGTGGCGTGTACTGTAACGCGGAGTTTATCTGTCTTAACCGCCTCGGACAACGGATGACGGCGGCGGGTCTGGTAGTTGCCCGTGACGGAGGCGACCGTTGTCCATCCGACGCCGGTCCAGGCATCGATGCTGTAATCCCTTGGACACTGGGGGTCGCGGTAGAACGGCGGATACCGGTGATATTCGCGGAACAGCTGGCCGGGAAAAGCCAGCTCGACCGTCCCGATGCACTCCTCCGTTTCCCATTCCAGCTCCAGCCGCTGCGGCAAAGGCCCGGCCGGATCGGAACGCCACATGTTTGTATAATCATACGGCCGGGCAATACCGGTCAAGACATTGGACGGCTCATAGCAGGCTTGCGGCGGCTCTATCCGGAAGCTTAGAGTTCCCCCGTCGCCGTACCGGCGCATTTTGGAAGGGCCCATCTCGTAGGCCGAGGTATGGCCGGGAATGACAGTGCCGCCTTTATGCCACTCCACCTGCGGATTTGCCGCCAGTTCCAGGCGGACATACCCTCCGCTCCGCAGCCCATCCGCTGCGGTAAGCCCGGCTTCCCAGGCTACCCACTGCATCCGGCCGGGCGGAACGGCCAGCTGCTGCCGGGCCAGCGGCTGCTTCGCCCCGCATTCGTAGTCCCAGATGGAGTCCACCGGGACAAGACTGGCCTCAATGGTCTGCTCCGTCCCGGATTCATTGCTTAGGCACACGGCCAGGGAACGGATTTCCTCCGTCCCGGCGGCAATCCACTGCCCGCGCCGGTGCGTAAGCGGCTCCTTGTCCGGGAGCCGGGTTCCGCCGAAGCCGCCGGTGTAGTCGCGGCTCTCCGGCCCTACGCCATGCACGCGGGCGGAGCTGCTGGCCTGTACCCGTGCTGAGCGGGCCACATCGCCGGGGTCCTCGTTGCGGCAGTTCGGCAGGAAGCAGCCCTCGCGGAGCAGAATCTGCTGGACTTCGCGGATATCCGCGAAGTCCAGGCTGCACGCCTCCCGGCCCTGCCGCAGCGCCACGGCGGCGGCTGTACCCGCCGCCTGACCCAGCAGCGCCGTCGTTGCCATGACGCGCACAGTGCCGAGGGCGGCATGGCTGACGCTGACATTGCGGCCGGCCAGCAGAAGATTGTCGATATCCTTCGACATGAGAATGCGCAGCGGAATCCCGTAGGGCCCGCAGTAGCTTTTGATCGCATATTCGCTGGTCTCCGCGTAACCTTCCGCAGATGACGGCTCCGCAGTCGGGGCCAGCAGGCCACCTGTGCTGTGCAGGTCGATGAACCAGCCGCCGTAGGCGATTTCATCGGGGAATATAGTGCGGCCCGCCGGATCATGCTCTGTCATGAAATAACGGCCCAGCACCCGCCGGCTCTCACGTTTGCCCGGCACCTGGCCGATCCAGTCCAGCGCATAGTTCGCAGCTTTTTCTTTCAGGAGCGGGTCCCTGTTCTTAATCCAGTCCCAGATGCCCAGTGTATGGCGGGTCAGTTCATGCCGGATGTGCTCATTGTCATAGATGGTATTCCAAGGGATGCCGATTTCGATCCACCAGTACCCGGCGGCAAGATCGTAGAAATGCCGTCCCTGATCATAGAAAAAAGCGGGGTCCTCATGTCTGACCGCCCAATCCGGTGCCGCAAACGGGACCGGCCGCCCCATATCCTTCGCCTTAAAATGTATTGAGCTGCCCATCGTGTCGCCGCTGGCCGCAAGCGGGGCATGAGGTTCGCTGAATTCCTCCCGGCCCTCCGAACCCCAGCGCCATTCGCAGCCGGCCAGATCGGCAACCACACCATCGCCGGTACAGTCAATGAACACCCGGCCTTCTATGGCGATTTGTGTCTCTGCCCCCGCCACCCGCACGGTCACAGAGGAGATGTGCCGCTCCGCGTTTTTGTGCACTTCGGTGACCGTGGAGTTTAAATGAAGCGTAAGGTTCGGCGTTGACACTGCCAAATTGTATAGCACCATGTCCCATACGCTGTTCGTCCAGCCATTTTCGAGAATGGGTTCATGATTAAGCGCCCGTTCTTCGATCAGCAGCTCGGAAATAATGCCCGTCTCCCGGGCATAGGCATGAAATTGAGCCGCCCCGTGCGGAGTGACCCGGATTTCCGACGAGCTGTTGCCGCCCAGCACCGGCCTATCCTGGATGATACAGACACCGGCTCCCTGCCGGGCTGCCGCCACGGCTGCGCAGACACCCGCCAATCCTCCACCGCATACCACCACATCATAAACTTCCTGCCGCATCTTCATGATTATCCGCCCTTTCATCATATTACCGTTAATTTTAAACGGATATGGAGGGGAGGAATATCAACAAATCTGGCTGATCTTATGTACAAAACTGGTCGATCGGGTTGGTTGCCGCAGGACAGTGTATAACGCTTATATCTATAAAAATCAGGATAAATCCGTTATAATAAATAGAAAAGTAAATTCAATAAATAGGAGAAATGAGCAATTTGAGGAATAAATACATATTTATCTTCACGTTTACCTGTTTCGCGGCTTTCCTCCTGTTATTTCTGCAGCCGGCGCTCGTCCATGCGGCGGATGCAGGAACAATGGTGGACAGCGGCACAAAAGAACGGCTAATGGAGCAGTATGGACTTGAGCCGCCCAAGCCTTCTTTTTCCATGGGCTGGACTGGAATGGATGGCGGGATGAGTACACCGCTTCAAGTCTTTTTAGCAATCTGCGGGCTGGCGGCCAGTCCTTATTTAGTTGTAATCTGGAATTTTATTCTACTCCGGTTCTCGTAAAAGTTGCACAGAATCCCATTGCGTCATACAATACAGTAGTAGAAAGCACACACATTGCGCAGGCAGGGGCTTTGCTCCTTCTACAGCATCCCGATAACTATAAGCGGTGCAGCTTTCCGGATGTTCGGCGGCTGCTTTTTTTGCTGTTCAGAGAGGAGAATAGGCGGAGATGAAATGTCTGACCATCCGGCAGCCCTGGGCCACATTAATTGCGCTTGGGGAAAAACAGCTCGAGACCCGTTCCTGGCAAACGGCTTATCGCGGTGAACTGGCGATTCATGCCGGAATGGGGATCGACACCACTGCCTGCAGGCAGGAGCCTTTCAAGTCGGCCTTGGCGCGGCATGGCTTTACTGTGGACAATCTCCCCCGGGGAGCTATCATCGCTACAAGCCGTCTGGCCGGTTGCTATGAGGTGACGCAAGCGGCTGCAGATGAGGGCTGGCCCGGCGGCAATGAGCTGGTTTTTGGCGATTATGCGCCAGGACGTTATGCCTGGAAGCTGGAGGATGTGACGGCGCTTGCCCGGCCCATACCGGCGAAAGGCAGGCTGAGCTTCTGGGAGTACCCTGTACTGGAGGGGGAGCAGTGACCTGCCGGGACTGCATAACCTTTTGGCGGAACAAAAAAATATTTAGCGGCCCAAGCCATGATTGGGTATGAACCGGCTGACTCGCGGGTAATCTTCTTATAGGATGTTTGGTGCTGCCACTGTCCCGCGCGATCATCAGGATGTATAAGAAAGGGCGTATGCATAGGAAATGGGAAGTCTCCTTATTGCGTGGCTTTGTATGCTGTGTTTGTATTTTTCGTTTGAGGATAAGGTAAGCCGGAAAATTATACTTCCCGTGGCCCTGGTCGTTTTTTTCGGCACACTGGGTTATTGGAAGCTTTTAATGTAATTTTTATGCAGCTATCAGCTTGTTTTCAGGTTAAGGATATATATTGAATGTACCAAACACTCCCCGGTGTTTATAAATAGCTTGCAGGGTCTTGCCAGCTCCCATGGTGAGGCCCGTTTTATTTTGTCTGGCTGATCCTTGCGCTGCATGGGGTGGATAAAATAACCACTGGTATTTATAAAAAAGGGTGATTTTATGTGATATTTTTCACAATAAAATAATAAAAATTGTTTTATATTAAAATTGAAATATAAAAGATTGAAACGTAACAAAATAAAGCACCTCAAAAGGAGAATTATGATGAGTCATGAAGGAAGTCTCCGCCGTGGGCTGGTATTCGGGTTGTTTTTGAGTATTCCGTTGTGGGTGTCCATGATTGGCTGGGTTCAGCTGCTGTAAATCCCAATTCGCTATATCCGCAATGTCTGGTTACGGGAGCGTATATAGCATTACATAGAGAAGGATGAAGAACTGCTGCCGGTTGATTCCGGGGCGGTTTTTTGTTGTGCAGTCCTAATTTGCAGGGAAGTTCTTGCTCCTTAAGGAGTACATATAGCTAGGAATAAAGGTTCTGGATAAGATTTGAAATTATAGTTCGAATATACTAAATTTTAATATTAAAAATTGCAATTAAATACAAGATCTGATACTTTGAAAAAGGCAAAAACCATTCTGTTGAGAGATTTCCTTCTGGACAGGAAGGCTGGAAATCCTTATAGATAGCGGGTTTGTCCATGTTTCAGGCAACCGCGACTTGAAAAAATAGTTAAGGAATAGATTGACAATCGGGCAGGGAAGAGGCTAAACTGAAATTAGTTCAAAAGTAACAAATGTCATAGACTACATAAGTTTTATTTAATCTATATTTCTCATGTATAAACGCAAACCGTCTGAAAGGACGGGACGCAAAGTCAGGAATCTAATGCCCGACCAGGGCTATGATCGTCCGGCCGCCGTGAAGCTGACCCTTCGTGGCGGTCTTTTTGTTGTTATAGTTTTTCCGCAAAATCATAGAATAAGTTACTAGGAGGTGCAAGGCGATTGAAAAAAAGATCACTGAAAGCAGCAGCTCTGATTCTGACAGGAGTATTAGCATTGAGCAGCACGGTTACCTGGGGATGGAATGTTAAAGCTGCGGGAAATATGCCGTATATCCCTACCCCTGTCCTGGGTGTTGCCGGCAATTTTAATGCATTTATCTTTGGAGATTTCACGCAATCTTACGATCAGATTCATGGAAGGCTCGCGGCTGAAGGAAATATTACGTTGCAGGGGTACGGTGTTTCCAAGGATGCGCCCGGCGGGGATGTGCTGGTTGCCGGCAAAAATCTCACTCTAACAGACGGAACTATATATGGGGCAGCTGTATACGGAGGCACTATAAGCACCACACGGGCGGATCTCAAGGAGACCCCCCGCCAAGGGACGCCGATTGATTTTGCGGCCGAGGAACAGTTTTTGGTCCGGCGTTCGGATGAATTGGCCGCATTGACGCAGACACAGCCTTTTGTAAAAGAATATGGAAAAATGACGATTAACGCTCCGGATGCCTATAATGTCATTCATCTGGCCGCTGCTGATTTGGCTGACGCCAACGGGCTGCAGTTCAACATAGCAGGTGATGCCACCGTCATTATTAATGTGGGCGGAAGCGCTGTGAAAATTCCCAATTTTCAATTCTGGGGAGGCAAACC
Organism: Paenibacillus riograndensis SBR5; assembly: GCF_000981585.1. Taxonomy (NCBI): domain Bacteria; kingdom Bacillati; phylum Bacillota; class Bacilli; order Caryophanales; family Paenibacillaceae; genus Paenibacillus; species Paenibacillus riograndensis. Next base: position 684,685 of record NZ_LN831776.1, read on the forward strand.
CCGCAAAGTCCTGTTCAATTTCTATGAAGCTGCTTCTGTGAATATCGGGAACACGACAATCGAGGGCACGATATTGGCTCCTCATGCCAGTGTCTTTTATGATCATGCAGAGCTTCATGGCACACTGATTGCAAAAGCGTTCAGCGGTTATGTACAGATGCACCACTATCCGTATGAAGGCTCCGAACCGCCTGCAACGCCGACGCCGACGCCGAGTGCGACGGCGACACCGACGCCGAGCGCAACGGCGACACCAGCGCCGAGTGCAACGGCGACACCAGCGCCGAGCGCAACGGCGACACCGACGCCGAGCGCAACGGCGACGCCAACGCCCAGTGCGACGGTGACGCCAACGCCGAGCGCAACGGCGACACCAACGCCGACGCCGAGTGCGACGCCGACGCCGAGTGGAACGGCGACACCAGCGCCGAGTGCAACGGCGACACCGATGCCGAGTGCAACGGCGACACCGACGCCGAGTGCGACGGTGACGCCAACGCCGAGCGCAACGGCGACACCAACGCCGACGCCGAGTGCGACGCCGACGCCGAGTGCGACGGCGACACCGACGCCGAGTGCGACGGCGACACCAGCGCCGAGCGCAACGGCGACACCAACGCCGAGTGCAACGGCGACGCCGATGCCGAGTGCAACGGCGACACCGACGCCGAGCGCAACGGCGACACCAACGCCGAGCGCAACGGCGACACCGACGCCGAGCGCAACGCCGACGCCGAGTGCGACGGTGACGCCAACGCCGAGCGCAACGGCGACACCAACGCCGACGCCGAGTGCGACGCCGACGCCGAGTGCAACGGCGACACCGATGCCGAGTGCGACGCCGACGCCGAGTGCAACGGCGACACCGACGCCGAGCGCAACGGCGACACCGATGCCGAGTGCAACGGCGACGCCAACGCCGAGTGCAACGGCGACACCAACGCCGACGCCAACGTCAAGTACGACGCCGGTACCGACATCAAGTGTAACGCCGACACCAACGTCTAGCGCGTTACCGAGCGCCACTGCATCAGCGACGCCGACGTCGAGTACAGCACCAACTCCTACAAGCGAAGTAACACCGGCGCCATCAACAGCAACACCAACGCCAGACACTACAGTAATCTATGTTCCGGTAACGTTCCCGACGCCAACACCATCATCGGTAATCGGCACGATTGTGGATGATACCTTGATCAATGATGACCCATTACCCTTGGGGCCAGTGTCAACGGTCGCTCCAGTGCAGCCAACAGCGCCGATACAGCCAACAGCCTCAATAGAGCCAACGCCAGCCCCTGCACCGGCCCCAACGGTAACACCGGAGCCGGAGGAAATAGTTATAACAGATGACGAAATTCCTGCTGGCAGCGTGGATACCCCCGATAAACTGCCGCAGACCGGGGAAGCAAGTCCAGCGCCTTATTATATCGCAGGTCTGGGAATCGCTGGCTTGGGACTGCTGCTTAGCAGAACTGCAAGAAACAGCGGTAAACGCAAACGGTAAAAGAAGTATTTATAATGAAGGGGATTATAGCGGATTAGCGGATTAACCGAAGAGAGCGACTTTGTCCTTCAGCAGCATAACAAGCAAAAGGCAGGACTTCTTCAGCAATGGAGAAGCCCTGCTTTTTGCTTTTGTTCACAACAGCTTATTAAAGCAAACTGTCAGCGAGTGAAACCCAATGGGCTTGCACTTCCTGAGCAGCCTCAACACACTTCTGCAGAGACAAGACTAAACAAAGGTATTTCTGCCTTTGTTTTCGTCTACCCGGCCTGAACGAGGCCAAACAAAGGCATTTCTGCCTTTGTTTCCGCAATTGAGAAGCCGGCCGCAGTCTCCGTCATTTGATGAATTTTGCCCGGTTCTTTGCGGCATTTCCAACCGTTCCCCCGGCCATGTTATACTATGCTGAAAATCGGGCGGCGTGCAGGGCTTGTCCTGGAGTGGATTCCATTATGCCGAAAGAAAGGTGATATTGTTCATGTGGAGTGTTATTATACTTGCCATTGTGATTATTGTGGCCGGCGGCTTGACTTATGCAGGGTTCTTTTTCTACGGAATCGCAATCAAGCGGGCACCCAAGGAGTTCCTGGCCAAAACCCCTGATCTCAAGGTGGACCCGCCGGTTGCCGGGCCTTCCTGGGGAGAAGGTGCAGACTGGGTATCCCGCCACAGCTTCAGGAAGATTGAGATTACTTCTGACGATGGGCTTACCCTGCGCGGTTATTATCTGCCGTCAGAGCGCGCCGCAGGGCGGACTGCTATTATAGCCCACGGCTATTCCGGGAAAGGTAAGGATATGGGGGCATACGCCAAAATCTACTACGAGAGCCTGGGGTACCATGTGCTGCTTCCCGATGCCCGCGGACATGGCGACAGCACAGGGGAGTACATCGGGTTTGGCTGGCCGGAACGCCGGGATTACCTGAGATGGATTGAGTATATCCTTGCAGAGAGCGGGCCGGAGGCCCAAATTGTGCTGCATGGGGTATCCATGGGAGGAGCCACTGTGATGATGACTTCCGGAGAAGAGCTTCCCCCACAGGTCAAAGCCATCGTAGCCGACTGCGGTTATACCTCTGTCAAAGCGCAGCTGTCTTACCAGCTGTGGCGGATGTACCATCTGCCGAGTTTTCCTTTTGTCCATATGGCGAGCTTTATCACCCGGATCAAGGCAGGGTATTTCTTCGGAGAGGCCTCGGCGCTGAAGCAGGTCCGTAAAGCCCGCGTGCCCATACTGTTCATACATGGCGATGCCGACAAGTTTGTACCGTTCTATATGATGGATAAGCTGTATCAAGCGTGCAGGAGTCCCAAGGATCAGCTTGTGATCCACGGTGCCGGTCACGGCGTGGCTTATGATACGGATAAGGCAGCGTATGTAGGGAAGGTAACTGATTTTGTGACCCGGTACGTTCAAATATAAGAAAGTACCCGTTTCTACTTGAATGATCCTGAAAAAAAGTCCCTGAAACGTAGACGCGCCCGGTATCCGCAAACTGCGGTTACCGGGCGCTGATATGTTCCACACATGGTCTGCATTACTATCTACCAAATGCAGTTCCATGTCTTCTCCGTATATTTAATCCCCCGCCGTCCGTGAGCAAACGGGTGTCTTAATTCCTTGTTATTTCCAGCAGCCGTGTGGCGAGAATAATCCTTCCAAAACGACAAAAGCCCTACCTCTCTTTTGTCCTTACGGCTCCGTGGCCGCGCCAGTGTGAATCGGAAAACTATGTTCGAATTTAATCTCATAAAAAGGAAGAGTACTGCAAGAAAACGTAAGATTTTGTGTCCAAAATGCCGATAATATATAAACGGGCAACGAATCGGCTTGACATCTTCTTGATGGGGATAATATATACAGTAAACAAATGTTCTTTAATTATAGCACGGGATGTAAAGAATTGCAAACAGTTAAGCTGAATGGGCAGGCTGGAAACGGGGGATCTAATGAATTTATACGGAGGTTTTTTAAAAAAGCAAATTCGTAACTACATATTCGGCTCCGTAGTTGCCGTGCTTGCGGTGGGGAGCCTGATCCTACTCTCTTCACTTGAAATAAGCACCGTAGAGTATTTCCGGCTGCTGATCATACTGCTGATTTCGTTCGCCATTATGGCTGTCGTGGAAATCAGTGTCTTCATCCGGCAAATCCGGCCGATCCGGGCCGCACTTACGGAGCATAGACCCGCACTTGCCATGCTGGAAGAAGCCTACTTGCATACTCACCGGCTGCCGAAGCTTGCGGTGCAGCGGATATTGGGCCCGCATTTTCTGGGGCTGTCCCTGCCTGCGTCGGTCATGACCTATGGGATGATTCGTACGGGATTAATCAATCTCCCCTACTTCTACCTTGTGCTTGCGGTGGCCGGGGCCATCCTGGTAGCGTGTATGCATGCGTTGATTGAGTTTTTTCTGACCTCCTCGGCAATTATTCCACTAATTAAGAACTTCAGAAACCGGGCTTTGGAATTGCACATGGTTGATTTTTCTCTGGAGGGGCATGTGTTTGTGCCAATCCGCCCCAAATTCCTCATTACTTGTATGCTGATCGGTACCTTCCCGCTTGTGCTTTTTATTATGGCGACCCAGATCCGGCTGGAAACACTAGGGGGAAGAGCGGCTGAGAGTATGCGGAGCTACTGGGAGTGGGCCGGGCTTGTGCTGCTGATCGGCACCCTTTTTTCTTCCATAGCAGCCTGGCTGCTGACCCGGAGCGTGCAGCATCCAATCAACGAATTATACCGGGCGATGAATAATATCAAGGACGGACGGCTGCTGCAGGTGCAGGATGAATACTCGGATGAATTCTCGAAGCTTGTGGCCGGGTTTAATATGATGGTCCGCGGGCTGCAGGCCCGGGAACAGCAGAGCAGGCAGCTGCTCGACAGCTATTTCACCACCCTGGCCGTAGCGCTGGACGCCCGTGATCCGTATACAGCCGGGCACTCGCTGCGGGTAGCGGAATATTCGGTCATTATTGGCCAGCTCGCCGGGCTTACAGGACAGCAGCTGGATAATTTGCGCAAATCGGCCCTGCTGCATGATATCGGCAAAATCGGTGTGCGGGACAGCGTGCTTTTTAAGGAGGAAGAGCTTACGGAGGAGGAGTTCGACCAGATCAAAAGTCATCCCGTCCTGGGAGAAAATATTCTGCGGCAGATTGAGCCAGAAGAGAAAATGGCGCCTTACCTGGGCGGAGTCCGTTCCCATCACGAACGTTATGACGGCAAGGGATATCCCGACGGCTTGGCCGGAACGGCCATTCCTCTGCATGGCCGGATTATCGCCGTGGCCGACGCGTATGATGCCATGACCTCGGACCGGCCTTACCGCAAAGGAATGGACCATGACCGGGCGCTCGCTATTCTGGAGCAGGGAAGAGGCACTCAGTGGGACCCTGAATTTGCCGGGTTGTTCCTGGCCTACTTCGGAAAAACCGGTAAATCCGATAAAGCAGGTTATCCGGGCCGGGCAGGATAGCAGGGCAATGAATGCGGGGATGTACAGCGGCATTATCCTTATATTTCTTGTTCAAGCGGATGCCATCCAGTTAATATTCGGTATCCGCTTCTGCTTGCGTGCCTATTTTGTGAACTGCCCCCTAAAACCGACAAATCCCGAGCACATTCATTGAAGGATTGCAGGCGGACCGTTATAATTAATAAGTCTGGATTTTAATTAAAAAATAAGGGAGATCATTATGAAACGCGCAGATGTGCTGCTGATTTCCATCGTGCTCATTGTGGCGCTCGCTTTTATCGTACCGAGATGGCTCTCGAACGATAACGACAAGGCGGGACCGGACAATAATCTTGTAGCCAATATAACGGTGGATGGCAAGCTGTATAAGACAGTGAAGCTTACAAAAGAGGAACAAACCATTGATGTCCGCACGGAGCGCGGTTATAACATTTTGAAGGTGCATGATTACGGGATTGAAATGTACGATGCTGACTGCCCTGACAAGGTATGCCTGGGCTTTGGCCATATTACCCGTCCCAAGCAGACCATTGTGTGCCTGCCGCACCGGGTGTTAGTAGAAATAGCAGGCGCGGTGCCGGGGGAGGATGATATAGATGCCTATGTCCAGTAGTGAATCAGCAACAGCTCTGAAAAGGACGGTGATTGTGGCGATTTTTGCCGCAGTGGCTGTAGTGCTCAGTCTGGTGGAAGCCCAGATCCCGCTGGTCGGGGTCGGGCTGATGCCTGGGGCTAAGCTTGGCTTCGCCAACATTATGATTTTGACTTGTATATTCTTTTTACGGGGCCGGGACGCCTTTGTCCTTGTTATTCTGAAGACATTGCTTACCGCATTCCTGCTCGGCACCTTTTCCAGTCTGCTCTTCAGCCTGTTCGGCTCGCTTCTCAGCTTTGTAGTGATGTTCCTGCTGGTGAAATGGGGGGGCAAGAAATTCAGTGTGATCGGAATCAGTATCGCCGGCGGACTGGCCCATAACACCGGGCAATTGTTCGCGGCAGCCATAGTCTTTAAATCCACGAGTATTTTCTACTACCTGCCGGTGCTGCTTATTACCGGAATCGTGACGGGGATTGCCGTCGGCTATGCGGTCCGCTATCTGGTAGCGTCGCTGTCCAAAATATCGCTGTTTGAAGAGTTTTTGGGCTGAGCCGAATCATCAGCGGAAGGATGACTAACATGAGTGAAGCATATCAAGAGGTGGAGGGCGCAGAAGAGGCGCCGGCTGTGATTAAGCTGGATGGTGTATCCTTCGGCTACGACCCGGAGCATCCCATTCTCCATAATATCTCTTTATCCATTCCCCAGGGAGAGTGGGTTAGCATAGTTGGGCCCAACGGCTGCGGCAAGTCCACACTGGTCAAGCTGATGAATGCCCTGCTGCCGAAAAGTGGTGGCGAAATCACTGTTTGCGGCCATCAGCTGGGAGAGGAAACGATCGGAGCCATCCGGCAGTGCATTGGCATGGTATTTCAGAATCCCGATAATCAATTTATCGGGGCAACGGTTGAAGAAGATATATTGTTTGGCCTAGAAGGGCTGTGTTTGCCTTATGCCGAGATGGAGGAACGCCTGCGTGCCTATACCGTAAAGCTGGGGATTGAGGCGCTGCTGTCCAAGCATCCGGGCGAGCTGTCAGGCGGACAGAAGCAGCGCGTAGCTATTGCATCCATTCTAGCCATGAAGCCAGGCATCGTCATCTTTGACGAGGCCTCTTCCATGTTGGATGAGGCGAGCCGCGATGAGCTGCTGCGCATTTTGCAGGGGATGCGGGCGGAAGGGCAGTATACCATTCTGATGATTACGCATGATGCTGACGAGATTCTGGCTTCAGACCGGGTGCTCGCCCTGCATGGCGGCGGTCTTGCCGCTGATACGACTCCCCGGGAGCTGTTCCGGGATAGAGGGCTTCTGGAAAAATGCCATCTGCTGGAGCCGTATCCTTGGCGCCTTGCCCGTGAATTGCAACGCCGGGGAATCAGGGTGGATGTTCCCGCCAGTGAAAAGGAGCTTATCGATACATTATGGCCATACAACTACAGCAAGTAAGCTATACCTACGCCGAAAACAGCCTGTGGAAGCAGACGGCGCTGCATGAGATCACCCTCGGCATTCCCAAAGGCTCGCTGACCGGGATCGCGGGTGCGACAGGCTCCGGCAAGTCTACGCTGCTGCAGCTGTTCAATGGCATTTTGAAGCCGACTCAGGGCACGGTGCAGGTGCTGGATGTAACTATACGCGCCGGTGAAAAGTCGCCGAAGCTGCTCCCGCTGCGCCGCCGGGTCGGACTGGTCTTTCAATTTCCGGAGCAGCAGATGTTCGAGGATACGGTAGAAAAGGATCTGTGCTTCGGACCGCTCAATTTTGGCATGAGCCCGGAGGAAGCCAAGGAGCGGGCGCGCCAGGCCATGCTCGAAATGGGCCTGGACCTCGGCCTGCTTACGCGCAATCCATTCCGGTTAAGCGGAGGGCAGATGCGCAAGGCGGCCATCGCCTCGGTGCTTGCTATGGACCCGGAGATCGTTGTGCTGGACGAGCCGACTGCCACACTGGACCCGGTCAGCCGGGCTGAGCTGATCTCACAACTGGAGCGTCTCTGCCATGAACAGGGTCGGACGATTATTATCGTAACCCACCGGATGGACGAACTGCTGCCTTATGCCGACCGCTGGATTCTGCTGAAGGACGGGGAGATTGCTTTTCAGGGCAGCGGCGGGGAGCTGGCGGAAGAGCCGGACATCCTTGCGCGCTGCGGTCTTGGCGTTCCGCATTCCCTCCGGTACTGGCGCGGCATTGCCGACCGTTTCGGGCTTGCTGGAGAGAAGCCGCGGCTTACGCCTGAGAGCCTTGCAGAGCTGATCGCTTCCCTGCCGGGGGCGGGCGCTGCGGGCAGACCGGAAGAAGGGGGGGATGCCCATGAATGAGCGGCTGCTGCTGGGACGCAGTATTGAGACCGGCTCATGGGTGCATAAGCTGGATGCGCGTTCCAAGCTTACGGGGATGCTGCTGTATGTAGCTGTAATTCTGCTGTCGGATTCATGGCAGTCCATGGCGCTGCTGGCTGTGTTTTCGATTGCGGTCATGGCTTCAACGCGTATTCCGCTAAAGTATTTCATCAAAGCGGCCAAGCCTTTGCGCTATCTGATGCTGTTCATCTTCATCGTGCAGCTTCTGTCGGTCAAAGCGGGGGATGTGCTGTGGTCCGCCGGCTCCTTCTCGCTGCATGAGGGCGGTTTGCGCCTGGCATCCTTTTCTGTGATCCGCATGCTGTTTCTGATCACATTCACAGCGCTGCTAACCTTTACTACAACGCCGGGCAAGCTGAATCAGGGGCTGGAGGGAATCCTGTCGCCATTCAAGAAATTCGGGCTGTCGCCGGACCGGATTACGCTGATGATCAGCATCGCCCTGCGGTTCATTCCTACGATTCTGGATGAATCGCAGATTATTATGAAAGCCCAGGCCTCCCGCGGGGCGGATCTGCAGGAGCTGCCTCTCAAAGAAAAAGCGCGGATGCTGGTGTCCCTGCTTGTGCCGGTGATCTCCAGCGCCTTCCGGCGGGCTCAGGACCTGGTCTATTCCATGGAAGCCAGAGGCTTCCGCATGGATGCCCCGCGCAGCCGGTATCACCGCCTGAGGTGGGGCGCTGCCGATACTGTTTTTGTCGCTATGTTCGTCATCATGGGAGTTGCAGTTGCATTATTGTAATATTTTAGGGGGAATAGGCAATGGCAAGATTTTTTAACGGTAAAGAAATTGAACTGCTCGCGCCTGCGGGAACGTTCGATATTTTCCAGGCAGTCGTGGAGTCGGGCTGTGATGCAGTGTATTTTGGCGGCCCGGTACTTAATATGAGAATGATGCGCAAAGGCTATAATCTATCGCATGAAGAAATAATTGAAGCCCTTGCTATGGCCCATAAACTGGATAAAAAAGTATACATCACCGTAAACAATCTGTTCAGCGAAGACGATGTGGAGGAAGCCAGAGCTTACCTGCAGTTTCTGGACGAGGCCCGTCCGGATGCGCTGATCGTTCAGGATATGGCCGTGCTGGAGCTGATCCGTGAGATGGGGCTTACCGTTCCTGTCCACGCTTCAGTCATGATGAATGTGCACAATCTGGAGATGATTTATGCTCTGCGCGATCTTGGAGTAAGCCGGGTAGTGACTTCACGGGAAATGGATCTGCAGACGGCCAAGCTGCTGGGTCAGAAGAGCGGCATGGAGCTGGAATACTTCGTTCATGGCGATATGTGCTCTGTGCACGGGGCGAACTGCTACTTCAGCTCCCAGGTCTTCGGCATGAGCAGCAACCGGGGCAAATGTATGAAGCCTTGCCGATGGGATTACCGGATTAAACGTGACGGGTATGTGTTCCCGGCGGAATATCCGCTGGCCGTCAAGGATATGTTCATGTATGAGCATCTTCCGGAGCTGATCGATTCGGGGATTACCTCGTTTAAAATCGAAGGCCGGATGCGCGATAAGGAATTCATGGTCTCGCTGGTGAACAGCTACAGTGATGCGATTGACCGTTATATCGAAGATCCTATCGGCTTTGACCGCACAGTGGACTCCAAAGAGCTGTACAAAAACCGCAAACGTGATTTCTCCACTGCCTACGCTTTTGGCAAACCGGGTCTGGCGAATATTAACCGCCGTTACGAAGGTACAGGCAAGTTCTACAGCACTGGCAAGGTATTCAGTACACCAACAGCAGAGCGGGAGCTATCTGAGGCACGTGTGCTGGAGCTGCGCGAACGTCTGGCCCGGGCAGGGAAAGCACCGGAAGCACAACCGGAACTGGCTGTGCGTGTAAACAACATGGCGCAAGCCCGGCTGGTCATTGAAATGGGCGCGGACAGTCTGTATCTGCCAGGAGATGTATTTGAACCCGACCGGCCGTTTACGAAGCAGGATATTAAGGAGCTTGGAGCAATTAAGGGGCAGACCAAGCTGTATCTCGGATTGCCGCGGATGATGACAGAGCTGCATTTTAACCAGTATGATCACTTGCTGAACGGAGAGCGGCTGCCCATTGACGGGCTGATGATTACTAATCTGGGAGCGATTCGGCGCTACAGAGCGGCTGGATATCCAATGATTGGCGATGTTAACTTGAATGTCTATAATCACCTGTCTGCAGGACTGTATGCCGGACTGGGGCTGGAAAAGCTTACGGTGTCCCCGGAGATGACGATGGAGCATTTTGCAGCCTTTACTGCGCGTTGTGATCTGCTGCTGGAGGTGGTTGTCCACGGGACACCGGCGCTGATGTACATGGAGCATGATCTTTACGAAAATACCGAGGTGATGGAGCCTATCGCTGAAGAGGATAACCGCTATGTCAGCAACGATGTGCTGGTGCTCAAAACCGATAAAGGCGAAAACCCGGTCTACCGCGACCAATACGGCCGCTGCCATCTGCTCTTCTCCAAAGAACTCTGCTACTTGCCTATGCTGAAAGAAATGAGCGGACTGGGCATTGCCAGCTTCCGGATCGAAGGCGCCACATACAGCACGGAAGAGCTGCGGGCAATTATTGCTGCCTATCAGGCTGCCTTGGGCGGTACAAATCCGCAGGAGGATTTACTGGGCGGGCTTACACCTGTTTATGCCGGTTATACGCTGGGCTCCTTGCAGTTCAATTAATATATTTCAATTTTAAAATATCAAGCTGGAGCGTATAATAACAGTAAGTGGTAGATTGATAAGTTATTTTTTTCACAAGATATGCCTGAAAGAGAGGGAACCCATCATGAAGCAAGAAGAGACGGTCATCGGGAGAACAGCGGTTGCCGCCAAAAGAAAAGATTATTTTTATCCCTGCACCGCACACTTTTACCGCGATGCGCCGCAGCTCGTGCGTGGAAGCATGCAGTTTGTGTACGATGAGCACGGCAAGCAATATACTGACTTTTTTGCCGGAGTATCGGTTGTCGCCTGCGGGCATTGCAACCCGGTGATTACGGCGCGTACAATTGCACAGCTTCAGCAGCTCCAGCATACCTCAACGGTCTATCTTACGCAGCCGAATGTAGATTTGGCCGAGCGGCTGGAGGAGGTGCTGCCGGGGAAGCTGCGCCGCAGCTTCTTCGTCAACAGCGGCTCCGAGGCCAATGAAGGGGCGCTGCTGCTGGCCAGAATGCATACCGGACGCAAAGGTTTCATTGCCCTGGAGAGCGGGCTGCACGGACGCACTAATCTGACGATGAGTGTTACCGGACTGCAGATGTGGAGAACGGATCAATACCTGGATGAAGATGTAACGTTTATTGAGCGTCCTTATGATCCAAAGCTTACGCTTGATGAAGCTGCGGCCGTTTCTCTAAAGAGCCTGGAACGGGTGCTGAAGGAGAAGGGCGACACGGTTGCGGCCATGATTGTAGAGCCGATTCAAGGAAATGGCGGCATGATTATGCCTGCCCCTGCGTATTTCCGCGAAGTCAAAACGCTGCTGGAGCAGTACGGCGTGCTGCTGATCGACGACGAGATACAGACGGGCTACGGCCGGACAGGTGCAATGTTCGCCATGGAGCATTTTGGCGTTGTGCCGGATATTATCAGCATGGCCAAAGCGCTGGGCAACGGGGTTCCGGTAGCTGCTTTTGCAACAACGGATGAAATTGCAGCGTCGCTGAACCGGCCTTCGGCTTCGACGTTCGGGGGCAACCCTGTATCGGCGGCTACAGCCCTTGCGGTACTGGATTATATCCGTGACGAACGTCTGCCGGAGCGTGCGGCTGAGCTTGGTTCACGCCTGAAGAAAGGCCTTGAATCGCTTAAGGAACGTTATCCGGGAATGATCACTGATGTGCGCGGAACCGGGCTGATGCTGGGCGCAGAATTGGCAGGTCCGGACGCAGCCGGATCAGCTGAACTGACCGATAATGTGCTCGAAGCGATGAAAGACCGCGGTTATCTGATCGGCAAAAACGGCGTAGGCCGCAACGTCCTGGCCTTCCAGCCGCCGCTGGTTATTACCGCAGAAGATGTCGATGGGATGCTTGCTGTTTTGAATGAAGTGCTGCTGCAGGTTTCCACAGAAAAGGAAGAATAATATGATCTTAAACGCTGTCAAAACCTCTGCGCTTAAGCTGAAAATGTTCAGCGAGCTGGTGATGTTTTCCCACACGCTGTTTTCCCTGCCCTTTGCCGTCATCTCGATGGTCTGGGCGGCAGGAGGCTGGCCGTCCGGCCACATGATGCTGTGGGGACTGATCGCTCTAATCGGGGCGCGGAATGGCGCCAACGCCTTCAATCGTCTCGTCGACCGTACCTTTGACGGGAAAAATCCGCGCACCGCGCACCGGCATCTGCCGCAGCACCTGCTGGCGGAAAAGGAAGTTATCTTTTTTATCATCATCAACTATGCCTTGTTCATTGTCGCCTCCGGCATGCTGAATCTGCTCTGTCTGCTGCTGTCGCCGGTGGCCATCGTCCTGATCTCCAGTTATTCCTATACCAAACGTTTCACATTCTTGAGCCACCTGTATCTTGGCTTCGTAATAGCTTCGGCGCCGATTGGCGCCTGGTTCGCGGTAACGGGGAATATTGCGTTCACACCGTTTGTAATCGGTACAGTGGTAATGCTCTGGATCGCCGGCTTTGATATTATCTATGGCACGCAGGATATCGATTTTGACCGCCGGAACGGCCTGTGGTCTATCCCCAGCTTCTTCGGACTGGAGAATGCGCTGCGCATTTCCAAAGGGCTGCACTTTATCATGATCCTGCTCCTGCTGTTCCTGTACCTCTGGCGCGATCTGGGCTGGATGTATCTGGTCGGCATCGGCATCGCCACGCTGCTGCTGATGACGGAGCACCGGATTATTAAGCCGCATAACCGGCGGCTGATGAAGGTGGCTTCCTATAATTTGAATCAGGTGATCAGTATGGTGATACTGCTGTGCACGCTGATTGATTATTTTTTTGTTAGCTAGGGTACTATACAGATTGAACTTGCAATCTGTAATCTTCATTGTGGATCAATTGATTGTTGGTATGTATCCCAACCCCAGCCATTCCCTCGGAGGGCGGGCCGTAAGAATAACGCTAACTAAACGCAAAAGAAGGCCCCCCCGGGGCCTTCTTTTCGCACTATAGTGATTCGATTGTAGACTATACAAGCTGGGCCGAGGAATGGCCCGTCATACATGAAGTGGAGGCTCTATTGAGTCAGCGTGCTAAGTGGAATTTGTACACCTAATTTTCCCGAAATCCTTGAAACAGCGGTCTTTAGTGGGAATTTATACACTTAATTCCGGAGAGTTGCCCGTTTGGCAGCCAATCTGGCCCAATTAGATGTCCTTTTTCCCACTAAAGCTGCTAAGGGAGGGAGAAGCCGCCGATTAGTTATACTTTTTCCACTCCGTTCGGCTGATAAATGCCGGTTGGACGGTTGACTAGCGGATTGGCCGGTTAACGGTCTACTGCTGCGGGAATAGCTGAACCGGACTTACCGGGTCTGCTAACCAGCAGTCTGACAGCTTGCCAGCCAACCAGCCAACCGGGGTTTGTTGACCGGCAAGCCTGCCGTTTGATAACAATCAACCGGCCAACGGTTGTCTCCGGTTTGGCAATATAGGGCTGCAATTACCCAGCAGTGTTCTAACGGTCGCGTCCGGCAAAATACTGCAGCAATGTCTCAAGATCGGCATGTGCCGGGTAGCTGGAGAGCCGCTGGATAATTGCGGCAGCCTGGCCGAGATAATCCTGGCTGACCTCTTCGGTACGGAACAGGGCATCGCTGCGGTTAATCAGGGCCAGCACATGAGCCACCTCTTCCTCCAAAGAGGCGGGGCCAATGGTGCGGATGACAGGCGCCAGTTCGGGGTCCTGCAGGGCAAAAAGCACAGGAAGGGTGACCTGGCCATTGCGGAGGTCGCTGCCAGCAGGCTTGCCAAGCACATCGGCGGACTGGGTGAAGTCGAGCAGGTCATCCTGGATTTGAAAGGACATGCCCAGCGCCTCGCCAAAGTCATAGAGCAGGCCCGCGACTTCTTCCGGGCTCTCCGCAGAAAGTGCACCCACCCGTAAGCAGGTGGCCATCAGCATGGCTGTTTTGTTGCGGGATTTCTCCAGGTACTCGTCAAAAGTGAGATTGTAGTCATAGGCATGCTCCATTTGCTGGTATTCACCCAGGCACAGCTGGGCAGTAGCCACGGACGACAGGTCATGGACATAACGGTTTTTGTCGCCGGTGTATTTGCTGAGCAGCTCAATCACCCGGGCAGACATATAATTCCCGATATGGACTGCGGAGAGCACGCCGGTCTTGGTATGCAGGGCAGGAACGCCCCGCCGCAGTTCGGCATCATCGATAATATCATCATGAATTAATGAGGCGGCGTGAATAAATTCCGCAGCAGCAGATAATTGAAGCGTTCGCCGGGTTGAAGGTTTGCGTCCAAAACGGCTGCCGACGATGACCATCAGCGGCCGGAGACGTTTTCCCCCGGAACTGGTCAGCTCCAGAATGCTCTGCGCAAGCAGTGACTTTTTGGGTACATCTTTATCACGGGCCACAATATTCTGAATTTCATGGTTAATTTCGTCCAGGTCTATATTTAAGGCTTCATGCAGCTTCATCGTTTGGGTTCCCACCTGTCAAATGGCTTTGCTTGTGCGGCCTTGCTGCCTTTGCTCCTGAATCAGGAACTCTTCAATGCCTGCAGCCGGATTTTGATCTGCGAAGTCTCCATTTGACCGCGCGATTTGCATTTTTTTAATCGAAGGAGCCAGATAAGCAACCAGGTCCAGTTCACGGCATTTCACCGCGAATTGCAAATAAAAGCTGTACAAATAATCTCCATCCAAAATGTTGCGGGTCAGGTCAGGATGATGTGGGGCACATTCCATATGGCGCTCTGCCGCCACAGTAAGAATGATATAAATACCTAGCAAATGGACTTTGCGGTCATATTCCAGATCATGGCGTTCCAGTACCGAGAACAACTGCTCACATTCTGCCGGAGAGAGATGCAACTGAATTCCGGCGATCGGTGACATTTCAGCCTGAAGCAACCGGAAGCTGTCTTCCATAAGTTTTCTGTTCACAAGATTCTCTCCTTCTTGTCGGTTTTGCCGGAAGCAACCATAGCCTTGATTATCCCCACAAAACCCTTTGTTAAAAAACAGACCCGGGACGGTTTCGGAAGCCCCTGGCAGCTGAAGAAGTAAACTATTAATCTGTTGATTAGACCTAAACCTTAATAAATAAGGAGAGTAATGTGTCCAGGGACACATTACTCTTAAGAACATCATATTCAGCTGCAGCAACATAAAATACACATAAGTTGCTGTTATATTTAATTAAACAGCGGGGGACTATCAGTCGGTATATAGATACCAGCGCCGCACAAGCGGGATTCGTTTCCATTGCTTCTTGAGCCAAGGCAGGACATAGTAGTCCAGACCGAAGACGCTGCCCGATCCGCCGATGCACGCGATAGCTGCTCCAACGTACCAGAGCATTTCTGTCGCTGCCATCTTGGTAGACCATATCATGACTGCCATGGCAATCGTGGCAAGTGAAGAAATGGCAGTGAAGAGACCTACGATAAGCATAACACCAAAGACGATTTCGGCACAAACCATGCCGATCTGGAACCATTTAGCCAGGAAGGTATAACTTCCGTCATTGTTGTAAAACATCAGATCCATGAACCAGTTCGTAATGTCATACACAAAGCCTGGTACTGGAAGAGCCGATACAGCTTCTTTGGCAGTGGAAACTGCGGAAGCCGCGGACTGTGCATCTACTGTTGTTTTTACAGCATCTACGGCTACACTTGCTGATGAAGCGGCATCCGTAGCGAATGGGGCAGCAGGAATCAGGAAAATCTTGTCCGGATCAACCCAGATCTTTCTGAGTTTATCGATTCCTTCATATAGCCACATGCCTCCGAGCAGCATCCGGAGCGGAACGAGCCAGAAGTTCGGCGAACGCTTGGAGAAGTAGCCGCCGACAAAACTCTTGCGGTTCTCCACGTGGAAGAACTCGTGCATCATATAAGTCCATACTTTGTTAAAACCTACCACTTGCGATAGGTAGAACATATTGATAAAATGCTTGGACAGCATAGCCATGAAGCCGGTAAGCATAAAGAGCTTGCCTGGAAGACCTACGTTAGCCACACCATAGCGGCTTCCGATGGAGACCATGGTTCCGTGGAATCCTGGTTTGTACGCTTTTTTGGCAGTACCGCTGATGTCGGCGGCGATGTTGCCGGCAACGAGTGGAGCGGCCTGTTCGGCATTTTCAACCATCTGTGGAACCGGACGGGTTTCGCCTTCAGGAATAAAGAAGATGTTGTCCCCTACAACGTAGACGTTCTTATGGTCAACACTTTCCAGATGTTCATTGGTAACGATGCGTTTCCGTCCCTGCTGTTGTACTTCAAGGCCGCCTACGATTTCGGAGCCTTCCACACCGGCAGTCCAAACAATGGTTTTGGCGTCAACGACGTTCTTCTCGCCAAGTGCGACACTGCCTTCGCCTACTTCGGTGATTTTGGCACCGGTCACGATTTCGACCTTCAGCTTGCGCAGGCGGGCTTCAGCCTTCTGAATCAGCTTATCCGGCAGGATAGGCAGAATCTTCGGAGCCATATCGGCAACGATCAGCCGCACTTCGGACGGATCAATGAAGAATTCTCTGCACAGCTCATCGCGTTGCTCGGCCATTTCCCCAACCAGCTCGACACCTGTGAAACCGGCACCGATGATGACGAAGGTCAGCATCGCGCGGCGGACAGCAGGGTTCTTTTCTCTGGCGGCTTGGGTGTACATATCGCGGATTTGACGTTTGAGCGCAACCGCGTCATCGTAGGACCAGAACGAGAAGGTGTTTTCTTCTGCTCCGGGAATTCCGAAGAATGTTGGTTTGCTTCCTGTGCCGATTACCAGGTAATCATAAGCATAGGTTGCCTTGTCGGATTTCAGCTTCTTGTTTTTGAAATCAATATTGCTGATCTCATCCAGAACAACATCCACTTTCAGACCGGCGAAAATTTTCTTCAAATCAACTTTGATTGAATCCTCAGGCGCTCGATTCGCAGATACCTCATGCAGCTCAGTCAAGAGAGTGTGATAAGGATTTCGGTCGATCAGCTTGATTTCTACATCTTTGTTGTTCTTATACTTCTTTGCCAGTTTCTTAGCCGTGAGTACGCCGCCGTAGCCGCCGCCCAAAATGACTATTTTTTTCACGAGAAACTCACCTCATTCATCTGATTAGCTGCAAAAGGCAAGCGAATATTATTTCGCGCCTTCAAGTGCTTTTTCTGCAAGTGTAAAGTATTCGCCAACATGGATAGATACACCGGAGATGGCGTCGGTTTTGCCTTCAGCATCCAGCTTAGGGGCAGCACCTTTGTTTTCAAGGAAATATTTTTCGGCAAGGGCGATTTCTTCATGCCATTCAGCAGCAGCGCCGCCGGCTTTCATGCCGTATTTGCCATCTATTGAATATTGCTTCTTGTCGTCGCCTGCAGCATTTACGCCGCTGAAGTTAACCGCAACGATATTGCCATTGGCAACAGTAAGAGCAACAGTGGATTTCCAGCCGGATTCTTTGTCCATTTCGCCTTCTGCGAAGTATCCGCCATCTTTGTATGGGCCAGCTTGTGCAGGGCCTGCAGCGAGAGCAGCTTGAGCCGCAGTAACAAAGTCACTTACTCCAATAGAAACGCCGGAGATTGCATCCGTTTTACCTTTATCATCCACAACAACTGCTGCCGGATCTTGTTTTTCAACTAAGAAAGCTTCCGCTTTAGCTGCTTGTTCATGCCATTCTGCCTGGCCGCCGCCTTTGGATACCAGTCCGTATTTACCATCTTCGGAAACTTTTTTCTTCAGATCGCCAGCTGTCTTAGTATTGAAAGCATCCCAATCCGCTTTTGTGATTTTTCCGCCTTCAACAGTCAGCAGGACAAAGGATTCCCAGCCTGTTTCGGCGTCAACTGGTGCTGTTCCGTAATATGTTCCATCTTGATATTTGCCTGTTTCAGCAGTGCCGGCATCGGATGCAGCAGGTGCAGTAGTTTCGGCTGGTGCAGTGGATTCAGCAGGAGCATTGGTTGGTGCAGCATTGTTGCTGTTGTTGTTGCCGCAGCCAGCGAGCAGAGTGCCCAGTACAAGAGCGCTCGACAAAATTACAGAAGCTTTTTTCATTTTAGTATGACCTCCAAAGAAATAGTTTAAAATATATATATTAAAATGTAAAACATTTTAATAGCCGTTGGAAGTGATAAAAATCACTTTATAAATGACATATGTCACTTTTGAATCGGTCTTAAGTCCCTTTTTGTAGCAGACATATGACATATATCGGCACGCAATAGAAAAAAATTTAATCATCTCGTTTCATCTTCGATGGCATTTTAGCACAAGAAAGATGTTAGTCATGTGAAAATAATCACTTGTAAATAAAGTATTTTATTAACACTTGAATTATATCAAATTTTAAAATATATGGATATGGATTTAAAAAGACTATTATGTGACAAAAAACGACGGAGTTAGCAGTTTCTTTCCCGGACGGTATTCGATTCATCGTTATGGATCGGGGGTAATGTCTTTTTAGGACATGAGCCTCTGGTCATACTTCATAAAACACCTAAGGAGATGAGCATGTATGGACAGCAATGTTATCAAAGGAAAATGGATGCAGCTTAAGGGCGAAGCCAAGAAGCAGTGGGGACAGCTGACAGATGATGATCTGGATGTCATTGACGGCGAGAAGGATAAACTGATCGGCAAGCTTCAGGAGCGTTACGGCCATACCAAAGATGATGCGGAAGCGGAATACCGTAATTGGGAACAGTCCATCCGCCATTAATATAAGAAAATACACCTCTGAACAGGATAGTCACATATGCAGGAAGAGGCGATGTCTATGTATAAATCCCATGTCGTAACCGGCAGAATACTCGAGATACATGCTGACCGGGTACTTACACAGCAGGGAGAAATGTTATGCACCTTTCATCCCCGGTACTATATGCTGCCGGATGTAGAGACATGGACACCTGAGGAATGTGACTTGAAAGAGGAGCCTGTGGCAATACTGCATGAACAAAGCGGAGTCAGGAGCCGCAAAAGGCGCTGGAGCGCCATAAGGCCCTGGTTTCCGCTGCAGAAGAAGAGCGCGAATCGAATCTGATTTGCGCTCTTCTTCTGCTGGAAACCTGCAACAGAGAAGTGTTAGCCAACGTGGCTTATTTAAAACCGCTCAACATATCCTCTTTAAGGAAAAAAAGTAATCACTTTGTATGTAAATAAGCGAACATATGTGCTATGATGGGTTCGCACGGTTTGCTGCACCCGGTCGCTGCACCCGGTCATTCCTAGCCGGAACAATTTATTATGAATGCATCCGAGGTGAAACTCACCGGTCTAACCATCTCACAGGCAAAGCGACATAATCGCCTATTTTACAGGCGTTAACGTGAGAATAGGAGTATTCTATAGGACTGTGATTCCATGTATTAGGTGTACTATTATGGTACTATGAATCATAAGGATTACATTTTTGTAATCATTGAAGGAGTGATGCTATGGAATACCTGAAGATTTTTAGTATAAATACAGCTCTGCTTATTACTGTCGCTTACATGGCGAATTTAATATACAAACATATGATTACGCATGCCCCAGAGCCTGTCAAACAGGTAAGCTGGGTTGTTTTATCCATTTTTGCCGGCTGGATCACTATATTTTTTGGATACAGGCTGGACGAGCATGTGATCTTCGATTTGAGATTTCTGCCGCTGATTATTTCCACCATCGCATTTCCCCAACCCTTCAGTCTTATCATCATCGGAGTCGGCATAGGTCTGAGCCGTCTGGTCTTCGGAATGAATGAGGCGGCGGTGGCAGGCGTGCTGAATTTATCGATTCTGGGATTCGTCTGTGCCGGGCTCAGCTTCTGGGTGCGCCGCACGCCGGCTACGATCATGGTCAAGGGCCTCATTGTAATTATGGCTGTGAATCTGATGAATGCGGTGAATATCACTGTTTTTGGAGTCATTCCCGACCAGGAGTACATAACGAAGATCTTGCCTGTAACGCTGCCTGCGGGGCTTGTGCTCAGCATGCTGTTTGCCGTGATTATCCGTGACTTTCAGCTTGATCTGCAGCGCACTGTCCAGGTGGTAAGGGCGAATGAGCTGCTGTCTGCACAAGCCGAGGAGCTGCATAAGAATAAGATTGTACTAGAGGAGCGGGCGAAGCAGCTGATGATGGCCTCCCAGTTCAAATCGGAGTTTCTGGCAAATATGTCGCATGAGCTTAGAACTCCGCTGAACAGCATTATCAATTTGTCACAGATTATTGAAGACAATGATGAGGGGCTCAGCAGGGAGGAAATCACTGAATATGGTGCAATTATCCACCGTTCAGGCGGTGATCTGCTATCGCTTATTAATGATATTCTTGATCTGTCCAAGGTAGAAGCGGGCAAGCTGGATGTTGTTCACGAGGAACTCAATGTCAGTGAGATTCCGGAAATGCTGGCGCTTCAGTTCACGGTGGCAGCCAAACAGAAAGGGCTGGATTTCAACATTACGCTGAGTGAGGATGTGCCGCATGTCATTTACTCCGATCCCCAGCGGGTACAGCAGATTCTCCGCAATCTGCTCTCCAATGCCTTGAAGTTTACTGTGGACGGTTTTGTATCGCTGAATATCCGGGTGGTGGAAAAGCCGGAGGGGCCGGCGCAGAGGCGCTGGGTGGTCTTTGATGTGCAGGACAGTGGTATTGGCATTGCTGCCGACAAGCATACGGTAATCTTTGAGGCTTTTCAGCAGGCGGACAGCACCATCAGCCGGAAATATGGAGGAACGGGACTCGGGCTGTCCATCAGCAGTGATCTGGCCAAGCTCCTGGGCGGTTACATTACAGTGTCCAGCAAGGAGGGGCAGGGGAGCCTCTTTTCCCTGTATTTGCCGTTGTAAGTCAATGAAACCTGGGGGTGCGCAGAAATCCAACTTAATTTGTGATTTTGGCTTATTGACAGGAACTTGGTGCGGAGTAGAATGAAGCAAAAGCCGCATCGAAGGAGTGTTATCACCCCCATGAACATCATGAGAAACAGACTTGGCGGCGCCCGCCCGAAGGGTCTCCGCAAAGCCTCGGTACATCGCAAGAATCTGCAGATCGCTACGTTTGAGGGGATTCCGTCAACGATATTCCAGGTGCTGCTCCAAGGGCAGTTCCTGACAGGCTTTCTGTTATATTTAGGAGCCAGCTCCAGTCAGATTGGTTTTGTAATAGCGCTTACTACTTTGGTTAATGTAGCGCAGATTGGTGTGGCTTTTCTGATTCAAAAGCTCCCAAGCCGCAAATGGGCCATGGTGACGTTCATCGGCCTGCACAGGGTGCTGTGGAGTTCAACCGGACTGGTACCGTTTATTTTTCCAAAAGAGCATTGGGTTACTGCATTTATCGTTCTGTATACGATTGCATTTATTGCGAATACGGCGGGTGGCGTACTGTGGAGCTCGGTGATCAGCGATCTGGTTCCTGCGCGGGTACGGGGCCGCTATTTTGGAATCCGCAATACCTTTCTGAATGCCCTGGGAAGCCTCGTGATGTATGGGGGCGGTTTAGTGCTTGACCGCTATCCCGGGGGGCACGGGTTTCTGATTCTATATATTGTGGTCTGGATTTTTTCCATATCCAATGTCATCGTGTTTTTCTTCTATCCGGACGTGCCGTTTGAGAAATCGGAAGAGAAGGATTTTCTGCCGATGCTGAAGAAACCGCTTCATGATACGCTGTTTATGAAATCGACGCTGTTTCTGTCCGCATGGCTGCTGCTGCAGAATCTGACGGTGCCGCTCTATTCCTATGTCATGCTGCAGCTGCTGCACATTAATTATGAGACATTGTCCCTGCTGAACGTATCGCAGACGATTTTTATGATGGCAAGCTTCTATGTATGGGGCAACCTAAACGCCAAATACAGCAATAAGCGGCTGCTGCTCTGGACACTGCCGATTATCGCGGTATCCTCCCTGCTCTGGGGATTGCTGTCCGTACTGCCCATGCTGCTGGTGCTGTTTGCCGCGCATATTGTGTTCGGCGTGGGAGTGGGGGGCTTTAACCAGTTGGCGTTCAACTTTATCATTGGCGATACGCCGAAGAAGGAACGTCCGATGTACATGGCGATGTATGCGGCACTGACAGGGCTTGCTGCGTTTTTTGGACCGCTGATCGGCGGGAAGATCTATGAATGGATACATGAATGGCCGAACTGGACACAGGTATACGGGATGCAGCTTATCGTAGGGGCGCTGATGCTGGCTCTTGCACTGCTGCTGGGCCGGCGCATTCTGAAGGACTAATATAGAGGAAGGTCAGACCTTTCTCTAACTTCGGGAAGGGAGACCGTTCAATGACAAGAATTGCGGTAGTACTGGGGGCCACGGGTCTTGTAGGCAGTGCGCTTACGGAGGATCTGCTGAATGGGGAGTGGGCGGAGGTGCGCGTGCTGGTACGCCGCCCGATGAAGCTCCGGCATCCCGGACTGAAGCAGGTGATCATCGATTGGGAGCGGCTGGCGGAATATAAGGAACAGTTTGCCGGGGCTTCTGCTGTCTTCTGCTGCCTGGGCACAACCATCAAAAAAGCCGGTTCGCAGGAAAAATTCGAGCGTGTGGATCTGGAATATCCGCTTGCTGCCGCCGCACTGGCCAAAACATGCGGGGTGAAGCAGTTTTTGGCGGTGTCGTCGATGGGGGCAAACGTCAGGTCGCGGGCTTTTTATTCCCGTACCAAAGGTAAATTAGAGAACGGGCTCGGTGCCATCGGTTTTCAGGGATTGCATCTGTTCCGCCCCTCGCTGCTGCTCGGAGATCGTGAGGAATCCCGCCCCGGCGAACGGGTGGCTGCCATAGTTATGAAGGCGCTGGACTTTGCGATGGTCGGCAAGGCAGCCAAGTACCGGGCGGTTCCGGCTGCCAAGGTTGCCAGGGCGATGATGAATATCGCCCTGGCAGATACCGGGGGCGTGCATATCTACACCAATGAAGTGATTCATGTGATTGGAAAAAGTTGAAGTCAGGAGTTTGCAATGAGCTTGGTGTAGGACGTACAATGGGACATAAATCATATGTGCATAGCGGATTCATAGTCTTGTACAGCAAACAGGAGGAGAACATGAGTAAAAAACAGGTAGCAACTGAAAAGGCCCCTGGCGCCATCGGCCCATACAGCCAGGCGGTCATTGCCGGGAACTGGGTATACACTTCAGGCCAGCTGGGGCTGAACCCGGAAACGGGAACCTTGGCAGAAGGTGTAGTGGAGCAGGCCCGTCAATCGCTCAGCAATGTTAAGGCGATTCTCGAAGAAGCTGGCGCATCCCTCGAACATGTTGTGAAGACAACGGTATACCTTAAGGATATGAATGATTTTGCAGCAGTCAACGAGGTGTACAGCAGCTTCTTCACTGAGCCCTACCCGGCCCGCAGTGCTGTTGAGGTAGCGCGTCTGCCGAAGGACGGGCTTGTGGAAATTGAAGCGGTAGCCCGCAAGAAATAATTCTCCGAAGATTGAAGTATCCCTGAGCGCTTCTGTAGGATAGAAGCGCTCAGGGATTTTTTTTGAAGATATATATAGGATGATCTTAGAAAATTCATAAAAGGGGGAAGTGCGGAGGGGAAGTTTGGATACTTACAGAGCGGTAGCGTCCGCCTGAAAGCTTTCCGTAGGAAAGCTCGCTTCGGAAGAAATTTCATCGGTGCTGTTCCCGCCAAAAAAATGACCTGCAGTCATGAAGTTAGCGGATAGCAGTCCGGTCTTGCAGGGTAATATGTATGTAACAATCCGCAACAGCCGAAGGGGGAAAGCAAACGATGGAGAGCAGTGAAGCGATTCGTCCGGAGAAAATGGGCCCACTGGTTATGAAAGAAACCTGGAATACACCAGGAAGCTTCGTATCCTGGGAACGCTCCGAGAATATTTACATTGTCCGGGGAGAGTGCGGAGGCATAGTTTTTGTATTTTTAAATGACGAAATGTTCCGGATGAAGGTGTTCCGGGACAAGGTGCCGGATCTGACTACGACCGCTGCGGTGCTCGCTGAGAGCTGTGTCCCTCATTTGTTCCCTGTGGAGGAGAATGACGGTCAGCTGATCTTTACCACCAGTGCCATCCGGCTGATCATCGAGAAGCCCTCTCTTCTTCTGCGTGTGGAGAACATGGACGGGAAGGTCATCATGCAGCAGAATCTGACGAGCTGGAATCCGCGCGGGGCGAGCCATGCCGAATATGATATGCAGCCGGATTCGCACTTTTATGGACTGGGTGAAAAAGCAAGCTTCCTCGACAAACGCGGGGAGCGCTACACCAACTGGAATACCGATGTATTTGCCCCGCATCTGCCGGAAATTGAAGCCCTTTATGAGTCTATTCCGCTACTGATCCATGTGCACGGCACACTCGCCTACGGCTTATTCCTGGACAATCCGGGCCGGAGTGATTTTGATATGCGCTCCCACGGGGTAGCGTTTACCATCGGCTGCTCTACCGGGGCTTATGATATTTATTTTATCAACGGGCCTGAAATGAAGGATGTGGTCACAAGATACACCTCCCTCACCGGACGGATTGCGCTGCCGCCTAAATGGGCTATTGGCTATCACCAGTCCCGATACAGTTACATGAACCAGCAGGAGGTGCTTCAGCTCGCCCGGACCTTCCGTGAAAAGAATATCCCGTGTGATGTCATTTATCTGGATATCCACTATATGGATGAATATCGCGTGTTCACCTTTGATCCGGTTCATTTCCCCGAGCCTGGCAAGATGATTGACGAGCTGCGCGGGCTGGGGGTGCGGATTATTCCGATTGTAGACCCTGGTGTCAAAAAAGACCCCAATTATGAAGTGTATAAACAAGGGGTGCTGGAAAAACATTTTTGCCGGCGTCTGGAAGGGGATATCTTCTTCGGGGAGGTCTGGCCGGGAATCAGCGCGTTCCCCGATTTCAGCGATGTCCGGACTGCCGAATGGTGGGGCGATCTGCACAAATACTATACAGATCTTGGCATTCAAGGCATCTGGAATGATATGAACGAGCCGGCGGTGTTCAATGAGTCGAAGACCATGGATCTCGATGTGATGCATTTCAACAACGGCCGTCCGGTTACGCATGAGGAATACCACAATCTGTATGGGATGATGATGTCCAAGGCTACATATGAAGGGCTGGCGGAGCATATGGGCAGCGAGCGGCCTTTTGTGCTGACACGTGCCGGGTATGCGGGGATTCAGCGGTATGCCGCCGTGTGGACCGGGGATAACCGCAGCTTTTGGGAGCACATGGCGATGGCAATGCCCATGGTGCTCAATATGGGGCTGTCGGGTCTCGCGTTCTCGGGACCGGATATCGGCGGATTCGCCCATCATACCTCTGCCCAGCTGCTGGTGCGCTGGACACAGATGGGCGTCTTTTTCCCGTATTGCCGCAACCACTCCTCCATCGGGACGCTGCGCCAGGAGCCTTGGTCATTCGGTGAAGAGGTGGAGGGAATTCTGCGGGAGTTCATTGGGCTGCGCTACCGCTGGATGCCGCATCTGTATAATCTTTTCCATGAGGCTGAGATGACCGGGCTGCCCGTGATCCGTCCGCTGATCCTGGAATATCCGCGCGATCCGCATGTTACGAATCTATGTGACCAGTTCCTGCTGGGGGATAACGTGCTGATTGCTCCCGTGTACCGGCCGGATACGGACCATCGTTCCGTCTATCTGCCGGAGGGGCAGTGGATCAGCTATTGGGATGGCGAGGTTCACACGGGCGGACGCCACATTCTGGCCGCTGCCCCGCTGCGCATTATGCCGATGTACATCAAGGCGGGAACCTTTGTTGCGGAAGGTCCGCTGAAGCAGTATGCGCTGGAGGATACGCCGGAGACGGTGACTTTTCACCTGTATGGTGCGGAGGCGGAAAGCGGCTTTTATGCTGCTTGTACTCTTTATGAGGACGACGGGCATAGCTTCAGCTACAAAAAAGGGCACTATTCCGAGCTCAGTGTACATGCGGCCGGTGAAGAGGGGGAATTGCGTCTAAGCTGGACCTATACGGTCCGCGAATATGCTCCGCGCAGGGAAATGCTGCGTTTTGCGCTCTGCTATCCTAAATTCTCTGCAGCTTCTGTGGACGGGCTCACCGAAATCAGTCTGGAGCAGCTGGAAGAGGGCCGGACTGGCTGGGCCCGCAATGGTAAAAACGGTGCGCTCATTATTCAGGTGAATGACGAGCCTCACGGCGGGGAGCTGCGTATTGTGGCAGCGAAGGCGAAAAAGAATTTAATTGTAGGGGACAAATGATTGGGGAGACTCGCTTACTCACTTATGAAAGGATGAAGTTAAGGCAATGGCCACCTTGAGGGGTGGTCTTTGTTATTTTGACTAAAAAGCAGATAAATCTGCAGAAAAAAATGCAGAAGGGTTTTTAAATATGGCTCTTTTCGTATAAGATGAAGGGATGAAGAAAAAAAATATGGCAATCCAGAAGGGTCCGTTCAGACTCACCGGAATGCCTGTAACTATATTTCTTGCGGAGAAGGATGCAGTCCCCCTGATGGAGGCGGGCCGGCTCTTTCTGCTTGCTCAAAAAAGAATGGAGATCACCAATGATTAAGCATCTGTATGCAATATGGTTAGGGGACGTATTCTTCTGTTTCTCCGGCGAAACTTCAGAGCCTAAGGTGGACGCATGGACGCGTGTGGTCAAGCGCCTGGAGCTCCGGAGCGGCTGGCGTCCTTTTGCGGGTGCTGCGCTGCGGCTTGCGGAAGTGAAATATCCGGTTGCTGCTCCTGCAGAAGGGAGGACAACGAGACGCGGCCTGCCGGGGCGTACGCTTGAGGGGCTGGCCCTGGCGCCCAAAGACGCTTTTGAGCTGCTGCTCGGCTGGGACGAGCAGCTGTGCCGCAGCCAGGGGCTGGAGCCGGGCGGGGAGCTGCGGTATTGGGCTGCCGCCGCCCGCTTCGCGCTGGAGCTTATGGGTACAGGCGGCATTGTACCCGGGGCGCTGCCGCCGCGCCTGCTGGGCTCGCGCCGCCGGGGAGGGGAGCAGGCAGCTTCTGCTGCCTGGTCACCGGCCTTCCGCAAGGAAGCAGACAGGGAGCTGTTCCTGCAGATGGCTGCATCCATGCCGGTGCTGGCGCTAGGGACGCATGTGGCTGAGGAAAGCGATCTGTCCTCCCGCGAGGATGCCGGTGCCTATGTGCTTTACTCCTTTCTGCAAGCGGTGATGACCGCGGAGGTTAAACGGGTGGTTGCGGAGAATGAAGGAAAGCTTGTGCCTTACAAAGCGAATTACCGCCGCGGCTACTCCCCGCTCACGGAGCTGTGGTGGAACAGCCTGCTTACGGGCAGCCGTGATATTCCCGTACAAGGGACCCCGGCTGAAGTGGCGGAGCTTCTTGCTGCAGTGAACGCAACCGCCGGCAGCGAAGTACCGCATGCGGAGACTGAAGAGGCACGCAGCGGACAGCTCAGCCTTGGCCTGCGTCTGGAGCCGCCTGCAGATGAGAGTGAAGAATGGCGCTTGTCCTTCTGGGTAGAGAGCCGTGAAGAGGGTGAATTCTGGCTCCCGGCTGCGGCCATCTGGGGCAGCCGGGAACGCGAATTCACCCTCTGGGGCAAGCGGTACCGCAACATCCAGCAGCAGCTGCTGTCTGCGCTGGGCCGGGCAGCCAAGCTGTCCCCGGATATTCAGCGGGCGCTGGCCATGCCGGCCCCCGATGGCGTGGAACTTGCAGCGGAACAGCTATACCTGTTCCTGAAGGAAAGTGTGCAGCCGCTGCGTGAGCGGGGAATCACCGTGCAGATGCCTTCCCGCTGGAGCCGCGAAGGCCGGCGGCGGATCGGCATGAAGATGAAGATGCAGCCGCCGGCAGGCGGGATCGACGGGCCTGCCCAGGCTGCACTGGGCATGGAGCAGCTGATTTCCTTCCGGATTGAGGCTTCGCTTGGCGATTCGGATATCACTGAGGATGAACTGAACGCATTGGTGGAGGCGGGCGTGCCTTATGTACGGTTCCGGGGGGAATGGATTGAGATCGACCCGAAAGAAGTCCGCCAGGTGCTAAGATATATGAAGCGTAATGAAAGCGGGGAAATGTCGGCAGCCGAATGGATGCGTCTGGAGGCCGAGGATGGCAATGAACGTCTGTGGAAAGGTATGTCGGTCACCGGGATGGAGACCTCCGGTCTGCTGGCTTCGCTTATGCAGGGCGACATGCTGCGGCATCTGCCGGTGCGTGCCGTGCCGCCGGATCTGCACGGCACGCTGAGACCGTATCAGGAACGCGGGTTTCAGTGGCTGGCTTCGCTGAGCGGTCTGGGTTTCGGCGTCTGTCTGGCCGATGATATGGGGCTGGGGAAAACCGTGCAGGTGATTACCTGTCTGCTGGATCGCGCCCTGACGGCACCGCCGGAAGAACAGCGTGAGCCTGTGCTGATTCTCTGTCCGACCTCGCTGCTGGGGAACTGGCAGCGGGAATTGCAGCGCTTCGCGCCTTCCCTGCGGGTGCACATTCACCATGGGGGACGCCGGGTCCGGGGCGGGGGCTTCGCCCAGCTTGCGGCCAGTCACGAAATAGTCTTAACCACTTATCATCTTGCCGGGAGAGACAGTGAGGATCTGGCGGGTGTGCGCTGGTCGACTGTTGTGCTGGATGAGGCGCAATACATCAAAAACCACCGGACCAAGCAAGCGCAGAGCGTAATGAAGCTGTCGGCGCCGCACCGGATTGCCATGACAGGGACGCCGGTTGAGAACAGGCTGGGCGAGCTGTGGTCCATCTTTCATTTTCTGAATCCGGGTTACCTGGGCACATATCATTCGTTCCGCCAGCGTTATGTTTCCGGGGAAGGCGGGGACCGGCTGCGCGAGCTGCACCGCCTCGTATCGCCTTTTCTGCTGCGGCGGCTGAAGAGTGATCCGGATATCTCCAAGGATCTGCCGGAGAAGCTGGAGCTGAAGCAGTATTGCACGCTCACAGAGACGCAGGCGGCGCTGTATCAGGGGGTAGTCAATGAGATGCTTGGGGTGATCGGAGAGCGCTCAGGGATGGCCCGACGGGGATTGGTGCTGTCTTCCCTGACCAAGCTGAAGCAGATCTGTGACCATCCGCAGCTTTTCCGCGGGGATGAAGGACGGGGACAGCGCAGCGAGGCTTCCGGCAAAATGGAAGTGATGTTCGAGGTCCTCGACAGTATTGCCGGGCTGGGGGAATCTGCCCTGATTTTTACCCAGTATGTGGCGATGGGGGAACTTCTGGTCAGCAGACTGGCCAGACGGTACGGCAAAGCCCCGCTCTTTTTGCACGGCGGAGTTCCCAAGCGGGAGCGTGATGAAATGGTTCATGCCTTTCAAGAGGGTGAAGGTCCGGCCTTTTTTGTGCTTTCGCTCAAAGCCGGAGGCGTGGGTCTTAACCTGACACGGGCTAACCATGTGCTGCATTATGACCGCTGGTGGAATCCGGCGGTGGAGAACCAGGCGACCGACCGGGCTTTTCGGATCGGCCAGCACAAAAATGTGCAGGTGCATAAGCTGATCTGCCAGGGAACGCTGGAAGAACGGATCGATGAGCTGATTGAACGCAAAAAAAACCTCTCGGAGCAGGTCGTCGGCTCCGGCGAAAACTGGCTGACTGAAATGTCCAATCATGAACTGAAGGAACTGATTGAGCTGCAGGGACAGGACTGGATGTAGCGGAAACGAAAATGGTGAAGGGGGAGTCCGCAATGAGCGAAGAGCTTGAGCTGCGGCTGGAAATTCAGCCCGGTATCGTAAAAGTGAAGGGTCTACGGGGATCCGGCCCTGCACCCGTGGTGCAGGGGGGATATGAAATGGCGGCTGTGGCTCAGGAAGCAGCACCGTCAGTGCTCACCTTGGAGGTTTCTCCCTGGCCGGCTGCACGCAAACAGGCTGTACTGCTGGAGCTTGCCGCGCGTCCGGGGGAGCTGTATGAACTGCTGCAAGGACAACTAAGCGCCAGGCTTGCCGGGCTGGGTTTGCTGCCTGACGGGGCAGAACTTGCATCTGCGGTTTACGAGCTGGGGAGCGGAGCAGCAGAACGGGCGGAGCTGCAAAAGCTGCTGAAGCAGCGGCTGGCTGAGGAGCCTCTGTTGGCCTTGTCGCTGCGCGGCCTGGACAAGGAGGAGCTGCTGGCTGGTGTATTCGGCCTATGGGCCGGGCCGGGCACCGCAGAGGAAGAGGAAGCCAAGCCGGATGCATCCGGTGCCTTGGCGGCGGAGCTTGCCCGGCTGGAGCGCAAAGGGCCTGCGGTGTCCTCCGGCGAATGGCTGGCCGAGGCTGCCGCCGAAGGCTCGCTTCACCAGCCGGGTCCGCTGTTCCATGAGATCGCAGCCCGGCCGTTTCCGGTGTCCCCGGTGGTAGCGGAGCCCGCCGAGGATTGGGCGTCTCTCCTGCCGCGGACCCCCAACGCCGCCGAAGGGCTGGCGCTGATCATGCGGGAAGTGGCTGCAGCGGCTGCCCGCAGGGCAGCTGGCTTGAAGAAGATGTGAAATGAACAAAAGCCGTATCTTACCGGATGCGGCTTTTTTGTCGTTAAAGAACGAAGGTAATGTGATAATTGCAGTTCATGACAACAGCGCGATAAGAGAAGAGAAGCACATTCGCCCTGATGGGCGGAAGTAGACGGATGAACGGAATGAGAGGTAAAAGTACCTTTGAATTCGACGGAAGTGGGCAGACCTATTATTCAATGGTTTGCTACCGCTTAAACCTAAAGGCAGCCGATACACAGGTGTTCCCTGTGCATCGGCTGCCTTTGTGACAGTATAAGAGCGTTATTCTTCTGCGGGTCTTTCAGCCAGCTCCAGAATCTCCCGGCGCAGGCGGAGCATCTTCTGATCCAGTTCGTCCGCGGCACGTGCTGCTTCCTTTAATTCTTCGGCCACATGTGAAGGGAGCTGCTTGTCGAATTTATAATATAGAATATGCTCCATGCTGGCCCAGAAATCCATTGCAAGCGTGCGGAGCTGGATTTCGGCCTTCACCCAGCGGGTGCCCTCCAGCAGCACCAGCGGCATGGCCACAATAAGATGCAGGCTTTGATAGCCATTGGACTTGGGATGTGCAATGTAATCCTTGATCTCCAGCACCCGCATGTCCTCGCGTGCACACAGATGATCGACCAGACGGTAGATATCTTTCACAAAAGCACAGACGATGCGCATGCCCGCGATATCATGAATGTGCTGCTCCATATTATCCAGTGTGAATTCATGCCCTTTGCGCTCCATCTTATGGAGAATGCTCTTAGGGTCCTTGATCCGTGACTTGATATGCTCGATCGGACTGTAGCCGTCACGCGCCTGCCACTCTGTTTTGAGGATATCAATTTTATTCTCAAGCTCATTCAGCGCATGGCGGTAGAGTGCTGGAAGCGCTGTGAAGTTTTCAATCTGCTTAGCAAATTCCTCGCTCACCTGCCACTTCTGCAAATCCTTGACATGTACCTGCAACTGATTCAGCGTAACCTGTGTACTATCATTTTCTTCCACTGAGACTCTCCCGGTTTTCATTATTTGTGACTGGTTCCTGATTATATTTTAACCCATGAACCGCCCCGGAAGCAAAATAAGCCCCGGGCTCTCCGGCTGTGTGCCGGAGCGTCCGGGGCCTGATAATTGATGAAAAGCAGCCCATGGCTAGTTTTTTACAGAAACATTTTGACGCCCGCCGCGTATTAGCACACATAAAGCTCCAGGCGGCTGCGTAATTATTTGTTGGTAGGCGAGCCTCCATCATAACCTTTATCCTCATAGCCTGTATTGGACAGCTTCGGCAGAACATTCAGCTTCTCAATCTGCTGACGGGTTTCTTCAGAGCCATAGCGATGCAAATATTGAAATAGCCGGATTGTCTGATCGTCAAACTGGTCGATGGCTTCATCATGGTCGGCAGACTTATAGGGTACAAAAGCACGGCGGAAGGCATATTCATCCTCTTTGGCCAAATCCTTGAGGATATCCTCCAGCCCTGTCAGCTCCCCGGGAGTGAGCAGCACCTCATATTCGCCCGAATCATTGCGCACTTCCTGAATGAGGCCGTGATTCACGGACACGAAATATCGTTTCTTGTCACGCTTTTGCAAGTGTAATCCCTCCATCATCCGGTAAGGTTAGCCACGGTTTATTTAAAAATATAAGAATTTATATGCTTCACGCAATAAATTACCCTTACATTTCTCGCTGAAACGGTACCGTCCTGTAAAAGGACGATGAAGCCGTTTCTGCTTACTATTATACACAGAACGACAAATAATGAATCTAATCGAGACATTTGGTATGATAGAAGCACAATTCCGCTTCTGCAAGGAGCGTTAAGGGGTAACTACACTATACTGAGGCTGAGAGTCAGCCCTGTTCTCACTCTGGAGAAGGAGGAACTACAATGAATTTTTTGCAGCGGCTTAAGGACGGTGCCAGCCGGGTAAGTGAAAAAGCACAAAGCTCGGTGGAGATCGGCAAGCTGAATGGCCAAATTTCCGATATCGAACGCGAGATGGAAATTGAATTTATGAAAATGGGCAAGCTTTTCTATGAAGGCTACCGTTCAAGGGATATGTCGGTGGCGGAAGGCAAGATGGTGGAACTCTCGCGGGGCTGCTTCAAGTATCAGGAGCAGATCGACGAGCTGCGGGCACGGATTGCTGAGCTTAAGAATGAACGGCTCTGTGCCTGCGGGCATGTAGTCGCGCTGGATGCAAATTTCTGCCCGCACTGCGGACGCAAGCTGGAGGAGCTCTCCCCGAGAAAAGAAGCAGCGGCAGTGAACGTACATACCGTTCATAAGCATGAAGTGGAAGAGGATGAATTTTACGGCGAGGACGAATTGACCGAGGCAGAAAAAGAACTCGCCATGAGGCACGAGCACCGCGCTGTCTATACCGAGGTGCTTCCTGAAGAGGAAGAGCTGCCTCTGGAGAATTATGCCGGAACTGCCCAGGCCGAGGAGCGCAGCCGCCGCGAAGCTGATCAACTGGAGCGGGAACGCGAGCGGCAGCTTGAGCTGGACCGGCGCATCCGGGACTGGAAGGCCAGTGAACCGGAGGAAGCGGCCGTCAGTGAGGACGGTGGTGTACGCGATATCGTAAAATGCCAGATTTGCCGGGCAGATCTGCCGAAGGGCTCAATGTGGTGTCCGCGCTGCGGTTCGGAGCAAATATAGACAGGAGTCACAGACAGCTTAGGGGGACAACATAGATGGAACAGTTGCTGCTGCATCTGCGCAATTTGGGTTTCACAGAGATGGAATCCAAAATCATGGTCGAGCTGGCCACCAAAGGCCAGGCTTCGGGCTACGAAGTCGCCAAACAGCTCGGAGTATCAAGATCCAACGTATATGCGGCGCTTCAGCGCCTGACCCAGCAAGGATATGTTAGATGCGGTGAAGGGGAACCGGCGCGCTACAGCGTGCTGGACCCGGAGGAGCTGGCGGCAATGATTTCCGGCAGGGTCCAGGCTTCGCTGGCATATATGGAAAGTGAAATGCCCCGCGGCGGACCGGTCAGCCCGTCCTTCTATAATGTGGAAGGCGACCGCAATGTGCTGGGGGCGCTGGTCCGCCAGCTGAATCTGGCCCGGCAGGAAATCGTGGTCGATGTATGGCGGGAGGAGGCCTCGCTGCTGCGCAGCGAGCTGGAACAGGCGGAAATGCGCGGAGTGAGGCTGCTGTGGGCTTTTGACGGCGGCAATGCGGCGACGGCTCCCTATCCGGCTTGGCCGCCTCTGGGCGGAGAGCTGCCGAGAAGCGGAGGGCGCAAGTTTTCTTTTGTCATTGACCGGTGCTGGTGCATGCTGGGCATGCGCTATGAAGATGGAACCGCCCAGGCGGTGGTCACTGAGCATCCGGTGCTGGTGGAGCTTTTACTGAACCACTTTACGCAGGAAATGGTGCTGTTTGAGCTGGAGGAAGATATGGGGGCAGAACTCACCAAGCGTTATGGCGAGCGCTACAGCCGTATTTACAGTAAATATGTGCTGCATGACCAGGCCGGGGAAGAACCGGAGGAACCGGACGAGAGGGCTGCGGGACAACTGCGGTCGGAGGACGCGGCTGATTAGGGCGCCAAGAAGGACCTGATATTAGCTTAGGGAGGTGAAAAGCATGGAGTGTATCGTGCATTTTGAAGTGGATCATACCGAAGGCGTCAAACCGTTGCGCGGCCTGTTGTTTCTGGATGAGGGGCAGACCCCCGGCGAGCAGGAGCTGATTGACATGTTTAAGGACATGAAATTTGCGGTGCGGCTGGATGACCGGGAGAAGCTGATTTTTAAGCCGGTAAATCCCGGAGAGAACTATTCACAGATCCGCATTACGGGCTTTGACAGCGGTAAGCCGAACAGTAAAGAGGATCATGAGCTGAAATCGCTGGTTGGCAACCTGCTGCCGCAGAAGCCCACTGGGCTGTAGGCAAGAGATGCCGGGTCCACGGGATGGGAGAAGGAGGAGCACAGATGGAGTTGTTGAGACACAAGGTGATCAGTGAAGGCATTGTTCTCGGACAGGGCGTGCTCAAGGTGGATTCTTTTCTGAATCACCAGATGGACCCGTTTCTGATGCGTGAGGTTGGCCGCGAGTTTACCCGCCGTTTTGCCGGGGAGGGGGTCACGAAAGTGCTGACCATCGAATCCTCAGGGATTGCCCCCGGCATCATGACCGCGCTGGAGCTTGAAGTGCCGCTGATTTTTGCCCGCAAGCAGAAGTCCCTGACCCTGACAGAGGATATTTTCGTGGAAAAGGTCTATTCGTTTACGAAAAAAGAAAGCAATGAAATTACTGTTTCCAAAAAGTTCATTGCGCCCGGTGAACGCGTGCTGATTGTGGATGACTTCCTGGCCAACGGCGAGGCAGCCTTCGGGCTGGCCCGGATCGTCGAGCAGGCGGGCGGGACTGTAGCCGGGATCGGCATCGTAATCGAAAAAGCGTTCCAGCCCGGCAACCGGCTGCTCAAGGAAGCCGGCTACCGTGTGGAGTCGCTGGTGCGGATTGCTTCGCTGGACGAAGGAGTGATATCCTTTGTCGAGGACGAAGCGGAGCCTGCGGACTGAGGTTATGCAGCGCGTGCACCGGCATATACGGACCCGGCTTTTCCCTCTGCAGAAGCCCCGGATCAACGAATACACCATACTATTAAAAAACAAACGAACCTGACCGCCACACTATTGTGGAGATAGGGTTCGTTTTGTTTGCTTACAGGGATGTGCGGCATGGCTGGCGCTAAACGGACGGACGCGGCTGCAAAACGGATGCCAGCCAGAGGGTTTATTCGAGCAATCGGGCACGGATATGTGTTTGTTACGGACACCGGCACGCTTTTTTGAGCAATCAATCCCCGAAATGCGATGTTACGGACACCAATGCGCTTAACCGCTGCACCGTCTCCGGGTGCGCCGCGCACCTTAGCCGCTCGCGGAGCAGGGCCTGGCTGCGCCCTGCGCGCTGGCGAGCGGCGAGAGCACGCGCAGCGCGCCCGGTTCGCAGCGCACGGCCTGCGGCACCGTGCCGAGGCTCTCGCCGTCGCCGATGGCCTGGCGCGGCTCCGCAAAGCGGACGGCTGCGCTGCGTCCGCTCAGCATGGTCACGAAGGGCAGCTGCGTATGCTTGCCCTTCACGACCGTGGGGAGCAGCCGCAGCAGCTGCCCGCGGCTGAGCCCGTGCACGACGCAGACGTCGAGCAGGCCGTCGCCGGCCTTCGCCTGCGGGCAGATCAGGAGCCCGCCGCCGTAGCTGGGCAGGTTGCAGACCGAGACCAGCCAGGCCTTCTCGAAGGCCTGCTCTTTCCCGTCGCAGGTGACGCTCACGCGGCAGGGCTTGAAGGTCATCAGCGTATGCAGAATGCCGATGAGGTAGGCCAGCCGGCCGGCCCCGATAGCGTTGCACAGCCGCTTGTACCGGCTGCGGTTCACATTGACGGCCACCTGGGCGTCAAAACCGCTGGCCACGGCGGTCAGCGTCAGGCCGTCCGCGCCTGACAGCAGGTCCGCTTCCAGGCAGCGGTCCTGCAGCGCGGCGTCCAGCGCGGCCCCGGCAGCCAGCGGGATGCCGAAGCCGCGGGCGGTGTCATTGCCGGAGCCGGCGGGAATCACCGCCAGCGCCACGCCTCTGCGCCGCAGCGCGCCCAGCACGCTGTGGACCGTCCCGTCGCCGCCGACGACGATGGCGGCGCGCCAGTCCTCGCGCCGGGCCAGCGCGTGCAGCACCTGGGACTCGGCGCTGTCCGCGCTTTGCGTGAACAGCGCTTCGTAAGCGGTGCCGCGGGCCTGCAGCATCGCTTCCACGGCGTGCCAGGTGCGCCCTCCGGCCCCTCCGCCGGAGCGGGGATTTATGATCAATAAATACATGTACGTTCCTCCAGCCTGCAGATGAATATGCCCAAACATAAGGATATATATGTTCCATGCTATTTATAATCCTTATATTTCTCACTGAAACGGTACCGTTTCTGCTTGTGATTCCATTGTACGGAGGAACAGGGCAAAAGGGAATCTTTTTAACAGGGCAATAACGACCAGTCAAAGTTCCAGAAAGGCTATTAGCAGCAGGCTACAACTGGCGGAGCTGGCGTTCAGCGATATCTCCCGCCCAAGGCAGCCTATACCATCTTCCGCCCAGTGCGTGGTAGATCATAAGCAGCCATACGGCGAACGAGCACAGGGAGATGATGGGGGCGGCCAGTGGACCCAGCAGCGGAATGAAACCGCACAACACATGGGCAACCATCAGCGCACCGAAGGCGATCAGCGACTGCAGCGCATGGAAAAGGACGAAACGGCTGCGCTTTTCGAGGGCAAGAAAAACAATCCCGCCAATAAAAGGGAAAAAGTAACAGAGGGCAGCGGCGATATGATCCGGTATTCCGGTGGAGGATCTGATAGGGGACAAGGGCTCACTCTCCTTGGGCATGGTGGAAGAAGGCAGATTGCTATTTTTCTGCTCCCCTACAATTCTATGAGTGATAGGTACAAAGTATGTGGCTCCAGGCCTCCAAAGCTAATCAGATTGCCGGGAACCGCCGATGTAACTAATAGGCCCACCCCGGAGGGGACGGAAAGCGCCACAAGAGACTTTGGTGAGCGGCTGATATTTTTGCCAGTCCTGGGCATTCTAACATTATAAGCAACAGTCCAGTCAGTCCTGGGAATTTCTGCTTTTCAGCGAGTGTTCGCCACCCTAACCGGCCTTGGAAGGTAAAATGTATAAAATAATTCACTTCGCACATTTTACATGGAAAGGTGGAACTTGGACGGGAATATGATACAATATAACGATAAGGCCCGAAAGGAGTGATTCAGCAAGTGGCTCTTCGGGTACAAAAGTGTCTAAGGGGTCCCAATGGATAGGACGTCCTTATTCTCAGCCCAAATCACGACGAACCTGCTTCACCGGCGAGACGGAATTCCTTACACCGGAATATTGTATTGGCGGATAATGCAAGCTGCGTATGTGTATGGTTTCTGACACTTGCATTTCAAGGTTACGGCGAACTTTTCATCATGCATTCTCTACAACGGAGCATTCATTTTCAATGTTTTGGGAGGGAACTGATCATGGCAAGTAAAGGTCATAACGAAGTCAAGGAAAGTCTGCGGGAAATGACACGAATTTTCCGGCCCAAAGATCCCAAGAAATTTGTAAAGGAGTACGTCCGGAAGTATCGGATTACGGGAGGCTACGAAGAGGAGCTGACCATGGTCGTGGAGCATGAGCTGGTGAGAATGAACTCATCCGTCTCCTAAACAACAGACAGGAACCGGTGCTTGCTGATTTTTGGAAAAACATCAATCTGAGTAATTACATCCATGAGGATTCTCATAAACCGTGCCCGGGCAGCTTGCTGCCGGAATCGGTTTTTTTTGTTTGTCTGCTTGCCCCCGAACAGCCAGTCCCTTCAAAATAGTCAAATGAATTAATATACACAATTAGATATGTATGCGTTTTATTCATTATAGCAGACTTTCCGGTGTTTTTGAAAGCGTTCTTAAATCCAGTAAAGACAAGACTTTATACTTCCAAAAAACAAATGTGAATTTGTTGTGAACGATTGACAAAACACCCCTTCAAACTTATATTAATAGTGATTGTTATAATTGACAGGATAATACTCTAATCTACGAAATCGGGAAAAGCGGGGTAGATCAATGATGAAAACGTGGCAGGCTGGAAAGCGGCTTCTTCCCATGACCGCAGCACTTGGACTCATACTTGCCGGATGCGGGCGGGAGGACCTGTCGGTGCTTCGTCCTCAAGGACCGGCGGCGGAAAGCTCGTTCGATCTGATGAAGCTGTCGATCACTATCATGATTGTTGTACTGCTGATCGTCTTTTCCATTGCAGCCTATGTACTGGTCCGTTTCCGGCGCAAACCCGATCAGAGAGAGATGCCCGAGCAGGTGGAGGGCAGCTTCAAGCTGGAAGTGCTCTGGACGGTCATACCGCTGGTGCTGGTAGTGGTCTTGGCGGTTCCCACGGTTAAAGCAGTGTTCGCTGCCGGGAATGATCACTCCAGCGACAAAAACGCCATAAAGGTCAAGGTGACCGGACACCAGTACTGGTGGGAATTCGAGTATACCGATTATGGAGTAACGACTGCGCAGGATCTGGTGATTCCTGCCGGGAAGGATATCGCTTTTGAACTGAGCACGAAGGATGTGCTGCATTCCTTCTGGGTCCCCTCGCTCTCCGGAAAAATGGATACCAACCCTGATGGAACAACGAACCGGTTCAGTTTCAGTGCGCCCAATGAAGGCGTTTACCGGGGCAAATGCGCAGAGCTCTGCGGACCCTCCCATGGCTTTATGGAGTTCAAGGTGAAATCCGTCAGCGAAGCGGCGTTTGAGAAATGGGTCAACTCTATGAAGGCTCCGGCTGTGCTGCCGGAAGATCCGGCTCTGGCCGAGAAATTCAAATCCCAATGCCTGACCTGCCATGCCGTAGGGGATATGCCGGATTTGTCGAGTGCGCCTAATCTGACCGGAATCGGCTCGCGGGAGTCCGTGGCGGGGATCTTGCTGAACGACGATACAGGGGTGGACGGAGCGCCGGTACTGGAGAATCTTAAGACCTGGCTGCATGATACCGCAGGCGTCAAACCCGGTAACAAGATGCCTGATCCTAAGAAGGATATGGGCTTAAGTGATGAAGAGATAGACGGAATTGCCGAGTTTTTGGCCGGCTACACGCTGGACTAGAGCTTACATTCTGCATTGGAAGCAGCTATATTCGAAAAGGGGGTACGAACCTTGGCTCAAGCAGCGCAGTCCCTGAATCCATCACCGCCATTGAGGCATGGCCACAGCGTGAAACGCCATACCGGACTGATGGACTGGATTACCACCGTCGATCATAAAAAGATAGCGATTTTGTACCTGTGGGCCGGAGGCTTGTTTTTTGGCATCGGCGGACTTGAGGCCATTCTGATCCGTATCCAGCTGATCAAGCCGATGAATACCTTTCTGGATGCCCAGACCTTTAACGAACTGATCACCATGCACGGCACGACCATGATCTTTCTTGGTGTCATGCCGGTGATCTTCGCACTGATGAACGCGGTAATTCCGCTGCAGATCGGTGCGCGCGATGTCGCCTTTCCGTTTTTGAATGCGCTGGGCTTCTGGACCTTTCTGTTCGGCGGGGTTTTGCTCAACCTCAGCTGGATCATGGGCGGTGCGCCCGATGCCGGCTGGACCTCGTATACTCCGTTGTCCACCACCCAGTACAGCGGCACACATGGGGTGGATTTCTACACCATTGGGCTGCAGATTGCCGGTCTCGGGACGCTGATCGGGGGCATTAACTTTCTGGCTACCATCATTACGATGCGTGCGCCGGGCATGTCCTTTATGCGGATGCCGATGTTCGTCTGGGCCAGCTTCATTACTTCTGCGATTATCCTGTTTGCTTTTCCCGCTATTACAGTCGGGCTGGTGCTGCTTACGTTCGACCGGATTCTCGAAGCTAATTTCTTCGATACCTCGGCAGGCGGGAACTCGGTGCTCTGGCAGCATATTTTCTGGATCTTCGGTCATCCCGAAGTATACATTCTGATTCTCCCGGCCTTCGGCATCATCTCGGAGGTCATCCCGACCTTCGCGCGCAAGCGCCTGTTCGGCTACAGCTCCATGGTATTTGCCACGATCCTGATCGCTTTCCTGGGCTTCATGGTCTGGGCGCATCATATGTTCACCACCGGCCTGGGCCCGGTAGCGAACGCCCTCTTCTCGGTATCCACCATGCTGATTGCCGTACCGACAGGGATCAAAATCTTCAACTGGCTGTTCACCATGTGGGGCGGTCAGGTGCGGTTTACGAGTCCCAACCTGTTCGCGGTCGGCTTTATTCCCACTTTTACGATGGGGGGCGTCACCGGGGTCATGCTGGCCTCTGCGCCTGCCGATTTCCAGTTTCATGATACGTATTTTGTTGTTGCGCATTTCCATTATGTCATTGTAGGCGGTCTGGTGTCCGGTCTGTTCGCCGGGCTGCATTACTGGTGGCCGAAGATGTTTGGGCGGATGCTGAGCGAAACCTTGGGTAAATGGACCTTCTGGACCTTCATCATCGGCTTCCATCTCACCTTCTTCGTGCAGCATTTCCTGGGACTGATGGGGATGCAGCGCCGCGTATTCACCTATCTGCCGAACCAGCAGTTTGACCTGCTGAATCTCATTAGTACGATCGGGGCGGGACTGATGGGGGTGGGGGTACTTATTTTCCTCACAAATATTTTCCTGACTTCCCGAAAGCCGGCAGACGCGCCAGATGATCCTTGGGAAGACGGCCGCACGCTGGAGTGGACGATTTCCTCGCCGCCGCCGGAATACAATTTCAAACAGACTCCGCTGGTGCGTGGACTGGATGCCTTCTGGAAGGAAAAAACCTCGGGTCATAAAACTATGACTCCTGCAGAGCCGGTCGGTCCGATTCATATGCCATCGGCAACGATATTGCCGTTCCTCATGTCAGTCGGCATCTTTATTGCCGGCCTGGGCTTCATGTTCAGCCGTGATGACTTCGGGAATGCGTTCATGGGCTTTTTGTTCAATAATTATCTTGTTACAGCCATCGGGCTGGTGATTACCTTCGGGTCGATGCTGCTGCGGTCGCTCTATGATGATCACGGCTGGCATATCGAGCCTGAAGAGCTGGAAGGACGGTGAGCGGACATGACAACAGCACATGCCGAAAGTGCGGCGGGTAATCTTCCGCACGAACCTGAAAAAGCAACCCTGGAGGGACGCAACAAGGTGCTGGCCTTTTGGCTGTTCCTGGGCGGGGAGTCGGTACTGTTCGGAACCCTGTTCGCCACCTTCCTGGCACTGCGGAACCAGACCAATGAAGGCCCGTCGGCAAATGATCTGTTCCATCTGCCGCTGGTGGCGGCTGCAACATTCCTCCTGCTAGTCAGCAGTCTGACCAGTGTTTTCGCCATTCAGGCCATGCACAGGGGGAAGGTAGCGGTGCTTCGCAACTGGCTGCTGGTTACGGTATTTCTGGGACTATGCTTTCTGGTGCTGGAAATCTATGAATTCAGCGTATATGTAAGACATGAGGAGTTCGGCATGACCACCAGCGCCTTCAGCTCGGCGTTCTACACACTGGTTGGCTTTCACGGCGCGCATGTGGCTTTTGGCATCCTCTGGATTTCCGTGTTGATCGGGCAGCTTGCGCGCAAGGGGCTTACGGTCGTAACCGCGCCCAAAATTTATGTTTCGGCCATGTACTGGCATTTTATTGATGTGGTATGGGTCTTTATCTTTACCGTCGTATACCTGCTCGGAAAGGTGGGGTAACCATGGCGACAGAACAGCATTCCGCTTCGAGCGGCGCGGTGAAGCACCGCCACCGGCAGGAAGGGCCGCAGCGGCATATTGTGGTATTTGCCTTCTCTGTCGTTTTGACGCTGATTGCCTTTGCGGCTGTAGCTGCCGGGGGTGTCAATGCCACATTTGCCGTGATCCTGCTTCTGGTGATGGCAGTGCTTCAGGTATTCCTGCAAATGGGCTTCTGGATGCATCTCAAGGACAAAGGGCACCTGCTGCCCATTATATTTATGCTGGGCGGCTTTTTTATCGCTGGAACCTGCATTGTGATGGCGCTCTACTGGGTATGGTGGGATTAGCGTTGCATGGGGGCGGCGGGCGATGCCGCCTTTTTTGCATGCGGAGAGCGGCTTGTTGGGAGAACGGCTTGCTGCTAAATGGTCCAATGGGCGCAGTATGCGGGCAGTGTGCGGGCAGTGTGCGGGCAGTGTGCGGTCAGGCGGCTCTATGCAGGGGATTAACAAACTAAATTGCTGGGGAACCGAGGGGTTAGTGGAAGAGGAAGTGGGAAGAGCAAGTGGAAAAAGTACACTTATTTTCCGTTTTTCAGGC
The DNA here is from genome assembly GCF_000981585.1 of Paenibacillus riograndensis SBR5. NCBI lineage: Bacteria > Bacillati > Bacillota > Bacilli > Caryophanales > Paenibacillaceae > Paenibacillus > Paenibacillus riograndensis. The sequence goes on from NZ_LN831776.1 coordinate 727,100, forward strand.
GAAAACCGAGTATTAGTGGGAAAAAGTACACTTAATTTTGCTGAAAACTGCGGATGGACGCGGTTTTGGCTGAATTAGTGGTACAAATTCCACTTAGCAGTCTCAGCAGCGGGTTTGCAGTAAGATTAGTGGTAGAAATTCCACTTAGCAATCGCAGCTTGAGGAAAAGGCTGCGCCCCACGCGTGGCAGCGCCCGTGCCAGCCCGCGCCCCACGCGCAGCAGCACTCGCGCCAGCCCGCGCCCCCCGCGCAGCAGCGCCCGCGCCAGCCCCGGGCTCCGCCCAACCGGCGACTTTATTGCGCGATCGGGCTTTGTCCTATCAATCATCCCGTGCAAAGGAGGCTTGGGTATCATGCTGGGATTATCCTACTTTAGCTTTGCCGAGCTGTGGAGTCCGCTGTTTCTGGCAGTTATGCTGCTGCTCACAGCCGGTTATTTTGTGCTGATAGGCCCGCTCTCCGGTCGTTTCCAGGGTTCATCACAGGTTCCGCTGTGGCGGCGGTTTTCGTTCATCTTCGGCATGCTGGCGCTGTATCTGGCCCAAGGCGGGCCGCTGAGTTTGCTGGGACATATTTTATTCTCTTTTCATATGGCGAGCATGGCCTTCTCCTACCTGGTTGCGGTCCCGCTGATTATGCTGGGCATTCCTGACTGGTGCTGGCGAGCCCTGTTGAAGGGATTGCTCCGCCCGCTGCGGCGTGTATCTTTTCTGGCTCACCCGGTAGTGGCGGCGCTGCTGTTCAACGGATTATTTTCGCTCTATCATATCCCGGTGATCCATGATTATGTCATGCTGCATTTTGCGGTGCACCGGCTGTACTACGCTGTGCTGTTTCTGACCTCCGCGCTGATGTGGTGGAATCTGATTAACCCGCTGCCGGAGCTGCGCAGCATAAACGGACTGGGCCAGATCGGGTTTATTTTCCTGAACATGGTGCTGCTTACGCCGGCCTGCGGGCTGATTATTTTTGCGGGGGAGCCGCTCTATGCCACTTACAGTGATCCGCAGACCTGGGCGCGGGCGATGGGGTACTGTGTGTCCGGGAGTCCTGCGGAGCTGCTGCAGGCTTTTGGCGGGCCGTCGTTCTTCGGCTGGCTCTCACCCAAGGTGGATCAGCAGGTGGGCGGGATCGCCATGAAGTTCATCCAGGAATTTATTTTTGCCTCGATGCTTGCTTATGTGTTCTATCATTGGTATAAAAAAGAGAACGGGCAAGACGATGCGGAAGTTCCTGCGCCTTCTTCTGAGCTGGAGGAGCGTGTTTTGACCCGGGTATAGCCGGTAGAACACCGAGGAGGATAATCATGGATATTTTTACAGTGTTTCCAACGATCAGCACATCTTTCATCGTGATCAGTGCGGTGCTGGTGGCTATTGGCTGGAGACTAATCATCAAGGGCAAACGCGAGGCGCACAAGAAGACAATGATTGCTGCCGCTATCGCTGCCGTTCTGTTTTTTATCGTATATATGTCAAGAACGGTGTTTGTAGGCAATACTTCGTGGGGCGGTCCTGAGGATCTGTCGCTGCTGTATCACATTTTTCTGATATTCCATATCGTGCTGGCAACGGTGGCAGCCGTATTCGGGATTACCACGCTGACCCTCGGCTTCAAGGCCAAATACGCCAAGCACCGGAAATGGGGCAGAGTGACGTCTGTGATCTGGTTCATTACAGCCATTACAGGAGTTGCGGTGTATGTGCTGCTGTACATATTTTATCCGGGCGGACATACGAAGCCGGTGTGGGAAGTTATTCTGGGAGCCTGATCCAAGCCTGATTGCTGTGTTATAAAAAAAGACCTGTGAGACCTGTGTTCCGCTTGGGAGCGCTCGGTTCCACGGGTCTTTTTTTGCTGCAGGCTTCCTGTGCCCCGTCAGAACTGTATGCTGAAGCCGTTAAACGTATGAAGGCCTGTGCCGAATTTGACCAGATCATTCCTGCGCAGCAGTTGCACCGCATGCTTCACCTCGCTCAGAATTTGTGGATGGAGACCCAGTGTGTTGTGCGATCCGTAAATCCGCTGTACCCCATCAATCTCCGCAATCCTCTCCAAAGACGCGACTAAATCCACAGGGCTGGTGGACGGGTAAAAAGCATAGACCGGAGTTCCGTCATACAGCAGATCGCCAGTGAACAAATAGCCGTTCAACGTATCCCAGAAGACAAGATGCCCCGGAGAATGGCCGGGGGTATGATACACAGCTAACGCTCTGCCGCCCAGCTCAACAGTGTCTCCGTCCCGCAATAACCCTGCGGGCTCACCCTGAAAGGGCCGGTAGGTCTGCGGATCAAAACCCTCCGGCACAGGCTGGCTGATATCTCTGCCGATATCCCGGCGGATCTGTTCAAGTGATAAGCCCTTAATGCCATGGACGAGCCAATCCAGATCTCCCTCATGCACAAAAATCCGCTCGTATTCCCCATGGCTGCCGATATGGTCAGTATGTACATGTGTGGTCAGCACATCGATCGGCAGATTCGTTAACTGATCTGTGATAGTCCGGATATTGCCGATTCCCAGCCCGGTATCAATCAACGCCGCCCGTTCCTGACCCAGCAGGAGGAAAGAATGGACCTTCTCCCAATGTCCATACTCACTGATGGCGAAGGTGGTCTCATCGATTTGTTGTACGGTAAACCAGGGATCATTGATCATATGAACCTCCAGTGCGTTTATATTATGGCTTCAATAGCAGTGAAGCCGTTGCTTCTATTAGCGTAGCATAAGGGCAAGGGTTCCCCAAGTCCCGGTTAGAGTCCCGATTACAGGTCTTAACTTTTTGGTTGACACTGGAAATCACAGGTCATATACTGTGTATATAGATATACACAGTAAGCACACAGAAAAGCACACTATGTTTTAGACCATAAAGTGAGGTTACAGTTCATGACAACTATAAAAGATGCCTGGGTTATTGTCCGGAGCGATTTCCGGGCCGATAAGCTGAAGCTGCTGAGGGCGCTGATTTTTGCGGTTCTATTTACGGTCTATATGTCGATATTTAGCGAAATGATTATCGGCGATGTCCTGGAGTCGGGGGACGGTAAGGTACTGGCAGATTTCCTGCTGATCTCAATGACGCCAATGCTTGGCTTCACCTTCTCACGGCGTACAATGAAGTATTTCAGTGAGGACTCGTATACCCGGATGCTCGCTTATATGCGCAGTCTCCCGGTCCCGGCCGCTGTGGTGCTGTGCAAAAGAAAGCTGCACACGGTGTTCTCCTTCACCCTGAACGGTGTACTCTACTTCGGCCTCATTTATGCGATGAGCGGACAGCTCCGGAGCGAATTGTCTATTCCTGCCTATCTTGCTTTTGCACTAACCTGGGTTGGGTTCGCGCTTGTGCTGACCGGGCTGTACATTTTTATTGAATTAATGGTTAGTGGTAAAACGTATTGCTGGCTTCTCCTGCTTATTACGCTCCTATGCCTTGGCGTGGCGCTGCTGGTAGGGGAGGCGGGAGGGAATCTGTTCCTTTACAGCATCTGGTATGCGAAGGAATGGGGCCTCGCTTCCCCGCTGATGTGGGCGACTCTGCTGCTTGGCACTGTATCCGTGCAGTTGTTCTCCAAATGGACCATCTACCGGCTGAAGAGCCGTGATCTCGTATGAAGGGGCTGAATAGCAAGGAAGCGCTCCGGCTTGCCGGAGTGTGGAAGGCGGGTGTGAATCATGTGGATACCGATACAAATTAATGAAAACAGCGCCGAGCCGCTGTACCACCAGATCGAAACCCAGCTTAAATCGCTGATAATCAGCGGAGTGATCACCGAGGGGACACTCCTTCCATCGATCCGGGAATTTGCCGGCGATCTGAAATGCAGTGTGATCACCGTGCGCCGTGTCTATCAGGATCTGGAGAACGAGGGGCTGCTGCGGACCAGGCAGGGTACAGGTACCTTTGTCTCCCATGTAGGCGAAGGGGCGATGGAGGGGTACAAGAAAGAGGCGATCCGCAAGGCGCTGGAAAATGCAGTGGATGTCGGTCTGTCGGTACAATGCTCGGAAGCGGAGCTGACGGAGCTCTTCACGGAAATTGTGAAGCACAAATATGGAACACAGACTTGAAAGGAGGCGTCAATCCATGGTACAGCAGGCCATAGAACTGCGTAATGTAAGCAAAAAGCGGCGGCAGGGCAAGACCATAGGCCCCCTGAATCTAAATCTTCCGCAGGGCTATATTACCGCACTGGTGGGCCAGAATGGCTCCGGCAAAAGCACAATGCTGCATATGCTCCTGCAGCTGACCTTCCCCGATGAGGGCGAAATCCGCTGGTTCGAGCATTCCTATGCGGACGGGCTGCCGCTTGCGCTTCGCCAGCGTATTGCCTACGTACCGGAAAACCCGCAGGCCGAGGAGAAATACTGGAGTGCCGCAGAGGCTGCCGAATTCCGGCGCCACTGGTACCCGGCTTGGGATCAGGATTTCTTCGAGGCGCTGCTGGCAAAGTTTGAAGTGCCGGAGGATGCCAAGCTGGGCAAAATGTCCAAGGGCGAGCGCCGCAAGTTCGAGATTGCCGCTGCACTGGCGGCCCGTCCACAGCTGCTGCTGCTGGATGAGCCATCCTCAGGGCTGGACCCTTTTGCCTGGAAGGCAATGATTGAGACTCTGCGCAAATATATGGATGAGTCCGGCGCTACAGTGGTGATTTCGACCCATATTGTGGAGGAGGTGCGGCGGCTCGCGGATTATATTGTGCTGATGCATCACGGGCAGCTGCTCGGAATGGCCGAGAAGGACAGCTTGTTTGGCTCATGGAGCGAGATTTGGGTCCAGGTGGAGAATGAGGAAGAGCTGGGGGAGCTTGCACAAGAGCTGCCGGGAGCATTGCATTTTGCCATAGATACACCGGGTGTCGCCTCATTTATTACCCCGCAAGCACAGCAGAATGAGAAACGTGTCCAGGATTTGGGCGTAAAGGTTATCAAGAGCCGGATTTTGGAGCTGGATGAAATCCTGAGCTTATGGACACAGGGGCACCGCCCGGCACTGATTGACCAGGAGAGAGGAGACTAGAAGAATGGAAGCTTTGAAGCTGGAACAAGTTATGAAGCAGTATGGAGACAAAACCGCAGTAAATGGAATCAGCCTGAAGGTGGAGCCAGGAGAGATTTATGGACTGCTCGGTGCCAACGGCGCCGGCAAAACAACGACCATGCGTATGGTGCTGGGACTGATCTATCCCGATGGAGGGAAGATTCTTTATAACGGTAAGCCGTTCAGCGATGAGCTGCAGCATATGATGGGATATCTCCCGGAGGAACGGGGGCTGTACCCGAAGGTTAAGGTCAGCGACCAGATTATCTATCTGGCCCGGCTGCGCGGCATGTCAGCCGGTGATGCGGAGAAGAGCCTCCGCTTCTGGCTGGAACGTTTTGACGTTCCGGAGTATTACAACAAGAAGATCGAAGAGCTCTCCAAGGGCAACCAGCAGAAGATGGGCTTTATCGCCGCAGTTGTGCATAAGCCGCAAATCCTGATTCTGGACGAGGCGTTCAGTGGTCTGGACCCTGTCAACGTTGAGCTGCTTAAGGATACCGTAAAAGAATTGCGTGACCAGGGCACGAGCATTCTGTTTTCTACCCACCGGATGGAGCATGTGGAAGAGCTATGCCGTAATATTACGATTCTCGACCGTTCCAATACGGTCGTGCAAGGCGACATTCGTGAGATTAAGAAGGGGTATCCGCGTGAAGAAGTCGCGCTCAGGACGGCCGGCGAATTGAGCGGATTGGACAAGATTCCAGGGGTAAGCGCGGTGCAGAAGCAGGAGCGGGGGTATCTGCTCTCCATCAGCGAGATCGGTGCAGCGCAGCGTATCCTGCAACACGCGATGGCAGCCGGTGAGGTTGAACATTTTGAAATCAAGGAACCAACCTTGAACCAAATCTTTATCAGAGCGGTGGGTGAATCTAATGAATAAAATGGGGACAATTATCAGCTTTACCTTCAAAAATAAAGTAAGAACCAAATCCTTCCTGATTACAACCTTGATTCTGATTTTGCTGATCAGCATCGGCATGAATATTCCATACTTCATCAAGGTGTTCCAGGGGGATGATGGAGCCAAAAACACGCAGATCGGTGTTGTGGCTGAACAGGGGAACCGTGCCGCTGAGCTCCTGCTGGCGTATGCGCCGCCTGCGGCTGCGGATGCAGATGAAGATACGGACACCGTAGCTTTTACGGCCTTTGCCTCGGCGGATGACGCTGCCCTGAAGCAGGGACTGGATGACGATAAAATTGAAGGTTACCTTACCTTTGATGCCAAAGGCAGTGAAGGCGTCCCTCCAGTCACCTACCACAGCAAGGACGGAGAGCTGGATAAAGACCTGAAGACTTATCTCCAGGGTGCGCTGCAGCAGATCAATACACAGCTGATTGCCGGCGATAAGCTGACCCAGGAGCAGGTAGCGGCGATGTTTGCGCCCGTATCCATCGGCACCCAGCAGCTCAGTACGGATGGAAAGGACGGCGCAGCAACGGATGAATCGAAGCCGGCTATCAATTATGTTATCGTCTATGTGCTTCTGATCCTGTTCTTCATGTCGATTACCATGACCGGGAATATGATTTCGGCAGAAGTAACCTCGGAGAAAAGCTCCCGCATCATGGAGATTCTGATTACCAGCGCTTCGCCGCTAACGCAAATGTTCGGCAAGGTCATCGGGATCTTCCTGGTCGGCCTGATGCAAATTGCCATTATCTCGGGAAGTATCGCCGTCAATCTGATGCTTCCGCATAACGCCAGCATATTGACTGATTTTGACCTGGATCTTGGACAATTGAATTATGGCATCCTGGTATATGGCTTCATCCTTTATGTGCTGGGCTACTTCCTGTATGCCTTAATGTATGCTGCTGTAGGCTCCATTGTAAGCCGCACTGAGGACTTGGGCCAGGCATTGATGCCGGTAATGATGTGTACCTTTGTAGCCTTCTACATTCCGTTGTTCAGCATCTCCGCTCCGGACACGATGCTGATCAAGGTGGCAAGCTTTGTGCCTATTACCTCACCGCTCAGCATGGTGCTGCGGATTGGGGTAGGGGAGGTGGCCTTCTGGGAAATTGCCGTCTCGCTTGTGATCCTGCTGGCAACCACATTCGGCCTGGGCTGGCTCGCGGCCAAGATCTACCGGACCGGGGTCCTGATGTACGGCAAACGCCCAAGCATTAAGGAGATCAGAAAAGCGATGAAGGCTTATAAGATTTAAGGGAAGCAATTACAAACAGCTCCGATGAATCACTCTTTCTGCATCGGGGCTGTTTGTATTGTTAAGAGAAAATAATCTTAAAGATATAGCTTGTTAATAAAATCCCCAGAGGCAATGTCAACAGCCTTAAAGGGATTTTTTTGTTGTATAGGAAATTATACAATGTCAAAAAATGCGGAGATCTTGGAAGCCTCAGAGGATATAAGCGATGCAGGAGGATGGGGCTCCATCCGCGGACTGAAGCGGACTGAGGAGCCCTTATTTTGCCAAAAATCTTGCTTTTTCAGCGGTTACGGACTCAGGAGTCGTTATATCGTTCGATGGAGCCTGGAATAAAGGGGAAAGGGACAAATAAAGGCATCTCAGTCCGTTCTCCTGTGGAAAAGACGAATCTTCCTTCAATAACGGCTTTCCTGTCCGCAACGGGGGGTTAACCCTCGAAAATCCTGCGCGGAATACAACAAAGTGTGCCTTAAGCAGGCCGAATGGGTGGACATCTTGTACGATTTACAATAATCTGAGTCCTAATTACGCTAAACGGACAAAAATCTTGTAAATTGTACAACAATTTGGGCGTGTCTTTACCAAATGGACGAAAATCCTGCATGTTATACAACAATGCGGATTTCGTAACCTACAGGACTCTAAATATGTTACTTATTTACTTTTTACATAAATTTTAGTTAAAGTTATCCTATCAATAGGAAAAAATTAACATTTTAGAGATTACAACTTGGTTTCGATATGCTTAAGGAGGGATGAAAGAACAATAAGTGTACAAATGTATATGTATGTATCTCATCCTAGTCGGCTTAAGACTCTGTTGTAAAAATTTAAAATTAGAGGAGCGAGAACTGTGAAAGCAATGAAAAAACTATTTGCTGGATTGATGATGTTTACTCTGATTTTTGGTGTATCCTTTGTGGGATCGGCATTTGCCAGCGGTGATGAGGTTAAACTTATTGACTCGGATATCAGTGTTATGTATAAAAATGGATATGTCGGATTCAGCGGGAATATTGATGTTGCTAATCTGGGACCTGTGAAAAATGTCACTGTTCATTACACCACGGATGACACAAATTGGTATGATACGACTGCGACATATGTAGGGCCGACGGATGTAAACCGTGAGAAGTGGCATTTTGGCATTTCCAGAACAGATGGTTCAAAAGATCATTTAGAGTTGAAGGATCCGAAATTCATAAAATTCGCAATTAAATACGAAGTGAATAACCAGATCTATTGGGATAACAACGGGGGGGCGAATTATTACAATGAAGTCAATAGTTCATATCCACTGAGCTCCGTGATTTTGGGAGCACCAAATGTGCTTAACGACAAAAGTACTCTAAGCAATGGTGAATTTAGTGGATATATCTTTGTGAAAAACCTGAATCCGACGAAAACAGTAAAAGTAGTGTACACAACAGACAACTGGGCAACGACTCATGAGGTATTCGCTGCTTACGGTGGCTCCGTGAATAATTTCAATAGTGTTGAATCCTGGAAATACAGTATTAATGTTCCAGGTGCCACAAATGTTAAATATGCGATTTCGTATACAACCGGCGGGCAAACGTATTGGGATAATAACTATGGCCATAATTACGAGGTCAACTAATTCATTTTAAAGTGCAGTTAATAGAGGATCACAGGCGGATTATTCCGCTTTGTGATCCTTTTCTCTGTGGGGACCGTTTCCAAAAGAAGTCATTCCGGTAACATCGGTTCATGGTTTTCCCCTTGTATTAATTCAAGGAATTCCAGAGTGATCATAGAAACAGCATCTTCTACAGGCAGATGGATGTATCTACTAACTTTGAGGATATCCTCTTTGAATAAGTTCACCAGCTGCAATGTGGCTGCCGGGTCTTTTCTTTTTGCTGCTTGAAGCAGAGTTAAAAATTCGCGGTCTGAGATAATATTTGAATCATTTTCTTTTTCCATTTGTTCACCGCCTGTTGACTGAGATGAAGTTCCTTTGCAACCTCGTTTTCGGTCATGTCTTGCAGATAAAGCTTGCTGATAATGGTACTTCCCTGGGATGGAAGCTGGCTTAGAAGGTCTTGAATCCATATTTTCGTATCGGAAGTGACCGTAAAATTATGATCGATTGTGCAATTATCAAAGAGAGGGAGCTCCCGTACACGGACCTTTCTTGCTTTGTATTGGATTCTCCAGCCAATCCGGTAAATCTCCCTTTTGTATTCTTCGTAGGCGCTCACAACTGATTCTCCTTTACCATTGTTTATGTATAGGGAAAATTTAGAAGTTAAAAAACAACCAAAATAGGAACATTTGTTCCTATTACAATACCATAATATGGTTTACTATTGTATAACAAACTACAACGTCACCTATTGGGTGGAGGGGAAAGCTGGAAAGTGCTGATTAGCAAACTCTCAAGAGACAGCCGCTAAGCGGGTTCTGGCGAAAAAATGCCGTATAGTGTACCTTAGTAATAAGGAGTGGTTCAGTTCATGAAAAAAAGACAAACACCCTTGCTGGCAGCGGCTTCGATTCTGCTGATTATTATCAGCAGCCTAATCAAGCCGGAGAGCTCAATGTGGCTGGGGGCGCTGCAGACGGTATTGCTTGGCGTTGGAATATTAGGCTGCTGCATGGCGTTCCTGAGATTCGCGAAAGGCGGCAAAGGCAAGAAGGGTTGAGAACGGAATAGAAAGCCACGGCAGCCTGCCGTGGCTTTTTTGACGTAACAATAGGAACAACATTGCGGGGAGAAGTACGGATGCTGCACGGCTCTCTCTTTTTTCTTATCTATTAACTAAAATATAGGGTAATTTTGCCAATGAGGGGATATGACATTATAATAAACAAGAATATGCAATAAATTGTAAAGGGGAATATAAATTGGGCCATCCTGTATACGGTAAAAAGGCTACGCTGTCAAAAAATGCTGAAAGGATATCCAGCCCGCTCTGGGTGCTGATTATTGGTATTATTCTATTTCTCATATGGACCCCATTTCAAGTGGGGTTATTTAACGGTCTGCGTGCGGATTATGAGAAGCCGCTGTATATCTCAGTTGTAATTTGCAGTCTGATGCTCATTGTCTGGGCAGGCATCTACTACAAAAAATTTAAGCTGGAGGACCAGCGGGATCTGCTTGCTCTGGCTGTGCTCCTGCTTCCGCTGACCTATTTCCTGTCGCTTTTTGTAGCTGCTTCACATTACATGGCCATCAATATGCTCCTGATTCAAAGCATGTATGCGGCTTTGTTTATTGTAGGCCTCTATCTTTTGAGACAAAAACAAGTGAATGCGCTCATACAAACCGCCATAATGACCGTAGCTTACCTAATCGTTTGGTTTGGCCTGCTGAACTGGTTGGGCGCCTGGAATGTGGCTGGAGAAGCAGTTGGCTGGTTCTCTAATACTGTTGCCGGATCAGGAAAGTACCTGGATGCGGTAATGACTGACTCCAATGGTCTGCGTCTAACCTCGGTATTTCAATATGCGAATACATATGCCGGCTTCCTGATGGCGTTCCTGTTCGTTGCGGTGTTTGCTCTGATCCGGTCCCCTAAATGGTATGGTACAGTCATTCACAGTTTTATGCTGGTTCCGGTTATCGTATCGCTCCTGCTGACCCTGTCGCGGGGCGGCCTGGTCCTGCTGCCGGCTGTATTTGTCCTGCTGCTTCTTTTTCAAAAGCCTTCGCGGCAGATTCTGTGGATCATCCATCTTCTTGTGGCTGCCCTTGCGTCGCTGGCCGTAATTGGTAAGGTAACAGCTATCGGCAAACGCCTGGCGGCGGTTCCGGATGCTTCTGCGGCAGCAGAGGGCTGGTCCTGGCTGCTTATTGCTTGTGCTCTAACCGCAGCTATAAGCTGGGCCGTGCAGCACTTTGCGGCTCCCCGGCTGGAGAAACGCTTAGAGAGCTGGTCCACCCGTAAGCTGGCTAATCTGTGGCTGCCCATCGGAGCAACAGCGGTGGTAGCTGTTGCAGCGTGGCTCCTGATTGGCACAAGCGCACGCAGTATTTTGCCGGCCAATATCGAAACCCGCCTGGAGAACATCAACTTTGAGCAGCACAGTGTGCTGGAGCGTATCACTTTTTACCGCGATGCTTTTAAGGTGGCGAAGGATTATCCGGTGCTTGGGGCAGGCGGGGGCGGATGGGCCGCCCTGTATGAGAAATACCAGAACAACCCGTATGTCAGCCGTCAGGCGCACAACTTCTTTTTGCAGTATTTGATTGAGGTCGGAATATTGGGCTTTATCGTGTTCATGGGCTTTATCCTGTTCGTATTCTACAAATATACCAAAGGATACATCAAACGGGCGGGGACGGATGATTACGATAATGGCTTCTTTTATCTGATTATTGCGCTTTCGATTCTGGTACACAGTATCCTGGACTTTAATATGAGTTATGCTTTCATGGGAATCCTTGTATTCATCGCCCTGGGCGGAATGGCGGCTGCAATGGAGGCCAAACCTCTCGCCGCCCGATGGAATTCGTCTGTACTGCGGTTCGGTTATCTGGCTGTGACTTGCGCGGCCGCATTGGCAGTCTTTATCGTGTCACTGCGCAGCATCGGTTCCACAAATGCGTTCGCCGAAGCAAAGGCCGTTGCCCAATACAGCACCTCTTATGAAGAGATTAAGGCTCCGCTGATGAAGTCGTTGAAGATCCGGCCCTCACATCCCGAATCAGTGATCCTGCTGTCCGTGCTTGATAACCAGGTGTACAGCCAGACGAAAAATGAGCAATTTGCCGCAGAATCTCTTTCCGTGCTGCAGCGCGGTCTAAAAGATGAGCCGAACAACAAGCAGATGCTCCTGCAGCAAATCGCCCTGTATGATCTGCAGGGCAAGAGCGAGAGCGCGTATGCTGTATACCGCGATAATCTGAACAAGTATATCTGGGATATTGACTGGTACGAGCCGCTCATCACCCGGGCATCCGGTTTGGGTGTCCAAGCTCTTCTCCAACAGGACAAGGCTAAGCAACAGGAGTACTTCCAGACCGCCCTTACCACTTACCAGGATGTTGCAGATGGTGTTGCCTTCTTGAAGACTTTGCCTCCCGGACAGCTTCAGGGCCGGCCTTTCTCGGTCACGCCGCTGATCGCGCTGAGCGCAGGCAAGGTTAAGCAGATAACAGGGGATGCAGAGACGGCCTTGAATTTCATCCAGACGGGCTTCACGGGCGGTTACGCCGATCTGGCGGGCCGGGGTGATCTGTGGAGCACTGGATGGTACAATGACTTAATCGTCCGGTCTTTCGAACTGGGCCAACCCATTTATACGGAATGGCTGAATCTCTTAAACACTCCGGGCGTTGACAGTACAGTCGTCGATCAGGTCGCAGCCAATGCAAAGGCGAACTTTAATACGGGAATTGAGGCTTATAACCAGGTTATGAGAGAAGCAAACAATCAGGCCACTGCCTTTTCTTCTGCCGCAACCTTAGCATTTGGTAAAATGCAGCTCCTCACTGGAAATGTCCAGGGTGCAGTTACCACATTGAAAGGCGGACTCAGCGAAAATTATTCGGATGCGGTTAACCGGGAGATGGCACGGTGGTATTTAGCCGGGTTAAAGAAACTGAACAGCACTGAGGATCAGGATGTGTATAATAAGCTAATTGCCGCCGATGCCCAAGAGGCGGGGCAGATCGAGCAAATTGCCGGAATGAAGCCATTATCGTAAGGTGCAGTCAGTCATTGCCGCGCCAGTTTATCCAACGGATAAACTGGCTGTTGGCATTGCGGCTTCATGTGCAGCCAGTTGCTCGCGCATCTGCCGGATCTGGGCCTTGAGCTCAGGCAGGCTTTTCCTGAGGATCAGACCGATGTCCGTCAGGGACAGGCGCAGGCCATACCGGAGTGCATGCACAAGCTGGTCCTCCCAGGACAGGCAGGCCGGGATACAGGATTTGCGGCCTTGGACAATCAGGGAGCAATGACGGATGCATTCACGGTAGCACTGAAGAGAGAAGCTCTGCGCGTCACAGCCTGTACGCAGATACGGCTCATAAAGCACCGTGAAGCTCTTCACGGCAGCCTCCTCTGCTTCAGCCCCCTGCCCCAGCAGCAGCCTGCTGAGCGTATAGATATTCCCGCTGTACTTCTCAATGTACTCTGCAAATCCGGCTGTTGAAGCTGATGTGCGCGATAAGGGGTCGGGCATGTTCTCACGGTCCTTTCTGAATATAAAACTATAGAATAGAGTAATAAGCGATAGATTTATTAATCAGCTCCGCCGGGTCCGGCTCAGGCCAGATCCGCTGGAGCTGCAGTGTCCGTGAAGGTCTATAGTACATTCTTCCCGCACTTGAGTTACCTCCGGCTGCCAACACGGAGTGAAAATAAGAGTCTGTCTGAACCTGCGGGTCAATGAATTTCCCTTGAAGCTTTGCCTTGAGATGCAGCAGTGCACCCAGTACCAGATCCCGCTGAGTCTGTCCCCACTGGGGGCCTAAGCGGTCTACAATTCGGATCGCCTCCTCAAGGCGGCAGCGGCGGATGCTGCGCAGGAAGTTGCTCCATTGGATCAGATCAACCCGCTTATCTTCCCATAGCAGTCCCTGTGACCAGCTATGCCCTGCCTGGCAGGTCAGCTTCAGGAGGCCGTAGCGGCAATTTCCGGCCTGCTCCGGCCCGGGGCCTGCGGGCCAAGGTGTATCGAATACCCATATTTCTATACGCAACAGCCGTCGTGATTCCATTCCCGTGTTCCTCCTAATCATTGATCTCCACACAAAAAGCCGCAGCAGAGGAGGACCTCTGCTGCGGCTTTCGGTACAGGTTCAAATAAACCTGGCGCATAAGCGTGGCGGATCAAGTTCTCTCTCTATACGCTTACGGGGTTAGCTGTCGGATTCGGACGGTGAGAGTCGCCCTGCCTAGTGAAACTGCATTGGTGCAGTCCCCTTCGGATTCACCCCAAGTAGGCTTATCGCCTGGTGGTTCCCCCGTTTCCCGCATGGCGGGAATTCAGCGTTGATTGGTTTTCATGAATAAGTTCTGAAACGAATCATACTCTTTCATGCGGTTCTTTGTAAAAAGGAAAAAGGGAAATGCGGCGTAAATTAACGTTGAAATTCCGGGATTCGCAGGAAATAAACGGATAAAACCATATATGTTGCTGTTTATCGGCCTATTATCTCATTCGTACGCCGGTTTTTATTTTTTTTGAAAAAAAGGGGGATTCAAGAATAATTTAGTCCTGAATCCCCTTTTTAACCTATGAATCCGGAACCTGCGTCAGCTCTGCTGATCCAAAGAACTCCGGCGTATTACCGGGCTGCTGCAATAAGCTCCTTAAGCTCAGGCAGATTGAAGCCCTTGACGGCATGCGCCCCTGCTACTGTAACTGGAACACCCATGAAACCGAGCTTCTCCACTTCTTCCTGGTAGACCGTGCTGGTCATAACATCTCTTACTTCAAAAGGAACGCCCTGCTCCTTCATCAGCTGCTTCACTTGGTTGCAGTCACTGCAGTTCGCGGTTGAATAGATAATTACAGGCTGGCTCATGAGTTCACAGCTTCCTTAATGGCATCCCGGGTGATCTTCCAATGGGAGGTGTTCCAGCGGACCTCGCCGTCTTCGAGCAGGAAAATTTGCGGAGACTCATGTTTGATGCCGAAGTCCTCGGCAATCTGGTTGGAGACTGGACGGTCTTCAATCACATGGACCACGGCAGCAGGGGTGCCGGAGCTTTGGACATAGGCCTGGAATTCTTCATTGGCCTTGGCGCTGATCGGGCAGGTGGTGCTGTGCTTGAACAGCAGCTTTTTACCAGGCTGTGCAAGGTATTGATGCAATTCGTCGACACTGTGAATTTGTGCTATGGACATCGGAATCCCTCCTGATATTTTTAGTTTGCTAACAATTCGGTTGTTAACAATGATATTTCTGATTGTAACATAGTTAAAAATTAAGTCAAAAGGGAGAATCATGCCGTGCTGCCAATCCGAACAGTCCAGTGCAGGACGTTGAAAAAAGACAAGTGCCATGCTAATGTGAATGGGATAACAGCGGTGACAGGTTACTGATTCTTAAGATGAGGGAGTGTCCAATTCATGAAAAAGGTCGCTTGTGTTACTGGCGCTGACCGGGGACTTGGATTTTTCCTTGTGCGCTGGCTTCTGGAGAATAAATATAAGGTGTTCGCCGGGCAGTACTTTGAGGAATCTCAAGCACTGGAAGCGCTGCAAGCGCAATATCAGGACCATTTGAATCTGGTTCCGCTGGATATCGGCAGCAGCGAAAGCGTAAAGCGTGCAGCGCGCAGCATTGCCGGATGTACGGGTCATCTGGATATAATTATCAACAATGCCGGAGTGATTGACCAGGCAGATGATGCCACCATACTGGTGGATATGGATGACACAGCGATGGCGCACATTTATAATATCAATACGCTTGGTTCCCTGCGGGTCAGCAATGCTTTGATCGGCCTTCTGCTGCAGGGAAAACAGAAATTAATTGTGAACATATCCTCTGAAGCCGGCAGCATCAGCCGTAATCAGCGGATTAACATGTACGGTTATTGTATGTCCAAGGCAGCGCTTAATATGCAGTCCTCCCTGATGCATAATCATCTGCGGGTGATGGGCGGGCAGGTCATGGTCTTCCATCCAGGCTGGCTGCAGTCCTATATGAGCGGCGAGAAAGATGAGGCAGCGCCTATACCGCCTGAAGAATCTGCGAGCAAAATTATGAGTATTGTTGAGGATCACAAGGCTCATATGGGGAAGGAGCCGGTTTTTCTGGATTTTCAAGGGGAACCTTGGCCCTGGTAGTACAACTTTTCCGGTAGAAAGGTGTGAATGAAAATGGGAGAGTTAAAGGCACTTGCGCTTGGAAGCTATACGGAGGTGAAGTATCATCCGTTTGCCGGTGTGGACCGCGTATTTGAGGAACTGTTGGGCGAAGAATTGCAGGTGCAATCCACCGAAGATTACTCTTTGCTGAGTAAAGACAGCTTATCGGAATACAAGCTTGTGATAGCGTATACAGAATTTTCGGATCACAAAATACCTCCTGAACAAAGCGGCGGTTTCCTCTCTTACGTGGCAAGCGGCGGCGGACTGCTGGTGGTGCATAATGGAATCTCGCTGCAGCGCAATCAGGAGCTGGGTGTGATGCTGGGAGGCCACTTCACCCACCATCCGGCGTACACCTCTCTTCAAATGACGGTCCCCGCAACCGGGCATCCGATTATGGAGGGAATCACTGATTTTGTGATGGAGGACGAGCCGTATTATTTTGACATGCAGCCGCATTTTGAAACGACAATATTGGCAGAGTATCCGCACGGGGGTGCTATGCGGCCCGCAGCCTGGTGTCATGAATTCGGCCAAGGGCGCGTTGTTTATTTGATGCCAGGCCATCATCTTCCTTCCTTTTCAGTCGAACCCTTCCGGAAGATGATTAAGCGAGGCGGTCTATGGGCAGCAGGATTGCTGTAGCTTTTGCCCATGCGACGAAGTGTATAACATAAGCGGTATGATGGTGAGCCCTGCTGAAGCCTTGGGGAGGTTGGGGTTTTGGGTTTTGCTCCCGCTGCCGGGAAGCAAGGGGCTTGCGGGACTACAACGGATGAGCATCGCACAAAAGCTGAATAAAAAGTCTTGACCCTGACACTGGTGTCAGGGTTTATACTGTGATCAGACCATTTCTCATGAACCCCGGGGAGAACATGCCATGAAAATAGGTGAACTTGCAGAACGGACGGGTGTCAGCATCCGGTCACTGCGATATTATGAGCGTCAGGGTCTGATTACCCCGCTCCGTAAGGCCAATGGATACCGCGAGTATTCAGCGCTGGCCGTGGAGACGGTGGAGACGATCAAGCTGTATTTGAATCTGGGTTTGTCGACGGAGGAAATCGCCGGTTTTTTAAATTGTGTGCTGATGAAAAAAGAGGCTTTCTGTGCGGAAGTGATGCCGCTGTACCGCAGCAAGCTGGAGGACATTGAACGCCAGCTACTGCAGCTGAACCAGATCAAGTCAAATCTGGAGGAGAGGATTGCCTCCATTCAGCAGGAGCAGAAGGAATCAGAATGACCTGAACGATACAGATGGGACGAGGAGGAATTAATGATGGCTGTTATAAATACAGAACATGCTGATACGCTGCGGCTGCGGCTGCGTGAAGGAGGGACCGTACTGGTAGATTACGGCGCGCCTTGGTGCCCGCCTTGCCAGACGCTTCTGCCGATCCTGGAGGAGCTGGATGAGGAGTATGGCAGCAATGTCACGATTCTTAAAGTGAATTGTGATGTTCTGCCGGAGCTGGCTGCAGAAGCAGGAGTCATGGGCCTTCCTACCGTGGTCGTATATAACGGGGGACAGCCTATGGAAAAGCTGGTAGGCCTGCGGCCGAAATCAGCCTATCAGGGTGTGCTGGACCGCTTTGCCGCCGCGAACAGCCGGTAAAGACAGCAACCGTGCGGCGGAGGTGAAACAACGGCAGAAGTGCCGTTGTTTTCGGGAGAATTGGACTGCGGGGCCAAGTGAGAGGCAAAAGTACCTCTGATTTTGGGAGAATTGTGCTGCGAGGCCAAATGAGAGGTAAAAGTACCTCTGATTTTGGGAGAATTGTGCTGCGAGGCCAAATGAGAGGTAAAAGTACCTCTGATTTCGGTAGAATTGGGCTGCTGAGCCGAATGAGAGGTAAAAGTACCTCTGATTTCAGGAGAATTGTGCTGCTGAGCCAAATGAGAGGTAAAAATACCTCTGATTTCAGGAGAATTGTGCTGCTGAGCCAAATGAGAGGTAAAAATACCTCTGATTCTGGAAGAATTGGGCTGCGAGGCCAAATGAAAGGTAAAAGTACCTCTGATTCTGGAAGAATTGGGCTGCGAGGCCAAATGAGAGGTGAAAATACCTCTGATTTCGGGAGAATTGGACTGCGGGGCCAAATGAGAGATAGTGCCGTTGTTTTGGAGGAAGCCGCATGTGCTGGCTTCCTCCTTATTTTGTATAAAATATGGCTGAACTAAAAAATGAATTAGGAGATGAAAAATCTCAATTGCCGGGGAACTGGACGACCTCATTGTGGTGCAAAGCTTCAAGAACTTCAGCACTGAGGCTGTCTGTGAGTTCAGTCCAAACCTTGCGGCCGGCCCCCAGCTCCTCACGTCCGATGGATTGGAGAATTTCCAGCCATACCCGTTTGTCGTTAATGATGCCGAGCTGTTCCTGAATTTCTTTATAAATGTCTTCATGGGCATGGAATTTCTGGCTCAGCGCAAAGCTCGCAGCACTGGCGGTATACCGCAGTTCCTTAGCGGCGATCCGCAGCTCATGCAGCGCGTCGAAAGACTCTTTGGATTCGGCCTCGGGACCCTTGAACAGGGTTTTGCAGGCCTTTTTCTTCTGCTCGAATGCGACCTCAAGCTCGCGCATGACGACATTCACATCTTTTTTGGCGGCCAGTCCTTCGAGATCGCGGCTAAGAAAGGCCTCCCACTGCCCGTTCAGCGCTTGTCCGCTCAGCTTGGGCAGCCCGGCCGCCAGCTTCTTGCGGTACTTTTTCCGCTTAACCTTTTGATGACGAATGACAGCCTTCAGCAGCTTGGCGGTTTTGGCTTCCCCGGCCTCCTTGGCCTGATGATGTCTATCCTTAAAGGATTCGATCAGCACATCAGCGTCCCTGACCTTGCCGAGCCTTTTTTGCGCCTGTTTGAAGGTGCTGTACAGATCTGCTGTAACCAGATGCTCCGGGTCGAGTATGGACAGCAGCGTCAGCAGCTTGCGGCAGTTCACTCTGGCCTGATGAATATCCTCATCCCCGAATGCTTCCAGCGCGTCCTTGCTGTAATCGCAAAAGTTGATATATAGCTTGTTCAGCGCCAGCTCCCACTGCCTGGCTTTGCTGATTTGCCGTTCCTTCACTACTTGCAGGTCTGTCATGCGGCATCTCTCCTTAGAGGGTTGTGTCTTGCATGAACTCTGGTGGCAGCTACTGTACTAATACCTTAAGGATAACGCTATCATGGCCTCATTTCAAATACGGATCGGCAGGAGGCTTCGCTGCCGGGCTGCTCATCGGTTACAATGGGAATATGGCCGGTATTCTTATAATAAGACAAGAAAACGGAACGTTCGACAGCAGCTTTCAAGGTGCAATTGGGCCATGTGCCGCATTTTTCGGAAAAAAAGGAAGCCAATGGACTGCGGGAGGGTATATAGATGAACGGGGAATATAAAGAGCAGGACCAGTGTATGGAGCAAATGCTGGAGCCTGGGCTGGGACTGATGGAGGTGCAGGGACTAGTGCAAGGACAAGGACAAATGCAGGGACAGTTGACAGCGGGAGTGCTCCCGCCGGTTATGGTGCTTTTTGAGCACTTGGCGGAATTGGATGCATCACCGGGAAGCGGGGGTTCCGGTATTCCCGGAAGTGAAGCCGCTGGGGCATTAAATCCTGCGGCGGAGCCAGGCGGGGATATGCTGCTCCCGTTCGCGTTCGAGGAGACGCTCTGCCGGGATGTGGGGACGGGCCTCGTTCCGCCGTCTGTACATCTATGGAGCCATCCCGGCGGCGTAGCGCTGGGCCTGCGGGACAGCAAGCTGCCCCGGGCGGCTGAGGCGATGGCCGAACTGGAGGGGAAGGGCTACCGCACGGCGGTCCGGCATTCCGGCGGCGCGGCTGTGCCGCTGGATGCCGGGGTCGTCAACGTGTCGCTGCTGCTCCGCAAAAGTCCGGGGAAGCTGGACTTCCACGATGATTTCCGGCTGCTGGCTTCGCTGATCACAGAAGCCGTAGCGGTCAGCCATCCGCAGGCGGCGGCGCAGATCCGGGCGGGCGAGGTCGCCGGTTCATATTGCCCGGGCGATTTCGATTTGGCCATCGGCGGCCGTAAATTCTGCGGCATTGCCCAGCGCAGGCAGAGCAGCGCGTACTTCGTGCACGCGTTCGTAATCGTCTCCGGCTCCGGGCTGGAGCGCGGGCAGTTGATCCGCGGCTTCTACGACACTGCCGCGGATGGCGATGACGCGCTTGCTTATCCGCGCGTCATCCCGCAGACCCTGGCCGCGCTCGGCGAGCTTGGCGGACCGGCTTCGGCGGCAGTGTTCGCCGAAGGATTCCGCCTGGCCTTGACCCGGCGCGGCGTCCATCTGCAGTCTGCCGGCCAGCTGGGGCAGACTGCAGGGTACAGCCTCCAGTACGCTGATCCACGCGTACTGGAGGCCGCAAGGGTGCTGCGGGAGCGCTACGCCCGCTAGCAATCTGGGCCGGTTGCATAGGGAACCGGCCCTTCCCATAGCCGGTGAAAAGGAACATCACCGGCAACCCCAAAAGTGCCGCACTTCTGCTGATGAATTCAGCGGGTGCGGCACTTTTGGCAATCCAAGAAGGGATGCTTGCAATTCAGATGCTAAATGCGCTTTCTCGAAAAAGGTCTCGTGCGGGAGCCGGGAAGGATGGCCTATGTGTTGCTGGGGTCTAAGTGGAATTAGGATAACTAAATAGGCCAGAACCCGTTCCACAGCCGTATTTAGTGGGAATTTGTATCCTTATTTCCGGCGAATCTGCTGCATGCGGAGCCAATCCGCCGATTTAAGTGTACTTTTTCCCACTGGGGATCCACTGGCAGACAAAAGGCTCAGATTAGGTCTACTTTTTCCACTTGGGTCAACTGCAATCAGGATTCCGGGCCGGCAGATTACTGGTACAGCTCCGGCCTCCGGTCGGAAAAAACCGGAATCTGTGCCCGGACCTCCCGCACCTTCTGCAAATCTATCTCACCGCGCAGAATCTCCTCCCCTCCCGAGGCTTCGCAGATTACCTCTCCCCATGGATCGATGATCATCGAATGGCCTGCAAAAGTGTTGGACGGGTCCTCGCCTGCACGGTTGCACGCTATGACATAACATTGGTTTTCAATGGCCCGGCTGATCAGCAGGGCACGCCAATGGGCGAGACGCGGCAGCGGCCACTCGGCGCTGATGAACAGTATCTCGGCTCCGGATGCTGTATGGGCACGGACCCATTCGGGAAAGCGGATATCATAGCAGATCAGCCCGGCGCAGCTTGCTCCGTCCAGGGTGAACAGCCCTTTGGCTGCCCCGGGCTGCAGATACAGATGTTCATCCATCAGCCGGAACAGATGCAGCTTGCTGTACTCTCCGGCGAGTTCCCCGGTACGGCTGAATATATACATGCTGTTGTTAATGCCGCTGTCATTCCTGCTGGCAACGGAGCCGGCTACAATATGGATGCCAAGCTCGCGGGCTAAGCCGGACATCAACGCCTTGGTGGCATTCCCCTCAGGATCGGCGATTTCGGCCAGCCGGGTTAAATCATAACCGGTCGTCCACAGCTCCGGGAGGATCACACAATCCGTGCCTTGAGCGGCGGCCTCGCGGATTTTGCGTTCTGCCGCAGCATAATTCACCTGGGGATTGCCGAATGCTATATCGAGCTGAAGCAGGGAGATTTTCATGAACAGGCTCCTTTTTCTATGAATTAGGTTAATTTGATTCTACGGGGAAGCGGCTGGCCCGGCAAGGATGAAATGGAATGCAAATATTAGTTGACGGGTCAAGGATAAAGGTGTAAAGTGATGGATGTCAAAAGGATTTTGCACAATCTATTTGTGTTAGGGGGTTAATCTTGACTGAATATCTGTCTGAGGAAGACCGTATTTTTGAACGTCTGCAGGCGCTGAACAAAGCCATTACACCAACCTTCGAGCGCTGTGCGGGGATTAGTCCCACCCGGCTCCGTCTGCTGCATGAGCTGTTCCAGGTTGCTGAGATCAGCCAGATTTCCCTGCAAAAGTATGTGGATATCGACGCTGCGGCTGTCACCCGCCATCTGAAGGGACTGGAGGAGAACGGTATGATCTCCCGGCGCAATAATCCCGATGACAACAGAGTGACGCTAGTCTCACTGACTGCGCAGGGCAGAGATAAAATCCGTTCTTACAGGGAAGAGAAGAGCCGTTTTATTGCCAATTTGCTCGCAGGGTTTAATGAACAGGAGCGCACTGCGCTCGCGGATATGCTTGCCCGGCTGCAATATAATATCAATTTGCTGCAGCCATAAACTATATAGAGTGAACTTGAAAAACGAACAAAAGGGAAAAGGGATGGAGGGGAAGTTTGGAACTGTAGGAGCGAATGCGTCCGCCTTTGTCTGCGGATTTCCACCGAAGAAGAGCGGTAATAATCAAGAAATCTGCAGATGGGCAGCGGCCGGAAGTCCAAACATTCACCGTAGTCCCGACGAATTCCCTAATGTAAATATCTTAAGTTCACTCTATATATAAACCAACCTCAAAGGAGCTTGTTATTGATGAACACCACGCAAACTAATGATTTTACAAGTATTATCACAGGACGCCGCTCGATCCGCAAATATGATCCATCCGTCAAAATCAGCAAAGCGGAAATGACCGAAATTCTTACTGAAGCAACGCTCGCACCTTCCTCGGTGAACATGCAGCCTTGGCGTTTTCTGGTGATTGAAAGTGCTGAGGGCAAAGCCAAGCTTGCGCCACTGGCTAAATTCAACCAGCAGCAGGTAGAGACTTCAGCTGCGGTTATCGCAGTGTTTGTGGATATGAACAATTTCGATTATGCCGAAGAAATTTACGGAACGGCTGTAGAACGCGGACTGATGCCTGCTGAAGTAAAAGAAAGACAGCTTGCTGCGCTGGGTGCGCATTTTGCAAATCTGCCTGCAGCGGTGAACAGAGAAACCATTATGATTGACGGGGGACTGGCCTCCATGCAGCTGATGCTGGCAGCCCGTGCCCACGGCTATGACACCAACCCTATCGGCGGCTTCGAGAAAGACCAGATTGCCGAAGTGTTCGGAATGGACAAAGAGCGCTATATCCCGGTAATGCTGATTTCGATCGGCAAAGCCGCTGAAGCCGGCTATGCATCTGTCCGTCTGCCTATCGACACCATTGCACAGTGGAAATAAGCCTGTTAAGCTGCTTAAGCACACAAAACGTTTAGGAGGTCTCCAAAATGATCATTATTCATGCTGTAATGCAAGTCAATCCCGCACTTAAGGAGAAATTTCTGGCTGAGGCAAAACAGCTTCTGGCCGCAACCCACCAAGAAGAAGGTAACCTTTCTTATGAGCTCTACAATCATTTCGAACAGGACAATACCTATATCATGGTGGAAACCTGGCGCGATATGGAGGCTGTAGCCAGTCATAATACAAGCTCCCACTTCACCGGATTTGCGGCGAAAGCGCCGGAGTTCCTGACGGCTCCGCTGGACGTCAAAGTGTATAACGCCGAGCCGGCAAGCAAATAACCTACAGCCGGAGAGGGGAATACCTGCAGTGAAGCATTTTGAGCCTTCAATGATGTTGCAGTCCTTGCCCAAGCAGTTTTTTGCCGCCCTTGTCGCCAGAGCGGGCATGGCTTCGGCGGCAGGGCATGACGTGATCAATCTGGGACAGGGGAATCCCGATATGCCTACGCCAGCGCACATTGTCGAGGCCTTGCAGGCGGCAGCGGCCAATCCCCTCAACCATAAATATCCGCCGTTTCGCGGCCACCGCTACCTGAAGGAAGCAGCAGCCGGATTCTACGAGCGTGAATATGGAGTGAGACTTGAGCCGGACAGCGAGGTTGCAGTCCTGTTCGGCGGCAAAACCGGACTGGTCGAAGTGGTCCAGTGCCTGCTGAACCCGGGGGATACCGCGCTTGTACCGGACCCTGGGTATCCCGATTACTGGTCGGGAATTGAACTGGCCCGTGCGGTCATGGAGAGGATGCCGCTGACTGCGGAGAACGGCTTTTTGCCCGATTACGGCACCATAAGCCCGGAGGCGGCAGACAGGGCGAAGCTGATGTTCCTGAACTATCCGAACAATCCGACGGGAGCTGTGGCTACGGAGGCTTTTTTCCGCGATACAGTGAAGTTTGCCGGACAGCATAACATTTGTGTGGTCCATGATTTCGCCTATGCCGCACTCGGCTATGATGGAGTACGTCCGCCCAGCTATCTTCAGACGCCGGGAGCGAAGGACAACGGCATTGAAATATATACTTTATCCAAAACTTACAACATGGCCGGGTGGCGGGTAGCATTTGCTGCCGGGAATGCCAGTGTTATTGAGAGTCTGAACCTGCTGCAGGATCATATGTACGTCAGCCTGTTCGGTGCGGTTCAGGAAGCGGCAGCCGCAGCTTTGTCAGGTCCCCAGGCCTGTGTCCGGGAGAATCTGGACCGCTATGAAGCAAGGCGGAATCTTCTGATCGGCGGATTGCGCGAGCTTGGCTGGAAGGTAGAGGCTCCAGGCGGTTCATTTTTTGCCTGGCTTCCGGTTCCCGAAGGCTACACCTCCCAGAGCTTTGCCGATCTGCTGCTGGATGAGGCCCATGTGGTAGTGGCGCCGGGGATCGGCTTCGGTGAATACGGCGAAGGCTATGTGCGGGCAGGTCTGGTCAGCGATGAAGCCCGGCTGGCGGAAGCTGTGAAGCGGATCGCAGGGTTGAAGCTTTTTGCTCCAGACCGGTGATAAGCTGACGGAATATCATGAATAAGTATTCTTTCAGCAGGGGGAGTTTCGGGAGCCGGACGGGCTTTGGAAGCTCCCCCTGCTTTTTTCTGAACCGGCTGAAGGGGAAGGATGGAACTCCAAGCGGGTGGACGTTTATAAGCGGCGTATCCGGGGTATCTAAGCATAGCCTAATTAGTCTGACTTATGGTTATGGGTCATGAACCGGCTGCACATCTTAGAATGGATGGAGGAACTGCCTGTGAAAAATATACATAGCAACAGCAGACTGCTTCTCGAAGGATGGAATGAAGGACTGCAGCGGGATGTTGTTGATGTTGTGAATTATTATATATCCGGCGGCTCACTGGGGGCGGTTGCCGGTCCGGTGGAACGGCTTACATCATTGATGGACGCGGCGCTGGAGGGAGGCGCTGCCCGCGCATACCGCCAGGAGATCGGCGGTGTAATTACGGAGGCCGGGCAGCTCGCTGAACTGCCGGGCTTCAGTACGGAGCTGCTTGAACAGCTTGCCGCTGAGGTCCGGCGGCTGGATTCCGGCAAGCTCCGGGCACTGGCTCCGCAGACCACCCGCAATAACCGGGTGGATGCTTTTGTCAACGGCCCGCAGTGCCTGGACATGCTTTTGGAGGAGATCGGCAAGGCCCGGCGTTATATTCATCTGTCTATCATGCTGTTTTTTAATGACGGCTCGGGCAACCGGATTGCGGACGCGCTGCTGCGCGCGCTGGAGCGGGGGGTTCAGGTGCGCATTATGGTGAATTACACCGTTACTGCGCTTGGATATGGACATAACCTCGAAGTCGGGAAATTCAGCGAAATCTCAGACCAGCTGAAGAAGGCGGGAGCCAAGCTGCAGGATACGTTCAATTCCTACTACACTGCTGCGGAGTGGCATAGGAGACGGGCTGAATTGAAGGCTCAGGGTGTGCCTGAGAGCATCCTCTTCCTTCAAGATAAAGTACAGGAGGACGTGGAGCTGACCGGTCTGAATGTGATTGACCACCGCAAATTTATGATCATCGACGGCATCACCTCTATCATCGGCAGCCTGAATTTCGGGGACCAGTATACGTTTGCTGGACCGATTGAACCCTCTGCCTCTGTGCAGGTTGACGGGCGTCCAATGGGGGTACCGGCCCGGGAGGAGGAATGGCATGACGGCTGCTTCCGTATCCGGGGAGCGGCGGCCCTGCCGCTGAATGCCGTGTTCCGGTCCAGATGGCTTCTGCTTGGGGGAGATCCTTTTGATCCTGAGGATGCCTTTTACCGTCCTGAGGGCAATACGGATCTGGGTTCCGAGGAATGTACGTTGTTTGTGAGCTTCCCGGGGAATCCGGTCAATCTGATTCAGCAGTATTATCTCGATCTGATCACTTACGCCGCCGAAGAGACGGTAATCGTGAACCCGTATCTGATTGATCAGGCATTCTGGGACCGGCTGGGCGGGCTTGGACCGGAGTGCTCCTGCCATCTTACGATCTGCAATCCGCTGGAGGTCAACGATCATCCTACTAACCGTGCGGCGGTGCGCAGCAATATGTATAACCCTTTTTGCAATGGGGTATCTTTTTATGACTACAGTGCTACAGGACGTTTTTCCCATTGGAAAATCACTTATGACCACAGATCGCGCGCGGTGTTCCACGGCTCATATAACATCAACGAAAGAAGCGCCTGCCACGATTTCGAGCTGGGTCTGCTGGTGAAGGGAGAGGCCTTTGCTGCAAAAGTTAAAACCATGATTGACTATGACCTCAGCGTGTCCCGCAAAATTACAGATAAAAAGGAATTCTTCAAGTATCCCTGGATGCACCCCAGCACCTATGTGAATAAAGCGGCACAGAATTATACCTGATCGCGCAGCAGGCCGGATGTCATGTATAATATGCAGTAAATCTCTGCAAATGGAGCCAAGCTATGAATATCAAAATACTCGGGCCAGGCCTGAAGAAGGATGAAGTGTTTTTTGAAGCGGCAACCGGCGAAGGAAGAGCCATCTGGTGCGGCCCTCCTGTGAAGCCGGGGGATGAAGCTGTGGCGGAATTTGAGCTTCCGGCACTGCTGATGCGCTGGGTGGATATCGTTCCGGCGGACCAAGAGGGGCATGGCATCCGCATGGAAGGAAATGAGGTTGTGCTCACCGGTGTGCTGGACAATATTGAGGAGGATGGAACCGGCTGCCTGCAGCTGGACGGAGAGCTGATCATGTTCGAATGCCTTGGGGAGCCAATGGTGCTGGGCAGCCTCGTGGAGGTCCGGACCCGGGAAATCAGACTGTATCCGGTCTACCTGTAATAAGGTTTTCTCATTATAAATTCACCTCCGGCATAGCCACTCCAGGCTAAATAGGCTAAGATAAACATTAAACAAGAAGTAAGCTATGAGGAGCAGAGGTTCAATGAACAGCGATATTCAGCAATTCAAGACGGAGT
Organism: Paenibacillus riograndensis SBR5; assembly: GCF_000981585.1. Lineage (NCBI taxonomy): Bacteria > Bacillati > Bacillota > Bacilli > Caryophanales > Paenibacillaceae > Paenibacillus > Paenibacillus riograndensis. The sequence continues at coordinate 754,242 of NZ_LN831776.1, forward strand.
TTTTTAAGGCGCTGGCTCATCCGATGCGGATTCGTATTCTGGAGCTGCTTAGCGAAGGGGAAAAAAATGTGAATGAGCTGCAGGCGATTCTTGGGTCCGAAGGGTCCGCCGTATCCCAGCAGCTTGCCGTGCTCCGCGCCAAAAATGTAGTAGCCAGTGTAAAAGAAGGCACAACGGTGATTTACTCGCTGCGTGACCCCCTGATCAAGGATCTTCTGGCCGTGACCAAGCAGATCTTCGATAACCATCTGGTAAACGCCATTTCTCTTCTGGAGGGAATCCGCAGCGAATAACCCGGGTTCTCCCGGGTGCGGATTTCCCGTTGACAAGAGCGGCTTGCAGGAGTAATGTTGCTCTTATATTCAAATAATCAGATATTTAGAGAAAAGAAGGTTAAAAAGGATGATAGGGTGGGGCCGTTTTAAAGGCTACAATATTGCGTCGCTGCGTAAGGATCTCATTTCAGGGATCATTGTCGGCGTTATTGCCATCCCGCTGGGGATGGCATTTGCTATTGCTTCAGGCGTGAAGCCGGAGTACGGGATTTATACTACTATAGTCGCGGGTATTCTCATTTCTTTGTTCGGCGGTTCAAAGTTTCAAATTGGCGGGCCCACGGGGGCGTTTATCCCCATTTTGTTCGCTATTGCCATGGAGTATGGCTATGAGAACCTGCTGCTGGCCGGAATGATGGCCGGGGTCATCCTCGTTCTGATGGGCCTGCTCCGGCTCGGTGTGCTGATCAAGTTTATCCCTAGGCCGGTAACGATTGGGTTTACGGCAGGGATTGCGGTTATTATCTTCACCGGGCAGATTGCCAACTTCCTTGGCCTGAAGGATATGAAGCGGCATGAGAGCTTCGTGGACAATATGAAGGAGATCGGCCTGCATCTCTCCACGATCAATCTGTACAGCATTCTGACAGCGGTGATCTGCCTGGCTGTGCTTGTGCTGGGTATACGTTTTGCGCCAAAAGTGCCCGGGGCACTGGTTGGGCTGCTCTGCGCAACCATCATAGCCGCGCTATTCTTCAGCGGCAAGGTGACTACGATCGGCTCAGCCTACGGGGATATCCCGAATACGCTGCCGAGCTTCCATTTCCCGGTTATTACCTGGGAACGGATAAAGCTGCTGCTTCGCCCGGCCTTCGTAATTGCCATGCTGGGCGCGATTGAATCGCTGTTGTCCGCAGTGGTGGCGGACGGCATGTCGGGCAGCCGCCACAACAGCAACCGTGAACTGATCGGCCAGGGGGTTGCCAATATAGCTGCTCCTCTGTTCGGCGGGATTCCCGCTACCGGGGCGATTGCAAGAACGGCAACCAATATCAAAAGCGGGGCGGCTTCCCCCTTGTCGGGTGTAATCCACGGAGTGGTGGTATTTCTCATTCTGCTGCTGTTTGCTCCTTATGCGTCGAGTATTCCGCTGGCTGCGATGGCACCTATTCTGATGGTAGTGGCCTGGAATATGAGTGAGCGCAAGGAATTCCTTCATCTGCTCAAGCTGAAGACAGGGGATTCGCTGGTGCTGTTCATTACGTTCCTGTTAACCGTCTTTGCCGACCTGACAGTGGCGGTGGAGGTTGGATTGGTGCTGGCTGTGGTCTTGTTCGTCAAACGGATGGGCGAGGTGCACCTGGTCTCCAAGGTGCTTCCTGACCCGAGCTCGGTAAAGGTCGAGGCGCATATGGTCACAGACAGCCACGATTGCCCGCAGATCGGCATATATAATGTGGAAGGGCCGCTGTTCTTCGGCGCCGCCTACCGGTTCGAGAATACGATGCCGGGAGCCGGGCCGGATAAGCAGAAGGTCATTCTGCTCCGGATGGGGAAGGTTCCTTTTATCGATACCACCGGCGAAGCCAATCTGGCGGGGCTGGTGAAGGAATTGCAGGAGGATGGCGGCCGGCTGATGATCTCCGGCATTCAGTCCCAGCCGCTGGAGCTGCTCCAAAAGACCGGATTGTATGACAAAATCGGAGCAACGCAATTTTATGAACATACCGGCGAGGCCATCAATGATGCACTGAAGGCCATCAATCACAGCAAGTGTCTTGGCTGCCGTCATGCGGCCTTCAGGGAATGCACAGCTTTTTCCGGGCTGGATGAAGCGTCAGGACGCAGCACCTTCAAGGGGCGTGTGCCTGCCGTGGGCCGCAAGCTGAGCGGAGAGCTGTAGGCGCAGAAAAGTGCAGCCGGCGGACTATCACGCTGTTGATTTACTGGACATATACAAAAGTTAGCATAGGAGCGATTCTCCCGTTAGGTTGGGAACCGCTCCTTTTTGTGCATGATTCTCAGCCGTTTTTGCTGCCTCTGATTCGCCCGATTTGTACAAGACATAGAAAAATTTGTACAATTAGAGGTAAGATATTCAATTGGAGATAGACGATCAACGAATTCTTACCGATAAGGAGATTGCATCTGTATGAAGGAATTGAATTACATCAAAGTATTTCTGCTTTTGGCAGGCTTGTCCCTGGTGACGCTGGCAGTTTACGGTGTAGTATCGCAGCGGACGGACACATTCTATAAATTTTTAATCTGGAATCTGTTTCTGGCCTGGCTGCCGTTCGTATTCTCCATGGCGGCCCATGAGCTGGACAAAAGGAAAATCGGCGGACTGCTGGTGCTTCCGCTTGGTATAGCCTGGCTGCTGTTTTTTCCGAATGCGCCTTATATCATGACGGATTTGGTGCATTTAACGATCCGCAAAAATCTGTATTTTGTCAGCGGTACGATCCAGAACCGCTATTGGTATGATCTGATTACGCTGCTGCTGTTCACCTGGAGCGGCTGGCTGACCGGGTTCTTCTCCCTGTACCAGTTCCAGTCCGTCATCTACCGTAAAACCAATCTGCTGCTCTCCTGGATCTTCGTCCTGTTCGCCTGCGGGCTCGGGGGTTATGGCGTACTGCTCGGCAGGGTCTACCGGCTGAACAGCTGGGATGTGCTTACCGACCGGCATCAGCTGTACCAGCTTGTTGTAGACAGCCTGAACCGGCAATCTGTTTTCTTCAGCCTGTTCATTGCCTGCGTGCTGCTGGCTATTTATACGACTATGTACTGTCTGCTGAATGTGCTGGGTAGAGGAAGCCGCGATTACTCCTTAGGCGGCAGAAGATAGTCTTCGTCCGGCTCGGGGTGGTACTGGTACCGCTGAAGATCAATCACCCCCTTTGCGTCAAAAACAATGCCCTCGCCAAGCAAATAAAGCCGCTGCAGAGAGCTGGACTCATCATCGGCCAAGGCAATTTCACCTTTGACATTGACGACTCTGTGCCAGGGCAGCTTGTATTTGCGGCTCATGGAATGCAAAATACGCACAACCTGCCGTGCTGCCCGCGGGCTTCCTGCCGCGCGGGCGATGCCTCCGTAGGTCATGACCTGACCTTCGGGGATCGAACGGATGACGGTGATGACCTTTTCTGTGAATGGTGTCATGAACGGGACTCCTTTTTCCAAACGTTAAAATATATGTACTGAAATTATAGCAGAATTGGGCGCTAATGCTTAGAATGTGCAGCTTGCGCCTAACTGAATAGAATCCGCTGGCCAAAGCCCGCAATGCTCCAGATGAGCATCTGCGGGTTTTGCTCTGTCTGCAGCAAATTTCCTTCACAGCATAATTATGGCGAATAGGAGTCATAGAGTCGGGGGATAATCAGATCAAAACAATTGTGACAGGAGTGACTGCAGTGAAGAATGCCGATGCTTCCCGGAGCAGTGGACAGGCAGACTGTGAAATATCCGCCCCTCAGCCGCTTAGCCCCTCGATGGAGGATAATCTGGCCCGGGTCCGGCAGATTTTCAGCAACGATGGGACTCTGCGGGTGCGGTTTATTGAGAATAACCATGGGACACCGTTGCGCTGCTGTCTGATCTATGTGGAAGGAATGATTGACCGGACCCTTTTGCAGAACGGGATTACGAAGCCGGTAATGGCTTATCCGTTCAAGGAAGAAGACTGCGGCAATTCGGCTGAACTGATCGAGAAACTCCGCGCGGAAATTATAGCCCTCAGCGACATTACGGTAACTACTGGGCTGGATGAAGTGGTAGGGGGCATTGTCGGGGGCAACACGCTATTGCTTCTGGACGGATATGCCGGGGCGCTGAGCATCAGTACTCAAGGCTTGGAAACGCGGGCGATCGAAGAGCCTACCACAGAAAAAGCGGTCCGGGGACCGAGAGAAGGCTTCACGGAGTCGCTGTTCGTCAATCTGACCTTAATCCGCCGCAAGGTCCAGAATCCGGATCTGAAGTTTGTATTTCGTGATATCGGGAGCCGGACCAAGACGCAGACCTGTATCTGCTATATGGAAGGCCTGGCTTCACCGGAGATTCTGGCGGAGCTGCAGGGAAGGCTGGACCGGGTAGAGATAGACCATGTGCTGGATACCGGTTATCTGGCCGAGCTTATCCGCGACGAGCCTTATTCGCCATTCGAGATGCTTGGCAGCACTGAACGTCCGGATGCAGTAGTGGGCAAAATTATGGAAGGCCGGATTGCCCTGCTGATCGAAGGCAGTCCGTTTGCTTTGACACTGCCGTATGTTTTTGTCGAGAATTTCCAGGCCGCCGAGGATTACTATATCAACTATTATTTTGCCTCCTTTAACAGGTTCTTAAGGGTTATGGGGGCATTCATGTCCATCAGCATTCCGGCAGCATATGTTGCTTTGGTTACCTACTCCCAGGAGATGGTTCCTACCCTGCTCCTGCTCAGCATTGCCACTGCGAGGCTGTCTGTTCCCTTTCCTACGGTAGTTGAGGCACTCATAATGCTGACTATATTCGAGATTCTCCGTGAGGCGGGGGCGCGGATTCCAACCTCCATTGGCCAGGCGGTCAGCATTGTGGGAGCGCTGGTATTGGGACAGGCCGCTGTAGATGCAAGGATTGTCAGCGCGCCAATGGTCATTGTGGTAGGCCTGACGGGAATTACTACTTTGCTGAATCCAAGACTTACGGGACCAATGATTATAGTGCGTCTGCTTCTGTTGTTTGCCGCGTTTTTCCTTGGAATTTACGGATACTTTTTTGGACTGCTCGGCCTGGTGATTCATCTTATGAGTCTCCGCTCCTTCGGGGTTCCCTACATGCTGGGTGTGGGGTCGATCCGCCCGCAGGACATTAAGGATACGGCTATCCGCGCTCCATGGTGGGATATGTACCTGCGTCCGGCAGTCATGGGTGCGCGCAATATGAAGCGGAAGCTGCCCGGGAAAAGGGCGGGAGGCTCATGAGAGCAGCCCCGAGGCTGCTGCCGCTGCTGCTCTGCATAGTCATGCTTCCATGCCTCAGCGGCTGCTGGAACTATACCGAAGTCGATGATATATCCATCGTGGCCGGGGTGGCCATCGACAAGGATGGCGCCAATGAGAAGATTCAGCTTACTGCGGAGATGGTAGATATCCAAGGGGGGCTTGACCAAAATCAGGCAGGCTTCAAAATGCTCAGTCTTACGGGAAGCACCATCTTTGACATTGTCCGCAATATGATATCCATAACCGGGAAAAAGCTGTTCTGGAGCCATGCCAAAGCCATCATTTTCAGCGAGAAAGTTGCCCGCGAGGGATTGATCAGGACCGTTGACTGGTACAGCAGGGATACGGAAACAAGGTCCGATGTTTTCATCTTTGTGTCGGGTGAGCCGACCGCGCGGGAGATTCTGAACCTGAACAGCACCACAAAAACCATCATGTCGTTTGAACTGGCGCAGATGATGCGGGACGAGAAGTATACCAGCAGTGCGCCGACCGTGGAAATATGGGATTTCATCGATAAGCTGGAGACTATGGGGAATCATGCTGTGGCACCACTCATTTACATTCATGAGCAGAACGGGCAGAAGAATGAACGCGTTAACGGCTGTGCGATTTTTTCAAAGGACAAAATGGTAGGCAAACTGAACGGCAAAGAAACCAAAAGCATGCTTTTTGCCAAAGACGGCATCAAGGGAGGCGTACTGGGGGTGAACGACAAGAACGGGGTTCCGACATACTCACTGGAGATTCTATCAAGCAGAACCAAGGTGAAGCCCAGGGTGGTGAACGGCAAGCTGCTGCTGCAGGTCAGAACGGTTACACATACCGGTCTGGATGAGGTGATGACTTCGGAAAGCTTCTCGGGCAACGAGACCATCAGTGCCATTGAAGAGCGTGCGGGCGAAGCCCTGGAGCAGGAGATTCTGGCTGTTATCCGGAAAATGCAGCGGGAGTACCATGCCGATATTTTTGGATACGGGGAAATCATCCATGAGCATCAGCCGGAGATGTGGGTCAAGGTCCGTGACCGTTGGGATGATGAATTTGCAAAACTGGATATCACGGTAGACTCGAAGGTAATTATTGAGAGCACTGCCAAAACCTCACGCTCCATTAAAATGGGGGATTAACCCTATATGGTCATTTACCTGCTGCTGGTCTACGCGATTGTTGTAATCATTGACCCCTACGGCCTGCTGAAGCGAGGGAAGAAGCGGGACTTCTATGTATGCTCGCTGCTGTGCCTGGTGTCCTTCTCCTTGGCATTTGCGCTATCCATGCGCTGGGAAATTCCCAGCCCTTCATCTCCGATTGTGCATTGGGTTAGAAAGCTATTCTAGATCCGGATCATTTAAGGGGGAGGAACAATGAGCAAGGAAATTATACCGGCAGGCCAGGCTATAAGCATATCGGTCCTTTTTATTATCGGCACTTCCCTTTTTATGGGGTCTTCGGGACAGTCCGGCAACAGCAGCTGGATTGCCTTGATATTGGCTGCAGCACTGGCAGTTCCGCTTATGTTGATCTACGCCAGGCTGCATGGGCTTTTTCCGGGCAAGGATTTGTACGATATGCTGATTCTGGTGTTCGGGGCAGTTGCTGGACGCATGCTCTCCTGCCTGTATATCTGGTATGCTCTGCATTTGGGCTCGATGGTGCTGCGGAATTTCGGGGAGTTCAGTAAGACGGTTGCCCTGACATCGACCCCGATGCTGGCCCCGATGCTGGTCATCGGCCTGCTGTGTGTGTGGGTGGTGAAGGCGGGAATGGAGGTGCTGGGGAGAAGTGCCAAATTTCTTTTGCTGTTTACTATAATGGTGATTGCAGTAATAGAGCTTCTCTCTATCCCCAAATATCAATACCATCACCTATTGCCGGTTTTAGACAGCGGGTGGAAGCTGGTTTTGTCAGATACGATAGGGTCCTTCACCTTTCCTTTTGCCGAGATTGTGGTTTTCCTGGGTGCCTTTAATGTGTTGCCCAAAAAGGGTTCGGCGGCAAAAGTTCTGGTAAGCAGCACCATGATTGCCGGAGTAATTATCCTTGTAGTCACTTTGCGCAATCTGATGGTCTTGGGACCGGATATCCTGTCAAGCTTGTACTTCCCCTCCTATGTGGCGGTTGGCAGAATCAATATTGGCGACTTCCTGACACGAATCGAAGGCTCATCGGCGATTATATTTGTAACGGCGCTTTTTATAAAAGTAAGCCTATGTCTGTATGCGGCCAGCAATGGGATGGCAAAAGTATTCAAGCTGGACAGCTACCGCTCCGTTGTGCTGCAGTTAGGTCTGATTATGGTCTATCTGGCGGTTTTTATCTATAAGGACATTATGCAAATGCAGTATTTTGCCTATCACATCTACAAGATTTACGCTCTTCCGTTTCAGGTGGCCATTCCTGTGATTCTGTGGGTTACAGCGGAAATTCTGGCCTGGAGGAGAAGCGGCAAAAAGACGGCAGCGCAGCAATAGAGACGGGGCAAGCCTTGGGATTCCAAGAGCCTGCACCGTTTTTTATTTCCCACCTGTGCTGAAGATAGCTATAATTAGAGGCAGAGAGCTTAGGGGAATCCTAGTAAACATTGGCGAAGGAGGAAGCGCGGGTGAGTGTATCAAGCATCGTCATGTCCTCACATTGGGGCAGGGAAGTCAGACATAAGTATATTACACAGGAGTCCAAGGCGCTCGCCGTAGTATTTCCGGGTAAGAACTACTCGGCTGAACGTTCGCTGCTGGATTATGCGGCCAAGCTGGCACGGGAATACGGCTGTGATATCCTGCTGCTGGAATACGGCTATCAGAGCGCGCGGACTGAGCTTAAACGTGACGAAATCGATATTATAGCAGAGGAATGCAAGGCGGCCATCAGCTCGCTTCCGGAGTATGAGCAGCTGCTCTTCATCAGCAAAAGCATGGGAGCTGTCATTGCCGGCAGAGTGGCGGCAGAGCTGAATCTCAGCCAGAAGACCTCACATTTGTATCTGACGCCGGTTGCCGATTCACTCCCGCTGCTGCGGCAGAGCCGGGGCAGCATCATCTATGGTGGCAGCGACCCGACCTTCACCGAACAGCATGCCGCCGGGCTTAACGGACAAAAGAATCTGCGGGTGTACCGGATCGATGACGCCAATAACGCCCTCGAAGTGGGCAGTGTTAATGAGTCGCTGGCGGTGCTGTTGGTCATTATTAATTTTTATCACGAGTTTTTCCGGGATGCACTTACAGGCTGAGGCATCTGGACTATACATCAGGGCAAGGAGAGGATTGCGATGATATTGGAAGCAGCCATGCTGCAGATCAGGCCGGGACTCACCAGCCAATTTGAGCAGAGCTTCAAGGCAGCGTCCGTGCTGATTTCTTCCATAGAAGGATATTTGGGCCATGAGCTGCAGCATTGTCTGGAGGACGATCACAAATACCTGCTGCTCGTAAAGTGGCGCAATCTAGAGGATCATACGATAGGGTTCAGGGAATCCAGCCAATATCAGGAGTGGAAAGCAATGCTGCATCATTACTACAGCCCTTTCCCGGTAGTGGAGCATTTCACGCGTATTAATCTGGCGTAATTTGGGGGGACGGCATGACGGGGAAGCGGATTGGGGAAGGAAGGACAGCGGAGGTCCAGGAATATGGGACAGGGAAGATTCTGAAGCTCTATCGCGCGGATATTCCTGCGGAGTATGTGGAACACGAATATGAGGTCAGTAAATATGTCCACAAGCAAGGCATTCAGACGCCTCAGCCTATTGAACTGGTTACGCTTGGGGAACGCAAGGGGATTCTATTTCAGCAAATTCACGGCAGCTCCATGCTGCGGCTGATTGGCGAGAAGCCGTGGAGACTGGGCGAATATGCCCGGCAGCTTGCTTCGCTCCATCACGATCTGCATAAGCTCCAGGGGCCGGAAGCCTTTGGCAAGCAGAAGGAGAGCCTGAGAAGCAGCATCGTTGCCGCCCCTATGCTCACGATGGAGGAAAAAACGCCCGTTCTGGAAAAGCTGGAGCAGCTGCCGGAGGGCGACCGGCTCCTGCATGGGGATTTCCACCCGGACAATGTGCTGATAGACGGGCAGGCATGGACCATCGACTGGATGACCGGGATGAGCGGCAACCCGGCCGGGGACGCGGCAAGGTCTGTAATGATGTTCAGCATGGGCGCTTTGCCGCCCGGAGCCTCATTATCGACCAGGCTCGTTACGGGTTTTATCAGGCAGCGGCTCACGAAGGGGTATATTCGGGAATATCTCAGGCTGTCGGGTCTATCTTATGCTGAAGTAAATGCCTGGGTGCTGCCGGTAGCCTCAGCCCGGCTTACGGAAGGGATTCCGCTTGCGGAGAAGGAACAGCTGGTCCGCGAAATCCGCAGGCGTCTAAGGTCCAAATAAGTTCCAAGACAGGTCAAAATCTCTCTGATCTGGACATTAAGGGAAGAAGGTGCGTTATGAATACATATATTGCGCTGCTGCGCGGCATCAACGTGGGCGGCAACAAAATCATTAAGATGCAGGCTCTGAAGGCCATGTTCGAATCGCTGGGATATAGCCGGGTGCGCACCTATATCCAGTCCGGAAATGTGGTGTTTGAGAGTAATGAAGCCCAGGCCGCTGAGCTTGAGGCTGTGATTAGCGCGGCAATCAAGGAGACATTCGGATTTGATGTCAGCGTGATGATCCGCACGCTGGAGGAGCTCGAGGCAGCGATTGCGGGCAATCCGTTTGAGCCCCCTGCGGAAGAGGGTTACAAACGCCTGTATATTTCCTTCCTCGCTGAGGCGCCATCGAAAGAGGCGCTGGAGAAGCTGCGCCCCTATGAGGAGGGTGCGGACAAGCTCCATGTTGCGGGTAAAGAGATGTACACGCTGTATGAAGTGAGCGCAAGCCAGTCTCCATTATTCAAGGTACAGCTGGACAAGCTCCTGGGAACCTCCATTACCGCACGCAATTGGAACACGGTGAATAAGCTGGCGGCAATGGGACGGGAACAGTAGCGGATAACGGGTGTCTTTTATAGGCATAAGCACGGCCCCACGTTGTGGGGCTTTTTTAAAAGTGCACATAATTTATACTAATTCACCGTACCGTATAAGGGTCTGGGGATCAGTCCACCCGGAGGGGCAGACTACAGGGTCTCTAGGCTATTTATACGTGGAAAACGGCTGCGCTGCCCGGTAATGGGCGGTGCAGCCGTTTTGTTCATGTATAGGTAACTATGATTACTTCTGCCTATGGATAAATTATGCATAAAGTTATGGAATAAATACCTTTGGACGGATTTGTAACGAACAACGGCAGAAATGCCGTTGTTAGAGAGCCGAGGGCTGGTTTGCCTGGAAACAACGGCAGAAATGCCGTTGTTAGAGCAGCCAAGGCCGGTCGCCCTTATCTTGGAAACTATAAATGTGAGGGACCAGCCGGTCTAGATCTCCTTATTCCACCTAGTGCTTGCCCACCGGCTTCTTCGCAAGTGCTAGGTGGAAAAAGGGATCTTATTTTTCTGGAAATTCAAAAACTAGGCAATTTAAGTGGAATAAGGAAACTTAATTGAGCTATATTCCTCATCCAATGGCGAAATGAGCAGAATTAGTTAACCTTTTTCCACTTCACCTGCGGAGAACAGGGTAGTGTCGGGCCAATTTAGGTCCATTTTTCCACTTGGAATTGCCGCAGGATTCATAAGGGTACGCCAGGCAACGCTAAACTGAAACCAAAAGCGGCTACGTCATCCAGTCAAGGACGGCGTAGCCGTTTTGCATCTTGCGAAAAGAGCTGGAACAAGGCTGCACTGTTGAGCTTTTTGCCGCTTCAGCATTCAGCAAACATTCAGTTTGATTTCATTATCAGTTAAGGTAGGGATGCCATAATACTCCTAAGCAAAGATGCACCGGGGATTGAGCACCGCCGGAGCAATACACGGATGGATCGATGGGAGTGGAGAGTAATGAAATGGGTAAAAAAGCTGGGTTCCGATGTTATACTGCTGGGCGTACTGCTGCTTGCAGCCTTTCTGTATGGCTATGGAATCTGGAATGATCAATACGCAAATACCTACTATACGACTGCGGTGGGAAGTATGCTCCAGAGCTTCCATAACTTCTTCTTCGCCTCACTGGACTCGGCGGGTTCGGTAACGGTTGATAAGCCGCCGGTTACCTTCTGGATTCAGACGCTCAGCGCGCTGATCTTCGGACTGCATGGCTGGAGCGTGATCCTGCCCCAGGTGATTGGCGGCATGGGTTCGGTGCTGCTCGTATACCTGCTGGTGAAGCCAACCTTTGGCCGCGCGGCAGCGCGTCTCGCAGCCTTGGCAATGGCGACCACACCTGTGGCTGCCGCCGTGAGCAGAACGAACAATATCGATGCCATGCTGGTGTTCACGCTATTGCTGGCGGCATGGTTTCTCTTCAAGGGGACGAAGCGAAACACAACGGGCAGCCTTCTAGCTGCATTTGCTCTAATCGGCGTTGGCTTCAACGAGAAGATGCTGCAGGCATATATGGTACTTCCGGCATTTTATCTCTTTTATCTACTGGCAGCCAAAGTGAACTGGAAGAAAAAAACCGGCGTGCTTGCTGCCTGCACCGCAGTACTGCTGGTAGTTTCGTTGTCCTGGGCGGTTATCGTGGATTCGATCCCGGCCAGCAAACGGCCTTACATGGGCAGCAGCGGCACCAACTCTGTGCTCAATTTGGCTTTTGGCTACAACGGGGTAGCGCGCCTGACCGGCGACCGCAGCACGGGAGGCAGCGGTGGAGGCGGCTTCCCTGGCGGCGGAGGTGGCGGAATGATCGGCGGAGGTGAAATGCCATTCTGGAATGGCGGGGAAATGCCGGCCATGAACGGAACAGGCGGTCAAGACGGCCGAGGCGGCACGGGAACAATGAACGGAACAGACGGTCAGGCCCAAGGGCAGCTGCCGGGAGGCGCTGGAGGCGAACAGGCAGACGGAGGCCCGGATGGCCGCGGCCAGGCTTCAGGTGGCGGCGGGATGCAGGGGCAGATGCCGGGAGGCAGAGCGGACGGTGAAGGCGGGCAGGGCGGAGACCGCCAATTCAACTTCGGCCAGGGCGGCCGGGGCGGGATGAACGGCGGCGGAATGTTCAATACAGGCACAGCCGGTCCGCTGCGCTTGTTCCAATCGGCGTTGTCCGGTCAGGCCAGTTGGCTGCTGCCCTTCCTGCTGTTTGGCTGCATCGGGATTTTTGCCAGCCTGCGCAGACGGAATTTTACCCAAGAGCATAAAGAAGCGATATTCTGGCTGGCCTGGCTGGTACCTGTTATGGGATTCTTCAGCATCGCCGGGTTCTTCCATCAGTACTACCTGATTATGATGGCTCCGCCGATCGCGGCACTGGCCGGCTCCGGCTGGCTCCGGCTCTGGACTTATTATAAGGAACGTGCAGTCTGGCTGTCCTGGCTGCTTCCGGTGGCCACGCTTGCTACAGCGGTCTTCCAGTGGTACATCATTCATCCGTATGACAGTACCGTTGGCAGCGGTTGGTCCATAGGTGTCCTGGCTGGAGGGATTGCAGTTACTGTGCTGCTGCTGGCGCTGCGGATATTCAAAGGGCAGCGGCAGCGGTTCGTACATGCCTCCGCTGTACTTGGGCTATTGGTGCTGCTGGTCGGACCGCTGTACTGGGCGCTTACGCCAATTACCTACGGCTCGAACAGCATGACACCGGCGGCAGGTCCGGACAGCAGAAGCGGCTTTGGCGGCATGGGCGGGGGCGGCAGAAACGGCACCACGGGTGTCAACGAGAAGCTGCTGGCCTACCTGAAGGAGCATAATACCGGCGAGAAATATTTGTTCGCTGCCATGGATTACGGAACGGCAGGCCCTTATATTATTGACAACAATGAGCCGGTCGTGATTCTGAACGGATTCAACAACTCGGACGTGCCCTATACCACTGAAACGCTGAAGGCCCTCGTGGCGAGCGGCAAAGTGAAATACTTCCTCGTGACTACCGGCGGCATGGGCGGTGGCGGCGGACGCGGAGGCAATTCTGAAATTACCAACTGGATTACCGAGAATGGGACAGCAGTTCCGGCTGAAGAATGGCAGGGCACAGTGACAGGCGGCAACGAAGGAACCTTGTATGAGGTGACTGTTCAGTAAGTTGGAGATCAACAATTGTTACAGGAAGCGCACTTAACAGAATTTTAGTGTAAGGTGCGCTTCATTATTAAATCTAAGGAGGAGCTGCTCATGAGTACACACGTGCGCTATTCCGTAATTATACCGATGTATAACGAAGAGGCTGTGATTCAGGAGACGTACCGGCGGATCAAAAAAGTGATGGGGACGACGGGAGAGGCTTATGAGCTGCTCTTCGTCAATGACGGGAGTACGGACAACTGTGCGCAGATGATTGAGGAGTACACCTACTGGGATGAGAGTGTGAAGCTGATTGATCTGTCCCGCAACTTCGGCCATCAGATTGCTATAACCGCCGGTATGGATTATTCGCTGGGGGATGCGGTGGTCATCATCGATGCCGATCTGCAGGACCCGCCGGAACTGATTCTGGATATGATCCGCGAGTGGAAAAACGGCTATGAGGTTGTGTACGCCAAACGGATCAAGCGGAACGGCGAATCCCTTTTCAAAAAGTGGACAGCAAGCCTCTTCTACCGGGTGCTGCGTTATTCCACGGACATTTCGATTCCGGTAGATACCGGTGATTTCCGTCTCATTGACCGCAAGGTGTGTGAGGAACTGAAACGGCTCCCGGAGAAAAACCGCTTCGTGCGCGGACTGGTCAGCTGGGTCGGCTTCCGCCAGAAGGCTATCGAATATGAACGTGACGAACGGCTCGCCGGGGAGACGAAATATCCCTTGAAGCGCATGATCAAGCTGTCGCTGGATGGAATCACCTCCTTTTCCTACAAGCCGCTGAAGCTGGCGGGCTATCTGGGAGGACTCCTCTCGGGAGCCGGATTTTTGTACCTTATGTACGTGCTGTATCTGGCGCTGTTTACGGACGCAGCCGTTAAGGGCTGGGCCTCGATGATTGGCATTACTCTAACGTTCAACGGATTTGTGCTGATTATCCTGGGCATCCTGGGCGAGTATGTCGGCCGGATCTATGATGAGACGAAAGGGCGCCCGCTCTACATTGTCCAGGAATTTTACAGCGGCAGGAAGCAGCAAAGTGCAGCCGAGCAGAGAGTAGCGCAGCTTAATAAATCATAAGGCAGAGGAGTGGGTCCATCGTGAAAATCAGAAAAGCCGTGATTCCCGCCGCAGGCCTCGGCACGCGTTTCCTGCCAGCCACCAAAGCCCAGCCGAAGGAAATGCTGCCCATAGTAGACAAGCCGGCGATACAATATATTGTGGAGGAAGCGGTGCGCTCCGGCATTGAGAGCATCATTATCGTGACCGGCCGCAACAAGAAGTCGATTGAGGATCATTTTGACAAGTCGGTAGAGCTGGAGCAGACCCTGTTGGAAAAAGAGAAACTCGACTTGCTCCGTGAAGTGCAGGCCATCAGCGGACTGGCGGGTATTCATTATATCCGGCAAAAGGAGCCGCTTGGCCTGGGACATGCAATCTCCTGCGCGGAGCAGTTTATCGGCGGCGAGCCGTTCGCGGTCCTGCTTGGCGATGATATCATGGTCTCCGAGCCGCCAGCGCTGCTGCAGATGATGAAGCTATACGAGCAGTCCGAACAGACGATAGTTGGTGTGCAGCCGGTGCCAAGGGCAGAGGTGAGCAAGTATGGAATTATTGCTTCAGGCGGCGCGGTGAGGGGCGTACATGTGGTGAGCGGGCTGGTGGAAAAGCCTTCGCCGCAGGCTGCGCCTTCGACGAATGCCATCATGGGACGTTATATCCTGAAGCCTTCTATCTTCTCTGTGCTCAGTAAGCTTGAGCGCGGAGCCGGCGGCGAATATCAGCTGACAGATGCGCTGCATGAGGTATGCCGGAATGAGGGGCTGCTGGCCCTTGATCTGCAGGGCAAACGCTATGATATCGGCGACAAATTCGGCTATATTCAGGCTACGCTGGAGATGGGCCTGGAGCGTGAAGAGCTGCGCCCGCAGCTCGTGCCATATCTGAGGGGGCTGCTTGGCAGCTTGGAAGACGGAACAGAATCCTTGTGTGTACCGCAGACTCAATCTGGATTGAGCTTGTTAAACCAGTGAAAAGAACAGTCACCGTTAATGGAAAAAGGATCACTAATCGAACTCGTTCGGCTCAGGGAGCATCCTATGTTGGAAAAAGTACCACTAATCGAACTCGTTCGGCTCAGGGAGCATCCTATGTTGGAAAAAGTACCACTAATCCGGGCGAAAGCGGCCGGATGGGATGAATATGGGCAAATTAGGTGTACAAAAGAGACAATTTCATAATTCAAAACCCTTGCTAGGATTGGTTTTTTTGAGCATAGAAAAGGGAGTACCTCCCCAAATCTCGAAGATATAGGTGACCAAACCAACATCCGAGAATGAAAAGAGGTAATCCCCATGTATTCTATTCGGCAAGAAGAGCTGTTTTCCTTTGAGGATTTGTTGCTGATGCGACCGGAAGATAAATACAGTCAGATCTTTGAACACTTAAATCTCGCTCCGGTCTTGCACGCGCTTGGAAAAAAGAACAACCGTGGGCGGCCGGAAGAACTAAACGTACCCGCGATGATCTACTCGCTGCTCATCGCAAAAATGGAGGGCATCGAGTTTGTATCCGCGTTGGTCCGGCGACTTCGATTCAGCGAGGAATTTCGGGTGCAGTGCCGGTTCACCGGTTCCAACCGCATCCCGAGCGAAGCCTCGTACTCCCGTTTGATTCATGTGCTTGAGCAAACGGGCATGCTCGAGGACCTTCAGGATACTCTGGTGCTGTCCGCCCTGGAGGAAGAGTTCGTTACGGGTATGCATCTCGCTTTGGATTCCTCTATCGTTGAGGCTTGGGATAGCCTATTTAGCGAAGCTGCATCCAAACGCCGCGCGGCCCGCCGTGCTAAAAAGCCAAGTGATGCTCCGGTGGCTCAGCAGCTGCAGCTAGAACTCACCGAGCCCGAGTCCGAGCCTGTGGACGAGCGGCCCAAAAAACCCGTCTACCCGCCTGGACGTCCTTCTGCTGAAGAAAAGGAACGTCGGCGCAAGGAACGGGAAGCTTATGAAGAGAGCCTAGGACCGTTTGAGAAAACCATTGAACAGATGCTGCCCTACACGTACGATGAATTGCTTGCAGCATTACCCCGGCATGCCGCGCGTTGTGACAAGAAAAATGCGAAAGGTAGACTTACCAGTTATTACGGGTTCAAGGCAAATCTGCTGGTCGATGCGGACTGTCAGTATATTCTTAGTGGCTTATGGAGTTCGGCGAATTTGAATGACCAGCGCATGGCGGTTATCCTTCTCAAAGGCCTGCTCCTGAAGTTTCCTAGGTTAAACGTAAAGCATGTCTTGGGAGACAAAGGGTACGACAGCGCAGCCATCTACCAGTTGATTCATTCGTTAGGCGCCTATCCTACGATTCCAATGATTCACCACAAAGAGCCGCCCAAGGGAATGAACTCGGACTACAATCCCGTATGCTCACAGGGGCATACCTACCGCTACGACAGTTTTGATGCCAAGTACGAAACGCTGAAGTATACCCAGCCGAGCCAGTGCAAAGACTGTCCACTTTCCGGTTCCGGCTGCCAAAAGGTGTTTAAAATCCGCATACAAACGGATTTACGCAAGCACACCTATCCCGCAAGAGGTAGCGAGAGCTTTACAGAGCTGTACAAGAAGCGTACGGCAGTGGAGCGAGTTTTTGCATATCTTAAAGAGTATTTTGGCATGAAACGTACGCGTCACCGCGGCGTCCGGGCAAGAGTTGATTTCCAGCTCAGTACACTAGCTTACAATCTCAGCAAGTTTGCGCTAGACAAGTTAAACCAGCGGTTACGCAACTCCCAGCAAGTGGCCTGATTTTTTAAAAAATGACCTTAGATTTTGGCCGAGTCTTGCTATTCAGCAAACTGAATTATGAAATTGACTCCAAAATCCCACTAAAACCTTCTGCAGCCAGAATTTCAGCTGATTAGGTTTACTTTTTCCACTTATATAGAGTGAACTTAAGATATTAACATTAGGGACTTCGTCGGGATTCCGGAGAATGTTTGGACTTCCGGCCGCTGTTGTCTGCAGATTTCTTGATTGTACCGTTGTTCGCGGTAGAAATCCGCAGACAAAGGCGGACGCTACCGCTCCTACAGTTCCAAACTTCCCCTCCATCCCTTTTCCCTTTTGTTAGTTTTTCAAGTTCACTCTATATAGCTGCAGTCTCCTGTGAGCTTTATGGTCCAATCCTCTGATGAACAGTGATGCCCAAGAAGGCCAGCCGGAATCGATCCTCCGGCTGGCCTTGGCATGAATGGGGCATATCTTTTTGTATACGGCAGCCTAAGCCTTCAACAGGTCATGATCCACGTATCTTGCACCGTTCAGTTCGCTGATAATATTAATGGCAACCTTTGCGCCGTCTCCGGCAGTGATAATCGCATGTACGCTTACTCCAGCTACCGTTCCTGCTGCCCAGATGCCTGCGATGTTGGTTCTGCCTTCCGCATTTACGGCTACAACCGTCTTGATTCTTGGCTCTGTGCCATCCTTTGTTTCCACTCCGGCTTTGGCGGCCAGATCGGTCATCACACCCGTTGCCAGAATCACATGCTTAGCTTCATAGGCAGCTCCGCTTTCGCTCTCGATCACGAAGCCTTCGCCCTTTGCAGTAAGATTCACTGCTTGGTCTGCCACTAGTTCCGCTCCGAACTTGACAGCCTGCTTATGGCCGGTCTCTACAAGCTCCGGTCCGCCGATTTCGGCAATCCCGTAGTAATTCTCGTACCATCCTCTGCGCGTCATGCCTTTGTCGTTGTCGATCAGCAGCGTTTTTTTGCCCGCCTTGGCAGCGAACAGGGCTGCGCTTGCACCGGCAGGACCGGCTCCAATGATGGCGATTTCATACATACATTTAACCTCCTAAAAGTTTTGTGAGCTTAAGCATCACCCGAACCGCTACGTACAAAACTTGCTTCGGAAGCATAGGCTTAAGTTTTGTGAGCTTAAGCAACATCCGAGCCGCTTCGTACACAAACCGCTCGGGATGCATACGCATAAGTTGTGTGCGCTTGTACTTACTATTATAACGTTAATAATTCTTGTTTAGCTACTCAACTGAACGGGGAAGAGTAACCCTGAAGGTGGTGCCTTCGCCGGGACGGCTCTCGACACGGATACCGCCGTGATGGGCATCCACAATGGATTTGGTAATGGACAGCCCGAGCCCCGAGCCGCCGTATTTGCGCGTGCGCGAAGAATCGCTGCGGTAGAACCGTTCAAACACATGGGGAATGTGCTCAGCCGCGATCCCGGAGCCATTGTCCTGCACCGCCAGTTCAGCTTCCGTGCCCCGGGCAGTCAGGCTGATATGAATAGTTCCCTTGTGAGCATCGGTATGTTGTACCGCATTCTGGAATAGATTTAGAATCACCTGCTTTAGCTTGTCGGGATCGTACATCCCCCGGATGCCGGGCGAGATATCGAAGGTAACCCTGCGGTCTCCGGCAAGCATGAGAAGCTGCGGCTGCATCTCGGCGATGATCTCTCCCAGCATCATGCCTTTGATATTCAGCTGCGGCGCTCCATCCATGCGTGCCAGAAGGAGCAGATCCTCTACCAGCTTGTTGATCCGTTTGGATTCCCCGTGCATGCTGGTCAAGGCGCCCATTAGCTGTTCCCTGTTATCAGCAGCTCCGCGCAGCAGCACTTCCAGGAAGCCGTGAATCGAGGTCAGCGGAGTCCTGAGCTCATGGGAGGCATCCGCTGCAAAACGGCGCATCTGCTCCTTGGCTTCACGTTCATTATGAAAAGAAATCTCCAGCCGCTCCAGCATCCCATTAAAGGAGCGGGACAGCTTGTCGATCTCCGTCTGCCCCTGGTGTACGGGGAACCGCTCGCTGAGATTGCCTGCATCGATGATCTCCGCAGCTTCCCCCATGTTGGAGAGGGGAACCAGCGTTTTGCGCAGCGCAGGCAGATACAGCAGCAGTCCGGCCAGCAAGGCCACCACCGACAGCGCAGCAAAAATCAGCAGCTGCTGCATGATCACATCCTTCAGCGGTCCCGTGCTTACACTCATCTGCAGCAGCATTCTGGCCTCCTGCGGCTTGCCGAGATTCATGAATACGGCCAGATGCTCACTGCCGTCCGGTGCCGCCATGAGCCGGTAGCCGCCATTCGCCTTGTCCGTGGTGTGCTTCAGCAGATCATTGTATTCGGCATCGGTTAATCTTGGAGCAGGAGAATCAGACAGCGTCTCTTCCTGGAAATCCTTAAACCCCCCGTCCGCGCTGTATACAGCTATAGTCGTATGGGCATCCAGCAAAAGGGGCCTTCTTCCGGTGTTCCGCAAATTGCCGGGGGGGCGATTTCCGGGGCTTCCCGTATCCGGGCTGCCGGCTTCCCCGCTGCTCATCCCGGATGCATCGATGCCGCCGGCACCCCAAGCCGGCGGGCTGCTAAAAATCTCGCGCGGAACGGAACGGATCTGGGTTTCCATGGACTCCGCCCGGTTGGAGTAAATGAAGTCGCGCATGAGTACATACTGGAGCACACCAATTAACAGCAGCAGGCCGGAGAGAATCAGCAGAGAAATGACCAGCAGCTGCTTGCGCAGGGAATGCGGGGCAGGCAGACTGCCGAAAAAGCCTGTGATGCGGGCAATCATACCAGATCCACCCGGTATCCGGCACCGCGCAGCGTGCGTATGATCCGGTGGTCTTTATCGCCCAGCTTTTCGCGGAGGGAGCGGATATAGACCTCAACGATATTTTCCTCGCCGCCAAAGTCATAGCCCCAGACCTTGTCCAGAATCATCGGCTTGCTCAGCACCAGGCCATGATTGATGACGAGGTATTGCAGCAGCTCATATTCCGTTGGGGACAGCTCCAGCACTTCGTCCTTGTGGCGGATTTCCTTGCGCCGGCCATCGATGCGGAACGGTCCGCACCGCACTTCGCCGAGCAGTCCGGGGAACTGGTTGCGCAGACGCGCCTGAATCCGGGCCAGCAGCTCATCGAAGCTGAACGGCTTGACCATATAGTCGTCAGCCCCGATGGACAGACCTTTAACGCGGTCATCCACTTCATCCTTGGCTGTAAGCATGATGACGGCGAGTTCCGATTCTTCCGAACGGAGATAGCGGCAGAGCTCAAATCCGTCCATTCCCGGCATCATCACATCCAGAATGGCCACATGGGGCTTGAAATCGGCAGCCACGGCAATTGCGCTGGCCCCGTCCGGCGCCGTCCTTACTTCAAAGCCCTCATTGATCAGGCCCAGCTCCAGGAACTGGAGAATGTGGGGCTCGTCATCCACGAGCAGCAGTTTTACACCTTGGGCAGCCTTCATGCATTGTTCCTCCAAACCACTGATAGTTAGCTACATTATGACATACCAGAATGAATGTTTGCTGAAGATGGAACCATTAATTTGATGAAAGGATTTGAAATAGTCTTTCACAGTTACTCATAATGGTTAATCTAATTTATACGGGGATTTTAATGCTATTAATAAGAAATTTAGTTGGAATTTAAAAGTTTTCGGATGAAGCAATAAAGGGTTTTGACGGCGGCTATAGAACACTTTACAATAAGGATACTATCCGGTCTGAGGAGTCCTCTTCAGGGCCGGAAATA
Organism: Paenibacillus riograndensis SBR5; assembly: GCF_000981585.1. Taxonomy (NCBI): domain Bacteria; kingdom Bacillati; phylum Bacillota; class Bacilli; order Caryophanales; family Paenibacillaceae; genus Paenibacillus; species Paenibacillus riograndensis. Next base: position 775,206 of record NZ_LN831776.1, read on the forward strand.
AGTCCCATTCTATGAGTTTCCCCCGTTTTTGACCTTATCTATTCCTATCAAGCACGCTTCTTCCGCTACACTTCTTTCTGGAATTTCTATTTCTGCACTGGGTTAAATCTGCGCTGCATTATTCATCATCCAACCTAATTGATCAACATGCTTCAATACCCATAAGTCAAGGAGGCTCTTCCATGAAGAAAAAAGAAATGGTAGCCATGCTATTAGCGGGAGGCCAAGGGAAAAGATTGAAGGGGCTGACCAAATCGCTTGCCAAGCCCGCTGTCTATTTTGGGGGAACCTACCGGATTATTGATTTCCCTCTGAGCAACTGCTCCAATTCGGGAATTGATACCGTGGGCGTGCTGACGCAGTATGAGCCGCTTGTGCTGCATTCTTACATTGGGGTAGGCAGCGACTGGGATTTGAACCGCAAGGATGGCGGGGTATTCGTATTGCCGCCGCATGAACGGGAGAACGGGAGCAGCTGGTACCGGGGGACGGCGGATGCGATTTACCGCAATCTGAAATTTGTGGATCAATTTGATCCGGAGCATGTGCTGATTTTGTCCGGCGACCATATCTACAAGATGGATTATCACGCTATGCTGCAGTACCACAAGGCCAGAAATGCCGACTGCACCATATCGGTCATCGACGTTCCGCTGGAGGAGGCCAGCCGTTTTGGCATCCTTAATACGGAGGAGGATCTCAAGATCTACGAGTTCGATGAGAAGCCGGCCAAACCGAAGAGCACGCTGGCCTCCATGGGAGTCTACATCTTCAAATGGGAGGTGCTCCGCAAGCATCTGCTAGAGGATGGGGAAAACTCCGGCTCGTCCCATGATTTTGGCAAAGATATCATTCCGCTTATGCTGGCGGACGGCCAGTCCTTATATGCGTACCCTTTTGAAGGGTATTGGAGGGATGTAGGTACTGTTGCCAGCCTGTGGGAAGCGAACATGGATCTGCTGAGCGATACGCCGCCCCTCAATCTCAATGATCCGGACTGGCGCATCTTCACCCGCAACCCGAATCAGCCGGCACAATATGTGGCTCCGGGAGCGAAGGTATCGGGCTGCATTATTAATGAAGGCTGCATTGTCCATGGAGAGGTGAAGCATTCGGTGCTCTTTTACGGTGTGGAAGTGGGTGAAGGCAGTGTGATTACGGATTCTGTCATTATGCCGAAGGTCAAGATCGGCAAGAACGTCAAGATTCACAAAGCCATCATCAGCGAGAATACGGTCATCGAGGATTATATGGAGATCGGAATAGAACGGGAGAATGAGGATGAAATTCTGCTGATCGACAATCGAAGCAAAAAACGCCAATCTGTTGCAGCCAAAACCATATAACCAGCAGAAGACAGGGGGATTCCGATGAAAGAACTCATGGGCGTCATCAATCTTGACCATGAACTGGACCAATTAAACGAGCTGACCTATTTCCGCTGCGGTGCGGCTGTGCCTTTTGCCAGCCGGTACCGGCTGATTGACTTCGTTCTCTCCAACATGATGCGTGCCGAGCTGGAAAGCGTAGGGCTGTTTGTCCGCCGCAAATACCGCTCGCTCATGGACCATCTCGGCGACGGCAAGTCGTGGGACATGAACCGCAAGCATGGCGGGTTGTTCATTTTACCGCCCGACTGGAATGATCCGACGGATACTTCCCTGGGAGATCTGCAGCATTATCACAACAATCTCGATTTCTTCAAGCGGGCTTCAGCCAAATATATCGTATTCTCCGGCAGCCAGCACATCAATACCGCAGACCTCCAGGAAGTGTATCAATATCACTTGGAGAAGGGTGCTGACGTCACGCTGGTGTACAAGAAGATTGAAGAGCTTCAGCCGGAGCATGATCCGTGCCTGCGGGTTGAGGTCGATGAAGACAGCAATGTGACGGAGATCCATCAGGAGAAGGACCATCCCAATGTGTATCTGGATATTTTTATTATGGAGAAAAAACTGTTCCTGGAGCAGGTCGAATACTGCATCGCCCATGGGGAAAGCTACTTTTTCCGCGATGCCATCCAGAAGAACCGCCACAAGTTCAAAATCGCCGCTTATGAATATACAGGCTATCACGCCGTGATCAATTCGCTGGAGAGCTATTACAAGAACAGTCTGAACCTGCTGCAGCAGGATAATTATTTCGGACTCTTCAAAGAGAACCCGGTCCAGACGAAGATAAAATATGAAGCCCCTACCCGCTATCTGGACAGCGCCGAGGTCAGCAACTCGCTGGTGGCCAATGGCTGCATCATCGCCGGAACCGTGGAGAACAGCGTGATTTTCCGGGGGGTACAGATCCGTAAGGGCGCGCGCATCGTCAATTCTGTAATTATGCAGAAATGCGTGATTGAAGAGAATGCCGTGATCGAGAATGTTATTATGGATAAAGATGTGCATCTGAGCAGGGAACGGATACTTGTCGGGGACAGCAAACGTCCATTTGTGATTGCCAAGAGCAGTAAGATCTAAGCACAAGCCTGTCTACTAAAAAAGCATTTGTTAGGAGGAAACCGCTGTTGTTCAACGATAAAGAGACTTTTAAAGAAGTGTTCCGCAAGACACTCATCGGAAAACTGGGCAAGCCGCTGGAGGAAGCATCGAACGCCGACATCTATAATATTCTCGGCAACATGATCCGCGAAGATGTGGGGAAGAACTGGGCGGAGACCAACCAGAAGTTCAAGGCCGATAAGGATAAGCAGGTATACTATTTTTCCATGGAGTTTCTAATCGGCAGACTTCTCGGCAATAACCTCCTGAATATGGGCGTGCTTGAGGTTGTGCGTGACGGACTGGCAGAGCTGGGATTCTCCCTCCGGGACGTGGAAGAGGAGGAAGCGGATGCGGGGCTTGGCAACGGCGGTCTGGGCCGTCTGGCTGCCTGCTTCCTGGATTCACTGGCTTCCCTGCAATATGCAGGGCACGGCTGTGGCATACGTTATAAATACGGCCTCTTCGAGCAGAAAATCGTTGACGGGTATCAGGTGGAGCTGCCCGATTACTGGCTGCAGAATGATAACGTATGGGAAGTAAGACGGGAAGACAAACAGGTGGAGGTGCGGTTCTGGGGGCATGTCGAGACGGACGAAGTGAACGGCGAGCTGGTCTTCGAGCATAAAGACTATGAAGCCGTGCGCGCAGTCCCTTATGATGTCCCGATCATCGGGGCAGACCGCAGACATGTGAATACCCTGCGCAACTGGAGCGCAGAGTCCATCACCCAGCCTTCGCGGATGTTTGGTTCCCTGGCCGGAAGTGACTACCACAAATTCCTGGAATATAAGCGCTCAGTGGAATCGATCTCGGAGTTCCTCTATCCGGATGATTCGCAGTATGAAGGCAAGCTGCTTCGCCTGAAGCAGCAGTACTTCCTGTGCAGCGCCGGTGTGCAGAGCATCCTGCGGACCTTCAGCAAGACAGGGCTGGGCATTGAATCACTGCCGGACAAAGTGGCTCTGCATATCAACGATACGCATCCCACACTGGTCATTCCGGAGCTGATGCGGATACTGATGGATGTGAACGGACTCGGCTGGGATCAGGCCTGGAGCATGACCACCCGGATGGTCTCCTACACCAACCACACCATTCTCAGCGAAGCGCTGGAGAAATGGCCGATCGGCATGGTGCGGGAGCTCCTGCCGCGCATTTTCCTCATTATCGAGGAGATCAACGCCCGCTTCTGCGGCGAGCTGATGAGCAAATATCCGGGGGATCAGAACCGGATTAATCAAATGGCCATCATTCATGATGACCAGGTGCGCATGGCCCATCTGGCCATTGTAGCCAGCCACAGCGTGAACGGGGTGGCTGCGCTGCATACGGAAATTCTGCAGAAGCGCGAAATGCGCCTCTTCAATGAGATGTATCCGCACCGCTTCAACAACAAAACGAACGGCATCACCCACCGGCGGTGGCTGCTTCATGCCAACCCTGAGCTGGCCGGACTGATCAATGAATCCATCGGCACGCGCTGGGTTCATCATCCGCAGGAGATGATCGGCCTGATCAAATACAGCGAGGATGCATCCTTCCAGCAGCAGGTGGCCGGCATTAAACGCCGCAATAAGCAGCGTCTGGGCGAGTACATCTTCAGCAAGCACGGGATTCAGGTAGATCCCGACTCGATTTTTGATGTGCAGGTAAAACGTCTGCATGCCTACAAGCGCCAGCTGCTGAATGTGCTCCATATTATGCACCTGTACAATCAGCTTAAGGATAACCCTTCCATGGATATGGTGCCGCGCACCTTTATCTTCGGAGCCAAGGCCGCGCCAAGCTATCACCTGGCGAAGCGGATCATCAAGCTGATCAACACAGTCGCCGATGTCGTCAACAAAGATCCGGAGATCAAGGGTAAAATCCGCATCTTTTTCCTCGAAAATTATTCGGTGTCCCTGGCGGAGAAGATTATTCCGGCTGCCGACGTCAGCGAGCAGATCTCCACAGCCAGCAAGGAGGCCTCCGGCACCGGCAACATGAAATTCATGATGAACGGTGCGCTGACCATCGGAACGATGGATGGAGCCAATGTGGAGATGCATGAGATGGTCGGGGATAACAACATGTTCCTGTTTGGCTTGCGTGCCGAGCAGGTTATGGATTATTACCAGTACGGGGGCTATCATGCACGTGATATTTACAACGGGGACGGCCGTGTGAAGGAAGTGCTGGACCAACTGGTTACGCCGGGTCCCATCTGCTGCAATACCCAGGAATTCGATACGCTGTACCAGTCGCTGATTGACAATAATGACGAGTTCTTCGTACTGAAGGATTTCGCTTCTTATGTCGAGACCCATGTCAATATTGATCTGGCCTACCGGAATCAGAAGGAGTGGCTGAAGAAGTCCATCATTAACATCGGGCATTCCGGCAAGTTCTCCAGCGACAATACCATTGCCCGCTATGCATCCGAGATCTGGAACATTAATCCGGTGCAGCTGTAGGCAGAACCTCCGGGTATCGATCGGGGGGAAGGACTTGTCCCGTCACCCGGCACGCAAAAAGGCTCTCACCAGCGCAGATGATTCTGAGCGGTGAAGGCCTTTTGCCTGTTCGGAAAAGAAGTCAGCGGATAACTTCGGCAACCATTCCGGCGAACCTTTCCAGGAAACGCCGTTCTTCATCATCGAAGCGGTGCTTGATCGGACTGTCGATATCAAGTACACCCAGCAGGCGGTCGCCTTGGACCAGCGGGACGACGATTTCGCTATTGGAAGCCTCGTCACAGGCAATATGTCCAGGGAAGGCATGCACATCGCCGACGACCAGTGTGCGGCGCTCGCTTGCGGCTGTGCCGCAGACGCCCTTGCCCAGCGGAATCCGGATACATGCGGGCAGGCCCTGGAAGGGGCCGAGCACCAATTCTTTGCCGTCGAATAAGTAGAAGCCGGCCCAATTGGTATCCGGCAGAGAAAATTTGAGGAGTGCGGAGGCGTTGGCCAGATTGGCAATGGCATTCGGCTCGCCTTCCATCAGTGCGCCGAGCTGGCTTAGAACGGATTCGTACCGCTCGCTGCGTGTGCCGTCATAGGGCATGGCTTGAAACATGAAGCATCACCTTCCTGTACGATAAGTCAGCATAAATCCATAACTGTAACTAACAACATAGTACAGCCCGGCGGGATACGTCAAGCATTCCGGGGATTTTAACAGAATGTATAAATTTTACACCGGCAGTTTGGGGGCAATACCCCGCTTATCTGGCAGATTTGGATCATGTTTCCGAAATCTCTCCACAGGGTAATGCTGTTATAAATACCTAAGGCTTCAGGCCGGAAGGAGTGGAATATGCGCGCCGATGTACAAAACTTGTTCATAGGAATCCACATGCTGTACCATGCCCATGAGAAGGACCTGACACTGACAGAGATGCTGCCGGAGCTGGAGAATCTGGGATACCGGGTGGCGGAACGCGAAGTGAAGCAGGAGCTGGAACGGCTCTCTCAGGAGAATTTCCTGACTGCCCATGGAGAGGCATACAGCCTTACCGGCACGGGAATTGAGGAGTTCAAGGCCATCCAGGACAAGCTTAAGGTGCTGTGCACCGAGGTGTTGAAACCAGTCAAGGCCGCGGGAGCTTCGGGATAACGCCGGGGCTGCGTCAGAATAAGACAGCGTCTGTACCAGGTGGCGATCATGCCCCTTGGCAGGCGCTATTTTTATGCAGACAGAAAGTGGGCACACTTCACCTCAGAGAAAGGCTTTCATTTGATGTATACTAAGAAGGTTGAAGGAGGACGATCGCTGTGTATGTATCTGGTGGAGTAATTCCGGACCTGCCGGGAAAAAAAGTAAAACTGCGTCCGCTGGAAGCGGGACATGCGGCTGCGCTGTACTCCGTCTGGTCCCATCCGCAGGTTAACCGCTGGCTGGCTGCGCCGCTGCTGTCTTCACCGGAGGAAGCTGAACAGCTGATCGCCGTTCTCCTGCAAATGTCCCGTGAGGAAGAAAGCCTGCGCTGGAGCATCATCGGGCCTGAGGGGGGCGTAATCGGCAGCTGCGGCTATAACAGCTGGCAGCTTCAGGGTGCTTACCGGGGAGAAATCGGCTGCGAGCTGCTGCCCGATTACTGGGGATTGGGCTATATGCGGGAGGCGCTGGAACTGCTGCTGGACTATGGCTTCGCTGTGATGGGCCTCAACCGGATCGAAGCATTCTGCCATCCGGACAACCTCCGGGCACAGCGGCTGTTTCAGTCGCTCGGATTTCAGCGGGAGGGGCTGCTGCGTGAATACCGGCATACGGATGCCGGATTCCAGGATGTTGTCCTGTATGCATTACTGCGCGGCTCCAGATGATGAAGTTTTTGTTCTGATACATAGAGAGAGAGGATTTGGATTCATTGATATCACCAGGAACAAAAGAACGTAAGCTTATCTTGACCGGCGTGCTGCTGGCTACCTTTTTGGCAGCAATTGAAGGGACGGTTACCGGGCCTGCCGGACCGGCTATCGTGGGAGATTTTCAGGGGATGCAGTGGCTGAGCTGGATCTTTACCGCCTATTTGCTGGCCATGGCAGTGACAACGCCCATTTTCGGCAAGCTTAGTGACTTGATGGGCCGGAAGCCGGTGTTCATCGGCGGTGTTGCTGTTTTTCTATTAGGCTCGCTGCTGTGCGGTGTGGCTCAGAGTATGGAGCAGCTGATCGTGTTTCGCGGTCTGCAGGGGATCGGAGCGGGCGCACTGATTCCGATGACTTTTACCATTATAGGGGATATTTACAGCATTCAGGAACGGGCCAAAACCCAAGGGCTGCTGAGCTCCGTCTGGGGGATTTCATCGCTGGTAGGCCCGCTGCTTGGCGGTTATGTTGTGGATTACTTGAGCTGGCGCTGGGTATTCGTATTCAACCTGCCCTTTGGTCTGCTGTCCATTGTCTTCATCTCCCGTTTTCTGAAGGAAGAAAACGTACGGCGCAAGGCGAAACTTGATTTGCCGGGCGTGCTGCTGTTCGCTGCGGGGATGGGGGCCCTTCTCTTCGGGCTGACGACCGGGGGCCAGAACCTGCCGTGGACTTCTCCGTTGCTGCTGTTTCTGTTAGCAGCTTCCGTTGCGGTATTGGTTATTTTCTGGCGGGTGGAGCGCCGTGCCTCTGAGCCGATGCTGCCGCTCGGGCTGTTCTCCATCCGTAATATCACTGTGTCTACCGGGGCCAATCTGCTTGTCAGCACGCTGATTATCGGATTGACCACCTATGTGCCGCTGTGGGTGCAGGGAGTATCCGGCGGGAGTGCAGCCCTATCGGGTCTGCTGCTGGCTCCGATGTCGGTAGGCTGGGTGCTTGGCTCGTTCGCTGGCGGGAGAATGATTCTGCGATCCGGTTCCCGGCAGACGGGCGTGCTGGGTCTTTCATTAATTGTGCTGGGGGCCGGCGGCCTGATATTTATGACTGCAGAATCCCCGCAGCTGCTGCTCCTCGGCCTGATGCTGGCCTGTGGAGTGGGTTTCGGTTATGCCTCCATCGTATTCACTATTATTGCCCAATCCTCCGTTGAACATAGCCAGCGGGGGGCCTCTACAGCGCTGAATACCTTTACCCGTTCACTTGGACAGACGGTGGGAGTCGCGATTTTTGGCTCCTGGCTGAATTTGAATGTGAAGTGGCAGCTGGATGGGGCGCCGGGCTCTGCTGAAGCTGGCACCGATATCAACCAGCTCCTTCATCCACAGGGGGAGAGTGCGCTTTCAAGTGAAGCCTGGGGCAGCCTGAAAAGCGCGCTGGAAGGCGGTCTGCATTCGCTGTTCATCGTGATGGCAGTGTTCGCTGTCTTGTCGCTGCTGATTACTATGGGCCTGCGTAAAGGCTTGCCTTCATTGAAGGAGGAGCCCGCTGCTCAGAAGGAAGCCTAAGTTATAGCGCTGGACAAGCTGTAAGAAGCACACAAAACCGGCTGTGTACTCCCTTGAACAGGAGGGCACAGCCGGTTTCTGTCTGTAGAAGAAGGGATGCCCGTGAACGTGAAACGATTCACAACCCTTGTGGCCTTAATTCTACTTGCGGGGCAGCGGCGAAAGTTTCTCTGCCTGCAGGCCCATCTTCTTAAGCAGGGTAATCATCTGTTCCTTCTCTTCGTCGCTAAGACCGCTAAATGCCAGATGCAGCCGTTCGGAATATTTCGGATACATTTCATTCATGAGGCGTTCGCCCTCTGAGGTCAGCTCGGCAAAGATCACCCGCCGGTCGCTTGGGCAGGGCTTGCGCTGCAGATAGCCGCGTTCTTCCAGCTTGTCGATCACGTACGTAACGTTGCCGCTCTGGAGCAGCAGCTTGGCACCGATCTGCTGAATAGGCTGCGGACCCTTGTAGTAGAGGACTTCCATGACAGCGAAGGCTGTAGGATTGAAGCCTTCAATCTTGCTGCCGGTTACGGCATGCTCATTAATGCTCTTGAAGGACTTGGCAAAAACCCGGTACAAATGCAGTGTCAGTTGAGTGTCGCGTTCATAGGATTGTATCATGCTTCTCCACCTCTATTGTTAATCGTGCGGGCTGGCCCGTACGGTTTGGAATCCTAGCTTTGTTGATCTAGCTTTACAATACGTCAAAGAATGGATAATGAACATGTGATTTGTCACAATGAGCACACTTTTAATTATTAAAAATCAAACAATTTTTTGACTGTGCATAAAAATGGTGAACATTCTGGCTGCATTTTCATCCGACTCAGGAAGGAGAGGGGGTTAAGCCTCTGGCACAGCAGGCAATTACAGCCGGGGTTCGATGAATCCTCCTTTGCAATTCCTTATTATGGTTACAGTAGATAACCAATCGTACGGGGAGTGGACAAAGGATGAAAGAAAATCAGGAAAATGTCACAACGGCAGTGAAGCTGACATCGAATAAACCGTTTGTATTGCTGATTACCGCGCAGCTTGTATCCAACATCGGAGATTGGCTTCACATTCTGGCCTTGCTTACCATGGTCGGGCTGAAATGGCAGGCTTCGCCCTGGGAGATTACAGCCGTCTCCTTATGCATGGCAGTGCCGATGCTGCTTGGCGGTCCGTTCGCGGGATATCTGAGTGATAAGGTGGACCGGAAAGGGATTATGATCGGGTCTGATCTGGTACGTGCCGGGATTGTGGCTTGTCTTGTATTTGCCGGTTCGCTCTGGCAAGTCTATGTATTGCTCCTGGCGAAGGGAGTTATGGACGTGCTGTTCTCTCCGGCCAAAAGCGGCAAGCTCAAGGAGCTGGTGCCGCCCGGACAAATGGATCAGGCTGTAGCGCTAAGCTCTTCTATCGAGCAGATCACCAAAATTATCGGCCCTGCCCTTGGGGGGCTGCTCGTTGCGGCTGTCGGCATTTCGGCCTGCTACTTCATTGACTCGGTGAGCTACATTGCTTCAGCGGTTATCCTGCTGGGACTCCCGCGCGTGGGGATGTTCAAGACCGGCCGGCCGAATGAGGACGGAGACACTGCCCGCCCATCCTTCCGCAAAGAAGCTGGTGCGGGATTGCGGCTGATCGGCAGCATGCCCGTAGTGCTCAGTGGAGTCGTGATGATTGTCGCCGCCCTGCTGGTGCTTCAAATTGCCGATTCCCAGACGGTTACTCTGTTCCGGGAAATTCCGGGAGTGAACGCCGATTTGCTGGGCTGGTGCGTGGCCGCCAGCGGTTTTGGCACCCTGCTCTCTGCTTTGGCAGTGGGACGGTTGGGAAGCGGCAAACATCCGCTGGTGTTTATGGGAACGGGAACTCTTCTCATGGGCTCTGTGTTTGCGGGTGCAGCCCTCGTGACGGTCACCGGGCAGGCAGGCTTCTGGATGGATACGATGCTGTTCGGCTCGTTTGTTCTCGCCGGGGTGGGTGCAGGCTTTGTGATTATACCATTCAACTCGATGCTGCAGCGCCGGACGCCCGAGGCCTACACCGGCCGGGTATTCGGAATCGTCGGCAGCCTGACGAGTGCGGCGGTTATTCTTGGTCCGGTAGCCGGCGGTGCGCTGGTCACAGCTTCCGGACCGGCCACAGCATTCTTAGTCTCGGGTGTGCTGTCTGCGCTGCTCGGAGCGGCGGTCCTCTTCCTGCGGACAGGAATCGAAAACCGGGACCAAGCGGCGCAAGAGCTTCAACAGTCCGCGGCTTAACTCTGCTGTCGTCTGAACTAGGCTGGTACACGCTGGCTGAGGGTGATATGATATGATCGGATTACCGGAGTGATCCGGCACTACCAAAGCTATTATTGTTTAGGAGATGGAGAGCTGTATGGAAGAAACAGAAGCGCCGCAGGGGCCGGAGCTTGAAGCGACCGGAGACAGTGAACAAGAGAGTGCGGAGCGGGATACCGTACTGGATGTCTATATTGAAGAGGCCGGTTATGAAGCCGGCGACAGGAGAATAAGCAATATCTCCTTCCAGGTGCAGCAAGGCCAGCTGCTGGGTTTAATCGGCCCGAACGGAGCCGGGAAGAGCACCACCATCAAGACGCTGCTTGGGCTGCTGAAGCATGCCAAAGCCCGGGTGAAGCTCGGCGGAGCGAACAAGTCCTATGCCTACGTGCCGGAACAGCCGGTATTCTATGAGGATCTGACACTGTGGGAGCATCTGGATCTGGCTGCTGCCGCTTATGGTTTGTCCTATGAGACCTTTGGGGCTACTGCCGAGAAGCTTTTATCGCAGTTTGGCATGGAACAAGTGCGCAATGATCTTCCGGCAGGCTTCTCCAAGGGTATGAAGCAAAAAATGATGCTGATGCTGGGTTTCCTGGTCCAGCCTGATATTTATATTGTGGACGAGCCGTTCATCGGGCTGGACCCGCGTGCCACCAAGGATTTCCTGCGGCTGCTGGAAGCGGAGCGTAGGCGCGGAGCCGGAGTGCTGATGTCCACGCACGTGCTGGACACCGCCGAGAAGATCTGCGACAGCTTTGTGCTGATCTCCGGGGGGAGAATGACAGCTACGGGTACACTGGAAGACATCCGCGCCCAGGCGGGATTGCCGGAGGCGTCGTTGTTTGATTGCTTCGATGAATTGACATGAGCAGAGAGGCATTTGCTTTTCCCACTGCCCCCAAGCTGTTCAAGCGGCGGCTATTCTCACACTTCCGCGAGCAGTCGGCAATCATCCGCACGGCTGCGGACTGGACGGTGCTGCTGTATATCATTATTCCCGGGGGTCTGCTGGGCGGGCGGTTTTACTATGGCTTCTGGAACCATGAGTTACCCGCCTGGACCGCAGCTTTGCCGTTTGCATTGATCCTCGCCCTGCTGGCTATTCTCATAGCCAACGGAGGGCTGGTTCTTCTGCTCCAGGAAGGGGATTTGCTGTTCCTCAGGCAGCGGGAGAACTGGATCAGAACGATTGTGCTGCGGGGAACGATCTACAGTCTGGCAGTTACATCTCTTAAGATGGCGGCTGTGTATGCCATACTGCTGCCCTTCATCGTGCGGGGCTACGGCGTTAGTCCGGCTGCGGCCTGGGCGCTGCTTGTTCTGACGCTCGCCTGCAGCTGGTGCGTTAAGCTGCTGGGGCATATTGTAAAAGTCCAGCGCCAGGGCTTCCGCCGCTGGCTGTGGCTGATTCCTGCGGTAACCGTACCCTGCGGCATCTATATCCGGGCCGGCTTGTTTTGGAAAGACAGCCCATCCCTGCTGCTGCTTGTAGCAGCGGTGTTAGCGGCGGTGACGGTCTGGGCCATCCGCTACCGCTTGCGGCTGAGCGGGACCTTCATGAATGATGTGCGCGAAGACTACAAGCAGCGGATGAGAATCGCTGCGCTGCTGCTGCGCGGGGTGCTCGATAAACCGCGGCCTACACGCTATAAACCGTGGATTTTCCGTAAATCGCAGCCGCTGCTGAAGTCCAAGACGCCGGAGAGCCGGTTTACAGCGGCGGCCATCAAGGCGCTGGTGCGGAACCCGGCCCATTTGAAGCTGTATCTGTCGTTTACCGGTGTGGGGCTGATCGCGGTGTTTATTGTTCCTTCCCTATTGAAGTGGCTGATCTTCGCCCTGCTGGTCGCGTTGATGGCCTACTGGCTGTCCTCCTTCTGGCTGCTGTTCTCCGGGGATGACTATATCGGGATTTTACCGTTCACCAAAGAACAGAAGGCAGTGGCTGGCTCAAAAACGCTGCCGCTGCTGCTGCTGCCGTTCTCCCTGCTGTGCTCGGCGGTAATCTGTACGCAGCTCTATGGCTGGCTGGGGCTGGTGCTGTTTATTCCTGTTGGCGGCATAGCCGGATACCTGATTGCCAATATGTTCAGCGCGTTCCGTTTTGCCAGATAACAGCCCCGGCCGGAAGTCCGAAGGTTCTCCAGAGTCACGGCCGGTCCAGACATTGGGAAATTTCAAATCCGGTTTTTGGTAATGAAATTTCCTGTTCTAATAAGCACACCCCGAGAGGGGGGAATGTATAATACCCGAACAAGCCAGCCTCCTGAAATAGGAGGCTGGCTTGTTGTTGGAGCGCCGCCGGCGGGTTTGCGCCGCACACGGACCGCTTTGCTCTTTCAAGTTCAGCTTATTTCCGGTACTGCTCTGCTGCATGCTTGCCTGCTGTATATCCTGTGGAGAAGGCTGCGGTAATATTGTATCCGCCGGTATAGCCGTGAATATCCAGTATTTCACCGCAGAAGAACAAGCCGGGCATCAGCTTGGATTCCATGGTCCGCGGATTAATTTCCTTCAGGTTGACGCCGCCGCCGGTGACAAAGGCTTCCTCCAGGGAGCGGGTGCCATATACCTGAACCGGCAACCGCTTCAGGAGGGCTGCAAGCGCCTGCAGCCCGCTTTTGGGCAGATGATGCCCGGTGGTGTCGCCATCCAGTTCCGCTTTGGCGAGCAGGAGGGGAATCATCCGCTCCAGCAGTAATCCCTTCAGTGAGTTGCGGAGCGCCTTCTTCGGCTCCAGCTCCAGCTTATTCTGCAGCTGTTCTTCCATCTCCTGCGGGTTCAAGTCGGGGAAAAGGTCAATAGACAGCTCTACAGTATCGGTTCCGGACTTGCGCTGGACCTGGCGCAGGAATTGGCTGCAGCGCAGCGCAATCGGCCCGGAGAGTCCAAAATGGGTAAAGATCATATCGCCCCGGTGGGCAATGACCCGCTTGCCTTTAGGATTCCAGACCGTGAGCGTCACATCCCGCAGGGACAGGCCCTGCAGCTCACCTGATTTGATCCACCCCTCCCGCGACAGGATGGGCACTTCCGTGGGGAACAGCTCCGTAATGGTGTGTCCGGCGGCTTCAGCCCATGGATAGCCATCCCCGGTAGAGCCGGTCTGAGGAACCGATTTGCCGCCGGTGGCAATAACTACGGCACTGGCGCTGAGTGTTCTGCCCGTGGTCAACCGGACGCCTTTCACACTGCCATTTCCATAGAGAACCTCCGCCACCGGGCTGTCCGTGATCATCTGCACGCCCAGACTGCGCACCTTGCCGATGAGTGCGGAAACGACGCTTGAGGCCTTGTCTGACACGGGAAACATCCGCCCGTTATCTTCTTCCTTCAGGGCGATGCCGAGATTCTCAAAAAACCGGATAATATCCAGATTGTTGAAATGATCAAATGCGCTGTACAAAAAGCGCCCGTTGCCGGGAATATGGGATATCAGTTCAGCGGTTTCCTTGGCATTGGTCACATTGCAGCGGCCGCCGCCGGAAATCCCCAGCTTCCGGCCAAGCCTGGAGCCTTTGTCCACCAGCAGAACTGCAGCTCCATGCTCCGCTGCTGCTACGCTGGCCATAAGCCCGGAAGGTCCGCCTCCGATAATAATTACATCATAGTTGCCGCTCATAAATCTGCTCCTTTACATGTTAAAGGCACGGTGCGATTTGCGCCCCCCTAACGGCATCATACCATTAAGGCCACGGCTGGGCCAGAGACCCGGACCTAGGCGCCGGGATTTACATTGTCAGGATAGCGCGTGTGTGCTTTAATCAATGTGAATAGGATAATTTGTCCAATTAGGGGAGTGATTTCAATTATTTATGCGGTAAAGGATATTTTATTGCAAATTACAGCGGCTTGCTCCTTTCTGTGCATGTTTAAATGGTGGATCGATCAAGGCCATATCGTGCGAAGGAACGGAAAGTTCCCAGACGACCAATCCTTTTTAATACTCAGCTGTGCGCTGAGCATTGTCTTCTGCATGTTTTTGTCCACAACCCTGTTTGGTGCAATCTATCTGAATTTAGCGATGATCCCCGCTTATATCGGTATCCTGTATGCCGGCTTCCGCTCGGGGATCAGCTTAGCTGTTTTTTTTATACTGTGCACTGCATTATTCTCGGAGCCTCCCGGCCTCAGCAATCTGGTGCTGAACACAGGCGTGCTGCTGTATCCGCTGCTGTTCGGCATGGCGAAGCCTTTTAAGAGCGAAAACATTATGGGCAAAATCTTCATTCTCTGGAGTGTGCTGTTTCCGAGCATGATGTTTATTGTCCTTGCGCCAAAAATGTATGGCCCCAGCCTGTACGACACCTCGCCCAAAGAAATGGCAGTGGCCTTGTTCTACCTGCTTGTTCCGGTTATCCTGGGAGGAAGCTTGTTATACTTTATTGAAACCGCTTGGGACAGGCAGCAGACTCAGGAGAAAATGAAAGGGATTTCGGAGAAATTCGAACGGGAATCGGAGAAGCTGCAGCAGATCACCAATGTCGTACCTGTCA
Organism: Paenibacillus riograndensis SBR5; assembly: GCF_000981585.1. Classification (NCBI taxonomy): domain Bacteria; kingdom Bacillati; phylum Bacillota; class Bacilli; order Caryophanales; family Paenibacillaceae; genus Paenibacillus; species Paenibacillus riograndensis. The sequence goes on from NZ_LN831776.1 coordinate 790,327, forward strand.
GTATTATGCTACTTGACGATATGGGCTATGTGACGGAGATTAATGATTGTATGCTGGACCTCTTCCGGCAGCATGAGCCGGGCATTACAAGGGAGGCTATTGTAGGCCAGCAGGCAGAACGGCTGCTCCTCCAAGAGATTAACGGGGAGGCCCTAAAGCGTATGAAAGATAGCGGATTCAGCAAACAACGGTATAACGAGAAAGTGCAGTATGACTCCAGAACCTACAATGTATTTTCTGCGCCTCTGCAGCAAGGATTGGGAGGAGGATCAGGAGGCCGGGTTTTGATAGTCCAGGACCTGACCGAAGAAGAGAAGTTCCGCAGCGAACTGGACAATGTGGAGCGGCTAACCCTGGTCGGGCAGATGGCAGCAGGAATTACACATGAAATCCGCAATCCAATGGCCGTAGTCCGCGGATTTTTGCAGCTTATGCGGGAGAAAAGCCCCGGGGAAATGGACTCATATTATCAGATTGTCATAGAGGAGCTGGACCGGGCCAACGGGATTATTAATGACTTCCTCTCCCTTGCGCAGAGCCGGATTTCTGACAAGGAGCCTGTTCAGCTGCATCATATTATAAAAGAGCTCGCCCCCCTTCTGTGGGCCGACGCTAACCTCCGCGGCCAAAGCGTGGAGCTGAGATTATGCCCATCCCTTCCGCTGCTTCAGCTCAACCCCAGGGAAATCAAGCAGCTGATCCTTAACCTGGCCCGGAACGGGATGGAAGCGATGGAGCCTAAAGGGGAACTGCTTCTGGAAACGCATTTTAACGAGAATAAGGTGGAGCTGATTATACAGGATACTGGCAGCGGTATTCCGCAGAGTCAGCTGGAGAAGCTGTTTGTACCTTTTTACACCACCAAAAACCAGGGTACGGGCCTGGGCCTTCCGCTGTGCCTGAGCATTGCCGAGCGGCATCATGGCAGCATCAGAGTGGAGTCCCAAGTGGGGAAAGGCACGGCATTTATCGTTTCTTTTCCCTACGTGCAGGAGGGCAGGCAGCAGGCTGCCGCCACGAAGGAGCACTCTGATTCTCCCCCGCAGCCGTAGTGTTCCTGATCAGGGAAGATGAAGCGGCTGCCGCTTGCTTTCACAGAGTATGTATGTATAATAAAGTTAGTAAATCCTGCTGCAACGTGGTCTTACAAATATTCAAAGGATAAAGGAGAGTGCACAGAATGTCCATGTCATTTAATCAATATATGAAGGATTCCATCCAACCCATGCGCGATGATCTGACAAGCATCGGATTTAAGGAGCTGTTGACTCCGGAAGAGGTGGAAGCAGTGCTTCCTGACTCCAAGGGTACAACGCTTGTTGTTGTGAATTCGGTCTGCGGCTGTGCAGCCGGTCAATGCCGTCCGGGCGTGGCCCAGGCACTGCAGAATGAGATTCTGCCGGATCACCTGTACACTGTGTTCGCCGGTCAAGAGAAAGAAGCCACAGCCAAAGCGCGTGAGTACTTTGCACCGTATCCGCCTTCTTCGCCTTCGATCGCGCTGATGAAGGATGGACAGCTTGTTCACTTCATCGAACGCCATGGGGTCGAAGACCGTTCAGCTGCCGAAATTGCGGCTGAGCTGAAAGATGTATTCAACCGCCTGTGCCAATAAAATAAGGCTGGTCTTTACTTGAGTCTCGCAGGCTGCCGGTAGTCCGGAAGTCTGCGGGATTTTTTTGAAAATACAGGAGTTTATAGGTTTCACGCAAATCATCTGAAGCGGGGTGTAGTACTTGAGTATGCAGAGCGAAATAATTGCCGCCCTTGGTGTTAAACCCTCCATTGATGTGGAGGCTGAGGTCCGGAAACGGGTGGATTTTTTGAAAGCATATGTGCTGGAAGCAGGTGCGGGCGGTCTGCTGATTGCAATCAGCGGAGGGGTAGACAGCGCGGTTGCCGCAGGTCTGTGCAAACGGGCTACGGATGAGCTTACAGCCGAGGAAGGCAAAGACTATATGACGCTTGGTGTTTTTCAGCCTTATGGTGAACAGGAGGATATCGAGCACAGCTATGCGGTCGCTGAGGCGTTTGGTTTGACGCATAGGGCAGAGACCAACATCGAGGAAGCGGTCAACGAGATCGCCCTTGAGGTAGAGCACAGCCTGAAATCGCTTGGACAGCACCGCCACATCACTCATCAGGGGAAAGGCAATGTAAAAGCAAGAACACGCATGGTGATGCAGTATGCGCTGGCTTTTGAGAACAATCTGCTGGTAGTGGGGACAGACCATGCTTCCGAAGCTATAACCGGCTTCTATACCAAATGGGGCGATGGTGCCGTGGACATTACACCGCTGTCTTCGCTGAATAAGCGCCAGGTGCGCCAGTTAGCTGCATTCCTCGGAGTGCCTGCGGATATTGTCACCAAAGCGCCGACAGCCGGCCTGTGGCCGGGACAGACGGATGAAGCGGAGCTTGGCATCACCTATGAGGAGAACAGCGATTACCTGGAGGGCAAGACCGTCAGCCCTGAAGCGGCGAAGAAACTGGAGAATTTCTACCGGAGAACCGCGCATAAGCGCAATGTGATTCCCGGGATCTAAAAAAATGTGTTGCCCAACCGCCGGGGAGCTGCGTTCAATGCAGACGCTCCGGCGGTTTTTCATGATAACAGCTACTCCTCCAAAACCCGGGTGATAAAATCCCTGGAGGCGGAAATGGCCTGTTCCAGCTGAGGTGTGGTTCCGGTAAAAGGATGGACGGTGCCGAAGGTGTGATTGCCGCCCGGAATTTGTATCCATTCAATATCCGGCCGAAACCGGATCAATTGCTCTGAACCGCGCCGCAGCCGCTCGCCGTCCTCACTCCCCTGGATCAGGACCGCGGGGAAGGCGGCCTGCTTCATCCGCTCCAATATGTTGTAACGTTCTGCCTGCTGTTCCAGATCTTCTATAATGATGGCATCCAGCGGCATTTGCTGGCCTGTCCGTCCATTGAGGACGTGGGTCCGGCCCGTTTCCCTCATTTCACGCTTCTGCTCTTCTGTGAACAGGTCCAGATTGGTGGTCCCGTTCCAGGAGATCACACCGGCAAGTTCTGCAGGATGATCCAGTGCATAGAGCAGACAGTCGCCCCCTCCACGGCTGTGTCCCAGCAGAAAGACAGGCAGACTTCCGAACCTGTGATGCTGGCTCAGATAGGAGAGCAGAATCTCCATATCCTTGATCTCGCGCTGGTAGGTGTTGCGGGCAAACTTTTCAAGCTCGGTGAAATTCTGCAGATCTTCGCCGATTCCGGCATGTGAGAAGTTGAAGCTGATCACTTCATGCTCATCACTAAGGGCCTCTGCAACATAAGGGAACATTCCCCAATCCTTGAAGCCCTTGTAGCCGTGAGCGACCACAACAAGGCTCTTGGCTTCGCCTTGGGCCGGAAAATGTGAACAACGCAGGACAGCATCCTCTCCTGCGGGCAATTCGAAATTACGGGGCATAGGGCAGTCTCCCTTTCCTTGATATTCTAGTATCACAGCCGGGCTGTGTTCGAATCCGGTTCTAAACTGAAGGGCTTAAATATACCGGATATACCCATAAATAGACTTTAGCGGTTTTTTCTTTTAAGATAGCAGAATGCTGACGTTAAAACTATTATTAATATATAAATTGAACTTGAGAAATTAAGAATAAGAGGGAAGTTGGCGGAGGAGAAGTTTGGAACTGTAGGAGCGTTAGCGTTCGCCTTTGTAGCCGGATTTCTACCGCGAAAAGCGGTATGAATCAAGAAATCTGGATATGGGCAGCGGCTGGAAGTCCAAACATTCTCTGGAGTCACGACCCTTCCTAAATCAAAAAATTTTAAAGTTCAGTTTATATAGTTCAGGGTAAAGAGGCAGGCGGACTTTCTCTGTTATATGAGATTTCTGGCGCCTATAGGAAGATCATACCATTAGAAGCACGGTAAGGATAGAAGGGAATATGAGATGGTTAATGAATGTAAAGCCATGAGAGGTGTGGGATTGTGATTTACGGAATCGGGCATGATGTGCTGGAAATCGGGAGGGTTGCGGGTATTGCGAATGGCAGCCTGGGCAGCCGGTTCACCCGGCGGATTCTGACCGCGCAGGAGCTGGTACTGGCCGCAGGCAAAGGCGGGAAGGCGGCAGAGTTCATAGCCGGGAGGTTTTCGGCCAAGGAGGCGGTAGTCAAGGCGCTCGGGTGCGGAATCGGCCATACGGTAGGTTTTCAGGATATTGAAATTCTGCCGGACGCCTTGGGCAAGCCCGTAGCCTCACTGTCGGCTGAGGCCTGGTCCCGGTTGCGGCTGCCGGAGCAGGAGTATACCATTCATCTCACGATTACGCACAGCCGCGGTTTGGCTTCGGCGTTCGCGGTGGTGGAGAGGCTGCGCGGATACTAAGACCCACCCGGGACATACCCCAATAATCTATAGCCAGCCTTTGTGAACCGGGTGCAAGATTATATGAACGGCAAGGAGAATAACGATGACAATACATGAACAACAGAGTGAAACACAGCAGGAAGCCAAGTTATTCTTCAGCCGCTTCCTGCTGGAATGGTATCAAGGCCAGAAAAGGGATTTGCCTTGGCGGCGCCACCGCAACCCTTATTACATCTGGATTTCAGAGATTATGCTGCAGCAGACCAGAGTGGATACGGTAATTCCTTATTTTAACCGTTTTATTGAGCGTTTTCCTACGGTGGAATCACTGGCCGATGCCCCCGAGGAGGAGGTGCTGAAGTGCTGGGAGGGACTCGGCTACTACTCCCGGGCCCGGAACCTGCAGCATGCAGCCAAGCAGGTAAAAGAGCAATATGGCGGTCAGGTGCCCAATGACCGTGACGCCGTGTTTGGCCTCAAGGGCGTAGGCCCTTACACAGCAGGTGCCATACTCAGCATTGCCTTCAACCGGCCGGAACCGGCCGTGGACGGCAATGTGATGCGGGTGCTGTCCCGCTATTTCCTCATTGAGGATGATATCGCCAAGGGACCCACCCGTGTTGCGATGGAACGGCTGGCTGCAGAGCTGATCCCTGAAGGCGAAGCTTCGCATTTCAATCAGGCGCTGATGGAGCTTGGCGCGCTTGTCTGCACGCCGAAATCACCGCGCTGCCTTCCGTGCCCGGTGATGGAGCACTGCGCCGCGCGGCTGGCGGGCTGCGAAACTTCGCTGCCCGTCAAAACCAAGGCGAAGCCGCCGCGCCCCGAGGAGCGGCTGGCGGCCCTGGTGGAAGGCCGCGGCGAGCACGCGGGCCGGGTGCTCATCCGGCAGCGGCCGGTAAGCGGGCTTCTGGCCCGCATGTGGGAGCTGCCGCACTGGCCTGCGCCGCCTGCGGAGGGCGGCAGGGGCGGCGCGCTGCTGCCGGAGGCCGCGGCGCTGGACCGGCTGCGCCGGTCCCTGAGGCAGGCCGGGATTCCTGCCCGGCCGGAAGAGCACTGGATGGCTGCGGAACATACGTTCAGCCATATTGTGTGGACCCTGCAGGTGTACCGCTGCAGGGAAGAGGATGTCCGCGCGCTGCCAGTGGCGGCGGAAGGGCGGGCGGCGTACGCCGCCGGGCAATCCCCGGGTGCCGGGGATGCCGGCCGGCCAGCCGGCGCGGGCGGGCCTCAGGATTCGGCCGCCACCGGTATCAGCGGCGCAGGGCTGCCTGCCGCAGACAAGGATGCGCCGGCCTTGAACGCCGACGCGGGCAGTTCCGCCGCGTTAGCACCCGGCAGCGCCACGCCCGACTTGTTCAGTGCCGCTGGCACCTCAAACGGGCAGCCTGCTGTGGACGGCGGCTCTATAGAGCCGTTTGCGGACGGCAACGGCAATCCCAGCTTGTTCAGTGCCGCTGGCACCTCAAACGGGCAGCCTGCTGTGGACGGCGGCACCATAGAGCCGTTCGCGGATGGCAACGGCAATCCCGAGGATGGCGGAGCGGTACGGTGGATCAACCGTGAGGAAATGGCTAATTATGCCTTCCCGAACGTGTTTTTGAAGCTGCTGAACAGCTATTTCGATGAACAAAATGGATGATTTCTCTCAGATACTGTACAAAGTGCGCTTACAGTGATTGCTCTGCAGGCGGGGCCTGGGATCAGAAAACAAAAGGGCAGGATCGTGCGTGGGCTGCAGGAAAGAAGCGAAGTGGAATTAGGGAACTTAAATGGACGCAGATGCTTTCGGCAGAGGGAATAGTGGGAAAAAGTAGACTTAAATTAAGCGGATTTGTCCGAAAAAGCAGAAAGTGGCCAGATTAGGTGTCCTTTTTCCACCTAATGCTTGTGGAGAAGCGGAATGAACAGGAATTAAGTGCCCTTTTTCCACTTAAGGCCTGCCGCAGGGCTCATAGAGGGCGCCCCAGACAGGGGCTAGCCTAATAAGGCCTGCCGCAGGGCTCATAGAGGGCGCTCCAGGCAGGGTTAGACTAATAAGGCCTGCCGCAGGGCTCATAGAGGGCGCCCCAGGCAGGACTAGCCTAAAATCCAAAACGGCTGCACCGTCCATCATTGGACGGTGCAGCCGTTTTGTTCTGTTTCATGCAGCTGATTTATGCTGCTGAAGCTTATTTTGCGCTTTCGTAGCGTTTGCCGACTTCTTCCCAGTTGACTACGTTCCAGAAGGCTTTGATGTAGTCAGGGCGTTTGTTTTGATAGTTCAGGTAGTAAGCGTGCTCCCATACATCCAGTCCGAGGATCGGAGTAGCGCCTTCGCTGATCGGGTTGTCCTGGTTCGGTGTGCTGGTAACCGCCAGCTTGCCGTCTTTAACAACGAGCCAGGCCCAGCCGCTGCCGAAACGGGTAGTTGCCGCCGTAGCGAAATCCTCTTTGAATTTATCGAAACCGCCAAGCTCGCTGTCAATAGCAGCTGCCAGTGCGCCGGTTGGTGCGCCGCCGCCGTTCGGTCCGATGACTTCCCAGAACAGGGTATGGTTGGCATGCCCGCCGCCGTTGTTGCGGACAGCAGTACGGATCGCTTCAGGTACTGCGTTCAGGTCGGTAAGAAGCTCTTCAATGCTCTTGCCCTGCAGTTCGGGTGCCTTTTCCAGTGCGGCGTTCAGGTTCGTCACGTATGTGTTATGGTGCCTGTCATGGTGAATCTCCATCGTCAATGCGTCGATGTGCGGTTCAAGAGCGTTGTTCGGATACGGAAGTGCCGGTAATTGAAATGCCATGGAAAATCCCTCCTGAGTGGTATTTGAATTTGTATGGATAAAGAATTTTGGCGGCCTTGACGTCAAAATCCCTTATTTCCGATGTACCTTATAGGTTATGTACCCGATAAGATACTATTATTAAACCGTATCTGGAACAATAATGCAACACTAAACAAACACGAATGTTTAAAAAGTAATGAGGCTTTGAAACCTGACTGCGAGTGTCAACGCCGAGTTAAAACCGAAACGGCCGCCGCCGGCAGTTGTTTACACCGCCATAATTACCTTAATAAAGGATTTATGTAATTATATACAATGCAAACGCTTTAAATCAAGCGCTTTCAAAAGAAAATTGATGATATCGCTAGAAAAGTATGCTTTAATAGACTTAAAAGCAGGTATTCCTCGTTTTTTGAAGTTTAAAGAAGCTATAAACTGTTTAACATTAGGTTAATACTTCTTTAGCCGCTGAGAAGCAACTTCCCTGTTTGATTTCAGATAGCTCTTTGGGAATCATTCATTTGCTTTTCTTTTTCCTCTTTATGCCGTTACGGGAACTCCTTCTTTTTGTTAAATTCTAAGCCATAGAAAAGGGAGATTTAAAGAATGCACGTTCGTTCCTTTCAATTAAGCGACGTTACCTCTGTGACTGAACTGCTGCAGACCGCATTATCGGAAGAATGTTTCGAGAGCACTATCGAGCCTTTCTCCAGGCAGCTTTCATGGGACTCTGATCTCATTGTTGTAGCCGAGGATGAAGGGGAGATTGTTGGTGCGCTGATTGGTACGATCGAGAAGAATCACGGCTGTTATTTCCGCATTGCCGTCCATCCCGAATACCGCCGCAGAGGAATCGGCAGAGGTCTTGTATCGGCGATGGAACACAAGTTTCAGGCACGCAAGGTCAGCGGTATTTATGTGGCCGTCGACGAGCATAACTCATTTGCGCTGCCGCTCTATGAAGCTATGGGTTATAACGAGAATCAAATCTTCAAGTCGGTACGGAAGCTTAGCATTGTCGGGTAAGCGTTTTGATTCCGGTGCTGCGTAAGCGGAAACATTTTCTAGAATAGAGAACTACTGCGATTGTACGCCTGCAATGATTGCGAGAATTAAGAGTACATACTTTTAGTATTGGATGCGTGCTTGCATAGTCTGATTCATTATACTGAAGCATATCTTTCCAAGTCCATTGCAAATGGCCGGGAGATATGCTTTTCTATTGTTATGGGACTTGAATGACCAATGATAAGCAAGAAGGTGGCCTATGAACCGGGAGCTTGAAGAAGATTTCATGCGGAGCCGCAAGCACAGATACCGGTCCGTTACACACCGGAGAACCGGCTCCTTATCAGGAACAGGCTGGGTCCGCGATCTCCGGGATTGGCTGGTTACTGCTGCAATTGTATTTGCCTTGATGTCACTGCTCAATATTTTTGTGTTCAATGTCTCAACGGTTATAGGCCAGTCCATGCAGCCCACGCTGTTTGAGGGCGAAAAATTGATTATCAGCAAGATATCATTAACCTTTGCCAGTCCCAGGCGGAGCGATGTGGTTGTGCTGCATGACCCGAGCACCGGCCCGGACCGCAAGGAATATCTGGTGAAACGGGTCATCGGGATACCCGGCGACAGGATTGAAGTGCGGAACCACAAGCTGTACGTGAACGGCAAGCTTATCGGCGAGTCCTATGTGGACACGGAGATTCAGGACCCGGATTTTGCCGAGCTTACCGTTAAACAGGGAACCTATTTTGTGATGGGTGACAACCGGCATGCCGGGGCGAGCAAGGACAGCCGGTATTTTGGCGCCGTTCCGCAGAACCGTATCGTCGGTAAGGCTGCGTATATCTGGTGGCCTCTTAGCAAAGCAAATGCACTATAAGTGAAGGAGAAGGCGGTAATGAACAATAACATCCAGACAGCTTATGCTCCTCCGCCTTCGAAATGGGAAGGGCTTAAGGCTGAAATTAAGGCTGCCGCACCGGGAATCGGTATTGATGATATCGGATTTGCGACTGCGGAGCCGTTTTTATATTTAAAAAATATACTTCAGGAGCATCGTGACAACGGTTATGATTCCGGCTTCGAGGAGCCGGATCTCGATAAGCGGACCATCCCCGCCCTGCAGTCCGGCGGGCAGCCGCAGTCTATTATCGCTATCGCTGTTGCCTATCCCTCCAAAATGGAGAATCCGCCGAAGTCGGAGCCTGGCGCACGCCGCGGCATCCTGGCCCGGGCCTCATGGGGCCGGGATTATCATCATGTGCTGCGTGAGGCATTGGCGAAGCTCGAAGCCTTCATCCGCGAGCGGGTGCCGGGAGCGGAGCTGGAGAGCATGGTGGATACGGGAGTGCTGGTCGACAGGGCGGTTGCCGAGCGGGCAGGCATCGGGTTCAGCGGCAAAAACTGCAGCATTATCTCTCCCGAATGGGGCTCGTGGATTTATCTCGGGGAGATGGTAACGAATATTCCTTTTCCGCCGGATACACCTGTGGAGGAGGGCTGCGGGAGCTGTACGAAGTGTATTGACGCCTGCCCGACAGGTGCACTCGTAGGTCCCGGACAGCTGAATGCCCAGGCCTGTATTTCTTATCTGACCCAGACCAAGGGTTTTCTGAGTGAGGAATACATGACCAAGATCGGCAACCGGCTGTACGGCTGTGATACCTGCCAGATCGTCTGCCCGAAGAACCGGGGGAAGAACTGGAATCACCGCCCGGAGCTGCTGCCTGATCCGGAGGTCGTCAAGCCGCTGCTGCTGCCGATTCTGGAGCTCAGCAACCGTGAGTTCAAGGAGCAGTTCGGCAGCAGTTCAGCGGCCTGGCGGGGCAAGAAGCCGATACAGCGCAACGCGGTGATCGCACTCGGCAATTTCAAGGAAGCCGGGGCTGTGCCGAAGCTGACGGAGATTGTGCTGAAGGAAACCCGTCCGGAGCTGCGCGGAAGTGCGGCCTGGGCTCTCGGACGCATTGGAGGCGCTGAAGCGCTGGCGGCGGTGAAGCTGGCGCTGCATAAGGAAGAGGACGCTACCGTCCGGGAAATGCTGGAACGGGCACAGGGCAAGCTGCTGGAACGGGGGGAGGCAGAGGGGCAGGATGGAGCCAGTGGACAAGGCTAACCTGCTTCATTTGCCAATTGCTGTCCAGTTCTTGAAATGCTATGATAGATTCGCGTGCCTACAGCGGCATTGCGGACAACTCAAGTACAGAGGTGGACTTTAGATGAACATTGCTTTGCCAATTATTACGCTTGTCGTAGGTCTGGTCGGCGGATTCTTCATTGGTGTGTATTATCTGCGCAGACAAATGACAGCGATGCAGAATGATCCGGAAATGCTGCAGAAGGTTGCCAAACAGATGGGTTATAACTTGAACGGCAAGCAGATGCAGCGTGCCCAGCAGATGATGAAGAACGGCAATCAGCCGGGACGCGCGCCAGCGGCAGGAAAAAGACAAGGCCGCAAAGGCAAGTAACCGGTCCCGGATAAACGGAAATAGAGACGGGTACGGAAGGGGGAGGCTTCATGGGGGGCGTCAAGGATTATATGAACGGCAAGGTTGCTGCAAACCGGGAACAAATCGAGTACCATGTTGAGAAAATACTGCAATTAATCGGGGAGGATCCCGGCCGTGAAGGGCTGCTGGAAACACCGGCCAGAGTTACACGGATGTACGAGGAGATCTTCGGCGGGTATTCGATTGATCCCCGTGAGGCGCTTGGTGTGACCTTTGATGAGTCTCACGAAGAGTTGGTGATCGTAAAGGATATTGTCTATTATAGCCAGTGCGAGCATCACATGGCCCCTTTCTTTGGCAAGGTGCATATCGGGTATATTCCCAGCGGACGGATTGCCGGGCTTAGCAAGCTGGCCCGCCTGGTGGAAGCTGTCAGCCGGCGCCTGCAGGTGCAGGAACGCATTACGGCGCAGATTGCCGATATTATGACAGAGGTCCTGAATCCTCATGGTGTGATGGTTGTTGTGGAAGGAGAACACCTGTGCATGTGTGCCCGCGGGGTGAAGAAACCCGGCAGCAAGACGGTAACCATGGCAGCACGCGGGACCTTCCGTGAGGATGCTGCTGCACGGGCGGAGTTTCTGGCCCTGATCAAAGAATAGAAGACGGGGGTTTGCCCCGTTTCAGTATACGGCAAAGAGCCCTTCCGGCACTGTGAAGTGACGGGAGGGCTCTTTTACCTATGCCTGCCGAAAGGCTGCTGCCGCGCTGTCAGAAGGGCTGCCAGACCAGCTTCCGGGCGGCATTGAAGCGCTCGGAGACATAAGGCCAATGTACAACCTTCCACCAGTCTTTGATGTAATCCGCACGGTTATTCTGATGCTTAAGATAATAGGCGTGCTCCCATACATCGAGGGCCAGCAGGGGAACGACATCCCATTGGGAGAGATTTTGATGCTTCTCTGCTGTCAGAATTTCCAGCCGGCGGCTGCGGGGACTCCAGACCAGAATCGCCCAGCCCCCGCCCTCCACCTTGTTGGCCGCTTCTGTGAACTGTTCCTTGAAGGCATCGTAGCTGCCGAAGCTGTGCTCTATGGCATCCAGCAGCGGACCTGTCGGACGGCCTCCGCCCTGCGGAGACATGACGTTCCAGAAGATGGTATGCAGATAATGGCCGGCCCCGTTGAAGGCAAGCTCCCGCTCCCAATGCTTTACAAGATCAAAATCCTTGGTTTTCCGGGCTTCGGCCAGCTTATTCTCCGCTTTGTTCAGCCCGTCTACATAGCTTTGATGATGCTTGTCATGATGAATCCGCATTGTTTTTTCATCGATGTAGGGCTCCAGCGCATTATAGGCGTAGGGAAGGGGCGGCAGAGTATGGCCTCCTATCGGAACCGTTCCGGGCTCCTGCTGTCCGGAGAGCGGAGAAGCCATTGGAGCCTGCGGTTCATGTTTGGCCTTTTTGTCTCTGGCGTTGAGTTCGTCTGCTGTTTCCGGCAACGGCGCTGCAGACTCCCGTGTCCATCCGGGAGCAATGCCGGGTACGGACAGGGTGTTCAGAAGAGCCTCGACATACTCTGACTCCCGGATGATATGCAGCAGCACAGCTCCAGCCAGCGGCTGGGCTTTTACAGCAGCGCTTTCCTCCATCAGGGCATGCTGCTGCCGGATGAACTCGCGGGACTGGGAGCAGGCCACCTGGAGAAGCTGTTCTGTTCCGGCGGCCAGCTCTGCAGGGCTGGAGGCCCGGGAAGCCTCCATCAGCTGGCGTGTTGCCGCTCCGGTGGCCTCAAAAACAACAGCCCATTCGTCCAGCAGCTTCACATAAGGCTTTTCTAGCTGAGGGACAACCCCCTTGATGACTTCCGTATGCTCCTGCTCCTGTTTTTTCCAGAATGCAATTTCTTCGAGAATACGCACGGGCAGCACTTGCCCGTATTGATCCGGCATAACTGCAATCCTCCCGTCATAAATCTTTATCAGTTCATTCTATGTGCGGGAACAGCAGCTTATGATTTCCGGATCAAATTTTTAGCGCTTCGTAACAGGATGATTCTCCAAACCCATTGGCTCTGCAAACTTAACATGCTGAAACACTTGCTTTACATTCAATTGCTGTTCTTCACGCAGCGGCAGCCGGGACACTATAATCTCTTTGCCGGTTGTGCCGGTTTTATCGCTAAGGACAGCCGTTAATTTAAGTTCTGTCCGGGTGATTTTCAGCTCACAATCCTTTTCCGCCTCAATTTGAAGGATCTTAAAAGGAGATATATCAATAACTGCCGTGAGTCCGATTCCCTTAAACCCGTAAAGATACGTTTGTTCTGTTGCCGCTGTAGCTGTATAGGTGAAATCAATGGTGCCACTTCCAATCTTAACCCGGGCCTGCAAATCCCTGATCTCTTCGGGAATCCGGGGCGCAAGCGTAAGCGCCTGATGAATCATATCCGGCCGGAACCCCAGAAAATACTGATACCACACACGCAGCTGCTCGGCATTGGACCAGGCTTGCAGGTATGCTCCCGTAAGTTTGGCCCAGCTCTGGCCTTCCTGCGGATAAGCATCCATATTCTCGCTCAGTCCCCCGACGACTCCCAGGTTCAGCGCTTGCCAGTTCATATTCTTGAACAGTTTATAAGCAGTTTCTTCCTGCCCGGCTTCGATCATGCGCTGCATAGCTATCCCGTTTAACCAGAGCCAAACCGTACCATTGTGGTAAGCTTCATCCTTATGGTAAAGGCTGGTTAAGTGAAATGGATGGAAAAACGGATGTTTTTGATCCAATGAGGCAACTCCCCATGGATAAACGAGCTCTTCCCATGCTGTCTTGATCACTTCACATTTGAAGGAATCATCATCAATCATGTCCAAGGCAAACAATTGGTTTGGCCGCAGTGAGAATTCCGGCTCATCTTCCGGGTTCAGCCGGTCGGCCAGATAGGGATGTGTCTGATCCCTGAAATCCGCTGCAAAGTTTCTTTTGAGCTTGGAGGCGATATTGCCCCATTTCTTCGCACTGCCGCTGTCGCCCATGTACTCGGCAAAGTATACACCAGCCTGGAGCTGATTGTACCAGAGCGCTTGAATGTCATTAGCCCGGGTGTCTCTGGGAGAATAAGACTTCAGGTTGGCATCCCGGGCGTCCATCCAGGTTTCATTATCATCATGCATAAGATAGCCTTTATCGTCCACCCAATGCTTAATAGAGCCTTCTATACTGTTTTGTACCGCCGGGTAAAGCTCTGTGATGACCGCCGTGTCACCCGAATATTTAACATAATCCTGTAATTGGATGATAAACCGCGGTGTCCCGTCGGTTGTATGGTAGTCTACATTTTTTAAGGCAAGAATATTGGGCACCCTGCCGAAGTATTTGGAAGCTGCATCGGTGTTCTGGAATTTTGCAAAGGACAGCAATATATTTTTAGCAGTTTCAAATTGCCCGGTTACCAATACGGCTCCCGGAAGCGCAATAAATTGGTCTCTTCCCCAATATTCATTAAACCAGGGGAGGCCGGCATAGATTCCATCGCCTTGCTGTCTGGTCACCAATTGGTCCATCGTGATGTTTAACCAATTCAAAGACAAGGCGAGCGAATCACTACTGCTGGCGATGTAGACATTCTTCTGCAAAAAATCCTCCATACGTTTCATTCGTTCGTGCTTCATAGAGACGGCGTCCCGTCTCGTATCATGAATCATATCTGCCGCTTCCGCAACCGTTTTGCCCACGGCAATATAAAAGCCTCCGGCGTTGGCAGCGGAATAAACGGTATGATTCTTAACTTCCACCGGCTGGTTGCCTGCTGCACCTACAGCAATAACCCATCCGCCTTCTATTGAATTGAAAAAAGCGATGCCGTCACGTGAATTCAGCAGGTTGAGCTGTTCTCCCAATATTTCAATCCCAATGGTTTCTTGAGCACCGGTGAGACTGATTTCCAGCACATTTTTGTAGTCAAACATCCACAGCTCTTCTGTCAGGCTTCCATGCATACGCACCATTTTATAGGGGTACACACAGACTTCAGCTTCTTGATTATCCAGTTTCTGTTGATCTGCAATTAAGGTGTACCCGCTGAAAATTCTGCTTTTCGATATGTTCAACCCCGCAAAATAAGCATGCTCCACATGATCATTGAGATGTGATTGAGTGTAATAATAAGCGGCTTCCTTATTGGTAAAGGATATCCCGCGATTCTCATCACGGGAAACGAATATCTTCATGTCATCCAGAATACCGGATGTCTGCCCGGCAGTATTTGTTGATAATTTCACTAATGCTTACCTCCCAAAGTATAATTATCTACATTACTCCTTAACGGAACCCACCACAATTCCTGTAACAAAGTATTTTTGCATAAAAGGATAGATCAGGAGTAATGGCAATGTGGAGATAACGATTTTGGCAGCGTTCAGCGTCCGGTTCGAAATCTTGGAGTATTCTATGAGCTTTTGAGGATCAGTTATATTCTGCACATCCACGCTAAGCTGCTGGATATAAGTCTGCAAAGGGTAATTCGATGTTTTGTTGATATACACCAAAGCGCTGAAGTAGTCATTCCAATGTCCGACAATCGTAAACAGCGTTACAGTGGCAAGTGTAGGCAGCACCACAGGCACATATATCGTTGAGAGAATTCTCCACTGCGAAGCCCCGTCAATGGTTGCGGCCTCCTCCAGAGATTTCGGTACGGCGCGGAACGCATTCATCAGCAAAATGACATTGGCAATCGGCACAGCCCCCGGCAGAATCAAAGCCCAAATGGAGTCCAGAAGATGAAGCCCTTTGACGACCATAAAGGTTGGAATGAGACCGCCGGAGAACAGCATGGCGAAAATCACAATATTCATATACACCTTCTGTGCCCGAAATTGCTTTGAGCTTTTGGATAACGGATAAGCCGCAAGAATCATCAGCATCATATTGACGATCAGACCAAGGACAACCCGTTCTACCGAGATCATAAAGGAGCGCCAGAACTGGGAGTCCGACACCAGCTTCTCATAGGAGCTTAACGTAAAATTAACCGGGAAGATACTTACCATGTTTGCTGACGCCGCCGCATTGTCACTGAACGAGATGGCAACCAGATTAATTAAAGGTATGAGGCAGGATAAAGTGAAGGCTAATACCAATATCCAGATTATAGTGTCCGCAATTCGGCTTTTGACGGAATGAGTGTAAATGAATAACACCTCCTTGTTCAGAAGATTCTGTAATCAGTAAGTTTTTGTGCCAGTTTATTGGCGGAAAGGATGAGGACAATTCCGACAACCGACCGCAGGAGCCCTATCGCTGTTCCCAGGCTGTATTGCCGCTCTACCAGGCCCACCCGGTATACATAGGTGTCAATAATATCGGACGTTGCGTAAACTAAAGGGTTATACAGATTGAAAATCTGGTCAAATCCGGCATTGAGCACGTTGGGCAGATTTAAAGTTGTAACGAGCAGGATGGTAGGCATCAAGCCGGGCAGCGTGATATGCCACAGCTGTTTGAAGCGGTTGGCGCCGTCAATGGAAGACGCTTCATAAAGCCCCGGATCAATTGCCGTCAGAGAGGCCAAATAGATGATAGAGCCATATCCGAAGCCTTTCCAGACATCTGTTAATACCAGCATAGGTCTGAACCAGTGGTTACTGGCCATAAACAATACCGGATCAATGCCAAGCCATCCCAAAAATGCGTTGACCGGACCTTCATATGAGAAAATATTCATTACGACAGTAGCCAGCACGGCCCAGGACAGAAAATTCGGCAGATATACAACGGTCTGCATGAATTTTTTGGCAAATCGTACACGGATTTCGTTCAAGAGCAAGGCGAATACGATTGAAACAATAGTGCCCACAATAATTTTCCATAAGGCTATGACTATAGTATTGACTAAGATTTGCCTGCTGTCGGGAATTTGAAACATAAACTTGAAATTATCCAGTCCCACCCACGCTGAGTCGCTGATGCCTTTAGCAGGAATGTAATTTTGAAAAGCCATCACGATACCGAACATTGGGATAAACGAGAAAATAATCAGAAAAACGATACTTGGTGCGAGCATAAGGTGGAACGCAGCCTGGTCTTTTTTATTGTTCATTCAGAATCATCTCTTTCTATCATTTGGAGGTGATTGCTTCGTTGACTTCGTTCGTAATCGTATCGCCGCCTGTTTTTTTCCAGCTGCTGACAAAGCTATCAAAAGCGTCAGGAGATTGCTCGCCGGTAATGATCTTCAGGAACATTTCCAGCTCCATTTTCGTCAGCGTCGGCCACTTCAGTGCCATGGAAGGCGTCGTTCCAAAAAATACAGGGTTCACTTCCTTGATCTTTGAATTCTTGACCAGGTTGGCCGTCGTGATGCTCGAGGTATAACCGGCCCATCCATTCGAATCCAGTTTCTCCCCGTTTTTTACGTTATCCAGATACTTTTTGTAGGAGCGGTAGGCGTTTCTATCGTTGCTGGTGAGCAGTTTGCTGCTGTCCCCTGTTTTCAGCGCCTCTTCCATAATTCCGACATTACGGTAAAATGCATCATAGTAATCGATATTGATAGCAATCGGAGATCCCCCAACGTTAAGGCTGGCGTAATCCTCAAATTTCTTTAAGACCGCTTCATCTTTTTCTTGATAGCGCTGATAATCAAACTGAAGGCTGGAGATTTTTATAGCGGCTTCGGGATGCTCGAACCCTTTCCGGACCACAAGGTAACTGCTTGAAGGATTGCCGGTGAACATTGTTACTGAACCATCCTCCGACTGCGGAGCTACATAAGAAACCCATTTGGCATTTGGATTCAATTTAATCGAATCCGCTACCGTCCAGCTTCCCCACCAGTTGTCCATGAACGAGCCGCTCTTTCCGCTGGTAAGCAGCGCTTTCCGGTCGTCGGCTGTGCGTACGGCAAACTGCTTGTCGATCAAGCCTTTTTTGTACATATCCGCCAGCTTTGCAAGGGCTGGCTTCATTTCGGGCTGCACGGAACCATACACTGCCTTGCCGCTTCCATCATCCATCCATTGTTTCGGGAATGCGCCATACAGCGTAAAGATGTTGTTCAGCTCATACTGGCCGCCGGAAACACCAGCGGTATTTTCATTGTCGACCACGAGACCGACTGTGTTTCCCGCTCCATTGCCGCCAGGGTCTTTTTCAACAAACTGCGTGATGATGTTCTCTACATCCTCCATGGTTTTGGGCTCTGCGAGTCCCAATTTATCCATCCAGTCTTTGCGCAGCCAAAGCACCCCCGGGCCGTGTGAAATTTCCGTAGTCGGCAGCGCCATCAATTTTCCGTCAAACCTTGCGGTATCCAGCACACGACCCTTATAGGAGTCGTAAATCTCCTTAATTTGGTCGCTGGCACATTGGTTATAAGCATCTGTCAAATCCGCAATAAGATCGTTTTCATAAAGCTGCTGCAGAGTAGAGAGGTCAGGGACAACCATGATGTCAGGAATCGTGCCGCCTACAATGGCCATTGAAACCTTTTGGTTATAGTCCGTGCCGTCATTTGCTTCAAATGCAACTTTGTTTTGCACGTTGAGTTTCTCTTTGAAATATCTGGTCCACACATTGTCGGTTGCATTATCCTTTTCATAAGGCGTTCCCGCAAGCGCGGAGAAGTTGGAGGCTACCTGTCCGATGGAGTAGGTAACGGTTTCAGGATATGGGGTATAAGGAGACGTTTGGGCTTCCTTCCACGCCGGATCATTTGAATCAACAGCAGGACTTTTGGCTGAATCATTATTGGAATTGGAACTTTGGCAGCCTGCGACTGAAACGGCTAAAAGCGCTGTCAATACAATAGAGCAGGACTTTGTGATCTTGGATGACATATAAGAACCTCCTTAATAAATACGTTGAGTCAGTGTGCTAAAGATAAGGGATTCAAAGCGCCGGCTTGCTATGAACCCGGAATTAATTTGGCTTCTTTATTGTAGAACCCTTTACTTTTGAGCGTAAATACAAATAAATTACGTTTTACACAAATAAATAACATACTTGAAGCAGAGCGTTCGGCTTACTGAAAAGCTCATTGAAATCATGGTACAATACACATGAATAGGAACAAATGGATTACAGCGCATGGAGAGGGCGGCCGGGATGTTAACTATACTAATAGCAGATGACCAGAGGGAAGAACGGGAAGGCATTGAATTTCTCATTCGTGAACTGGGGTTTTTCCTCCATATCGAAACGGCGGAAAACGGCCGAAAGGCGCTTGAGTATTTGGAGAAGAATCCTGTCGATATCCTTTTTACTGATGTCCGGATGCCCATAATGGATGGTTTGCAGCTTACAACCGAAGCTTTGACCCTCCAGCCCAAATTAAAGGTTATTCTGTTCAGCGGGTTCGCTGAATTTGAATACGCAAAAACCGCCATCTCCCTTGGTGTATCTGAGTATCTTCTCAAGCCGATCAATGTTGAAGCTTTTCGGAATACGATGCAAAAAGTAATCGCTCAGCTCACAGATCAGGAACAGGAACACATCGCTGCGCAAATCAAACTTGAGTATGTCAAAAAGCATGTGCTATTTAATCTTGTTAACGGCCTGGGAATCCCTCCTTCCATGAAGGAGATCTCATTTGAGCTTCCCGATCGTTATCATGGCATGTTTTTGCTGGAATTTGACAAGAACTTTTTTGAAAATGCCGGACCGGAGTTTGAAGAGTTTATCTTGTCTTTACTAGAGGACCCTGTTGATTATGTGAATTTGAATGGCTGCCAGAGCTTGCTGTTATTTCCCGGTCTACCGGCCGTGTCCTCCTGTTCTTTTCGTGATTTAGGCGCGCATTTGCATGATAGTATACTGGATAAATATAAAGTACACTGCTATCTCGCTATCAATGATGAATTCACAATGCTGCAGGATCTTTCCGCTGCTTTGATTCAACTGGATCAACTGATGGAATACCGGTTCTTCTCACCGGATCATTTTGTATTTGAAGTGAAGAAAGATGTTTATTTTGCTAATGACATGCTCCCCGGGTTATCCGATTACGAGCTTTTAGATCACATCAGGAATAATTTGAAAGAAAGGGACATTTTCAGTCTTAGGGCAAATACAGATCTTTTGTATCAAAAGTATGCGAATCAGGCGCAATTCTCACAATTATATGTGAAGTATATGTTCTCCTCTTTATATCAGGAAATTATGACGTATTCTGCTCCTATCTCTGAAATGGAATTAAGCCATGGAATCGAAAAAATATATAAGTCAGAAGAATTAAAGGAAATAAAAGAGATTATAATAGCCGGAATTACTCTTCTTGACCGGGAGTATAACAGTTCGGAATTTCTAAACCGGGATATTGCTGCCGTAAAGCAGTACATCGAGGATCATTATGGCGAGGATTTGAGCCTGGATCTTCTTGCGGCCAAGATCCATTTATCGCCCCATTATTTAAGCTCCATTTTCAAAAAAAATACGGGCTGCGGCTTGAACAAGTATATTAAAAATGTCCGTATGAATATAGCGAAGGACATGCTGCAGCAAACCCATCTTAAGGTTTCGGATATTTGTTATTCAGTGGGGTTTCAAAACGTTTCTTATTTCTGTCAGAATTTTAGAGATTTTTTTGGGCAGACTCCTGAGAAATTCCGGCAGTACAATCAGAAATAACCCCGGCCCGGGAGGAACGGCATGCAAACGTGGAAGGCCTTTAAACAGAAAATCGGAGACTTTAGATTTCAAACGAAAATAAAGCTTTCATTTTTGCTGGTCAGCATGATTCCTGTTATTGTTCTCGGAAGTTTTTGCTTCTCAGAAACCAGGTCGCTCTTAGTGCAGCAGTCAAAAGCCGATCTGAATGCCACATTACAACAAAGCGTCCTGGCTGTAAACAACCAGTTGGATGTCTACAATAAAGTAATGAATTTTCTGAGCTTCAACCAGGAGATTGTGAATGCCGCCAACACCACGTATACCAGTGCGTATGAAATGTATGACCAGTTAAATAACGTAATCGATCAGAATTTCTTTACAGCGCGGTACTTAAACACCGGGGTAAAACAAATCATCTTGTATACCGGAACGAATCTGCCTCCACATGGAAACACAGTAAGACCTATCGATGAAATTAAAGAAGCCTCATGGTATCCGCATGTCATGAAGTCGGTTGATGTTCTCTGGTTTTCGAGCGGCAGGAGTGTATATAGTGCCCGGCGTATCCTCAGCACAAAACAGGAAAATCCCAAAGATAACATTCTGTTTGCACTTGTAGACTATGATGCACTGTTTAAAACGTTTGAACCGCTCGAATCTCATGGAGCAGAGATAGTCATAACGGACTCCAACGGGAATTCTATCTATTCATCGGGGGCTGACCGTACAAATTCAGGTATCCCCATTTCTGATAAGGAAGCTGATGAGCTTCATTGGAGTGGGAAGAACTACACCGTCCTGCAGTCTTCGATTCCGATAACAGGATGGAAAGTATATTTGTATAAGCCGACAAGTCTGATCACTAAATCGGCGTGGTGGATTGCCTTGACCGTCCTGTTGATGATTGCCGCCTGCATCGCTGCAGTCGTTGTGGCGGGCACACTCTTTTCCCGGAAAATTATGCTGCCTATCCACCGCCTGCACAAAAATATGAAACTTATAGGTGAAGGGAATTTAGAGATTAAAGTCTTTAGCGATTCTAAAGATGAAATTGGAGATCTGATCCGGGGATTTGGCAGTATGCTGGGAAGAACCAAGACTCTTATCGATACTGTGTATGTGGGGGAAATCGCACGCAAGGAATACGAAATGAAAGCTCTGCAGGCGCAAATCAATCCTCATTTTCTTTACAATTCCCTGTCATTAATAAATTGGCGGGCGATTCGGATCCATGCGACGGATATCAGTGAAATGGCGCAGCTTTTATCTACCTTTTATCGTACTACGCTCAATAAGGGCGAGAATCTGATATCGGTTTCGGACGAAATTCTTAATGTCCAGTCCTATATTAATATCCAGCTGATTATGCACAGCAACAGTTTCGAGATAGACTATCAGATTGATGATTCCATTCTTTCCTGCCGCATGCCCAATTTAATGCTTCAGCCTTTAATCGAAAATGCGATCATTCATGGAATTGAAAACCGTGAAGACGGCGGCGGAATCATACATCTTTCCGGCAAAAAAGAAGATCAAAGCATAGTTTTTCTGATCACTGACAATGGAATCGGAGTGGAGCAGGAGCGGCTTGCCCTATTGCTTAAATCTCAATCCAAAGGATACGGGCTTAAAAATGTAAATGACCGGGCTGTTGTAATGTACGGCGAACAGTATGGACTGACGATTAACAGCATTCCCGGAGAAGGAACGCAGGTCCTGCTCAAAATTCCTTATGATGAACACAATTAAGATGTGCTGCCCATGGGCTTAAATAGCGTGCGCGTCTGTTCTACCGGGCTTTGGCCAGCTGCACGTTGCCCAGAAAAGCGGACACACGCCGCAGATACTCGCGCGGATGCTCGCGGAACAGCAGCTCATGGTGGCTGCCCTTCACGATCCAGGAATCCGAGTACGGGTTGCTCTGATTAGCCGCAAGTTCTTCCGCAATGGGATAAGGAGCCTTGTCATCATTGGTGCCGTGCAGAAAGAGAGTAGGGAACGGGTAATCCTCCGCCTTGACCTTGGTATAAGGAATCTGGTTCAAGCCTGTGCCGTTCAGCACCGGGAACAGCAATTCCATAATTTCCAGGGAGGGCTGGCGGGGCAGATCAATGTTCTGCTTGATGTTATGGTACAGCGTATCCGGCTCAAGCAGGAAGGTGCTGTCGAGAATCATGGCATCGACATCTTTGGTGACAAGTCCCGCCTGCAGAGCAGTACCCGCCCCCATCGAGAAGCCCCAGACAACGATCTCTTTGGCTCCATGCTCCTTGGCGTACCTTATGGCGCCAAGGAGCTGCTGGGATTCTTTTTTGCCGCCGGTGGCGATATCCTTGTTGGTCTTGGAAGCAAAGCCGTAATCAAACATGACTACGTTGAAATTAAGGCTGTGCGCATAATGGGCCAGATCGTACATCGGGACCCAGGTTTCCTCGCGGTTGGCGCCATAACCGTGGCTGAACACGATCGTTTTGGACGAACCCTTGGACGGAATGTACCAGCCCTGCATCATGCGGCTGCCGTCCAGCGCCGGAAAGGTGATATCCTCATAATCCAGTCCTTTGGCCATTGACGGATTGGAGTACAGCGGGGCCACTGTAGGGTTGGACAGCACCCAGGCGATATAACCGTGCAGTGCGATGAAGCAGAAGACAAAAAAGAAAAAAACGGACAGAAGCAAAGCGACAATAATATGTTTAACGCGAATCATCCGCAGTGAAAGCTTGGGTGCAGCATTTGGTTTGTGCTCACCGGGCATACGGGAGACCGGCGTGCCGGTATGCGTGGTTGCTAAATCCATAGGGTCCCCTCCTAGAGTGTCCGGAAATATAATTCATATGTTTAATCGTATGATTATGATCTTACAAAGTCAATGAATTAGCCGCTTTTGTAACGCAACTGTAAAGTGCGGCCCATTCTTTTCCGCTCTCCGAAACTGCTGGACTTTGCCGGGGCATTTGCTCTAAGATAGAGTTGGTTATCTTAATAATGTAACCGGGTTTCATTTAATGAAACAGTTGAAGGGGAGATCGCAGTGGAGGACCGTAAACTGACTGTACGCGCGGTAGAACGGGCACTGGATATATTGCTGTGTTTTACACAGGAAAATGATCTGAGCCTGACCGAGATTGCCTCCAAGATCAGTCTGCACAAAAGCACGGTACACCGGCTGCTGACCACGCTGGAGGAAAAAGGGTTCCTTCTGCGCAATGAAGCGACGGAAAAATACCGCCTGGGTATCCGTATCTGGGAGCTGTCCACGCATCTGCCGACCCTGGATGAACCGGCGGCGCTGCTGCTTCCGGCGATGGAGAAGCTGCGTGACCGGCTCGGAGAGACGGTCAGCCTGTATCTGCGCGATGATCTGGAGCGTGTACGCATCCAGGCTGTGCAGAGCCGCCAGGCGATCCGCCGGGTCGCACAGATTGGTGCCAGGCTGCCGCTATCGGTAGGCGCTTCGAGCAAGGTGCTGGCAGCCTATGCGCCGCAGGAGGTCCAGACCCGTCTGCTGGCCGACCCGAACTGGCCGGAGGCTGTGGACAAAGGCGCATATTTGGGGCAGCTGCAGGAGATTATCCGCCGGGGTTATGCGACAAGCTTTGAGGAACGGGAGCCGGGTGCGGCGGCGGTGGCTGTGCCCATTGTCGGGCGGGCGGGAACCGTGGCCGCTGCGCTTTCGCTGTCGGGGCCAGTCAGCCGCCTCTCACGGGAGATGCTGGAGGATTATGCCGTGGTTTTGGCTGAAAACGCCGCAGAAATGGGCCTGATGATGGGCTAATGTATTGAGGTTTCGTTATTTAGTCGATTTAGGGGGTAATTAGTAAGTGAGAGCTATACAGTCATTATCTATAGGTAGTTATGGTTAATTCCGGGGCATGGGGTGATAGGATGGCTACTGTATTACCCGATTCATTAATAGAGGAGATGGAGCAGGTCCAGGAAACGTTCGGCAAAGCCACCGGTCAGGCTATTGTGCTTACGGATCAGGAAGGGAATGTTTTTACCCGTCCAGTGGCCACCGGAACGTTTTATGAGATCATTTTGACTTCTCTGCAGGATTTGGACCACCCCTTCAAGCCTACCTTGCGCAGATTGGGTTCTTTGTCGCATCCAGTCATTCTGGAGGAATGGATTGCCGGATTAAAATACGTTATTACCCCGCTGTTCCCGGGTTATGGACAGACTTATTATCTATGGGCGGGCGTCTATATGGAAGAGGGCACCAAAGCGCTGATCATGCCCGTTTTTGAAGCGAAAATGAAAAATCATCCTGCCTTTGCCCAGTTGAAGAAAGAGCTGCTTGCCCAAACTGAGCTCAGCTTGGAGCAGGTTGCCGAGGTACGGGAGAAGATTGCGGTGCTGGGCCGGATTCTCTGTAAACTGCTATCCGGTTGTGCAGCTACTTCCGGAGTGCCGAGGATTGGGGAAATGACCTCCCGGCTCTTAACAGGCCTGGAGAAGGACTACCTCAAAGTTCAAGAGGTTCTGCAGCAGCTGGCGGCAAGTTCCTCGGCTGGGGACCTGTACGCTTTTGCCAAAGAGAATGAGGATGGCAGATTCCAGGTGGATTATGCCGCCGGAAAAGGGGCGCCGCTGCTGCTGAATGCTGTTTTCCAGCAAGGCGACGGGTATCTGGGACAGGCTGTGCTTGGCAAAGAGCCGAGGCACTGGAGAACCACTGCGCAAGACCCGAGGTCGTTGTTCTTCACGAAGTGCGGCCTTCCGCAGCCGGAGTATTTGTCCTGCTACCCGGCCTTGATCTACGGCGGCAGGAGAGCGCTTTTGCTGGCGGTGGGATTCAGCAAAAACGAACAGGTGCAAAGCTACGACCTTGAGGAACAGCTCGTTGCCTCCCTGGTGGGGCTTTCGGACAGAGGCGAGAAGCTGATGCGGCGGGAAGAGCTGCGCAAGGAAGGAACTCTCCGGCTTAAGGAAGCCGTGCGGCAGCTGCCGCAAGTCACAACATATAAGGAACTGGGCAGCGTGCTGCTCGATACCTTGATGAGCATGCCTTTTTCGCCTTCGCCGGTGCTTGTCTTTTTTATGAACCAGGAAGATGCCGAGAGTACATATTACTCCAGAGGCTGGACTGGAGCGGAAGAGCAGTTATATGTGAAGGATCTGGAGGAGCGGTATTCCCCGCAGGCCTTTCTCTCCGCCTCCATCATCCATGAAGCCGCAGGCGAGCGTTATTTGCTGGAATGTCCGCTCATCGCCGAAAATGCATTCAAGGGCATCTTGTCCGTCGGTTTCCGGCAGCAGAGCGAAGCGGGGGAATGGCGGGCATTTACGGAATGCATCGCCACCCTGGCTGCGACGGCCATCCGTCTACTGGAAAAGGACAGCAGGTACACCAAGCATGCCGGAGTATTTTTGAATAATCTCCGCAATCTGCTGCAGGACACCTATCCCGGGCTCCATCGTGTTTCGCAGGAGGCTTCCGGGCTGGCGTATGATTTTGGCCGGTACCTGGGAATGCCGGAAAGCGATTCTGAACGGCTTACACGCAGCTGCCTGCTGGCCCCATTTCAGCTGGAACTGCTGGATGAATACGATTTCTTTACCGAAGAGATTCTGCTGCTGAATCAGGTGGACCGGTTGTCTGCTTTTTATTTTGACATCGAGAAACCTTTACTCTCCTTTGGGGCCCAGGTGCTGGCTCTTGTACTGCAGCATACGGGTGAGCGGGAGCAGGGGGAAACGCAGGTGAACAGCAGGGAGAAATGGGTTGATCTCTCAAGATTTAAGATGGTTTGTAATGTACAGGCGGCAATCAATGAGGAGCTGCTGGCGTCGTTCCAGTCGTTTATACTCAGCCGGTCCGGGGATCAGCAGCAGGAGCAGGCAGTTTCGCCCGGGAAGCTCCTGAACAGCGCGGCGCTTAAATCGCCGAAGGAAGAGTGGGGAATCTCGCCCCGCGAAGAAGAGGTGCTGGAGCTGATTATCCTCGGCAAGACCAATAAGGAAATTGCTTCTGCGTTATTCATCAGTGAACATACGGTCAAAAACCACTTAAGCCGCATTTTTAATAAAATGAACGTGACGGACCGCTCGCAGATTATTGCCCTTATCTATAAAAGAATTCTGAATTCAGAGGGGCTTGAGATTTAGCGTTTGTTATGGACTCCTCTTACATCGTAGTGTGGCAAACTATACAAACAAATGATAAAGCAAACAGCCTCCAATCATCCCGCAAGGGAGTGACTGGAGGCTGTTTGTTTCAGGAAGGAACCGGATTACCGGAGACACGCGCCGGTATCCGTTCATTCCCAAAGATTTATTCCACCGGCAGCGCTGAATCCGATGTGGTGGCGTCCGCCAGCATCTGGCGGAGGACGGTCTGCAGAATGCCGCCATTCCGGTAGTAGTCGATATCCACGGTGCTGTCAAGACGGGCAATAACCGGGAATTCAAACTGGGTGCCGTCTTCGCGGGTCGCAGTGACAGCCAGTTCCTGGCCCGGCTGAACATCGTTGCCGAGTCCGGTGATGTTGAAGGTCTCGCGTCCGGTCAGGCCCAGACTGCTCCAGCCATGGCCTTCCTGGAATTGCAGCGGAAGTACCCCCATGCCGACGAGATTGCTGCGGTGAATCCGCTCGAAGCTCTCGGCGATAACGGCTTTGACGCCCAGCAGGAGTGTGCCTTTGGCTGCCCAGTCGCGCGAGCTGCCGGTGCCGTACTCTTTGCCGGCGATGACGATCAGATTCTGTCCTGCGGATTGGTACAGCATGGATGCATCATAGATCGACATCACTTCTTCGCTTGGCAGGAAGGTAGTAACTCCGCCTTCCGTTCCCGGAGCGACTGCGTTGCGGATGCGGATATTCGCAAACGTGCCGCGCATCATCACTTCATGGTTCCCGCGGCGCGAGCCGTAGGAGTTGAAGTCTGCACGTTCCACGCCGTGGCTCCGCAGATATTCACCGGCAGGGCCGGAGGTCGAGATATTGCCCGCTGGCGAGATGTGGTCGGTGGTTACGGAATCGGCAAGCAGCGCAAGCACGCGGGCATTGCGGATGTCCTTGATATCGCCGACACCGTCTGCCAGATTCTCAAAGAACGGCGGGTTCTGGATATACGTAGAGTTATCATCCCATTCGTACAGCTCGCCCTCCGGCACTGGAATGGAGTTCCAGCGTTCGTTGGCCGTAAATACATTCTCATATTTGCGGCGGAACATCTCCGGACTCAGGGAGAGGCCGATGGCTTCGCGGATTTCCGCGGAGGTTGGCCAGATATCGGCAAGGTATACAGGCTCGCCTTGCGGATCATAACCCAGCGGCTCCGTTTTCAGATCAATGTTGACCGTACCCGCCAGCGCATAAGCTACGACAAGCGGCGGGGACGCCAGGTAATTTGCTTTGACTTGCGCATGCACCCGGCCCTCAAAGTTCCGGTTCCCGGATATAACTGCTGCTACAGTCATATCATTGTCTGTAATCGCCTGGCTGACTTCATCCGGCAGCGGGCCGGAGTTGCCGATACAGGTGGCACAGCCGTAACCGGCCAGATAGAAGCCGAGCGCTTCCAGGGGCTTCAGCAGATCCGCCTTTTCCAGGTATTCGGTAACAACCAGCGAGCCTGGAGTGAGACTGCTTTTTACGTATCCGGGTTTGGTCAGTCCGCGTTCTACGGCTTTTTTGGCGAGCAGACCGGCCCCGAGCATTACGCTTGGGTTGGAGGTGTTGGTGCAGCTCGTAATTGCGGCAATCACAACCGCGCCTGTGCTGAGCTTGCTGGTGGTCCCGTTCTTATGCTGCACTTCTACAACCTCGTTGATTTTATCATCGCTCAGGCCATAGCCGCCCTTGTCAACCGGTGTGCGGATAATGCCTTCGAAGTTTTCTTTCATATGCGTCAGCTCAACCCGGTCCTGCGGACGTTTCGGTCCGGCAAGGCTTGGAACCACCGAAGCGAGGTCAAGCTCAATGGTATCGGTGAATGTCGGGTCCGGTGTATCCGAGGTACGGAACATTCCCTGCGCCTTATAGTAGTCTCCAACCAGCTCCACGAGTTCATCCGGACGGCCGGTGCTGCGCAGGTAGGCGAGCGTCTCGTCGTCCACAGGGAAGAAACCGATGGTCGCCCCGTATTCGGGAGCCATATTGGCCACTGTCGCGCGGTCAGCCAGGCTGATGTTGGCCAGACCCGGTCCGTAGAATTCGACAAATTTGCCGACTACGCCCTTTTTGCGCAGCATTTGGGTGACGGTCAGCGCCAGATCTGTTGCGGTAGCCCCTTCAACCAGACTGCCTGTAAGCTTGAAGCCCACCACATCCGGTGTCACAAAATAAAGCGGCTGCCCCAGCATCCCCGCTTCCGCCTCGATGCCGCCCACACCCCAGCCTACTACGCCAAGGCCGTTAATCATCGTCGTATGGGAATCGGTTCCGACCAGGGAATCCGGGTATACTACAGTTTCACCGTCACTCGTTTTGGTGGCTGCCACAGAGGCCAGATACTCCAGGTTAACCTGGTGCACAATTCCGGTTGCCGGTGGAACGGCGCGGAAATTGTTGAAGGCTGTCTGTGCCCAGCGCAGGAAACGGTAGCGTTCTTCGTTGCGTTCGAACTCTACGTTCATATTGTATTCAAGCGCGTCTGCGGTACCAAAAGCATCGACCATAACCGAGTGGTCAATAACCAGGTCGACCGGGACGAGCGGATTGATCTTCTTCGGGTCGCCGCCGGCTTTCTTGACGGTATCGCGCATGGCTGCCAGATCGACAACTACCGGTACGCCTGTGAAATCCTGCAGCACGATCCGGGCCGGGATGAACGGAATTTCTTTGTTGCGGTCGATGCCGCCTGACCAGCCGGCCAGCTGCTTCACGTGCTCTTCGGTAATCGCCCGTCCGTCGTATTGGCGGACAGCAGCCTCAAGCAATACTTTGATGGAAAACGGCAGGGAGGAAATATCGCCTGCGCCCTGCTCTTCTAGGGAGTTAAGATGATAGTAGCGATAGCTTTTGCCGCCTGACTCCAGGGTGCGGGCCAGCGAAAAATGGTCCTTGCTTGGCATATATGCGCCTCCTTGTTTCATCTGATGAAACTACATTTCAATATTTTATATACCTTAAGTATAACGTTTACAATGGGGGGAGTAAAGTTTTTTTTGCCGCTGGAACGCCCGGATTTCCCGGCGGGATGTAGTTTTAGCGCTTGGTAAAATGAGGATTGCACCGGATGTGCTGGCAGAAATGCCGTGGTGGGAGCGTCCGTATAAAGTAACTTTAATTTTAGAGAATTGGGCTGCTGGGCCAGATGAGAGGCGATATGGCATAGATAGCAGTTTCAGAAATCCCTTTGGTTTCGTCAAAAGTGGGCTGGTGGTGATAATGGGAAGGTAAGCTAAGTGGAAAAAGGGAACTTAAATTCCTCAGAAATCAACAATTGTGAGGTTTAAGTGGAAAAAGGGAACTTAATTCAGCAGTATGCCTTTATCTGGAGCGAAACGGGCTGAATTAGTGTAGCTTTTTCCACTTAGCCTGCCGGGTTACTTGATGCTCAAGCCAATTAGTGATACTTTTTCCACCTAACCAGCAAACGAAGCTCCAAGAAGGTACGTTCTCTCCTTACACAAATTTCTTGATACTATCGACCGGGTTGGCCGCTGGCCCAAATGAGAGGTAAAAGTACCTTTGATTTCGGAAGAACTAGGCTGCTGGTCCAAATGAGAGGTAAAAGTACCTCTGATCCAGCCAGAAGTTGAGGGGCGGAGAACGTTGAATTTGTTCCATGCCTTTTCCAAGACTTTCCGCGTGCACACTTGTATGCTCTGTTTTTTTAACATACCTTCTCATCAATTGTACTAATGATTTCGTTCCTCACCCGGGATACTAAACACCAAAACCCTGCAGAAGCCCTACACAACAATTCGACTAATAGTAAGGGCGGGGTGTAGTCGATAACAGTTGGTTTTCAATTAAGTAGGCTGCAATAGCCTATTCATTACCTAAGATGAGTTGTATTAACCCCGTATCAGCCTATCAGCCGGCCCGAAGCGTTTCTTCTTATTCCAATTGTATAGCTGCGAGGATTTCCTCATATACATAGAACAGCAGCAAAACAGGGATGAAGGGGCGGATCAATGGAATGGAGCAGCAGTGGAAGCAAAGTCTGTATGGATATGTAGATCAAGTGAATAAGGGGCGGGTGGCGCCCGGTGCCGAGCAGCAGCGCAGCACGGTCAGGGACCCGCGGTTCCTGCTGGAGCAGGGCGAACGCTCCCGGCGGCTCACGCAGTGGTATGAGCGGCGCGGCATTACACCACTGCGTTCAGAGACGGGGGTCCGCACGCTCCGGACTATCCGGCAGAACCCGTCAGAGGTGGTGGCGGATGTGGCGCTGCACAATGCGCTGTATTACGAAAAAGGCGGCATCACTCACCGCGAGGATGTCATTGAATCGGAGCGGCTGACTTTTGTGCTTGAAGGGAGCACCTGGGAAATTGCCGCAGTAGAGCGCAGCGTGCCGGAGCGGAATTCAATGGGCAGAGTGGCAGAAGCGGAACCGGCGCTGCGGCTGTCCAAATGGGGGGAGGCGCTCCCTGTCCCGCAGCCGTCGCAGCCGCTGCTTAACAAGGATATTCTGCGCAGTATTACCGGCAGCAAAGAGGTGCGCTACCGCCGCGAAGATGCTGCAGCCTATGCAGACCGCTGGTGGAAAGACGGCAATCCGGAGTTTGAAGTGTTTGATGTGGACTGCACCAATTATGTGTCCCAATGTCTCTTTGCAGGGGGAGCACCTATCAACTATACTGGTAAAAGAGAAACGGGCTGGTGGTACAAAGGCTACAACGGCGCGCAGGAATGGTGGAGCTTCAGCTGGGCCGTGTCGGACAGTCTGCAGCGTTATTTGAGCGCAGGCCGAAGCAGCGGACTCCGGGCCGAGACGGTGGAGCGGGCGGATCAGCTGATGCTTGGAGACATCATCCAGTATGATTGGGACGGCAACGGCCATTATCAGCATAGCACGATTGTTACCGCTTTTGATGCGGCTGGGCAGCCGCTGGTGAATGCGCGGACGGTCAGCAGCCGGCACCGGTTTTGGGATTACCGCGATTCCTATGCATGGACCGACAGAACGGCCTACCGTTTTTTTCACATCAATGACTACTTATAAATCAGAAAGAGGTTAGGGCATGGGGGATACAAAAATAACCGTAGGACTGGTGTACGGCGGCAAATCCGGAGAGCACGAGGTATCGCTGCAGACGGCATTTGCAGTTATGAACGCTTTTGACTACGCGAAATATGAGATTATACCTTTTTATATTTCCAAGCAGGGGCTTTGGAAGGTCGGAGCGGCGATGGATGCCCCTTTTGGAACTATCCAGGAACTGAAGCTGGGCGGCGAAGCCGGAGATATGAGTATGGCACTGAATGCGGTGTTCAGCGGGCTGACCGGCGGTGATCAGCTGATTGATGTGATGTTCCCGCTGCTGCACGGCACTAACGGAGAAGACGGGACGATTCAGGGCCTGTTCGAAATGGCTAATATCCCTTATATCGGGGCGGGTGTCCTGGCGTCGTCTGCAGGCATGGATAAAGTGGTCATGAAGAAGCTGTTCGGAGAGGCCGGGCTGGATCAGTGTGAATACTGCTATTTCAATATCAGCGCCTGGAAACGCAAAAGCCATGAGCTGATCATCAGCCTGGAGGATAAGCTGGGTTATCCGGTATTCGTCAAGCCGGCCAATCTGGGCTCCAGTGTAGGCATTTCCAAAGCGGTTGATAAGGAGAGCCTGATTAAGGCGGTGGAGGTGGCCTTCCGCTATGATACCAAGGTCATTATTGAAGAATTTGTTGATGCGCGCGAGGTTGAAGTCAGTGTGCTCGGCAATGAGGAGCCGGAAGCTTCGGTTCCGGGTGAAATCGTCTCTTCTGGTGAATATTATGATTATGCGGCAAAATACACCGACGGCAAATCGCAGATGCTGATTCCGGCCCCTGTGGACCCTGAGGTGGCTGACCGTCTGCGGGAGTCGGCGATTCAGGCGTTCCGGGCGATTGAGGGCAGCGGCATTACGCGCGCCGACTTCTTCCTGCGCAAATCCGATGGAAAGATTCTCATTAATGAAGTGAATACAATGCCCGGTTTCACACCTTACAGCATGTATCCGCTGCTGTGGCGCGAGACCGGCGTATCGTATCAGGCCCTGCTGGACCGCATGATCGAGCTGGCGCTGGAACGTTACCATTTCAAGCAAAATCTGAAGTACGATAACGAATAACATTTTGCGAGCGGCGGGATCATTCCGGCCGGGAAGGAGTGAGGAACCATGGGATTTCAATCCGAATTCAATTCTGTATGCAAGTTCAAGAATGACCAGGAGCTGTACGAGCTGCTGGAATACGGCCGCACCAAAATGGTAAAGCAGGGCTTCCGCGTGTATCCGACCGGCCAGAAGGTCATCGCCTACACACCGGAGAATGTGGCAATAGCTATTGTCAAAATTTCTGCATCGATCGCGGAAATTAATTTCCAGGGCAACGAGGTGACAGCCGTCGAGATGGATTTGGTGCGCAAGCTGAATGAAGAAGAATCACGGGTGCAGACGGCGCTGGCTTCTGAGATGTTTTTTGGTGAAGAAGGATGATTGTCCGGTTTGGCTATGTAGCCATGTCCACGGTTATCCCGGACTGCTCGCCCTCCAAGACCATGACCATGGCCAGCTTCAACAAGCTGAATGACCGGGAAGCCGGACTTCGGCGGCTGGAGGCTATCGCCCGGGGGAATCTTCACAACACGCTGCGTCTGCTGAAGCATAATGTAGGCTCCGATATCCGGGTATACCGCCTGACTTCAAAACTGATTCCGCTGGCGACGCATCCCGATTTGCAGGACTGGAATCCCTTTGAAGCATTGGCAGCGGATTTTGCCGAAGCAGGCAGCTATGTGAAAAAGCATGGACTGCGGGTTTCTTTCCACCCTGACCACTTTACAGTACTGAGCACCCCGCGGCCTGAGGTGCTGGCCAGTTCGGTCCGGGATTTGCAGCATCATGTGGATATGCTGAATGCCATGGATCTGCCGGCGACCGCCAAGAACAACATTCATATCGGCGGCGCGTATGGAGACAAGCCTGCGGCTGCAGCGCGCTTTTTGGAGCATTTTGCAGAATTGCCGCTGGACCTTCAGGAGCGGACGACGCTGGAGAATGATGACAAGACGTTCAATGCCCCGGAGACACTTGAGGTCAGCCGGAGGCTGGGAGTCCCTATGGTGCTGGATATTCATCATCAGTGGGTGAATAATGAAGGCGAGCTTCCCTGGGAGCTGTGGCCGGAGATTATGAAAACCTGGCAGACTCCGCTGGCGCTGAAGGATGTGCTCCCCGGTGAAACGCTGCCCCCGAAGATTCATGTGTCCAGTCCGCGCAGCCCGTCCGACCCGCGCAGCCATGCTGATGGTGTGGAGCCTGCGCCGCTGCTGGCTTTTCTTAAGCGAATCGCGGCGGACACTCCGGCCGTGGATGCGATGATTGAAGCGAAGGCGAAGGACGGAGCGCTGTTTGGCCTGATGGAAGCGCTGAAGGAGCTTGCCGAAGCCGGGAACGGAATAACGGTACTAGATGGGGCAAGCGTCAATATTGAACCATAAACCCCGGATAACCCGGTGCTAGAAGCGGAAAACGGGCTAACCTCCGACTTGATTAGTCTCCTTAAATAGGGTACGTTGAATAAAAGTTTAGCGAACACAAGGCCGGCGCTCCGATAGCACCTGGTCTGGCCGGTTGGTGGATGCCCTGGTTCCAAAGAGTGCACCTTGTCTCTACATATGGAAACAATTATGCTCAAGAAAGCGGAGTGAAGATATGAATCCTACAAATTCGGATAACCGGAACGACCGGGAGCCTTACGTTGTTACCAGTAAGGGGCATACTGCGGCGGCGATCAATGCCGCTGCCAAAGCGGGGGAATGGATCAAGAACAGACAGGGCCGTGTGAAGGAACTGGGCAGCAAGACGTCAGCCCAGGATCTGGTTACAGAAGTGGACAAAGGCGTGGAGCAGATGATCCGCCGGCTGATCCTGACCCATTATCCCGACCATGCAATTCTCGGGGAAGAAAGCGTTCAGCCAGGAGCTGATGCTTTGACTGCCGCCCTGGAAGAAGGGCGGAAGCATGAATATTTATGGATTGTTGATCCGATTGACGGGACGACCAATTTTGTACACGGGTTTCCTTTTTATTGTGTCTCCATAGCCTTGGTAGTCAAGGGTGAGCTGACCGTAGGCGTTATCTATGACCCTATCCGCGATGAGATGTTTGTGGCTGAGAAGGGCAAAGGCGCCTATATGCACGGGATTCCTACTTCCGTGTCTGCCGAAGCGGACCCGGGAAGCAGCCTGGTGGCGATGGGCTTCCCGCCTGACCGTACCTTCGCCCAGCCGGCGAATATGGCCGGACTGCAGCAGATTCTTCCACAGATAAGGGGTATCCGTGCCGGTGGCTCTGCCGCTCTGCATCTGGCCTATGTGGCAGCAGGCCGTGTAGACGGTTATTGGGAGGTCGGCCTAAGTCCCTGGGACTGTGCGGCTGGCGTGCTGCTGGTACTGGAATCCGGGGGCAAGGTAACGGATACGCTGGGCAATCCCTATGATATTGGCACCCGTCATGTGGTGGCGAGCAACGGACGAATCCATGATTTCCTGTTGGCCTCGCTTGGCGAAGCGGAAGCAACGGGATACAACAAATAAGGAGGGCGGCAAGAAGCATGAGTGAAAAAGATGATCTGGAGCGCAAGCTGAGCGAGCTGTTGGAGGATGGCGAGTTGGAAGAGGCCGACCGGACTGCCAAGGAGATCCGCCAAATCTCGCCCAAGTATGAAATCCGTATTCAGACCACACTTGATCCGATTGTGGAAGAAACGCTGCGCTACCGTAAAATAGGCCATGAGCTGGATGACAGATATGATAAATATCTGGAACGGGCGAAGAAAGATCATGGTTCTGAAGACAAAGATAACACAAAGCAATCATTTTGATTCCTGCCAGGAGCGGCTTCCGGATACCGGGAAGCCGCTCTTTTGCATACACGGACTGGATGATAGAATGGAATTATACCAATTTGGGAGGGATACGATGCTGAACGCATGGAAAAAAATGTACGCGGCTGGCACGAGCAGCCTGCTGCTGTTCACATTGTGGATCAGTGCAGGAGCCGGCTCTGCAAGTGCAGCTGAAGCCGCTGCAGCAGTACAAGGTTCGGAGCAGGAGGTTTTTCGCATCGTAGCACTGGGGGATTCCATCACGGCGGGGTATGAGCCGGGGATGACCGATCCGAATGTGAAGCCCTACGGATATGCGGAGCGGCTGCTGGAGCAGGGCTGGTATCATGGCAGAAGCGCTCTTAGCAACTATGGCATTCTGGGACTTACTACGGCGGGGCTGCTGAATTATACGGCAGCCATTAAAGATGGGGCAGCTGCCACTGCCGATGGGATTCAGGCCGGTCTTCCTGATCCGCGGATCAACCAATTTGCCGCGCTCACTCCGCAGATCAAGACTGAGCTTAGCGAGGCTGACCTGATTACGCTGACCATTGGCGGGAATGATGTGAGCAGCCTGCTGGTCACGGCCAAGGATCTGACGGAAGAGGCCTTCAAGGCTCAGCTGGATCAGCTTCTGGCAAGCTACAGCAGCAATGTTAAGGCCGCGCTTGAGAATATTCGCGCAGTCAATGCGAAGGCCACAATTCTGCTGGCCGACCAGTATCAGCCGGCGCCCAAGATTGCTGTCAGCAGCTCATATCTCAAGCTAATGAGCGCTGCCCAGCAGTTCACGGCGACGGCGGAAAGCGTGGCCGCCAGCCTGAATCAGCCGGATGCTCCGGTGAAGGTGGCCCATGTGGCGGAGTCATTCGCAGGCGTGGAAGCGTCGCGGACCCATATCATTAGCGCAGGGGCGGCGGATTTCCACCCGACGCAGCTGGGGTATGAAACCATCGCCAAGGTATTCGCCGAAACGTATTGGGGAGAGTACCGGGTTCCATCCGTTTCCGCGTGGACAGCCGCATCCGCACCCATGTCAATTGTGGTGAAGGGAGTGGAGCTGGATACGCCGAACAAGCCGATTCTGAAGAACGGGCAGAACTTCCTGGCATTGAAGGATATTCTGAATGCTGTGGGCGCCACCGGAAAGTGGGACAATAAAACCCAAAGTGCGACCATTGTGTACGGCGGAAAAACTGTAGTGATAACAATCGGCTCCCAAACGATCAAGGTCAACGGGGCGGCGGCAGCCATCGATACACCGGCGTTCCTGCAAAAGGTCGGCAATGAGGATAAAACCTATCTCCCGCTTGCCGCCCTCGCCACCGGCCTGGGCTTCGATGTGAATTACAGCAGCAAGCTGCGGACGGCTTTCATTAATCCATAGACGCGCATAAGCTAAAAGGAAATATTAAATTCAGCCTGTACGGCATAAAGGTGGATGAATGTTGTTGTCTAGTGCAAAATTTAAGGCGGAATATACGATTACTATGGACGATATTGTGCGTGAGGGTGCTTCCGTGCTGCGCACTGTAGCGGAGCCTGTGCCAATACCCTTGCAGGCTGAGGATCAAGAGGCGCTGCAGTGCATGATGCAGTTTCTGAAGAACAGCCAGGACCCCGAGGTTGCTGCAAAATATAAGCTGCGCTCCGGCGTAGGGCTGTCGGCGAATCAGATCGGACTGCAGAAGCGGATGTTCGTAATGTACCTGAGAGATGAGAAGGGCAACATGGTGGAGCATGCCTGGGTCAATCCGAAGGTGATCAGCCATTCAGTGGCCATGATCTATCTTCCAGAGAGCGAAGGCTGCCTGTCCGTTGACCGCCCGGTGCATGGCTTTGTGCCCAGATACGAGTCCGTGAAGGTAAAAGGCTATAATATGACCGGCAAGGAAGTCGTCATGAAATTCAAGGGCTACCAAGCCATTGTAGTCCAGCATGAAATCGATCATCTGGACGGCATCATGTTCTACGACCGGATCAATGAAGAGAATCCTTTCAAGCTCCCCCAGGGTGTGGAGATCCGCAGTCTTTATGAGCAGAAAAGCAGATAAACAGAAAAGCAAAAAAGCAGATAAGCAGATAAGCAGATAAGCAGAAGCAGATAGTCTGCTATTCCTGCTTAAGCCATTCTCCGCCGCCGCTGTCCTCCGGGACAGCGGTTTGAGGGAGGATCAGCGTGTGAGTTGCAGAGAATGAAGTGGAATTCACCCGAAAAGGTGGGAATCAGTTGGATCGGATAACCTATTTCCGGCTAGTCCTTGCCAAGAAGGCGCTGAGCAAGCGCTATATAAATTGAACTTGAAAATATTACAATTAAGGGGAAAGTGACGGAGGAGAAGTTTGGAACTGGAGGAGCGGTAGCGTCCGCCTTTGTCTGCGGATTTCAACCGCGAACGGCGGAACAAAATCAAGAAATCTGCAGATGGGCAGCGGCTGGAAGTCCAAACATTCTCTGGAGTCACGACTAATCCCAAATAGAAAAATCACAAGTTCAGTTTATATAGTTGGAAAAAGGGAACTTATTTCTCCCCAAAATCAACAATCGTGAGATTTAAGTGGCAAAAGGATACTTAATTAGACCGAATTACCTTACCAGGGGGGCAAAATGAGCAGAATTAGTTAACCTTTTTCCACCTAATCTTCGGAGAACAGGGTTTTGGAGCAAATTAGTTAACCTTTTTCCACTTGGAGTGGCCGCAGGGTTTATGGAGGGTCCTTCCAGGCACTGTTAAACTGAAATCCAAAACGGCTACGTTGTCCAGTGAGGACGGCGTAGCCGTTTTGTTCTATGCTTGGAACAGAGTTACCTTTAATATGGAAAATAGTGTTATACTTACAGGATTATCAAGGAGGTTTAGTGGAAAGCAGATTGGGCTGACATAAGGGAGCGCATATGGACAGAAATACAGGCATCCTGAAGGTTGCTGCGGAAGTATTGGTTTGCGACCGCAGGAAGAGTGGTTAAAGCGGCAGGACTAAACGACAGGAGGAAATGAAAATGGGCTGGAGTAGAGTTCCGATACGAGGGATGCAGAATGTGTACAATGACGAAGCGAAGCAGATTGATGAGCAAATTCTGGAGCTGTTCCGGCAGCGCAAAGCGGTTTCAGGTGGTAAAGGGCTTTTTCCTGATACGGAAACGATAGAGGAGTGGGCAACCCGTTTTGAGCTTCAACCCGATGAAATTACGTTCATTCTGAGCAGCCTCAATGAAGCACGTCCGAGACGCAAATTCTGGGAAGAGCCCGGAGTCCTGCGGGGTGTGTTGCCGATTATGCAAACAACGCTGCAGGACGATGTCGAGTATACCCTGACCCATGCGCTGCAGCATGAAAAGCTTAGTATTGTCACGCTGGAAATCAAGTATCTGAAGGAGACTGTTGGGCAGGTCAGCATCAATCCTCTACTTACGCTTGCGGTTGTCGGCGATACGGATTATGAAATCGATGGATATGGTGCGCGTGGTGGTGGAGCACATTTTCATATGCAGTTCATGGTCTGGCCACCGCTGCCGGAAGACCTGAGTTTCGTGGAGTTTTCCCTGGTACCTGCCAGCAACAGATTCATGTGCCCCATAAGAGAAGAAGTCTTCCTGGACAAGCAGATTGACTTTCACTAGCTCCATACTGAGCGTTAACGCAAAAATAACCCACTGCGCGAATCCGCAGTGGGTTTGTTTTTATAAATAAGAAGCCTCAATGAGATCTGCACAACAGACGCTGCCTGCGGAAGTATTATTTCTCCGCCGCCATGGCCCGGAACGAGGCTTCCGCAGCTTCCAGTGTAGCGTCAATATCGGCATCGGTATGCGCCGTGGTCAGGAACCAGGCTTCATATTTGGACGGGGCCAGGTTGATGCCGCGGTTCAGCATGTGGCGGAAGAAGCTGGCGAACAGCCCGCCGTCCGTATCCTGTGCTTCATCGTAATTGGTCACCGGATGATTGCAGAAATGCGTAGAAAACGCGCCGCGGATCCGGTTGATGGTCAGCGGGATGCCATGGCGGTCCGCGGATGCCTGCAGCCCTTCGGTCAGGCGGATCGCCAGCCGCTCCATTTCGTCATAGACACCTTCGGCTGCAAGCACCTCCAGACAGGCGATGCCTGCGGAGATGGAAGCGGGATTGCCCGCCATCGTACCGGCCTGATAGGCGGGGCCGAGCGGAGCGACCTGCTCCATAACATGCTTGCGGCCGCCGTAAGCGCCAATCGGCAGGCCGCCCCCGATGATTTTGCCGAGTGCGGTCAGGTCAGGGATGATGTCCTCATGATGATCGAGGCCTGCGTAGGTTTGAGTGGAACCGTAGTGGAAACGGAAAGCGGTGATGACCTCGTCGTAAATGACCAGTGATCCGTTGTCATGGGCCTGCTTGCAGAGCCCTTCGAGGAAGCCCGGCTGCGGCATAACCATGCCGAAATTGCCGACAATCGGCTCCACCATTACCGCCGCGACATCCGCGCCCCATTTGTCCAGCGCTTCACGCAGCGCGTCCAGATCATTGAAGGGAACCGTGATGACCTCCTGGGCGATGCTGGCAGGGACTCCGGCACTGTCGGGAATGCCAAGGGTGGATGGACCAGAGCCGGCGGCGACCAGGACAAGGTCGGAATGGCCGTGATAACAGCCGGCAAATTTGACAATTTTGCTGCGTTTGGTATAGGCACGTGCTACACGGATCGTAGTCATGACGGCCTCGGTGCCGGAGTTGACGAAGCGCACTTTATCCATCGAAGGAATGGCTTCTTTCAGCATTTTGGCCAGCTTGATCTCAAGCTGCGTGGGTGTTCCGTACAGCAGCCCGTTTTCTGCTGCTTGTGTAATGGCCGCAGTAATATGGGGATGGGCATGGCCGGTAATAATCGGTCCATAGGCGGCCAGATAGTCTATGTATTCATTGCCGTCTTCGTCCCAGAAGCGGGAGCCTCCGGCGCGTTTCATGAAGACAGGAGCGCCGCCGCCAACGGCTTTGAAGGAGCGGGAGGGGCTGTTGACGCCTCCGACGATATGCTGCAGAGCTTCCTCATACAAATGTTCAGAGGTGGTACGGTTCATAATTAATCATCCTTTCAATGATAGTAACACAAGGGAAAGGGCGAACCGCCGGATTTATCCGCTGTTCGCCCGCCCTGATGCTAAGCATGGGTATTATTGAAGATACAAGGATGGATAATAGTTCACGCTATGAAGCATCCTTATATTCCTCGCTGATAAGTGATTTATTTACTCCCGGCGCTGGCCGAAGGACTGCTGCCCGGAGAAGCATCCGGCGATGGGGACGGCTCAGGACCAGCCAGTGTATCCTGAACGAATTTCTTCAGCTTGTTTTCGCTGCTGATGCCGAGCACTGCCGAGCCGCCGCTGGTTTTTTCTTCGGTAAGCAGATTCATCGGCGGAATTTGTGCACTGCCGCCCATCGAGCTGTCATAGCCCACGGTAGCCAGCTTCCACATATCATTAACGTCCAGGTTGGTATCAATATAAGGGGTAACCTGGGACAGAATATTAGGAAGCTTAATAATGGAAGTGGTGCTGATCACCTTGTCGGCAACAGCCTTAAGGAAGCCGCGCTGACGTTCGGTCCGGGTGAAATCGGAAGTGGCATCATGGCGGAACCGCACATATTGCAGCGCCATGCTGCCGTCGAGATGCTGGAAGCCTTTTTTCAGATCAATGTCATATTCGGGGCCGTCTGCCTTCGTCTTATACACCATATCCTTCTCGACCTCGTAATCGACGCCGCCCACTGCATCCACCAGCTTAATAAAGCCCTGAAAGTCGGTATAGACATAGTATTGGATCGGGATGCCAAGCAGTTCGCTGACGGTCTGCATCGCGGTATTGGGCCCGTGGGTTATCGCTGTATTGATGCGTTCTTTGCCATGCTCAGGGATAGAAACATAGGTATCACGCAATATAGAAAATACATAAAATTTCTTCTTGACCGGGTCAAGGGAGGCAACCAGCATTGTATCCGAGCGGGGGACTTCACCCTTCTTCACTCCGCGCGCATCGACACCCATAAGCAGGATGTTAACCGGTTCGGTGCCTTCCCATTTGGGAGGCTGAACGGTTTCGGCTGAAGGTGAGGGAATTGCTGCAAACGGCGAGTCTTCACCGGTCTTGTGCAGGTTGTCCATCTGATTATAGATTTCTGCAAAATAATAGACTATCCCGCCGATAATCAGGAGAAGTATAATTGCCAGAGTCCAGAGCAGCGGTTTTTTCTTTGACTTGCCGGCTTTTGCGTGCCGTTTCTTTCTTGGTGGCATTTCGTTCTTCCTTTCCCATTCACATTCTCTACATTATAATTTCTTTTAGGTATACAAGCAATTTCGGAATATTCATCCATATTATTAAGGAGAGAACCATTAATGAACAAAATCGAGGTCGGACAAGAAGTGCCGGACTTTACTCTGCCTGCTTCAACAGGACAGAATATCAGCTTAAGTGATTACCGCGGCCGCAAGGTGGTGCTGTATTTTTATCCCAAAAATATGACCCCTGCCTGCACGCAGGAGGCCTGTGATTTCCGTGACGCCGGGGACCCGATTGCCCGGGGCAATGCAGTCGTGCTGGGGATCAGTCCGGACAGCCTGTCTTCCCATGCGAAGTTCATCGAGAAGCACAGTCTGCCGTTTCCGCTGCTCTCTGATGAGGATCATACCGTAAGCCAATTATTCGGGGTCTGGCAGCTCAAAAAGCTGTACGGCAAAGAATTTATGGGCATTGTGCGGTCCACCTTTCTCATTGATGAGCAGGGCATTCTGGTCAAAGAATGGAGAAAAGTCCGGGTCAAGGGCCATGTCGAAGCGCTATTGGGAGAAATCATGAATAAATAAGTATGCTGGTAACGAATTGTAAATGTCTGTAACATTTTTAACAGCTTCCATCAGGCGCTCTCATGATATAGTTGCCTCATATTACTTCAAATTTGGAGCAAGGCATGGTGATGAATGGCATGATGATGCTGCGTATTGGGCTGGACGTCGGATCAACTACGGCCAAACTGGTTGTTATGGAACACGATGTGATTGTATACCAGGATTATGTGAGACATTTTAGCGATATAAAAAAAGCTGCGCTTTCCCTCCTGTCGGATGTGCGGGACAGGTTCCCGGATCGCGAGGCAGCTCTGACTGTAAGCGGTTCCTCCGGCTTGTCCCTTTCGAAGCTTGGCGAGGTTCCGTTTGTGCAGGAGGTCATCGCCTGTACGAAGGCGATCAGCGAGCTGATCCCCCAGTGCGATACCGCGATCGAGCTGGGCGGCGAGGACGCCAAGATTATCTATCTTAGCGGAGGCATCGAGCAGCGGATGAACACAGCCTGTGCGGGCGGCACCGGAGCGTTCATCGACCAGATGGCCTCCCTGCTGCAGACTGACCCGGCGGGTCTGAATGTCCTTGCCGAGCAGCATGAACGAATCTATCCTATCGCATCGCGCTGCGGCGTCTTTGCCAAAAGCGATGTCCAGCCGCTGCTCAATGAAGGCGCCCGCCGCGAGGATGTGGCGGCTTCGATTTTTCAGAGCATTGTCAACCAGACGATCAGCGGATTGGCCTGCGGCCGCCCGATCCGTGGCCGGGTGGCTTTCCTTGGCGGGCCGCTGACCTTTCTGCCCGCGCTGCGGGAGCGGTTTGCCGAGACGCTTGGGCTCAGCGACAGCGATGTGCTGTTTCCGGAGCACTCGCAGTATTTTGTCGCCATTGGTTCAGCATTGTCGCAGACCGATCCGCTGGTTCTGCCGCTGTCCGGCTGGATGGCCCGGCTGGATGCCGTTGATTTCTCGGCCGACCGTGCCGAGGATGCCGAACTGCAGCCGTTGTTCGCCTCGCCGGAGGCTCTGGAGCAGTTCCGGCTCCGCCACAGCCGGGCGGCAGCTCCGCGTTCGGAGCTGGATACATATCAGGGACCGTGCTATCTCGGCATCGATGCCGGATCTACCACAACCAAGCTGGTGATTACCGGCGCTGCGGATGAAATCCTCTATACCTTTTATGGAAGCAACAAAGGCAACCCCCTGCAGTCCGTCAGCGATGCCCTGAAGGAGATCTACCGGATTCTGCCTGAAGGCTGCCATATTGCCGGTGCATATGCAACCGGTTATGGGGAAGGCCTGGTCAAGGCAGCGCTGCGTACAGACGGCGGTGAAGTGGAGACGGTTGCGCACTACAAGGCAGCCTCCAAATTCATGCCGGAGGTCGATTTCATTCTGGATATCGGCGGACAGGATATGAAGTGCATCAAGATCCGCGGCGGCGCCATCGACAGCCTCATGCTGAACGAAGCCTGCTCGGCGGGCTGCGGCTCTTTCCTGGAGAGCTTTGCGTCCGCACTGGGGCTCGGCATCGGGGAATTTGCCGCAGCAGCGCTGGAATCCGCCCAGCCGGTCAATCTGGGCTCCCGCTGCACGGTTTTTATGAATTCCAAAGTGAAGCAGGTGCAGAAGGAAGGGGCTACGCTGGCCGATCTGTCGGCAGGGCTTGCGTATTCGGTCATCAAAAATGCGCTCCAAAAGGTCATCAAAATCCGCAACGCTGACGATCTGGGGCGCAACATCATTGTCCAAGGGGGTACCTTCTACAATGAAGCCGTACTTCGCGCTTTTGAGCTGCTGACCGGAAGAACAGTGGTCAGACCGGATATTGCCGGCGTGATGGGCGCCTACGGCTGTGCATTGCTTGCCAGAGAGCATGCCGGTTTTGACGGGGTCAGCACCCTGCTGGGACCGGAAGAACTGGAAGCCTTCAAATATGAAGTGTCACCGGGCCGCTGCAGA
The DNA here is from genome assembly GCF_000981585.1 of Paenibacillus riograndensis SBR5. Lineage (NCBI taxonomy): Bacteria > Bacillati > Bacillota > Bacilli > Caryophanales > Paenibacillaceae > Paenibacillus > Paenibacillus riograndensis. Next base: position 834,270 of record NZ_LN831776.1, read on the forward strand.
CTATGCGCCAACAACTGCGCGCTGACGATCAGCCGCTTCCCCGACAAGAGCTTCCATGTCACCGGCAACCGCTGTGAGCGCGGGGCCGGAGGCAAGAAAGAGAAGAATAACCTGCCGAATCTCATGCAATACAAATATGAACGGTTTTTTGATTATGAGGGGCTGCCTGTGGAGCAGGCGGAGCGGGGGACAGTCGGCATTCCGCGGACCATGAATATGTTCGAGAACTATCCGTTCTGGCATACCTTTTTCACCACACTGCGCTACCGGACGGTGCTGTCGCCGAAATCCAGCAAAAAGCTCTATGAGAGCGGAATGGACACCATTCCTTCCGAATCCATCTGCTATCCGGCGAAGATGGCCCATGGGCATGTGCAGAGCCTGCTTGGCAAAGGCGTCGATTTCATCTTTTATCCGGCCGTTGTATACGAGAAGAAGGAAGACGACGCGGCGCAGAACCACTTCAACTGCCCGGTGGTGGCCTCTTACCCCGAAGTGATCCGCAACAATATGGATGGATTAAAAGAAAAAAACATACCGCTCGTGAGCCCGTTTCTGACCTTCGATGATATTCCGGCGCTGACCCGGGTTCTGGTGAAAACCTTCATGGATATCCCGAAGGAAGAAATTGCCGCTGCCGTGCAGACGGGACTTGCCGAAGCCGAGCGGGCCAAAGCCGATCTGCGGAACAAAGGCGAAGAAACGCTGGAGTTCCTTACCCATAGCGGTACCAAAGGCATTCTGCTCTGCGGCCATCCCTACCATGCAGATCCCGAGATTAATCACGGCATCGCCGAGATGATCACGGGCATGGGTCTGGCTGTGCTGACCGAGGATTCTATCTGCCATCTGGACCGCAGTGAAGGGGAGGTGGGCGTGGTTAACCAGTGGACCTACCATGCCCGGATGTACCGTGCGGCCCGTCTGGCCGCCAGCAGGAATGATCTGGAGCTGGTACAGCTGACCTCCTTCGGCTGCGGAATTGATGCCATTACCTGCGATGCGGTTCAGGAAATTTTGGAGCGCAACAACAAGGTATACACCTTGATCAAGATTGATGAGATCAGCAATTTGGGCGCGGCGCGCATCCGTCTGCGGTCGCTGCTTGCGGCTATGCGCGAGCGGGAAAAAGGGGATGTGAAGCCCCAGCTCCTGTATAAAACACAGGCTAACATGCCGTTTACGAAGGAAATGAAGGAAACCTACACCATTCTGGCACCACAAATGTCTCCCATCCATTTCGAGCTGTTCGAACGCGTCTTCCGGGACGCCGGATACCGGCTCAAAATCCTGGAAAGCACCGGACCGAAGGAGACAGAGGAAGGCCTGCGGTATGTCAACAATGATGCCTGCTACCCGGCGATTGTCACTATCGGGCAAATGCTGTCTGCCCTGAAGAGCGGGGACTATGATCCGGACCGGACCGCTGTAATCATGTCGCAGACCGGGGGCGGCTGCCGGGCAACCAATTATATCTCGCTTTTGCGCAAGGCGCTGAAAGATTCCGGATTGGGGCAGATTCCGGTAATTTCGCTGAATGCCTCCGGAATGGAGAACCAGCCGGGGTTCCGGATCAGCCTGAGGCTGGCCAACCGGCTGATTGCGGCCGCCTGCTATGGCGACCTGATGATGCGGCTGCTGCACCGCTTCAGACCGTATGAAGTGATTCCGGGAAGCGCGCAGGCCTTGTTCCGCAAAGGGATGGACCGCTGCAAGTCCAGTCTTTCGACCTTTTCGTTCCGGGAATACAAACGGCTGACCCGCGAAATCGTCGCCGAATTCGTTCAGCTTCCGGTGATCAAAACCGTGAAGCCGCAGGTAGGGATCGTCGGCGAGATCCTGATCAAGTTCCATCCAGACGCCAACAACCACATCATAGAGATGATTGAGGCCGAGGGGGGCGAGGCGGTTATGCCGGATTTCCTGGATTTTATTTTCTATTGCGTCTACAATCCGATATACAAAGCCGAGCAGTTCGGCAAAAGCAAAAAGCTGGGCTTCTTTAATCCGATGCTGATTTCCTACCTGGAAATTTACCGTAAGCCCGTCAAGGCGGCGCTGGAAGAAGCAGGTCTGGCCAAAGGCCGTGAGAATATTTACGGACTGGCCGAGAAGGCCAGCCGTCTGGTCTCCGTGGGCAATCAAATGGGCGAAGGCTGGTTCCTGACTGCGGAAATGATGGATCTGCTGGATAACGGGGTTAATAATATTGCTTGCATCCAGCCTTTTGCCTGTCTGCCGAATCATATTACCGGACGGGGAATGATTAAGGGGCTGAAGGACCTGTATCCCGGCGCCAACATTGCGGCCATTGATTACGATGCCGGTGTCAGTGTCGTGAACCAGGCGAACCGGATCAAGCTGATGATGTCCATCGCCAGCGGGTTGACGAGCAGCACTCCATCCTCTGGCGCAAAGGTGAAAAGAGGCAGTGCAATAAAACCTGTAGTGGTCGGAAGCGTCAGAAGCGACCTGTAAGCTTGCAGTTCAGTAAAATTCAAAGAGCGTACCCTTAAGACGGGGGTACGCTTTTTTTATTTTGGCAACCCATGCTCCAAGGACGAAGCAGGCAGGTTCATTAGGGGATGAGGAGTTATTTTTGCAGTTTCAGCTTGACGCGCATAGCTTTATTCAGATGAACAAAGTTATGCCTTGTGGCAGGCATCAGTACGAGGCCGGCAATGGTTTTGCCACCCCAGTAGTCTATCAGCCATTGCTCCGTTTCCTTTACAGCGCCTTCTGCGGAAATTCTGCTGATCTGGGTTGAACGGGGCTTGTTACGGAACTGTCCCGGCTGCAATCCAGCGATAATGGATCGTGTCCCGGCGGCTACAGCCTGGCGATATTCCAGCAAGGCTTCCAAGTCAACGGCTGCGCTGAATTCAGCAATCTCCTGTCCGCTCATCCCGTTTCCGGAATGAATAAAAGGGGTGTGGAGCTTATCCGCATAATGTCCGGAATGGAGAATCTGATCACGGTCCGCAGTGAGAATATTCATCGTAATATCCTCGATACGTGCGCTATGCCATATGTGCCACACGATCGAATTGTTGCTGTTAGCCGTATGTACCGGATAACTGCGCATAGTTTGCTCCCGGAGATCTTTTAACAGCTCGTCTTCATAATTGGTCTGCTCCGGGTTGTTGCCGTTTGAGGCGTAGAGGCAGTCATGCAGCTCCAAAAAAAGAGCCACCGCATTAGCATGCTCTTCCGGCTTGGTAATGATTCGTGTCAGCTGCTGATGGATGGCATTCCAGATTTTCCGTGCTTCAAGAGACATAAAGGGCTCACCGCTTCCGCTTTGATGTAGGCTTATGCTCTAGATTATATAACAAATCCCAAAGCTGGCTGGTTTTAAAGCGTGTCCGTTTTGCGGCAGAGGATCACACTAAGGAATATGTTCTGAGTCCAAAATATTTTTTCAGAAAGTTTCAGCAAGTGGTTGACGGATAAATAGGTAAATAGTAAAATAGTTCGCATGCGAAGTATTAATGGGTTTACTGAATGGTTGGAGGCGATGAATGTTGGAGGATAGAGAACAGCAATTGGATGATATCTTTTCTTCATTCCGCTGCATTATCCATAATTTCCAGCAGCTTATGTGGAAGGATGCAGAGAAGCTCAATATCACATCCACGCAGCTGATGGTCCTGCGCAAGTTGGAGGCACACCCGGATGTAGGGATTACGGAGCTTGCGGATCTGCTGCATTTGGGAAACAGCGCTGCCAGCGGTGTGGTTGACCGGATGGTGAAGGCTGGACTGATAACCAGACAACGCTCGGAGAGCGACAGACGTATATTTAAGCTGGCAATGACGGACAAAGGCCGGGAGATCAGGGAGCAAAGCAAGCAATCGCTCCGAAGCCATCTGGAGCCATTGGTGAATATACCGCCGGAGGATGCCAGGGAACTGCTGAGATTGCACCGGGAAATCATTACCATTTTGGAACAAGGGAGAGAGAACAACAAGTTATGAGCACAGTAACTGCTAATGCTGCCGGGCCGTCGAAGACGATACGCAGAGGTCCCATTATTGCGGCCCTCCTGATCGGCGCGTTCGTGGCGCTGCTTAATCAGACGCTGATGAATGTGGCACTGCCCAAAATGATGGAAGACCTCAAGATTGCCGCCAATACGGCACAATGGCTGACAACAGGATTTATGCTGGTGAACGGGGTGCTGATTCCAATCAGTGCCTATCTGGTGGAGAAGTTTACCACCCGTCAATTATTTACTACCGCAATGATGCTTTTCTCCATAGGAACGCTGGTCTGTGCTATAGGTACCGGATTTGAGATGATTATGGTCGGCAGAGTGATTCAGGCTGTCGGCGCAGGTATTCTGATGCCGCTGATGAACATCGTATTCCTGCGGATTTTCCCGATTGAAGAGCGCGGTAAAGCGATGGGGCTGATGGCGGTTGCCATGATTTTCGCCCCGGCTGTAGGACCAACGCTGTCCGGCTGGGTGGTTCAGAACTATTCCTGGCGGGTGCTGTTCTACATTGTGCTTCCGCTGGCTGTTTTCTCTACCCTGCTTGGCATGAAGACTATGCAGAATGTCGGAAAGCTGACTTCGCCCAGACTGGATAAAATGGGTGTGGTGCTGTCCACGCTTGCTTTCGGCGGTTTGCTGTACGGCTTTAGTGATGCCGGAACAGACGGCTGGAACAGTGCAACTGTGTATGCTTGCCTGATTCTGGGCGTTGTGGCTTTGGCTTTGTTTGTCTGGCGTGAGCTTAAGACCGACAAGCCGCTGCTGGAATTCCGCATTTTCCGTTACAACATGTATTCATTAACTACTGTAATCAACATTATTGTCACAATGGCACTGTATTCCGGGATGATTCTGCTGCCGATTTATCTGCAGACAATCCGTGGCTTTACACCGATGGAATCGGGGCTGATGCTGCTGCCGGGCGCGATCCTGATGGGCGTAATGTCTCCGATCACAGGGATTATTTTTGATAAAATCGGCGCCAGATGGCTATCCGTCATCGGCTTGATTATCACTACAATTACTACTTGGGAGTTCAGCCAGATCACCCATACCACTACGTATACCCACCTGATTCTGACTTACACGGCGCGGATGTTCGGGATGTCCATGCTGATGATGCCAATCGTAACCGCCGGTCTGAACCAGCTGCCGCAGCGTCTGGCTTCACACGGTACGGCAATGTCGAATACCCTGCGGACGGTAGGGGGAGCACTGGGCATGGCGCTGTTCGTCAGCCTGATGACCAACCGGACGAAGAGCGACATTACAGAAGCCGTAATGAGCGGATCGGTATCCCAAACTGACAAGGCGGCTATGCTCAAGCTTACACAGGACGCAACGATCAACGGGATTACCCATGCATTTACCGTGGCTACCTGGGTGACGGTTGTAGCTCTGGTGCTGGCCTTGTTCATCAAGAAGACCTCACCTCAGCCTGACTTCCTGCAAACGGAAGACACCGAACCTGTGCAGCCGTCCAAGGTGAAGTCGCAGCAGGCATAAGATCATTTGCATCATCATAAGTTATGGTCTGAACCAAAAAAGGACTATCCGCCAGCCTTACCCGGGCTGCTTGGATAGTCCTTTTTCGTACTTGAAATCCGCAGTCTTCCTCTGGGATGGCCATAGCGGATTTTTTGCATGACTGCACTTTGTCAAATGAATACTTCTGATTCTGCGTTGCTGCAGAGAATGCAATAGAATCCAAGTTCTAGGCTATAAGAGCTTATATTTGGCGGCAATTTCTGCTGCCAGTCCGGCCAGCCTGCGGCGGACCGGTTCAGGCTCCAGTACCTCCACAACCGTTCCGAAGCTCAGCAAAAAGCCGTACAGCCAGTTGTTCTCCGCATAAGCTAATCTAACGATATACCCGCCGTTGCCATCGGCCTCCAGCTCCTCGCAATCAAAGTAGTCCTCCGCCAGATATCTGCCCTCTGCCGAAAAATGCAGGACAACGGTCTGTGTATTCAGCGGTTCTTTCCAGCCCTCAGTCCAGGGCAGATCCTGCAGAGGGATATCCAGCCGTTCAAAGCTCCGGGCTTCCTTAACCAGCGACTTCATGCGCAGCAGCTTAAACAGCCGGAAATCCTGGCGCTGTATGCAGAATCCGTATAAATACCACCCCGCACCCTTATGTACAAGCGTATATGGCTCCACAATCCGGTGGCTGATCTGGCCGTCTGCATTGACATAATCAAAAGCCACGGCAGTGCTCTCGTCCAGCGCTTCCTTCAGCAGAGACAGACGCTCCTCCAGCGGGCCCTGCAGCCCCCAGGGGGAGAAGTCGACAATCAGCTGGGTAGTTTTGCTGCGGAAGGCATGCGACTTTGAGGGAGGAATCACGCTGGTGATTTTTTCCATAAGCAGGTTGTGTTCTCCGGCTCCGTAAGAAGATACGCTCTGCAGGGCAGTAAAAATATCGGCCAGCTCGCGTTCCGTAAGCACATTGCGGTCCAGCCGGTATCCCTCCATAAGCCCAATGCCGCCATTCGCGCCTTGATAGGTGACGACGGGAATGCCGGCTCCGTTAATACTGTCGATATCACGGTAAATGGTGCGTACAGACACCTCGAACATATCGGCCAGTTCCTTGGCCTGGACCAGCGGGCGGTTCATCAGCAAAATGACAATGGAGAGCAGACGGTCAATTTTCACACAGGCTTCCTTCTTTCGCGTGTATTCATAGGTTCATTATCCTTGTATTCCTGCACAGAATCAAAGGAAATAGCCTTGCAATTTATCAAATATTAGAATAACATCTAATTAGATTATTATATAATATTAGATGTGAGGGATAAGTTGTGAACATGAATATAACAGAGAATGGTCCAACGGAAGTGCTGAAGCGGAGATCCAAGGGGTATTCCAGGTTGTTTGCGGCCGGACTGGTTAACGGCATTGGCGACCGGTTCAGCAGCGTCGCTATGCTGGCGCTGATTCTGCAGGTGACCGGATCGGGGATGGCAGTAGGGATCTCGCTGGGGATGAGGGTGCTCCCTTTTCTGTTCATGGCCCCGCTTGGCGGAATGCTTGCCGGCAGGCTGCCGCGCAAGACTATAATGATGGCCGTTGACTTGCTGCGTGTGCCGGTCGCCTTGTCCTTTCTTTTGGTAGACGGAGCCGGCAGGCTCTGGCTGCTGTATGCCGGGAGCTTTATTATGGCGGCTGGGGAAGCCCTTTACAGTCCAGTGCGCAAATCCTCGATTCCGCTGTTGGCCGGTCCCGACTCCTTGCATAAAATCAATAGTCTGGAGCAGCTGATGACCGGCTGTGTGCTGATCCTGGGGGCATTTACAGGCGGACTGGTGTCGCTGTGGTGGGGGCCGGAAATGGCTTTTGTAGCGAATGCCGCCTCGTTCCTGCTGGCTGCTCTTCTTATCTGGGGCATATCGTTTCCAGCAGCCGTCTCCAGCGGGACTGAACTGCTGGAAGATTCTGTTCCGGCGAAGCCGGTTATCCAGGACTCTCTGAAAAGGACTGGCCGCTGGCAGAGCCTTAGGGTTCTGATTGGCGGCAGTCAGGTGCTGCAGATCATTCTGGCCTATGAATTGCTGGTGCCGGTGATTAATGGCTGGGACAATGTGCTGATCAGTGTGTATGCGGTACAGGTGTTTCATGCAGGGGACGTGGGGGTCGGAGCTTTCTATGCCGCACTCGGCACCGGGCTTAGCCTCAGTTTTTTTGCCGGGCGGCTGCTGAAACGGCGGCTGCTCGGGATTGCGCTTGGCGGTCTGCTGCTGGAGGGGATTCTGCTGATGTGCATCAGCGGCAGCAGGCATTTCGGGGTGGCCTTTGTGCTATATATTCTGCTGTCGTTATGCGGGGGGATTGGGAGTGCCTGTCTGGATACGCTGGTGATGCGGGAAACGCCTGCCGCCCAGCAGCCGGTTATTTTTGGGATATTATCAGCGCTGGGCGGTTCACTGATTGGGCTGTCCATGTTCAGCGCTGGCTGGCTGCTGGAGGTCATGGAGCCGAGGGCATTGGGATTCGGAGGCGGTGCCGGGTTCGCAGGGGCGGCATTGCTGCTCGGAGTGTTGGCATGGCTGCTTCGTTACCGGAGGAAGATGCCAAGGGAACTGCGCCAGTGACCCTAGAAGAACACGCTGTTTTTCACTTGGACGGCTCTTTGACCTTAACCACCTGGGTCTCCAGGTTAATGCCTGTTTTGCGCCGGAGCAGCCGGGACCCGATCTTGTGCCTGTAGCGGTACAGGATGATAAATGCTGCGACGGCTGCGACGCCGGCGGCAATCCAGATTGCATTTTTCTCTACCAGATGGAAGATGCCCATCCACTGGGGGCCGAATATTTTTCCGATCCCCAGAAAAAGCACTACCCACAGCAAAGCGCCACTGTATGCATAGAGGGCAAACTTACGGAACGGCAGAGCGGTAATACCTGAAAAGTAGCCGGTAAAATGGCGCACCCCCGGGATGAAGTAGCCGATGGAAACGAGAATGCTGCCATAGCGGTCGAACCAGTGCTGCGTTTTCTCCAGCTTGGTCTCTGAGAACAGAAACCATTTGCCATACCGCTGAATAAAAGGAAGCCCGGCCTTAAGCCCGATAAAATAAGTCACGGTCATGCCAACTGTAGTTCCGGCAAAAGCCACAGCGATCAGCACAAAGAAGTCAAGCTTGCCGGTGTAAGAAAGAAAGCCTGCAAAGGCCATGGTGGTTTCTCCGGGAAAAGGCAGAGCCACAAACTCCAGCAAAAGTCCCAAAAAAAGCACACTATAGCCATAACTGGCGAACAATTCCTGTATCCATTTCAGCATTTCCATAAGTCTTCACTCTCCAAGGGCGCATGCCTAATTCTATTTCCGGGCTTGTCTTCATACAATCTACCAAAAGACGCGAACGCGCCAATAGAAAGCTGGAGGTAGAGAAGATGAAGGGTTGCCGAAAAAATAATGTCCGCCGGATCGTGCTCGGCGGTTTGCTTACTATGGTAGTTCTGGTCCTTGCATTTGCGGGGCGTACAGTACTCTTTAAGAATAATCTTCCGGCTGCCCTGACGCAAGGTGTGCCTCTGGCACCGCCTGATGCCGGCCGGCTTCAACCGCTGCCAGGCTTTGCTTCAGGCGCAGCATTTTCCATGAGCCTTACTCCTTCACAGGCAGCCGCCCAAACCTCAGCAAAGACTGCAATAAGGGCAGAGGCTGCAGTAAAGAATGGGGCCGCAGTATCCAAAGTTCCAGCCAAACCTACCCTGCCTGCGCAGACCAAGCAAAAAACAGTCTACTTAACATTTGACGACGGCCCCAGCAAAATCACTCCAAAGGTTCTGGAAATTTTGCGCCGGCAGGGGGTGAAGGCGACCTTTTTTGTGCTTGGGGAGCAGGCCGAACAGCGCCCGGAGCTGATCAGCGCCATATGGGAACAGGGCCATGCCATCGGCAATCATACGTATAATCATAATTACCGTGATTTATATAGCAGCTTTACAGAGTTTTGGTCGCAAATCAAGCAAACCGAGGAGATTGTCCGGAACATCACCGGGGTGCGCCCGCAGCTCGTACGTGCTCCGGGGGGCACGTTCGGACATTTCGACAAGACGTATTTCCGGCTCCTGGCGCAAGCCGGCTATTCCGTAATGGACTGGACGGCGGATAGCGGTGATTCCAGGCGCAAAGGGGTGCCTGCTGCGGATATATTGCGGGAATCTGTAGCAGATCTGACCGCTTCCCGGGTAATCCTGCTGCTTCATGACGGAGGAGGCCACGAGCAGAGCGCCAAGGCTCTGCCGGAGATTATCAAGCGCTATAAAGCCGCTGGATATACCTTTGGCGTGCTGGACGGAGAGGTGCAGCCAGTCCAGTTCAGAGTATCTGCCTCCGCTGCCGGAACGGGTCATGCCCAGCCTTCCAAAGCATGGATTGCTGCGAATATCCTTCCTAACCGTGAGCTGTTCACACCGGGCAAGGCGCTTGCCCTGGAGGTTGGCCCGCTGGAAGCCAAGCTGCTCCCCGGAGAGTACACCATCAGTGGAGGGCAATATAAGGTGCCGCTGCGTGCAGCAGTTGAAAGGCTTGGGGGGAAGGTCAGCTGGGAGGTGTCCAGCCGCTCCGGCCGGGTGGTCTGGAATGGCCGGACCATCCTGGCGGATGCAGCGAATCAGCAGCTCACCATAACAGATGGGGACGGCAGACAGCAGATCCGCAGTGCGGATGTGCAGCTCATCGGCTCTTCGCTATGGGTTTCCCTCCGCGGGCTGCTTGATGCTGCCGGACACCCGCCGCTGACCGCAGCAGTGACTGCGGAGGAACGCAGGGTAAAGACGCTTTGAAATGTAGCAAAGCTGGAGGTCTGGGCACCCTTTTTCGTGGGAAGAATAGACATTATCAGGCTCCTCTGCGCCATATCTCCTTATGGCTGCAGGAAGCTAGTCTATGGCCAAAGGAAGGGTAGCCCAATTGTCCTCTTCATCCTTAATGAAACCGAACCCGCTTGACCGGAAAGAACACAATAGCGTGAATACGACCGGAAGCCAGCCTGTTCACCGGACCCGAAATGTTGCCGGAGAGTGGATAAGGATACTCTCAATGGCGGCTGTCACCGGCGCCCTGTATGCCTGGCGCGGAGGAGAAACACTGCTGTTTCTCTTAACGGCCAGCGGAGTTCTAATGCTTGGAGGTCTGCTGCTGCAGCTCTTGGGTCCCCGTAAGGTGACGGTTACCCGCAGCCTGTCCGCTGTCCATCCTGCAGCCGGGGATACGCTGACTGTGGAGGTGAAGGTCACCTTCAGGACACGAATTCCATTGCCGTGGATGGTTATAGCCGACCAATGGAGCGGCGGGACGCACCAGCAGCTGCTGTTTCCCGGATTCCGGCGCTCGCTGGCCTACACCTATTCGCTGCATGAGGTGCAGCGCGGAGTACACCGGCTTCACGGGTGCAGTGTCAGCTGGGGAGATTTGCTCGGCTTATTTACCGGAGGCTGTCAGTCCGGAAGCGGCGACAGCTTCAAAGTCCGGCCAAGACCCCTGTATGTAGGAAGAACTGCGCCATACAGCAGCGTAAAGCCGGGTGACACGGTAAGCAGCAGCCGAACGCGTAATTACAGCGCCGAAGCCGGGGAAATCCGCGAGTATGCTCCGGGTGACCCGCTCAGCCGGATTCATTGGAAGAACACTGCACGGAAGGGAACGCTGCAGAGCCGGGTGCCGGAGCGGGAAGAAGGACGCATGTCCTGCATTGTTCTGGCTAACAGTTCCGGGGAATATGAAATTCCCTGCGGGGCTCTGACACCGCGGGGGCAGCGCGGGGACCCGCCTGCCCCCTTTGAACGGGCTGTTTCCGCTGCCATGGGGCTATTGCTGGCTGCAGAGCAAACCGGCTCCTATGTGCAGTTCTTCAGCGGCGGATGGCCGGAAGGTATGGCCAAACATGAAGGACTAGGGCAAATCCCGTCCAGAGTACAGGATATGCTCACCGAGATTACCCCGGACGGCGGGCGTTCTCTAAGCGCGCTGCTGGAGGACGCTTCGCGGGGCTGGATACCCGGGATGACAGCTGTAGTCATTACCGGCAGGCTGGAGGAAGAATCCGCCCGTACGCTTGCCCGTTTTCTGGTGCAGGGCGTGAAAGTTGAACTGTATTATGTCTGGGATCAGCCAGCCCCGCGGCCGGCAGGCGGTCCGGTGAATAGCCCGTGGAGTCCGGCAGCCACAATCGGCGCCAGCTTGACCAGACTTGGCGCTTGTCTGTATTGCCTCGGGGACGGTTCCCTGTCAAAAGGAAACAAGGGGGTGGAAGTCCATGGATTCCAGGAGCGGTCAACGCTTTGGTAGGGGGCGGACGACTGCAGCGGCAGTAGAATTTGCCGGAACGTTACCTGTGCGGAAGAAGCGCTGGGGGCTGCGGACTGACACCTCAACAGCCTTGGACATCCGGGATCATGTGGAGGACAGTCAAGCTGATTGCAGGGACAGTAGTCCTCTGCATTATCGGCTGCTGTTCTCTTTGGCCATTATGGGGCTATTCATGGAATGGCTGCTTCCCCTGCTCCGGACTGCCGTGGAGCCGGATACACTGCGGCTGCTGCACACGCTGCTGTTTTGTGCCGCAGCCTTGCTGTTGTGGGGAAGCCTCCGGCTTCCTAATTTCGTTCAATATCCGGTTCAGTTCATGATCATGTCTCTGACCTGGTTCTATATATGTGACGGCAATAAGGGGGGACGCTGGCTAAGCTTGTATGCCGCAGAAGGGTCAGACGATCTGGCGCTGCTCTTCTCAGGGCATATCTCAGCGCTAAGCGAGAACAGCCGCTTGCTGATTCTGGTGCTGGGCTGGGGGCTGCTGGTTTGCTCCGTGCAGCAGCTGGCGCTGTACAGAGGCAGCACGACGCTGTTTACTCTAGTAACCCTGATATACCTGTTGGCGCTGGATATGGGCTTCACGGTGAAAACAACCGGGGATGTCATAGTTGCTCTGGGTCTGATTCTATGGCTGCAGGCCTTGAACCGTCTGCTGCGGCTTAAAGAAGGCACCGGAAGCGCTGCCCTCCCTTATACGCGCTGGGGAGGGCTGGCGCTGGCCGCGGCGTTGATCATCACTTTGGCAGCCTGGACAGGCGGGCAGCTGTATGGAGCGCGTCAAGGCGGGCCGATCACCTTCCAGCCGATATTGGACAGGATGCAGCACTGGGCGGCTGGGCAAATGCAGGAATCTTCACAACAGCAGCAGACCCGGTCAGGGAGCACAGGCTATGGTTCAGGAGAAGCGGAGCTTGGCGCTCCCCTGGCTTCCAGTACTGAAGCAGTGTTCAGTGTTGTGGCCGATCGGCCCTCCTACTGGAGGGGAGAGAGTATTGCCTACTATGATGGACGCCGCTGGATCAGGGACGGGGCGGCATTTCTGCCGTTTAATCTAACCGCTCTGCCGGGTCCGGGACAGAACCAGGCAGAAGAGGCCGGAAAGAGCCGCAGGCTTGTTCAGCGGATTCAATTCGCGGTCCCCTCCTCAGGCGGGCTGCCGCTGTTCGGTGCCGGAACGGTGGCTGATATTGAAAACATCACACTGACGGATGGCAGCCGGCTTGGCTATGTGCTGGCTAATCCGCAGAAGGACAGCTTCAGGCTTCCTGAGGCGGGCGGTTCCGTCAGAGTTGCGGAATACACAGTGGCATCGATACTCCCGGAGAGCGACCCGGCTGTGCTGCGGGCTTCTGCCGGAATGGACCCGGTGTCGGTGCGCGATTCATATCTGCAGCTGCCGGCTCAGCTGCCCCGCCGGGTCGCTGAGCTGGCCGGGAGGCTCACGGCTTCGGCGGACACGCGCTATGCCGCTGTCTCCGCCGTTCAGGATTACCTGCAGAACGGATTTACTTACACGCTGAAGACCCGGATACCGCCACAGGGGTCGGATTTCACGGATGACTTCCTGTTCGTCACGAAGCAGGGCTACTGTGTGCATTTTGCGACAGCGATGACCGTGCTGCTGCGAAGCTCCGGCATTCCGGCCCGCTATGTCCAGGGCTACGGGCCGGGAACCCTGGCGGCAGATGCTGTACCGCCGCGCTATGATGTCACCCAGGGGGATGCACATGCCTGGGTGGAGGTCTATTTTCCCGGCACGGGCTGGGTCCCGTTCGACCCTACGCCCGCTGCCGCCCTCGCCGCTGCCGCAGGCCCGGCGGCGGACCCCGCCGCGGCTGCATCCGCGCCGCCGGGAACCCCCGCGTCCGCTGCGCTTGGCGCGGACACCCTGCCCGCCCTGCCGCAGGCGGGCGGGAACCCGCCAGCGCCGGCTGCCGCCGCGCTGGTGGGGCTGGCCGCCGCCTGGCGCTGGCGGCGTTGCCTGGCCCTGCTGCCGGCGGCGCGGCGGTCCGGCAGGTTCAGCCGCGAGCGGCAGCTGCGCGCCGCCGCTCTGGCCTGGCGCGGGCTGACGGCGCGGTACGGGCCGCCGCCGCCCGGGGTAACGGCCAGGGAGTACGCCGCCTCCCTGGCGATTGAGGACGCGCGGCTGCGCGCCGCGGTCCGGCAGTTCATACGCCAGTGGGAAGCCCTGGCGTACAGCAGCCGCGCGGCATCAGCACCTCAGTGCGGGTCCGCCCGGCGAGGGTTCACGGCGCGGAAACCAGCGCCGCTCCTGGGCAACCCGGCGCGGGAACCAGCGCCGCTCCTGGGCATCCCGGCGCGGAAATCAGCGCCGTTCCCGGGCAACCCGGCGCGGAAATCAGCGCCGCTCCCGAAGATCCCGCCACCCGGCCAAAGGGGCTTGGCGCTAGTCCCGGCAGCCGGCGCAGAAGGCGCGGCCTTTGTCGCCAACTGTCTGGCGATCACTTTCCGTCTGGCTTGATCAGCAGGTCATTTGCTGCCCGAACAGCGAATGGCCTATTTTTTAGTAGTCAGGAAACGATCATTTCCTTTTGATGTCGAGGAAGAGTAGGCTCAAGGAGAGCTGCGGGAAAGTGAAGTGGAATTAGTACACCTAAATGGATGCAGAAGCCTTGTTTTGGAGGGAATAGTGGGAAAAAGTAGAGTTAAATGAGGCGAAATCCCTGCGGAGAATGCAAATCGGCCGGATTAGTGATCCTTTTTCCACTTAACGTTTGCGAGGGCGCGGGATGCGTTAATTTAAGTTCCCTTTTTCCACTTCGGTTAGTGTTTGAAATAATCCCGGTTTGCCCTCTCCGCATCAGCCATAAATTCCCTCTGGTTCATCCTGCGGAATTCCAACCTATCAACATCCGCCAAACTGCGGGTATCCGCGCGCCGGATAAGGAAAAAACCATAGAGACAACGTGCCTTACTTTCCTTGACGATGAGAATTAACCATGAGTATAATGAATCCAATAATCAAGGGAGGCACGTAATGAACAAGCCAAGTGAAATTATCGTCGTTCTCGATTTCGGGGGACAATACAATCAACTTATCGCGCGCAGAATCCGGGACCTGGGGGTATACAGCGAGCTTCTGCCGTACAATACGCCAATTGAGAAGATTAAGGCACTTTCGCCAAAAGGGATCGTGTTCTCCGGGGGACCAAGCAGTGTGTACGCTGAGGATGCGCCTCACGTAGATCCGGCCATTTATGATTTGGGACTGCCGATTTTCGGTATCTGCTATGGGATGCAGCTTATGGCCCATCAGCAGGGCGGGAAGGTTGAACGTGCGGACAAGCGGGAATATGGCAAGGCCAACGTTGACTTTGAACTGGATGCTGTGCTGGCTGCCGGCCTCGAAAGCGGCCAGACGGTATGGATGAGCCACGGAGACCATGTGGTGGAGCTTCCTGCCGGATTCAAGCTGGATGCAGGCACGGAGAGCGCTCCGATTGCGGCAATGAGCCATGCGGACCGCAAATTCTTCGCCGTGCAATTCCATCCGGAGGTGCGCCACTCCGTGAACGGGAATGAGA
Organism: Paenibacillus riograndensis SBR5; assembly: GCF_000981585.1. NCBI lineage: Bacteria > Bacillati > Bacillota > Bacilli > Caryophanales > Paenibacillaceae > Paenibacillus > Paenibacillus riograndensis. The sequence continues at coordinate 849,636 of NZ_LN831776.1, forward strand.
TGATCTCGAACTTCCTGTACGAGGTTTGCGGCTGCGAAGGCAAATGGACGATGGAATCGTTTATTGAGGATGCCGTCAAGGATATTCAAGCCAAAGTCGGTGACAAAAAAGTGCTCTGCGCCCTCAGCGGCGGTGTGGACTCCTCGGTAGTTGCGATGCTGATTCACCGGGCTATCGGCGACCAGCTGACCTGTATGTTCATCGATCACGGCCTTCTGCGCAAAGGTGAAGCAGAGAGCGTAATGGAAACCTTCGTCGGCAAATTCGACATCCATGTGGTGAAGATCGATGCGCGCGAGCGTTTCCTGGGCAAGCTGGCAGGTGTCTCCGATCCCGAACAGAAGCGCAAAATCATCGGCAACGAGTTCATTTACTGCTTCGACGAAGAATCGGCCAAGCTGGGTGAGTTCTCTTTCCTTGCCCAAGGAACACTGTACACCGATATTGTGGAGAGCGGCACGGCAACGGCGCAGACCATCAAATCGCATCACAATGTCGGCGGACTGCCGGAAGATATGAAGTTCAGCCTGATCGAGCCTTTGAATACCTTGTTCAAGGATGAGGTGCGCAAGCTGGGCGAAGAGCTGGGGATGCCGCATGCCATCGTCTGGCGCCAGCCTTTCCCGGGTCCGGGACTTGCTATCCGCGTGCTGGGCGAGGTTACCGAAGAGAAGCTGGAAATCGTGCGCAATTCCGACTTCATCCTGCGTGAAGAGATCGCCAAAGCTGGACTAGACCGCGAGATCTGGCAGTATTTCACCGCCTTGCCTAACATGAAGAGTGTGGGCGTTATGGGTGACGAGCGTACGTATTCTTACACCGTAGGCATCCGCGCAGTTACCTCCATCGACGGCATGACTGCCGACTGGGCACGTATCCCTTGGGAGGTACTGGAGAAAATTTCAGTACGTATCGTTAACGAGGTTGAAAATGTCAACCGGGTAGTCTACGACATCACCTCAAAACCGCCGGCAACGATTGAATGGGAATAAAAGGGCATTGAAAGTTCCTTTTCACCCGCAACTATAGAGTGCAAAAGATTACTCTCTTTTATCTGCGTTGTTTAGCAAATAGAAGGGAGTATTTTTTATGACCAAAATCAATAAGGTTGACAACTAAAGTGCCGGGTGTTACTGAAACAGAGGATGTAACAGTGTGAAAGAAGAGAAGTAAACAGGCGTTCACGAATTAACAAGATTCTAAAAGAACATTATGAAGCTGTTGCGTAGGGTTCTGTACTCGTCCCTGAGCTTGAGCAGATCAACTGGAGCGAAAAAAACAAAACAACCTTACCGCATCTGGCGGCAAGGTTGTAGCTAAAGGTTCCACGTTTCATGTCCAGAGCCTCTTCGAGTTCCATCGGACTGCGCGCCGTTGCATTCGCTGGGCCGTGTCGTGCTTATTGTTCTAGTAGTTCATGAAACCATTTCAAGTTTAATTCATGGTGTGCCCTTACATTTTTCATCATGGATTTTGCGGTATCGTAGATAATATCTTTTTTGGAATTTAGCACAAAATCAATTTCTTCAATTTTTTTCTGTGTTTTTTCAATTTGTACAGATACAGCTTTTTTAAATTGTTCAGGATCATATTGATGTGCAAACAATGTTGTCATATAAAAGGCTAAAGTAATGTCATCGGTCTGAACTGAATGCTTTGCCATTAAAGCATCGAAATAATCGTTTCCTTGTTCTGTAATTTCGTAGATATGTTGTTCGGGATAGTTGTTTACGCTAACGACCTCAACAAGCCGTACAAAACCCTCATTAGCTAACTTTTGCAAGTTATAATACAGCGATCCCTTCGTAACATGTACGAGGTACCTATAATTTCGCTCCTTAAATATATTTAACAATTCATAAGCGCTTGATTGCCCGCAATCCTTCAGTAAGCCAAGTATCAATAAGGGTATAATCGCGAATTCCTCTTTCTGTTTAAAATTTGAAAGCACTTAAATGCTCAGAAACCCACTCTCTGTACGTAAGAGGTTCCCGGCCAAGAATAGTCAGGACCGTATTTGTAAGGCTAAGATCGTGCTTTAAAGTGTACTCCCAGTCTTGGATTCTAAGGTTAATATATTCTTCAGCGATGTAATTTTTCATGTATGAATGAAATTCATCAATGGTTTGCTCCTCGAAGCCAATCTGTTGTCCCAGTTGCTTTGAAATTTCTGACAGTATGTTCAGTTGGCTAAGAATATTTGCTCCTGTAAGCGTCAATACTTGACCGGAAAACTTGTTAAAGCCGGTTAAAACAATACTAATCACTTCGGCAATATCTGTTTCATGCACGCTTGCCAATTTTGCATCTAAGGCTGGCAGCTTTATAGTGCCCTTATTGTATCTAAAAAGATCCCTCCAGTAAATGGCATTATGCATAAATGCCTCGGCTCTGATAAAAGCATAGTTAAAACCAAACGCTTTGATTTGATCTTCAACCTCTTTATGTTTTTTTGCATTATCATTGTGATCTGAATCAGAACGATTGATCGAAGCTGAAGATAAGAACACGATATTTTGAACTCCATTGGTTTTTGCCGCCTGTAAAATTTCTCTGGCATCGTCCAAAAGGATTAAGAATAATGTGTCAACATCACCCAGGCTGTTTGACCAGGCAGAGCAATCTTTAATATCGCCAGCGACAATGCTCATTTTATCTGTTTTATCTTTCAACAGTTTTTCCGGAGTCCGGGTGAGCGCTTTAAATTCCACATCTTTTTCATTAAGGAATTTGACGACCTGATGTCCGACGGTTCCAGTTGCTCCTGTAATAAATAACATAAAAACGACCTCTTTTCATGATATTTAGTCTAATTAGACTACATCAATTAGTATAGTCTAATTAGACTATACTATCAAGCTTTTAAATCCTTTCCAGTCAATTTTGTATACAGATGCGGATATGGAATATTGAACTTCTATATCCGAAACTAGGGACATCCGAAGAAATGTCTGAATTACGAACAATAACAAAAAAGTAACGTTCATTGTTCGTATTTACCATTGACAAGTTATGTTAAGTACACCTAAAATAATAAAGCGTTAGAGCAGCATAAACATTCGTATAATTCCGGGAATCGGCCCGGAAGTCTCTACGAGGTCACCGTAATGACCTGGCTACGATTATGAAGAGCAAGGCCTTCACGATCCTTCGGATTTTTATCCATTGGACATGCGAAGCTGCTCTTTTTCCGGGCCGGTGTCTCCCAAGATGCCGGCTTTTTGTTGCTTTTAGACAACATACACCTTAGGGGGAGAACAATTTGAACCGCTTTTTCAAGTTGAAAGAAAACGGCACCACAGTGCGCACAGAGATTATGGCCGGTCTGACCACTTTTATGGCAATGGCGTATATTTTGTCGGTAAATCCCGGCACTCTGACCGCTTTTGGCCGCATCGACATGGGCTGGTATTCCGTATTCCTGGCTACAGCATTGGCTGCAGGGATTTTCACCATTGCCATGGGACTGTTCATCAACTTCCCGGTAGCTCTGGCGCCTGGTATGGGCCTTAATGCATACTTTGCATCCGTGGTTTTGTCCTCGGCAACCACCGATCATGAATTCACCTGGCAGATGGGTCTGACCGCCGTATTTATTTCCGGGATTATCTTCATCCTGTTGACAATCACCCGTGTCCGGCAGATTCTGCTTACCGCCATTCCTGACAGCCTGAAGCATGCCATTACCGTCGGTATCGGCTTGTTCATTACCATTATCGGCCTCAAGAACAGCGGACTGATGACGATCGGCGTTGAAGCCGGGAAGGATATCGCCGCCAATAAGTTTACAGATGTGCTCTCCTTTGAAACGGTTATTCATATGGGCAGCCTGGAGAACACCAATGTTCAATTGGTAATTATCGGCCTGCTGCTGATTTCCATCCTGATGGTGCTGCACGTGCGCGGCGCGATCCTGTTCGGGATTCTGGGCACGACCGTCGTCGCCATTCTCATGGGCGCTGTTGATTTCAGCACGCTGTCGAATCCGCAGACACCTTGGGTTCCTGATTTCTCACAGCTGAACTTCTGGGAATTTGACTGGGAGGGCATTATGCACACCGGTATCGTGTCCGCGATTGCCACTTTCACTTTCGTAGAATTGTTTGACACCTTTGGTACGCTTGTTGGTACTGCTGAACGTGCCGGAATTATGAAGAACCCCGAAGAAGGCAAGAAACGTGTCGGAAATGCCATGTTCGTCGATGCAGTAGCTGTTGCCGGCGGTGCGATGCTGGGAACTTCCACCACTACCGCTTACGTAGAGAGCGCTGCCGGTGTTGCCGAAGGCGGCCGTACAGGTCTGACTGCCGTGACTACCGGTGTCTGCTTCCTGCTCGCACTGTTCTTGGCACCCGTTGTCGCGCTGATTCCAGGTCCGGCTACTGCAGCCGCGCTGATCATTGTCGGGGTGCTTATGGCGCAGTCCATCCGCCAAATTGATTTTCAGGATATGGTTCTGGCTATTCCGGCGTTCCTTACCTTCGCCATCATGCCTTTCACCTACAATATTGCGAACGGGATTTCGTTCGGTATTGTAACCTATGTTATCCTGGCCTGTGTTGCCAATCTTGCCGGTAAGAAGAAATACGACATCCACTGGATGATGTGGCTGCTCGCCGTCCTGATCGTGCTGCGCTACGTTCTGATCGGCAGCCAGGGTTAAGCTAAGACATCGTCAATTCAACCAGAACTCGTAGTTTCCAGTTTCTGCAGCCCTGCCTGTACTAGGCGGGGCTTTTTTTCCGTAGTCTTTTCATCATCCGGCATTTGGATTATATTGTTGAAGAGGTGATCCCTATTTCCGGCCTATTTAAAAGAGTGTACCGATCCTGTATAGACAATCCTTGGCCGCTCGCGCTGTTTGTGCTGGGTGCAATTGTACGGATAATCTATCTCGGATCTATTCCTTCAGGACTTAATCAGGATGAGGCATCCATCGGCTATGATGCTTACGCGATCCTGCATTACGGGATTGACCGCAACGGTGTCCATCTGCCTATTCACCTTATCGCCTGGGGCAGTGGACAGAATGCGCTCTATGCCTATTTATCCATGCCTTTTATCTGGCTCTTCGGGCTGACACCGCTGTCTGTCCGGGCGCTGAGTCTGGTGATGGGGCTTGTTGGCATGATTTTTTTCTATTTAAGTATGAGGCAGCTGTTTCCGGCCCGGGCAGGCGGTATTTTCGCCATGTTCTTCATCGCCATCAATCCCTGGCATATTATGATGTCCCGCTGGGCGCTGGAATCTAACTTGTTCCCTACCTTGATTCTGATTGCCGTCTATTGTCTGCTGAAATCCTTTCAGACACCCAAATGGTCCTACGGCTTTACGGTTATTATGGCCATTTCGCTATATGCATACGGAACAGCCTATTTTTTTGTGCCGGTATTTGCTATCTGTGCCGCATTTCTTCTATTGTATAGTAGGGTCTTGAAATTCCGGACGCTGGTATGGAACACTGTTTTCTTTGTGCTCCTTGCCCTGCCTATACTATTATTTATAGTAATTAATCATTATGGGTTTCATGAGATAGCCACCAGGCTCTTCACGATTCCCAGATTAACCATGCCCCGGGTGGAGCAGATTTCCTCAGTATTCGGCGGAGAACTTCTGCACACAGCCTCCAGCAACTTCAGCAGATTTATTGAGCTGCTGCGCAGCGGAAGCGACGGGCTGCCCTGGAATGCCATATCCCCATACGGCTATGCTTACCCGATTGCGCTGCCCTTTGCTCTGCTTGGGCTAATTGTTATGATATATGAGGTGTATCAGCGCAGGCGTGAGGGGCTTGGGTATATAACCGTATTGCTCTGGCTGGGCATCGCTATCCTGATGGCTCTGATCACTGATGTGAACATCAACCGGATCAATATCATTTTCTATCCGCTGATTATGCTGGTTGCCACAGCTGTATTCTCGCTGTATCAGAAGCTGAAGCTTGCCGCTCTGCTGTCGGTAGCCGTATTTGCTGTGATGTTCGGTTTTTTTACAAATGCCTATTTTGGAAAGTTTCCTAAGGAGATTGGCCCGGCCTTCTATGATTCGCTGGGAGAGGCTATACAGTACGCTTCAGAAACAGCCAGCGGCGATATCTATGTCACAGATAAAGTCAATATGCCCTATATTTATGTGCTTTTTTATGAGAAAATCAATCCGCATGACTTTCTGGCTTCGGTCAAATATATCAATCCCGGAGATGCTTTTCAGATGGTGTCTTCCTTTGGACGGTACAAATTTGGTGCTCCGGGCATGGAGCCGGGACAGGCGGCATATGTCTTTGGAAACAACGACCCCGTGCCTGCTGTGAACAGCGGGTATACAATTAAGAAATTTACTAATTATAGTGTGCTTATTTATAACAATACGGAAGGTAATGCCGCCCCGTATGTTGAAGGAGTTCAGGCGGAAGTGCCTAATGGAGGATTTGAAGAGGGAACCTCCGGCTGGAGCTTTTCAACGGGAACGGGTGCAGCCGGCAATAATCCTTACTCGGGAGCAGGCCATGCATATCTTGACATAGGTTCAGACAAAAGCATTCAACAGACCTTTAGTGCCCGGACAGGGATCTACAAACTAACCGCCATGGTGAGCGCCGGGGGTTCAGGAGGAAGGATAGGCATCCGGGTGAACGGCTCTGTGCGGGCGGAAGCTGAACTGACAGCAGGGGACGAATATCACCCTGTTGCGCTTCCGGATGCATCCCTTAAGCAGGGTGAGCAGGCGGAGATTTACATAACCGGCGGGAATGGCTGGATTAACATTGACGAGGTGAGGTTGGAACGATGATCAGGAGTACACGCACGGCCGCAATGTTGGTTTTAATGCTGTTATTGTTCATTCTTCCTGTAACAAGCAGTTATGCAGCGGGCAATTTACTGCAGAATCCGGGCTTTGAGGAAGGGGAGGAAGGTGCTCCTGCGGGCTGGACCAAGGACATGTGGATTCAGGGGGACAGCTCGGGGCTGCTCTCTGTGCAGTCTGAGGAAGTCCATTCCGGTACCAGGGCTGCGGTTATTGAGAATCTGGAACCCAATCACCTCAAATGGGTGCAGACGATTGCAGTCTCGCCTAACAGCTATTATAAGATCTCCGGTTACGTCAAAATCGTCAGCACCGCAGGCCAGGGACTGGGTGCGAACATTTTCCCCGTAGGCATTGGAGGGGGCTATCCCGCTACCACGGATACAGGCGGAGATTGGCAGTACCTTGAATTCTACGGCCAAACCGGCTCCGGGCAAAAAGAGCTGGGCATCGGTGCAGCTTTGGGCGGCTATGCCAGTCTGATTCAAGGCAAAGCCTACTTTGATGATCTGTCGGTAGAGCAGGTGGATGCCGCTCCTGCGGGAGCCGGTGTCATCTCGCTCGACAGCGCGGCCGCAGCAGCCCAGAACGGAGGCGACCAGGCTGCGGAGACTCCGCATAAGGTATCGCCTGCCAAGCTGCTGCTGCTGTCGGCAGTATTCAGTGTGTTTTTCGCCTTTTTCTATAATAGGGCGTTCCGCAGTGAACGGCTTCTGAAGCAGCCGGATGCTGTCTATACCCGCTGGCTCTACGTGGTTTTCGGCGCGGCATTGATCCTGCGGATCTGGATTGGCTTGACCGCGCAGGGATATCAGAATGACATGAATACCTTTATCGCCTGGGGCCAGCGCCTTGTGGACCTGGGGCCGGGCAAGTTTTATGAAGAGGGGTATTTTGCCGATTATCCTCCAGGTTATTTGTACATATTGTATGTGCTGAGCCTCATTCGCGGACTGTTCGGATTTGCGCACGGCTCGGGGGGAGAGACCCTGCTCTTCAAGCTGCCGGCAATCCTTTCCGATCTGGTGCTGGGCTGGCTGATTTACCGTGCAGGACGTACCAAACTGGGCTCCGGCATGGCCGTCGGCCTGATGCTGCTGTTCCTGTTCAATCCGGCGGTATTGATGGACTCTGCCGCCTGGGGACAAGCGGATTCCTTCTTTTTAGTGTTCCTGCTGCTCAGTATTCTGGGCGCATCGGAACAACGTTTTGTGCGTTCGGCAATCTTTTTTGCCCTGGCTACGCTTGTTAAGCCGCAGGCGCTGATTTTCACGCCTGTACTGCTGTTTGCCTTCTACCATCACCGTGCCTGGAAACAGCTTGCGGTTGGCGCCCTTTACGGGCTTGGCATCTTTGCTGTACTGGCGGCTCCATTCTTCTGGAATAACGGCGGAATCGGCGGGCTGATTGATCTTTATAAGGGAACCTTATCCTCCTATCCGTATTCAACGGTCAATGCTTTTAATCTATATGCGCTGACCGATCCGTTATGGGCTTCCATTGATTCCATGTGGCTGGGAATTACTTATCGTGCTTGGGGTTTTATTTTCATCCTGGCGGCCGTTGCCCTTGCTTCGTATTACTCTTTCAAAAAAGACCGCAAAGAGCTTTCGAAGTCCTTCTTTATCGGTATGGTTCTCATCACAATCGTGTTTGTCTTCGGGACAAAAATGCATGAACGGTACATGTACCCGGCATTGCTCCTGTGCCTGTTCACCTATATCGAGAGCCGGGACCGCCGATTCCTGACGCTGTTTCTCGGATTTACTTTGACGCAGTATCTTAATGTAGGCTATACGCTGGCCCATCTGAACGCCGGCAATAATCCGCCTTCGGACGGCATTGTGCTGGTGACTGCAATTGCCAATATTGCTTTGGCGTTATACATGCTGTATGTAGGGTATGCGGTATATGTCCGAAAAGACATTAAACCGATTCTTCCTCCGGCTGCGGCGGCAGAGAAATATGATGCGGACCTGGAGCTGGCCGAGGGGATGCGTCCCCTTCCCAAGAGCGCCAGCCGGATAGGGCTGCCTAAGCTGCAGCGCAAAGACTGGATCTGGATGCTGGGCATTACCGCCGTCTATGCGGCGCTGGCTTTATTTCATCTGGGCTCGACCAAAGCCCCGGAAACCTTGTGGGAACCGGCAGCCAGCGGCGAGAGCTTTGTTGTGGACCTGGGCCAGAACAGACAGCTGGAACGGGTGAATATATTCGGCGGTGTCGGGACCGGCAAGTTCAAACTGGAATTCAGCCAGTCGCCGGATACCTGGAGCGGCCCGCTGGATGTCAATGAGGATGTCGGCAATGTGTTCATCTGGAAAAGCCAGCCTTTGAACGTTGCGGCAAGATATGTGAAGCTGACCGTTACTTCTCCGGGATTCACATTGAATGAAATGGCCTTCTATGAACAGGGGGGAGGCAAAACACCGCTTCCTGTCGCCAGCGTTACACCTGATAGTACAACTGCCAAAAGAGGCCAGCCGTCCAACCTGTTTGATGAACAATCGGTCATTCCGGAGAATTCCGGGTTTATGAACAGCACCTATTTTGATGAAATTTATCATGCCCGTACAGCTTATGAGTATGCCCACGGTATCGTCCCGTACGAGAATACCCACCCGCCTCTTGGCAAACTGCTGATCTCTGTGGGGATGGAGCTGTTCGGCGTCAATCCGTTCGGCTGGCGGATTATCGGCACGCTCTTTGGTATTGCCATGCTGCCGCTGATCTATATAATGGCTTTACGGCTGTTCAAAAAGAGCCTCTATGCCGCTCTTGCCGCCGGATTGTTCGCACTGGATTTCATGCATTTCACCCAGACGCGCATCTCAACCATCGACGTCTACGGTGTTTTCTTCATCATGCTGATGTTCTATTTCATGCAGCGGTATTTCACAATGAGCTTCTACCGCATTCCGCTGCGCCGGACGCTGGTGCCTCTTTTCTGGTCCGGCCTGTTTTTTGGGATCGGCGTCGCCTCCAAGTGGATTGTAATCTACGGGGGTGCTGGTCTTGCCATCATGCTGGCGCTTGCCCTGTTTGAACGCTACAGAGAATACAGAGCGGCGGGACGTTTGCTGGCGGAGGGCAGAGTGGGGGATCAGGAGCTGAGAGCCGCCTGCAGCACCGCAGACAAATCGTTTTGGAAAAATACCATTGTTACCTTGCTTAGCTGCGTGGTGTTTTTTGTTATTATTCCAGGGGTGATCTACAGCCTGTCCTTTATCCCGGTTCTGTCGGTCTCGGCAGACGGCTACACCTTCAAAGGTCTGATTGATGCGCAAAAGAACATGTACAATTACCACAGCCAGCTTGTTGCCACCCACCCTTTCGCTTCTTCCTGGTGGGAATGGCCCTTCATGAAACGGCCGGTATGGTTTTTCAGCGGCGGTGAAGGACTGCCGGAAGGACAGGTAAGCAGCATCGTGACTATGGGGAACCCGTTGATCTGGTGGACCGGAATTTTTGCTATGCTGGCTTCGGTCTGGTTTACAATCAAGCGCAAGGACAAGAACCTGTACATGATCTGGATCGGATTTTTCTCACAGTATGTTCCATGGATGCTGGTGCCGCGTGAAACGTTCCTTTACCACTACTTTGCCATGGTGCCGTTCATGATTCTTGCTATTGTATACATCATGAAGCTGCTCGACAGTAAATACCCGGAAGCCCGGTATTTGCGTTATGCTTATGTGGCCGTTGCCGCACTGCTTTTTGTAATGTTTTATCCTGTGCTGTCAGGCATGCAGGTTAGTAAAGACTATGTGGACGTTGTGCTGCGCTGGTTCCCTTCCTGGGTCTTCTAGTGAAGTGGCGGATGCTTACACAGCAGTTACACAATTTTAGGAGGAACTAAGGTGAAAGCCAGATACAGTGTAATTGTCCCCATGTTCAATGAGGAAGAGGTCATTCAGCATACGTATGAGCGTCTCAAAAAGGTCATGGACGGCTGCGGCGATTCTTACGAGCTTGTCTTCGTTAACGACGGGAGCCGGGATCGTACAGCTGAGATTATGCGTGAGGTCAGCAGCCGCGACGAGCATGTCAAGCTGGTTGATTTCTCGCGCAATTTTGGCCATCAGGTGGCGATCACGGCGGGGATGGATTATGCTGAAGGCGAGGCGGTCGTGGTTATTGATGCGGATCTGCAGGACCCGCCTGAGGTGATTTTGCAGATGATTGCAAAGTGGAAAGAGGGCTATGAGGTAGTCTATGCCAAGCGGCTTAAACGCCAGGGTGAAACTCTCTTCAAAAAAGCAACCGCAAAGATGTTCTACCGTCTGCTCAGCAGCATGACCAGTGTGGAGATTCCTACAGACACAGGTGATTTCCGGTTAATTGACCGCAAGGTGTGCGATGTGCTGCGCGGTCTGAAGGAGAAGAACCGTTATGTGCGCGGGCTGGTAAGCTGGGTGGGCTTTCGCCAGACTATGGTTGAATACGTGCGTGAAGAGCGTTTTGCCGGTGAAACCAAATATCCGCTGAAGAAAATGATCCGGTTTGCGCTGGACGGCATCACCTCTTTTTCCCACAAACCGCTGAAAATAGCCTCATACATCGGCTTTTTTCTTTCCTTTTCCAGCTTTCTGTATCTGTTCTTTGTTCTATTCCAGAAGGTGTTCACCTCATGGACGGTACCCGGCTGGGCTTCTATCGTGGGTGTGAATCTGCTGTTTAATGGCATTGTGCTGATGCTGCTTGGTGTAATCGGTGAATACATTGGGCGGATTTATGATGAATCCAAGGATAGACCGCTGTATATCGTGCGTGAGACGAGGGGCTACGGCGATGCAGAGAGCGGCGGAGAGAACGCGGGCGTACGGAAGGACAACGATTATGTCAGATAGACAGCTTAATGCAGGATTCATCCAGTTTTTAAAATTCAATGCCGTAGGTGTGCTGAATACCTTGATTGATTTTGCCATATTCACTCTCCTGCACTCACTGGGGATGATGAATGCCCCGGCACAGATCATTTCTTACAGCGCTGGTACCGCCAACAGTTTCATTTGGAATAAGAAGGTGACTTTTCGGGACCGGGACCGGGGGAGCAAGGATAGCTTTGACCGGATGCAGCTGGTAAGGTTCATTGTGCTGAACCTGGTTGTGCTGGGCATATCAGTGCTGCTTATGCATTTGCTGACCGGCCGCTTCGGCATTCAGGTGCTGGTTGCAAAAGTGCTGGTTACCGTCGTAACCGTAGTGATCAATTTTTTCGGAAGCCGGAAGTGGGTATTTTGAAAAAAATAAGCACTAGATAAAGTGAACCTGAAAAACTAACTTTCGGAGGTGATTTTCATGCGCAAGTTCTCTTACTTAATTATTCTTGCCGGGATTCTGCTGATGCTGTATCCCAAAGCAAATGAATGGTACAACGACTGGCAGCAGCAGAAGCTGCTGGAGGAAGCCGAACAGGCGTACAGTGAGATTTCGCCTTCACCGTCTCCGCAGTCAGATCTGCACAAACAATATGCTGAAGTCACCCAGCTTCTCGCCGAGGAATCTTCTGAGGGTGACCTGGCGAAAGCGACAGAAGCGCCGGCTCCCGAAATCAAGCTGGGAGGCAAGATCACAGGCATTATCCAGATCGACAAAATCAATTTGAAGCTGCCCGTACTGGAAGGGGCGACTAAAGCCAACATGAAGCATGCTGCCGCCCACATGAAGGAGACCGCGGCTATCGGGCAGGTTGGCAATGCTGCGATTGCAGCTCATAGATCGAGAACAGCAGGCAGGCTTTTTAACAGGCTCAACGAAGTTGAGGTCGGTGATACCATATCCGTGCAAACAAAGGAACAGGATTACCAGTACGTAGTGTATGATATTTCAATTGTAGAGCCTACGGATGTTTCCGTATTAAATGGACATAACGATGATAAAATACTCACTCTGATTACCTGTGATCCATTGGTCAATCCCACTCATCGCCTGATTATTCATGCCAGATTGTCTTAAATCCCAAAATAGCTGCGTCCTAAAAGCAGTATATTAAAATTTAATTAAAAAATAGTAGAAGTCTAGTGATTTGGGTCTTGAATATAGATATAAATATGATACTATATAACTATAAAAGCTAAGCACGACAACGGCAAACCTATCGAAAGGTAGGGACGCAAAGCTAAAGGGCCTTCCCGCTATGGATGGCAGCCAGCTACCGAATGAAGAGGCTTTTTTTGTTTGTTCTTAAATATGAATCTATCAATCTACATTAGAAGTAGGAACAGATAAAGCTTATACGATAACGGCAAACCTATCGAAAGGTAGGGACGCAAAGCTAAAGGGCCTTCCCAATACGAATGGCAGCCAGCTACCGAAAGGGGTTTTATCCATGAAAAAGTTCTTTTTTACGTTGTTAACATTGTTTGTAGTTGCCACTTCCGTCCAGACAGGATCAGCTGAAGCTGCCAGCACGGACACAGGCTGGTTGAATACATCGCAATTGAATCAAGGGGTTATCGCTGTTTCCTATGAAGTTCCTAAGGACAAGCGTATTAAGCTCATGATTACTAAGGACAACAATAGCTACACATATAACCTATATGCTTCTAAGCCCAATGAAACCTTCCCGCTGCAGCAAGGTAACGGTTCGTATAAAATATCTGTTCTGGAGAACACTACCGGCAATAAATACAAAGTGATGTCCTCCGAAACCGTAGACCTCAGCATGAGCGATGCGAACGACGTATACTTGAGCTCCGTACAGAATGTGAAATGGAGTTCTTCCGATAAATCAGTTCTGAAAGCTGCTCAGCTCACACAGGGGCTGACCACTGATGAACAAAAGGTAAAAGCAATATACAACTACATCGTTTCTAATGTGAAATATGACTATAGCCTAGCTTCCAGTGTTACGACTGACTACATCCCCAACAATGATAATACACTGGCCACCAAGAAGGGGATTTGCTACGATTATGCTTCATTGTTTGCAACCATGCTCCGCAGTCAAGGCATACCTACCAAATTGGTGATGGGGAATACCAGCTATGTGACTTCATACCATGCCTGGAACGAAGTCTTGCTTGACGGCAAATGGGTGACTATCGACACTACAGTTGATGCCGGTTTAGGCAAGAACAACAAAGAAACGGGATTAATTAAAGTAGCAAGCAAATACTCTGCAGCGAAATTCTACTAAGAGAAGTGAATATACAATCAACAATAGGATCTTTGGAGATAACCCGCTTAAATATTAAGTGGGTTATTTTTCTTTTTCTAAAGGGTTGCTTTTTTATATGACTATGGGGTATTATAAGTAAGCGTTGTTGGAGCGCTGCTAAGTAAATGAAGAATGATTGAATAAATTGTTCAAAAAAAGCTTGCATTGCTCAAACAAACGTGGTATATTATAAGAGTTGCTGGTGACGAGAAAATCATCGCCGACAACGAGTTTGATCTTTGAAAACTGAACAACGAGTGAGTGGGATTTCACGTAAGTGAGATCCAAAATGAGAATGCAAATTCTCGTCAGATGTTTCAAAATGAGCTATCGCTCTTTTCAATACCAATTGGAGAGTTTGATCCTGGCTCAGGACGAACGCTGGCGGCGTGCCTAATACATGCAAGTCGAGCGGAGTTTATCCTTCGGGATAAGCTTAGCGGCGGACGGGTGAGTAACACGTAGGCAACCTACCCTCTAGACTGGGATAACTACCGGAAACGGTAGCTAATACCGGATAATTCCTTGACCCACCTGGGATAAGGATGAAAGGCGGAGCAATCTGCTGCTAGAGGATGGGCCTGCGGCGCATTAGCTAGTTGGTGGGGTAACGGCCTACCAAGGCGACGATGCGTAGCCGACCTGAGAGGGTGAACGGCCACACTGGGACTGAGACACGGCCCAGACTCCTACGGGAGGCAGCAGTAGGGAATCTTCCGCAATGGGCGAAAGCCTGACGGAGCAACGCCGCGTGAGTGATGAAGGTTTTCGGATCGTAAAGCTCTGTTGCCAGGGAAGAACGTCCGGTAGAGTAACTGCTACCGGAGTGACGGTACCTGAGAAGAAAGCCCCGGCTAACTACGTGCCAGCAGCCGCGGTAATACGTAGGGGGCAAGCGTTGTCCGGAATTATTGGGCGTAAAGCGCGCGCAGGCGGCTGCTTAAGTCTGGTGTTTAAACCTTGGGCTCAACCTGGGGTCGCACTGGAAACTGGGCAGCTTGAGTACAGAAGAGGAAAGTGGAATTCCACGTGTAGCGGTGAAATGCGTAGAGATGTGGAGGAACACCAGTGGCGAAGGCGACTTTCTGGGCTGTAACTGACGCTGAGGCGCGAAAGCGTGGGGAGCAAACAGGATTAGATACCCTGGTAGTCCACGCCGTAAACGATGAGTGCTAGGTGTTAGGGGTTTCGATACCCTTGGTGCCGAAGTTAACACAGTAAGCACTCCGCCTGGGGAGTACGGTCGCAAGACTGAAACTCAAAGGAATTGACGGGGACCCGCACAAGCAGTGGAGTATGTGGTTTAATTCGAAGCAACGCGAAGAACCTTACCAGGTCTTGACATCCAACTAACGAAGCAGAGATGCATTAGGTGCCCTTCGGGGAAAGTTGAGACAGGTGGTGCATGGTTGTCGTCAGCTCGTGTCGTGAGATGTTGGGTTAAGTCCCGCAACGAGCGCAACCCTTGACTTTAGTTGCCAGCAGGTAAGGCTGGGCACTCTAGAGTGACTGCCGGTGACAAACCGGAGGAAGGTGGGGATGACGTCAAATCATCATGCCCCTTATGACCTGGGCTACACACGTACTACAATGGCCGGTACAACGGGAAGCGAAGCCGCGAGGTGGAGCCAATCCCAGCAAAGCCGGTCTCAGTTCGGATTGCAGGCTGCAACTCGCCTGCATGAAGTCGGAATTGCTAGTAATCGCGGATCAGCATGCCGCGGTGAATACGTTCCCGGGTCTTGTACACACCGCCCGTCACACCACGAGAGTTTACAACACCCGAAGTCGGTGGGGTAACCCGCAAGGGGGCCAGCCGCCGAAGGTGGGGTAGATGATTGGGGTGAAGTCGTAACAAGGTAGCCGTATCGGAAGGTGCGGCTGGATCACCTCCTTTCTATGGAGAATCGTTCTCTGCAATGAGAACATTCAAATCGGAAGCTTTGCTTCCATTAGAACCCTTGGGTTCGAACACTCACTCGTTGCTCAGTTTTGAGAGTTTAAACTCTCAAAGGACATATTGGTTTCCAGAACTTGCTTGTAGCCAAGCAGCTCGGAAACATGATATGATCTTCTTCCGGAGTTAAATCCGGAAACACTTGATCCTTGAAAACTGGATACCGAAACGAAAATGCGTTTTAGAACATTCCTTTAAGCTGAACTTGTGTAAGCAAGTTTCAATATTTTAGTGATGCTAGCGATTTTCCCTACGGGAAAACGCAATGGTTAAGCTAATAAGAGCACACGGAGGATGCCTAGGCGCCAGGAGCCGACGAAGGACGTGGCGAACAACGAAACTGCCTCGGGGAGCTGTAAGCAAGCTTTGATCCGGGGGTGTCCGAATGGGGAAACCCGGCTGTGGTAATTCGCAGTCACTCATACCTGAATACATAGGGTGTGAAGAGGCAGACCAGGGGAACTGAAACATCTAAGTACCCTGAGGAAGAGAAAACAATAGTGATTCCGTCAGTAGCGGCGAGCGAACGCGGAACAGCCTAAACCAAGGAGCTTGCTCCTTGGGGTTGTGGGACGTCTCACATGGAGTTACAAAGGAATATGGTAGGCGAAGAGGTCTGGAAAGGCCCGCGATAGAGGTAAAAGCCCTGTACCCTAAACCCTGTTCCCTCCGAGACGGATCCCGAGTAGTGCGGGGCACGTGAAACCCCGTATGAATCCGGCAGGACCATCTGCTAAGGCTAAATACTACCTGGCGACCGATAGTGAAACAGTACCGTGAGGGAAAGGTGAAAAGCACCCCGGAAGGGGAGTGAAAGAGAACCTGAAACCGTGTGCTTACAAAAAGTCAGAGCCTATTTTAGGGGTGATGGCGTGCCTTTTGTAGAATGAACCGGCGAGTTACGTTTAGCATGCAAGGTTAAGGTGAGAAGCCGGAGCCGCAGCGAAAGCGAGTCTGAATAGGGCGACTGAGTATGTGGACGTAGACCCGAAACCGTGTGATCTACCCCTGTCCAGGGTGAAGGTGCGGTAACACGCACTGGAGGCCCGAACCCACGTACGTTGAAAAGTGCGGGGATGAGGTGGGGGTAGCGGAGAAATTCCAATCGAACTCGGAGATAGCTGGTTCTCCCCGAAATAGCTTTAGGGCTAGCCTCGGTGAATGGAGTCGTGGAGGTAGAGCACTGATTGGGTGCGGGGCCCGCAAGGGTTACCAAGCTCAGTCAAACTCCGAATGCCATGGACTTCTTGCCGGGAGTCAGACAGTGAGTGCTAAGATCCATTGTCAAAAGGGAAACAGCCCAGACCATCAGCTAAGGTCCCCAAGTGTGTGTTAAGTGGGAAAGGATGTGGAGTTGCACAGACAACCAGGATGTTGGCTTAGAAGCAGCCACCATTGAAAGAGTGCGTAATAGCTCACTGGTCGAGTGACTCTGCGCCGAAAATGTAACGGGGCTAAACACACCACCGAAGCTATGGCTTGATGCTTTGCATCAGGGGTAGGGGAGCGTTGTGTAAGGGTTGAAGGTTGACCGGAAGGACAGCTGGACATTACACAAGTGAGAATGCCGGTATGAGTAACGAAAAGATCAGTGAGAATCTGATCCGCCGAAAGCCCAAGGTTTCCTGAGGAAGGCTCGTCCGCTCAGGGTAAGTCGGGACCTAAGGCGAGGCCGACAGGCGTAGTCGAAGGACAACAGTTTGAAATTACTGTACCACCGTAATCCGCTATGAGCGATGGGGTGACGCAGGAGGGTAGTGACGCGGACCGATGGATGTCCGTCCAAGCAGTGAGGCTGGTGTGTAGGCAAATCCGCACATCGTAAGGCTGGGCTGTGATGGGGAGCGAAAATTACAGTAGCGAAGGTCATGATCTCACACTGCCAAGAAAAGCCTCTAGCCAGGAGAAGGTGCCCGTACCGCAAACCGACACAGGTAGGCGAGAAGAGAATTCTAAGGCGCGCGGAAGAACTCTCGTTAAGGAACTCGGCAAAATGACCCCGTAACTTCGGGAGAAGGGGTGCCTCGGTAGGGTGAATAGCCCGAGGGGGCCGCAGTGAAAAGGCCCAAGCGACTGTTTAGCAAAAACACAGGTCTGTGCGAAGCCGCAAGGCGAAGTATACGGGCTGACGCCTGCCCGGTGCTGGAAGGTTAAGGGGAGCGGTTAGGAGGCAACTCCGAAGCTGTGAACCGAAGCCCCAGTAAACGGCGGCCGTAACTATAACGGTCCTAAGGTAGCGAAATTCCTTGTCAGGTAAATTCTGACCCGCACGAATGGCGTAACGACTTGGGCGCTGTCTCAACGAGAGATCCGGTGAAATTTTAATACCTGTGAAGATGCAGGTTACCCGCGACAAGACGGAAAGACCCCATGGAGCTTTACTGCAGCTTGATATTGAATTTGGGTACGATCTGTACAGGATAGGTGGGAGCCGTAGAAGCCGGAGCGCAAGCTTCGGTGGAGGCGCCGTTGGGATACCACCCTGATCGTATCTAGGTTCTAACCTGGTACCCTAAACGGGTACGGGGACCGTGTCAGGCGGGCAGTTTGACTGGGGCGGTCGCCTCCTAAAGAGTAACGGAGGCGTTCAAAGGTTCCCTCAGAATGGTTGGAAATCATTCGAAGAGTGCAAAGGCAGAAGGGAGCTTGACTGCGAGACCTACAAGTCGAGCAGGGACGAAAGTCGGACTTAGTGATCCGGTGGTACCGCATGGAAGGGCCATCGCTCAACGGATAAAAGCTACCCTGGGGATAACAGGCTTATCTCCCCCAAGAGTCCACATCGACGGGGAGGTTTGGCACCTCGATGTCGGCTCATCGCATCCTGGGGCTGAAGTAGGTCCCAAGGGTTGGGCTGTTCGCCCATTAAAGCGGTACGCGAGCTGGGTTCAGAACGTCGTGAGACAGTTCGGTCCCTATCTGTCGTGGGCGTAGGAAATTTGAGAGGAGCTGTCCTTAGTACGAGAGGACCGGGATGGACGTACCGCTGGTGCACCAGTTGTTCCGCCAGGAGCATGGCTGGGTAGCTACGTACGGACGGGATAAGCGCTGAAAGCATCTAAGCGTGAAGCCCCCCTCAAGATGAGATTTCCCAGCATGTAAGACCCCTTGAAGACGACGAGGTAGATAGGTTGGAGGTGGAAGCACGGCAACGTGTGGAGCTGACCAATACTAATCGGTCGAGGGCTTATCCAAATAACTAAAATGCAGTTTTCGTTTCGGATTCAGTTTTCAGGCGATCAAATTCCTGAAGCATTTGCACCGCAAGTGCCCGTTTGGTGGCGATAGCGGAGGGGTTCCACGCGTACCCATCCCGAACACGACCGTTAAGCCCTCCAGCGCCGATGGTACTTGGACCGAAGGGTCCTGGGAGAGTAGGACGCCGCCAAGCACATGAAGCCATTGTTGAGTAATCGACAGTGGCTTTTTTTGCGTATTGTATAAGAAAATAGGGTTTCCCTTTACTGTGGATATCTTGGGAGCTTCAGAGGTTATATAACGATGCAGGAGAATTGGGCTTCATCCGCGGACTGAAGCGGACTGAGGGGACCTTATTTTGTAAAAAAACCTGTTTTTTCAGCAGTTACAGACTCAGGAGTCGTTATATCGTTCGATGGAGCCTGGAATAAAGGGGAAAGGGACAAATAAAGGCACACTGAGTCCGTTAACCTGCGGAGTAGACGAATTTCCCTTCAATAACGGCTTTCCTGTCCGCAACGGCTGATTTTTGCCTCCAAGCTAAGTCATGCTCTCTTGCGGATCGATCGTGAAGGAAGCTCAGCATGTCCGCAGAATGCCCCACACTTTAATCATACGGCCCGTAATGTGGATAAAGTTTTGCAAAGGAACTTTGGCGAGTATTCCCCGGTTTATGTGGATGGAGTAGACTTAAACGTGGATGCCTTGATAAATGCAAGCTTATTTAATGAACAGAGGGGATAAACCTATGGATAACCTTACTCATCTTATATGGACCGAACAGTACTCCGTGCACGCAAGCGATACAGATTACCGATCACAGGGAAAGCTGTCTTTTGTGCTGGATATGATGCAGCGCGCGGCCGATTCAGCAGTGGGCGGGTCAGGTGTGAGCCTGGAGCAGATGCTGGAGGCTGGAATAGGCTGGATGCTGATTACTTTGGAGCTTGAATTCAAGCGTATGCCACGTCCAAATGATCTTTTGACTATACATACGTGGAGTAAAGGAACCAAAGGAGCGCTCTGGCAGCGCGACTACCGGATTTTCGACAGCAGCCAAATAGAAATCGTCACGGCCCGTTCGGTCTGGGCGCTTGTCGATATTGCCAAACGAAAGATACTTCGTCCCTCAGCTCTCCCGGTGAAGGTGGAGCACTATA
The DNA here is from genome assembly GCF_000981585.1 of Paenibacillus riograndensis SBR5. Classification (NCBI taxonomy): domain Bacteria; kingdom Bacillati; phylum Bacillota; class Bacilli; order Caryophanales; family Paenibacillaceae; genus Paenibacillus; species Paenibacillus riograndensis. Next base: position 869,917 of record NZ_LN831776.1, read on the forward strand.
CTGGCGATTCCGTGGGCAGCATGCCGCAAAAGGTCACGATTCCCCCGGACCTTTCATTGGTGGAAGCCTACCGCTACCAGGTGCGTTACAGCGGCCTGGATAGTAATAGCCATTTGAATAACGCACGCTATGGCGAGCTATGCACTGATACGCTGTCACAGAAAGAGTGGGAGCAGTTGGAATTGGCCAGCTTCCGGATTAGTTATTTGCAGGAGGCTATATTTGGGGATGAGATGGTGATTTTGCGGACACCTATAACAGATCAGGGAATGTTCGTACGCGGGCAGAGTGGGGAAACCGTGTTTTTTGAAGCTTGCCTTAAGTTTGTTTTGTAGTGAAAATGAAAAGAGCGACAGCCTTCTGAAAGGATAACGGGGACTGTCTTTTTTTGTTTGGGGGTATTTTTCCTTTTTTACCGCTTGTCACAATTCGGGAACTGAAAAACGTTATATAGGTGTAGGCAGTCAACGAGGAGGTGATTCTTTGGAACGGCGAGACCCCGGGGCCCAAGCGAGTCCAACGCTGGTTGATGAAGCCATAAATCAGGTCCGTGCAGGAGACCGAGAGGCTTTTGCAACGATAATCCGGGCCTTTGAGAGGCAGATATATACGTATTGTTATTACATTTTGAAGAGCCGTGAAGAAGCTGAGGATGCGGTTCAAGATATTTTTGTGAAAGTGTATCGGGAGCTTGAGCGTTATAGGAAAGTGGAATCTTTTTCCGCCTGGCTGTATAAAGTGGCCTACCATCATTGTCTGGACCAGATTCGTAAACGTAAGCGGCGCAGCCGTCTGTTATCCCTGTATAAAGAGCAGCACCCGAAGGCCTATTATGAACCTAATGGTGAAGGGCCGGTACAGTTATTGATGGACAGTTTATCGGCCGAGGAAAGTAATCTGCTGATCCTCAAGGTTGTTGAACAGTACAGCTTCGAGGAGATTGGGCAAATTATGGATTGTAATCCTGCTGCCCTGCGGAAGAAATTTGAACGTCTGCGTAAAAAGCTGGTCCGGCAAAAGATGAATGAAGGAGGAGGCTCTCATGGGGAAGTGGCAAGGTCGAACTGAAAGCCGGAAGATGGAGGACATTCGTCAAATGGTCCAAAATCATGAGCTGCCGGTAGACAGTTTCAGCGATTTAATTATGAAGCGAATAGGAGAAGAGGGCATGGGAAAAAGAGCATCGGCCAAACGTGGCGGCAGATTCCTGAAAAAAACGCTGGTGGCTACATCCACAGCAGCAGTGCTGGGCGCAGGGATTATCGGGAGCGGATTTGTATCACCGGTTATGGCGGATACGTTGAAGCAGATTCCGATTGTAGGAAATATTTTTAAAGATATAGAGGATAAAGGTCTCCAAGCTGCAGGTGAAAAAGGTCTATCCACAGCCCCTAACCAAAGCGTTACCCATGATGGGGTGACGTTGAAGCTTACCGATATCTATTATGACGGCACGCGGTTGGCGTTGGCAATCGAACGGGAAGGTATTGATAACGACGAGACGATGGCAAAGCAAATTATTGAACCCATTGCGTTTGATCCGGCTGTAAAGGAAAAGAAGGCAAAAGTAACATTGGACCAGTCCGTTAAGGGGTTGCTGGGTTCAGCTGTCCTAAAAATGCCGGATGGAAAAGAAGTAGCGTATGGAATGTCGATGTCTGGCGATGTTGAAGGAAAAAAGAACACCCTTTTGTATGATTTCAGAAAGCTGAGTAATACTGAAGGCTATGGTAATGAATTCGAATTAAGCGTCAGTATACCGGTAACCCAAATCACAGAGCCTTTTGAATTCAAGGTGCCAGTGAAAAAGGTAACGGAAGGCATTGTCAAACTTGATCTGAACCAAACGAAAAAGACACAGGAATTCAGTTATACCATTAAAAAACTGGAGCTGACTCCGGCCACAAGCAGAATGGTTGTGAATGAAGCAGGTAAAGTTCCAAGCTTGCCGAAGCCGATTTCCGGCTATAACGCCTCCGAAATGCTCTATGATATCGTGGGCGATCAAAGCAATAATGTGCTTTCCCAACAAGGATATTATTACAGTCCGGTAGTCACAACTCACCCAATCGCCGATCTTGACTTCGAGCCGTTCCCGAAAACGCCGAAAACGATTACGGTTAAGCCATTTACGCATGCCGTTGACAAAGATCTCAAGCCTTTGAAGGATGCCAACGGAAAACCGGTGAAGCATTATTACCCAGAGCTTGAACAAACGATTCAAATCCCTTAAGAATAATTCTGCAAAAAGAAGCTCGTGTCTGCCTAATGGCAGATGCGGGCTTTTTTTTCAAGCGGGATTCAGGCGTGCTATAATTAGGCAGTATGGAAAGGAGAGAGCTATGAAGGTATTAGTACTTGCCGAGAAGCCGTCGGTTGCGCGCGAGATTGCGCGGGTGATGGGCTGTGGAAACAAACAGAAGAGTTATATTGAAGGACCGAAATATGTGGTTACCTGGGCTTTGGGGCATCTGGTGGGCCTGGCGGAGCCGGAGGACTATAACAATAAATTTGCCAACTGGGCGCTGGAGGATTTGCCGATTCTGCCGGAGAAGGCCAAGCTGAAGGTGCTGCGGGAGACGAGCCAGCAGTACAAGGCCGTGCAGCAGCTGATGAAGCGGCAGGACATAGAAGAACTGATTGTGGCTACGGATGCTGCGCGTGAAGGCGAGCTGCTGGCGCGCTGGATCATGAATATGGCTGGCTGGAAAAAGCCGTTCCGGCGGCTCTGGATCTCTTCGCAGACGGACAAGGCGATCAGGGAAGGGTTCGCTTCGCTCCGGCCGGGCCGGGAGTTTGACCGGCTGTATGAATCGGCGCGCTGCCGTGCTGAAGCAGACTGGATGATCGGGCTGAACGTGACGCGGGCATTGACCTGCAAGTTCGGTGCGCCGCTGTCTGCCGGACGGGTGCAGACCCCGACACTGGGCATGATTATGGACCGGGAAAATGAAATTACCGGCTTCCGTTCCCAGGAGTATGACTTGTTGACGGCTGATTTCGGCAGCTTCCAGGCGGGCTGGCGGGCCCAGGGCGGAGATGGTCGTATTTTTGAACGGGATACAACGGCAAAGCTGAAGGAGAAGCTCACGGGGCGAAGCGGACGCATCGCCAAGGTGCAAAAAAGTGAGAAAAGCGAACCCCATCCGCTGGCTTATGATCTCACAGAGCTGCAGCGCGATGCGAACCGCAAGTTCGGTTTCTCGGCTAAGCAAACCTCAAGTGTGCTTCAGCGGCTGTATGAGCAGCATAAGCTGGTGACCTATCCGCGTACAGACAGCCGGTATCTGACGTCGGATATGACAGGCACGCTCAAAGAAAGGCTGGACAGTGTGGCTGTCGGGCCTTATGCGGCCTTGGCAAGACCGCTGCTGCGCAAGCCGCTGCCGATCACCAAGCGGGTTGTGGATGACAGCAAGGTGAGCGATCACCATGCGATTATTCCTACGGAGCAGACTGTACTTCTTAATCAGCTAAGTGCTGAGGAACGCAAGCTCTACGATCTGATTGTGCGCCGGTTCATCAGCTTGTTCTATCCTGCAGCGCGTTACGATGCGGTGGCGGTGACGGTAAACGTTGATGGAGAAGTTTTTCATGTCAAAGGCACAACGGTAAAAGATGGGGGCTGGCGCGAGGTCTACGGCGGAGATATGAGCAGCGATGACGAAGACGAGAACACCGCAGATGAACCGGCGGCAGGCAGTGTGAAGCTCCCCGAACTGCGTGAAGGGGAAGCCGTTACCGTGCAGCGGTGCATCATCCGGCCAGGCCGGACACAGCCTCCGAAGCGCTACAATGAAGCTTCACTGCTGACCCAGATGGAGAAGCATGGGCTGGGAACGCCGGCTACACGTGCTGACATTATCGAGAAACTGGTCAGCTCCGATACGATTGAGCGTCAGGGCAATCTGCTGCATCCGACAGGAAAAGGCAAGCAGCTGATCGGCTTGGTGGCAGGACAGCTGCGCACACCTGAGCTGACAGCGCGCTGGGAGGCGGAGCTGGAGAAGATCGCCCGCGGACAAGGGCGGCCAGAGCCTTTTCTGCAGGGCATCCGGAGCATGGCACAGGAGCTGGTGTCCGGCGTGAAGAACAGCGGGGCGGAATATAAGCCGCATAATGTCTCGAATAGCCATTGTCCTAACTGTGGAACAAGATTGCTGGAGAAGAAAACCAAGCGCGGCAAGCTGCTGGTCTGCCCGGCAGACGACTGCGGTTATACCCGTGCAGGAGAGAAGCAGCTGTCTAACCGCCGCTGTCCGCAGTGCCACAAGAAGATGGAGCTAAAAGAGGGGAAGGCAGGGCTCTATGTCCAGTGCCTTGGCTGCGGAATTACAGAGACAATGGATAAAGACCATAAGCATATCAACAAACGTGAGCAGCAGAGGCTCGTGCAGCAGTACAGCAAACAGGAGAGTGTAGGCTCTAACCTGGGTGAGCTGCTCAAAGCAGCGATGGAAGCCAAGGAGAAGGGCAAATAAGGAGATTAGGAACGAACCTGCTGCAGCCGGGAATGGGCTGTTTAGGAATGAAATAAAGACTGTTGAAGACTGCCGGGCGTGTTCGGCAGTCTTTATTATAAGTCCAGAATGAGGGGAGATAGGTCAACGGAATCTGTGTCCGTTTGAAGTATAGTTGATTCTTTGCATGACTGCACTTCGTGCAATAGAATACTCATGGTTCTGCGTTGAAATCGCCTTCTGCTGTATTTCGTGCAATAGATTTTCGGATATGGCTCCAAAACAGCCTTTCCTAGGAATTCTAATGTACAAAGTGCAATAGATGGAGCTTTTTGACTAATTTATGGGTTATTCTGCTGCAGAGAATGCAATAGAATGTTTTTCTAACATCGGTTGTGAATTTGTTTGTATGCCGGAGAGCCAATATGGACTGTCCAATGAAACGCAGATATGTTTTACTTAAGGATGTGAAGCGGTACAGATAGCGGTTGCGGAAAAATAGAAATAAGCGGGTGATGTAGTGGCGGCAGTTCAGCGGCGTAGTGCTGAAGCACAAACGGTGGGAGCCCAGGGAAGGCAGGGCGGAAGCCGGTTTTTCTTTTTGATAATTGTTTTTATGTTCTGGTTCTCTTCTTATATCTATGTACCGGTGCTCTCGCCTTATGTGGAGCATTTGGGAGCCTCTTATGTAATGGTTGGGGCAGTGCTTGGAGTGTATGGGCTGATGCAGATTCTGTTCCGGCTGCCGATCGGCATTGGTTCGGATGTTCTGAACCGGCGCAGGCCTTTTATCTACCTGGGACTGATCGCCAGCGGCGCAAGCTGTCTGCTGTTCCTGGCGGGAGCGGACCCGGGCTGGGCGCTCGCAGCACGGGCGGTATCCGGAATTGCCGCATCGGCTTGGGTTGTTTATTCAGTGATGTTTGCCGGATATTTTCCGAAAGAGGAAGCTGGAAAGGCGATGGGGCTGCTGCAGTTCACCACGGTGATTGCACAGCTGGCGAGCATGATGATCAGCGGATATATAGCAGAGCACTGGGGCTGGAACGCCCCGTTTGTCATCGGTGGAGTGGTGGCTGCGGCTGCGCTGCTGCTTGCACTACGTTTGCCGGAACAACGGCAGGATAAGCGGGAAAATGCAATTCAGATCAAGGATCTGGCTGAAGTGATCAAGGAGCCGCTGCTGGTCAAAGTGTCGCTTTTATCGGTGCTGGCGCATTGCGTACTGTTTATTACGATGTTCGGGTATACCCCGAATCAGGCGCTTGCAATCGGTGCGGGCAAGGAAAGCCTCGGCTGGCTCACCTTGGCATTCATGCTGCCCCATGCGGCAGCGACATTATATGGTTCCCGCTGGTTCGGAAAGCTGCTTGGCGACCGGGGAACACTGCTGCTTGGGTTTGCCGGAAGCGCACTGTTCACACTGCTGATCCCCTCGATGCCGACTCTTGCAGCCCTGTGCGCGACCCAGGTGGGGAATGGCTTTATGCAGGGGTTGATTTTTCCTTTGCTGCTGGGCAAATCAGTCTCTGGTGTGGCTCCGTTCAAACGGGCAACGGCAATGGGGTTCTACCAGGCGGTGTATGCTATCGGTATGTCGGGCGGCCCTTTTGTGGCGGGATGGATGAGCTCGGCCTATGGATTGAAAGGCGGGTTTTGGCTGGGAGGAATCGCCGCTGCACTGGCTGCATTGCTCTCCTGGGTATGGATTAGGGAAGCGGGCAGAACCGGCGGCCGGGCCCCAAAGATCGGGGCAGAGACTTGAAACATAAGAGGTTGAAAGATTCATGCTATAAACTATCCTTCTATTACTCGCTGAACCGGATATCTGGAAGCGGTAAAGAGTATAGATGCCTTGGAAGATACGCTTTTTAAGGACGGGGAAGCCGTTTTTACTTGAAAGATTTATATGTTTTGGGGGAACTGACTTCCCCCTTTAACTGTAATTTTATCTACAGTTACGGACTCAGGAGACGTTATAAGGTTCGATGGAGCCTGAAATAAAGGGGAAAGGGAGAAATAAAGGCATCTCAGTCCGTCGTCCTGCGGAATAGCCGAATCTTCTATCCATAACGGCTCTCCTGTCCGTAACGGCTGCGGATCGATCGCGAAGGAATAGGGCGATCCGTCTTTACCGGCTTCTTCGCAGGTGCTAGTTGGAAAAAGGGAACTTATTTTTCCGAAAATTAAGAAATTCTGAGATTGAAGTGGAAAAAGTAAATCTAATTGGGCCACATTTCTGGTCCAATGGCGAAATGGACTGAATTAGTGTCCCTTTTTCCACTTCATCTACCCGAGGGTAGGGTACTTCGGCAAATTAGTTAACCTTTTTCCACTTAAAGAGTTGCCGTAGGATTCATGGGGATTCGTTCTCCAGGTAACACTAGAACCAAGACGGCTGCGCTGTCCCGTGGAGGTCGGCACAGCCGTTTTTACTTGGCAGCTGATGTAAGAGTTATTGGTTTTTTGTCAAAAAGGGGACTATAATATACAGTAGATAGGTTGAGTGGGAGGAGGGGCCGGCAAGGATGGTCCAGGTTGTACTGCTGTGGTTCGCACTGATTAATATTATTGGTTATGTGGTCATGTCTGAGGATAAGAACAAGGCCCGGAAAAGACGGGACCGCGTACCCGAAAAAACATTGTTTCTGCTGGCATTTATGGGCGGCGCGCTGGGCGTGCTGATTGCCATGTACCACAAACGCCACAAGACCAGGCATACTTCCTTCGTGATCGGAATTCCGCTCTTGCTGCTGCTGAACATCTTGCTGTATGGTTATTTTTTGGGATAAACAAAACAGAAGAAGAGGTGGCGTACATGTTATTCTCGAAAATATTGCTGGCCTATGACGGGTCCAAGGCTTCCAATCAGGCGCTGGAGCGCGCGATCGAATTGGCCAAGGTAACTCCGGGCTCATCCCTTTACGTTGTACACGCTTTTGAATTCCCGCGGTTTTTTATCGGGGAAGCTCTCGCGCCTCTGCCGGCTTCAGTGAATAAGGATTATTATGATTTGGCGGTACAAACCACCGATGAAGTGAAAAGCCGTCTGGAAGCTGAAGGACTGAATGCGACAGTTGAACTGCTGCAGGGCTCTCCTGCTGAAGTGATTTTGACCTATGCTAAGGAGCAGGGTGCGGATGTGATTGTGATCGGCAGCCGTGGACTGGGTGGAATTCGTGAATTTGTTCTGGGCAGTGTAAGCCATAATGTGGTTCAGAGCGCGCGTATTCCGGTCCTGGTTGTAAAATAATATATTATCCTGGAGGAGCGCCCGTGCGTTCCCCTTTTTTCTTTTAGGCAATGGAATAGCGTGCGTGATGAAGAATCCAATTGTGCCCAAAAGCGAACGTTTTAACTCCTTTATATGACAATGTTCGTGTTTAAGTTGACATGATGTGTAGGCCATTGTTAAGATGAACCTATGAAGAGCTCGTATAAAGCCGGGGATAAGGCCCGGAAGTTTCTACCCGGTAACCGTAAATTGCCGGACTACGAGGGAATAGGATGACTAGAACGGCCGTCAGCGCCGCTCCGGACACGGGGCGGCGAGCTGTGCGCTTATCCCTGTTGCATGCCGCTGAAGCTGTAAATAGGGGCTGCACTCCTAATTCCTGAAGTAGTCTGGGTCCATCCGCAGCAAAATGCGTCTGGAATCCGGGCTTTTTTTTTCGGATTTATGGAAAACTAGCATGAAACAGGACAAACTTATTACACATGAGTCTCTAAATCGGGAAGCGGAAGGTAGGTTGAATCATGTCAGTGCAGGTTGGTGTCATCATGGGCAGCAAATCAGATTGGGAAACAATGGAGCATGCTTGCATCGTCCTTGAGGAGCTGGGGGTAGCGTATGAGAAAAAAGTGATATCAGCACACCGCACACCGGATCTGATGTTCCGCTACGCGGAGGAAGCGGCAGGCCGCGGCCTGCGCGTCATTATTGCCGGAGCAGGCGGAGCGGCGCATCTGCCGGGGATGGTGGCAGCAAAGACCATGCTGCCTGTTATCGGTGTCCCGGTACAGTCGAAGGCGCTGAACGGTCTGGATTCGCTGCTCTCCATTGTGCAGATGCCGGGTGGCATTCCGGTAGCCACTGTAGCGATTGGCCGTGCAGGAGCGACCAATGCGGGGCTGCTCGCTGCACAGATCATCGGCGCATTCGATCCTGAGGTGCAGAGCCGGGCGCAGCAGCGGCGCGACGCCATTCAACGCGAAGTGCTGGAAAGCAGCGAGAGCCTATGAGGCCGGAAGAGCTGAAGACCGATGGGCTGGCGGCATCGGCGGGAGAGCTGAAGGCTGATGGGCTGGCGACACCAGCGGGGGAGCTGACAGCACAAAGCCTGGAGGCTGCGGGGCAAGGCAGCCCCGAGGGCAGGGGGATGGCGAAGCCGGCAGCTGCCGCTTCGGGGGACACCGCCGCGCCGGGTGCAGGCGCGCCCCGGACCCTGCTGCCCGGCGCGGTCATCGGCGTGCTCGGCGGCGGGCAGCTCGGGCGCATGATGGCGCTGGCCGGCAGCGCCATGGGCTACCGCTTCGTAGCGCTGGACCCTGCGCCGGATGCGCCCTGCGGGCAGGTGACGCCGCAGATTACAGCGGCGTACGACGACCGGGACGCGGCGCGTGAGCTGGCCCGGCGCGCGGACGTCATCACGTACGAGTTCGAGAACGTCGACGCGGACGTGGCCGCGCTGCTGACGGCAGAGTCGTACGTGCCGCAGGGCAGTGCGCTGCTGTATACGACGCAGCACCGGCTGCGCGAGAAGGCGGCGGTCGAGGCCGCGGGCGTCCCCGTTGCCCCATACCGCAAGGTCGGCAGCCTGGCCGAGCTTACGGCTGCGGCAGCCGAGCTGGGCCTCCCCTGTGTGCTGAAGACAGCCACAGGGGGGTATGACGGCAAGGGACAAGCCGTCATCCGCCAGCCGGAAGAGCTGGAAGCCGCCTTCCGGCAGGTGGCGCCGGGCGCTTCAGCCGGAGGCGCTCTGCCCGAGCTGGTGCTGGAGAAATTTGTCGCCTTCAAATGCGAAATTTCTGTGGTTGCCGCCCGCAGCGCCTCCGGCGAGGTGAAGAGCTTCCCGGCCGCGGAGAACATCCACGTGAACAACATCCTGCATCTGTCGATCGTGCCTGCCAGGGTGCCGGAAGAGATTCAACGGCGGGCCTGCGAGCTGGCCGAGCGGATTGTCTCCGGGATGAATGCGGTTGGACTGCTGGCTGTGGAAATGTTCGTGACCGAGAGCGGCGAGCTGTTCGTAAATGAGCTGGCGCCGCGTCCGCATAATTCCGGGCATTATACGATGGATGCCTGTGTCACCTCGCAGTTTGAGCAGCATGTGCGTGCCATCTGCAATCTGCCGCTGGGCGATACCTCGCTGCTGACCCCTGTGGTCATGGTGAATGTGCTGGGCCAGCATCTGGATGGGGCCATTCAGGCGGTCTGTGCGCCGGATGAAGCAGGAAACCGGCTTGGTGTAGCACCCAAGCTTCATATATATGGCAAGGCTGAGAGCAAGACCGGCCGCAAAATGGGCCACATCAACCTGCTCTGCAAGGACACCGGCGACGGGTTGTCCTGGGTGGAGCAAACTAACCTTTGGAGGAACTGACCAGATATGATCGAACGTTACAGCAGACCTGAGATGCGGGCCATTTGGACCGAAGAGAATAAATTCAACGCATGGTTGGAAGTGGAGCTTTGCGCCTGCGAGGCATGGGCCGAGCTGGGAGTCATCCCGCATGAAGATGCTGCGAAGCTGCGGAAGAATGCCAAATTCGACATCGGCCGCATTAATGAAATTGAGCTCGAAACGCGTCATGATGTTATTGCGTTTACCCGTGCGGTATCCGAGAGCCTGGGCGCGGAGCGCAAATGGGTGCATTACGGATTAACCTCGACGGACGTTGTGGATACGGCGCTCGGCTATCTGCTGCGCCAGGCCAACGAGATTCTGGAGAAGGATATTATCAACTTCATCGAAATTCTCAAAGACAAGGCGCTTGCCTACAAAGATACTCCAATGATGGGACGCACCCATGGCGTGCACGCCGAGCCAACGACATTTGGACTCAAAATGGCGCTCTGGTACGAGGAAATGAAGCGCAACCTGGAGCGTTTCCGCCATGCTGCAAACGGCGTGCAGTTCGGCAAAATCTCCGGGGCGGTCGGCACCTACGCCAATATAGACCCGTTCGTTGAAGAATTCGTCTGCCGCAAGCTGGGCACCAGCCCGGCGCCGATCTCCACACAGACGCTGCAGCGTGACCGCCACGCGGAATATATGGCTGCGCTGGCCCTTGTCGCCACTTCCCTGGACAAGTTCGCTACCGAAATCCGCGCGCTGCAAAAGAGCGAAATCCGCGAGGTGGAAGAGGCTTTTGCCAAAGGCCAGAAGGGCTCGTCGGCGATGCCGCACAAACGCAATCCGATCGGCTGCGAGAATATCTCCGGCTTGTCGCGCGTGATTCGCGGCCACATGATGACGGCCTACGAGAACGTGCCGCTGTGGCATGAGCGCGACATCTCGCATTCCTCCGTGGAGCGGATTATCCTGCCGGATGCGACCATGCTGCTGAACTATATGCTGAACCGCTTCGGCAACATCGTGAAGAACCTGACCGTGTTCCCGGACAATATGAAACGCAACATGAACCGCACCTTCGGGGTGCCGTTCTCCGGCCGCATTCTGACCAAGCTGATCGACAAGGGCTTCAGCCGTGAACAGGCCTACGATACCGTACAGCCGCGTGCGATGCAGGCCTGGGAGGAGCAAACCCAGTTCCGCGATATCGTAGAGGCTACCCCGGAGATCACCGCTGTGCTTAGCCCGGAAGAGATTGAGGATGCTTTTAATCCTTCGTGGCACCTTAAGCATGTAGATACCATCTTCCGCAAGCTGGAGCTAATTTAATAAAAGGTAAGTTAGTGGTGAACTAAGGAACGCAGCAATAGATGGCGTAAGGACCAGGAGAGCGGGGGTTCTGAATCGAGCACAACTGGAAGCTTGAATATATTGGTTCGGTAAAAGAGGAGCGGAGAGAAATTTTGGAACTGGAGAAGCGTTAGCGTTCGCCTTTATGGTCGGGCTTCTACCGCAGCTTGCGGTTAAATCAGAGAAATATGACCATAACAGCGATCGGAAGTCCAAACATTTCTTGCAGTGAAACTTATTTACCAGACCGTTGTGGGAGCTTTTGATTGAGCGGTGAAGATCCGCGCCTAATATTGTTCTTTACGCAGAGTATACGCAAGATCATTTGTTCAAGGGAGGAAAGGTCATGACATACCCTGCCGTATCCACGGCTGTGGATCTCGTAAATGCACCGCTGCTCTACAAAGGAAAGGTTCGCGAGCTGTACGATCTGGGGGAAGAAGTGCTGATCGTGGTCACGGACCGGATATCCGCATTCGACTATGTGCTTGATCCGGCGGTGCCGGAGAAAGGCAATGTGCTTAACCGGCTAAGCGCGTTCTGGTTTGGCCAAACCAGTGAATTGATGGAGAACCACGTCGTGCATATTGATGTGGACCGGCTGGGGGGGATCGTGAAGGACCGGGAGGCGCTCAGAAACCGTATCATGGTCGTCCGCAAAGCGGAGCGTATTGACATCGAATGCGTCGTGCGCGGCTGCATTACCGGCGGCGGCTGGCGGCAGTATCAGGAGACCGGCAAGGTCAACGGCATCGGGCTTCCTGCGGGCCTGCGCAAAAACGCGCAGCTGTCCCAGCCGATTTTTACCCCTGCGGCCAAAAATGATGTCGGCCACGACGAGGATATCCCTTTTGAGAAGATGCAGGAGCTAATTGGGGCGGAGCTTGCGCTGGAGCTTAAGGAGAAAAGCCTGAAGCTGTTCGCTTTTGCCAGAGAGTACTGCGAAGAGCGTGGCATTATCCTCGCGGATTGCAAATTCGAGTTCGGACTGCTGGACGGCAAGGTGATCCTGATCGACGAAATTTTTACCCCGGATGCTTCACGCTTCTGGGCCAAGGACAAATATGCGCTGGATATTGAGATCGACAGCATGGATAAGGAGCCGGTCCGGACGTATCTGTCCGCATCCTCCTGGGACAAGAACAGCACCCCGGACCCGCTCCCGGCAGAAGTCGTGGAAGAAACCACCCGCCGTTATCTGGACATTTATCATCGCCTCACCGGCAAGACTTTATAGATTGTTGTATTATCCCGGCCAGTATTAATTGCACTCTATGCAGTTATTTTGCACAAAATAAATGCAACTTGCATTTTAAATGTACTTGGTACAGCTGAAACAGGTGATAAGGCCTTAAAAAGCAGATATTCAGGAATATAACTGTAAGGAATACAACTAAAAATGATTTTGCCGGAGATATTGAGATTATAGCTGTATGTTATGCAGTAAAAGCTGTATGCCAAGCAGTTGAGTTAGTTATAACGTTGAGGTACCGACCATTAATCATGCCAAGCCAAGCTCATTAAATTTTAGGAGGAACTACAAGCGTATGTTAAAAGCGACAGTGTATGTCACCATCAAAAAAAGTGTGCTCGATCCCCAGGGTGTAGCCGTGCAAGGGGCGCTGCATTCCGTTGGTTTTCAGGAAGTGGAGAGCTTGCGCATTGGCAAGTATATGGAATTGACCCTGGATACCGACAACCGCGCTGAAGCGGAAGGACGCCTGAAGGAAATGTGTGAAAAGCTGTTGGCCAACACGGTAATCGAGGATTACCGCTACGAATTGGAGGACTAAAAGTCATGAAATTTGCTGTACTTGTCTTTCCGGGTTCCAATTGCGATATTGACTGCTACAAGGCGGTAGAAGACAGCCTCGGCGAACCAGTAGAATATGTGTGGCATACGGCGACTGATCTGTCGGCTTATGACTGTATTCTTGTGCCGGGCGGCTTCTCTTATGGTGATTATTTGCGCTGCGGTGCGATTTCCCGGTTTGCTCCGGTGATGGCTGAAGTGGCCAAGGCCGCAGAGCAGGGCAAATTTGTGCTCGGCATCTGTAACGGATTCCAGATTCTGACCGAAGCCGGCCTGCTGCCAGGTGCACTGCGCCGCAATATGTCGATGAAGTTCCGCTGTCATGATACGGTGCTTAAGGTGGTTAATAACACTACGCCGTTTACAGTTGATTATGCGAAGGATGAGGAGATTGTCATTCCAATCGCGCATGGTGAAGGCAACTACTACTGTGATGAAGAGACGTTGGCCGGGCTAAAAGCCAATAATCAGATCGTATTCACCTATAGTGATAATCCTAATGGCTCCGTGGAGCATATTGCCGGGATTTGCAATGTGCAGGGCAATGTGGTTGGCATGATGCCTCACCCGGAACGCGCAGCGAACAGCCTGCTTGGTTCGGAAGACGGCAAACGGATGTTCACATCCATTCTCAAGACATGGAGGGATCGTTATGACACAGCAAGTATCCGCTAAGGAGCCGACCGCCGAGCAAATCGCGGAGCAGAAAATCTACAATCAATTCGGTGTGTCGGACAGCGAATATGAGCTCATCACTTCTTTCATGGGCCGCAAGCCAAACTATACGGAGATCGGCGTGTTCAGTGTAATGTGGTCTGAGCACTGTGCCTATAAGAACTCGAAGCCGCTGCTGGGCCGTTTCCCTACGAGCGGGCCGCGCGTGCTGATGGGACCGGGCGAAGGCGCCGGGATCGTTGATATCGGAGACAACCAGGCCGTTGTTTTCAAAATCGAAAGCCATAACCATCCTTCGGCAGTTGAGCCTTACCAGGGCGCGGCGACCGGGGTGGGCGGGATTATCCGCGATATTTTCTCCATGGGTGCAAGACCGGTGGCGCTGATGAACTCCCTGCGTTTCGGAAAGCTCGAAAGCGACCGGGTCAAATATTTGTTCGAGCATGTCGTATCCGGTATCGCCGGCTATGGCAACTGTATCGGGATTCCGACAGTGGGCGGCGAAATTATGTTCGACAACAGCTATGACGGCAATCCGCTGGTCAATGCCATGTGTGTCGGACTCATTGATCATGACAAAATCCAGCGCGGTGTAGCCAAAGGTGTAGGCAACCCGGTGTTCTACGTAGGTCCTCCTACCGGACGCGACGGGATTCATGGCGCAACCTTTGCCTCCGTCGAGCTGAGCGAGGAATCGGAAGCCAAGAAGACAGCGGTGCAGGTCGGCGATCCGTTTATGGAAAAGCTGGTGATGGAATCCTGCTTGGAGCTGATCGACAGCGGCATCGTGCTGGGCATTCAGGATATGGGCGCAGCGGGGCTTACCTGCTCCAGTGCCGAAATGGCGAGCAAAGCGGGCAACGGCCTGGAACTGTATCTGGACCAGGTGCCGCAGCGTGAAGACGGCATGACGCCTTACGAGATGATGTTGTCCGAGTCGCAGGAGCGGATGCTGTTTGTGGTTGAACCCAAGGATGAAGCGCAGGCACAGGAGATTTTTGACCGCTGGGGGGTTATCTGCCGTAAAGTGGGCAAGGTAACCGATGACGGCCGCCTGAAGCTGTTCCATCATGGCGAGGTTGTCGGTGATATGCCGGTAAAGGCTCTGGTGGATGAGTGCCCGATTTATAAAAAGCCATCTGCGGTGCCGGCGTACTATGAAGAGAATGCTTCGGTTGATACGCTTCGTTATGCAGAAGTAAAGGATCTGGGCGGCGCCTTGCATACCGTATTGGCATCACCGACAGTAGCGAGCAAAGCATGGGTCTACAACCAGTACGATTACATGGTGCGGACAAGCACTGCGGTCCGTCCCGGCTCCGATGCGGCGGTGGTGACGATTCATGGCACACGCAAGGGCTTGGCTATGACTACAGACTGCAATGGCCGTTATGTCTATCTGGACCCTGAAGTTGGCGGGCGGATTGCAGTCAGCGAAGCGGCGCGCAACATCGTCTGTTCCGGGGCCAAGCCGCTGGCAATTACGGATAACCTGAATTTCGGCAGTCCGGAGAAGCCGGAAATATTCTGGCAGATGGAACGTGCCGTAGATGGCATGGCTGAAGCCTGCCGCGTGCTGGACACGCCGGTTATCGGCGGCAATGTCAGCTTGTACAACGAAAATGCTTCTGGAGCAATCTATCCGACACCGGTTGTCGGTATGGTCGGGCTAGTCGAAGATACCGATCATATTACCACTCAGGCCTTCAAGCAGGAAGGCGATGCTATTCTGCTGCTGGGCGTGACTAAGGCGGAGCTGGGCGGCAGCGAATTCCAATATGCCGTACACGGCCTGACGGAAGGCCGTCCGCCTGAGCTGGATCTGGCAACCGAGCAGAAGCTGCTGGATGCTGTTCTTGCGGCGATCCGCAGCGGACTGGTCCGCTCGGCGCATGACCTCTCCGAAGGGGGCTTGGCCGCAGCGCTGGCTGAGAGCTGTATCAGCGGCTCTATCGGAGCTAATGTGGAATGGTCCGCTGGCGGACTGCGCAGAGATGTGGCGCTGTTCAGCGAGAGCCAATCCCGCATTGTGCTGACAGCGGCACCTGGCCGAGCGGAAGAGCTGAGGGCAGCAGTAGCTGCCTATGGCGTGCCGGCTGAAATTATCGGAACGGTCGGCGGCGACAGACTGCGCGTCTCCTTGGACGGCGAAGCCGTGCTGGACGAGGCTGTAGCCGCATTAAAAACCACTTGGGAGGATGCTATTCCATGTCTTATGAAATAAAGACCGGGAACAAGCAGGAGAACCCCATCCTGTGGACCGGCGACTTTTACAACGAAGGAACGGGCTCGGGAGATATTTTTGATACGCTAAAAGAAGAATGCGGCGTCTTCGGGGTCTTCGGACACCCGGAGGCTGCCTCCATGTCATATTACGGCCTGCATGCCCTGCAGCACCGGGGGGAAGAGAGTGCGGGCATCTGCGTGGCAGATGGACGGGATTTCCACTATCACCGCGGCATGGGGCTGGTCAAGGAAGTGTTTGATAAGGACAAAATCGCTTCGCTGGTCGGCAACATGTCCATTGGCCATGTGCGCTATTCCACCAGCGGTGACAGCCGTCTGACCAATGCGCAGCCGCTGGTTTTCAAATACCGTGACGGGGATTTGGCGATTGCCACCAACGGGAATATTGTGAATGAGCCGCTGATCCGCAAGCAGCTGGAGCAGAGCGGCTCCATCTTCCAGACCACAAGCGATACCGAGGTGCTGGCGCATCTGATTGCCCGCTCGCAGAAGGAGTTTGTTGAGGCGACTAAAGATGCCCTCCAGCAGCTGGTGGGCGGCTTCGCCTTCCTGCTGATGACCAATGACAAGCTGATCGTAGCTTCCGACACGCATGGCCTCCGTCCGCTGGTGATGGGGCGTGTAGGTGAAGCCTATGTTTTTGCCTCGGAATCCTGCGCGCTGGAAGTCATCGGCGCTCAGTTCGTCCGCGACATTGAGCCCGGCGAGCTGCTGGTGCTTGACCAGAACGGCTTCCGGGAAGACCGTTTTGCCGAGCCGCAGCGCAAGGCGTTGTGTGCGATGGAATACATTTATTTTGCCCGGCCGGACAGCGATCTGAACGGCTCCAACCTTCATGCCGCCCGCAAACGGATGGGCAGCCGGATGGCGCTGGAAGCCTTCGTTGACGCTGACATCGTAACCGGCGTGCCGGATTCCAGCATCTCTGCGGCTATCGGCTATGCCGAGCAGACTGGCATTCCCTATGAGCTTGGCCTGATTAAGAACAAATACACCGGCCGCACCTTCATCCAGCCGAGCCAGGAACTGCGCGAGCAAGGCGTGAAGATGAAGCTGAGCGCGGTGCGCCGCGTCGTAGAAGGCCAGCGCGTGGTTATGATCGACGACTCCATCGTGCGCGGCACCACTTCGCGCCGGATCGTCAATCTGCTGCGCGAAGCCGGAGCAACTGAGGTCCATGTGCGGATTACCTCGCCGCCTTTCAAGAATCCTTGCTTCTACGGCATCGATACTCCGGACCGCCGCGAGCTGATCGCCTCTTACAAGACCGTCGAAGAAATCTGCCACGAGATCAATGCCGATTCGCTGGCATTCCTCACGCCGGCAGGCCTGATCCAGGCCATCGGCGGTTACAACAGCGGAGATTATAAGGGCGGCCTGTGTCTGTCCTGCTTCGATAATGATTATCCGACGCAGGTGGATTTTGGCGGGGAGGAGAAGGACGGGTGCAGCTGCTGAGGCAGCCTATCATCTCCCTAAGTCGTGGGTCCATCCCCCTAAGTCCCCCTTGCAAAGGGGGATTCCAGAGGGCGCTGCCCTCCGGCCACCCGAAAGCTCGGCGGTAGGAGTTTGCTCTAAACTTGCTAAGAGGACGTGGGTGCGGGGGCCCGCTTTGTCCTGCGGACACGCTTTACGGCGCACCGCGCCCTGGCGGCATGCTGCCCCGCCGGGCCTGAATGCTCAAGAACCAGCCTGTTTGCTGCGCAAAAGCGGGGGTTCTCTCGCCCTAAGGCGCGCACGGCTTCGCCCCGTGCGCCAAGGGCAAAAGCTTGAGTCCCCGTTCTGTTTGCTGCGCAAAAGCGGGGGAGCTCTCGCTAAAGGAGGCGCTTGGCTTCGCCAAAAGCGCCGGCTGACTGCCCTGTGCAAGGCGCGTAACTGCGGCTTGCGGCGGGGGTTGAACCCGGTGGTTGGAGTTATGGAGAGGAAGTTTGGAACTGGAGGAGCGATAGCGTTCGCCTTTATGTTTGGATTTCTACCGCGGACAGCGGTTTAAATCAAGGAAATCCAAACATAACAGCGACCGGAAGTCCAAACATTCCTCGTAATGACGACTATAACCACCACGCTTCAAATCCCTGCCGCCCCGAACACACGCGCTCTAAACTAATTCAAATGAGGTGTCCAATAGTGTCGGAAGCTTATAAAAACGCCGGAGTGGATATTGCAGCTGGCAATGAAGCGGTAGAACGCATGAAGAAGCATGTGAAGCGCACATTCCGTCCGGAAGTGATGACAGAGCTCGGCGGGTTCGGTGCACTCTTCGGACTCAATAAAGACAAGTATGAAGAGCCGGTGCTCGTATCGGGAACCGACGGGGTGGGCACGAAGCTCAAAATCGCTTTCGCGGCCGACCGCCACGACACGATTGGCATCGATGCGGTAGCCATGTGTGTGAATGATATTGTGGTGCAGGGGGCAGAGCCTCTGTTCTTCCTTGATTATCTGGCCTGCGACAAGGTTGTGCCCGAAAAGATCGAAGCGATTGTTGCCGGGATTGCCGAAGGCTGTCATCAGGCAGGCTGCGCGCTGATCGGCGGCGAGACGGCTGAGATGCCGGGCATGTATTCGGCGGGTGAATATGATATCGCCGGATTCACGGTGGGTGTAGCCGACAAGGCCAAGCTGGTGACAGGTGCGGATATCGCGCCTGGAGATACGGTCATTGGCCTGGCGTCCAGCGGTGTGCACAGCAACGGCTTTTCGCTGGTGCGCAAGCTTTTGCTGGAGGAAGACGGCTATGGGCTGAACGATGTGGTGCCGGAGCTGGGCGCTCCGCTGGTAGATGTGCTGCTGGCGCCTACCAAGATTTATGTGAAGCCGCTGCTGGGGCTGCTGGAGCAGCTGCCGGTCAAGGGCATGGCCCATATTACCGGAGGCGGGTTCATTGAGAACATTCCGCGCGTGCTGCCGGAAGGTGTGAACGTGGACATTAACTACGGCTCGTGGCCGGTTTTGCCGATCTTTGATTTGCTGCAGAAAAAAGGCGGAGTCAGCAACCGTGATATGTTCACCACCTTTAATATGGGCGTAGGTCTGGTGCTGGTTGTGGCTGAGGCGGATGGAGAACGCGCACTGGAATTGTTAAAAGCGGCCGGGGAAGAAGCCTATTTGATTGGCAGAGTAACGGAAGGGGAACGCATCGTTACCTTTACGGGAGCTGAAGTGTGATGCAGTGGAGCCGGATCGCTGTCTTTGCCTCCGGGCAGGGCAGCAATTTTGCCGCACTGGCAGAAGCCGAGCGGGCAGGACAGCTTGGCGGAGGGCGTATAGAGCTGCTGGTATCCGACAGGCCGGAAGCGCCTGTGGCGAAACGTGCGGAGGAGGCGGGCATCCCCGCTCTGATGCTGCGGCCGAAGGACTTCGCAAGCCGCGAGCTCTACGAGGCTGAGATCGTAGCCGAGCTGCAGCGCCGGGATATCGGCCTGATCGTTCTGGCCGGATATATGCGGCTGATTACCCCAGTGCTGCTGACGCCTTACGCAGGCCGGACCGTGAATATCCACCCCTCGCTTTTACCCGCCTTCGCCGGGAAGGACGCCATTGACCAAGCGCTGGATTACGGTGTGAAGCTGACGGGAGTAACGGTGCATTTTGTCGATGGCGGCATGGATACCGGACCGGTTATTGCCCAGCGCAGCGTGGCCGTGGAGCCTGGTGACACTGTGGAATCGCTGGCAGAGCGCATTCATCAAGTGGAATATGAGCTGTATCCTGAGGTTGTGCGTGCTTTGGCTGAAGGAAAGGTAGAACTGGATGGCAGAAAAACGGTTATTCGGGAATAGCCGCCCGGTTCTGATATTTCTCGGGAAATATTGCACAAGCAGTGAAGGCAGCCCGGAAGAAGGCGGATTTTGTTCTTTTTTTGCACAGTTGGTGTTGAAATAAACGGAGATTGTACACCGTCCCTCGCAGCTGCATTGAGGTTGGTAAACCATTTTACTCAATTAGGTTAGTATCGGCACAACGAAGATTACAGATTTCAGGTTCAATCTATATAGCAGATTTTCTCAGTACGCTTCACCTGCAACTAAATTTAACACCATCCGGAGGAGGACTATCAAAGTGAGTATCAAAAGAGCGCTGGTCAGCGTATCGGACAAACAGGGCATCGTGGATTTTTGCCGCGGGTTGTCTGCATTGGGCGTAGAAATCATCTCCACAGGCGGCACTAGCACCCTTTTGGCAAAAGAAGGCGTACCGGTCATCGGTATTTCGGATGTGACAGGGTTCCCGGAAATTATGGACGGACGCGTGAAGACGCTGCATCCGGCCGTACACAGCGGCCTTCTGGCGGTCCGTGACAACGAGGAGCACACTCGGCAGATGCAGGAGCTGGGCCTGGACTACATCGATCTGGTTGTCGTGAATCTCTATCCGTTCGCGGAGACGATTGCCAAAGCGGATGTGTCGTATGAGGAAGCGATCGAGAACATCGATATCGGCGGACCGACGATGCTGCGTTCGGCGGCGAAGAACCATGCTTTTGTCAGTGTGGTCGTGGATGCAGCCGACTATGCCACGGTGCTTGAGGAAGTGCGTGCAGGCGGAGATACCACTCTGGAAACCCGCAAACGTCTTGCGGCAAAAGTGTTCCGCCACACGGCGGCTTACGATGCCCTGATTTCCGATTATCTGGCGAATGTGACCGGTGAACCGCTGCCGGAGCGCTATACGGTAACTTACGAGAAAATTCAGGATCTGCGGTATGGGGAGAATCCGCACCAGAAAGCAGCGTTCTACCGCAAACCTCTGGCTGCCCAGGACACCCTCACATCTGCTGAGCAGCTGCACGGCAAGGAACTGTCCTACAACAACATCAATGACGCCAACGCGGCGCTGCAGATCGTGAAGGAGTTCGAAGAGCCGGCTGTGGTAGCCGTTAAGCACATGAATCCTTGCGGGGTAGGCGTAGGGGCAAGTGTATATGAAGCGTATCAAAAAGCCTATAATGCCGATCCAACCTCCATCTTTGGCGGAATCGTAGCGGCCAACCGGATTATTGATGCCGATACGGCCAATATGCTGAAGGACATCTTCCTGGAAATCGTGCTGGCACCGGGCTTCACAGAGGAAGCGCTGGACATTCTCACGAAGAAAAAGAATATCCGCCTGCTCAAACTGGGCAATCTCAGCACGGCTGCGGCGCGGAAATCCAGCTTTGTGGTAACTTCCATTGAAGGCGGCATGGTCGTTCAGGAGAGCGATGTGCACTCCGTCAATCCGGAAGAGCTGCAGGTGGTGACGAACCGCAAGCCTACTGAAGAAGAGTTGAAGCAGCTGCTGTTCGGCTGGAAGGTAGTTAAGCATGTGAAGTCTAACGCTATCGTGCTGGCGGCGGATGATATGACAGTCGGCGTAGGTGCAGGCCAGATGAACCGTGTCGGTGCGGCGAAGATCGCCATTGAGCAGGCCGGGGAGAAAGCCAAGGGTTCTGTGCTGGCCTCCGATGCGTTTTTCCCAATGGGCGATACGCTGGAAATGGCGGCAAAAGCCGGCATCACGGCGGTTATTCAGCCGGGCGGCTCCATCAAGGACGAAGAGTCCATCAAAGTTGCTAATGAATATGGTATTGCCATGGTCTTCACCGGCGTTCGCCATTTCAAACACTAGAACGCTGGGAGGACTCAATTCAATGGATATCTTAGTAGTGGGCGGCGGCGGCCGCGAGCATGCCATCATCTGGAGCCTGTCCCGCAGTCCCAAAGCGGGTAAAATCTACTGCGCACCCGGCAATGCCGGGATTGCGCAGCTGGCCGAATGTGTGCCGATCGGCGTGTTCGAGTTCGATAAGCTGACCGCTTTTGCCAAGGAGAAGAGCATTGACTACGTCGTCATCGGGCCGGATGATCCGCTGGCGGCTGGCATTGTCGATGCATTCGAAGCACATCATATTCCTGTATTCGGCCCCCGCAAGAATGCAGCGGAAATTGAAGGCAGTAAAACCTTTATGAAGGATCTGCTGCATAAATACAGCATCCCTACCGCTGCCTATGAGAAGTTTAGTGACTACGAAGCGGCGCTGTCCTATTTACGAGGCCAGGGACTGCCGGTTGTCATCAAAGCGGACGGGCTGGCGGCGGGAAAAGGTGTGACCGTGGCTTACTCCCGGGAAGAGGCGGAACTCGCCCTGCGGGATATCATGGTGACCAAGGTGTTTGGGGAGGCCGGGGCACAGGTTGTCATTGAGGAGTTTCTGGCCGGTCAGGAAATGTCGATTCTTGCCTTTGTGGATGGAGAGACCGTGCGTCCGATGGCTGCCGCACAGGACCACAAGCCTGTATTTGACGGTGATAAAGGCCCGAATACAGGCGGCATGGGCACTTACTCACCGCTGCCGCATATTGACGAAGCGATTATTCAGGAAGCGGTGGAGACGATTATCAAGCCGACAGCCCGGGCAATGGTAGCGGAAGGCCGTCCATTCAGCGGTGTGCTGTTCGCCGGCCTGATGATCTCACCGGATGGCAAACCGAAGACCATTGAATTCAACGCACGTTTCGGCGATCCCGAAACACAGGTCGTGCTTCCAAGACTTAAGAGTGATCTGCTGGAGATATTCCTTGCGGTCACGGAAGGAAGACTGGCAGAGGCCGAGATTGAGTGGAGCGAGGAAGCAGCGGTATGCGTGGTCCTGGCTTCTGAGGGATACCCCGGGCCTTATCCGAAGGGCGTGCCGATTGCCGGTCTTGAGAACAGCCCGAATGATTTGGTTTTTCATGCCGGAACGGAACGGACGGAAGAGGGAACATGGGTAACGAATGGCGGACGCGTGCTGGGAGTCGTTGGCATGGGAGCAAGCATTGCTGAAGCGCGTTCAGCAGCCTACGCCAGCGTGGCGAAGATTTCATTTCCCGGAATGCACAGCCGCAGCGACATCGCCATGAAGGCGCTGATCTGAGGATAAAGAACTGTATTAGCGCAAGTTTTTACGCTATTAGTCCCAAAAAAGGACTGACAAGTGGTAGAAGAAGTGCTATAATACAACTCGTACGGGGGAAAAAATGTGCGGATATATACAGATAAAGGGTCTTTCCTTTCAGGAAAGGCCTTTTTTAAATCATCGGAAGTTGTAAGTGATATAGAATGCCTCGTGCCGGAAAATGATGCCTGTAGTGCTTAAGCAGCAATGAGCTCATGCGAATGGTTAGTGACAGATTTAAGGGGGAATTAGTTTTGAGTAAGGTTGGAAGAAATGACTTGTGCCCATGCGGAAGCGGGAAAAAATATAAGAAATGCTGCCTGGACAAGGAGTCCTCTGCGGTAGAATCCATACTGCGGCTGGTAACAACGGAGGAAGCGGCGGCTGCACAAGAGCTGACAGCTATCCGGCCGGAAATGGAACAGGCGGTCCAGGAAACCTCGATTCAGCCTGAGGGCAAGCTGACCCTGACCAAGCTGAAAAAGATGGTGGCACGTGAAATGAAATGGGAGCATCCGGCTCACGAACAGCTGGCCCTGCAGCTTATCGAGAGCATGAGGAACCAATACGAGCGGGAGCTGATTTTTGAAGCTCTGGTGCTATGGAACGGCTATTCACGCCAGACCAGACCTGCCGTGAAAAAGACAGGCTCGTTCTGTGCCGCAATCGAGTATCTGCTGTCCGAGGAATACGGCTTCAATGTTTCGCAGGCTGAGCTGGCCGACAAATATGAGGTAACGGCGGCGACGATCTCCCGCAAGGTTAAGGAGATACTCAATTACATCGAGGATTACGGCATGGGCGGCGAAGCTGACGAACTGGCGATGCTGAACGGCCCGGGCACACCGAAGGACAAAGCGCAGGCTCTGCTGTATATGGCGATGGAAGCCAGTTCTTCCAAACGGAGAATACAGCTGGCGGAAACGGCGCTGGAGATGTACCCTGACAGCTCTGATGCGTATCTCATATTGGCTGAGGAATCGGACAATGAGCAAGAGGCACGGGCTTATCTCAAGGCCGGAATCGCCGCAGGCGAACGCGAGCTGGGCGAACTGTTTTTTGAGAAGAACAAAGGGGACTTCTGGGGGCTTCATGAGACCCGGCCATACATCCGGATTTGTAAAAGCTACGCCGAATCCTGCTGGTTTGGCGGAAATGCCAAAGAAGCAGCACAAATCCTGGAGCATATTCTGGAGCTGAATACGGAAGATAATACCGGAGCGCGCTACCTGCTCGCTGCTGTGTACCTGTACAGCAACCAATTGAAGCAGGCAGAGCAGGTGCTGGAGAAGTATGGCAAGGATGACGCCGCCGCAGCCTTTGCCTATGACCGGATCATTCTGGAGTATAAGAAGAACGGAATTACCTCCCAGCTCAAAATGCTGTACCGCGTGGCCCGGGGTGTGAACAAGCATGTGCCCGATTACCTGCTGGGTGTGAAGCGGCTGCCCCATAACCTCCCTGATTTTGTCGGAATGGGCGATTCCAACGAAGCGATTGAATATGTTATTATGCACTCTCGTCTATGGGCGAGCGTGCCGGATCTGCTGAAGTGGATGCTAAAACAATAGGGATAGCCAGCTTCGGCATGTGAGCATAAAGTAAGCAAAACCAGATACATAGAAAGCGGGTGTATTTTCTGTAACGAAAACACACCCGCTTTTTATGCGCTTTTCCTCCTATATTCCTTATAATTTACCATTTCTTCTGATTGAAAACCTTTCTATCGCAGTTCTGATCTCTTCTTCACTAAAAGTATTTGGAACTTGTACATCAACCTCAAGCCCATCCATTTTCGAACCGTCAAATTGATATAATTTGAGTAAAAATTTGGACAAGGTCTCCAGCTCTTCCAGTTTGAAATCTTTAAAAATATCCGCCATAAAATCAATCGTAACACTGATACCGCAGCTTTCTAGAGTTTCAAGTCCTAACGTTGTCACATGTACATTGACAGCGCGTTTGTCCTTTTTGCTGGAAACAACGGATATAAAATTCTTTTTTTCCAAGCTATTAATTAATTGGGCGATATTTTGTTTGGTTGCCCCCAGCTTGTTGGCAATATTAATGATTGTCGTTTCATCTTCGGGTAAATGAAGGATTGCAAGCAGAGTCATATATTGTCTGGAAGTTAAGGGCGCACTATACTTGTCACCTGTTGCTTGAAGCTTGTTTGAAACGGAGATCAGACTGGAATAGACCTGTTTCATAAGATGTAATAGATAGAGTTCCTTATCGTAATCCATGACAATAACCAACCTCGCAGATGAATTCTGTAATATTTGGCCTAATTACTATGGATGAAACATAGAGTGACTGCAAAATTGTTTTGCAGCCACCCGTTTGAATTAATCTAAAGTTTTGCCAATTGCCCATGATTCTATCACGGCTCATTAAAAAATTCAATCGTTCGTTTAAAGGATTGAAATTGTCCTTCCGCGTTTCCCTCAATAGTTCCACCGGAAGAAAACACACCGCCATTCATTGGCATTTCTAAGGTTAAGCTAATTGGAACGATATAGGGAATTGGCATGGGGTGCCCCATATTCTCATAAGATAATAATTCCGCATGATGCTTATAATTGTTGCTCTTTAAGTTCTTCAATATTTCCAAGCATGCATCATAACTGTTCCATATATTGTCCTTTTTCCCGCAAATTAAAAGAATCTCAGCCTGGGAATTTTCAACTTTTATCCTCGATTCTTCTAGATTCGTTGCGTTTTCAATACTTTTCCGGTATGTGCTGGCAAATCCGAATGGAATTCCTTTTTCAATGTCCTTTTTCTGATCTTCAAAGAAAATTTTGTTGTCTACTTCAATAAATGGAATCGATTTTCCCTGATAGGACCAAGAAGAGACATTCCTTCCACTCATTAACCCATCAAGGGCCTGAAAACAATAGGTGTGAGGTTCTACGGCAACTACTTTTCTAATTTGTTTATATCTGGAAGCCAGTAAAAGAACTAATTCACCGCCTTTCGACGTTCCATGAAGATAAATATCTTTCGTTCTTGTAATTTCATTGTCTTCCACCCACTTAAATATTTTTTCGAAATACTCCAAAGGCACTTCTTCTAGCTTTTCAGGCAAACCCTTAGAAGCAAAGTAGGATGTAATCAGCACATTAAATCCTCTGGAAGCAAGAGGTCCGGCCATAAGAGCCAAAGATTGCATTTGTCCATCCGATCCTCCCACCATTAAGACGGTTTTGTTATTGGTGTTTTTCTGATAAAACAGTTGCCCGGTAAAACTTTCATTGATCTGTTTGACAAGAATGTCTTCTGCTTTAAACAGCCTTTTTAACTGTACTTCCTTTCTTTCTATAGAGGATTCAAATAATAGATGCATGATGATTGGCTTTTCAATAGAAATATTCTCAGCGATATTCTTCCCTGTAGATGTAGACTGTTTTAATGAATAGATCAGGCCCATACTATTAGCCGTTTCATAGCTTCCCTCCACAGGCTTTGCTAGGTCGAAATCCACTTTTCCCGTTTCATCTGCGACAAAAACTGCGTAGGAAGAAAATTCATCACCGCTGCACCAGGGAAGTTCCATTTTCAGACTTACTTTTAGTCGACTATTAGGATTTAAATCAAGAACCCTAATATTAATTTTTTGATCTACAAATGTTTCTTGATGTTCTATGTTTATTTTCATGGCTTATTCTCCTTGTATGTGTGGTTAAGAGCTTTATTAATTTAGACAATATATTGACTAAAATGATTATACATCTATAAGTAAAATAGTCAATATGTTTTCTAATTTCCGCGCGAAAAATGGCGTATCATATAACATAATGCAGAAAAAGAGAGAATGCGAAAAAATGAATTGACATGGCCGCAGGTTATGGTTATATTTGCAATATATTAGGAAATATTATCAAATGCTAGCGAAGCTGAAGCGGGGAAATTCGCCATTGTGAAGCGTTTCTAAGGGGTGGTTTTTTTTGAACCATGCAACCACGATTCGCACCGAGCTGGAGAGTTTTATTGAACGGGAAGCTTTGAGTTTCAGCCAGTTAGGAAGGCTGGCGGGGCTGAATGCAGGCACGGTGAGCTCTATTCTGAAGGGTAACCGGATTATGGGAGTGGATCAGCTGGACCGGATGACTGCTGTGCTGGGCATGCCCAAAGGGCATTTTTACGAGCAGTATATTCAGGAATGTATGGTTGAAGCCGTACCGAACTGGCGCAGGGTCAGACCCTTTCTGTACCGTTGTGCGGAGCTGGACAAGCTGGATTGCATCAGGCGAATCCTGCCGCTGCTCCTGGATAATCTGACATATTCTCCTTTGCTGTTTGAGACAGCTGAAGAATTTTTTGCAGAAGGCAGACGCGCCGCGGCAGCGTTGCTCTATGAAAGCGTCGCTCTCAGTGAGAGGAGACAGCATTCCGAACGGCTGGCTTTTTGCCAGTATCGCCTGTTTACGCTCCGGCTAAGCGATAATCAGGAGGACAACCTCCAGTGTGCGCTCCAGTTTGAGCCTTTTGTAGACCGGCTTGATGAGATCGACCAGCTTGATGCGCTTAGGGACCTGGCGAATACCTACCGTTCGCTGAGGCGTTGGGACAAAGTGGAACGGATAGCCGAGGAAATGGGGCGGCTGGCAAAAATTCAGCTTTTTATGACACCACAGCCAGCGAGGGCAAAACGGGAGCAGCATAGAAAACCTCAGAAACCGATGTTTGTATACTTGGCCTCTTCATATCTGCTTCGCGGAAGTGTCTGCAATGCCCGAGGCGATTATGAGCAAGAGATGCAATTTACATACGCCTATCAAGATTTAAGCTGGGTCAAGGAAACCGATGAGGATACCTTACATTGGCTGAAGCTGTATAAAGGATGGGCAGAGGCCAACATGTATGTGTCCAGGCTGATGCGCGGGGACGAAAGCGTGCTTGCCGATTATGTGGCCTATATCGAACAGAACAAGGATGAGCTGTTAGTGGGCTTGCTTAACATAACAACCGCTGCCAACCTGTTCGATCTCAATGTGGATGTCATCCTGCATTATTTTGATTCCGAAATCAAGGACTACATGCAGATCAAACATCAAGAGGCTGTGGGTGTATATACGAAGCAAGTGGTCTCCGAGCAGCATGCCCGTTTTCTGTATGGAGTTGCCCAATACTATCTGCGGCAAGGCCTGTATCTGATGGGTTTTGAATACTTATTGAATAGTCTGTCCACGTCATCGTTGATCTGCAATGAAACCCGGATTCTGGCCTGTGTGAGATTATTTGAGAAATATAGAGCGCTGGCATCCCCAGAAATGCAAAATAGATATCAGAACCTATTAAAAGAGGAGGAAGAAGAATATGAAAAGAAAATTGGCATCTCTGTTGGTCGTAGTTAGTTTTGCCCTGGTGCTGGTTATTTCAATTCCTGCAGCAGCGGGTCACTCCTTCGTCACTTTTTCTGAAGTTCATGGGGGTTAATCGATCGTTATTATTCTGTTGTTAATAAATAGTTGAAAAAAGACCAGTCCCCGGCTGGTCTTTTTTTGAATTCTCTCTAAAATTATCTGAAAAAATTTTCACCCCGAAAAAGACATAGCCCTCTAAAATACTAAAAGAGGAGGGATAAGAGTGAGAGAAGAAGAATGTTTGAAACAAATATTGGAACAAGCCAGGCAAGATTTGAATAATTTGCAATACCAGTACGATCTGGATCATCCAGCCGTGCTTCATCAATCGATGGTACTAGACGAACTGATTAACCAATACACCCGGAGCAGCATCACCCAAGTGAAAAAAAGATCAGGCGCAGCAATCAACCGGCTGGCATCCGAAGAGCTATGGCCAACCCGTTCACAGCTGTACCGCACCGCAAACTCCGCGTCATAAAACGGAGGGTAACCCAATCTGCGCACTACACAACCTTCTATTATTTTTCTCAAGATGCGCCAGCATACTTTAATGTAATTGGAATAGCAGGGTGCTTACGCTGCGGGCTTCACATGAGTAACTGCAATTAGAATGCCTGCGGCTATAATGCTCCTGCTAATCCTCATCTTTCGCCCGCCTTGTTGACTCCCCTCAAATCACTGCCAATCCTCTCTTCTGATACATAACATGACATGGAAGTGCGTGTTTTTCTAGAAAACTATGAAATAATACTCTGAAACAGGCGTTTACATAGGTGAACGCTTATTTAACTATGTTATTTTTCGTAAAATACCTGACATGGACACAGTTAATTCACAGCTCGAGGTGAAACGTTAAAGGGATAAAGAGTTTTATTGAAGAAATAAGTCGAAACTAAGAGGATGTATAGAGAGAAGCAGTTGATGCGGGTTGATTTTATTTTGAGGCGGGGGGAGCCCTATGGCAGTGAGAAAAAGCAAGGAAGAAAACGTCGGGACTGGGCTGCGGCCTGCGCTCAAAACGGCGGATAAGACAGCACCCTTAAGAGCAACCGGAAAGACAAAGAAGGGAGGTATGCTGTTATCCGGATTGCCGCCGCTGGCTTCACGTCTTGGCAGTATGGGGATTCGCGGCAAGCTGTTTCTGTCCGTGATTGTGTCTGTAGTTGCTATATTCGTTATTGTATCGGTAGTGATCTATAGCCAGGCTAAGCAGATTATTGCGGAAGACTTGAAGAGCTCATTGACTTATGAGAAGGGAGAAATCGGCGTTAAGGTTGACGAGCTGCTTCAGCCCGCATCCGATAGTGTAGAGCTGCTGAATGCTAATGCTTATGTCCGTGATTTTATCGGCAAGGTGGTTTCTGCGGATACGGTCACAACCACAAGCGGCTATAGTGACCTGATTACCACACTGAATCTGATTAAGGAAAATAACAAGAATCTGTTAAATGTATATGTAGGACTGGACGGAGTGAATAAGCTGATCACCCAGGACGAGTTCGAGCCTCCAGCCGATTACAACCTGAAGGAAAGGGGCTGGTACTCGCTGACAGCCAAGAATAAACGGACTACGGTTACAGATCCTTATATTGATGCCGGTTCGGGCAAAATGGTAGTCAGTGTCAGCGCCCCCATCCTGGATGAATCCGGGAAGCTGATCGGTGTGGCAGGTGCTGATATCTCTACGGAGCAGATTACGCAGGCGCTGAGCGCTTTTAACTACAATGGCAGCGGATATGCCGTGCTGATTGATAAGACCGGGACCTTCATCCATCACCCGGACAGTGACAATATCCTGCTGAAGAAGATGAGTGATCTGGGCGGAAACTGGAAAATGCTTGGCGATCAAATGGTGCAGTGGGGCTCCAACGTGATCCGGACGGAAATCGACGGTGTGGCGAGCTACGTATCTTATGCGCCTGTTGTGGAGAATCAGTGGTCAGTTGCCCTGATTGTTCCCCAAAAAAGCGCGGAGCAGCGGCTTCAGGGCTTTCAGCAGATATTTGTCCTCTCGATCATTGCATCTATTGTCGTGTTGTCGGTGCTGCTCTATTTGGTGTCCAACAGTATTCTGCGGCCGATTCCGCAGCTTACAGCGGCTTTCCGGCAAGCGATGACCGGTGATCTGTCTGCACGCGCCAAGGTGAACGCCAAAGGCGAGATCGGCGTACTGGCGGGCGGTTTCAACGAACTGATCGCCTCGCAGCAAAACATGATCCGGGATATTATCCGGAGCTCCCGGAGCATTTCGGATGCGGTCGGCAATGCCGAGACCAATGTCTCTGCGCTTGACGGAAGCATCTCCGAAATATCCGCGATTACGGAAGAACTGTCAGCAGGCATGGAGCAGACGGCGGCATCAATGGAAGAGCTGAATGCGGGCACGAATGAAATTGAGCATGCGGTCAGCGGCATCGCCCGCAAAGCCCGGGAGGGGGCCGAGGCGGCCAGACAAATCAACGACCGGGCAGAGCGCCTGAAGGAAGGAGCGGGCCGCTCAAGGAGGCAGGCCGATGAAATGTATGGACAGAGCGAGGAGAAGCTGCGGAAGGCGATTGAGCAGTCCAGGTCCACCGCACAGATTCATGCCCTGACCGGAGCCATTCTGGACATTGCCGCCCAGACCAGCCTGTTGTCGCTGAATGCTTCTATCGAAGCCGCGAGAGCAGGAGAGGCAGGCCGGGGGTTCGCGGTGGTGGCCGGCGAGATCCGCAAGCTGGCTGAGAATTCCCGGGAGACGGCCGCGGAAATTCAGGAGGTTACAGGTGCCGTGGTGGCAGCCGTTGAGAATCTGGTAGAGGGCGCGGAGAACATGCTCCGCTTTGTAGACCGGCAGGTATTGAAGGATTATGATTCTATGCAGGAGACAGGACGGCAGTACAGTGAGGATGCCGGTTATATTCATGAACTGGTCACGGACTTCAGTGCTACCTCCGGGCAGCTTCTGGCCTCCATCCAGAGTATGCACTCTGCAATAAGTGAAACCAGCAGTGCTGCTAATGAAGGTGCGGAAGGTGCAGGCAGCATCGCTTCCCAGGCTGAACAGATCATCAGCAAATCCGGAGGTATTGTTGCCGAGATGGAAGAGATCAAGCACAGTTCGGAGCAGCTGCTTCATACCGTATCCAAATTCAAAGCTTGAGTTCCGGGGAATTGTATTGCCGGGAGCGGACAATACTTGATAAAATGTCCTCGGGATAGTATGTTACAAGAAGACGAATTGATTAGATAGAGACAGCGAGGCGAGAGAAAATGAGAGAAGGCGAAGACCGGATCGTCGGAATGGAAGATATCGTGCGTGCTCATCATGTGCTGCGGGAAGTTATTGTACGCACCCCTCTGCAACTGGATGCAGTGCTGTCGGCCAGATACGGCTGTAGTGTGTATTTGAAACGTGAGGATTTGCAGATTGTCCGCTCCTTCAAGATCCGGGGTGCCTACAATATGATCCGCAGCCTGTCTGCAGAGGACAGAGCCAAGGGCATTGTCTGTGCAAGCGCGGGAAACCATGCGCAGGGGGTAGCATATTCCTGCAAGGCGCTGGGCATCAAAGGCAAGATTTATATGCCAAGCACGACCCCTAATCAGAAGATTAAGCAGGTCCGCAAGTTCGGCGGTGAATTCGTAGAGGTGATTCTGAAGGGGGATACCTTCGATGATGCGTACGATGAGGCGCTGCAGGCGTGCATTGATCATAGCATGACACTGATCCATCCTTTTGATGAGCCGCGCATTATCGCCGGCAACGGTACGATTGCCATGGAGGTCATGGAGAGTCTGGACAAGCCCGCAGATTTTATGTTCGTCACCATTGGCGGCGGCGGACTGGCGGCAGGTGTGGCTACCTATGTGAAGACGGTTAGCCCGTCTACCAAGGTAATTGGCGTCGAGCCTTCCGGGGCGGCATCCATGAGCGAAGCGTTGCAGCGCGGGGAAGTAGTCACGCTGGAAGAGATCAATAAATTTGTCGATGGGGCTGCCGTGAAACGGGTGGGCGGCTTGACCTATGATATCTGCTCCCGCCGCCTGGACGATGTGGTAAAAGTACCGGAGGGCAAAGCTTGTACAACCATTCTGGAGCTGTACAATGAGAATGCGATTGTTGTGGAGCCTGCGGGTTCACTTCCCATCGCAGCGCTTGATCTGTACCGCGACCAAATCCGCGGCAAGACGGTGGTCTGCATCGTCAGCGGCGGCAATAATGACATTGACCGGATGCAGGAGATCAAAGAACGGTCGCTGATTTACGAGGGGCTTAAGCATTACTTCATGGTTAATTTTCCGCAGCGTGCCGGGG
Source organism: Paenibacillus riograndensis SBR5 (assembly GCF_000981585.1). Classification (NCBI taxonomy): domain Bacteria; kingdom Bacillati; phylum Bacillota; class Bacilli; order Caryophanales; family Paenibacillaceae; genus Paenibacillus; species Paenibacillus riograndensis. Next base: position 902,626 of record NZ_LN831776.1, read on the forward strand.
CACTGCGCGAGTTCCTGGCGGATGTGCTGGGACCCGGGGATGATATTACCCGCTTCGAATACACGAAGAAAAATGACAAGGAAAACGGTCCGGCACTGGTCGGCATCGAGCTGCAGCATAAGGAGGATTACACCCCGCTTATCGAACGCATGCAGCAGAAGGGCGTAGATTATCTGGAAATTAACAAGGATCCCAACCTGTTTAATATGCTGATCTGATTCCCGATCCGAAACGAGCACTATAAAAGGCCCGCCCCAGATGTCATGGGGCGGGCCTTCTGCATAATAAATGATCAGGACTGCGGTACTTCAGATTTCAGATACTCGGTTACGCTATCATCCAGCTTGTATCCATTGTCCTTCAGCAGCTTCATGAAGCCGTCCAGCTTCTGCAGAAACGGGCTGCTGCCGTTGTTCTTGGCCAGCAGGCCGCTGTAAGCCTTCTGCGCCTCCAGATCCATTTCCAGATTGTCGTAATGGAAAAGGGGAGTATTGTTCTGTCCATAAAAGGTATTAGTCACATAGGTGGAATACAAGGCCTTTACCGCCGAAATGCGGTTGGACTTAGGGTAGCTCTGGATGAACTCCTCCTGGGCCAGTGCGCGTGCGGCAACATCGCCCCAGGAAATGATCAGACCGTTATCCTTGGAGGAAGGAAGATCCGTTTCCGTGCCCATGATCGAAAAATAATTACGGATATCAGCCGTGACGTACACTCTATATTTGCGGTAAGCCGCATAGTCAATCACCGGGAAAAATGAGCCTTCCGCCGTCTCCAGCTTATAGCCGCTTTCTCCCGCACTCTTCAGCAGGCTCCGCAAAGAAGTGTCGTCTATGCTGTCAGCCAGCTTGGCCATACTGATCCCCGCCTTATAGACAGAGGTAAGTTTTCTCTGGACAATGCTGTTCATGAATTTGCTCTCCCACGCCTTTAGTGCGGCCTTGTGGAGATTCTCCAGCTTCAGGGTCAACACGGTTGCCTGATAGGGGGTGACCGCATAGATATTGCTGTTCAGATATTTAATAGCCTCCGGCAGCCTGGCAGAAGAGGACAGCAGCGGCAGGGCTGCCTTGTATACCGCCTCCGCATGACTGTTGGCCGAGGCGGTCGTCTTGCTTCCTGCAGCGCCGCCGGTACTGCTTCCCGAACCTTCGGCAAGGACATGACCGGGAAGGCCTGTCTGCAATCCCAGAGCTGCAGCTATCGCTGCGGTTAGAACCGTTGTTTTCATCTTCATGGAAATATTCCTCCTGTTTTGAGTTGGAATTGAAATGTGGCATCTATGATTTGAAGAATATAAATTTCAATCCAAGCCCTCCAGCCACCGCCAGAATAAGGCTCACCCATGGGGAGAGAGAAATGACCGGAAACAGGTTGTCCAGAAAAATGCCCAGGAATACTGCAATGATGGCTATGCCCACATAAATTCCGAGACCCTTAATATCGAAGGGTTTGGGCTTCGGGGCATCATCTTCGGATAAGGAGGACAGCCACTTCATGATGATCTCGATCAGGACAATAGCTCCTGCCCCTACGACAAGTATTGTAAAGATGCTGATCTGTCCGAACATCTCCGTGTCGCCTGTGCTCCATAACAGGAGCAGTCCGGCGACGGCATACACGCTGAACAGTCCGGTCAGGGCAGCCCAGGGAATCATCAGGTAGTAGTTCAGCTTGCTGCGCACTTTGCGGGCGGGAGCACTGCCCGCAATCTCCTTGAAGTAATCCTCCGGATGTTCGCCAAAAATCTGCTTGGCGTTTTTACCTTTGGCCTGTCCCTCCAGCAGCAGCGCCGCAGCCTCAAGCAGCAGCTCCTCGGTGCGGACAGGGTCCACCTTGCTGGCCCGGAGCCCCAGCAGCATATCTTCATAATAAGAGCGGTTAAACGGTGTCATCTGCTCACGGAGCACGTTATTTTGCTTAATCATAGCTTTGACTTTCATAGCAGAAATATAAACCTCCAATAGTTGATCAGAGTAGCCTTTAACCTAGAGTATACGTTTGGGCAGCGGTTGAGCGCAAGGACAAGCCGTTCTGCCTCCGGGCATGAATAATCTGTATGGATGAGTGAACACTGATAATGGTACTGCTTCACCACTATAGCTTCAAGGAAGGCAGGGAGCATTATGGATACTGAGAAAAGACAGGAACCTGGCAAGTTTGTAGGTGACGGCTTCGCCCCTCCGCTGGCGGGTGAAGTTGGAGATTGGGGCAATTCTGACGGCTTCAGCCTATGGGATTCCGTGCAGGGAGAGCCTGAGAATGGGCTGGAAGACTGGGAAGGCAGACAGGAAACACATGATATGTTTCATCAGAGCTATGAATGAGGCTTAGCCTGTCCTGTGCCGGGCTCCTTTTGCTTCTTTTTGGAAGCGAAGGGGGCCTTTTCTTCCCCGCAGAGCCTCTTATCCCGGCAGCTTATTGACAACGATAGCACAAAACGTATAATTAAGATATTAATCTGACTAATTTAATCGGGATAATTATAATTTGAAATAGTGTACTTTTTGGAGGAGGGGACCGGCAATGGAACGGAATATTATCATCCGGCATAACGGGGAAGAATTAACAGCAAGCATCCACTATCCAGCCAGAGAGAAGGGGACTTCAGGGCGCTGCAAGGACCGCGTGCCGCTTGCCGTAATCTGCCACGGGTTCGTTGGCAACCGGATCGGGGTTGACCGGATTTTTGTCAAGGCTGCCCGGGAGCTGGCTGCAGACGGATATATGGTTATCCGCTTTGACTATGCCGGCTGCGGGGAAAGCAGCGGAAATTACGGCAGTGAAGACATGGAATCGATGATTGCCCAGACCCGGGCCGTACTGGATTATGGCATCAGCTCTGCCGATGTAGACCCGCAGCGCATCACGCTGATCGGACACAGTCTTGGCGGTGCAGTGGCCTTGCTTACCGGAGTGCGGGACCGCCGGGTCAAGAATCTCGTGCTGTGGGCAGCGGTGGGCTACCCGTTCAATGATATCGTAAAGATCGTGGGGAGGGAAGCTTACGACCGTGCGGTGAAAAGCGGTTCCGCGGACTTTGCCGGCTACACGTTCACTCCGGTGTATTTCAACTCGCTTGCTTCGTTTCAGCCGTTTCAGGAAGCGGGCAAGTTCAGCGGCGATGTGCTGGTGATCCACGGAACCTCTGATGATGTGATTCCCGTGGATTATGCCTTCCTCTACCAGAAGCTGTTCTGGACACGTCCGGAGGGGCGCTGCGACAAAGAGGTGATTTTTCAGGCCGATCATACCTTCTCATCAGGTCCCGCCCAAGCCCAGGTCATGAAGCGGACGAAGGATTGGATGAATCAGCAGGAGCATATTCAGGAAGAATGGCAGAACTGGATGATATAGCAGATTAAGATTTCCGGTGCACCAGGGATTGTCCTCCACTCGCATTAACTCAGAATTAGCGGTAAAATAAATAGGCAGACCATATACTGGGTTATGGAGGTGGGCACCCTATGAAATTACCGGCATTTTTTATTGCACATGGTTCTCCGCTGCTTGCCCTTGAGGATAACGAATATACCCGTTTTCTGGAACGTCTGGGGGCTGATCTGGGGACCCCACGCGGCATTGTAGTCTTCTCTGCGCATTGGGACAGCCCTGAGCAGCTGATTACAGTGGACGGACAGCACGAAACCTTGCATGATTTCTATGGATTTCCGGACGAGATGTACTCGCTGACCTATCCGGCCCCGGGTGATCCCGCACTAAGCCGCCGAATCTCCGAACTCTTTGCCGCAAACAACCTCCCTCACCAGCCTGTGCTGGGAAGGGGCCTGGATCATGGAATCTGGGTGATTCTGAAGAAGATGTTCCCGGCTGCCGATATTCCGGTAGTGGCGTTATCTGTTGATTCCCTGCGTGCCCCGGAGGAGCAGTACAATATCGGCAAAATGCTGGCTCCGCTGCGGGATGAGGGGGTTCTGATGATCGGGAGCGGCGGGCTTGTTCATAATCTGCGGCTGTTGAAGCAGGATGATCAGCCCGAGCAATGGGCGCTTGACTTCGATGCCTGGATCGCCGATGGCCTGACCGCATGGGATTTGCCTTCCCTGTTCGCTTACGAGAAAAAAGCGCCGCATGTGCGCGATGCGGTTCCCACCTATGGACGGGAGCATTTTGTGCCGCTCTTCTATGTGATGGGGACAGCCGATGAGGGCAGGCGCGCGCAGCTGATGATCCAGGCCTACCAGTACGGTACGCTCAGCTTGAACTGCTGGATGGTTGACTAAATTACTTACACATACGGGACATGAAGGATACAGCCTGATGCGCTGTATCTTTTTTTAAAAGAATTTATATGTTTTCGGGGAGCGAAGCTTCCCCCCCTAATTTAATTACTTCCAGATGTGGATAAAAATAGGATTAAAGTTGTAGAATAAATACTTTGGACGAATTTGTAACGAGCAACGGCAGAAATGCCGTTGTTCGAGAGATGTCGGCGGGTTTACCCGGAAACTACAGAAGTGCCGTTGTTGGGGCGGCGGCTGAGTTCTGAGGGATTCGCCGGTCTAGATATCCTAATTCCAACTAGCCATTACTTATCGGCTTCTTCGCAGATGCTAGTTGGAAAAAGGGAACTTATTTTTCCGAAAATTAAGAAATCCTGAGAGTGAAGTGGAAAAAGTAAGCCTAATTGGGCCACATTTCTGGTCCAATGGCGAAATGGGCTGAATTAGTGATCCTTTTTCCACTTCATCAGCCCGAGGATAGGGTACTCCGGCAAATTAGTTGCCCTTTTTCCACTTAAAGAGTTGCCGTAGGATTCAAGGTGAATCGTTCTCCAGGTAACGTTAGATCAAAGACGGCTGCGCTGTCCCGTGGAGGACGGCATAGCCGTTTTTGTTCAAAGAATTTATATGTTTTGGGGGAAGCGAAGCTTACCCCCTTATTTCTAGCGGACAGAGGAGCCTTTATTTTGCCATAAATCTTGTTTTTTCAGCAGTTACGGACTCAGGAGCTGTTATATCGTCCGATTAAGCCTGGAATAAAGGGGAAAGGGACAAATAAAGGCATCTCAGTCCGTAGTCCTGCGGAATAGACGAATCTCCCTTCAATAACGGCTTTCCTGTCCGCAACGGCTGCGGATAGAGTGTGAAGGAAGCTCATCGTGTCTGCAGAAGGACCCACACCATAAATATACAGCCCCCAATGCATGTCCTAACTGACTTTTGGGCGAGCGTTGTGCATGTGGTTTAACAATATGAGCTCTTTTATTCTTCGCCGGAACCAAGACAAACGCACCCGGCTGTGATTAAATGGAAGAAAGCTGACAAAACGCAGCCAACGCTTCTGAAGTCACCTGATTGCAAGAAAATATAGGAGGAAAAATACATATGACTCTAAGCCGTTACTCTTCCCGTCTAATTTCCGGGTATGTGCTTGCTGCCTTGCTCCTTACCGCCTGCGGGGCACAGGAAGCGGAAACGGTGCCTGCTCCTACGGCAGCGCCTGTTCCTGCGCCATTGCCATCGCCTGCCGCTTCTGCCTTGCCGTCGCCGGCAGCCGAGCCTGCGGCAGGGTTAATCACCTCCGGGCTGACCGGGCTTCCGCTGGAGGGCAGCAGCCTGCCCCGCCCTTTGGCAGTGATGATCAACAACGCGCCGGCGGCCCGGCCGCAGTCCGGGATCAGTGAGGCGGATATCCTGTATGAGGTGCTGGCCGAAGGCGGAATTACGCGCCTGATCGGAATTTTCCAGAGCCATACCGGCGTGGTCAAAATCGGACCGATCCGCAGTATTCGGCCCTATCTGATCGACATCGGCGAAAGCTACGGAGGCGTGACGGTACATGCCGGAGGAAGCCCGGCGGCATATGCCATTCTCCAGAAGGAGAAGAAGGAGGATATGGACGAGATTGGCCGGGCCGGGGCGTATTTCTGGCGGGACAAGGAACGCAAAGCGCCGCATAATCTCTACAGCAATGCCGCCAAGCTGCGCGAGGGGGCGGACAAGCTCGGATACGCCGGAACCGCTGAGGTTCCCGGGTATCTTTTCACAGATAAGGATGATGTGCCAGCTGAAGGAGAGCCTGCGGCGGAGTTTAACATCAATTTCCTGCTGAAAAGCTACACCGTAAGCTATAAGTACAGCAGTGAGCGGGGGACCTATCTGCGCGGGGTGAACGGCAAGCCGCATCTGGATCTGAACAACGGCAATCCGGTGGAGGCAGCCAATGTGATCGTGATGGGGGCGGACCATAAGGTGCTCGACGATGTGGGAAGACTGCAGATTGACATTGAGCTTGGCGGTGAAGCTGTGCTGTTCCAGCGTGGACAAGCAGTGAAGGGCAGATGGTCGCGCAAGCCGGAGGATGTCATCCGCTTCGTGAAGCGTGACGGCAAAGAGGCAGCGATGTATCCAGGCGTCACCCATATTCTGATTGTACCCAATAGTCCAACCTTCAGCAGCCATATGAAAGTATCCGGGGTTCCAGTTTCTACCTGATTCCTGAGCGAAGGCCTGCTGTCCGGATGATTATTTTCCCGATTAGAGGGAATTGTTAATATAGTGTAAAAAAGTTCGTTTCTTTTACTTCTATCCCTTCTATTGATATGATAAGATAACAAGGGTTGTCATTCATTTTCATGCTGTTTACATATGAATGGCTTCACGTTTTCACGGCAATTTTATGTAAAGGGGTTTAAACTAATGAAGTTGAGAAAAAAGGACATATTTTTTGAAACACTTGAAAATATGGCCGATACCATTGTCCAGGCAGCAGACTATTTCGCTCAGAATATTACGACTCTCCGGGAAAATGTAGAGAACTTCGCAGGGGTAATGAAGAAATATGAATCCCAGTGCGATACGTACACGCACACCGTTATCAAGGAACTGAACAAAACGTTTATCACACCGTTGGAACGCGACGATATTATGGACCTGATCACAAGCATGGATGATGTCATTGACGGTCTGGAAGCTTCAGCCTCACGTTTTTATATGTACAACCTGCTGGAACCGGACGAGTATATCGTGCAGTTCGCAGAAATTCTCCGCCAGTCGGCGTATGAAATTCAAAAAGCGGTTCATCTGCTCTCCCAGAAGAAGCTGCTGGCGATCCGCGAGTACACCATCCGTCTGAATGACCTGGAGAACCAGGGCGATGAAGTGCTGCGCATCTGCACCAAAGCCCTGTTTGAATCGGTAAAAGACCCTATTGAGCTCATCAAGCGCAAAGAGCTGTACGAGCGGCTCGAAACTACAACCGATAAATGCGAAGATGTAGCCAACATGCTGGAATCGATCATCATGCGCAACTCATAAGGGGCCTGAAATATGGAAACATCATTATTTGTGCTGGGTTTTGTTATCTTTCTCGCGCTTGCATTCGATTTCATCAACGGGTTCCACGATACGGCTAATGCGATTGCCACTTCGGTCTCCACGCGGGCGCTCCGGCCCCGGACGGCCATTATTATGGCGGCTTCGATGAACTTTATCGGGGCGCTGATTTTCACAGGCGTAGCCAAAAAAATCGGCGGCAGCATCACGGACCCGTCCCTGCTGGACAACGGGGTAGACATCGTCATAGCTACGCTGATCGCCGCGATTATCTGGAATCTGGTGACCTGGTGGCTGGGAATTCCGTCCTCCTCCTCCCATGCGCTTATCGGGGCATTGGCTGGAGCAGTTTATGTAGGTGCAGGCACCGAGCATATTAAATGGCATGGTTTTATCGAAATCGTGGAGGGGCTCGTATTCTCCCCGCTGATTGCCTTTGTAGTCGGTTATATTGTCATGACGATCCTGAAATGGATCTTCGCCAATCGCAGTCCGCATACCGTGAACAAGGGCTTCCGCTCCATGCAGGTGATTACAGCGGCGCTTCAATCCTTTACGCACGGTACCAATGATGCCCAGAAAGCGATGGGGATTATCACCTTTGCGCTTGTTACCTCGGGCCGTCTGGATACGATGGAGGTCCCTTTATGGGTTAAAATCGCCGCAGCTACATCGATGGCGCTAGGTACGTCGATCGGCGGCTGGAAAATTATCAAGACCATGGGAACCAAGATTTTTAAGATTGAGCCGATTAACGGCTTCGCTGCTGATATTTCGGCCGCTTCGGTTATTTTCTCGGCTACGCTGCTGCACCTGCCGGTCAGTACGACACATGCGATTACATCCTCTATTCTCGGTGTCGGTTCGGCCAAGCGTTTCTCTGCTGTGAAATGGGGAGTTGCCGGACGGATTGTGGTCACTTGGTTTATTACCATTCCGATCAGCGCAGTGCTGGCAGGACTTGTGTTCAAACTCATATTCTAAACTGCATTGCTGCATGCATAAGATGTCACGGAAGCCAGAGCTGGCTGCGGACATCTTTTTTTGTTGCCTTTTTTAGGATGGCATAACCGTTTATGCTTATTTTTTCAAGAGAGGAATGTCATAAAAACTTACAGTTAAATGATAAAAATCATTAATCAGGGCTAAAAATAAATGAAATACATCACAATTTGAAAAGAAAATGACATGAATATTTTGCAGCTTGCGTAGGATTATGTAGGATTTAGTAGTCTCTGCGATAAGGTGTGTTTTAAGTGTTACCATAGCTGACAGAAGGAAGCCCGAAGATTCTATAAGTATACAATGTATGGCAAAGGAGGCCTGTCGTTGATTGACTTTCATCAAGTAGAGAAACATTACGGACAATTCCATGTGCTGAAGAATATTGATCTGCATGTTCAGGAAGGGGAAGTAGTCGTTGTAGTCGGTCCTTCCGGCTCCGGTAAAAGCACTATGCTGCGCTGCATCAACCGGCTGGAAACGATCACGAGCGGAGGCTTAACCGTTGATGGAATCACAGTAAATGAACGCAAGACGGACATCAACAAGCTGCGCAAGGAAATCGGGATGGTGTTCCAGCATTTCAATCTGTATCCGCATAAAAAAGTGATCGACAACATTACATTGGCACCGGTTAAAGTGTTAGGCCTGACCAAGGCAGAAGCCGAGAAAACGGCTATGTATTATCTGGAAAAGGTCGGCATCGCCGACAAAGCCCAGTCCTATCCGTCGCAATTGTCCGGCGGCCAGCAGCAGCGCGTAGCAATTGCCAGAGGCTTGGCCATGAAGCCCAAGATTATGCTGTTCGACGAACCAACCTCAGCGCTTGATCCGGAAATGGTCGGCGAGGTGCTTGACGTGATGCGCAACCTGGCCCGAGAGGGCATGACCATGGTAGTGGTTACTCATGAAATGGGCTTTGCCCGTGAGGTTGCGGACCGCGTCATCTTCATGGATCAAGGCCAAATCGTGGAAGAGGCGGAACCGGAGCAATTCTTCGCGAATCCGCAGGAAGAACGGACGCGCACTTTTCTCAGCCGGGTATTAAGCCATTAAACAAAATATATAAGTTGAACTTGAAAAATTCATGAAAAGGGTAGAAGTGCGGAGGGGAAGTTTGGAACTGGAAGAGCGGTAGCGTCCGCCTTTGTCACCGGATTTCAACCGCAAAAGGCGGTTCCATTGAAGAAATCTGGGGACAACAGCGGCTGGAAGTCCAAACATTCCCCGTAGTTACGATCGTACCCCACAATGTAAAAATAAAGTTCAACTTATATAGACAGGAATAAGGGGAGGAAGAGAAATGAAAATGTCCAAGAGCTTCAAATGCTTAAGTGTGCTGATGATTGCGGCTATGCTGGTGATTGCCGGATGCGGCAACAACAATGCCAAGAGTAACAATGCAGGCAGTGGTAATGCAGCTTCGGGAAACAGTACGGATTCCAAAGCCATCGCGAAGATTAAGGACCGCGGCAAGCTGCTGGTCGGCGTGAAGTATGATACCCGGCTGTTCGGGCTGAAAGATCCGGCTTCCGGCAAAGTGGAAGGTTTCGACATTGACATCTCCAAAGCCATCGCCAAGCACATTCTCGGTGATGAAAACGCGATTGAGCTGAAAGAAGTGACCTCCAAAACACGCATCCCCATGCTGAACAACGGCGAAATTGACATGGTTGTCGCTACCATGACTATTACAGAGGAACGTAAAAAAGAAGTGGATTTCTCCGATGTCTACTTCCAGGCTGGACAATCGCTGCTGGTGAAGAAAGGCAGCCCGATTACAGGTATTGAAGACGTGACCAAGGATACCAAGATCCTAGGCTCCAAGGGTGCAACTTCGATCAAAAATATTAAAGAGAAGGTTCCGGGCGTGACCGTGCTGGAATTCGACAACTACCAGGATGCGTTCAGCGCGCTGAAGGCCGGCCAAGGCGATGCGCTCACAACCGATGATGCGATTCTGTACGGTATGGCTGCCCAGGACCCGGGGTATGAGGTGGTCGGCAAGCCGTTCACTGACGAGCCTTACGGGATTGCTGTACAAAAAGGCAACACCGATGTAGTTAAAGCCGTGAATGATACACTGGCTGAACTAAAAGCAAACGGCGAATATGATGCCATTTACACCAAGTGGATCGGTAAAGCTCCGGCAAAATAAAGTTTACTGAGTAACGCAGCAGGGCTTATAGGCAAAAGCGAAAGGATGGAACGGGAAAGCCAGCCGGCCATCCTTTCGTGTTTGTGCTAGATAAACTGAACTTGTGATTTTCTATTTCGGGATTGGACGTGACTCCAGAGAATGTTTGGACTTCCGGCCACTGTTGTCTGCAGATTTCTTGATTTTTACCGCTGTTCGCGGTGGAAATCCGTAGACAAAGGCGGACGCTACCGCTCCTCCAGTTCCAAACTTCCCCTCCGTCACTTTCCCCTATATTATTATTTTTCAAGTTCAATCCATATAGTAATTATTTTTAGGCAAGGGCAGGTGACATCTATGGAATTCTCAATATTAACCGATCATTTCGGCCAGTATCTGGAGGGCTTTCGGGGAACCGTCCTCTCCAGTGTGCTCGCGCTAATCGGCAGCTTCATCATCGGGACAGTAATCGCGGTCTTCCGCATTACTCCGGTTAAACCGCTGCGGTGGTTTGGAACGGGCTACGTGGAGTTTATCCGCAACATTCCGCTGCTGCTGGTGGTGTATGTTTTCTTTTACGGCCCCTCTGCGCTGGGATTTACGCTGGATGGATTCAAGGCAGGTACGATTGGACTAACCGTCTATACCTCGGCCTTCATCGCCGAAGCCATCCGCGCGGGGATTGTAGCAGTCCCCAAGGGACAGATGGAGGCCGCACGCTCCTCCGGCCTTAGCTATATGCAGACGATGACGCATGTGATCCTGCCTCAGGCGATCAAGCTGGTAATCCCTCCGCTCGGCAACCAGTTCATTAACCTGATCAAAAACTCTTCGGTACTGACCCTTGTTGCCGGTCTGGACTTAATGTATTTCGCGGACGGGATTTCAACGGAAACCTACCGCACATTTGATACTTACATTTTCGTAGCTCTGTTCTACCTGGTGCTTACCCTCCCGCTCAGCTATGGCGTGCGCGTGTGGGAGCGCAGATTGCACCGCAAGTATTAGTTGATCTTTTTGCACTTTGCTCTTATGCAGTCCGTGAAGCGGCTGCCGGGTTTTGCTTTTATGGGTTTGCAGTCCGTGAAGCGGCTGCCGGGTTTTGCTTTTATGGGTTTGCAGTCCGTGAAGCGGCGCCAGGTTTTGCTTCTATGGGTTTGCAGTCCGTGAAGCGGCTGCTGAACGACTTGCCTAAGAGAGAAGGCCAGGCCATCCGAGGCCTTCGATCCAACTGCTTCTGATCTTAGCTTTGCTTGGCAAAGCTTTGAACCCCCGTGAGATACAAAGCGGAGTGAAGGAGTGGGCAAGAGGGCGGAGCGCAGCGTTCGCCTGCGGCTTGAACGCTCTGCCCGAAATGAAGATAAGCGCAGCTTGAAGGTGAAAGTAACGGAGGGGAAGTTTGGAACTGGAGGAGCGGAAGCGTCCGCCTTTGTCTGCGGATTTCCACCGCGAACAGCGGTTTAAATCAAGAAATCTGCAGACAACAGCGGCCGGAAGTCCAAACATTCCCCGGAGTTACCCGTCACCGGTAAGCTCCGCCCAAATCTTCAGCTAAGCTGTTAAGAGCCATGCTAAGCTAACGCCCCGTGAAGCCCGCAGCCTTCACGCAGCCCCCCCGTCTCATTTTTCAACACCTTTACAATCAAAGCATTAAGGAGGGATTCTTTTGGATTTTGCCGGTGCCTTCTCTGCCGATAATTTGAAATTTCTGCTCGACGGGCTGTACGTTACCCTGATCGTGGCGTTTGTGTCGATCATCCTGAGCTTTGTAATCGGCTGCGTAATTGGTGTGGTCCGCTACGCCGGGATTCCGGTATTATCGCCGGTGATGTTCTACCTGGTGGAGCTGATCCGCAATCTGCCGCTGCTGCTGATTATTTTCTTCGTCCGCTTCGCGCTGCCTGAGGTGGGTATCAAGATGAGCCTGATTACAGCGGCTATTGTCGCGTTAACCATATTCGAGGCTGCGATGATTGCCGAGATCGTCCGCGGCGGACTTACTTCTATTGATAAGGGACAGATTGAAGCCGCACGCTCCTCCGGGCTCAGCAGCTTTCAGACCTTGTGGCATATCGTGCTGCCGCAGGGACTCCGGCGGATGGTTCCGCCGCTGGTCAGCCAGTTCATATCCCTGCTGAAGGATACCTCGCTGGCGGTAGTCATTTCACTGCCGGAGCTGATGCATAACGCCAACATTGTCATCGGGCACAGCTACAGCTACGCGATACCAACACTGATGCTGGTGGCTCTAATTTATTTTGCCGTCAATTACATGCTGTCGGTCGTTTCGCGGAAATTGGAGAATAAAACCGCCTAAACCAGGAGAATCCATGCAGGAATGCGTATAAAATGAGAGGCGGTTATGATACTATAATTGTCAACATCCCCGGGCAGGAGCAGTGAGTGATGGGACAATCTTTTCTGAAATCAAGACTTGTACAAATCTCAATGGCCGCAGCCGGTACGGCAGTAGCCGGAGAATTCAAAATAAATCCGTTTGATGGCGATATCTTCCGGATTGCAATGGGCAGCAGCGCTTTTCTGCTGTTTTTGCTTTTAATGAGGCGGCTGCCCTATGTGATCACCGGAGTGGCTACAGGGATTGTTGTTCTGCTGTTCCGTACTGCGATGGATGCCGTATGGGGTAGCGGGCTGACGCTCCTGCAGAGCCTGACCAGCCATTTCTCAGCTATGGTCTATTATATAGTGTTTGCGCTGCTGATGAATCTGATCAAAAGCCGGATCGATTCCTTCCATCCGCTGGTGCTCGGCGGGGTGGCTGCGCTGATTGATCTGCTGTCCAATGAAATGGAGCTGCTGACCCGGCTGATTGTGCTGGACTCGGCCACCTTTCGGCTGAATGAATGGACTTATTTGATGGCGATTGCCGTGCTGCGCACGTATTTTACCACCGGGGTGTACAGCAGCATTTCGGTCAGTCAGCTCAGGATCACCCAAAGGGAGCAGACCCGGCGGATTGAGCAGATGCTAGGATTCGGCTCGGGGCTCTACGGTGAAGTTTTTTATCTGGAGAAATCGATCGGGACGCTGGAAAATGTAACGCTCAGCAGCTACGAGCTGTACCGGAATCTTAAGGCCGAGGAAGAGATGCCGCGATACAGCAGGCAGGTCCTAGAGATCACCCAGCAGATTCATGAGGTCAAGAAGGATTCCCAGCGGATTCTGGCGGGTCTTGTCAAATTGGCAGAACGTGAGGTTACCGGCGATATGCCGATATCCGACATTCTGCGCTTCACCGTAAAGAGCAATGCCAACTATGCAGAAATGCTCGGCAAACAGATCAGCTTCAGCATCCAACATACCTCTGATTACACCACGGACAGCTACATCCCCCTTTTGACGCTGCTGAACAATCTCACCGCCAATGCCGTTGAAGTGATCCAAGGGAAGGGCAGTATCTCTCTGGACATGTATGAAAAAGAAGACAATACCCTGTTCACCGTCACCGACAGCGGCAGCGGGATTCCGGAACGCGACCTGGAACTGGTGTTTGAGCCTGGTTTCACGACCAAATTCAATGAAGAAGGCGTAGCGGCGACGGGGATCGGGCTGTCACATGTACGGGATATTGTTCATTTATTTGCAGGAGAAATAACCGTCCAGCCGGCTTCCCATAGCGGAGGGGCCATGTTTCAGATTATTGTGCCGACGGCACAGCTGCGAAAGGAGGAATAGAGCATGCCGCTTTCTTTCTGTATAGTGGATGATGATGGGGCTGCCAGAAGAATGCTGCAGCATATTATAGAGGACAGCGGGCTGGGCGAAGTGGCCGGCACGGCAGAAAGCGGGCAGGATGGAGTACGCCTGATTCTGAGCGAGAATCCCGATATTGTGCTGATGGACCTGCTGATGCCGGATCAGGATGGAATTGAAACGATCATTTCACTGCAGTCCCAGGGCTGCCGTTCCAAGTTCGTGATGATCTCGCAGATTGAGAACGGGGACATGGTCAGCCGCGCGTACCGCAGCGGAATTGAGTTCTTCATCCGCAAGCCGATCAACAAAATTGAGGTAGAGTCGGTGCTGCACAAAATAAATGAGCGCTACGCGCTGGGCCGCTATCTGGACGAGATTAAGCTGAGCCTTGGTAAGCTGGAAGGGCTGCAGTTCGGATTGCCGCCGGTTCAGGCCAGCAAACGTACGGTCAAGGAGATTATTCAGCCCATCCTGATGAATATGGGGATGATCTCGGAGAGCGGAAGCCGGGATATTATTACAATCATGGAGCTCGCTGCGGCAAAAGAAAACACAGACAGTCTTCCTCCGCTCAAGGAACTGTATGAGATGGCGGCCGCCACCTACAAAACCGTTCCCGCCGAAGCGGCCAAGGAAGTCAAAGCGATTGAGCAGCGGCTGCGCCGGGCGCTGGCGGCGGGCCTGACGAACCTGGCTTCTATCGGCATTACCGATTACGGCAATCCCAAATTCGAGTATTACGCGCCGCTTTATTTCGATTTTGAAGAGGTGCGGCTGAAGATGAAGGAGATTGAACAGGGCAGGGAATCCGGCAAGGTCAAGGTCAACATCAAGAAGTTCCTGCAGGTGCTCCACCTGGAGCTGATGGAAGGCATGAACCGCTGAGATGAAGCAGGGCGCTGAATGTAGTGTAATAAACCTCTGGAACGGGACTGCTATTGCTATACAGCGGTTCCGTTCCGAAGGTTATTTTTTTGCGGAAGTGTGTGGGGCAGCGGGGATTTGGGAAGAAGCGGCTTCTTGCGGTACAATGGTTAAGTAGAAGAAAAGAGCTGACGGAAAGAAATAGACGGAGGACGCGTATGATACGAACGCTTGCAGTAACCCATACAGGTGAGGTGCTGACGGATCTGCCGCTTCAGGACATCACTATTGCGGACTATGCCTGGGTTTGGGCGGATTTTTCCACACCTACAGCGGAGGAGACTTTGCTGCTGGATACATATTTTCATTTTCATCCCTTGGCCATTGAAGACTGCATGCATATTCTGCAGCGCCCGAAGCTGGATTATTATGAGGACGTGCAGTTTTTTGTGCTGCATGCGCTCAATGAGCGGACACTGGAAGCCGAGGAGATAGACCTGTTCCTCAGCAAACGGTTTCTCGTATCCTATCATCATCAGGAGAAGCAGGAGATGGAAGAGGCCTGGCAGATGGTGAAGGCGGAAATCCACAGCCGTAAAGGCTGGTCAGGCGGTCCTATGGCTGCTGCTTACACGGTGATGGATAAGCTGGTGGACCGGTATTTTCCAAGCTTGTACAGTCTGGAGGACGAGCTTGCCGACCTGGAGAGCCAAGGGGGCAGCGAGTCGGTGGAAGAGCTGATGAGCCAGGTTTTTAATGTGCGCGGCCGTCTGCTTAAGCTCCGCCGGACGATTGTGCCGATGCGGGATCTGATGTACCGGATTCTGAACTCACAGCATGTGCAGAGTAATGGGGAGGAACGGATTTATTTCGGCGATATTTATGATCATCTGCTGAAGCTGACCGATATGATCGAAGTCGACCGGGAAATGACCGCCGATCTGCGCGACAGCTACATCTCGCTCAACTCCAACCGGATGAACTCGATTATGAAGACCCTTACGGTCATAACGACCATCTTTATGCCGCTGACCCTGATTGCCGGGATCTATGGCATGAATTTCCGGGTCATGCCGGAGCTGGATTGGAAATATGGCTACTTTGGGGTGCTACTGCTGATGCTGGTGCTCGGCGCGGGCATGGTCCGCTGGTTCCGGCGCAGCGGCTGGTTCAAGTGAGCGTGGATCAACGGGCTCCGGTTGGCCACAAGCGTTAAACGCCGCCTACTTGCGGCGGCGTTTAACGGAGGAGGATTTGCGGCGGCTCTTTGGAGCCGTCTTTTTGCGCGGCTGCGGTTGCTGGCGTCTCTTCTTGCGCCGTTTGGGGCTGTAGAGCGCGGCGTCCTCTTCAGCGGCAAGCTCACCGCCCGAGCCTTTTTTCTTGCCAAAGCTGCCCATGACCAGCTTCACCATCGGGGCCATCTGCTGAAATCCCTGCATAACCTTCTGCACCTTGCCCATAGAACTGACAATGCCGTCTATACCGCCCAGCCGGTCAACAATGCCCTTGATCTGTTCCATATTTGCGAGATTGCCAAGGTTGCCCAGATTGCCAAGGCTTCCGAGTAACCCGCCGGGCTTGGCGGGGGCGGCTTCTGCAACGGGAACGGCTAGTGCCGTTTCTGCAGCGGCTTCCGCTCCTGCGGCGGGCAGCATTGCGGCTTCCCCGTACAGGGGAGGCTGGGCATATGAACTGATTCCGGGATACGGCGATGAAGGATACGGCTCAGCCAGCGAACGCGTACCCCGGCGGGAATGATTATAGTAATGATGAGGCATAACATCACATTCCTTCGTTAGTGGTTTGCTATACTGTATGTCATAGGCGAACATAAGGTATAGACAAACGCCCGGTTTACCGGGGCAGCAGCGGAAAAGGGCGGATGCCCACCCGGCCGGGCCGGAAGTGAAGAAAACGTGACCATGCTTGATTTTCGGCGCTTATGTAGTACTATAGTTAAGGCGGTAAATCCTCTGAACTCTTAAAAAGAAGATATTTAGCCGGGTGAATTTTGTACGTGTGGGGTGGACGGCTGTCCGTCGATTTCGTTCTTTACAGCGTGAAACCGTTAATGCTTGAAAAATGTGCTCCAGTACAATATAGTAGAGGCAAGATGGTCATTAATTTTAAGTTTCTGAACTCTTTTTTTTGAAGAATATCTTATCAGTGATGTCAGCACTGACCAAACTTTTAGGGGATGATAATCGATGCAGCTTAAGAAGCTAAACGATAAAAGTATAGACCAATTATTTGAAGCCATTTTGACATTAAAGGATATGGAAGAATGCTATGTTTTCTTTGATGATCTTTGCACAGTGAATGAGATTCAATCCCTCTCGCAGCGTCTCGAAGTAGCGCGTATGCTGGGCAAAGGGTCTACATACAATCAGATCGAAGCGGAGACCGGAGCCAGCACGGCGACGATTTCGCGTGTGAAGCGCTGCCTGAATTACGGCAATGACGGTTACAAATTAACGCTGGAACGTTTGGGACGCTAATTCATGAAGCCGGGCATACTGATTATCAGTCACGGCTCACGCGACAAGACCTGGGTGTCCATGGTCGATGAGGCTGTAAGCCATTTAACGCTTGGGGAAGAGCTGAATGTTGAGGCTTCTTTTCTGGAGCTGGTAGAAGGCCGGCTGATTCAGGATGGCATAGACAGATTGGAAGATGCAGGGGTCACAGATATTATTGTGATCCCCTTGTTTGTGTCTTCCGGCAGTACGCATGTCGACGAAATAGAGTATGCGCTGGGAGCCAAAGCTGCGCCTGAGAAGGAAACCGAGCTTGAACGCTTTGCCGTCAAAGCCAAGGTGCATTACGGGTACCCGGTCGACGATGACCCGGATATTGCCGTTATGATCTGGGATAAGCTGCGCGGCTTGTCGCAGCATCCGGAGCGGGAGACGATTCTGCTCGTGGGCCATGGCAGCAGGCATGAGGGCTTCCGCCAGCGCTGGCAGCAGGGCATCTCTTCACTGGCGGAGCGTGTGCGCCGGATCAGCGGAGCGGCAGCGGCGGATTACGGGCTGCTGAACCCGGACAGTGTACGGGGCAAGGTGGAGTATTGGCGGGAGCAGGGTCATGAGGTATTGGTGGCTCCGCTTTTTTTAAGTGAAGGCTATTTCACCAAAGTTGTGATTCCCGAACGGCTCCGCGACTTAGAATATGCCTATTCGGGCCAGACGCTGCTGCCGCATCCCTTGCTGCCGCATTGGATAGAGCGTCAGGTGAAGCTTATGCTGGAGCAGCTTGGGGAACACTGCTAAAGGATATTTTACAAGTATACACGCATCCGGTATTTATTTCCCCTGCTGCTGCATACATATATTTATCCAAGGCCGATTGATTGGGGATCTTTCCGAAATTTCATCGCCGGAAGTGCCGCGAAGGAGCGGCATGGATGTCTGGCGGCGGAACAAGCTTGTCCCTCCTGCAGAAATGCAGAAATATTCCTCTCATCTGTAAATATATGAATGTATAACTTCATGCTGTAAATATTCCTCCGTTACCCGCTGAAACGGTACTGGCGCCTGATTGTAAGGACAGTGAAGCCGTTTTTGCATGCCGAGATTGCTTGTGTGCCCCCGAATTGGGTATAATCAGTAAGGTTATCTATTATAAAAACAGGTGGCGTTCCGGTAATGAAAACTGCGAGATTGATTTATAACCCCACTTCTGGTCGGGAGGAAATGAAGAAGCGGCTCGCCGATATTTTGGACCGGCTGGATATTGGCGGTATTGAAGCCACATGCCATGCAACAACCGGAGAGGGCGATGCAACGGCAGCGGCGGCGGAAGCTGTGGAGCGCGGTTGTTATGATCTGATCATTGCGGCAGGCGGCGACGGTACGCTGAACGAGGTCATCAACGGTATGGCTGAGAAGCCGAATCTTCCTCCGCTGGGTGTGCTGCCGCTGGGGACTACCAATGATTTTGCCCGGGCGATGGGCATTCCGAAGAACTGGGAGGATTCCTGTGATCTGATTCTCCGCCAGGAGTCGCGCCTGATTGACCTCGGCAAAGCCAACGACCGTTACTTCATTAATATTGCCGGCGGCGGAAGGCTGACCGAGCTGACATACGAGGTTCCCAGCAGGCTGAAGACCATGATGGGCCAGCTTGCTTACTATTTGAAGGGTATTGAAAAAATGGCCAGCCTGTCTCCGCAGGAGCTGTACATCCGTGCGAACGGGCAGGAGCTGATTCATGACGAGTTCATGCTTTTTCTCATTGCCAATACCAAT
Organism: Paenibacillus riograndensis SBR5; assembly: GCF_000981585.1. Taxonomy (NCBI): domain Bacteria; kingdom Bacillati; phylum Bacillota; class Bacilli; order Caryophanales; family Paenibacillaceae; genus Paenibacillus; species Paenibacillus riograndensis. The sequence continues at coordinate 921,894 of NZ_LN831776.1, forward strand.
TCCGTAGGCGGCTTCGAGAAGCTTGCTCCAGATGCCCGCATTGACGATGGATTGTTCGACGTGATCGGAGTCAAAAAATGCAACCTGGCCGAGTTCATCCGGCTGGTCAGCCTGGCGATCCGCGGCGAGCACCTGCAAGATAAGAAAGTCGTATACTTCCGCACCGATGCGATGGAGGTCACCTCCCCCGGTTATGTCCAGCTGAATCTGGACGGCGAGCTTGGCGGGACACTGCCAGGCCAATTCAGCATTTTGCCGCAGCATCTGCAGATTTTTGCACAGAATAATTGACCGGGAGTAACTAAATGATGATACAGATTCCGGGGATGATAGTTAAGATGCTTAACAGTGAAGATAATGAAAGAAGTGAACCCAATAGATGAGTAAGCAACGCAGTGGACGCAGCGCAAGCCGCCGGGACAGCTCGGCACCTGCCGCCGGACTGCCAGTGTACAAGAACGACGAGGTCATGCTCGATATTATCGGCATGACCCATGAAGGCGAAGGGGTAGGCCGCGTAGAGGGCTTTACCCTTTTTGTGCAGGGCGCGCTTCCCGGTGAGAAGGTCCGCGCCAAGGTCCTTAAGACCAAAAAGCAGTATGGCTACGCCAAGCTGCTTGAGCTTGTCCAGGCCAGCGGCGACCGGATCGCGCCGCCTTGCCCGATCTATGACCAATGCGGCGGCTGCCAGCTGCAGCATATGGACTACACCGCCCAGCTGGCGTGGAAACGCCAGCTGGTGGTGGACAACCTGCAGCGGATTGGGAAGCTGCAGGTGGCGGGGGCAGCGGGGAGAGGCGCGGACAAGCTGGAAGGTGCGTTGGCTGACACCGCTGGCGATTCAGATTCCCGTGAGGATACGGGGATTAAGCTGGCTGAGACAGCGGGCAATGGCAGCAAAGCAGCAAATTCTGCCGGCAGCTCTGACGGCATTATCGTCCGTCCTACCTTGGGCATGGACGAGCCTTGGCGCTACCGCAACAAGGCCCAGGTGCCCATCGGCGTAACCGAAGGCGGCCTTGTCGGCGGCTTCTACGCCCGGGGCAGCCACCGGATCGTCGACATGGAGACTTGTCTGATTCAGCATGAGGATAACGATGCGGTCGTTGCTGCTGTAAAAGGCATCGGCAGAGACCTGGGGATCACAGCTTACGATGAAGAAACCGGACGCGGCCTTCTTCGCCACGTCGTGGTGAAGAAGGCCTTCCGCACCGGCGAAATGATGCTGGTGCTGATCACAAACGGCCGCGATATCCCGCATTTGGATGCCTGGATCGGCAGCATCCGCGAGGCGCTGCCGCAGGTGGAGAGCATCTGCCAGAACGTCAACACACAGCGAACGAATGTAATCTTCGGCAGCGAAACCCGCGTGCTGTGGGGTAGAGACGTCATTTATGACTACATCGGCGATGTGCAATTCGCTATCTCGCCCCGTTCTTTCTACCAGATCAACCCGGCCCAGACCGAGGTGCTGTACGGCAAAACCGTAGAGTACGCAGGCCTGACCGGGAATGAGACAGTGATCGACGCCTACTGCGGCATCGGGACCATTTCGCTGTTCCTGGCCCAGCACGCGGCTAAGGTGTATGGTGTAGAGATTGTGCCTGAAGCGATCGAGGATGCGCGGGCGAATGCGAAGCTTAACGGCATGAACAACGTGGAGTTCGCAGTCGGCGCCTCCGAGGATGTCATCCCTACCTGGAGAGAGCAGGGTGTAACGCCGGATGTCATCGTCGTCGATCCGCCGCGCAAGGGCTGTGATCCTCGCCTGCTGGATACGATTCTGGCAATGAAGCCGGAGCGGGTGGTGTATGTGTCGTGCAACCCGTCCACCCTGGCGCGGGATTTAAGGGTGCTGGAGGATGGCGGGTACAAGACCGTGGAGGTCACTCCGGTGGATATGTTCCCGCATACGGTGCATGTGGAGTGCTGTGTGTCGCTCGAAAGAACACAATGATTTAGATTTAGAGCCACATTTACCTATATCAAAAGCCCAATCCTTTGTGAGAGGGCTTTTTGTTTTTATAATAAGATGTATTAGCAAACATAACATTTCAATCTGAGCTGGCTTAGATTTCCTATTATCGTGGAGGATATTGGAGTTATTTGACGAAATATTATGTCGTGGAATGTTGAAATGGCATTCAAGAGATTTAGTTGTAAGTTACTTAATTAATACGATTGTGATGTGATAGGTATGGGGAAGCAATTCAGCAAACTCTCTGATCATTCATTCAAAAAAGGCGTATTATATACACCATTTAATAGCAATTTAGGAGATCAACTTTCTTTATCTCCATGGGCTATTGAGTGGTTACCAGAATATTTATGGTTGGCATTGATTCTAGATCATTACGGCAGGGAAGATGGACTAAATTTAGTTGGCAGGATTGCAGGGGAATTATCGAAGATTGATAAGGAATTGAGCATTCCTGTTCTATCGAAGATTTTTGAGCTAGAACCTAAAAAGCAGAGGACTTACTACGAAGTAATATGTAAATGGGCTACTAGAGAAGTATTATCCCCTCTAACAATAATATACCGTACAGATAAATATGCTCTCTTTTATGAGTATTTTTCAGACTGCGAAACATCAATAGATGAAAAAACTATTACCCTACAAAATGTAATTAAAAAAAATCTATTCCATCAAACAAATGAAGCTACAGATATTAGGTTTCTAATTTTATGGTTTAACGTTTTCGCTGATCGTATTCATTTTGCTAGAGGAATGGAAATAACAAAGGCATTAGTTGAGTATCCTAAACTATCTCATGACCATCCAGAAATGAGATTGTATCGCCCGCTAATCAGATCATCTGAAATGGCTTTAAGATTTAGAGAAGATAACGGAGATTTTGCAAAACGATTTTGGCATAGTCTTGGGTTATTAACAAAGTGTAGAACTTTTATTATTGATTATGGTGAACAGGTAGGTGGAAGTATGTCTTTTTTAGAGGAAGCCGTTAATACTATCGATTACTTAATGGCTAATAATAAAGAATCGCTACTTACGGACGAGAAATTTTCTGTCTGCTTGGGTATAGCAACTTATGCATTGAAAATTTATAAAGAAGTGATTGAAAGTCAAATTGGAGATGGAATCTTAGGTAGAAATGCCTTAAGGACTATTACAGAAGTGTATGTGACTTTAAAATACATGTCGTTGAAAGAACAAGACCAACCAGACATTTGGAAAGCTTTTAAGGAATACGGAATAGGTAAGTATAAATATGTAATTCTCAAAGCTAGAGAAGTTGAACCAGACCTCGAAAAACACCACTTTGCACTTCCTGTACTAGAAGCATTGCTTAACGAAGATAAAGGTGAAGAATTCACCAATATGGACACAAGGCTATTTGATAATCAAAATGTAAGAAAGAAATTTGAAGCCATTGGTGAAAATGATCTTTACGATCTTTATTATGAATATGATACTAACTTCACTCATGGATTGTGGGGGGCTATTAGAGAAAGTGCAATGATTTTTTGTGATAATCCTTCTCATAAATATCATACTGTCCCCGACATTACTTTTGAGCAGAAACTTAGAAGTGTTGAACATGACTGTGAGTATGTTCTGAAAAAACTATTTAATCAGTTATCTTCATTTTATGAATTTCCAGACTTCTTTATAGATAAGTATGGTGGTCTAGATGATTGAATTGAAGCCGATCGTTAAGATTCAAAAGGAATATTTAGACCTGATAAGCAAATATGTCGATTGCTTAACGGATGAAGAAACCACAAACAATGAACTGGCATATTTCTTTGAGGAAGTATCACTTTTTTGGCGTAGAAAACATGAGATAATTGACTTTTTTCTAAAGAAGATAAGTACAGATGATAAATGTAGTTTTCTTGCAGGAGCAATGTATATTGATCTGAAAAATGATGGGCACTATGAATTCGCACCTTGTGGGCAATATCGTATATTTACAGATCCTGTCTCGAAAATGAGAACTTTCTTTGTAACCGAAAGCAGTGCGATTAAACAAAAGAGAGTAAGGGATTACTTAGTCAAGGTTGTAAATGATTGCATAAATGTCCTATTAGAGTACTCGAACTATTTCATAGTTCTACCTTTGGATGATATCTTTTCGGATGATCAAGAAGATCGAATGGCCTTTTTAAAGAAAAGCTCTTACTCGTTTATCTCAAGCCTTTTTGTTAACCCCTGTGCAACAGAGGAAAAATTTTTAGATAAATATCATTCCCTTAAGGTGATAGAACAAGATATCAGAGCAGATTTACTTGATAAATTAATCCTCAATGATAAGAGTGATGTCTCTATTTCTCTGCAAGAACGAATTGAAAAGAATTTAAATGATACTCTGTCTCTTGATATTTTAAGACAAAGGATGGGGGATGCAGAGATTTTTTTAATGGCAATAGGGCAGTTTTTCATGCAAATCATGGACATTATTCTAATAGCTATTTCATACAAATTAATACCATTTATTAGATCAGATGTAGTATTTAATTATTTATTACTTACGTATCCTATGATATCGGAAGATAAAGTAGCTGTTACCCTCTTAGAACAGACTACCATAGCTTATATATTTCAAAAGATGTACGGGAATTATGATTTTTCCTCCATCACATTTTCTGATTATCATTCCTATGTTTCCGAGAATCGTATTATCGATTCTGTGATTGAAAAGTCTCGGAGTAAGGGGAAAAGCGTTTTTGATTTGCAAGTCAGTGAAATTGCTTCACTAATACAAGAGGAATGTTCATCACTTTTACCTATGCATAATTAAGAAAACAAAAAGAACACTTCAATCTGCGGATTAGCCAGTTCATTAGTACGATCGGGGTAGAAGTTGGCAATAATTTGTGGAGTGCGCAGTGAAAGATAGGATAACATTATTGCAGGTATATTACTAAAGAAGTACTAAGTTAGCTACTTTTCTTATTTGCTACTTCGTAAACAAGAGGTAACTTTTTAGTTAATCCTATTAATTCTGAGTAGTTTGAGAAAGGAACACTGTTGTATGGAGAATGTTTTACGTAAATTGGGAGATGAACTTTACGGAAAAAGAGAGGACTCTTTCGAATATTTATTTTACAAAAAAGAGTTTTCTCGAATGCTCGAAAGCGATTTAAAGGAATACAATCCAGAAAAAATAATTGATAAATACTTAGATTTTTTTTCAAGAAAAAACTTCTCTAGAAAAATCTTAAAAGAAGGAGAGGGTTTTTTTCGTGGAAGAATAGGTAGTTTTTTGATTTCAGGATCAAAAGGAACTTATAATACTAAATTTGAACTACCATATTACGGTAATATGATCGAGACTCCCCCTCCAATCTATACAGCAGGTGGAAGGTTTAATAGAGCAGGGATTTCCTACTTGTACCTAGCAACTGATCTGGAGACTTGTTTGGCAGAAGTTCATTTGCAAGTTGGACAGGCATGTAGTATTGGCGAATTTGAATGTGTCGAAGACATGGAACTAATTAATCTAAGTGACTATGGTAATGATTTGGAAATAAAGATTTGGTATGAAGTACTAACTCAGCCTGTTCATAATGAAATCAGGTATAAGTATTTGATTACTCAGTTTATGTCAGATGTACTCATGAAGTTTAATGAAAATGGATTATATTTTAAAAGCGTGCAATCTACTGGTGACAACATTGTTTGTTATTATCCTGAGAAATTCAGGTTAATTCAATTTAGTGAAAAATTGTATAAAGCGAATAAAATTAAGTATGATTTTGAACAGATAAAAGATACGGTTAGAGAATATGTTGATAGAAAAGATCACTATCTGAATATTAGTGATTTGAACACTGATGAAACTGAGGAAAACGAAAAACACGTTAATTATTTGCTTGAATGGATTGATAAAGAGAAAGAACGTAATAACAAAAATTAATTTAGGGAATATGCTGTGGAGAGTTATAAAGGGTAGGATGCTCTGTTACAAGACAACCCAGTATGTTGTGTTCAGATCCCACAGCCTTGTTACTTGTCGGAGGACTATCGCTGATTAGATTTATTAGTCTGGTAACAGCTTCTGTTCAGTCTAATGAGGGGATGCTGATGGGGTCGCAGGCTTCTGATAGCGTCTCTCTTGGAGATCATGTGGGCTACAGTGAGCAGCACAACTACAGGAACACTTCTGGCTTTGTAAACCAATTCATCAATGAGTGTGCGCAACACGGAATGAATGGATAAATAAGTATTGGCTTATGTATAGTCTCTAAGGAGGGATTTAATGAGCTATAAAACAGTATATATTATTCAAATAACTTTAACTCATTGGACGAATGGATAGAGCTTGTTGTCAGCGGGAAGGAGTCTGTTTATCCATTTTGTCGTATACCCTATGATGACTGGCTAAATGATTATATCGAAAACATTGCAGTTCAGCCTGTGAGTAAAGTGAAAGATTTGATTAGGGCGCTTTTGGTTCCCATTACTCGTCCTCTCGATATTTCGAATTATACGAACTTTGTTAAAATGAGGGAATCTGGTATTGATGAGTTTGTGGAGAGGGCTAGTGCTGTTTTGGAGAGTGAAGTTTATAGAAGAATTGAGAATGAGCAAGAAGCGTGGGAAGGGCTTACTTGGATATTAGAACTCCTTCCTTCAAAACCGTATAGAGCAATTCGTGCGCTTGAAAGTTATTTGCTAGCACAACCCAATTTGCCAGATGACAGAATTACTGGTATAGAACAATGTTGTGAGATAATTGAGGCTAAATTTATTTATTTTGAGAACCCAATAGATGAAATCATTCAACTAAAGCCAGTAGAGTTTGAGTGGTTAATTGAAGATCTTTATGAAAGAATGGGTTATGAAACAGAATGGACACCAGCCACACGTGATGGTGGAAAAGATATTATTGCCCGAGGAAAGCGACCAGATGGTGAAGAGTGTGTATACGTCGAGTGTAAGCTGTACAAAACAACCAAGTTAGAACCTGAGCAAGTTAAAGCGTTTGGTTATGTTTTGATGAAACAAGAAGTAAATCGAGGAGTTGTATTTTGTACTGGTTATGTAAATGAAAATCTTAAAAATTTAGATAAGAGAATACAAATATGGTCATATGAAGATATTAACTTTCTTCTTAATGCTCATTTGGGCAGTGATTGGGTGAAGGATTTACCTAAAATTATTTCCCACAAAAGAAGACAGTACAGGAATGAGTGAGCCAGCATCCTTCTATGAATTTTACAAGAGATCTCGATTCGCAAGAAGGTTTTATCAAAAATTTAATTGTAGCTTGTTTAACTTTACAAGCAAGAAAGTATTATTCTAATGCAAGTGAAGACGAGCGTAATGATTATATTGGTGACATGCTTGCAGCCATCGGTTATAACATAAAAGACCAAACTAGACGAGGAAGTTCTTCGTCAGGCAAAGGTTCTGGTGAACTTGATATATTCGTGTCAAAAGACAGATTACCGTTTACTGTTATTGAAGCAATGAATCTTAGTTCTTTAAGTACAAACTACATTAACGAGCATTTGGATAAGATTTTTTCATACGATACTTCAGGAAATAAATTCAATGTATGCTTATCTTACGTCAAAATTGCGGATTTCAATTCTTTCTGGGAAAAATATTCTGTGCATGTGGCTAAGTACAGCTATCCTTCACCTTTACTTTCATCAGACACAAGTATTGATGATGAATATGGGTATTCTGAATTAAGAATAATGAAGACCAATCACAGTCGTTCGGGTAGAACGGTTAGCTTGTATCATATTTGTGTCAGGATTGATTGATTTATATTATTCTCAATACCCATTAATCCAACTTTAAACCTAAATTATGAAAACCCATAAAACCAGGCATTTAAGAACAGCAGACTTGGAGATCGCATCCAGTTATGGAGTATGGATTGGCACTTGGCAGTTGTTCCTGTTGTGCTTGTACAACTTCATCCGATCCTTGGCAATCCCCTCGCTATCGCACCAAGCTTGCATGGATCGTTGTGTTGATAAAGTGGGGGAGTCAATGGACTTCTCCGCTGTAATACGTCCTTGATGGCTTTTTTAGAGCGTCTAACGTTGCGTCATCAATCGTAATTGTTCTGATACTGTTACTTGTTTTAGGTGATCCGAAGTTTTGTCCATCATGAATTAGACTTTTATTAACAGCAATGATTTTTCTCTTATTTCTGCACGTTTATATTTGATTTGAGTTGTTAGTTATTGTAAACTGATAGTGTCATTTGGTTGGAATTGTAAACTCTTATCGAATCGGGGTGTACTAATGGGACTGAATTATCAAAAGTTAGATCAAAAAGTGCGGGCGTATATGCTAGATGAATTAAAGATTGATATTGAAGCAGCTACTGTATATATCAGTGAAAGGCTAAATTCTATCGGTAAAGCGAGCTACATTGATTTTTTAAGAGACGCTATGGAATCGGGTAACGATACTACCTTGGCTAGTGTAATTAGAAACGGCCATCTTAATGCAAAGGAGTCCCGTAGAACAAAAAATGGTGTTACATTAGTAAGTGTACCAGTAACAGCTGCTGATACACTTTCTGAAGGCGAATTTAACAGATACTACATTCGTGCTCTTTGCAGAGAGGTAATTGAAGAAGAGCAGGGCCAGCTAGTTGTATATCGGGCAAAGGCTGTAAGTAGTCCTAGAATTGAATCGGAAATGAAAATTGGAACAATAGTAGATGCGCGTTCGCTCCTACGCGATCTCCGCTCCAATATTGGAGTCGATACAGCGCTCGGATTGCCTGCAGGTCCTAACTCTGGTTTAAGTGTCAGAATAGTAGGAGTCGAAGAAATAACTGCATGAGCACATCAGGCTGCATATTATATGGCAGCCTGATGTATTTTCATGATCTTCATTAATGGAAATTTACTAGAATGTCAGAAACTATCTCATCTGAAAAGGATACTTTCTTGATTACTTATTCCTTGACTCCATGTATCTATAGAGTGGAGGAATTAGTTTTCGTGCTATATGTTCCACTGTATCGGTTTCAGAAACTTTCAAAAACTTCCTTCCTGCTATGAATACAGGGAGATCTTCGATTTCAATATCTTCATGTACTACAGCTAAAATCAAAATATCATTTTTTCCGGCTAATCTTACTAAAAAACTTTCCATTTCGATCTGACACCAGTTAGATTTTAAAAACTCTTTTGTTATCCAAAAGATAACAGATCCTGAATCCTTAATCCCTTCTTGTACCTTTCCAACGATAGATTCCCCATAGTCAATATTGATATCATCATACCAAATTGGAAGGTTAGCTGCGTTTAAGAAAGGTATTAAATCCTCAATAATTGGTTTGTTTCTGGAAGTGTGGCTTATAAATACTGGTATTTTCTTTCCCAAGGGTCTCATTGAAATTATATTCGCTACTTCCTTTTTTTCTTTGTACTCGAAAAACGAATTAAACCGTAGCTCAACAAGCTCTGAATCAATTAGTGTCATACAATTAAATCTTCGATGAGCCATCTCTTTAAACAGTTCATCATATGTAATATCTGGTCGATATCTGACTCCAGTATCTAAGAATAGTTCTTTCATATTAATGATATGATCTTCTATGGGATTGTCGTAACTTAATACAATAAAAAGTTCAAGATTGTAGATATTGTGATTCACCATTACATTTACCATCTGTAATGATGAAGCATCTTGTTCATCTAATAAAGTTTCTAGAACGGGTACAAGATGAGACCTGTCTCCATAATCACATTCCCACACATAATTTCTTTCAAGCTGTTTAGCCATTGGGATTTCCTTCCTTCTCCTACATTTAGTTTTATTGTTGTAAATACTCTTCAAACTCATCCACTAATATAAAGGTTATTTCCGGATCAAAAAATGCTGATGAATACACATGGTTTACTATAAAAGCGGCAGTTGTACTCCAGCCACTTCTGTCTGAAATCCCAGAGTACTCAAGAAACAAATCTATGTGTTTTTCAACAAACACTTGCTTTTTTCGCAATTTGTTCGCATAGCTTTTATCCCCATTAAAAAATCTTTTCAGTTCCAAACTAACATCATACGGTCTAATTCTCTTGTTAATATTTTTGGCATCAGCAACTAAGATGTTTTTGTTTTTTTCTATAATGACTATTAAGTCTACTTCTCCACACGGAGGGTTTTTAGGAAGTGTTTTGGAGATTCTTTTGAAATTGTCTAGTCTGGCAATAACGCATTTATCTCCAACGACTTCAATAGCAATATTTTCAATTTCAATTTCTAATTCATCGTCTTGTCTTTTATGAATTTTTTTTACTTCGTTTATTATGTTCTCAGGACAATCTGTACTGTAAGGATAGTCCCCTTCAAGAACCGAATTAACCCATAGTGAGGAGGCTGTTAAGCACATCTGATTTCCATACAATACTGTCTGCTCCCCTATTTGAATGAGGGGGCAGAGATTTAGCCGTTCTTTTCTTCGCATTAACTGAGAGGCTATTAATTCTTCACTTTTCAAATATGAAGAAAACGACAAGCTTAAAAAATCAATGACTTTTTCAATGCTGCCTCTGTCGAACTCAGGTAGTATCAAGGATACTTCAGAAATTAATTTCTCAATTGTGACTGTATTTATGGGGAAATTTATATTTCTGTCCAGATCTATCATACCGAGTGATGCAAGTATATTGACCATCTCATAAAATGTAAATCCGTAATTACTTTTGAACAGACTATCCAACTCAGCGGGGATCCTTGATTTTCCGCTATTGAGCTCTACATCTGTAATTTTGTTATTATTCTCTTGAAGTCTCTTACGTGAAGCTTTTATACCTACTCGGCTTTCCTCATACTGAAATCCTTCGGAATCAAAAACATAGCTTCCAACGTTATCAGTGACTTCAAACATATCAGTAACTGTGATGCTATAAGGAATTAAATTCTGTTCATCTAATTCATATAACATAGTTGTTTCATTAAGAATAATGGCGACAGCGAGAAGTTGTTTCCATTGAAACTTTGTAATCGCATTACCAGTACCGTTTTTAAGCCCGGTCTTTAAGATCGAAGCAATAATATGTTTAACAGCCACGGAATGTCTTGAAAGGTCTCTCTTTTCAACAACATTTTTTTCAACAACATCAAAATCAGTGTCAGTAAGCGAATCAATCGCACGTTGCAGGTTGATAGTTTCACGATGTCCTTCAATAAACTCCAGTTGTGTATACGCGTACTGCAATAAATCAAAATTAAACTTACCTATTTCTTGTTCAAGCGTATTCTGCAAAAAACGGAATATTTCACTGTTTAATTTCCTTGCTTCGTCACCTTCGTATCTGCCTTGCTCGATACCTATACTCAGTAAATATGTTGCAACATTTCTATTAACTACGGAAATGTCTGTTTGATTGTATTTTTCAAAACCGTGGTATTCACTCAGTCGTGGATTTCGAGGTTGAGATGTCCCCATACCATATCTTCTTTTTGAAATAGGGACATTAGCATCCACGAAATTTTGGGCAATCTTCTTGATTTGCTCTTTCGAAAAATGATTACAGTAGAAATGCAGAAAACTCCTAGTTAGTTCGAATATAAATAATCTCTCAGCATGGTTTTCTTCAGAAGTAAAAATATGATGCAACTTACTTGTATCATAAATGAAAAATACGAATTTTTCGTGCTTCTTGGAATTCCACCTTGTTGTAATAACAAACGGGTGCTCGTCATAAATCTCATCAAGATGTTCTGAAAGGAAGCTAAGTTTTCCTCCTTCGAGTATTTCCTCAACTGGACATAAATGTACATTTATTACCTCGTGTAGCTGCAAGTCGTATTCTTGAAATAATAAAACGTAAGAACTATGAAGTTTAACAAAATATTCGGACAACATTGGTTTTAGTAGTTTTTCACCTATTTTAACAGCCTCAGCATTTGAAATTTGAAATAAATGAAGTGGGTATTTAAGCAGTATTACTGTGTCAGAAGGGGTTAGTAGAATCCCACCATTTAATGTTCGTTTGTTACATATTTCGTACACGGACTCTCCCTGTTTTAATACCATGTCGTAATAATAAGGATGAAGTTGTTCTGTAATTTCAAAGACATTATCTTTATACTTTTTGCTGAGATAATTCATATAGTAGTCATGCCATCCGTGAGTGGGAAATGAAATTACACCTGCAATCTTACCACTTTCAAAAAACTTCTTTCCGTTTTCCAGAAAGTAAGCAAACTTATCAAGTGCATCTATTGTGACTACTCGTGAAACAGCACCTATAAATTTACTCTCCTTAACATATCTTATAAATTCTTCGCCGGAATCCAGCTGTTCAAATAGTCTTTTCAAATCTAAGAAAGAAAAATAACTTATATTAGTTGGTGGAACTCCAAAGGGAGGACAATTAATACCAGTATGTTCAAAAACTATTACAGAGGTAATTTCTAATGCCTCAGGTGGTACTAGCTGTGGCTCATCATAAAAATAATGTTTTAAGCCCATCAGATCATTAAAGTTAATTTGTTGAATCCTATTATTTACGATTGAAATGGCGGTATCCATAGAAAACACTGAGTTGTTTCTAACACGCAATAGATGAAAATATACAAGTTGATTATCTGCAACTCTTACTACAACTTCGTTTTGCTTAAGCAGATTAGTATTACTGATGTCCACGATATTATCTAGAACATAATGTCTGTTAAAAAAACCTTCGCATGCATATCTTAATTGTAGAGCTAATGCATTAGTTGCATCTATCAGGTTTATTTTTTGGTTTGATTCAGAATAAAGAAGGTTATCTGCAATGGTGAATAAAACCTCAGTGTGTAGTTGAGGAAGAACGTAAAAAGCCTCGTCGTCAGCAGTTTTAATGAGAATCTTTTTAAATAATGTAGCTGCGTTTGCTTTATCAATTATTGTAATATTACTTTCAAATTCACCGATACTCATAGATTTGAAATCATGAACATTGGTTTGGAAGTATTGGCCGATATAATTTAAGTACTCGACTGACGGAATATAATATGATTTAGTAATAACAGATGATTCTGGATTAGAAACAATTTGGTTTAAAATATTGGTTTGGAAACCAAGAGATGCTTCGAATACCTCAGCTAGATGATCTTGTAACGTAGAGTCTATGTCTGTTTTCAAATACATCCAATCAAATTTTTCGATGAATTCTCTCGGCCTCTCTAGTGATCCATAGAAAAAATAATACTTTGTTCCGTTATAAAAATAGGGTATTAATTCTAATTGAGAGAAGGGGGTAAAATCTTCAGCACTCGAATATTCAATGTTTGTTTTTCTGAAAAAGTTGTCAAGAAATTTCTTGAAATCCTTATACTCAAGGGGCTTCTGTAAGAAGTCAGTTTGTCTTACAGACAACAGGCATGCAACTAAATATTCAAATCTTAATTGATACAATTGATTATTTGGATGAACTGCCGCTGCTTGAATCCATAATAGTAGTTCCTTAAAGTTATAATTTTTCATCCAGTCACTGACTTCTTTTAAGTTCAAGGGTATGTAGCCCTCCTTAGCGTAGTGTTTTTGCTAATAAATCTTGCACACATATTATCTTATCAAATTTTGGAAGTACATGTCGATTGCCTCTGGTTTCGGACACAATGCCATACTACCATGTCAAGTATAGGGGCAACTTTAAGTCGATGGTTTAAATAGATCACGCATCGGCAGTACGTAACGGCGTTCGGCAGCACAAAACAAACGTCGAGTAGGAAAGTTTCGTAGCTTTTGCTATGATTTGTTTTAGAAATACTTGAGAGATCCTTTCGGCCAAGTTATAACAAGAAACAACTTGTTACCTGGGAGGTTTCTCAAATGACGCTGTTGCTCACTCATGTCTTGGTGGACATGGATCGAATTTCTTCCGGCGTTACATCGAAGGTAAAGGGTTTGATGCCATCGCCCGCGAGTTGTTTGAAGAGGGGGGGATCCACGCCCTCTATGGTGGCAGGGAAGAAAAAGCAGTCGATTTATTGGAATGGCTCATCCGTCCAGCAAATCCTCGAAAATCCGGATTACTCGGGCGATATGGTGAAGGGTCGGGAAACGACCATCAGCGTGACGAACAAGGCACGTAGGGAAAGGACGGAGGCGGACTTCATTGTGGTCAAAGAGACACACGAAGCGATTATTTCGCGGGACGTATTCGATACGGTGCAGCAACTGATTGAATCCAACCGAAGACGTTCGCCTGAAAATCCCGATGTAAGCAGCAGACCGCATCAGAATGTCAATCTGTTCACCGGGGTCATCTTCTGTGAAGACTGCGGCAGAGGGTTACACTACCAGAGAAATTGCAAAGGCTACATTTGCGGGCGAAGCCACAAGCACGGTAATAAGGCTTGTAAGAAGCATCGGGTTCGAGAGAAGGCGCTATCCAGGTATCTGGAAGATGTCATTACCAAGTCCGACTATGACGACTATGTTGTGAATCGGGATGCAGAGTTAGTGAAGTTACTTCAGGATAAGGGGCAGATCGAGGCGTCAATGTCAGCAGCCTTGGATTCCAGAAAGTTGGATGAAGTGAAGGCAGTCGTGACAAGTGCTTTGGCATTCGAGGAAGTTAACAAAGAAGTCATCAATCGTTTTATTGAGAAGATCGTTGTTGCGAGGGACAGCACGGTTAAGCTTTATTATTGTTTTGCGGGTATTTCTAAAATTCTCGAACTGCTTGCTTGATGGTAATTCATGTAAGGTTCTGCCGACTGTTGGACGGTTTTATTTTTGGGGTATTTATGCAACGCTCGGCAGTCCATACATGTGGAGTCGGTCATTTTGATGGTTCGCAACGGATAGGCGATCCCGAATGCCGCAAAATGAGGGGTGTCCCATAAGTCATGATAATGACGATGGGACACCCCTTTTTATCCGGGCTAAACAGCAGTCCACACATTAATTGTTCTTCCGAATCGTACATTACATGGGGAACATAGCTATCTTAAAGCAAATGTCCGCCAGACACTTCAATGTCCTGGGCTGTAACCCAGCCGAAATCATCGGACAATAAGCTCACAATGACCTTCGCCATATCTTCGGGTTGGCCGATTCTGCCAAATGCAGATTGCTCAGCCAGCGGCTTAATGAATTCAGGATGTTTATCAAACACTCCGTCGCCAAAATTGCTGTGCGTAGGACCGGGCGAAACTGCGTTGACCCGAATTTGGCGGGGGGCAAGTTCTTTGGCGATGTAGCGAGTCCAAGTTGAGAATGCTGCTTTTAACGAGCCGTAGATGGAGTAGCCCGGAAATGACTGGTTTTTAGATGAGCTCGTGGTATTTACAATAGCTCCAGCATCCTCCATGAATCCGACAAGTTGTTGTGTTAAAAAGGCCGGTCCTTTGAAGTTCGTATTAAGAATCTTGTCGAAGTATTCTTCGCTCATCTCAGTGAACATCATGGGCCCGCCGACACCACCATTATTAACTAAGTAATCAAAAGTTGTTCGGTTCCAAATGTCCTGGAGGCTCTTTTTCACTTCTAGAATAAAGCCTTCGAATGTTGATATTCGAGTCAGATCCAGCTTCAGTGCGAATGCCCGAACGCCTTTATTCTTCTCAATTTCCTTTACGACACCTTCTGCCCGGTCCTTATAGGAATTGTATGTGAGAATAACGCTAATTCCGCGTTTGCCAAGCTCAAGCGCCGTCGCTTTTCCAATGCCATTACTTCCACCTGTTACAATCGCAATCTTCATAAGATCCTCCTTGTTTTGTGTTTGATCTGGCTTTAATTTTAGCCGCATCTGTGGCAATAAAATAGACCTGAAAATGCCTTTTGATTGCCTAAAAACACCAAGTTACTTTTCGATTTACCCGAATTACCCTTTATATCTGACACATTAGTAGCCCAAAAATGCCTATGTATATAACGCTGTGTTGAGGGATAAGAAAGTCGTGTGATAAACTAAGTGCATGAATAACGTCCTTGATGAAATAATTGATCTGATGAAAGGCGCAGGCACTCGACAGATTGAAACCGGAGTACCGGGGCTAAGTATGATTAAGGGAGATATCCCCGCTCATCAACTCGCAGCGCTCTACGAGCCGATGATTGGTTTTACAGTTCAAGGAACAAAGATTCTTTCAATCGGGGAGCGTAGCACTGACCTGGAAGGGCCATCATATTACGTGTTACCGGTGCATGTTCCTGCAACGGCGAGTGTACATCCAGACCGTTATGGCCGTCCTTACATGTCACTTGGTCTCAAGTTGAATCAGAACGTTCTTCAGAGTTTACTTAGAGACCTTCCTGAAAATCTATTACCGACTGCTTCCGGGCATTTCGCAGCCTGTGAAATGGATATTGAATTTATGGAGGCATGGCTGCGCTTATTGCGATTGTCGAAAACATCAAGAGATATTCCAGCTCTTGCACCAGCTTATGAACGCGAAATCCTTTATCGCGTTTTGATGGGACCGCAAGGATGGTATCTGAGGCAATTTGGTCTGCGGGAAAGCAATTTATCTAAAATTTCCGAAATTGTAAAATGGTTTCGCAGCAATTTTATGAAGCCAATAGACATTGGCGAGATGGCATCAAAATCTGGTATGGCTATAAATACCTTTCACCGTCAGTTTAAAAGGGCAACGGGTTTAAGTCCTATTCAATTTCAAAAGCAATTAAGGCTTCTGGAGGCTAGGAACCTCATTGCATTTGAGGGCTATCCAGTAGCAAGTGCCGCATATCATGTTGGCTATCAAAGTCCCTCACAGTTCAATCGGGAGTACTCCCGCTTCTTCGGTTCATCTCCAGCCCGGGACACTGAGAACCTAAGACGAATCGAAAGCACGCGGATATCCCCGCTTAATTGAATAACGCCGGCTGTTTGCCGAAAAGCTTGTTCCGTGTCTCCAGGACATCCGGCGGATTGTCTTCGTTAAACTGAGTAATCGCAACGCGCAGAACGGACAAAAGCATTGCCGTGCGGACTTGTATAAAGTGCTGCCAGCTCCTGTCATCCAATACATTACCGCCGCTCCATGTTCTTCAGATGACAACTCTGAATGGGGCTGAATTTCCGGATCGGATGAATGATATGGGTACCGTGGATATTGGCAAAAACGCCGGTATGGTCCTTCTGGATGCCAACCCCATAGAAAGCGTACAAAATCTTCATAAAATTAACGCTGTGATACGGGCGGGTGCTTATCACGATAATCAAAAGCTTAGCTCCATTAAGCAAAAGCTGGGAACGAATCAGTGAATGCAGTTTGTCTGCAGCAGATTGGAACGCATAGTGCCTGCTTCTCAACACAAAAAGCAGCCCCCAATACGGGAGCTGCTTTTTGCCGCGCCTGTCCTTAATCAAGGACGGCTGCCGGAACACAGCCTACAACTGTTGCAGGAGTGTGGTATAGTAGGCGTTACCGTTTCGCTTATCCAGCTTTTCCGCTGTAGAGAGAGCTAATTTCTGGAAATACTTCGCGAGCGACTCAACCTCCCCGGACTGGCGCTCATACGGGTGCCCTGCCGGAAGCTTGACCTGGAACCGGATGGATTCTTCTGCCAGCCGGCGGAACATCTTAGCCGAATAGGCATTGAATATCATCTGATCGACCGGGTTCTCATGATCCAGCGAGGAGGCGATGTACTCTTCAAAGACCTCCAGCGCCTTGATTGGATCGGTCAAGGTCAGGTAACCAATGTGCTCTCCCTGGTGATACAGAAAGTCGCGGTTTCCTTTGACCAGCTTGTAGCCTTTCTTCTGCAGCTTATCCGCTTCGCTCTGGCGGCCCAGCCGCAGGAGAGGGAACAGGACTTTCGTAATCGTCACATGAGGGACCTCACCGCAGGTCATTCGACCCTTGAGAATCGGCTCGGCTGCCTTCACGGTCTTCTCGTCTTCGTTCCGCTTCGCCAGAAATTCGACCAGACCGTGCTGCTCACAGGCCTCACAATCGCTCATCTCATCCCGTTCCATGGACTGTACGATATCCCACTCGGCTTCAGAAGCATCCAGTTCTCCGAAATCGGCGAGAAGCTTCGCCCGGTAATAGTGATAGGTACGGCTGCTGTAGCCTTCGGCCGCAAAGCGGGTCTTCATATCCTCCAGCAGGTTCTCAATCTGGACACGGCTAATTTCTGCAAAAGCGGAGATGCGGTCCAGCACCCACTTGTACGACCACATCAGGCTGTAATCATCGAACCGGCCCGGGTTCTTGTCATATTGTCCCAGCTGCCAGGAAAAGGCGACCAGCGCCTTCATCGGATAGCCGTGGAAGCTGCCCAGCTCTACGATCTCGCTGCGGGCCTCATAGCCCTGATCGATATCTCCTGCGGCATCTGCCACCCGTACCGCCTGCTCCAGCAGCTCCAGCTTAGCCTTGCCTCCCGGCAGGCCATAGGCTTCTTCCATCAAGTCATCGAAACTCATCTCGGTAAAGTTCATCTATTCGTCTCCTCCTGTGACGTGACTGGCCGTCAATCCCCAATCAATAAATTGAATTATGCCTTTGTTCAGGAGCGCGATCTCCTGACGGTTCATCGGATAATGTCCCATCATCAGCGCATTGCAGTACAGCATTTCGATAATGGAGGGCAGCATCTTCTGGTGCGCCGGATGAAATGCCCGCTCGATGACCGGGTTGTTCAGGTTGAAGTAGAGCGTGGCGTATGCCGCATCCTTGAGCGTAGCGCCCAGGCTGCCCAGCACGGAGGACAGGGCGTCAGTGCTCACTTCCTTCGTTGCCTCAAGTACGCGCCACTGGGCGGACTCCTCGGACAGCGTGTAGAGTACAGGAATCTCCTCCGGCTTGAAGCGGCGCAGCTGCACCTGGCAGCGGAATTTCTGCAGGACACTGTCTGCGAGTCTTACGGATTCATAGTAGTCCAACCGCTCTTGAGGGGTAATATCGGTAAAGGATAACGATACCTCCTCCGGCAGCAGCCGTTCAGTCTCCACGTCCGGGTCAACGAGCGGCAGCCGGGACAGCAGCTCGGCATCGTAAATAAATCCGCCATTCACCACCAGCATGGATTGGGCCGAAGCCACATGGGTAATCTGGCGGTATTCGTCCAGCGTCGCAGTGAAGTAAAGGGGAGGGTGCTGCTTCAGTTCGCCAAGCGGCTTCCTGCCAAATGTGCTCTCAAACGGCAGCCACTCATGAATAATCGAATAGAATGACAAATCTTCCACCGCGAGGGCCTTCATGGATAAGGCGTGCAGCGAAATGATAGATTGCAGGCGATCCGGGTCGTACTCCGCCATCCGCATCAATTCCTGGCGGATGGAGTTCCCCAGTTCTTCCCGCACCTGCTCCAGCTGGGCATTCTCATAGAAATGCTCCCGGGAAGCGGTCGGCTGCAGCTCATCGGTCCAGATCAGGCATTTCACGAAAAACGCCCAGTCCGGCAGGATATTGCTGGCAGCTTCAGAGACCAGCATGTGCTTCAAGTACACCCGGTGATTGCGTTTGGCGTTGAGGTTCACCGCCTGCGGCAGAATGAAGGCGATGCCTCCCGTCCGGCCCGAGGCGGTGTGCAGGGGAATGAAATCGCGGAACGTCTCCCCAAGCACCTGCTTGCCGAAGGCCAGCACCTCGTCACGGTGCTTCCGGGCCAGTTGCGGATCTTTGACCCATGGCGGAGTCAGCGGATTAATCAGGCGGGTGTTACGGTCTGACACCAGTTGGATCGGATAAGGCAGCAGAGCGCCGTAATGGAACAGCCCTTCCTGCAGATTGTTCTCCTCGAAGTAAGCTTCGGAGCCTTCTTTGCAACGCAAAAAAACCTTGGTGCCTGGAGCATGTTGCCCTTCGAGCTTGCGGATCGTATAGGTGCCGTCCGGCTTCCCGCGCCATTCCAGGGCAGGTCCGCCCTTGGCGGATTGGGTGACCATGACGATATCATCACTCACCATGAAGCAGGACAAGAGCCCGATGCCAAACCGCCCGATAAAAGAGGTGTTGGTGGAGAGAAAGTCTTCACCCCGCTTGGAGGATTGTCCGATCATCGCCAGGAACTCATGAATCTCTGCTTCGTTTAACCCGATTCCGTTATCTTCTACCAATAAGGTCGCCCCGGTTGAGGTCCCGCTTACCTCGACATGAATCTTGCCTTCGTATCCGTCGGGGGAATAAGCCTGCCGTGCAGTAATCGCGTCTATGCCATTCTGCAGCAGCTCCCTTAAGAATACCTTCGGGCTGCTATACAAATGGTTAGACAAAATGTTGATCATACCGCTTAAGTTGACCTGAAAGCGGTAAGTATCCCGGTTCTGGTTCTCCATTCTTGTTCTCCTGTTCTGTAATCATTTGATATGTAGACGCAACTCTATGTATTACCCAGAAGCCGCATTATAAGAAACAGATATTGCCAATCCGCTCGTGATCCCGTCTCCTTTGTTTGTTTCGGGGTAAGCCGGCAGAATTGCTCAGGGGTGAATTATCTTGGGTTATTCTGCTTCATTTTATGTTTGACTAGACTTTGGATAAGCAAAAAGGTTTTGATCGCCCCAATGCCTAACAGCAGGATACAAATAATGAAAATAAAATGCCCGATTCCAGGCAGGTATGTGAAGAAAACATACCAAGGGGCCATGCTGCCCATTGATATTAATACTCCAACCGGAATGATCAGGTTGAATATAAGCAGCGATAACAACGATACAGTTATTCGTAGTGGGGTTGGAGTGAACTTTTTCTTCCATTCAAAAAGGTTGTAAATGGACCATACGACTAGAGCGGCGATAATAACACATATAGAATCGATAATTGCATAAGTTCTGGTGACATTGGTAATTTCAACGCCTGTTGGTTCTTGTCCATTCATGATCTGTTGAACTCCTGAAGCGATCTTACTGAAGTTCATTCCTCGCACGAGAAAGTCCTGAGCATTAATCAGGACTACGATAGCGGTATCCCCATCCAATATCATATCTGAATAGAAGTTTTCTATAGCTCCATTGTGTTGAATGATATTGCCATTAATCTCCCAACCCATGCCATAATAATGTCCTGTCGAGGGATCTTCGGCATAAGGCTGATGCATGGTTGAGACACTGGCAGGAGAAACGATGGAGACGTTCTGGTAACTTCCGTTATTTAATTGGGCCGTTAGGTAGTGAGCCATATCCTCCGCGCTGGAAATGAGGTACCCGGAAGCCAGTATGGATGGATTGTTGGGAAAGTCCTTTGGAAGCATATAGCCAAAAATAGATTGATACCCTTTGGCCAACCCGTTTTGTTGCGCTTCTGCTACGGAGGTAAAGCTATTTTTCATATCCAGCGGGTTAAAAATATGCTCTTGAACATATTCAGCATAAGATTGACCTGAGGCAGCCTGAATAATAGCGCCAAGGAGATCATAATTTAGATTTGAATAATGATATGTACTGCCTACTGGATTGCTTAAAGATACATCACCAAGATGAGTGGCAAGCTCATCAATAGAATCAAATTTGTTGTTAAAAACACGCCGTCCCTCATAGGTAGAGAAGCCACTGACCTGGTGAAGCAGGTCTTTTACAAGAATAGCCTCTGCAGCTTTTGGATCTGCCAGTTTAAAATTAGGCAAGTATTGCTGCATAGGTGCATTCAAATCGATTTTCCCTTGTTCAACCAATTGCATTATGGCCAGAGCGGTGAACGATTTAGTGGTGGAGCCAAGTATAAATGGGGTTTGAGGAGTAATGGGATCCCCGTCGGGTCCAGAGGTTCCATAACCCTTTAAATAAACAATCTGATCACCTTTTACAATACCCAAGGCAACACCCGGAATTTGAAGCTGTTCGATCATAGATTCGACGTGATCATCAATTTTTGCAGAATCCACTGGAGTTGTAGTTGTAGTAGAACTGCTATTAGCTAAGACTGATGAATCGGATATAACTACACTACTTGCTATCAAAATAAGTACAACCATCCATATTTGAATCTTCTTTTTCACAAAAAACACTCGCTTTCCCTTTAAGTTCTATAAGCAATTTTAAAGGGCTTTTTGACCAGACAAAACAGTCTAAGAGATAGTTTAAAGACTGGACGAGGGGCGAAGGTTTCCTCGACTGAGGTCTGGGAGTCATTTCTGGCCGTGTATCCAATGTCCACCTGCCATGTAGGCCCTGTGTGCAAACTGGATTGATTCAGTACCGGAGAAGCTTCACCCAAAGAATCATAAACTTTAAGCCGGTAGAAGTCGATTAAATAATTAGGGCTTATTACATAAATTCCCTAATTAGAACATACCTAGCAATGAACTTAAGCCCAGGCGTAGAAGTCGTATCTAAAAATAGAATTCATTACAGGAGGTAAGCTATGAATAAGAGAACAGGGATTAGGTTTTTAGTTGTAATTATGATGATTTATGTATTTAGTCTTAATTTGGGTGTGGAAACGGTAAAGGCAAATTCCGTATATTATGTTTCTACAACGGGGAATGACATCACTGGAACCGGTACACAATCAAATCCATGGAAAACCATACAAAAGGCAGCAGATACCATGACAGCCGGAGATACCTGCATCATACGAGGCGGTACATACCGGGAAACAGTAACACTTCATACTTCTGGAACTTCTGCAAATCCCATAAACTTTAAGGCTTATACAGGAGAGAACGTAACGGTATCCGGTGCCGATCCGGTTACTGGCTGGAAAAATCACTCCCGGTCCATCTATTACGCGAAAATGACGGGTTCCCTTGGAACAAAAGATCAGATATTTGTTAATAAGCAAATGCAATTTGAAGCCAGATGGCCCAATTCACCAACATTTGATCCCTTAAATTCAACATATGCAACAGTTGATTCCGGTTCCGCTACAACCATCAAGGATGGGGACTTAACTCAGGCACCTGGATACTGGGTGGGCAAAACGGTTTGGAGTGTTCCGGGAACAGGCTACAAATCTTATAAAAGTACCATTACCGGCTCGAGTAGCGGCTCCATTACCTTTGATCAAATGGCTGCTGCAGCGACAGAAGGTAACAGCTATTATATTACTGGTAATCTTGAAGATCTTGACAGTGCGGGAGAATGGTATTATGACAGCATGACTGGCAGACTTTATTTATGGGCCCCTGGTGGAGCTGATCCGAATACTTTGACAGTAGAAGCAAAGACGCGGACTTATGCTTTTGATTTAAGTTCCCGCTCTTACATAAATATTACCGGAATTAATATCTTCGCCTCCAGCATTAAAATGTCTAATTCTAATTACTGTAAAGTTTCTAATATGATTGCGGAATATGTCAGTCATGATTCGGATGTTACCAGACAATACAATACAGGGATATTTATGTCCGGTACCAATAATGAGCTTAGAGACAGTACTTTGACCTACAGTTCCGGTAATCTGGTGAGTATAGAGGGAACAGGAAATAAGGTAATTAATAATCTTATTCATGAAGCAAATTATTCGGCAGCGGATATTCCGGCAATCTATCTATTGGGGGCAAACCATCTAATCAGCCATAATACGGTATATAACGCTGGGCGTCATCTGATATTTATGCCTACCCAAAACAGCCGGATCCAATATAATAATCTGTACAATGCAGGAAAGCTGACAAAAGACTGCGGAATACTCTATGAATTTGCGTGGGATGGGCAAGGGACGGTAATTCATCATAATTACATCCATGATAATCTGGCAAAAAATTATTCCGGCACTGGGATCTATCTGGATAACGGCAGCAAGGGCTATATTGTGCATCATAATGTTGTATGGGGAAACTATACAGGGATTAGATTGAATACACCCAGTAATTTTAACCTGATTTATAACAATACCACCTACAGTAACGGGAATGTAGGATATTGGGGAAGTAATTTTCAGTCAGATATGTACGGTGACAGAATTTTCAACAATATCTTTACTACAGCCTTTACACTGCCTGGTACTCATATAGAAGGAAATAATATTACCTCTGAAACCAATCCGTTATTTGTAAATCCCGCAGCATATGATTTCAGGTTGCAGTCTACTTCTCCAGCGATTAATGCAGGGGTTGTAATATCTGGAATCACGAATGATTATGCGGGTGCGGCACCGGATCTTGGAGCATATGAGTTTGGTAGAACGGTCTGGACTGCCGGGCATAATTTTTCTTCACCTCCGGCCCCGGTTTTTGAGAGTGTCAGCTTACTTTATGTTAATAACGTAAGGCAATCTGATTTCGAGAAAGGGATAATCTCACCATGGGCAGGAACATATTCAGATACTGCTGCAAGTGTATCGGAACCAAGAAGCGGCTCTAAGAGTGTCAGATTGGGACCCGGAGAAGATGGTATCGAGCAGGTACTTACGGGGCTAAGCCCTAATACCAGCTATATGTATACCGCCTGGGTTAAAGCAGACATAGGAGAGAAGATTCAGATCGGCGTTAAAGGCTTTGAAGGAAAGGATGCATCTGCAACATCTGACAGTACATCCTGGACAATGGTAAAGATCCCTTTTACAACCGGAGCAGGCGCTACCAGGGCAACAGTGTATGCTTATAAGAAGCCCGGTACAGCATATGTTTATGTGGATGATTTTGGGGTAGTTGAGCAATAAACTCCTATACCTGACTTAAGTGCATCCTGCATGCGGAGCAGATACTCAATACGTCGCTTTTGGAGCAAACTGACCTTTATTCTTTAGAGCATAGTCAAAAAAACGAAGGATAAGTTCATTTTGAGTTTCAATCGCGTAATATGTATCGATATCTGCTTTTCCGCCTTGCAACAGGTTTGCCAATATGGGCGAGAATAAAGGTAGATCGGTTAAACTTAAATGTTTTGCGCCTTTAAAATGAACGTTGTAGGCACCTTTAAAATTTATATTCGAAATTCTATTCGCGATATACGGAAGATACGAAGAATTGCTGTCGAGCTGTATCCACACATCATCCGAATAAACATTAAGAAGCGGGATGGTGTAAGCTTCGGATTTTGCAGTTAATTCGTTCGTAACTTTATCATACACAAGCTCGCTATAGAATGGAGCATCTATATTTACTACGGCGTCAATGTCATCGCGTTTTCTGCTCAGGGCTACGCTTGCTGAACCCCCCATAGAATGGCCGAACACGCCTATTTTCTGTGTATTGATGCGTTCATATACAGAATCTTTTTTTTGCTCGGCTTGTTCCAGGATCGTATCCATGACAAAATCCATATCATCCGTTCGCAATTTCATCCATTTTTGATTAAGTTCGAAAAACTTACCAAGCGGATAAACCCCTTTTATATTTGCATTGCTGAAATCTTGCAAGTACCCGGGATTAACTGTCACGACCTTTCCATCCTCGGAAACGGTATAAAAAGAATGATAGGGATGGTCAATCGAAACGACGACATAACCGTGGCTCGCAAGTTCTGTAAAGGTAGAAGTGTTGCTGGTTTTAATACCAAATGCTCCATGGGAGAACACAAGCAAAGGATAGGTTCCGTCTGCCTGTTCAGGATACCAAAATTCCACGTTAACAAACCGTTTGTCATCCTGATCCGTAAATTCTTCGATACGATTTTTGTCCGTATAGGTGTAAGTGGCGGTGGCCACTGGATACGGACCTGTCACTTGCGGCAGCCTATGCTGTGGAAAAAGTAAAACAGGAACAAGGGTAACGACTACGGTCAATGATAAGAAAAGGGATTTCCATACCGCAGAAAAAGCTTTGTAACGCGGAGTGTGTGTTTGTTTGCGCAGGAGTGCAATCATTTCCTTGAACGCTAATATAAAGAGCAAGCCTGCAAACAGCCCCCAAGTGTACTCCCATACGACAACTTTCCCCAAGATCAGCATCATAAATCCTACAAACATTGTGATTCTCGCCCAACTCTTTATCTTGTTGCGGCTTTGCTTGGTTACAATGGAATAAACGGCAATTGCCAGCTCGAAGACTAACGTAACAACAAGGATTAAAATCTCCATAAGACTTCTCTGCTCCTCCTCCAGTTTTTTATGAATTCATCATAATAAATGGAAGAGCAGGTGTATACGCATAAACGATAAGCTGTAGCTGAGAGCCAATAAGTTGTAAAAAACAACGGAAAGATGTGTACTTACGCTGCGAATACGGCTTTATTGGGGAGCGGTTTGTGTATATCTTCTAAACCTCGTTTTTAAATGTTTTTAGTCTTTCATTGATCTTTTGAGCTTCCTTTTTGTCATTCTTATACGTCAGCAGGCGAACGATAGCATATACTGTGGCAATTTGCAAAGCAAATAATAGTATACCGAAAGTGCCGTATACGAGATTCAATAGGACAGCCAGAGAAATTAATAGGACTTCCAGAAAAAGGAAATGTAGAATCACCCGGAGGCGCATTTTATTCTCGCTAATCGCATGCGGCGTATATAAAATGATTCCGGTCAAAGCACCCAAAAAAGAGAAAGCCATAATTGTAAAAATCGTCTTTAATTCGAAACTCGCATCAGGAGCATAGATTTGCCGCAAAACAGTGATGATTATAATGATGGAGGCAAATATAATTAAGAAATCTCTAATTATTTCTTTTATGAGTTCGGAATGCTTCATATAGGCCCCCCCTTTATAATCCAAGCATATGTTTAAGCATCGGCACATACTGCCGTGATATGACTATCTTTTCCCCATTATCCAATAATGCTTGAAAACGGCCGCTGATCGACGGATGAATACTGGCAATCTTAGCTATATTTAGAATGGTCGATTTGGAGGCGCGAAAACAATGCTTCTCTTTGCAAAGTTCCTCCAGTTCATAAAGCTTTTGTTTGACTTCATGAACGTTGTTCTTACCATACGCAAACACTTTTCCGTCAACAGCTTCAAAATAATAAATATCACTAAGTTTGATGCGGCTGATCCTATCCTCATGATAACCAAGTATAATGAGCGTTTCGGTTTTTATTTTATTAACGAGCTCATGTATTTCTTCGTCTACTTGGTGACACCTGATGCGGATCTCCTCTTCTTCTGTATGGTCTATTACTTCGATGGAAATTTTGATAGAATCACCCTCGGAAATTCGAATTAAAACTTGTTAACTTTTATAATACGTAAATCATACAATGAAAAGGCGTAAGCTTCTACTTTGAGCAACTCAATTCCATACAAAAAAGGACTGTCCCAAGTCATAGTTATAGCTTTTGGAACAGCCGTATATAACGTGAACGAACATGCACAAGGGGGAGTAGTAATCCTGTCGTCGTTTACATTACTTGGAGATGAGTAGGGTAACCATATGAAAAATCGGCCTTGTTCGCATTGTATACGAAGAGGCCGATTTTTGTTCTTCTTCAGTTTGACCGAATCATTTCGGTAATCCGTTTATAGATTTACTTATTTCAATTTTCCTGCACGGATGTCGTCTGTCATCCCTTTATAAGGCGCTTTGGAAATTAGTTCTTGATTGTCAATACCGGCGTTTTCCAAAAATGTGATATCAGCAAATTCAGGGACAACATATTTTGGATAAGTTTCATATTTTTCGCGCGATTCTTTCATTAATTCAAGATAATCATTTTGATAACAAACCGTAATTTCCGGATGTTCATGAACCCACTTTGGGAAAAAAATAACACCGTGCATTCGTTTTTCATTTGGCATAAAGTTCAAGGCAACGTCCGTTCCTGTCGGCTCGGTCCATGATACTTTATAAACGCCTTCTGTTAGTTTTACAATATCAACTTCCTGGTCGCGCACCCAGCGGCCCGCAACCATGCCGCTATGGATACGATAATCAATGGTATGGTCATTCTTGATGTAGATTTCGTATTCCCAACCAATTTCATAAGTATAAATCATATGGCTTCCTACAAAGTCTTTTAAAGCTTCTTTCGTTTTCATATGGGTTTCTCCTTATTTAAATAATTATCTGCTTGAACGGTTTTATTTCATATCCCGCCAGTTTTGGATATTGTTCTCCCAAATATATTTATATTTTCCGATAATATCTCTTGCTGTTTTTGGCTTTTGTCCAGTCAAAGCTTCAATGGCATCGGACTGAACGTTTAAAAGCCCTTCTTTAATGCTGGCATCGGTGGTAACGAGATCATCGCCGCAGAATGGAACAGGCGAGCAGGAGAAATCTCCGGTAATTTCTCTGGGAATGTGCATTTTTTCCAGGTGTTCGTAATATTGCTCCGCATTCACAGGAGTATACTCCAGGTCTCTACCGGAAACTTCTTTAATGAGGTTGCACAGATCCCTTACGGAAACAGACTCTGATCCTACGATATTATAAGCCTCGTTATCTTTGCCTTTTCCGAGTAGGGCTGCGGCTGCGGCCCTTGCGCAATCATCTTTGTGAACTAAAGTAGCCCGGCCTTCGCCGGCAGTGGTTAACCATTTATTGTTGGACATTAGTGCCAACATCGTATACATGGTCAGATAGTTTTCTAAATACAAGTTATTTCTCATTGCATTGTAGGTAACACCTGTTGACTTTAAGTAGTTTTCAGTTGCTGTATGGTCTGGAGTTACAAAAACGTGAGCGTAATTAGGATCTGTCGCACCGATGAATGAACTATACGTGATGTGAGAGATTCCTGCTTTGATTGCCGTATCAATTGCATTTTTGTGTTGCTGGACTCTTCTGCCTACTTCAAGGCCAGAGACAATATAGATACGATCACCATCTTTGAAAGCCCGTTCCATGGATGGAATGTCATCATAATTGATTTCAAAGATTGTGACTCCCGCATTTTCCCAACGTTGAACCGTATCTTTGGGAATTCTGTCTTTCTTCATGCATGTGAAGGTTAAATTGCGACCATCTACTTCTGCGAGAACCGTTTCCGCCACACGGCTTGCCAGTTGACCGTCTACGCCTGTTACAATATAACGCATGTTTAATCCCTCTTTTCTAGTGATAACTTTCACAAGGAAAGAATAGCATACGTTGACATTAGAGTGAAATTACCCTATGTTATGATTTATAAAAAGGATTTATTAATAAAAAGGATGTTTCAAATGAATATTCAGCAATTAAAGTGCTTTGTTTCTCTTGCTGAGACACTGAATTTTTCGAAAACGGCTGAGAAATTAAATTTGACACAACCTGCTGTAAGCCACAACATAAAAAGTTTAGAAAATGAGCTGGGAATCCTTTTATTTGTCCGCAACAAAAGGACTGTTAATTTGACTTTAGCCGGCAAAAGCTTTTACGAAGATATGGAAGGGCTTCTATTCAGATTAGACCAATCCATTAAGAAAGCAAAACGGCTCTCGGAAAAATATGAAAGCACTTTGGTTATCGGATACACAGAGACTGTTTTTGAGAAGAAAGTTTTGCCGGACATGATTAGGCGATTTAAGGAAAAATACCCGCAGATTCAAATTCAGTTGAAAAAGTCTAATTTGACTAGAGAGAAGGAAGATTTATTAAACCAAAAGTTTGATATCATATTTACTTCGGAAGATAATTTGGGAAAGGACATTGATTTTTGTTTTTATCCGGTACTTCAAGGGTCCTATGTTTGTGTACTGCCCAAAAATCATCCTTTCGCGAATGAAAGTGAGCTGGACATCGAACAATTAAATCATCAATCGATCATTTTATTTGACGAACACCAATCCCCCCCAACCCTAAAAAAGATGAACAGGAAAATTATTGAGAATTGTCCCGATTCCATTTATACCTATGGAGATACCATTAATACAGTACATACCATGATAAAAAGTGATCTTGGCGTTTCGGTTCTGCCGGACTTTGTGATTGGAGAGGATAGCGAGATCGCCAGTGTTCCTTTAAGCTATACTGAAGAAGTGGTTTACGGTCTTGCTTGCCTTAGAAGCGAAGTGCGCTTAGAAGTAAAACGCTGGATTTCAACTATAAAAGAGTTACTCACTTAAACCAAATCAAGTCATATCATCCCGAAGCGCGTCAATAATATTTTCTCTTTTTATCTTGCTAATGGCATACAGCATTGTAATGAACACCACAAAGAACACGCTGAACACGCTGATTCCGATGCTGCCCCACGGGAACACAAAAGCGATATTGTCCGCCCCGCCGCCCATCACTTTGTAAATCAGCCAAGCAGAGATTGCCGCTATGGGAAGCCCGAAGATTAGCGCCCTCATGCCATAAAAGGCACACTCGAAATTCATCATCTTTTGGAAATCGCGTTCAGACATCCCCACAGAGCGGAGCATGGCAAGCTCCCGCCGGCGCAGCTTGATATTGGTGGAAATGGTGTTGAACACATTGGCAACCGTAATCAGCGAAATCATAATGATAAAAGTATAAGCGAACACGTTGGCAATGAATATCATATTGCGGTTCTCATCAAGCACTTTAGAAAAATTGTACAGGGTATAATTGGATTTAATTCCCGCACCCTTAATCATCGCTTCCATTTTAGCCGTCGACTGTATGGGAGTCTTTGACCGAAAGGTCAAGGCCTTAATAGCCACATGGGTATCGGAGGTTTCAAACTTCTCTTTGATTGAATAAGGGACCATCACCTTAAAAATGAACGGATTCTTCACCTTGGAGTCTTCTGGGATCGAAGGTCCATCAGGTGGCACGGTATTGACAAACTTAATACTTACGTTTCGCTCCTGTTCCATCTTCGGCTTGCCATTTGTTTCGGGAGCGATGGTAAAATTCATGGAAGAACTCTTGAACAGATCACTAATATTCGCAACCTCTTCCTCCCGATTATCTTTCATGTGGTTTTTCATTTTTGCAACGGCGATCATTTTCGCATTTTGACCGGTATATTCCTCTTCCGGCAAGTTCAAGCTTTTGATAATGTTCAGATAGGCGCTGTCATCAAGAAACTGAATTTCCATTGGCAGATTAACCGTTTCATCCGGCGAATGTGAACCCGCGTATTTCCAGTAATCGTCTGAAAGATCGCTTGCTTTGGCAACGCATGAATACTTCATAAGCGCTTGATACGAGCTTTCGTAAACACCATCGGCGGTTTTTAGCTTGTCATAAAGCGGCAGCATTTCGCTATCGTTCATGTCCTGTGTGGACATAATGATGTCAAATGTAGTATACACTACTGCCCGCTCCGACCATTGCTTCAAATCCGTTACAAAAGCACTGGTGGATATAAACAGTACTACGCTTAAAACAAGGGACAGCACAATGCTGCGATAGCGTTTCTTGTTTCTTTTAAAATTCTTTAGCGCAAGGGTTCCCTCTAAACCGTAAATACGCTGCGCCAGTTTTGACGTTTTCACGGCTTTGGATTCAACTTTGACCTCGTTCGTCTGACGAATAATCTCCATAACGGGAGTACTTGCGGCCTTTCGGGCCGGAATATAGGCCGAAATCAGAATGGTAACGATGCTAACCGCAGCCGCAGCAACAATTACGGGAATGGACACTGACAATGTTAAAGGTACGTTGGTGTAGAGAATGTTCTCAAAATTCCTGGCGACAACGGAAATCACAAGCCTGATACTGCCTATGCCGGCAATAACGCCAATCGGTATGCCGGCCGCACCAATGCAAAGTCCCTCAAACAGCACCGAATTTCGCAGCTGCCTCGCTGTGGCTCCCACCGACGAGAGAATCCCGAACTGGTGTGTGCGCTCGTTCAGCGATATGTTGAACGAATTATAAATCAGAAAAATCGAGCCGATCATGATCAAGGCAACCAAAATGCCGCCAACCGAGTACAGAAGCGTGTTGAATATATTATCGCCCGAAAGACCCATGAAGCGCAGCACATTATCGTTAAAGACGTAAGCCCCGGTTCCGGCTGTGCTGCTTGCGTAAGCGTGAACACCACGCGGGTTTTTAAGCGTGACAAATAGGTTTAAGCTGTCCGCTGTGTCCCCGGCATCTGCTTTCGTTATCAAGGTATATCCCGGCGCGGAAGGTTCCTCAAAACCGGGTAAATAGTAGATACCGACAACATTGTAGGTTCTCTTGGCTTTTGGCACAAGAGTTTCTTTCCCGGAAATGTAAGGGTCGTGTTGACCGAGATTCTTGTTGCCATTCATACGGTTTCCTACAGCAAGTGAAAGCGTGTCACCCTCCGCGAAATTAACGCCGCTGTTTACTTCGGCGCTCATCGGAACAAGAATCTCCCCGCTGTTTTCAGGCAGCCTGCCGGACATCAGGTTGATGGGCAAGGTGTCAAAGGCTTTCTTGCTAAATCCGGCCATAAAAAGGTACGGCTTTTTGGGGTTTTTCCCGCCGTCAAGTTTTGCGTAGCCGATATTTTCAACTGTTGCGGAGTTTGCAACTCCCTTGTCGAGAGCTCGTTCCTGTGTGAAAGAGGAATCAACGTTCACAAACTCGACGTGCCAACCGCCGTATTTCTGGGCCGCGCCGTTTGCCATATAGTTCAGCAGGGAAACGCCAAAGGTGGCTACGCCTGTGATCATGGCGGCGGACAGAACAACTCCGATAATCGTGACAATCGTTCGGGTACGGCTTTTTTTCATGCTTTGCAGGGTGACCTTGTTAAAAATGTTCATGGCCGCACCCTCTCGTCCCGCACTACTTTGCCGTCGGATATGCCGATAATGCGGTCTGCCTGCAGGGCGATATTTTCGTCATGGGTGACGAGGAGCAGGGTCTGCCCATATTTTTGATTGCTTTCTTTCAGCAGCTTGATGATTTCATGTCCATTCCGGCTGTCCAAACTGCCCGTGGGTTCGTCGGCAAGCATGACCGCCGGGGCATTCATCAAGGCACGTCCTATGGAAACGCGCTGTTGCTGACCGCCGGAAAGCTGGTTGGGTAAATGCGTTTTGCGGTCTTGCAGCCCAAGCATTTCGAGCAGGTCATTCAGCCGTTCCCCGTTGACCTTCCGCTTGTCCATCAGGATAGGCAAGGTGATGTTTTCCACCACATTCAGAGTGGGAATGAGGTTGTGAAACTGGTAGATCAGCCCAACCTGCCGCCTGCGGAAAATGGCGAGTTTTTCATTGCTTTGGGCATATACATCCTGACCCTCCAAGTACACCTTTCCGCTTGTCGGCACGTCCACGCCGCCG
This sequence comes from Paenibacillus riograndensis SBR5, assembly GCF_000981585.1. Lineage (NCBI taxonomy): Bacteria > Bacillati > Bacillota > Bacilli > Caryophanales > Paenibacillaceae > Paenibacillus > Paenibacillus riograndensis. Next base: position 954,716 of record NZ_LN831776.1, read on the forward strand.
ATGATGTGCAGCAACGTGGATTTGCCGGAGCCGGAGGAGCCGATGATTGCGGTAAACTCCCCCTTTTCGAGGGTAAGCGAAACATGGTCAAGCGCGGTAACTTGATTTTCGGCCTTGCCATAGAGCTTGCATAGATTTTCAATTTTTAAAAACTCCATTATGTGAGTCTCCTATCTCATGGTTTACCCATATAATAGAACCTTCAACTTACATCTCTGTGACTTTCAGGTGAGAGATCCGTCACTTGGGGAAACGAATGGCAAATATCGCGCCGCCCTGCGGGTGATTTTTTGCGGTAATCGTCCCTCCCTGCCGTGTTATGATCATCTTGCAGAGAGAAAGTCCAATCCCGTATCCTGTAGCGTTTGGGTTTGTCCCGCGGTAAAACCTGTCAAACAGGGAGGGCAAATCTTCTTTTTCAAAGCCTGCGCCGCTGTCGTGGATGGTTATCTCAGTAAATAAGGGGTTGTCTGTGCAGACAATCTCAATCTTCCCGTTCTCGCCTGTGCTTTCCATGCAATTTTTGAGGATATTTTGAATAGCTTCCGAAAGCCAACCCGAATCGCCTTGAATAATCATCCCTTCCGGTGCGTCTATTTGCAGATCAATATCATGCAGCTCCATGGGGATCAGGAACGGGCGAAGCGCGGCGTTTATCAAGTGGTTCACATCGATCTGCACGCTTTGGAACACCACAATGCCCGCGTCCAAGCGGGATAATTTCAATAGGGAAGTAATCAGCCAATCCATCCGCACAAGCAATTCCTCTGTTTCCCGCACAAATGCTTTCCGCTCGTTCTCATCAGGGTTATTCGCTAACAATGACAGAATGAGGTTCACGGATGTGAGCGGGGTCCGGAGTTGGTGGGCGATGTCGGCCAGCGAATCGGCAAGATGTTCTTTTTCTTTTTTCAGCGCGTTGTTTTGGTCCCGAATACGCAGCGTCATTTTTGTGATCTCGCTGTGCAGAATGGAAAGTTCGCCCTCGTCCGATTCCCCAATAAACAGATGGTCAGCATTATGAAGCACAAGGTCAATTTGATTGGAAATCCGCGCAATGTTTTTGTACCGGGCTTTGGTAAACACGAAAAACGCTGTGCCAAAGGCGGCGGCAGAAGCCATGGCAAGGATTCCCGCCGCCGTATTGATTGCAAATCCCACCATTACAGCGGCGGCGGCCATTAAGGAGAACAAAATGACAAACTGCCGAAACTCTCTATTCCGAAGCATACTCGCTCCCCAATCTATACCCTGTCCCGCGAACGGTCAGAATGATTTGCGGGTTTCCCGGGTCGTTCTCGATCTTCTCCCGCAGACGTTTGATGTACACGGTCAGTGTATTGTCATTGACAAATTCGCCCGCCGCGTCCCACAATTCGTCAAGCAGCCTGCCCCGCGTGATAATACTTTTTGGGTTGCTAATAAACACCAGCAGCAAGCGGTATTCTAATGCTGAAAGAAAAACCTCGTTGCCGTTTTTTTTGACAACGCCGCTTGCCGTATCGACTTGAAGCCCGCAGATTTCAAAAGCCGACCCGGAACGTCCGCTTTTTCGCAGGGCGGTTCCAATTCGCGCAATCAATTCACGCGGGCGAAAAGGCTTGGTGATATAGTCGTCGGCGCCTATGTTCAGCCCGGTAACAACACTCGCCTCATCGCCGGAAGCCGTCAGAAAGATAACCGGAACATCTTGCATTTCTTTGATCTCCGTGCACACCGTGAAGCCATTTCCGTCAGGCAAAGAAATATCAATCAACGCCAAGTCAAATGTATTTCCGGCAAGTGCGGCAAGGGCTTCACTCCGCGTAGGGGCGTGGGTGACTGTAAATCCTTCCGAGCGGAGCAAAAGGATAAGGTTTTTAGCGATTGCCTTATCGTCCTCAACCAAAAATATCCGTTTCATTTATGTTCATCATCCTTTACTTTACTGCTCATATACTGTCCGTCTGCCGGGTTTTTGGCCTCAACTGGAACAAGCCATTTTAGCTCCCTTACTTTATTAAATTTCTTTTGGCGGAAATATACAAGCAGGGCGGAATTAAAGATCAGCATTCCAGCAATCTGCTTGGTATTCCGAAATGTCAGGTTCCAATATTGCCCATTTCCCGCTATACTGAAATAACCTTTCGGAAGATAGTTGAGGAGAGATTAAATGAAATCACAAATTATGTATGTGCTTCTTATGTTTTTGTTAAGTATTTCAAGTAGTAATAAAATTTCTGACACCAGTGTTCCAACAATTACTTCTTCTGCCCATATTACTCCTTCTGAAAGTAAACTTGAGAACAGTAAGAGTTTGGCAATGGAAGCATATAAGAGAGTATTGCAAAATAAGATTGAATTTTACAGCACAGAAACTAAGAAAAAGGTATATTTGAATGATTTTTTAACTAATAACGGGATTTATGGAACTACATCTAAAATAAATCGCTTTGCCGTGCTTGATATGGATGGTGACAGAATACCTGAAGTTGTTCTTGGATTAACAGTAGATGAGAATCCAAATTTTGTTGAAGTCCTGCATTATATGAACGGTGAAGTCTATGGCTATTTTTTTGGAAACGATCAGATCCGTTTTCTTAAAACTGACGGGACATTTAGATGGTTAAGCGGCGGGTTAACTTACAACGGATATGGAAAATTAAGATTCCACACCAATTTCTGTGAAATTGACGATTTAGCTTATCATGAATCAAGTGCTACTGATGAATCATCCACCACATTCGCCATAGCATACTACATCAATAATAAACTAGTTACTATAGATTCATATAATGCTTTTGTTAAAGAAGAAGAAGCTAAAAGGGATGTAACGTGGTATGAATTTTCTCAAGAGAATATATCAACAGTGACTTCAAAAACAAGATAGTGATATTACGTGATATATAACCATGAAAAAATGAGAAGAGAAGTTCATGCTGAATTACAAGGCCTCCTTCAGGAGGCTTTTTTATGGAAAATAAAGAATTTAATAGTGTAAGTTAATAATCACTTCACAGAAGGGGATTAATATGACCCGGTATTGGACAAATCAAACAATTGAAGCATGGGAAAAAGCTCAAGACATTGGTTATTTGGTCGGCAACTCTGATTTCATATGGGGAGAGATGCTAGGGGACTATCATTGGATGATGAGACAGATGAAAAAGAGAATTCCTAATTATTTGGGTGAATTCCCTATATGGCTATGGACGGAGAAACCTGATCTTCGAAGAAGTGGCCATTTCAACGGTGGTACTCATGCTGTAAGCCTCGAAGTAGAGATTCCGAGCGAACAAGTGCTATTATCCGATTTTGATGCATGGCATTGTGTTCTAAACGACAGCTTCATGGCTCTAGATGAAGCGGAGTGGGAAGCCTTTTATAGAAACGAATTGAAGATGTCGAAGGAGGAGAGCTGGGAGCGGATATTTAATCTCGGATTGCTAAGAGAATCGCCCTGGTGGAATTCTGAGCCACATCTCCAAGGAGTTAGCGGAAAAATAAAAATTTCACATGTGTGTAATGTCAGAGAGTTTATTGCTAGAGGAACGAAAATTTAGTTTAAGGCCACCACGCGGCGATCTTTGCATTCAAATACATACGTGCTGACAAAATGTTCTGGGTGGAGGGGGACATCAAAATGCTTGGACAAGGCCGACGGTAATATCTGGAAGCCATCCTTTTCTTTATCAAAAAATCAGGAAGTGCGCTTGCTTCACATTTGCAGGGATGTTATATTAAGTGTGAGGTGAATACACTTTATGGAACGTAAAATTGTAGAAAGATTAGTTTCTTGGAAGAATAAGCCCCAAAGAATGCCTCTTGTCATCTATGGGGCTAGGCAGGTAGGAAAAACCTATACGGCGCTTACCTTTGGAAAAAACCATTATAAAAACACCGTTTATTTTAATATGGAGGGCTCAAGTGAGATTGCCTCCATTTTTGAGCGTGATTTAAATCCAGAACGTATTATCAAGGAATTGTCTGTAAAAAGTGGACAAACCATTTTTAAAGACGATACCTTGATTATTTTTGATGAAATTCAGGCCTGTGAGCGGGCGTTAACCTCTTTAAAGTATTTCTGTGAGAACGAGCCGGACTATCATATTATTGCTGCGGGCAGCTTATTAGGTGTGGCGCTGAATCGTGAGAAGTATTCCTTCCCCGTTGGAAAAGTGGATATGATGAATTTGTACCCTCTTGATTTTGAAGAGTTCTTATGGGCGACAGGGCATAAGGATATGTGCGAGTTGATTAAAGAATCGTATGAGCACTCTACTCCCTTATCCTTGCATGAAACGGCTATGGACTTGTATAAAACTTATTTGGTAGTTGGAGGAATGCCAAGGGCCGTTATTGAATATGTAGATACGCAGGACTTTGATTTTGTCGTTGCCGCTCAGAAAATGCTGAACGATGCATATATCGCTGACATGGCCAAGTATGCCTCACCGCAGGAAACGACAAAAATCATGGCCGCATGGGCCAGTGTTCCCGCGCAGCTAGCCAAAGAGAACCACAAGTTTCAGTATAAAGTGATTAAATCGGGTGCAAGGGCTTATGAGTACGAAACGCCGCTGGATTGGTTGAGGACAGCAGGAATGATCAACAAATGTATTCGAATTACAGAAGGGAAAATGCCGCTTAGCGCTTACGCTGATAATAATTCCTTCAAAGTGTATATGATGGATACCGGATTGTTGTGTTCCAAATTTGATATCGCAGCGAATGTGATCCTGAACGGCCCGGCAAACTTTAATGGATTTAAAGGCGCCTTGGCCGAGAATTATATTATGCAGGCCCTTGTCACGAACGGCTTCACTCCGTACTACTGGAGTTCTCCAGGCAAAGCGGAATTGGATTTTGTGTTTCAAGATAGGCAGGGGAATATTATTCCCTTGGAGGGGAAATCGGCGGATAACGTCCGAGCGAAAAGCTTGAAAAACTATATTTCCTTGTATCAGCCGCCTTATGCGATTCGGGTATCCGCTAAAAATTTCGGGTTTGAAAATGGGCTGAGAAGTATCCCTCTTTATGCGTTGTTTTGTTTGAAGCGGATATAAAGAATGTTATTTCAAGACTAGAGCTAAAGTGATGATATATAAGATTCAGAAATACGTCAGCGCTGAAGTCCGGTTGGCGTTTTTTCGTGTATATACGATTTATGGGGGCGAAAAGTCATGGCAGATAAACGTTGGTCGTATAATCCCAAGCCGGTTAAACTGGGGGCGACGGATAAATCAAGGTTGGAAGCGGCAGTCAAACAAGCGGTAACGGCCTCCCCGGAGCTAACCCAAAGAGTTCATCGTGTTGAAGTAAAGGCAGGAAGGATATACTTGTATTGCCTGCATGAACAGTTTGGTTGGGATGACCCGGAGGCGCAATTTATAAAGCCGTTAATTGAGGGCAAATATGCGGAGTTTCCTATGGCCCGCATTACGCTTTTTGATACGCATGGTGACAAATGCGAAGCGGCTTTTCAGCGACACACCGGACAATGGGTCAGTTTGTATGAAGGTAATGTGACTGAATGCCTGGGTTTTATTGAAGAGGATAATCAATGGTTTTTATAAGAGCTGGCTTTCATATAAAATATATCCGTGGAGAAGGGAACCATCTGGCCTTTGGAAATCATGGTTTTGAGGGTATGATATGACCATTAACGGGGATATCCCTGACCGTCAGACCGGCCTCAAGCTCGCTGAGCGATACGGTGTGGATGGGATTATGATCGGGCGCGGTATTTTTCATAATCCATATGCCTGAAAAGAAACTGCGCGGTGCAGGCACGGACGAAAGTCCTTTTGTTTACCGGAAGCTTCAAGTATTCCGAATAGTCCCTGGGAACTGGATTGTAACCACCCCACCAGAAGCGCAGTTGCGCAGTTCTAGTTGTCCTGCGTGCGTTTTTGCTACTTGTGCTGCAAACCAAAGGCCAAGGCCACTGTGTCCATCGGCGCCACGCGCTGCATCACCACGCCATAGGCGCTCTGTTGCATGGTGTAACGCCGCCTTGCTAAAGCCGGGGCCTTCATCACACACGGTGACCTGCCAGCCGCCATCTGCCATGCTGCCTTCCAAATATACATTTCCACCCGCCGGTGTATGCTCGATGGCATTCTGCACCACATTACCGAGAGCGCGGAGTAAATGGTCTTTCTGAATGCCCGCAGCACCCTCCAGGCCGTTTCGGGTTTGCAGGCAAACCCTCTTGGCTTCTGCAATGGCCATTGTGCTCTGGCAAAGCTCGTCAAACATGGCGGGCAGGCTGGTGTTTTCAAATGCCTCATCTGCACCGGCGGAGGTTTCCAGCAGGCTGGCAACATACTGCTTGGCCCGGTCGTTGCTTGCCATAATTGTTTCCACCATTTTGCGGCTGCGCTCAGGCAGTTCTTCATCCAGCAGAAGTTCGGCATTGCCTCCCACCAGGGTGAGCGGGGTTTTTAAATCATGCGCGAGTGCGGCTATTTCCGCCTCGCGTTCTTGCTGTGCCGCCCATTGGGAGGACAGGGAGCTGTACAATGCCTCCCGCATATGTTCCATAGCACCGAGCGCCTGGTCATACTCCCGTATACCTGCGTGGGGAATGGCAAAATCCAGATCCTGCGCGCCTACCTTCCCGCTCACCTCGCTGAACAGCTTCAGCTTGGCGGCGAGGCGCCGACGGAGCCACAGGGTGTTAAACAGCAGACAAAGCACCAACGCTACACCAAGGGTGGCCAGCCCCAGGTATTCAGCGGGGGGCAGCATGCCGCGCAGCACAGGGTTGACAAACTCTGCCCTGTAATGCCAGCGAAAAATTACGGTGCTTCCATCCGTGTAGGTGTATCGCGAAACATTTATGCTGTAGGCATCCCCCTGTAAAAACCCGGTCAGGACTTCCAGCTTCTTTTTCTTTACATTGCTGTCCAACACTTCGCCGTTCCGGCCAAACAAAGCGTACTCGGCCAGGAAATCGTCACCAGGGGAAACAAAAGTTTTTGGCTCTCCGGCCAGCATTTGCTCCACCTGTTGGTTGGAGACGGCTCCCTGGTAAATAATGCCGGTGGTTTGAAGCCGCACCATGACGACATACCATGCCAGGCAGCATAACAGCATACAGCCAAGCATAACTATGGCAAAGCGAAAAAGCACAAAGGAAAGGCTTACAGAACGATGTCTTTTCGCCATTTGTAGCCCACCCCCCAAACGGTTTCTATGGGGCTGAGGCCGTCTGCTTTCAGCTTGGCGCGGATATTTTTGATGTGCTCCGCAATGGCCGACGAATCGCCCTCGGCATCAAAGCCGAAAACCGCTTCGTATAATTGTTCTTTGGTAAACACCTGTCCGGCGTGCAGGGCCAGGTGCTCACAGATGGCGTATTCGCCCTTGGTAAAGGGCAGTGTGTGTTCGCCCGCGATGGCCATTTTTGCCTGTATATCAAAGCGCACACCGCCTCGGCTCAGGGTGCGGGTCTGGCGCACCCTGAGCCGCAGATGGGCGTTTACCCGTGCGCGCAGCTCCGCAATACTGAATGGCTTTTTAATGTAATCATCGGCGCCCAGGCCAAAGCCCTGTACAAGGGCCGCATCTTCCGCCTTGGCGGTTAAGAACAGGATGGGGCAATCCACCTCGGCACGGATACGGCTGCAAAGGGAAAAGCCATCCTCGCCGGGCATCATCACATCGAGCAGCAGAAGATCGTACAGCTGGCACCGGGCGGGCTGCACGGCAGCGGCATCCGCTTCGGTGTCTACTTGGTGGCCGTCCTTTTCCAGGGCAGCACGCACCAGGGCCAGCATATCAAGGTCATCATCGACCACCAACAGTTTCGGCATAGTCTATCCTCCTTGTTTTATTCTTGGATGACTTTACCCTCCCATCTACGAAACCATAGGATGGATAAAACCAGAACAATCGAAGTAATTACGATCAGAGAAATAATTCCAGGGAAAACAGGAGTACTTGAAAAGCCGAAATAATTATCCAAAAACCGGACACCCCATTCCCAAGGGATTATCGGCCAGATTGTATCACCCATCGCATTTTCAAAGTAACCTGCCAAAATTGTACCAGATATCCCTAACAAAACAGAAATACTTGAACCAAACCGAAAAGCAATCGGAACGTGTACTAAATATAAAAATAAGTTGCTAAACAAAAATATATAAAATATGACAAGATATGAACCAACGGGTGTTATGCGGATATCCAGAAAAAAATGGACTCCAATATAGAAACAAAGTCCATAGATTATCATACTTATGGCTGAAAGAAACAGTAGAAAGAACAATTTCCCCAGGTATACGCTTCTTCGAGACTCCACTAAACCTAGAGCATTTTGAATATTGTTTATATTCCTATCTAAATGAATTAAAATCGGCACAACGATACTGACAAAAATCGGATAACCTATTTGTAATATAATGAAAAACAACCTCACATCAGGAATAATATGGTATCCGGCATAAGCGTAATAAACTAAAAATAAGGTTGTAATCACGATAGGCAGTAACAAATGCAATAAAATGATTGGAGTTCGTTTGATTTTGGTAAAATTGGACAAGAATTCTCTTATAATCGTCATTTGCGATACACCTGCTTTCCGTACCAGCGCGAAAACAATGCGGAAAGAACCAGCATAGCAAGCAAGGATATCAATACCAGCAATGAACTTTCTCCTACATTTAAAATGTATCTTGAATCTGCTTCGACTAATAATCCGTTTGGCAAAACTCCAAATATTGTAACCATAAACCTCGCAGGCCAGCTATATGGGAAGAACCAAAACAAAGGCGTCAAGGAAAAAAATAAACCGCCTGATGCACTGGCAAACAAATTTATGATCACAGAACCAACAAATCCGGCTTTTTGATCCAAAAATAAACAGAAAGGGATCTGCCATAATAAAGAGAGCCACAATAAGCAGTATCCTACAAGATAATATCCGCTATGACCCATTGCAGCTGAAACACCTGACAATATGCACTCAGAGATAACAGTGATGAACGATAGCAATAATGATATTATCAAAAGATTAAGTGCGATCAATATTGTTTTGGAAATAAATGTTTTCCTCAAGTCGATGGGCAAACTATAAAGAGTCCGGTATTTGTGTTTTTGATCCTTATTATTCACTAGGTGACATAAAAACATAATGGACAAAGACGCAATAGGCATACACCAATTGCCAACTATAGAGCTTGAAAAACCGCCTAAACCAATACCAATCAATATAAATATCATCGATATTAAAATTAAAGCTACTGGAATAAATATAAGGAGTTTTCTAAATAGGGAGCGTTTAAATTTCAAGTTTTCTGCTTTTAAATACGTTTGTAACATCAGGATTCACGCTCCTTTCTAACGATGTCCATAAACAGTTGTTCCAGATTTTCATTGGCAGCAATTGTATCTTGATACAGGAGCGAACCATTGTATATGATCCCTATGTCATCGGCAACTTGTTGTACCTCGCTTAAAATATGACTGGATATAATTACAGAAATCCCAGACTCCGCAAAGGTTCGAATCATTTTCCTTAATTCTTCAATACCAAAAGGGTCTAACCCGTTTGTAGGTTCATCTAAGACTAATAATTGGGGATTATTTAGCAGCGCTAAGGCTATACCCAATCTCTGTTTCATTCCCAACGAAAAATCAGATGTCTTTTTATTTTTAGTATCCATTAAGTCCATTTTTTGTAAAACTTCATGGCATCTATTTGTTGAAATCCCCATAAGAGTTGCCCGCACTTTTAAATTTTCAAATGCCGTTAAATTCTCATACAGTGGAGGGGATTCGATTAATGAACCAATATTCAATAAATCTTTTCGGGTCCAAGAGTGATTGTTGAATAATATTTCACCTGAAGTCGGTCTGATAATTCCTGTAATCATCTTCAATAAGGTTGATTTGCCAGCACCATTAGGTCCTAATAAACCGTAGACAGAATTTTTTCTTACAGACATAGATAAATCTTTTATTGCATAGGTCTTTTTGAATTTTTTAGAGACATTATTGGTTTTTATTATGTACTCATCCATCCTAAATTCCTCCATTTTCCATCCAGTTTGTATACTTTTGATTGGTTACTGCTATTGTAATAGCCATTTTTAAGGATTTTATAAGGAAGCGGGTGCTTACTCAAAAATTCACTCCGCCCCTTTTATGCTGATGCAGGATCAGATGAGAAGATGTATTTTCGTAATATATTAAAATCATTCGTGCATTACCCATATTTAGACTTTCCCTTCCTGTTGTTATTATGAAAGCTGTTACAGCAAGTAATTGGCGTTTAAACGCCGTTCAGGCCTTCTATCCGTCCGCTTTTGTGAATGCGTTTTCAATCTATTGTCTGCTATTTAAGTTCAGAGGGAGGTGTTGTATTGATCGTCAATCCAGACATGACATAAACCCAGGAGTAAATATTAAAAAATCTAAAAAAAGACTTTAGAGATTTCTTTAAGAAAAGGAGTCAAACTAAGATGAACAGTAGAAAATGTGTAATCAACATCTCCCGTCTCCTCGTCTTCATCATGTTGTTCTCCATCTTCACGTATACTCCCGTCCCGGCTGCTGCGGCTGGAGAGGAACCGTCAATTGAACTGAACGACCTCATTGCTCAAGCTGAAGCTTTAAAAACCGGCAATCCGGAATTCCCGCTCCAAGTCAGTCAGTCTGTGTATGGAGCTGTCTATGATTCCGATCCCTATTTCCGTCTTGATCCGGGTCCGGGTAAGGTTCCTGTAAAAGTTACCGCACCCACTAATACCTGGACGGCAAGAACTCCGCTGGACAACCGTGTCCCCGCCGACTTTGCCGGTGGCACATTCAAGACGATCCCGTATCCTTTTGCAGATGCCCAAGGTAAAGCGGAAGTGCTTCAGATTAATTACGCCCATAACGGAAAAAGCACGTTCGGCGGCATAAGTCTCGAATCCCCGTTGTCCCCGGCCGTAAATGTCACTGATGGTTCAACGATTGAATTCGATGTCTACTATCCTAAGAGCGCGCAGGGCAAATACATGAGGTGGAGAGTCAGAAATACCAACACCAACCTCGATAGCTACCTCAGGGATTACCAGTACAACAACCTAAATCCCGACTGGGTTGGCAGTTACAACGGTGAATCCTGGTTGAAGGCGCATCACAGTATTACCGCCTCAACAGGCGTTTCCTCGAGCTTTATTCTTGAGCTTCATGGCGAGAATGCCCGTCCTGAAGAAACTGGTATGCTGCTTGTCGCCAACATCCAGATTACCGCACCTGATCCTAATGGTGTTGCACTTCCGAACGTAGTCAACAAGGAACACCAGAGTGCCGTAGCGCCTCTAAAGAGTGTTTACAATAAGGAAAATGGCCTGTTTATGGTTGGTGCGATCGGCACCGGACCCGTAACCGGAACCAGAGCCAATCACTATGAAATCTTCGTCGACGGCAACAATCTGAAGGCCGATGGAACGCATCCCCGTGGCCCGAAATGGCTGAAAAGCGTTACCGGCGAGGCCCTGAACGGCGCAACCACTGCCCCTGGCTTAGCGGAATACAGTTTCCCGACCAACGCTTATCAGGCGATCAGGGATTCAGGAACTCCCGGACAGTACAAGTCTCACGGCCATGTTCTGGCATGGTACAACCAGGCGCCTGGCTGGATGACTCAGATTATTCCTGCGAACCTTGCCTCCGGGTATAATGGCGGGGCCGATTTCTACGGACTTGGCAACGGCGTTACCACTACGGTTAAGGTAGACAAAGAGATGGCAAGAAGAGTGCAGTTTAACCACACCATGTATGTGATGCGGCACTTCCTGACCACAGATACGAAGTACGGCTCAAGCGAATCCCGTGGCGTCATTCCTTTCAATTCCTGGGATGTGCTCAACGAAGAGGTACACGAAAGCCGCCACAGCGAACTCATCCCGGGGGATGCGAACAGCTGGAGAACGAGCCTGAAACACACCAACTGGCTTGCTGCAATGTCAGATGATCAGATTGGCGGCGACATCACAGATCATTACGTTTACTTGCTGTTCAAAAACGCGCACATCGCGGCCCCCAACGCCAAGATGGCGGAAGCTTACAAAGCCAATTACGCTAACCTTCCAGAGTACATGAAGCTTGATGGACACGACAATGAAGGCAGCATTGACGCTTACATCGTTGATAATCCTCCGAAGCTGACCTATAACGATTACGGACTTGCGACCCGCAGCAAAGCGAGGACTGTATACAACATGGTTCTCGAATTAAATACTGCATGGCGCTACGATCCGCTGTATGACGGAAGACCTCTTATCGAGGACATCGGTATCCAGGGACACGACGCGGTGGGTAAGACCCTTGCAAGCGATAACCAATATGCGATGGCCCTCTATGCCTCTCTCGTTGACCGGGGCCTGCTATCTGGTATTACCTATTCAGAGCTTGACCTTAAGGTGCCGACCGATGCTCCTGGAGGCGGTGCGACTGCTCCCGCAGTACTCAATGTCAGACAGTCGGACGCCCTTGGTTATCAGTACGCGCTGCTCTACAAAATGTTCAACAAGTTCGCCCCGTATATCGATCACATCATTAGCTGGGGTGTATCCGGTTCCGGATGGCAGGGGAGCTATGTCCTGTTTGACGGGCAGAGCAATGCAAATGCCGGCTACTATGGCGCCATGAAGCCGGACAGATTTATTCTTGGACATTCGTATCTGGATGATTACTTTGCAGGCGAATATCAGACCATCGGGAATAATGCCATCGACCTTGGCGATCTTGGAGTCTATACACCAAATAGTGTGAATGCCGACCTCAGCAGCCTGACACTGAGTGCGGGAACACTCCAGCCGGCGTTCAACGCAGCCACCACAGAGTATGATGTGTCCCTGAAGGATGCTGACAGCATTACCGTGACAGCGGCAGCGGCAGACAGCAGGTCAACCATTAAAGTGAACGATACGGTGGTTGCCAGCGGTACCGCTTCTGAAGCTATAGCGCTGACACCTGGTACAAAAACGGATATAAAGGTTGAGGTCACAGGTGCAGACGGCAGGGTCAAGACGTATACCCTAAAAGTAACCAATAGCAAGACGGAGACTCCGTCCACTCCGGAACCTGGAACACCATCTGCAACGCCTGATCCTGGGACATCTTCAACGCCTGCACCTGGAACGTATTCAACGTCTGCACCTGCGGCATCTGCAACACCTGCACCTGCAGCACCAGTTGTACAGGGCCAGAAAGTAACCATGCAGGCGACTGTGAATAATGGAACTGCATTTGTTAAGGTACTGGATCTGGCAAAAGCAAAGGAATTCATGGAGAAAAATGTTACCCTGGACATACCAGCGGCACAAGGAGTGAATTCATACTCGGTAGGCTTGCCTGCTGCAGCGCTGACAAGCGGAACAAAGGATGACAAACTCACCATTTCCACAGAATTCGGTCAGGTAGTAATATCCGGTAACATGTTGACAGGCACAACTGAAAGCAGCGGCAAGGAAGTAACAATGGAGATTGGAAAAGGCGACAAGGCCAAGCTTCCGGCGGAAGTGAAGGCGGCTCTCGGCGATAGGCCGGTCATTCAGCTTAGCCTTAAGGTGGACGGCAAAGAAACGGCCTGGAGCAATCCCTTTGCACCTGTAACGGTATCCGTGCCCTACAAGCCGTCTGCGGATGAATTGAAGAATCCCGAAATGATTGTTGTCTGGTACATTGACGGAAGCGGGGATGTTCTAACAGTACCGAGCGGACGCTATGCTCCCAAGACCGGTATGGTAACATTCACAACAACTCATTTCAGCAGCTACGCAGTAGCTTACGTATCCAGGACATTTACAGATCTCGGAACGGCTGTATGGGCCAAGAACGCGGTCGAAGTACTTGCATCAAAGGATATTCTCAAGACAGAAGGTCATGTATTCAATCCGTCAACAGGTATCACAAGGGCAGATTTCCTGTACTCCCTTGTCAGGGCACTTGGCTTGAATGCAAGAGTAAATGGAAATTTCAGCGATGTACAGAAGAGTGCTTATTACTATAATGAAATTGCAATTGCTAAAGCACTTGGTATTACGAATGGCATAGACAACGACAGATTCGGCAGCGCCTATAAGATCACAAGACAGGACATGATGGTGTTGACCGAAAGAGCCTTGAAACTTGAGAAGAAGTTGAGTAACCAGGCTGAGGCTGCAGATCTGGAGAGATTCACCGACAAGTCCGAAGTTGCTTCCTATGCGGTGAACAGCGTAGCTGCGATGGTTAAGGAAGGGTTGATCGAAGGCAGCGGGAACAAAGTCAATCCGGCCGGAAACACAACCAAAGCAGAAGCTGCGGTGTTCCTCTACAGACTGTATAATAAGTAAGAAATTCGCATAAGGATGATGGAAGCCGTGACAGCTATTGCTGGCGCGGTTTCTTCTATGTTGTACGGCGAAAATAGGTTTAGGCATCCCCGTTAATTTAACGGATCTCCCGGGGGTATGATATACTCATTAAAGAAGCAAGGGCATAAACAACTTAGTTTTACTACTTCGGGATAAAGATTTGTCCTGTATTCATAGAGAGGTTTTGGATATGACAGAGAATTTTTGGCGTGATTTACCACGGCCTTTTTTTATACTGGCACCCATGGAAGACGTGACGGATGTTGTTTTTCGCCATGTGGTAAGTGAAGCGGCCAGACCGGATGTGTTTTTTACGGAGTTTGCGAATACGGAGAGTTATTGTCACCCGGAGGGGAACCATGCGGTGCGCGGGCGTTTGACGTTTACAGAGGATGAACAGCCCATTGTAGCTCATATCTGGGGAGATAAGCCGGAATTCTTCCGTCAGATGAGCATCGGGATAGCGCAAGAAGGCTTCAAAGGCATCGATATTAATATGGGTTGTCCTGTAGCGAATGTAGCAGAGAACGGGAAGGGAAGCGGCCTGATCTGCCGTCCCGAACTCGCAGCGGAGATCATCCAGGCCGCCAAAGCCGGGGGATTGCCCGTCAGCGTAAAAACAAGGCTCGGTTTCAGCAGCTTAGACGAATGGCGCGGCTGGTTAACCCATATTTTGCAGCAAGACATTGTGAATCTGTCCATTCATCTGCGCACAAGAGAGGAAATGAGCAAAGCAGATGCCCACTGGGAACTGATTCCGGAGATTAAGAAGCTTCGTGATGAGGTGGCACCCGATACCCTGCTGACCATTAACGGGGATATCCCTGACCGTCAGACCGGCCTCAAGCTCGCTGAAGAGTACGGTGTGGATGGGATCATGATCGGGCGCGGTATTTTTCATAATCCATTTGCTTTTGAGAAGGAGCCGAAGGAGCACAGTAGTACGGAATTGCTTGATCTGCTGCGGCTGCATTTGGATCTCTATGATCAATATTCAGTACAGGCACCACGTTCGTTCAGCCCCCTTCAACGATTCTTCAAAATATATGTCCGCGGATTCCGCGGGGCAAGTGAATTAAGAAATAGCTTAATGAACACCAGGTCCACAAATGAAGTGCGTGCGCTGCTGGGTGAATTTGGAGGCAAGGAGCAGGATGGGGCGGAGGAACATGGGGATTAAGCTGCCAAGATTGTAGAAATCCGTGTGGAAAATAGAAAAAGACGTCAAGAAAATGAGGATTGGATGAATGGAGAGGGGGACCAACCCGGAGCCAATAAGCCTTTCCTCTTATATATATATATATATATCCCACAATGATTTGACTTCTAAAAACACATTGTTTACACTTTGTTTATACATTCTAGGAGGCGGTTCTATGTTTCAGGTTCAAAAATGGGGTAACAGCTTGGGCATTCGCATTCCGAAATCCCTTGCCCTGAAGGTCGGTATTGAGGAAGGCTCTGAGGTCGATCTTGACGTGGAAGATGGACATCTTATCATCAAGCCGAAGTCGGCTACACTGGACGAAATCCTGTCCCAGGTCACCCCGGACAATCTCCATCATGAGGTCTCTACAGGCGAACAACAAGGGCGGGAAGTATGGTAACGGGCGGGTATGTGCCGGATCGAGGCGACTTGATATGGTTGCAGTTCAACCCGCAAGCGGGGCATGAACAGGCAGGCAAACGTCCGGCGTTGGTCGTGTCTCCTGCTTCTTATAATCGTAAGGTCGGACTTTCCTTGCTCTGTCCGGTAACGTCTAAGCAAAAGGACTACCCGTTTGAAGTAGTCATTCCGCAGGATCTGCCCATCGAAGGGGTTATCCTTGCCGATCAAGTAAAAAGTCTGGATTGGCAATCCCGACAGGCAGCGTTCATCTGTAAAGTACCACAGATAATACTGTCAGATGTCGTTGCCAAACTCGACTTACTGATTCGCTGACCTACAATTGTAAGGAGCGATAAGAGATTAAGCTTCCTCCCTGGACCGTATCTAAACGGGTTAATGAACAAAGAGAAGTGACCCAGGTTCCCAAAAATACAATATCATAACAGATAAGAATCTCGGATTTGAACCTTTTACGTATAGCGCTTGGGTTGCCTGAGAGTCCGTTTACGTACGCGGATTCAGCGGGGCAAGTGAACTAATCAGTAGAAATCCGTGTGGAAAATAGAAAAAGAAGTGAAATGAATGAGGATTGGATGAATGGAGAGGGGGACCAACCCGGAGCCAATAAGCCTTTCCTCTTTTTTTATATGGAGGGGATTACATGTCCTGGAGCAAATTAAAGCAACAACTGGAGGGCTTTCTAAGTCCTGCGTTAAACGGAAGGGTAGAATACCGCGCCCCAGGTTACCGTTACCTGCCTGATAAATCAGGCATTTGTTATATTTCGGTAGATAAAAAGAACGTACTCAACATGAGTGATAAAACGAACGCGATCATATGGTATCAAACCGAGCTGGAAATTAAGAATGACCCGGATATCCAAATTCCTATCACCAGTGACGACATTGAAGCAGTCAGACAAGCAACCAAGGGACCCGTGCCGGAGGATCGTCTAATCGTAATGGCCAGAAGCAGGAAAAGTACAGAACACGCCAAAGAGCTAATGTCAGCACAGGCTGCATTAACTAAATCGAATTTTATCGTGGTGGCAAATAAGTTCCTAACTACTCCGATAGAGGAAAGCTTAGAGAGCAAGGATATGGTATTGAATATTCTGGCTTTGGTAGACAGACGAGTTGGGAAAAAGCGGATTTTAAGCATGTCCGAGATGATGAAGTTAAAGCATCCGATAGTGCAGTTTTTTTATGAATTGCGGCGGGGGAAATAAAAATGCTAAAGGTACATTAATCATGGAATTAATTATAAAAACGGTAATAAAATATAGTACCCTGTGGATCCTCCAAGCGGATGCTTATCCTCCCGTGGGCAGGATACAGGTCAATATATTATAAGGAGGCTTGACTATTGAATAAAAAAGTTCCTGCCAGAGCGTTATCCGTATTGATAGTTTTAGCAGTATTCCTCTCCGTATTCTTCACCGCATTACCGCCTGCAAACGCGGCCGCCAGGGGAGCATGGGCTCCAAATACTGCATATGCAGTCAATGATACAGTAACCTATAGCGGAAGTACGTATACCTGTCTTCAGGCGCATACTTCCCTCACAGGCTGGGAGCCGCCGAATGTTCCTGCACTATGGCAGAGTGGAGGCACCACAACACCGACACCAACACCACCTCCGGCAACCAACGGAGTCACATTCTATGCAGATATCAACTATGGCGGAAAGGCAGTAACCCTTGGAGTAGGCAATTATGTACTCTCTCAGTTGAATGCTGCAGGCATTCCGAATGACTGGATGTCCTCGCTTAAGGTGCCCAGCGGCTGGACAGTTGAAGTATATGAGGATGAAAATTTTGGAGGAACCAAATGGACCTTTACTGCAAGCTCATCCTGGGTCGGCGATAGTGTCAATGACAAGATGACTTCGGTTAAGATTTATACGGGTTCACCGCCTGCGTCTGTAACTAGGCCTTCCGAAGTTCCAAGTCAAATCTGGACCTATGTAATGAATGTAGACAATAAATTCGGTAAAGGCGGAGATTTTGCCTTATTGCTGAGTGCAGTGATCAAAAAGGAAAGCAGCTTTGGAGCAGGTCTGCCGGGCAGTCCATCAGCCGGTGATGGATTGATGCAGGTAGAACCTAACACTCGCAATGCTTATCTATCCCAGTTCAGTGCCAAATTTGGCCGCTCGTATAATCATAGCAGTGAACAGGATCAGGTATGTCTGGGCGCACTGATTCTGGATGAGAAGATTGTCAGGTTCGGAAATATATACAACGGACTGTTGCACTATAACGGAGGGGACAACTGGTATCCAGGCGCTACCGATTCCTATGGCCGCCCTATTCTGGCAGATCAATACGCCAATGCCGTTTATGCTACATATAAGGGGTATGGCGGTAAGAATTAAAAGAAGGCAAAAAGACGCTCGGGATTTCCCCGCAGCGTCTTTATTATATGTTCAGCTGTCATAGCTTCGCTGACAGGAACTGTGAGTGAAGCTATTGTAAAATATAAACTCGCAGTCTTCCGATAGAGTTGAATGGTTGTGTATAA
This sequence comes from Paenibacillus riograndensis SBR5, assembly GCF_000981585.1. Taxonomy (NCBI): domain Bacteria; kingdom Bacillati; phylum Bacillota; class Bacilli; order Caryophanales; family Paenibacillaceae; genus Paenibacillus; species Paenibacillus riograndensis. The sequence goes on from NZ_LN831776.1 coordinate 973,183, forward strand.
TAGTGGGGGATAACAAGCGGCAGATGATACTGAACGATTCAACATACATCGGAGGGGAATATGAAGAAGCTACTGTCTCACCAATCCCTCTTGGAGAAATTCCGGGCGGTTCAATCAATGGCGTACAGACAGAATATGCCGCTTCGGAGGAAGATTCTAATCAGTAACATCCTTATTGTTCTACTGGCTCTGATGATATTCGTTCTTAGTATTCATAGAATTGTCTTTAATCAGACGCTGGGCAGAACTTCAGCCAGCTCGCAGCAGGAAGTGAAGCTGGTAAGCCAGTCTATGAAGACCGTGTTCCAATCGGTTCAGAACTTTTCGAAATTTGCTCTGATTAACCAGGATACACAGAATGTGCTTAGCCGGGATACCGGAGCAGACGGGGATGTCTCCCCGCTGAAGTCCATACATAACACGCTGGCTGCAATGCTGGAGACAGAGCCTAATATCGACTCGGTCATTATCGAATCGATCGGGGGCGATCTCTATTATACCTCCAACCTGACTGGTGTGACTCCGCAGAGTCTCGCCATCTATCCCAAAGATAAGATTGATGCGGCAAAAGGCGGTGCGGTCTGGGTAGATACGCTGAAGCCTTCATTTCTGTCGGGGATGACTGCCAAGAATATGATTAGTGTGTGCAGAGTCATTATGAGCATGGAGAAGGGGACGCCGATCGGTTATATTTATGTCAATATTGACGAACGGACGCTCGCCCGGCTGTACCATAATGAACAGGATAATCAGAATCCTACCCTGGTCGTCAACCAGGAGGGAGTGGTGATCTCCGCGTATGAAGCTGCACTCGTCAGCCGCACCGTTGAGGATCACTCGCTTGCCCGGTGGGTGAAGTCGGCATCTGGAGGAAGCCGGACCGAGCGGGTGGGAGACAAGCCCTATCTGGTATCCTTACAAAGGCTTGATCCCTATGGCTGGAAGGTAATCCACCTTGTTCCCACTTCGGAATTGACCAACGGATATTGGAAGATCGCCTTATCCATAGCCGTGTTCGGGCTGATCAGCATGCTGTCCGCAATGGTCCTGTCGTTTGTATTCGCGCGCCGGCTGACCCGGCCCCTCAGCGAGCTCAGTGAGGTTATTGTTGAGGTGGGAGCCGGGAATTTCGAGAGACGCGCATCTGCCGGCAGCCAGGATGAAGTAGGCAGGCTGGGTGCGACATTTAATGAAATGGTCGAGCATATTCAGGACTTGATGCTAACCATTGAAACGGAAGAGAAGACCAAGCGGCTGTTGGAGCTGAGGCTGCTGTATTCGCAGATCAAACCGCATTTTCTATACAATACGCTGGACACGATTCGTGCGATGGCTGTGATGACGAATGCTAAGGAGATTAGCAGTATCTTGAAGGCGCTTGGGGAGTTCTACCGGATTTCACTTAGCAACGGACAGGAATTGATTGCGGCTGCACAGGAGAAGAGGCATCTGGAGAGCTATCTGTACATTCAGCAGATCCGCTTCAAAAAGCTGAATTACCGGATTTCGTTTGAACCGGGAATCGAGTCCTGCCAGGTACCCACGATGCTGCTCCAGCCTCTGGTCGAGAATGCGATTCACCATGGAATCAGAGGGATGCCGGACGGAGGTTTATGTGAGATTACCGGCTCTATGGAAAGGTCGGGAGAGGAGCGTATTCTGTGCTTCATCGTCCGTGACAACGGCAAAGGCATGAGTGAAGAGGAACAGCGGCAGATCTGGTTAAGTTCGAGTGAAGAAGGGGAGTACAGCTTCGGACTTAAGAATATCCAGGACCGGATTCAGCTGAGATTCGGCGAAGCTTATGGTATCGTCCTGTCATCTGAACCGGGACATGGAGTAGAAGTGAAGGTACGGTTGCCGCTGATTATGCAAGCGGACGAGCAGGGGGAGGGGATCGCTGAATGAGAACTACAGCGCCGGCAGCACGCGTCCTGATCGTAGATGACGAATATTACTTCAGGCAGCTGCTGATCCATCTGATCGACTGGACTTCTGCCGGTTTCGAAGTGGTTGCAGAGGCGGAAGACGGTTCGGAAGCCTTGAGAATCATGGAGGAACAGCGGATTGATCTGATTATTACAGATATTGAAATGCCGAATATGAACGGGCTGGATTTCGTGAAGGCCGTCCGCGCTCTAGACTCAGCGGCTAAGCTGATCTTCATCACAAGCTATGATAACTTCACGTATGCCCAGCAGGCGATCTCGCTCGGAGCAGATCATTATTTGCTGAAGCCCGTTGATGAGGAGGCGGTTGAACAGGCGCTGAATACCATCCGTGCGCAGTTGCAAGAGAAATGGGAAGAGGAACGTTACATTAACCGGTTGCGGATAGAGGCGGGTTACGGGGGGCAGCCGGCCTCGGACCAGACTTCTGAGGATGGAGGACGCCCGGGCAGCGGGAAACGGCTGATCCACAAAGCGGCTGCGTATGTGACTGCACATTATGCCGAGGATACCTTGTCGCTTCAGAGCACAGCGAGTGCCCTCTTCGTGAATCCGAGCTACCTAAGTCATGTCTTCAAGAAGGAGACCAACGAGTCTTTCGTGGAGTATGTGACGAATATCCGCCTGGGCAAAGCCATGGAGCTGTTGCGCCAGGGGGCGGCCACCGAGGATGCTTCGGTTCCCAAGGTAGCAACGATCGCCCATCAGGTCGGCTACAGAGATCCGTTCTACTTCAGCAAATGCTTTAAGAAGAAGTACGGAATTACCCCGAATAAAGTATACGGAGGAACCTATTCCGGGAAATATTGAGCCGTTGCCAGCAGGAGTCCGGTTATTCAGCCGGGCTTTTTTGTTGATGCATAACTGTTGTTGTGTAAACCTGATGTTATACATAAGGAGAAATGTAAAGTGGATGTAAAGTAACGTGACATACCTAAAAATTTTACTGCCAGAGCCAATATATCTCCATTCGAACCTGGCTTCGTACTTGTTAAGATTGTACCTGTGGTTCGTATCCGTAAATTGTGAAAGGTGGTCCAAATCAGATGTTTGGTAAAAAGTTTGGGGTTGTTGCAGCATCCGCCGCGCTCGTCAGTGTAGTGCTTACTTCGTGCGGAGGTGCGGAAGCAAACAATGGGGGAACCCAGGGTCAGGAAGCGGCGGCAGCGGATAGTAAGAAATCTGTCACGCTGTGGATTTTCGATGCAGATCCGATGTACCAGTCAGCAGCTGAGGCTACCGCAGCGGAAGTAGGCGTTGAACTGAAGTATGAATACATTCAAGATGAGACCTACAAAACCAAACTGAGTGTTGCGCTTGCCGCCAATGAGCTTCCGGATGTATTCCAGCAGCATGCCGGCAAGTCCTACCGTACCCCTGTTCTGCAGTCGAAGACAGTGGCTCCGCTTAACGATACCCTGGAATCCACGGGTCTGGGCGCACAATTCCTGGACAACCAGCTGGTGACTGAAGAGGATGGCAATATCTATTCGGTTCCTTCTAACATCAGTACAACCCTTGTTCTTTACTATAATAAAAAGCTGATAAGCGAACTTGGCGCTGCTGCTCCAGCAACATGGGATGATCTTCAAGCGCTGATCAAAACGGCGAACGATAAAGGCATGATTCCCATTGCACTGGGCGGAAAAGAAAGATGGCAAGGAGATCTGCTCTACGATATGCTCGTAGCCCGTGAGGATGTGGACGCCTTCGATAAGGCGATTAACGGACAGGCGAAGTTCACAGATACACCATTCGTTGAGGCGGCAAATAAGGTGGTCACCCTGGTGAATTCGAATGCCTTCCAGAAAGGCTTCCTCGGCTCCGCTTACCTGGATGCACAAGAGCTGTTCAAGAATGATAAGGCTGTGATGTGGATCGACGGAAGCTTTAACTTCTCCTCCCTGTCTACGGCAATGGGTGACAATCTGGGCTATATTGCGTTTCCTAAAACGGGGGCAGAGGATGTCCTCAGTGCAACCATCGGCTTCCAGAACGCCCAGGCGCCATACTCCTTGTTCGTGAACAACAGCTCCGCAAATCTGGATAAAGCAAAGGAATTTGCCATCCGTTTATCTTTGAAGCTTAATGATGAATTTGTCAGAAAAGGTCTTCCCGGGTACGCCAAGAGCGAGGTGAAGTCCGAATCACAGAATAAGGAGCTCTCAGCGTATGCTGCGGATATTAATAAGACCAGCAAAACGCAGGCGATGTGGTTCGGTCTGTTGTCAGCAGATGTAGGCCAGGAATACCGTGATCTGACACAAGCGTTATATGGCGGGCAGCTCACAGCCGATGAGTTCACCGCTCAGCTGGAGACGTTGCTGCGTACAGCCGAGTAAGAAGGATTCCTTACACAGTTCCGCTCAAGGCGGCAGCGTGTAATACAATATTCCAGGAAAGTCGATGCAGTCACTGGGACCGCATCGGCTTTCTGTAATTTGACAGGTGGGTAAGTGATGGAAAAAGCGCTCTCTAATAAAAAAATAATCGCTTTGTTTTTATTGCCCGGATTAACTGTTTTTCTGATTTTTTATTTTGTGCCCATTGTGATGACCGCCTACTACAGTCTCCAGGATTGGGATGGCATTAACCCGATGACCTTCATTGGACTGGACAACTACACCAAGATGTTTACGGTGGATAAAAGCTTCTGGCAGGCGGTATGGAATAGCCTTGCTTTCCTGCTGGTAGGCGTGTTTATCCAGCTGCCGGTCTCGTTTGCATTGGCGCTGCTGGTCTCCCGGAAGATGAAGGGACGTAAATGGTTCCGCAATATTTATTTTTTTCCGGTAGTGATGTCAACGACCATGGTCAGCCTGCTGTGGGTCAAAATCTATGATCCGAACATCGGCATGCTGAACACATTGATGGATACCCTTGGACTGGGTGCCTGGACTGGGGCCTGGCTTGGAGATACGAAGACGGCACTGTTGTCCGTCCTGATCGTGACTACCTGGCATTACGTCGGTTACAATATGCTGATCCTGTTCGCCGGGATGCAAGGGATACCGGAGCAGTATTATGAAGCGGCGAAGCTGGACGGAGCGACGGGCTGGAAAGCTGTGCGTCATATTACCTTTCCGCTATTGTCCGATGTGCTGCGGATCTGTATCGTCCTGAATGTGATCTATGCCCTGAAGACGTTCGAAAGTGTGTACGTCATGACTAACGGGGGACCCCTGAATTCAACAACAGTGATTGCGCTGAAAATGTTCCAGGAAGCCTTCCTGAAGCAGAATTTCGGTTATGGCAGTGCGCTTGCGGTATTTATGGTGCTGGAATGCCTCGTTATTTCCTGGGTGCTTAATAAAATATTGACCCAAGAGAAAATTGAATATTAAGGAGGACCGGTCATGCTCAGAAAAACGAAGAATTCAAGCATCTATATCCTGATGATCATTATCGCCGTCCTCCAGCTGTTTCCGCTCTACTGGCTGGTGATCAGTGCATTTAAGGATAATTCGGAGATTATTGGCGGGACAGTCTGGGCGCTTCCTACTGAGTGGCAATTAAGCAATTTTACAGAGGCGTGGGTCAGTGCCAAAGTGAATCAATACTTTGGCAACAGTGTGATTGTCACGCTGGTTACACTCTTGTTTGTGCTGCTGTTTGCTTCGATGATGGCGTATGCGTTAACACGGATGAAATTCAAATATAACAGTCTCATTTTGTTCATTCTTTTGATGGGCGTGATGGTTCCGATTCATGCTACGCTAATTCCGCTCTTCATGATACTCAAGAATCTGGGGATTCTTAGCTCAAGATTGTCCATTATTCTGCCGTACATCGCGGTGAATTTGCCTATTGGCGTATACATGCTGTCGGCTTTTCTGCGGACCATGCCGAAGGAGCTGGAAGAAGCCGCATGTATGGACGGCTGCGGGGTGGTGAAGTCCTTCTTCAAGGTAGTGCTGCCGCTGCTCAAGCCGCCGCTTGCTTCGGTAGCGATCTTCGTGTTCCTGGCGGTGTGGAATGAGCTCCTGATGGCGGCCACCTTTATTCAAAAGCAAGAGCTGAGGACGCTGCCGCTGGGCCTGATGAATTTCAGCGGTCAATACAGCATCAGCTGGGGGCCGCTCGCAGCAGCTATGGTCATCTCGACATTGCCCATTTTGCTGGCTTATGTGCTGTTCAGTGACCAGATGGAGAAGAGTTTTACCGCAGGGGCGATTCTGAAGTAATTAGGGCGGAAGACGGAAGAGGGAAGAAGGATGAAGGGATGACTATACAGGCTGGTACCAGCAAACTATTGAATATCGTAATGATCGCCACCTCGGATCTTCACGGAAATCTGTGGGGCTACCGGTATGAAGACGGCCACGAGACAACGAATGACGGGATGGCCAGAGTCGCCGCCTATGTCAGGGAAGTCAGGGACAGTGGAGCAGAAGTCATCCTCATAGATAACGGGGACGTATTCCAGGGGAATATGCTGACGGATGATATCTACAATAAGCGGCCGGATAGCATACATCCGGTCTCGGCGGCGCTGAATGCAATGGGTTATGCGGCCATGACCCTCGGCAACCATGAATTTAATTTCGGGCTTGGCCTGATTGAGAAGTTCAGGCAGGAGCTGGAGTTCCCTGTGCTCGCTGCGAATGCCGCGTATCACAGCGGAGAACGGTTCGCAGAGCCATATACGCTAATGGAGATCCAAGGCGTCAGGATCGCAGTGATCGGACTGACTAATCCTAATATTCCGCGCTGGGACGCCGGGAAAGTGGATGCGCTGCACTTTGGCCCCATGGCTGAAACGGCGCAGCAGATTACTGCCTCTCTGAGGGCAGAAGGCAAGGCCGACATTATTGTCATCAGCGCTCACGCGGGAATGGTGGCCGAGTTCGATGAAGAAGGCGGCTCGGATTCTGCTGAGCGCATTACGAAGCTGGTTCCTGAGGCAGATGTGCTGCTCGTCGGGCATATGCATATTACCGTTAAGGAACGGATCGGGGATACCGTGATTGGAGGGCCGCGCGACCGGGGACGGGAGGTGGTCCGCTTCGATCTGACCGTTCAGCTGGATGGGGCAAGGCCCCGGGTGGTGAACAAGGAAGTCTCGATTGTGGATATGGCTGACTGGGAGCCTGACCCGGAATTCCGGAGGCTGGTTGCGGAAGCGCATGAAGAGACGATGACCTTCAGCGGCCAGGGAGGCGGAGACTCATCTTCAGAAGCAGCCGGCAGCATCTTGGGGTATGCGGCCGCCGACTTCCAGCCGCAGGCGGAGACGGGCGGAGTACCGGCGGGAAGATTGCGGGATACAGCGGTCATTACGCTGATTCAGAGGGCGATGCTGCAGGCCAGCGGGGCGGATGTTGCCGCCACAAGCCTGTTCGCAGATACGGCGGATTTGAAGCAGGGGCCGTTAACTTACGCTGATGTGTACCGCATCTATCCATTCGACAATGTGCTGTACGTTGTGACTGTAACCGGCCAAGAGCTTAGAGCCTATATGGAAGTCTCGGCAACGCATTTCAACCAGTGGCAGCCGGGTGACCGTGAGATCACTGCCAATCCTGAGGTGCCCAGTTACCTCTATGATATGTTCGCTGGGATCGATTATCAGATCGATCTGTCGCAGCCAGCCGGTCACCGCATCATCAATGTGCTGTACCAAGGCCAACCGCTTGCCGATACGCAGCAGCTGCAGCTTGCCGTCAACAACTACCGCTACAGCAGCTTATTGAAGGCGTCCAAACTGGTCAGTAGGGCCAAACATTGGGAGTCATCCTGCAGCGTCCGGGATATGCTTGTCAGCTACATCAAGGAACAGGGGACGTTATCGCCGGAAGTCGATAATAATTGGTCGATTGTGGGGATCGGGCAGCTGTGATCATAGAACCACAGAGCTTGAAGGATAAGTTTGCTGTTGTTGCATCGGATTTAATGGAATATGTTCAGCTTTAATAGCTTCACTGACAGCAGATGTCATTGAAGCTATTTATTATGGAGATAATCATAGAGAGGGGAGTTACACATGAAACATACGGTATATCTATATGTGTTCGACACCATGGCCGACTGGGAAATAGGGTACTTAACGGCCGAACTGAATTCGGGAAGGTACTATAAGAAGGGGCTGGCCCCGTCTACAATAGTTACTGTAGCCAATGAGAAGACGCTTGTAACTACAATGGGCGGACTGACAATAATGCCGGACATCACGGTGGATGAGTGCAGCATGGCAAGCGCAGCTGCGTTGATTCTACCCGGCGGAAATACATGGACCGAAGCCATCCACAATCCCATCCTTCAACTCGCTGAGCGATATATACAGAAAGAGATATTAGTGGCAGCCATCTGCGGGGCTACCATGGGACTGGCCCAGGCCGGACTGCTGAATTCACGTCCGCATACAAGCAATGACCTGGAGTACCTCCGCATGGTCTGTCCTGCGTACACCGGCGGGGACTTTTACCAAATGCAGTCTGTTGTAACGGATGGAACACTGATTACTGCCTCTGGGATAGCCCCGTTGGAATTCGCGGTACATGTCTTGAAAGCTCTGGATGTAATGACTCCAGAAAAATTGAAGGCCTGGTATAGTCTCTACAAGACCCAGGAGGCTAAGTATTTCTATGAGTTGATGGGATAAAGGAAGATATTGAAGGCGGCCCTCTCTTTACGGAGAGGGTATTTCTGTTGGTCTGGTCAGGTATGGCAGGATACATTTTTTGGGCGCCTATAAGTGGATGTTCTAAGATAGGAAGAGGATTCCAACATATGGTAGGATGTAATTGAAGCCTAATTGAGGGTGAAGGCTAAGGGGGGAAGGCAAGTGAATGAAATAAACGCTCATCATTGTAATTTGAACATATGGGTTCATCTACCTGATGAAGTATGGGATAAGGTTGCTAATATATATGAGCTTATGCCGGGTTGGAAAGGGTACACAGATGGGATTCCACACTGGTTTGGGCAGGAAGAAGATGATGTTTATATGCAGGCATCGGTTGAGCCGAGCGGATTATCATTTCATGCGCAAATGAATCAGAGCGAGTGGGATTCTTGGATGGATAGGTTTAAATCGGAAACGACGAGAGTATTGGGGTTTGAGGTGGGGGAGCCTGAGGATGGGGTTTTATAAAAAAGATAGGTGAACGATAGAGGATTTACATTCTGTATCCAACGAAAAGTACTATTATATAAAGAGGAGGTATTAATTTGATTCTTTTTGCGACCTACCATCAAGAAGCATATAATTGTATATTTCACCATTTTTTAAAGTTAGAAATATTTAATGGACAAACAGATGTTGGAGATATCATTGAAGAAATTCTCCCTAAGTATCTATACAGAGAACAATATCATAAATGTGTGAAAACAATTGAGGAGCTGTACTACTGGACAGGAGACAAATTTTATCATGAAATGAATGCTTTTCATGAATTTATTCTGTATAAATTTATTGATTACATGGGAGATTTGCAAAAGGAGTTGCCTGATTTCAATCGACTTTATTTTAATGAAAGATGCCGTATCCTAATTAAGGAGGCTAGTCAAAAAGATTTTGAAGAGGATTCTGAATTTAGTCTAGAAGAACATGAAGAATCCTTTTACGATGTCTTTTATTATCCGGATGTATTGTTTACAGATACAGACTTTTTAATGATTGACACTTTATATAATCAACGTAAGCTTGGAAATATAAATATAGAGAATAGTTTAGGAATTAACATAGACTACTATTTTGAATTACTCCCTATCGATATTCAAGAGCAATACAAAACGAAGCATATTACACTTACCGGTGAAGTTTCTTCAATGTTAAAATATATCACTGAAAGATTAAAATACGGGAATTTATATAAATTATTTTGGGAGAATGAAGATCCAGTAAGAGAAGAACGTATACAGCTAATACTAGAAAATATAATGGACGCTTACTTTTATAATCAAGCGGTAGAAATCACTAGAGAGGCAATGCTGGGAAATGGAAAAGTTGATTTTAAATTATACAAGAACACTAACGAAGATGAGAAGGTTCTAATAGAAATAAAGAAAGCAAAGAATTATGTGAAAAAAGGATATGAAAAGCAATTAACAGATTATATGCTATCCACCAAATACAAGAATGCGTTTTATTTAATTGCTTGTTTTACGGATGATGAATATGATAAAAGCATGAAATTTATTAGAGAACATGTTTATACTGATACAATACAACTATACATAAATATATCCATATTAGATTTTAGAAAACGTAAATCCGCCTCGATTTCATAGGGAATAGGAATGTTTAATTGATACATTAATGACCCACATCAACATGGAAAATTCATCTCCACCATTCGTCCCCATCACAGAATTTATAAACCCCAGAAGAAGATAACAAAAGTCGAAAAAGAGTCACAGGAGATCGGACCAAGCTGGATGCAAAAGCAATAACACTTAATTTGTATAATGAGCCGAGCCAATTTATTTAGCGAGTTATTTAGAAGGAGAGTAGGAAAGCATGGGAAATAAAAATATTAAAACTTCAAAAAAAGAAATTGTAGATTACTGGTTCTCAATAGTAGATGAATGTGGATTGAGTGTAGATGCATCTGAGGCACATGAAAGATGTTGGAGATGTGGGTGTGAGATGTCATTAGAGCGATGTCATATTATTCCTGATTCTTTAGGTGGTGAAGATAAAGCATCTAATCTTGTACTTCTATGTAAAAGATGTCATTTGGAGAATCCCAATATCGCAGATAAGGATGTTATGTGGGACTGGCTTCGTGCATATGGAACATCACTATATGATATATTTTGGGTGAAACAAGGGATGAAAGAATACGAGTTTATATATGGTAAATCTGTGGAAGAGGAATTTGCGGAAAGAAGCATAACTGATGTTAATCATTTTGATAAAATTGTCAAAGAACAGATGAGAAAAACAATATTTCATTTTGGACATCCTTATTTAAATTCCGCAACAATGGCGGGTGTATTTAGAGTCTCATTGAAAATGTGGGATAAGGTCAATTAAGGACGATGGAGAGTTATACTCATTGCTATGGAACCATGGGAGTGATACAGGTGTTTAGCCAAGGGGATAGCAACTAGAAGGTGAGAGAACTATTCAGTCATTACTCACCAAGGGTTGGATTTTTATATGAGAAGGGTGTTCCCTTTCCGGTACAGCAGAAATCTCAGATAAACTTGTTGCGAAAATTAGCCGGCGACACAGTTACGAATATATGAGGAGAGAACTTATGAATGATCTCTTTGAAAAGATCAGGAATGACGCATTTAACTCTTCAAACATTCATTTCGCGCCTCCTATAGGAAGAGTGGAGAAGAGCACAATGAAGAAGAGATTTCCTGATTGTCCGCTAGTTTTTCTGCGCGTATTGCTCAATGAATTTGGAAACAAGGGGCATTTGTTATATTTCGGTAGATAAAAAACGTAAGAGCAATGATATTGTATTGAATATTCTAGCTTTGGTGGACAAAAGAGTCGGGAAAAAGCGGATTTTAAGCATGTCCGCGAAGATGAAGCTAAAGCATCCGGTGGTGCAGTATTTTTATGAGTTGCGGCGGGACCATTGTGACGTTATCCTAGGACAAAAAATATCTTAAATATGAAATTTCTTATCAGGTTAAAAAAGATTGGGGGTTATTTGGTTGTTATTTCGTTACCAATATGATTTAAATGAAGAAACGAGGAAAATGTATATTACTGGGCTTCCTTTTGAAACAAAATATGTTGAAGTTCCTAGAGAAAAAAGGTTTGAACGTCTTTATTCGTATAATTTGATAAAAATAGATTTGCTAAGTGCAATAAGTTACTTAGATATATCACTTCAGACAACTGATATGACTATAAAAGAGGGAATGTTTAGAATTGCTTTGATTTTATATATAAAATGTTTTAATAATTCTGGTGTGGGCAGATCTCAGCTGTCAGTTAATAAAGTATATAAAGATACACAAGGAGAACCCATAGAATGTCATAAGAAATTAAAGAGAATACGGGATAAATATATAGCTCATGATGAAATTGACTTTCTTAATGCAAAACTAGGAATGGTTTTAAATGAAAATGAGAAATGCATAATGGGAATTGCATACCCTGAAATGCAAGCTAAATTTGATTATGATGAGACTCTAATAATACTGCAATCATTATGTAAAATTGCTTTAGAAAGAACGAATTTATATCTTGAAGAAGAGACACATAAAGTGGAGAATTACCTTAGACAAAGAGATTATGAAATTGTAAGTGAATATTCGGAGATGACTATTGAAATTAATGAAATCTGAAGTGGAAATCTACGATTGATTATTTCTTTTTATATAAGGGCGCTCATGGAGGATGTGACGGATGTTGTTTTTCGCCATGTTGTAAGTGAAGCAACCAGACCGGATGTGTTTTTTACGGAGTTTGCGAATACAGAGAGTTATTGTCACCCGGAGGGGAACCATGCGGTGCGCGGGCGTTTAACTTTTACAGAGGATGAACAGCCCATTGTAGCTCATATCTGGGGAGGTAAGCCGGAATTCTTCCGTCAAATGAGCATTGGTATGGCGAAAGAAGGTTTTAAAGGCATCGATATTAATATGGGTTGTCCTGTAGCGAATGTAGCGAGAATGGGAAAGGAAGCGGCCTGATCTGCCGTCCGGAAACCGCAGCGGATATCCCCAGGTCGCCAAAGTTGGGGGACTGCCCGTCAGCGTAAAAACAAGGCTCGATTTTAGTAGCTTAGACGAATGGCGTGGCTGGTTAACCCATATTTTGCAACAAGACATTGTTAATTTGTCCATTCATCTGCACACAAGAGAAGAAATGAGCAAAGTAGATGCCCCCTGGGAACTGATCCCGGAGGTTAAGAAGCTTCGTGATGAGGTGGCACCCGATACACTGCTGACCATTAACAGGGATATCCCTGACCGTCAGACTGGCCTCAAGCTCGCGGAGCAATACGGTGTGGATGAGATTATGATCGGGCGCAGTATTTTTCAGAATCCGTTTGCTTTTGAGAAGGAGCCGAAGGATCACAGCAGGGAGGGATTGCTTGATTTGCTGCGGCTGCATCTGGATCTCCATGATCAATATTCAGCATTGGAACCACGTTCGTTCCGACCTCTTCAACGATTTTTTAAAAATATGTCCGCGGATTTCGTGAGGTAAGTGCCTTAATGAACACAAAGTCAACAAGTAAAGTGCGTACGCTGCTGGGTGAACTTGGAGGCAAGGAGCAGGATGGAGCGGAGGAACGTGGGGATTAAGTAATTCCTAACAAATCCTTGTGGAAAATAGAAAAAGACGTCAAGAGAATGAGGATCGGATGAATGGAGAGGGGGCAAGCCCTGAGCCAGAAAGCCGCTCCTCTTTTTGTATATGGAGGGGGATTACATGTTCTGGAGCAAATTGAAGCAACAACTGGAGGGCTTTCTAAGTCCTGCGTTAAATGGAAGGGTAGAATACGCGCACCGGGTTACCGTTATCTGCCTGATAAATCAGGGATTTGTTGTCTCGGTAGATAAAAAGAACGTACTCAATATGAGTGATAGAACGAATACTATGAAATGGTATCAAACAGAGCTGGAAATTAAGAATGATCCCGATATCCAAATTCCTATTACCAGCGACGAAATTGAAGCGGTCAGAAAAGCTACCAGGGGGACGTGCCGGAGGATCGCCTAATCGTCATGACCAGAAGCCAGAAAAATACCGAACATGCCAAAGAGCTAATGTCAGCACAGGCTGCATTAAGTAAATTGAATTTTATCGTGGCAGGCTAATAAGTTTCTAGCTACTCTTATAGAGGAAAGCTTAGAGAGTAATGATATTGTATTGAATATTCTGGCTGTGGTGGATTGAAGAGTTGGGAAAAAGCGGATTTTAAGCATGTCCGAGATGATGCAGTTAAAGCATCCGGTTGTGCAGTATTTATATGAGCTGTGGGACGTTGTGAAGTGACTAAATTTAACCTGTGAATGATCATAGGTGGGCAAGGGGTGCCAGGCTAATGGACAGAGTAGTGATAATTAAGAACTCACTCTAAAGTAGTGAATAGTTGTAATTATTAATCGGAACCCCTATTTAATTTAGGTCGTCGGGGTTGTTCGCACTGAACAGTCGACACATATAGAATCCATTGCGATAATTGTAAGAAGTAATATAGATGAAGATGACTAAAATAATACGTTGATACATAAGGGTAAATAATATACTGATACAGTTATTTTTAAATCAATAACATAGGCATTTTCGACGATTTGTTGTAAACCTACTAGCTTAAATTTAATGAACATAAGAGAAAAGAAAAAGACTCAGGTGAAACTTTTCTTCAATGTCTTTTTATTTGTTTGCTTTGAAACAATTGCGAATTGATTTCGAACTTATTGGAAACTACTTGATCAGCAGAATAGATAGTATGGCCATATATGTTCCTAATGTTGATGATTCTACCATGTCCAAGCCGCTCTGAAAATTGATTAGTATAATTGCTTTGATTAAATGAGCCGTGTGGCCTAGGTGATAAATATTTATAGTGATGGCCGAATCACCTGTTTTGAATAGAAAGATAGGACAATAGGACTGGGAAATATTATAGTGGCAGGATTTTATTTTATTGTCTAGTTCAATCTATGTTGGTAAACTTGTAGTAAGGAGGTAAGGACATGCATGAAAGCGAGTGGCTTCCAGATATCCTGGTAAAGAATGATTTAGTACATATTTGTAAGGTTTTAAATCTGTCAATAGATGGATTTCGAATAAGTAGCCTTGCTAGTCGCCCGGTTGAACAACTTCGTAGTCTTGTAAGATCCGCACTTCGAAGTGGCATTGGGAAAAAAAGGCGGATGAAAAAAGATCCAAATCTAATCCCTATTGATATCTTTTATGAAGAGCTGTCTGCTGATGCTAGGAAGGAACGCAATGAGTTAGCAACAGATGACTTTGATATGTTTATGATAGCTCTCTTGTCCGATGAGAAGCTGCGACCATATCAAAAGTTGTCATTATTATATGACCAGTTTCATGAAACATATATAACTTATTATAATGTACTAGTAGAGAATGCTCGAAGCAAAACGGACCTCTTAATAGGCGTCTATACAGCTGATGAGAATAAACTGCTCAGTCTATTAAATAACCAGGCCCCCTTACCTACATTTGAGCAATATGAGGCTTACGTGTCACAAGTTGGACTTAAGAACAAATACGATTCAATTAAACAAGCTTTAAAGGAAAAAAAAGATGCGACTTTAAAAATCCTGTTTGTAAATGCACTAAAAGATGAAGAGAAGTTTTTAGGCCAGTTGGCTTTGCTTCCGGCATATCCAGATCTGGCCCATAGTGTCTACGCCTATTATATGCAGGTCTATCTCGTTGTTCAACAAGAAACGGTGGCGACGACAGAAAAGGATCAAGAACTTAAGATGCTACTTTGTGAAGAGGAGAAAAAGAACGCAACTACTCAGAAAACGGTTAGTTCTATTCAGCAGATAGTACGTGAAGCTGAACAGTATAAGGCGGATGCGCATGCAACTATTGAAAATTTGAAAAGGCTTTTAAAGAAGGCAGAAGAGGAAACTGAAGGAAATCTTACAACAATACAAAGTTTAAGTTATAGGGTAACCCAACTTACCCATCAGGTCTTCGAATTAGCGGAGTATCAAGAATTTTGGGAAACCTTTTTACCACGAACTAGTCAAGCGAGAATAATTACGGAACATCCAGATTTAAGATTGCAACGATTATTTAAAGGTATGATTTTCTCGAAGTCCTACTTGCTGCAACAAATAAAACAACCAGATGAAATGAAGAATAAGGTTTGGTTTGTGGATCGTAATCATTTTACAAACACAAAAGAATGGATGGAGCTACGGCAACTTTTGACTATTAATGAGATTGCTTACGAAGAATTCACCGATGATATTGGACTCATTCTAGGATACGCAACATTGTACAAAGACAGTGAGACGGAGGAGTAAGGATGATTAATCCGAAGGTAATGCGAGAATTAAGTAGTTGTTACATTCTCGCAAGATTAGCAGATGACAGTGAACCTCAATATATACCTGGTCTAGGCATTGAGCGAAAGAGTGTAACACGCAGCCAACGCAATGACAATGATATAGTGTTTTACCTACAAACATTGAATGAGGAACCAAAGCCTATTAAAGACATAATTGGTAAAAACCCAAAAGAGTGTTATGTCTCTTTTGATGATAGAAATGGACGTTACTTACAAACAATTAAGTATTATGAACAAAAGGATAAAATTTCCTTTTTGAGAGAACATCTGGAAGGAAAACTTATTCTCATAAAGCCAAAACTTAACCATCGCCATGATAATCCTAACCACCCGTTCCACTATAATTTTGATATTGTTATGGTTTCTGAAGATAAGCAGGAATCAAATTATTATCTCCCGATCCCCCAAGTGAAAAAAGGAGTACCTGCGGCTCGCTTTGAGAAAGCTTTATTAGAAGGTGCGCCTATCACGCTCCCAGACTATCCCAGTCTTTTAGAGACACCAGAGTTTATCTTATGCGATGGATACTTGTATCATATAACGGATCCTGACAGTTTAAAAGGCAGTGAGGTGAATGTAACAACTTATTATGCCCTCCAGCCAAAAGGTATCAAAAAACTTGCCTTGACTGATTTGGATGATTTTTGGGGTAGATTGAGATGCGCATATCGGGAACTTGGCTTTATAACTGATAATTACTCTATCGAATTGAGAGACTTATTTGAAAAACGAGGTGTATCGTTGTTCCAGCAGGAACAGCAAAAAAAAGAAGATAACAAGCAAAAACTTCAATTAGAAACGCCTATCAGCTTAACTGAAATGGAATTTATCACACGATTAAAACAATTAGCGCAAGAAGCTGAGTTAGTGTATCCCGAAGAGGATCTTATTAATTTCCATACCTCGTTAAAAACGGGTGGTATTGCTGTAATTGGTGGCATGAGTGGGACTGGGAAGACTCGACTTGCACTATTGTATGCTGATGCATTGAAGCTGAAAAAAGATGAAAATCTTCTTTATGTTCCAATCTCTCCATCATATACTGAACCGGCAGATATCTTGGGTTATTTAAATCCTCAACTAGGATTATTTATGGAAAGTGAAACTGGACTGACGTCTTTTTTGGAACGAGCTAGCCAGTATCCAGACGAGCTCTTCATGGTTTTATTTGATGAAATGAATTTGGGACAAGTTGAGCATTATTTTGCACCATTTATTTCGTTATTAGAGTTACCAAAGGATCAGCGCGAACTACGTATCTACAGTCAAGGGTCTATTTGTCATAATAAATCGTTTGCTAAAGGGTGTATCCCTGTCCGTGATAATGTTCTGTTTGTGGGAACCGCCAATTTTGATGAAACTACCAAGGACTTTTCTAACCGAATGCTAGATCGTACGAATGTGATCTTATTGGAAAAGCTGACTTTTGGTGAAGCATCGGTGCCCAAGGAAGAAAATAATGAAGCCACGAACATGACTGCGGTGGTTAATCGTAGAATTTACAATCAGGAATGGATCAAAATAAATGTTGCTATGGAGGAGCACGAAATTTTATTATTGGATCGATTACATGATCTTATGAGGGAATACGATGCACAGATAGGAGTAAGCTTTCGAATTTATAAAGGTATTGAGAAATATCTAGCCAATATTCCCACTGATGCAGACGGTAATGCTTTGATTACACGACACACTGCGCTTGACTATCAAGTAAAACAGCGAATTCTGACCAAAATCCGGGGTCATCGAGAACAAATACAGGATTTAATCGGGTATTGCGATGCGGAAAATCGGTATCACATGGGCTATATTGGTCGTCTTTTAACGGAAGAGGGGGAAGGAGAAGATAGGTTTAAATTCTCCCTTGCCCTTTTAAAGCAGAAAGCTAAGGAGCTGACAAGGAACGGCTATGCAATATAATGCCACTGACGTACCTTTTGTTTTGGAGTTTTTTACAAATCATTCTCCAAGAAATACTCAGCAAGCCCAGTATTTTTGGAGTCCTCTACAGACGCCTGCTTCGTTAACTTATTTTATATCTATAAAAGAAAACATCCCGCTGGGCATTCGACTATATGCCAAAGACGAAAAACTACCAAAAGATTCCAAGGTAATAATAGAATCGAGCACATATGATGAGTTTGGCAAACAAAAAAGATTAACTATCATGGAAACAACTAGAGATCATCATGAATATTTATTTATGCCCCACACTGGAGATGAATTTCCTTGGCGGCTTGGAGTATACTTTTTAGAGGTCCACATTGGTCAAGATGTGTACGGATCAGGTCTTATGGTTTCTCCGATTCACTTGTCACAAGAACAGGTGCAACATATGCATCACTTACTGGAGCAAGAAATTGAAGGCATGATTTACGACCTTATATTTACACAAACCTCCACTAGTCAAGAACACGAAATCTTAAGAACAAAGTCCTATTATGATTATATACTGCGGCTGATTAACGATAAGGAGTTCTTGTCTGCCAATTTGATGCAGATAGAGAGAAATCCGCTTTCAACCATTGAAACGTTCTACGACGTTGGGACATTTCCGTGTAAACAAGATCAAAAAAGCCTACGGATGAAGCAGGTAAAAGGTAATGCAGTAGATTTCAACAAGCGTAAACGTTTGATCTTGGATCTGCCTGCCAACCGTTGGATTAAGCATGTGTTGCTGAGTTGGAAAAACGAGCTACTGACTGTTAGTAGCGCCATAGAAGTGGACTTGACACATGCCTTAACTAGGATGGCTAAAAAAGAAGATGATAAACGTGCCAACGAAAAGCACAAACAGCGTTATTTTAATGCCCGCGATATTTCCTATGAAGCCCGTAGTGCAATGAGCAGACGAATATACCGGTTGGCTGATGAAATTGTCAGGATACAGCGAGAGGTAGGTGTGCTGTCTAGGTGGCATGATGCTGTCCAACATATGATTGGTCGAATAATTTATATTTTAGTGTCCACGGATTTGAAAAACATACCACATGGGCAACAAAGGCCTCAGTTAAAGGAGAAACATTATCGCGATATAAGCCAGTGGGTGGAAGAGGGCCGTAGAGTGTTACTTGGGCGAGAGTCTGCTAAACATATTGTCCGCGTGCTTAAACCTACATGGAAAGTGTATGAGCAGTTTGTATACTTTCAAGTTGTGGAACTTGTAAAAAGGATGGGGTTTCAGGTATCGTCACATGCTTCGTGGGATCAATTACGGGATCTTCGTTCTGGTACCTGTTTGACATTGGAGAATGATAAATATATCATCCATGCTTGGTATGACAGAACTGTAGACCTTAGAGAGGATGCCTTTCGCACAAGGGATCAATTTTTCTCTCGTCAAATAATTCAGCCGGACATCCGTCTCGATCTTTATAAAAAAGGCGATGTGCCTATGCTATTGTCTTGCGTAGCTATGGACGCCAAGCACCGCAAGTATAGATCACTTTATAACGAAGCATACACCAACGAGGTTTTCACACAGCTTTCAAAATATTTAAATATCTTTTACGCCGGTCAAAACACGACTCCTAGAAACAAACGTAGTACCGTAGTTCATCGAGTTATCTGTTTATATAGTAAGGATGATAACGCAGATGTATTTCAAGATGAGCAACCGCTCATATATATTCAATTGTTTCCCAATATTGAGGACGGCAATATAATTGGTTTGGAAGAGTTATATCGAGAATTAAGCGCATGGTTTGAAGAGACAGTGGGTGAGTAAGTCAATATTTTTACTAACTTTTGTATTAAATTTAAGGCCTATATCAATGTGAATTACAATAGATCTATCTGAACTTAACCATTGGAAGCCGAGTGAGCCGAGTTAGTCGCTCCTCGGTCTTTTTGATGCTGTCGTTATAAAACAATTTAGGGGGAATAATAATATTCCTATAAAAAGAATCCTGCTAGTAAGAATCATCCACTATCTCACCTGTTTTCCCCCAGCAACTCCCCAACAGAAACATCCAGCGCTTTCACAATAGCAACCACCTCATAATCCTGCACAAGTCTATATTGACCTTCCAATCGAGACAAACTGGTTGGGCTGATGTCTAACCCGAAGGTTTGCAACTTGGCGAGGAAGTCTTTTTGCTTCATTCGCTTAGCTTTTCGAATGGCTACAACTTGGGTTCCAATGATATTTTTGTCACCGGGGAGCTCTTTGCGGTGCCTCATTTGGGTGTCACCTCACAATTTAAGCAAATTGTATACGAGGTAAGTGTTGTTTTAATGCGGATATCGAATTAAAATAAACCAATAAACGCATTAAAATTTCTACATCGTCTACAGGCATAGCTTTGCCAAAAAGGAGGGGGTGCAATGCACATTCTGTTGGTATCACTCCGAGCTTGAGAGTGCGTTTGAAGAAGAGAGTAAGGCTTTTCAAGCGTTATTTGCCTCCATGGACATTACACGTAAGCCAGAGTCTGAGGATTGGGAGGATAAGCTTCAATTGAAGCAAGCCATTCTTTATGAACACCTATATCTACAAGGACTTAAGGATGGTATGTAGCTTGCAAGTACCTTTTCTGCTCCTTCAGTTCTCTTGGACAAAGATATGCCCAGTGAAGTCTGCCGCAAAAGCACGTAGATATCGGAGCTGAGAGGGATATATTCAGACTTTGTTGTTGGACTGTCTATGCGGCGGTCTTTTTTAATTCACGTTTGCTATAAACATGTATTCCTTCAATGTTCTCGTGACAGCACTCATATTCCAGTTGAGTTTCATACGGATTTTTTGGAAGCTAATCAAGGTTAATAGCATAATTTAGGTGAAGGAATAAAGGTTAAGCTCATCTATGAAGATTAGAACTATGAAGCTATATTATTTAAAATTGATCAAGTATACTGCTGCGATATGATAAGCAAGGAAGAAGACGGGATGAACCCCAGTTGTCTCCGCGACCCAAAGGGTTCGTCGATGCGTACAAATGGATATTGGATTTACTTCATAAAAAGTACTTTGGAGATATTGACATTGCAGCCGTTTGACCTTAACATGAAGAAAATATGTTAGTTAGCACTAACTATAATTTGTTGAATCAGGCTGGGAAGGTAATTATGGAGAATAAGATGATATTGGACACTAAAGCCAAATTAATGCACGCGGCAATAGACCTAATGGCTGAAAAGGGCTATAAAGGCGTATCTACAAAGGAGATTGCAGCAACAGCAGGTGTCAGTGAGATGACATTGTTCCGTAATTTCGGCAGCAAGAAAAACCTGCTGGACAAAGCAGTTGACCATTATCATTACTCGATAGAAATGACCCGAATTTTTAGCGAGAAAGTGACATGGGACTTGAGATCAGACTTATTCATGATTAGCCAAATGTATCATGAATTGATGGAGCGTAACCGAAAATTATACCTCATTGTATTGAGCGATAATGAATTGACTGAAATCCGCGAAAGGGCACAGAAGCATCCCCGGAAACTATTGGAGTTATTGACGAATTACTTCATAGATATGCAGAAAAAGAGCAAACTGGTTTCAAGCGATGCGGAGATGCAAGCGATTACTTTCATGTGGATGAATTACGGGGCATTCATTTCGCAGTTATTTGTCAAATCTGAGATTACCACAAAACCGAAGGAAGATTTTATGAGATCAAGTGTCGATTTGTTCGTCAGGGCGTTAAACCCTTAATTTTTTGAATAAAAGAGAGTTAGTGCTAACAAACATTTTAAGGGAGGTGCCACTATTAAACATCAGAATATTGAATCGCGCAAGCTTGTTGGTCAAACGGTATCTGCAGGTTTCCAAGTCGGTGTCAGGAGGACGTTTCCAATCTCGCCAGAGCAGGCGTGGTCGTTTCTAACCTCTCCCGAAGGGGTGAAATTGTGGCTTGGAAACGTATCACCTCTTGCATTTAACGAGGGAGAGGTTTTTACATCCGATGAGGGGATTTCGGGTCAGCTCAGAATAGTAAAACCTTTCAGCCAGCTTCGCTTAAAGTGGGGCAAAAAGGAGTGGGAGAAGCCGTCTACGCTGCAAATCCGGCTCTTGTCTAATCATCATGATCGAACAACGATTAGCTTTCATCAAGAGAATTTGGATCATCCGAATACGCGGGAACAAATGAAGTTGTAATGGGATAACGTTCTGAATGCCATCAGGCAGAAAATAAGCATTGTAAACGATGAAGAGGAGATGAATAATTATTAATAAGTTCAGTCATATCGATCTTAGAGTGAACCATTTAGAAAGACCATGCCTTTTTATGAAGCACTTCTTCCTGAATTAAGGTTTACGCGGACCTTGCACAGCTTGAATTGGAAGGTATTTGCTGCCGAAGGAGAATTGCCTAGTGCAGCTTATTTTGCTATCACAGAAGACCGGGAACATAAGCCAAATCACAATATCATTGGATTCTGGGCGAATGACCGGGCTGAGGTTGATCATATTGCCAAACTGGTTAAGGAAAATGGCGGTCCTAAACGACGGTCCCCGGTTGTTCTCGATTAGCCCAACTTATTTTACGCAGTCTATTTTGAAGATCCTTGCGGAAATAAATATGAATTGGTACATCGGTTGGATTAGAATTTAGTAATTTCACATTATTAAGCACTCAAGTCATGTGGAGAGTGTTGCACTGTTGATTCAAATGAGGCAGTAGGGAAGATTAAGGGAATTTATGGCTCATAATTTTACTTTACATTTATTCCGACTGTGTTTTTCAAAAGGGGCCAAAAGATTATTGATGTATTCAAGTAGAAAGTTTCGTTTAAGGGCAATTCCTCAGATAAACTATCTCTAGTATTTTGAAAAAAAGTTAACATCCTCATTTTGGTTATTGCGCTTTATATGTAGAAAATCACCGCGTAAAGATTAAATAATTACCAGTAAGCATACTTTTCACTTATTAAATTATCTATTAAACTATAAGAAGTATACTTAATGATGAATTTACTGCCGATAATCTGAAATTATAAAAGGATAGGGAATATAAATGATAGAAAAGTGCCAAATATTTACTCCAGAAATAAATGTAAAGGAACTATTAGACGCTGCAAATTATACGAATAATTTGTATGGGAAAAAAGTTATAGAGAATGCATGTGGTGATGGAAATATTTTAAAAGAAATTGTTAAACGTTATATAAAAGATTGTCTGAAAAATATGATCAATATTATTGAAATAAAAAAGGGATTGGAACATGATATCTATGGTACAGAGATCGATAAGGTTCATTTTGCGAAGTGTTTGGAAAATTTAGATGGAATAGCTGAGTTTTATGGAATATATGATGTAAAATGGAACATATTCAATCAAGATTTCTTAAAGATGAATTTAAGAGATACATTTGATTTTGTCATTGGTAACCCTCCATATATAACTTATAGAGATTTAGATGAGGAAACACGAACTTTTCTAAAAGAACATTTTAGATCATGTAGATATGGAAAATTTGATTATTGCTATGCATTTATTGAAGCAAGCCTTACCTGTTTGAATTCAACTGGGAAATTAGCATATCTAATTCCTAGTAGTATTTTTAAAAATGTATTCGGCCAAGAATTGAGAAATATGATAGTTTTTAATACTGTGAAAATAATCGATTACACCACTAGAAAACTATTCGAGCAAGCTCTTACATCGTCAGCTATTTTGTTATGCGATAAAGGTAAAGTAAATGATGATATAGAATATCTAGATGTTGTAAACAATATTACTCATTCGATACCTAAAAAAAGCTTAATGGGCAAATGGATATTTGGGGGTTATTCTCAAAATAGTGCTTCAAAAAGAAGATTTGGAGAATATTTCACAGCAGCTATAAGTATTGCGACTCTGTTTAATAAAGCGTATCTTTTGAAAAATTATATAGAGGAAGAAGAATACATTAATATTGGAGGATATAAAATTGAACGAAGTGCAACAAGAGTAGCAGTGAGTCCTAAATCCTTAAATTATAAAAAAAGAGAGCTTATTATATTCCCATATTATTATAATAATGATACTTTAATTAGATATAAAACAGAAGAATTTGAATTGAAGTTTCCTGAAACCTCCAAATATTTAAAGTCTTACCTTAAAGAATTGGCAAATCGGAATTCCGACGACAAGAATGAATGGTTTGAGTACGGACGTTCTCAAGCTTTAGCTCATTTGAATCAACATAAGCTTCTTCTTTCAACAATTGTTACAAATGAAATAAAGGTATATGATTTACCAAAGGATTTTATTCCATATTCAGGGATATATATTGTTTCTAAAAAAAGAATACCTCTTTTAAAGGCTAAAGAAATCTTAGAGAGTGAGTCTTTTTATAATTATGTAAAAGGTATTGGTATTAGTGCTAATGGAAATTCACTTCGTATTACTGCATCAGATATTAATAATTATGAATTTTGAGTATTTATTATAGTATAAATGTAATTAAGTAGCTCAATTAAGTTTTATCATGTTAAAATTTTCAAGCTGGAGGATGGGGAAAAGTGGAAGAGCTACAGTATATTATTGAAGATAGTACAATTGCTGAAGTTTTAGGCGTGCAAAATTTTACTAACCCTGAAGCAGCTATTTTGGAATTAGTTAAGAATGCTTTTGACGCACAGGCTAGAAAGTTAGACATTATCTTTAAAGAAAATGAAATAATAGTTAAAGATGATGGGATAGGCATGAATTATGATGATATAAAAAAACATTGGATGCATATAGGTAAGAGTAATAAATTTTATGAGGTATTAGATAGGGAAAATAAAAAAAGAATTCTGGCGGGTTCTAAGGGTGTAGGTAGATTTGCATTGTCACGACTAGGTACTAACATTGAGCTCTCCTCACAGAAAGATAAATCAAGTGATAAGTCAGTTTTATGGACTACTAATTGGAATCACAGTAATTTATATGAAGGTAAAACATTGAACAAAAGTGGGACGAAAATTTCTATTAAAGGATTAAGAGATAAATGGAATAAAGCTAGTATTGAACAGTTAAGAAAATATTTATGCCGTACATATAATGATAATTTAATGAAGATTCTTATAACTTCCCAGTATAATGAGAAACCTCAATTAGTATTGCGGTATTTTGATAAGCCTCAGCTAGGTTACAATTGTACAAGTATACTAGAGTTTAATTATAATTCAGAAAGTTCTAGTTTGGAATGTATTTTCAAATCGGATGAATTTAAAAATGAAGCGAATAAATATATAAGCGATATTAATTTATTTGATTTTACAAAAAATCTAGATTGTATAAAGGAATTAAAAGATAACAAAAAACTATCCTTATCAAAGGATGAACTAGTAGAAGCTTTAAAAACTTTAGGAAACTTTTCAGCGGAATTTTATTTTAGTCTTAAAGAACCAAATCTAAAAGATGTAGAAAAATTTTTGTATAAGCACAGTTTCCTAACAGGAAGATACGAAAGTGGTGTAATTCTATATAGAAATTCATTTAGCATTTCTTCATATGATGGAACAAAAGATTGGTTGGGTCTTGGGAAAAGAACAAGATTGTCACCTGCTGCTGCAACTCATCCAACAGGTTCATGGCGTATTCGTGAGAATCAATTGGCAGGGAAGGTTGAGATTGATAAATTAACTAATCAAATGCTGAAAGATCTATCTAATAGGCAGGGTTTGGATGAAAATATTTACTTTAAAACTTTTTTGGAAATTATAGATAAGGGACTTGCTGAATATGAAAGATATCGTCAAAAAATTATCCGTGGAATAAACAAAAAAAATAAATTTGTAGAAACTGAGGAAAAAAAGATAGTAGAAAAAGTTATTCAGAAACCAACTATAGTAAGGCAAATGACTAATGATCAGCTTTCCTTATTTGTTTCGGAAATAAAGGATTATAAAGATGAAAATTTAAATATTAAAAAAGAAATTCATAACACTGAAGAAAGATATAAGTATGACGTAAGAATACTAAATGTCTTGGCAACATCGGGACTTAAAGCTACAGCAATTGCTCATGAGATGCACAACGACAGAAATAGTATTGCTCAAAACTATGAAAACATTGTTGAAGCTATGAAAGATTATGATATATGGGAGTATGTTAATGAAAAAGAAAAAACTAAATATGCTTTCTCCAATATTCCGGAATTACTTAATAAGAACAAGAGAATTAATGTAAAACTTGTTTCTTTCATGGACACTATGCTTGAGGAAGTGGAGAAAAGTAATTTTGTTGCAGAAAAACATAATATATATGAAGTATTAGAAAATATAAAAAACGTTTGGGAAAGAGACTACGCATGGGTCCAAATAAACCTGGAGAATGTCTTGTCTTCTATTAGTTTTGTGTTTCCAGAAGATAGCTTAAAGGTTATATTTGATAACCTAATACTAAACAGTATACAACATAATGAAGACAAGAATCATTTAAAAATTGATATTAAGATATCTTTTGCTAATGGAATGTTGGAGATTTTTTACATGGATGATGGTAGAGGACTGGCTGAAAAGTATTTAGAGGATCCTATGAAAATTCTTGAGGTACATGAAACTTCAAGAAAACAAGGACATGGTTTGGGAATGTGGATAGTCAATAACACTATAACAATGTCTGGGGGAGAAATACTAAATATTGATGGACATAACGGGTTCGTTATTTTTTTTACATTTGGAGGAAGTATGAATGGATAGAATAAAGATAGTTTATGTTGATGATAATCCTGATGAAGAAATTTCAAAATATTTAAAAAAAAATTATGAACATGAAGATTTTTTGAAGGAATATGAAGAAATTCCTTTCTCAAGTGAGGATGGGTATGATAACTTGATTAATAATCCGTTAATTAAAGAAGCAAACATAGTATTAATTGACTCTAAACTATTTAAAAATGATAATGTTGTGGCTGGAAAATTTACTGGTGAAGAATTTAAAGTAATACTAAAGAAAATGCTACCATTCATCGAAGTTTTGGTAGTGACTCAAAATGATCTTGAAGATGATTTTGGAACTATACAAAAATATAGAAAGGATTTTCATGGGAATCCCCAAGAGTATTATGAAATGAAATTAAAAGATCTACTAGATGATTCTGTTAGGAATATTTTGATTTATCGAAATATAACTAATAAATTAAAAAAAAATGAAGGAATCGACAAGGTTCTTTTAGAGAAAATAGTTAATTCATTAGATGGATCTGCCCAATATGAAGAATTAACAACAAAAGATATTAACGAAATTATAATTGCTTTCCGTGAATTGCAGGGGGTAATAGATTGTGAATGATTACCGAAATACAAGATATTGTTCTTCATTGGAAAATGTGAAAAATAAAAAAGGTACATTGGAAGATGCAATCTATAAAAATCATACAAAACAAAAGATAATTTATAACAAAGTAAAAGACACAGCATATGAATATAGAAAGAACTTCATGGAAATCTATAATTATAAATGTTGTTACTGTGGAAATTCAATTGTTAACTTGGGTGCAACTCTTCTCGAAATTGATCACTATATATGTGAATCATCATTTGATTCAAAAGAAGTAGCTGGTCGAATTGGAAACTTAGTTCTAGCTTGTTATGATTGCAACCGTTCTAAAAGTGGATTTGTAATTAAAGAAGAATATAAAGAAATTCTAGATCCAGATATGGATAATATTAAGAGTGTTTTTACTAGAGATGATGATTATTACATTAAGATTGCTGAACAATACGAAGCCGATGAATTTATAAAGGGATTTCACAACCAGTTAAGGTTATCCTATCAATCAAGAAGATTAGATTTTTTACTTGTGAATCTTAATGGTTTATGTCAAAAACTTGATGGGAAACCACAAGCGGAGAGATTGAATGTTATTTTAAGAAAACTTAAAGAAAAAAGGAATCTAATAATTTCTAAAGGTTTAAGTGAAGAATCGGTGTTAGCTTAAATAACTTAATTCTGAGATGAAATCTACTTCTTCGTCCTTAAGATCAATACAATTTGATAAATGATAAATTAGCCAGTACTCCTTGAACACCTATAAAAGGAAACAACATCGAGACTGGAGTTTATATACTTGAAGTAACCTGTGTTTATCAAATAGCATCCTCGCTGAAGGACTTCAATATTAATGCTAAAATTATAATAATTGCAAAGATCTTCCCTTAAACGGGCTGTTCTTAGTACAAACCAAGTATGATTCAAGCTAAATATAAATATCAAGTATTTGGTTTATACATAACAGACTGTTTAACTTATTGTATAAAATGATCTTGTTATTTTTCCATTTTTGGATTGGACGTGACTACATGGAATGTTTGGACTTCCGGCTGTTTGTTAGCAAATTTTTCTGATTTAAACCGCTGCTCACCGTGGGAATTTCTAAACAAAGCGGATGCCACCTCTCCTACAGCAACTTCTATTCCGCTATTTTCACCTATATAGTTTGAACTTTTTAAGACGAATGCAAAGCCAATCATTAACGTTCATATGCTAGGAATTGACACGTTTCATCAACGCTGCGACATTGCGAATATGGTAAAACCTCTTGCAAAACACATTGTGGATCACGCCGTTTTTGAGCCAATTCAACTTGAGTTCAGGCGAGTGCTTGGGCAAAAAAACAAACTCCATTCACGGGTGCTCTTGCAAAAAGGCCTGAGCCAATTTTGAACGCGGATACGGAGTCGGTCATATTGATGATTTGAAAATGAGATGTGGCAGGTTCGCTTAAAGATTGTAGAATGACACGCACGAGACATATGTAGTGCTGTTTGTTGTAGAATTAGCAGTTAAAGCTACATTAACTGATATCATTAAGGCTCAAGCTGTAAAATGCTTGAGCCTTTAATATTTGTTTGAGATTACTTATTCTTTTCTTGGATATCGTTAATATGCGATTTAACTGTTAGTTATCAAAAAATTATCCGATATGATTTGATGGATGTTAAGAGACTTATATTGTCAATTAAAACAGAGAAACATTACGAAAGCAGGAAAATCACATGGAAGATAAAAAGAAGTCGTTTGAAAAGTTTTTAGAACCTGAGAATTATAATATTGAAGCTGAAATAATAGAGATCATTAATAGACTCCGACAATGCTGAAGAGTTAGAATGTTTCGGGTATTATTTGCGCCACGGAAAGTTTAATAACTCCTGAGATGGTTGGTAATTACAAATTTAGGGGATACAATATTTGTTTTGGACTACATACCCCAAATCGGAAATTAACATAGTGTATTTATATTTTCTGGAACTCGCGTCCATTACTTACCAAGATTAAGTTGACCCAAGCTCGTTCCATTTCAAGTTCTACTCCCTGTTACCTCAATACATGTGGAGGGGTGGTACCGATCGTTAGAAAATGAGTTATCGGGAGTTGGCTCATAAGCCATTAGAACGTTTGTTGGTCACAGGGTAGTGCCGACCCTTCCGATGATTTACGGCACAATGAATGCAAATCTGATATGTGAACAATTGTTTGTATAAGTGTTGTTTCTAAGAGAAACATTTCGGACAAACCTTCACCTAAAGTTATAACTACACTGATCTCAAGACAGACAGCGCATGGGCTTTCTGTTTTCTGTATACTAAATCATTCATTCGAAGCGGAGGACTACGACTATCATATAATAATTTTTGTGATAAAATAGATTATAGCAACGGGGGAATTCAACTAATACATCAAATTAAAGAGCATCAAGAAATTAATAACATGAAATTTAGAAAGCCTATAGAGACATACAACTTTGATAATAGAAGCATTGAAATAAGCAGGGTAGAGATAAAGAAGCCGTCCTAATTGTGGCATATAGAATACCTCTTGCCAACCATCCTTCCTTCTAAGGTAACATCAAAAAAATACCTTGGGAGGGGACTTTGTTGTCGCTGCAGCCTTTACGAGATTGGATTGAACCCGCACTGGATAATACCTTTTTTGAATGGAAATAACGAACTCTTTCAACAGCAGAGTTATCTCCTACCGTCCCTTCATTCCCCCTCCCCCAACAACTCCCCAACGGAAACATCCAGCGCTTTCGCAATGGCAACCACCTCATAATCCTGCACAAGTCTATGTTGACCTTCCAAACGCGACAAGCTGGTTGGACTGATATCTAAACCAAAGGTTTGTAATTTGGCGAGGAAATCTTTTTGTTTCATTCGCTTAGCTTTTCGAATGGCTACAACTCTGGTTCCAACGATATTTTTGTCACCCGGAGGCTCTTTGCGATGCTTCATTTGGTATCACCTCACAATATAGCCAAATTGTATGCGAGGTAAGTGTTGTTTTAATGCGGATATCGAATTAAAATAAAATAAACCGATAAACGCATTAAAATTTCTATACATCGTCTACAGGTATAGCTTTTCCAGAAAGGAGGGGGTACAATGCAGCATCTGATGCACAAGTATGAGGAGGAGAAGCGCAAGTTGAATGAACTCGGACAGAAATCATTGGAGCAGGGAATTCCGTTAAGCAGCAATGAAGCGGTTCAGGCCCAGAGTCGTAAAGTGGACGAAATCATTAATCGGATGTATCAGAAAAAAAGCGGACATGTAGGAACATTTCGTTCCGAATATTGTCTAGGAGGGGATGGGGTGAGCTTTCCGGTGTGGTCTTTGCAGGCGATGCAGAATCGGTTGGATGAGGTATCCGCACATATTGAGCATCAATCTGAGCTTGAGAGTGCTTTTGAAGAAGAGAGCAAGGCTTTTCAGGCGTTGTTTGCCTCCATGGACATTGCACGTAAGCCAGAGTTTGAGAATTGGGAGGATAAGCTTCAATTGAAGCAAGCCGTTCTTTATGAACGCCTATATCTACAAGGGCTTAAGGATGGCGTGCAGCTTGCAAATGCCTTTTCTGCACCTTCAGTTCTCTCGGACAAAGACATGCCCTGTGAAGTCTGCCGCAAAAGTACATAGGCATGGAACCGAAAGGGATAAACGCATATTTTATTTTTTGACCGTCCATGCGGCGGTCCTTTTTCTTTGCTGCATGTTCAGTATACATGTACCTCCTTCAATGCTGATCATTCAAAATTGAGCAGGCTTCTATTCATGATCTAAATAAAGGGATATCTTGCCATATGTCGAATTACCATACATATTGTAAATCTGGATCAGACGAGGTTTTGCTATGTTTAAAACGCTATTGTCTCTCTTCAAAAAATCCGACACTAAGCCGCCACAGGCGGTGCGTAAGGTACAAACTCCCAAGCCGAAACCAAAGGTAGCGCCAACCCGAATCGGTGAGCTGGGCGAGCACAAAATCAATCTTCAGTTGGATCAGCTTCCTAAAGAATGCAAAGCGTTGAGCGATTTATTGATTCCAAATCCTAAGTCGCGCACGGGCTATTCTCAGGTGGATCATCTCGTTATTTCTCCGTACGGCCTATTCATGATTGAGACGAAGAATTATCAGGGTGAGATTAAAGGCGGGCGCCAGGATCAGCAATGGACAGTAAGCAATCGTTACAAGATGTACAATCCGCTCAAGCAGAACTACGGCCATATTAAAGCGGTTGAGAGTCTGTTACAGGACATAGCTGCAGTGAAGTTTATTTCTATGGTGTCGTTCACGATGAGATGCCGTTTCAGCATTGACCCCGAGCTTCGGAAAATCCAGTCGGACGAATTGGTGATCTACGATGTTGAATTAAGCGAGTTTATCTCCAGAAAGCTGCTTCGCCTGAAGGCAGAGACTCCCGAGCCTTCTATTTCTCCTGCACAGACGCAAGCCATATATGAACATCTGCTACAGGCTAATATCACCGATTCCGAGATTCGTAAGCTTCATGTACAGAGAATAAAGGGGGGGCTCCTATGAAAAGTATGTGGCTTGTTCGAGCGGGAGAAAGAGCATATCTTATTGACGAATTTAAAGAAAAGCAAGCGGTGGCGATTGGTTGGGCCCAATTGGGAGATATCGGTGCGGTGAACACACTGCAAGAGATGAAGAGGCTTTTGAAGGTAACGTACCCTGGATATAAAGAAGGTAAGATCAATATCACTGCAGGACAGATTTTTCGTTTTGTAAGTGAATTTAAAATAGATGATCAGGTAATCACTTATAATCCCGAAGAACGCCTCTATTACATAGGAAGAATCAAATCTAATTATGAATTTAAGCCAAATTATATTACGGATAAGCCCCATATTCGCAGAATAGATTGGGAGGGAACTGTATCCAGAGATGTTTTGACGGCAAGCGCCCGGAATACGCTTGGTTCCATAATGACTATTATATCTATCCCGAATGATGTTCAGAAGGAATTGCTCAAGCAGATGGTTACCGGACAGACAGCAGGTAATCAACCAAGCCAACCCATTGAGTCTGTGCATGCTGAGACGGAGGAAGAAGCTGAGGAGTTAGAGCTTATCAAGGAAGACGTTATTGAGAAGTCCAATGAATTTATCAAAGATAAGATTGCTAAGCTAGACTGGAAGCAGATGCAGAAATTTGTTGCGGGCATCCTAAGAGGAATGGGTTACAAGACGAGAATATCACCTGATGGGCCGGACCGGGGAAGAGATATTTTTGCATCGCCAGATGGTCTAGGGCTTGAAGAGCCCAGAATTATAGTGGAAGTAAAGCACCGTTCAGGCAGTATGGGATCTAATCAAATACGTAGTTTTACTGGAGGATTAAGAGTAGGAGATCGGGGGATTTATGTGTCTACTGGTGGATTCACCAAAGAAGCGAAATATGAAGCGGACAGATCGAATATCCCTTTAACATTAATAGACTTGGATCTACTAGCGGAGTTAGTAACGCAATATTATGATCAATTTGATTCAGAGACACGGACATTAATACCGTTACGAAAAATATATTGGCCGTTATAAATTTGAATGTTTTTGGATAACTAAGGACGTGTGTATCCACGTCCTTAGATACTCTTATTCAATTTTAATTTTTAGTCAGATACCCATAAAGCTTACTCTCCACAGAATTCTCTAATAGCAGATTCATATGCACAACCGAAATTTCCTCATTATTTTTATCCAGCATAGATGCCTGTACAGCGCTTTTTTGATCGGGATGTGCTTTACCTAGATAATAGAATTCCGTTCCATCTGCATCATCCTTTTTTACAAAAACATGAAGGTCGATCTTTAAGCGGTCTGCCTCAAGAATCGTTTTAACCTCTTCAGATTCAAGTGTTCGTCTACTTCTTGTTGACCACGTTAGAACCTCTGAGTTGATGAAGTTTTCTTGATATTTCGTACTTGCTTCTATTTCTTCCTGTTTGTGATAGGTTACAAAAATTGGGCAAGTCTGATGTTTTGTTTTATAACCATATATCGTTGAGCCCTCATCATTATTCCAATTCAAAAGTTTACAAGAATCTTTTCTGGAATACTTCTTGTATAAAGTTAAGGGTTCGCCACAATCGTACTGTTCAGTTTTATGAAAAGCAGTCTGAATAATATCAATGACCATTTCTCTAAAATACATGTTATTCTTTAGCGAATAAGCCAGCATTGGGTGGAAAACATAATGTTGAGATGGATCGAATTGCACTACAGCTGTTTCTCCATATTTTTTTCTCATTGGTTCAGTAAAAAAAGATAGGTTTAGAACACGTAAGACAGAATCCAGAGTTGCTGAGTCTGTTGCACATCCATCCCCCATAAGGGCATTCATATACTCGGTCGAAGTAACGTTATCTTTAGAGAGTAGTAAATTTATTAAAACAATTTCATGCCTGCGTTTTCCGTTAAGAATCTCTGCTGATAACATTGCTATGTAATTTTTCTCGTGCTCTGATAGGATAGGAATGTTTTCTTTAATCTTTTGTAGAAAGTGATAATAGCTTGAATGCTCATCAGTGAAAATGAGCGGATCAATTGAGTTTGCTTCAATGAAATCCATTAGTTTGGGTATTCGATTAAGGCGATTTTTAAGTTGAGAGTAAGCTTCTTTAAGAATCCTGAGTGCTGTTAAATTGCTACTACTAATCGAGCGATAAATTTGTTGAAGGGCAATTTCTTCGAAGTTAATTGTTGAGATGCCCTTAATATAACTGGTGTCCTTCATATGACGACGGATATTATCCTTGTTTTGAGTCTTGTCTCCAGAAAGGGCTACAGGAATTAAATAATTATTTTTATAATTACCAATAAAGTCGATGATCGTGACGAACTCTTTATTAGGATGCTTACGTAAGCCACGTCCTAGCTGCTGAACAAACACTATACTGGACTGAGTTTGACGAAGCATCACAACTTGGTTAATACAAGGGATATCGATCCCTTCATTAAAAATATCTACAGTTAGAATATAGTCTAGGTCACCTAATTCAAGATCAGTTACACAGCGCTCCCGTGTTTCTTGACTATCGCCTCCAGTCAAAGCTACTGTACGATAACCTTTCATATTTAAAATGTTAGATAGCTCGATAGCTTCTTCTCTACGACTACAAAAGATTAAGCCCTTTATTGCTTCTCCTGAGTAACCGTAATATTCAATCTTTTCAATTAAATAAGATACTCTTTCATCAGTGACTAGCTGGGAGAGTAAGGTCGTATCGTCAATGATTTGGCCATTGTATTCAAAGTCAGTAACGCCAAAATAGTGAAATGGACACAACATATCTTCTTCCAAAGCTTCCTGAAGGCGAATTTCATAAGCAATGTTGTAGTCAAAAAGTTCGTATATATTAAAATCATCAGTTCGTTCTGGAGTTGCTGTCATGCCCAGTAGGAACTTAGGCTTAAAATGTTCTATAACTTTAAGGTAGGAACGTGCTCCGGCTTTGTGAACCTCGTCAATCAGAATATAATCAAACGCCTCAGGATTGTAATTGCTTAATGAGGAGTCCTGAGAGATGGTTTGAATTGTAGCAAACAGGTACTTGGCATCGGTTTCTTTACTGTTTCCAGATAAAATACCAAAATCACTGTCCGCACCGCCTAGAATTCGCTGATAATCAGCCAAAGCCTTTTGCAAAATTTGTTCTCGGTGTACTACGAATAACATTCTGCTTGGAGCAAAGCTTTTCACGTCAAAAGCAGAGAGATAGGTTTTTCCTGTCCCTGTCGCTGAAATAACAAGTCCTTTAACTGCCCCTGTTGTGCGCAACTCTTTTAGATTTTGTAGTGCTCTCTCCTGCATTTTATTAGGTGAGACTAAACCAGATACGGTTTGAGGAAACTTTTCAGGAGTAAAGGGCATTGCTAGTCGATCATTACGGGTTACCTTCTGAACCTCTTCATATAGAATTTGATATAATTCGATCCATTTATTCGTTAGTGGAACAGCATTAAGCCATACTTTTTCGAACTCACTATGGAACTGCCCAAGAAGGCCCCCATGTTTAAATGAGGTTAATTTCACGTTCCATTCGTAGTTGACTTTTAATGCTGCAGCAGTCAGATTAGAGCTTCCCATAATGATTGTTGAATGATCTTCATGTTGAAAAACGTAACCTTTAGCATGAAAACCACTTAGATCCGTCAAACGAACCTCTACATTCGTTATTTTTAACAACTCTCTATATATTTTGGGCTTGTTAAAGTTTAGATAATTGGAAGTTAGGATTTTGCCAGTAATCCCTCGTAATTTCAGATCAGCTAAATGGGACTTAAGGGTGGCTAAGCCACTCTCTGTAATAAATGCAACAGAAAATATGAAGGAGGAACAGCGATCAAGCTCCTCTAGCAAAGGTGTAAGCACGTAATCATTGGTTTCCTTATTATTGACTAATAGTTTTGGCTTATATTTATCCGGTGAATCCTGTTGATGGTCAATAAATGCCCAGTTTAAAGAACTGTTTAAATGTAGAAGGGGATTGTCCATTTCATTTCCCCAGTGCTTCTTGAATTTTTTTAACAGCAGGAATATCGGCAGGTGCCCATTCTAAAGACATCAATTCATTAGCAGGTAACCATTGTATGGCAACATGTTCAGTCAAGGTTGGTGTACCTTTTAATAGATTGCAATAAAAAGTAGTGAGATGAACAAAACCAAAGTCATACTCGTGCACAGTAGTCTCGATCGCTTCACCAATTTCGATTGTGCAGTTCATTTCTTCATCGATCTCTCGTTTTAATGCAGACTGTGGTGTTTCGTCGTCCTCAATTTTCCCGCCTGGAAATTCCCACATGTAAGCCAATGCTTTGCTAGCTCCCCGCTGCGCACAAAGTATCTTTTCATTTTCAATGATCACAGCACCAACTACATGAATATGTTTTTTCATTAGTTCCCTCCGGTTATGCAGCTTAATGAGAAAGTTATGGATTCTGCATTGCTAATACTATTTTAGTATAATTTCAGTAATGTTTACATACTGCATATAAGGAAGAGGTCCGGCTCCGCAGAATCTATCCCGAAATTGAGCCGTTCAGCACGAGGGTACTCATTTCGTTTTGGATTAATGCAACTGAGATTTTCTTACTTTGTGAAATGATTTGTGGTATAGTAAAGGCAGAAAAAATGTAGAATACAAAGAGAGCCGTGCTGGACACACGACTCTCGGAGCAATAGCCGCTTTTAAGGGCGGTGGCTTTAAATAGGTTATCCATTGAAATAGGACCGCATCCTTTGACTGGGGCGGCCTATTTCTTTTTGTGGAAAGATAGAATCAACACAACCAGAGTCGCGAACGAAATCATTAGCGTCAATGCTTGGTAAATCTCCACAGGCATCACCTCCCTTCCGGGAGATTAGCCGGCCGCCATATAAGCCTTTTTATTGCTTCTGCGATTATACCGCGAATGGAAAAATTTGAGTATAAAAACGAATCCTCCAAAAAAAGTTCAGAGGCAGGAAGAGGATGTTGCCACATTCATTTTGTCCCGTATCCAGGAGAAGGAAGAAGAGTTCGGGGTACGTTTCCTCGGGGCGGGGGTAAAGGATGTAATTTTACCGGGGGAAATGATAGGAGCTATAGAACTAAGCTATTGAGATGATTAAGCCTAACCCTAAGGAAGTGATCCCATGGACAACAAAGCAAAGAAAATCCTTATGAACACCTTCTGGACCTCATCTGGCTGGAAGAGCAGTCCTGCTGCCTTCACCGGTGAGGATTTCGACTATGCCAAAAGCAAAGGGTTCATGTTCGATCCTGTGACGATTACCCATGACGAGATTGTCTTGCGGCTGCATGAGCTACATCAGACGATTACCAAGGAGCGGGTAGCTGCCGCGTTCCTGCACAGTCTATCAACGAAGAAGGTTCATTTGCGGAGCGCCCTTTCCAGCTGGGCTCTGACTTCCGCTCTACCTGTGCATACCTATGGAGAGCGGAGCTCAGCCCGGCCCAATCACAGCAGCTGCAGGGATTGTAACTTTCACAGATTAATGTCTGACCGGGAATATATTAATCAGGATCTGAATGTGCTGAATTTCGAACGGGTTAAATGGGGCGGAATTCGTCTGAACTGGCTTTTATACTGCTGGATGGATCTTGAATTATTTAGTAAAGAAGAAGGGTTCGAGGTTACCACCGAGGATGCTGCCATACTCTCCGGGATGCTGGAAGCGATCCGGGATTGTGCGGACCATGAGAGTGCACGGATGCTGGAGAAGCGGTGGAAGGAAGTGATTCCCTCCAGTAAGAATGAACGGGATGTGATCATGGAGATATGGGGCTATGCCGGATTGCCGGTACCGCGGGACACACCACGGAAACGCAGAGGCGGGAGTCACGATTTTAACTCTGTGGCAGAGTGGCAGGGGGATGACGGCTATTCTCAGGAGGCGGTAGAGTTGTATTTCGGAGCGTTTTTGTAGATTCTCTACGAATTTGAATGAGGGTTTTCACTCCGCCGGAAGAGTGGGCTGAGGCTATGAAGTTGGATTAATTCCGGGAACCTGTTGTGAAATATCAATCCCCATTACATATTCTTACTTTATGGCCGCACTTACGATTCTCTAAGCTAAGTATTACGATTGTCTTACGAAGCCAACAGATAATTTATATCCGGGCTGCTGACTATAACCTTTCACTATAACCAGATATCATTTTTAAGTGTTACGTACCTCTAAGTCCTCCATGCTAGAATTTAAACACAAGAGAAAGAGATGTGTGAGAATAGAGGAGGGCTAACCATGTGCAACAGATTTCAGATCGTAGGCAGCCTGCTGCGTCCGGCGGAGCTATTAGAATATAAACAGCAAATTGAACACAGGGATGATATCCAGTATCCCTTTTATCAGGACTTTCAGGGGTATGAGCAGTGTGAGGCTGAGGCGATTCAGGCTGTAGTCAAGCAAGAAAGCGAGAATGGGCTGTCCATTCTGACAGATGGGGAATATTCCAAATCGATGTGGCATCTGGACTTTGTCTGGGGCTTCCAGGGAATTGAGCGTTATATCGCGGATCATGGATACTTCTTCAGAGATACGGACGGAGCTTCCAAATATGAGACTCGAAAAGATATCGGTCTGCGCATTACCGGTGAACTCGGTGCGAAGAACCATCATTTCCTTCATGCCTACCGCAAGCTTCAGGCTCTGGCTGGAGACCGTGAGACCAAGCTGTGCGTGCCTTCTCCGTCCCATATTTTTGGTGAGCTGTCCTGGTCGGATAACATTGGCGGAACAGAAGCGGTGTATAAGGACAGACTTGAGCTGAAGGCCGGTCTGGTTAACGCTTATAAGGATTTTGTCCAGGAGTTCGCTGCGGCCGGAGGAACCATCCTGCAGTTCGACGATTGCCTATGGGAGCTGTTCGCCGACGACAACCCGAACTCTCCATATACCGGCGAGCATATCAATCAAGCGGAAGTACAGCAGCTGGCGGCAGAGTTTATTGACATCAACAACACAATTATTGATTACGGTCATAGCTTGGGCCTCAAAATGTGGACGCATAACTGCCGTGGCAACTATGATTCCCGTAATATGGGCGGCGGCTCCTATGCGAAGATTGCGAATCTGTTCCTGAAGCAGCTCAAATACGACCGCTTCTTCCTGGAATGGGATGATGAACGTGCAGGCTCACTTGAAGCGCTTGCGGTGTTCAAAGATAAGCCGGAGACGGAAATTGTACTTGGATTGTTGTCTTCCAAAACAAGTACGCTTGACGATGAGGCCCGTGTAGTCAGAATGCTTGATGAAGCTTCGCAAATCATTAGCAAGGATCGCTTATTACTTTCTCACCAATGCGGCTTCGCGTCCTGCGACGGCGGCAACGAATTAACGGAAGATGAGCAGTGGGCGAAGATTAGACAAGGACAACAGATTGCGCAGCAATATTGGGGTAATTAATATTTAACTTAGCCTCAGAGACTATCTCTGAGGCGTTTTTGTTGTCGTATGAAGTTATGACGGGTTGTCACTCGTCTTTATGACAAGGCTTCTGTTAGGTTGGGGAGGTCCCGGATCAGCCCGCAATACATGAAAGGAGTGGGATTAACCAGATTAGCGGGTATTTTGCTGTCGGTTCGGCACATTTATCCAGGCATTCAAAACAGGAGGCAGTGTAATGCATATTCGCACAATCGTATGTCGTAAGGTTCTTCTACCCGTATTCAGCAGTTTGCTCATAGCTTCGTTTGTCCCGCTACCGATGGCATCTGCATCCGCCCTTAAACAACAAACCACAGGGGTAACGGAAGCGAAGGAAGCGGAGGCTTTTGCCGACCAATTCTTCAATCAGCCGCAAATCAAGAAGCAGCTTGCCGGGGCAGCCGTTGTGTTAGTGAAGAATAATCAGGTTTTGCTTGAAAAAGGCTACGGCTACGCCGATATCAGCAGCAAGAAGCCCATCGATCCGGAAAAGACCGTTTTTCGTGTAGCCTCTATTTCCAAGTTGTTCACCGCAACAGCGGTCATGCAGCTGGCTGAACAGGGGACCATTGATTTGCATGCTGATCTCCAAACTTATCTGGGAGACTTGAACATTGTCAACAAAACCAATAAAACCCTAACCATGGAGCATCTGTTGACCCATACCTCCGGATTTGATTATACGGATAGCGCCGGCGGCTCAGCACAAGAGATTTCCAACAAGCAGTTCATCAAGGAAAATGTGCCTACGATTGTCCGGGAGCCCGGTGAAGCTTACCGGTACGATAACTATGCTTTTAATTTGCAGGGATATATCGTGGAGCGGATGACCGGCGTTCCGTTTACCCAATATGTGCAGGAGCATATTTTCAAGCCGCTGGGCATGGGGAGCAGCAGTTTTAAGCTGACGCCCGGGCTGCGGAAGGCTCTGGCTGTACCCTATACAGCCCAAAAAGACCCGATCCCCGAATATCCGTCCAGACCCGCCGAGTCACCGGATGGCGGCATGTTCTCTACCGGAAGGGACATGGCCCAGTTTATGATCGCGCAGTTGAATGGCGGACAGCTCGCAGGGGCCCGGATTCTGAGCGGGGATTCGGTTAAGGATATGCAGCAGATCCACCATCAGATTCATCCGCAGGTTCCTGGTACGGGCTATGGTTTTGAATCCTTTTATCAAAATAGCTACAACGGCCAGCGTGTCATTGGTAAGGGCGGGGATTTGCCGGGGTATCACTCCTGGATGTGGCTTATGCCGGAACAGAAGGTAGGCGGTTTTGTTATTTTTAACAGTGACGGCCCGGATTTGCGGGAGAAGTTCTTCAAAGCCTTTATGGATCATTATTACCCTGGGAAACCAACAACGGCTTTCACTCCAGTCACATCCCAGGCGGAGCTGGGCCAGCTGACCGGGATTTATCAGGATTTGCGGCTTCCCTTCTGGATACTCCAGGTTTCCGCTACGGATGATGGCAAGTTGAAAATCAAGGACCCTTATGGGGCGCATATCCTCCGGGAAATAGCTCCGTTGTTGTTTGAGGATGAGCTAGGGAATAAGGCGGGCTTCAAGGTCAATTCCAACGGTACCCGATATGCCTTTTACAATAAGATGGATAGCTGGGCGAAAAAAGTACCTGCATCCCCTGTATATTCGGATGTGGGGAAGGAGCATCCTTATGCGGTATGGATTCATGAAGCCGGTCAGCTCGGTGTATTGGCTTCTGATGGGGAGAGCGATTTTCATCCGGAGCAGGGAATCACCCGGGCGGAGTTTATTTCGGGGCTTATGCATTTGACAGGGGTAGCCCCATCCAAAAACACGACGTTAACGGGTGAACCCGAAGAGAAAAAATATTTGGGCTATGTGCAGAAAGCCATCGAGCTTGGGCTTGTGCAAGGGCGCGGACCGGAGCAGAGCTTTGCTGTCACTGCGGATATTACGCGCCAGGAGGCTGCTGTCTTGATGTGGCGGGCAGCGATGATCGCCGGAGTGAATATGGCCCAATCATCCGGGGTCAAGCTCGCAGGGGACACGGCGCCTTGGGCCGTGGATGCCGTGCAGTATATTGTGAATAACGGCATGTACGGGCCGGAACTTGCACCGAATTCCGCCGGAGCCTTGGATTACCGGTCCACCGAGCCCCTTTTACGGCAGGAGGCTGCCGCATTGCTGAGCCTGTTTTGCAATCGGTTGTCTGTTAAATGAGATTAAGGGCTATCCCAAGTCTTTGATAAAGACTTGGGATAGCCCATTCAATACATGCGGAGTTGGTGGTGAATGATTTTTTTGGATACATGTTGTTGAAAATATGTGGAAGTGCATATATTCTTTTTTAATGGTATTCTGAAAGAAATGGGGTGATCAAGTATGGAAGCTAACAATGATTTAATGAAGCTGATTAAGCTAACAGGTGAGCGTGCAAAGCTGGAAGCTAAGGCAAATGGAACTTATGTTGTCTACAAAGACAAGGCGGGCAAATTAGTGAAAGAACATTCTAATGGAATGAAAGAAATTCTTGCGGAAGTTTGACAAATCCCCTATTTCTGCATTACCCTAATAACGAATAACCCATTCACTATTAAGGAGCGCCCGCCATGCAAGCGAAGAAAGACGAAGTTAAGAGGGATATCGAATCCGCTGCTTTGAAGGTCTTTTTCCGCAAAGGCTTTGCGGATGCCAAAATGAACGATATTGCTGATGAAATCCAGATTTCGGTCGGGAATATTTATACTTATTTTAAAAATAAACAGGAATTATTCTATGCCGTGGTGCCGCCGTCATTGGTGGATTATTTGAAGAATGTGCTGGTGGAGAGCATTCGTCTGGATAACCAGACTTTTTTTGACAGAGCGGGTAGTGACAAGCAATCGGCCATCGTTCAGGAGCAAATGAATCTGTTAACGCAATACAGCATGCAGATCGTCATTATTTTTGAGAAAAATAAAGGGACGGTCTACAGCAATGCCAAAAACGAGCTGATCGAGCTGATGATCGAAACCAAAAAGCCCTTTTTAAAGGATCATTATAAAAGATATGAAATCGGCACTGAAGAAAATATGATTCTGCTGAACATTATCGCGAACAATGTCATCAATATGATTCTGGATTTATTGAAGCGGGAGATGGGCGCTGATAGCCGGAGGCGGATTTTTGAGGCGCTGAGCTTATATTGGCTGCATGGACTCACGGGCATCAATGAATAACGCCGATGTGCGAGTCCAATTTTTTTAACCTAATAATGAATTTGTGATTCAATATTAAATAGTGTGATTCTGCGAAGGAGGAAGAAACGGTGAAGACAGGTTATGCATTTAAGAACTGCAATGTGATTTATGGAGATGCGGGAAGAGACGTAGCTGCCCATATGACGATTCTGATCCGTGACGGGCTGATTCAGGAGATCGGCAAAGCAAGCGAGACGGCCATCCCAAGCCATTATCAAGCAATCGATGTAGAAGGGAAATATGTGATGCCCGGACTGATCAATGCGCATGTCCATCTTTTTGCCGACGGGAAGCCGTTTACGCTGTCAGCCAGCGAAGGGCTGCTGGATTTTGCGTTTCATCATATGTTGGATACGAGGCTGGGCCGAAGCGTGCTGAAGAAACGGATGAAGCGAAATGCCCTGACCGCCCTGCATTCCGGGGTAACTACCATGCGCAGCGTAGGGGAGTTCTTTTATACTGATGTGCAGTTGAGGGATGAAATTAAGGCGAATCAGTTTGTCGGGCCTAATCTGCTGGTGTCCGGTTATTTTCTGAGCGTAACGGGCGGGCATGGTGCACCTTATTTGGCTTTGGTTGGCGATTCACCATGGGAAGCAAGGAGAAACGTGAGAATCAATGTGAAAAACGGAGTAGATCTCATCAAAATTTGTGTGACCGGCGGGGTTACTGATGCCAAAATGGCCGGGGAAGCAGGCCGTCTGCAAATGACGGAGGAAGAGGTCGCCGCAATTTGTGAGGAAGCCCATAAAATCGGCATGCGTGTGGCAGCCCATGTGGAAAGCACCGAAGGGGTGAGAATTGCGCTAAAGGGCGGGGTCGATACCATTGAACACGGCGCGGAGATGGATGAGGAGATTATCCGCCTGTACCAGAATAATCCCAGGGCATTAAAAGGCTACACCGCTTTGATTCCAACGTTGCAGGCAGCATATCCCAGCGCCAAATTGGACCTGAGCCTGACGAAGGTAAGCGAGACGGTTAAGGAAAATTCCCGGCGGGTGTATGACTCCATGCTGAAAGGGGTGCGGCAGGCCGTAGAACATAATATCAAAATTGGCGTTGGTACGGATGCCGCTATGCCCTATGTCACCCATTATGATCTGTGGCGGGAGCTGGACCATTTCATGAGACAAACGAAGCTGAACTCGCGCCGGATCATTGAGCAGGTAACGAAATCTAATGCGGAAATTCTGGGGATCGGTCACCTGACGGGGAGCATTGATATCGGCAAGCAAGCGGATTTAATCGTGCTGGAGCAGAACCCGCTGGACAATATACAAGCTTTGGCGGACATAGCTATGGTTATGGTCAGAGGAAACCTTATACAGACACCAGCGGTGAATCGAATTCAGGCAGTGGACGAGCTGCTTGATTTGGTGTGGGAATAGGACCGCTACCTTTACGCAGGGCGGCCTATTTTTTTGTTTACACAAATTTCAGCATATCTCCAATCCCGTACTCCTCAAAAATAGCTCCATATTTCCTCTCAAATATCGTCCATCGCTTTTCGGCTCCGTATTTGAATTGCAGCTGCGCTAAATAATGCAACGTTTCTTCTCTCCGCCCCAAGTTTACCGCAACAAGTACAGGTGGTTTGGGTAAAAATGTATTAGAGCGGAAGAGAGGATGCTGATATATGAAAAAGAATGCCAAGGTCCTATTGTTTGTCTTTCTGTTTGCAGCCACTATGGTGCTGTTGTTCGGGTGGGTTTTGCCGGCGGTTTTACAAGCTTATCTACATAACGATTACATAAGGGGCC
Source organism: Paenibacillus riograndensis SBR5 (assembly GCF_000981585.1). Lineage (NCBI taxonomy): Bacteria > Bacillati > Bacillota > Bacilli > Caryophanales > Paenibacillaceae > Paenibacillus > Paenibacillus riograndensis. Next base: position 1,017,245 of record NZ_LN831776.1, read on the forward strand.
TTACCCTGCTGGTGGTGTTTAGTATTGTGGTGCTTGCGAAACGGTTTACGTGGAACCGTAATATTGTCTATGTCATTGCCGTATTCACGTTGTTCAGCATGATGATCGATACGGCAGGCAACCCTATTTTTAATAAGCCGCTCGAATGGATCGTTTCGCCGGTCGGGGAATTGCAGGTTATGCAGGATGTAAATAATTATGCGCCCGGTGAATATGCGATCACGGATCATATCACCATTCTGAAGCAGAGCGGGGAGGTTCTGGAGCTTAGCACGGCATGGCTGTATTTATACCGCTTTGTACAGTATTTGGCCTTGTACTCCATTGCCGGAACCCTTCTTGGAGCCGTCATTGGCATGCTGCCGCAGCACAGTCTACCGTTAATCCAGACTGCAGAAGAGTTCCTGACGGAAGAACAAGAGCAGAAAGCAGCTGCTGAGATGAAGCGCAGAGGGGAAGCAGGTAATGGGCGGCAAATTCCCCCTGAAGACATTCAGGCATCGGTCCGCCAGCTCAAGAAGGACGGTAAGCTCATTCCGGCCATTAAGCTCGTCCGCCAGCATACGGATCTGTCTCTGGGCGAGGCGAAGCAGTATGTTGAGAAGCTATAGGGAAGCTTGACCCTCCCGCTGAATACCTGCAACGATCCGCCTGCGGGTATTTTTGCTTGCTGCAATACTGTTAACAAACTTCGTCCTTATCATTTATACTATATAAGATGAACTTATAAAAAATCATAAAAGGGAAGAAGTGCGGAGGGGAAGTTTGGAACTGGAAGAGCGGTAGCGTCCGCCTGAAAGCTTTCCGTAGGAAAGCTCGCTTCGGAAGCATAATCAGTCACCGGATTTCAACCGCTAAAGGCGGTTCCAATCAGGAAATCCGGGGACAACAGCGGCTGGAAGTCCAAACATTCCCCGCAGTTACGACTATACCCAAGAATGTAAAACTAAAGTTCAACTTATATGAATAGAGCCATTACACACCTAAGGAGCTGCCGAACCTGTTATGAATAAAAAAGAAGTCGCGCACATACGCAAGCAATTTAAGCTGGATCATGATCTGATGAACATCTACGACATTCTGAACGTGTATATTATGAAGGAAACTAGCGAGATCTATCATTGGGAGCGCCTGCCGTTTGGCCTCGTGGACAGAGAGAAGCAGGAGCTGTATATGGGCAATTTCAAAAAGCTGCTCACCGGCGAGCTGGACCATAAGCTGTTCGAGCTGAAGTTTCAGGAGGAAGCGGAGGAGCCGGCGCGGGTTATGCTTCACCAGGGCCTGGTGACAGGTGATCCTGAAGAATGGCAGGACCTGATGATGATGCTCGTGGACAAAATGCTGGTAGATGCCAAGTATGAAAAGGATATGGTAGTCACTTTTGTCCGCGGGCAGTATTACCGGCCGACTAAGGCCAGAAATGAAGAAGCCGAAGAGAGCGGAAAGGACGAGATGTTCGCGCATCCGTTCATTCTGTGCAGCGTAAATTCCACGGAACAGCAGCGCAAAAACCTCATGTTCGACTATGTGGAGCGGGAATTCAAGTACAATATCATTGTCGATCCGATTATCAAGCTGAGCTCGCCGGAGCAGGGCTTCTTTTATCCGAGTGTGACGGACAACTATTCGGATGTGAACCGCGTTCTGTATTGTACGGGAAAATCGAATTATCCGGACCCGCAGTTCATCGAGCAGGTCCTGAATGCTGAGCGATCGGTGACCGCCTTGGAAGAGAGAAGCTTTTTCGAGGATATCGTGAAGGAATTGGCGGGCGAACAGCTCGATACAACCACCCTCGCCCAGGTGTATGAGGAAATCCAACAGGTCATCGAAAGCGGCGAAGGGGAGGAAGAACCTCCTAAGCTGGATTACAAAGATGTAGAACGCGTCCTGGCATCAAGCGGCGTTGAGAACGTGACGGCGGAAAAGGTGGAGCGGGCGTTCGAAACGGTCATCGACGATAAGTACTACGAAATGAAGGCAAGCAGCGTTATCCCGAAATATACGACCAAATCGATTAAGATCGAGACGAAGGTTGCCACGATTTCGGTCAGCCCGCAGGATCTCAGATATGTGAAGCAGGTGAATTATCAGGGGAAACGCTGCATCATGATCGAGGTGGACGAGGAAGTCGTGATCGAAGGGTTTACGCTTAATACGGAGACATTATAATTTTCTGGAGGAAGGGCTATCCTTGAAGTCTTGGATAAAGACTGGGGGGTAGCCCATGCTTGTATTTAGGAGAAAAAGAGCTGCGGATAGAGTAGTATCGTTACTGCTGGTGCTTCAAAATATAGTTGATATATTCTTTTGCGCTATGGTTAATGTCTTCATCACTGGCTTGGAATGAGGCCCCGAAGACAGCAAAGTAGGGGAGTGCCACGGCGCCCACATGTCCTGCACTGGCTTTGAAAGGCGCAATCACTTCATCCACGGTAAAAGAAACCGAACCCTCCGGCTGATAATTTTCTTGTTTATCCCCGATGGATATAGCAAGGCCTAACCGCTTTCCTTTCAGCTTGTCACCTTTTGAACCATAAGCCCATCCGTAAGTCCACACCTCGTCAAACCACTTTTTCAGGAGTGGCGGATAACTGTACCAATACAACGGGAATTGCAGGATGATATGGTGATAGCCTTCTAATAGATTTTGCTCTCTGGGAACATCAATGTTCCCGTCAGGATACTCTTTGTAAAGCTCATGAACTGTAATATCGTTTGGATATTGCCGCAGTTCTTCTTTCCAGCGCTGGTTGACTCTTGAAGCCTCAAGGTTCGGATGTGCCAGAATGATCAGTGTTTTCATTATACAATCTCCCTTCTCAGGCCCATAATTAAGAGTGTATCATTATTATCTTGCAGGCTCCCAAAAAAGAAAATACACACAATAAAGTAAGATGGTTACTTCAAGGTGTGTACTGGACCCGGGAAAAAATATGTGCAACAATGAGCTTTTGGCCCGGCTGTATAAGATCGGAAGGAACGGGGTGTTAGTCTATGAAACAATATCATCTGGGGATAGAGGCCACACTTGAAATCATCGGCGGAAAGTGGAAAGCGCTGATCATCTGCTTATTGATGTCCGGTGCAAAAAGAACAAGCGAATTACAGCGCAATATCCACGGCATTTCACAAAAGGTTCTGATCCAGCAGCTTCGGGAACTTGAGGAGGATGGACTCGTCAGAAGACATGTATACCAGCAGATGCCGCCGAAAGTTGAATACAGCCTCACGGAATATGGAGTTACCGCCAATAAGATCGTTGACATTATGTGTACTTGGGGGAAAGAGAATATCAAAATGAGACAATCCCAAGGAGAAGATATCGTCTTGCTGGAGGATGAGTCACCGGAGGACTTTGAGTAATTATCCCTCTCCCAATCACAGTCCACCTATCCAATATGAATGCACTATGAAGAGGCAGGAAGGACTTTTATAATTAGAGCAAACAACCGGCTGATTCATACCGCAGGGCGGCTTATTTCCTGATGAAAAGCTCTTGCGGGACGGCTGTTATGAACTGCAATAAGAGTCGGGGGGCTGAGCATAGTGAGAATATTGATCGTGGATGATGAGCCCAGGCATCTGCGGGGAATGGTTAATCTGATTCACCGCCTTCGGCCGGAAGACCAGGTAGCCGTGGCAAAAGATGGATTAGCGGCCATGGAACTGGCGAAATCGCATCGCCCGGAGGCGATATTGACGGATATCCGTATGCCTGGCATGGATGGACTGGAGTTTCTGGAGTGGCTTAAACTGGAGGGCATTAAAGCCAAAGTTGTAATGGTATCCGCTTACAATCTGTTCGAATATGCGCAGACGGCGGTCCGTCACGGCGCTTATGATTACCTGCTGAAGCCGGTGGACGTCCAGAAAATAGAGGAGGTATTGAGCCGCATTGACGTCCAGCTGAATGCGGAACGGAAGCAGCGCCGCGAAGCGGAGGCACTGGAGCGCCGCCTTCAGCTGTCCTCCTGTGCCTACCGCAACCGCCTGATTCTGGCCTGGCTGAACGGAAGTGCGACAGTGCCGGAGCTGGAGGAGCTGAACCGTTATGAGTGGCTGCGGGAGAGCGGGGTTGTGGTGTATTCGGAGCTGGAAAGCTTCCGGGAAGGCGCCCAACCGCAGGACAGTGACCAGCTCGTAAGCAGGCTTGAGCAGGTCTGGTCCCAATGGGGGGAGGCGCTCACGGTTCCGTTAAGCGGAACGCTGGAGGATGGACGACAGGCGGCCGTTACCCTGGTTAGCCTGCGGCGGCTTGACGGAGAGCAGCGGGAGAAGGGGCGGGCCCTCGCCGCCGCCCTGGCGTCTGATTGGGCGCATACGGGACGCCTTGCCCATGGTATCGGGCCGGCATCCCCTTCCCTGCTTGCCGGCGCGCCGCAGGCTTATCTCTCGGCCAGAATGGCTTACAGCTATAATTTTTATGAAGGCTGGAAAGGGCTGGTTTTTTTAGATGAAATCTCTTCTTCGCCCCTGGCGGCAAGTCCGGATTGGGGCAGGCTGTACGAAGCTCTGAAAGGGGACGATGCTGCGCTTGTTCTGCACGTATGCGGCGAAATATTCACACAGCTTGCCGGCGGCGGGCATGCCGTTCCGATGCTGCTGAAGGAGAAGGCGTCGCTTATGCTGCTCCAGATCAGGAGTGACAACCAGGATATTCTGGACAGAAAGGCCGGGCAGATGCTCGCGGATACCGCCACAAGGCTTATCCGTTCGTGCAGCTCGTATAAGGAATTGATGGCCCGGCTGGCAAAGGCTCTCCAGGAGGTGCAGCTTGCGCTGAGCCTGTCCAGACAGGATCAAGGGGAGGTTGTCATCACCGAGTGTCTAAGCTGGATACGGGAGCATACGAAGGAAGAGGTGACGCTGGAACGGGCGGCAGATTACTTCCATTTCAACCCTTCCTACTTCAGCACGTTATTCAAGAGCAGGACGGGACGGACCTTCTCCGAGCATGTAACGGCAGTCCGGATGAAGCGGGCCAAGGAGCTGCTTGCGGAGGATAAGCTCAGAATATACGAGATCTCCGTAGAGTGCGGGTTTCAGGACCCCAAATATTTTTGCCGCGTATTCAAAAAATATCACAGTATGTCGCCAAAAACCTATAAGCACGTACTTTCACAAAGGAAACGGGAGGCATGAAGATGACCTTCCGATACCGGCTGCTGGCCAGTTATATTTTTCTGATCACCATCCCCCTCCTCGTACTGGGGACCTTATTCTATCGGACCAGCCTGCAGATTATCACGGAGCAGGCGCAGAAAAATGTGTATGAGCTTGTCAAAAAGAACAATGAGGTCATGGATACGAAGCTGCGGATCGTGGACCAGAACAGCATGTCCTTATTCCTGGATAAGGATTTATTCCGCATTTTCAACCAGCTGGACCCCGCAAACGAAGCGGGGCTTTTTGAAGCGGACCGGCAGGTAACAGCTATACTCGGCAAATACTTTTCACAGAATCAGGATATTTATGCCTACCAGTTATGGACCTCTTACTTTACCTTTGGACAAACGCTGCCTCAAGGCGATCCTACGCAATCGGATATCTATGAAATGGCGCTGCAGGCGGGAGGGAAGCTGGTCTGGGTTCCGACCTACGATTTCGTATCCATGTTCCACCAGCCCTATCTCCAGAGCGGAAATCTGGAGTTCCGTTATTTGTTCTCCGCTACACGCGTGCTGGATTTCACGTATCTGGGCAATACGAAGCTGGAAAAAATGAATGCCCGGGCGGAGCGGCCTGTCCTTGCCATCAGCTTCAAATCCGAGGTGCTGAAATCCTTGTACGCGGACAGCATTTCGGGAAGCGCGCGCTATATGGTGCTTGATCCGCACGATAAGGTGGTGGCCAGCAGTGAGCCGGGCGCTGTAGCACGCACTTCTAAGGAGGCGTGGCTGGATGAGCTGAAGCAGGAGAGAAGCGGGGCCCGGAGGATGACCCTGGACGGGGAGGCGGTCATTGTCTGTTTTGACCGTTCGGAGGTTACCGGATGGATGTCCGTGGTCTGGATTCCCGAAGCGGGGCTGCTGAGCAGCTTTGTACCCGTAATCCGGACTTCCATTACCGTACTGGCGGTTGTGCTCGGCATTGCGGCCTTTATTCTCGCTTTTTTTATCGCCGGCAAAATCACCAAGCCGATCAAAAGGCTGTTAAGCGCGATGAGGTCGGTGGGCGAGGGGGATTTTCAGACCCGGGTGGAGGTTGTGACCAACGATGAGTTCGGCATGCTGACCAAGCGCTTCAACCGGATGAATGACCGCATTCATTTGCTGGTCACGGAAAATTACGAGATCAAGCTGAAGGAAAAGGAAGCCGAAATTCAGGCGCTTACGATGCAGATGCATCCGCATTTTCTATACAATACTCTGAATGTGATGAACTGGACGGCGATTGAGAACGGTCAGCAGGAGCTGAGCAGAATGCTGGTCTGTTTATCCAACATGCTGCACTACACCTCCAGAAAGACCTGGGATGCTGTCCATCTGTCCGAAGAAATGAACTGGATGGATAACTATTTCTATATCATGTCGATCCGTTTCGAGGACAAGTTCACTGTAGAGTATGCTATCGATCCGCAGCTTTATGAATACGATGTGCCCAGGCTTTTGTTCCAGCCATTTGTAGAGAATGCGATTCTGCACGGCTTCAACCAGACGGAATCGGGCGGCATGATCCGCATCCGCGGCTGGATTGCAGAGGGAACCCGGTTTTATGAGGTGGCCGATAACGGACGGGGCATGAGCCAGGAGACGGTTCAGGCGATTTTGTACCAGAAATCTTCATCCGTGGGCATTAAGAATACCATTGACCGCATTCAGATCGCTTATGGCACGCTATACGGCGTTTCCATTGTTTCCGCTCCGGGAGAAGGGACAAGGGTTGTGATTACACTGCCGGTATAAGCTAATCTTAATCCACCATTCCAAAGAGATTAGGGTTATGTAAGCGCTATCCATTATTTTATAATAAAGCCATCATAGACTGCAGCTATGAACCGTTGAATTTTGAAATCGAGAGGGGCTCGGAAGATGTTGCGACAAAGAAAATCGCTCTTCACTGTAATGGCACTGGTCCTGATGCTTGCCGCTGTACTGTCTGCATGCTCGAAATCCGGTTCAGAAAGCTCTAATACCTCCGCGTCTTCCGGGAGTTCCGGGAATTCCGGATCCAAGGAGAAGATTACCTTGCGGATGACGGTCTGGGGTTCGCCCGAAGAAGTGGCTCCATACAAAAAAGCCATCCAGAGGTTTGAGGACAAATTCCCTAATATCAAGGTAGAGCTTCAGCATATTGCTGCTGATTATGATACCAAGCTTACAACTATGGTGGCCGGAAACGATGTTCCGGATGTCGCCATGATGGAATCCGGCACCATCGCTTTCCCTCTGGCCGAGCAGGGGAAGTTCTATAATCTCCAGGAATTTCTCGATCATGATGCTGATATCAGCCCCGATACGCTGGTTCCCAATATTATCTATTCACTGGAGCCGGGAAATGTAATCGGCATCGGTCCGGGACCCGAGTCTTTCGGCCTGTTCTACAATGAGGATATCTTTAAGGAAGCCGGAATTGCACCACCTCCGTCGAATGTAGCCGATGCCTGGACCTGGGATGAATTCGTGGAGACCGCCAAGAAGCTGACCGTGGACACGAACGGCAAAACAGCGGCTGATCCGGATTTCGATCCCCGCAAAATCAAACAATACGGAGTGAATGCCTCTACCTGGTGGGGAGTGTACAGCAACTTTATCTACTCCAACGGCGGAGACTTTATCTCGGCGGATGGAAAGTCGTTCGGACTCAACCAGCCGGAGGCTGTAGAAGCCATTCAGAAAATATCAGATCTGATGAACGTATATCATGTATCGCCTTCCCCCGTGCAGTCGAAGAATATCCCGGCTACGAATGTAGCTCTCCAGACCAAAAAGGTAGCGATGACCATCGACGGGCAATGGGCGAGCGCAGGGCTGGCGCAATCCAAGTTCAATTTCAATGTCGGAGTTATGCCTGTTCTGAAAGAGCCGGTGACTACCGTGGTCTGCGCGATGTTTTCTATCTTCAAGTCTACTGAGCATCCCCAGGAAGCATGGGAACTCATGAAAGCGCTTGTTGACCCGGAGGCTTCAATAGATATGATTACAGCCGGCACCTGGATGCCTTCCCTCAAGGATTGGTACACGGACCCCGCGCTGCTGGCAAAATGGACAGAAAATCTGGAGGCAAGACCCTCCGGCTATAAAGAGGCGATTGTTGATGTGATTCTGACGAAAGGGCATCAGACGCCGACAGGCTATGTGAAGAATTTCAATAATATTATGGATATCGTCAATCCTGCCTTGGATAAGGTGTGGCTCGGCCAGCAATCGGCCCAGGAAGCGATGGATTCCATTGCGGCAAAAGTGCAGGCACAAATCAAGGGACGCCGCGATATCAAGGAATAGACTGGAGGCAGGTATGCGAAAGGGAATGTTCTACGGGCTGTTGTTCACCGCCCCCGCCATACTCGGATTTGCCGTCTTTACACTGGGTCCCATGATTGCAAGCCTGGTGCTCAGCCTGACCGACTACAATGTCTTCAAAGAGCAGACCTCTTTTACCGGCCTGGATCATTATATACGGCTGTTCTCCGGCGAGGATGAACTGTTCTATCAATCGCTGGGCGCAACCTTCTATTTCGTCGTGCTGCGTGTGCCTGCCGTGATTATCCTGTCCTTCGCCGTCGCGCTGCTGCTGAATCTCAATGTGAAGGGCCGGGCGATATTCCGCACGATTATCTATCTCCCGAGCATCGTACCGGCGGTGGCGTCGGCCATGATCTGGATGTGGCTGCTTAATCCCGATCTCGGTCTGATCAACTCGCTGTTAAGCCGGCTGCATCTGCCGACCAGCGGCTGGCTGTATTCGGAGGAAAGCGTCATTCCGTCGGTCGTTCTCACCACATTGTGGGGCATCGGAAGCACGGTGATTATTTTCCTCGCGGGCCTTTCCGGCATCCCCCGGCAATATTATGAAGCGATTGAGGTCGATGGAGGCGGCTGGTTCCACAGGCTGCGCCACGTGACGATTCCGATGGTGACCCCCACGATTTTCTTCAATACGATCATGACCATTATCGGCTCCTTCCAGGTCTTCAACGAAGCCTATATTTTGACGCAAGGCGGACCGAACAACAAAAGTCTCTTCTACGTATTTTATCTGTGGAGAACGGGCTTCCGGGATGCCGATATGGGTTATGCGTCTGCGCTGGCCTGGATTTTGTTTGTGATTATTCTGTTCTTTACCGTTATCGTCTTCAGAACCTCGAAGTCCTGGGTATATTACGAAGGAGGGGAACGTTCTTGAGGCAATCGAAGCTGACACTTGCCGCAGGTTATGGAGCGCTTGTACTCATCTCGGGAATGTTCATCATTCCGTTTGTATGGCTGGTCCGCAGCTCATTGATGAATTTATCGCAGATTTTCACCATGCCTCCGGAATGGATTCCGGCCCCGTTTCAATGGAGCAATTTTCAGAGGGCGCTCACGGCGCTGCCGTTTGACACCTTTTTCAAGAATACGCTTATTATTGTGGTCTCGGTGCTTGTGGGGACTGTCATTACGAGCACGATCGGAGCCTTTGGATTTTCACGGATTCAGTGGAAGGGCAGGGATACCGTATTCGCCATTCTGATGACCAGCATGATGCTGCCGGCGGCGGTAACGATGATACCGAGCTTTCTGGGCTGGCAGGCGCTGGGCTTCTATGATACATTATATCCGCTCATTATCCCCGCTTACTTCGGCGGCGGAATCTTCAATATTTTCCTGCTGCGGCAGTTCTATTTAACGATTCCGCGTGATTTTGATGAGGCGGCCTTTGTGGACGGGGCCAGTTATTGGCAAATCTATACCCGCATCATTTTCCCTTTGAGCCGTTCCGCCGTGATCGTGGTCGCTTTATTCAGCTTCCTGGCCTCCTGGAACGACTTCATGGGACCGCTGATTTATTTGAAGAGCGACAGCCTTTTCACCCTTGCTCTGGGCCTGCAAATGTTCCAGGGCTCCTACACCGCACAGTGGGATCTGCTGATGGCAGCTTCAGCCACGGTTGTACTGCCTTGTGTCATTGTGTTTCTGGCCGGCCAGCGCTACTTTCTGGAGGGCATAACCTTAACGGGATTAAAAGGATAAAGGAGGATGTCCGTTGAAAGAAGAGCATCTGCTGAAAGGGATAACGAACCCTGTCATACCCGGCTGGTATGCGGACCCGGAGGCAAGAACCTATCAAGGCAGGCATTGGATTTATGCCACCAGGTCTTTTACGGAATATACGCAGCAGATGAATCTGGATGCTTTCAGTTCTGTGGATCTGATCCATTGGAACAAACACGACAGCATTATTGAGATGAAGGATTTCCCCTGGATCTGGAGAGCGGTGTGGGCACCTACCCAGATTGAGCATCAGGGCAGGCATTACCTTGTATTCGCCTCCAACGATATCCAGAAGGACGGGGAAGCCGGAGGACTGGAGATTGCCGTTGCGGATTCCCCGGAAGGCCCTTACAGGGGCTATCTCGGCAAGCCGCTGATTGACCGTTTCATTCACGGCGCCCAGCCGATCGACGCCCATTTGTTCAAGGATGATGACGGCGCGGTCTATCTCTTTTACGGAGGCTGGGGACACTGCAACGTGGCCCGGATGAATGAGGATATGACCGGATTTGTTGCTTTTTCCGATGGGCAGACGGTCCGTTCCATTACGCCTCCGGGTTATGTGGAGGGGCCATGCATGATCAGGAAGGACGGCCTCTATTATCTGATGTGGTCCATGGGCGGATGGACCAACGGCACCTATCGTGTGGCCTACGGCGTCAGCGCCAGTCCGCTCGGGCCATTCGCCAACGAGGGAACCATTCTGGAAAGGCAGGAGCCTGTGGCGGAGGGCCCCGGCCATCACGGATATTTGCATCTACCCGATGAGGATGAATGGCTGATTGTCTATCACCGGCGAATCATCGGGGACAAGGAGCCTGGCAACCGCGTGTTATGCATCGACCGGATGGAATTTGAGGCCGGAAGGATTAAGCCGGTAATCATGACCGATCGCTGGTAAGCGCTCTTTGCGAATACGCCGAAGGCCGGTTCGCCTGAAAACAACGGTAGAAATGCCGTTGTTGGAGCGCTGAAGGCCGGTTCGCCCGGAAACAACGGTAGAAATGCCGTTGTTGAAGTGAGGCCGGCGGTTTCCCCTTATCTTGGGACCTATAAAGTTGGGGAATCCGCCGGTCTAGCTATCCTAATTCCAACTAGCGCTATCTCACCGGCCTCTTCGTCAGCGCTAGTTGGAAAAAGGGAGCTTATTTCTCCCCAAAATCAATAATTGTGAGAGTTAAGTGGAAAAAGGGAACTTAATTGGACCATATTACCTCGTCAGCGGCGAAATGGGCTGAATTAATGTACCTTTTTCCACTTAATCTGCGGAGAGCATGGTGTTTGAGCAAATTAGTTAACCTTTTTCCACTTGGATTGGCCGAAGGGTTCATAAAGGGTTCTTCAGGGATCTGATCCGCTCGAATTTACCCTGGTTGAACTTATCTCCGCAGGTTAGCCGACAAGGCCGCCCCTCATCACACCCCCCCATCACACCCACCCCGTAAACTCCAATATCGACGCCTTTGCCGATTGCGCTTCGGCTTGTGCGCCTTTCCGCCATTGCTTGGGGGACTCTCCCATAAGCCTGGAGAAGCAGCGGTTGAAGCTGGAGATGGAGTGAAAGCCGACTTGCCCGGAGATCGAAAGAATGGAGTGATCAGTGCTTTTTAACTGCTTGCAGGCTTCTTCGATTCGGGTCCTGCTCAGGAAATCGAGGGGGGCAACTCCCATGATTTCATGGAATTTTCGGCGGAAATGGGTTGTGCTTAAGTGGCATAGCCCGGCTATGGAATCGATGGTGATGGGGGTCATGTAGTTTTTCGTGATATGCTCCAGCGCCGGGGAAATGACAAAATCGCCTTTCAGGCTATGCTCTGCTTCTTGTTCTGCCAGCATTTCATTCGTGGAATGAATTCTAAGGAGCTCTATATAAAGGGATAGCAATAAGCCGTAGGCGTTTTCCTGGTAGTAGGGCTTCTGCTGCTTCAGTTCCTCTACAACCGACGTGGCAAGGGTATACACCTTGGGATATTGCTCCTTGTTCAATATACAGTTCTTTCCTGTCACCGCCCATAAATTCGGCTCGAAGCTGCTGTATGCGCTTTTGAAGGAATGCTGAAAGAGGTCCTCCGGCGAAAAGAAGAGATAGGACCACAGGCTGGCGGTATCCGGCGAACTGTATGTCGTATGGGGGAGATACCTCGGGATGAAGGTTACGTCACCGGCTGTAAAAGGTACCGCTTCCCCTTTGATCTCCATGATGCCGCTGTCGGAATAGCAGATGCCAATCTCCAAATGGTTATGGAAATGGAGGTGCTCGCTTCGGATATCGGAAATCTTCCAGCGTTCCCCGCTTAACAGCAAGACCGGAAAATCGATGGGCAGACTATAGTGGCGGTATTCAATAACGGGCTTCTTTTTTCTGGGCATATTGAAGTACTCCTGCTCTCATTGACGTTAATTTTGGAATTATGAATAAATGATTGGAATTGCGCAGTTTTGCTGCGAATGTGCTTAGATGTAGACCATTATACTGCTTACAATAGAAGACATAAAGCGTTTACAAGCTTGCGGACGGCTCTCAAGCGCCTTTGGGGGGCGTGTGTATCAGAGAGGGGAATTTAAATGCTTCAACTGAAGGTTGACAGGGAAGAAATCCTAAGTATTATCGACAGGGTCACCAGAAAAACACTGGCGATGGATTTAACCTGGGAATGGCCCTGCGGGGTGGCTTATTATGGGGTGTCCAGAGCTTACCAGACCACGGGGAATAAAGAGTATTTGGATAGGCTTGTCCAGTGGACGGATGAATATATCGGGCTGGGCCTGCCGGACTGGACAGTGAACACCTGTGCCATGGGCCACATGCTGATTACCTTGTATGAAGAGACAGGGAACCAGAAATATTGGGATATTGTGATGAGCAAGGTGGATTATATCCGGAACGATGCGCTCAGGTTCGGGGACAAGGTGCTGCAGCATACCGTATCCGTGTCCAATGATTTTCCGGAGCAGGCCTGGGCGGATACGTTGTTTATGGCGGCATTTTTTCTGCTCCGCGCAGGAAGCAAAATCAACGACCAGGACTTGATCCAAGATGCCCTCAATCAGTATTACTGGCATATCAAATATCTGCAAGACCCCGGCAGCGGATTCTGGTTCCATGGTTACAATCATGTGCAGCAGGATCATATGTCCGGTTTATTCTGGGGGAGGGCGAATGCCTGGGGCGCCTATACCATGTCGCAGGTCAAACCGCTTTTGAAGGACTGGTATTTGTACCCGCAGTGTATGGATGTGGAGTGTTCGCTCCGGGATCAGCTGGCGGCGCTGAAGCTTGTTCAGACGGAGAACGGCTTGTGGCGGACGGTGCTGGATGATGAAGAATCCTATGAGGAAGTATCTGCATCCTGCGGGATTGCGGCGGCTATGATCAACAACGGCAATCCGCTGCATACCAAATATGTGCAAAAGGCCCTGCAAGGCATCCTGCAAAATATCAGCGAAGACGGGCGGGTACTTGGTGTGTCCGGCGGCACAGCGGTGATGAAGGACCGGGAAGGGTACCGCAACATCCCCAAAGACTGGATTCAGGGCTGGGGCCAAGGCCTGGCACTGGCTTTTCTGTCCGATATGCTTAAGCAGCGGAATGAATAGAGTAAGTAATACGCTACAGGGTAACTTTGAAGGCGGTTGAACAAACGGCTTCACGGTTACTCTTGTTTTTTTTGCTCAAATATCTCCCGGGATACTGAAAAGCTCCCATAAAGGTGTTATTAGTAGTTCAAAGATAGATGTATAATATAGGAAGTATAATTTTGTTTGGCGGAGGTCTGATGGATGACGGAAGAAACCACAAGGTTAAGCAAAGAAATTAGGAATATGATCGATATTGTTTATTCAGGTACAAATAATGCTTTGGCTGTTGCCGATCAATTAACATTTTTTTGGAGTGTCTTTTTACTCGCGGCCGATGGTCCAATATCGTTGAAGTACCCCTATAAAATGCGGACCTCCTACACTTGGGGGGAATTGGTTGATGCCGAAGATGACGCTTATGAAGTTATTCAGATTAAAGTGTTGCCAGAGCTGTTGAAGGGCCACCCGGGCTATTTGCCGAAGAGAATGGCGAGTGGAGGGCTTAAGTTGACTGTCACAGAAACACAATGTTATTCACTTATAACGATTATAGATTCAATATATAAAAAATTGGACGGAGTGCCTGCATTTCGAATAAGTCTACTGGCACTATACGATTATATGCTGGATATTCTATTTAAAGGATCAATCGAAGGGGAAGACGAATGGATGAGCGGAGAATCGGTTGATTTTATTGTATCGCTTGTTGATTCACATCTTCGAGTAGAAGGGAGGGGAGATTCGATCCACATTCATGACGCCCACTGCCGATCAGGACAATTGCTTACAGCCAGTTATAGAGAACTTCCATTTATTGATCCACGGAAATCGCTTATCTCCGGACGTTCTTTATCTCCAATTATGACCCGTATATCCACTTTTCGCTTCCTTTTGTCGGGTATTCATCGATTTAGTGTGTTGAACAGGGACCCGCTAGTCTACCCCTCCCGTTCATTCAGTAAAGCTGCACGAAAGAATATAGCAGATCGAATGGATGTGAATGAGATCGTCTACATTCTTCCCCCGCGCTCAATAACATTTGATTCCAGAGAGCTCTCTGATCCCGGACTTATTGAACAATCAGATCACGCAGGAGTAGAGTTATCCTATTTGCTCTATGGTTTGAATAGCTGTGCACCCGGGGGGTGGGCTTTTGCTGTGCTCCCGGATGAATTGCTGAAGACCGAAGGGGTTTCAATTCTAGAAAAGATAGAAACGATAGCCCAGATCCATTCCATTGTCCGCCTGCCGAAGGAGTCTAGCAGAATGAACATTGGAAAAAACTCATCTTTGGTAGTTATCTTGAAGGAGCCTTTGGGTATCCGGCAGCAGTTAGATGACATTAGGCGTTACGAACTGAGTGGATATAGGAAAGATGACATCAAGCTTTTTTTTACGGAATATGAGCAGAAGGCGGGTCAGACTAGCGGGTCCAATCTTACTGGTTTTATCGAGGTTAGAAAGCCGAAACAGGTTAAGGCAGAGCTTGAAGAAAAATTATTGGAGAGAATCAGTAAGTTTGAAGGCCAATTGTCAAATCTAAAAGATCCATTATCAATTGAACAAAAGCTATTTAGCTGGCAGACCGATCTCTATGACCTCGGAAGCAAACAGGGAATCGCCCTCGCGTGGCAGCATCTCATTCATGATAACAGAATTAACACGGTACTCTCTAAAGAGGGGGAGGTAGTCTATGAGTTAAACCAAGCTGGTGAAAAGAGGGATGGATATGTTTCAATTGAATTGAGCGGGATTTTATCTCCACAGCAATGGCAGTTATATATTGCTATTAGCCTTTCAGAATCTCCCATTGCTATTCATAAAGCAAGGCAAAGACTTTCTATGGAGGATCGGAGTGTTTTTACCATCCAGCAAGCCGTTGAGACAGTTCAAATGCTTGCCCGGATGGGAATGGTTGAGTGCATATACGAATCAGTCAATAGGGGTGCTGCATCCCCTGCCGACAATGAATGGATTGATCTCTGGATGAGAGTGCCAGAAGGAGGACGACAATGGAAATTCACAGCCTCTCGTTAGAAAACTATAAACATTTCCAGACATTCAATGGAGCATTTGGTCAAAACGACGAAGAACTGAGTAAGTTGTCGATCAAGTTTCTGGTCGGCAATAACGGCTCGGGCAAAACCTCCGTTCTGCAGGCCATTGGTTTGATTTTCACCAGAGCAATGAATGATGAATCTCCCGGATTTGTGTATGAGCTTGTGTACAGTATCATATCCGGTCATAAACGTGTCTATGTATTGCTCTCGAATAATTCCCAGAGGTATCCATTAACCGAGCGTCTGTATATTCAGATGGCTGAAAGTTTGGAGGGAATTAAAAATGGCCCTGTAGTTCGGGAACGGTACAGCGAACAAGTGAACCTGCATCCCCGCAGAATTATTAGCTTTGCTTCCGGACCCAATAATTCATTTGAAGATGTGTTGGTAAATTCGCCGCTGGGTGCAATAAACAGTGATATATATGATGAACTAAAGCGGGAGGGGCGTAATTCGGGTAAGCTGGAATATCTCCAACAACTGCAGCGGAGGTTATTATATGAACCAAATTGTATTAACCTCAACGGGGAAAATGCGGCTTTCATTCTGGCAGCTATAGTATTGGCAGAACCTGTTGGCGTTGAAATGGAAGGCTATCGCACAAAAAAAAACAGGCTATTTCAAATGGTGAGAAACATTCGAGCTGAGTTGATCTCGTTTGAACTCGATGAAGTGAAGTGCCGACAACTTGAGGCTTCTCCGCTTAATAAAATGAGGTACGAAAGTCTGTTAGTAAACTTCCTTCAGCGAGGCGCACGCCGGATAAAAGTCGTTCATTCACTGGATGGTACTATGCCCAAAGCCATTCGGATTCTCACAATACCCGCAGGGGATATTCTGTCTTCTAACCCGATGGAGTTTCTTACTATGCTGGTGACAGCCCAAAGATTTGGATACTTGCTAAACGTAAACCTATTCTATAAAAATGAGGATTCGGAACATCTGCTGGATCATAATAGTCTGAGCGACGGCGAGTTCTTCTGGTTGTCACGAATGGCGCTTATTATCTTATCCCAGCAGGAGTACGACGAGAATACCTTATTTTTGTTCGATGAGCCTGATGTTTTCTTAAATGAAAACTGGACAATGCAGTTTATAAGCATGCTTCATGATTTTGCCAAGATGGATCTACCTGGGGGCGAATCAAGTGAGCCGCGATATAACCGGCAAGAATATTGGATTGCTACACACTCGACCTTGATATTAACAGACGCATTTCCTGATCAGACTTTTAAGATAGAATCACATAGCGGGGTCCCAGGGGAGTTCCAGGCGATTTCGCTGGACATCCCTACCTTCGGTGCGGATAGAGGAGAGATTAGTGCACTGCTATTTATGGATCATGAGCGGATCGGAGATTTTGCTAAACAAGTAATTGATAAAGCGTTAGATGAGCAAAAGCCCTACTCCAATGGCAGGATTCAAAAGATGTTGGACAAAGTGGGGCCGGGCTACGAACGCTTTCGGTTGGAGGAATATTTACATGCACGAAAACAATTACGCAGTGATTAATATTTTGAAGGGAAGAATAAGCGGATGCTTTTTGACCTAGAGAAACCATATATCATTCATAGTGAAATGAAGCTTGCCGGAGAATGTATGGTTGCTTTGATAAAGTATTGCAATACATATGGCATCACGGATGGTCAGTTTGATGAGAAATCCTTTCTAAAATTAAGGTCTCATAAAATGTATAAACATTGCTGTCTGATGAAGCATCCCGGAGCAATGCGCCATCGAATGAAGGAACTGTTCAGTACACTTCCAGTCACTGCTATTCCTTTTTTTATTAGTTGTTTAGAGGAAGATCTTCGTTTCAATCTCAATCATCATCAAGAAACTTATCATTTCCCAGGCTTTTTAAACACTGTGTTTCAGGGTATATTGACCGTGGATGAGACCAAAAAAGCTATTGACCAATTACCCAAAATATTCGAAAAATTTTATAGTGATTTCTTCGATCACAAGGAGAGTCATACCCTGAAAACTAACAGAGACCGTTTTAAAGATGAGTACATAAGATTAAACAGTAGTAAGGAAAATATTTGTCCAGCTTGTCTTGGACAGATGCATATGGGTAAGGCCCAATTAGACCACTACTTTCCTAAAAGTCTTTTTCCCGCTCTTGTGATTCATCCCTTTAATATCGTTCCAATTTGTATGGAATGTAATTCCTCGGTAGGGAAAAAACAAGATAGAGGAAAAGGAAACCGAGTACCAGCTTGGCCTGAGGATGGAGAAGCTATAAATGAACCCGGTTGTCTGAATGGCGTCTTCCTCCCTTATATACGTTCCGGCCAACAGAAATTCAAGTCTCGTATCGACGGCACCCCAGGCAATCGAGTCATAAAGGTAGAGCCGCTGTCAACGGCAGCTTCGGATGAGGCTGAGCGAATTCGACGGCATGTGGACACCTTTAATTTGGAAAAGGCTTGGACGAATCGCATACCGTTTCATTTCAATGTGTTAATGCAACGCACGCTTTCGGAGTTCGCCAGAGTTTATACGGATCGTGTCGCAATTGGAGGAACAGTAACTAAAGAGGAGGTAGGCGATTTTCTATGGAACAAGCTGGTTCTGAACACTGAAGATACACTTTACGAGGTAGGATATCAATTTGAATTTGTTAGTTATGTAATTTCAATGGCTACGACTCCGGAGTGCTTTCATCCCTTCTATAAGGAGCTGCTGAAACGAATGGAAATCAGAACTCGAAAAGCCATGCCTACTGTGCCACATATTTATGATAGCTTTTCAACAACATGCTAAAGGGGATGGTTTGTTGAGATCAGAACAGGTGGAGGAGGGAACTTATGATTTTCAGAAAAGATCCACTGGATAAAAAGAGCTTGCTCAAAGAATTAGACTCACTGGGATATTCAGACAGGATTAAAAAGATAGCGGTTCTAGGCCGTGACCATAGAGGCTCAACCGAGTATTCCGGGCTGCTGTCTTCCTTACTGGAGGATGGTGCCTATGAAGGACGTCTTGCATTAGCCGGGGCTGAAGTCACAAAGGATGCTAATGTTGTTTTGTCAGCCTTGCGGCATCCTATGGCAAGTGTCAGAAATACGGCAGCGGGGCTTTTGGCCAAAGTGGCTTCAGATACGGATATAGAGCGCGAGCTTCCCCATTTATCACAGGATTGCCGCCGAAAGCTGCTGCGCAGTGTTTCTTTTATGAACCGTCAAGAACTGGCGGAGCGGCTGCTGCCTGTGGTGTACGCCCGGTGGGGAGCGGAGGAGGCAGTCATTGTACTACCGGCATGCAGGAAGGATACGGTCAGTCAATGGCTTACAGAGATCGGTTATGCCCTAAAAGACTGGAACAAATTAGCCGGCCGGCACCCTGACGCGGTTGCTGAGTATTTCAAGACGACTTTAGCAAACACACCGTTTAGGGAACAAGGTTATGTCTGGTGGAGGTTCTCCTCAGCTTTTGAAATTTTATGCCGGACAAAGGCAGAGGTAGTGCTGGAATGTGCAGCGAATCATGGACCCATGGGTATCCTGCATCCTGCGCTGAAGAAACAGCTTAGTACTTTAACCCGCACCAACCCTGATGCGGTGTACAGGCTGCTGACACGGAAGGAGTCGCGAAGCGACCTGATTTCGCAGGGTATCCCTGACGGGGTTCTAAAAAGAAGAAGCTATTTATCCTTAGATCAATGGATGGAATTAGCCAAATTACTCGCAGACCGGCCTGTGCATATAGCGAAAATACTTCAGCATCTTGCGCCTTCCAGCCGTAAAGCAGTTTTTGATGCGGTGTATGAAGAAGGTAAACGCCAGGAACGCATTTTTCCGGAAAAATTGCTGTATGTGCTGCCGCATGCCTTACGCGACAAGGAAGCCGCCCGGATGCTTGGCCTTCGTGAAGTCTCTGATGACCGGGACCGGATGCTTAGAATTACGGCTTGCCGTTCAATACATCATTCAAGAGAGAAGCTTGAGCAAGCGGCACAGGTATCCAACGCAGACGAACGCGCAACGGCGCTTATGCAGCTGATCCGGAGTACGGTTCTGTCGAGACAGGGGATGCATGAAACCTTGGTGTATTTGGACCGGATCAAAAATGACCAGGACCCTGTCCGGGGCGCAGTTTTTAAAGAGCTTTCGGATAGTCCTGCGTCTGCGTTCACGGATGCCCATGTGCAGGATCTGACTTTGCTTGTAGATAGTGTTATGGATGCCAGGGATACTTCATATGGTACCCGATTCTCCGTTCAACAATTGGCATTTGCCATTCTGCGCCATAACGCATCGCATCCTCACGGTGAGCTGTTCAAGTTTTCGTTGAATACGATCCAGAAACTGGCTAAGCAGAGCGGACAGCTTGCCCTTCCATCCTTGGAGAAGAATGTACCCCGGGGGATAGAAGGAATTCTTTTCGACGCAATCTATACATTAGCTGCACAGGCCAACCGGCGGGAAGACTACAATCTGGTGCTCAGCCTGGCTAACTCATTCGGCAAAAGAGGTTATGGCATCATCAAACTTCAACAATTGTTAAAGGAAGCAACGCGGGCCAAAACAGATTCGACAGCCATACAAGCGGCCAGACATTGGCTTGCCCCGCATGACACACGGGATGAAAGAGTTGGGGAATTACTGGCTCTGGATAAATCGTTCATTACCATATATGAAGTGTTCCAACATCTGCACCGGAAACGTCAAGAATGGCTGGACCCGTATATTTCGGGTGCTGTGATTAAGGGCAGGTTTTTATCGGGCAAAACCATTTATCCAGTGCCTGCTGCGGACGGATTCAACAGGTGGCTGCCGCGCCAGCAGCAATCTTTAAGCTCATTATTGGGCAAAATTGCATTCGATGCCAAACGCAGCCTTTCAGAGCGTTCCAGAGTGATTAGGATCATGGGAAGTATGCCTGACCTTGGTCCGGATCAGTTACTGGAGCTGATTCACGATAAGGAAGTGCCTGTAGCAGAAGCTGCGCTTCATGCCCTTTCACTTAAGGAAGAACCGGAGAAGGCGCTGCCCGTTCTGCTGGAGAATCTGGATGGGGACCGGGCCCGTGTAGCTATGTACTCGATACCGAGATGCATCCGCAGAGTGAATCCGGTGTTGCTGGCTTCAATGCTTAAGGAGCTGTTACACCGGGACAAGCTGAAAGTTACGGTCCGAAAAGAGGCCATCCGGCTGCTGGGGGCTTATAGAAGCAGTGACAGCATTCCGCTATTGTTGGAGGAGTTCGAAAAACCAAATGCCCATAAGGATGTAATTATTGCCATAGGGCATGCAGCGAGACAGCTTTTGGACGATGAACGCAGCTGGACTATTTTAAGTGCAATGGCTGCTTCACTAGAGAGGGACATCGCGGTCAGTTTATTATCTCAGCGGCCTAATGATCTTCCGTTAGACTATAGACCGCGTTATTTAGCATTAATCATTGAAATTGCAGGTCATCCGGATACGTTTGTTGGCAGCTTTGCATTCAGCAGTATGATGCAGTGGACCAATGGAAATGAAGAAGTCATTGCAGCTGCCACTGCTCAGGCGATTACGGACTTGGAAGACAGCAACAGGTGGAAGTTTGCCATGAACACGCTGATCGAAACATGCCGTGACGGGAAGGTCAATGAAGCTGTAATCGGCGTTTGTCAGAAATTGGCCAATACGGTCATAAGCGATGAATGGAATGCAACGGCCACAAGAGATTTGCCTCACCGGCAGCGTCTCATGCAACTGATCAACGAGCTGATCGCTTTGCCCAAAAATACACGTATACACCTTGTACCTTTGTATATGGGCCTGATTGACTGTCTGGCATATGATGAGACTTTACATCAAGTGGTGATGAGATTGTATATAGCAGCAATAGATTGGAATAATGTGGAGGGATCCGTCGCTTATCTCCATCGGATGGTCGATTGTATTACAAATCAGCCACAACTGTTAAGCGATGCCTATAAGCAGATCACGCATAACTTACAAGACAGCACAGGCTATTGGAATCCGGAAACCCTGCTGGAAATTGTAGATCTCCTGGGCGCTGAAAGAGGTTATGAACATCAATATATTGGACTTTCTGTACTTGAAGCTGCCGGAAGTGCTTTATTGTGGAGTCCGGAGTGTGCCGGCCGTTTGAGGCTGTATAGGAATCACACTAACATTGCCGTCCGCTCACTTGCGCTTAACATTTGGACCCACAAGCTATGATAACTTCATATGCAAAATAGGAAAAGGCTGGCCTTGCTCATCCCGTTCAGACCGGTCAAATACCCGGAATCCCAAATGCTCGTAGAATCCGATTGCCTGGGGATTTTGTTCATTCACATCAACGTAAAGCACGTTTAGTGTCTGGATGGCATAAGTCACGAGCTGTTTTCCTATGCCTCTTCCCCTGACGGCGGGGTTTACAAACAGCATTTCAATCTTAGTATCCTGAACGCCTATAAAGCCGAGATAATGATCCGAATCTGTATAAGCCAGCAAGTGGGGAATTTGCCGGATACCTTGAATGACCAATGGGCTTAATGCTGCAATATTCTGTTCGGTAAGGAATAGATGCGTAGCCCGCACAGCTGTTTCCCAAATATACAACAGTTGATGCGATACTTCCTCATTTCTGTCTGTGATCCTATGTATCGGGTTCATATGTTCCACCTTAACCGTTTTCTTTTGAGTATAGTATTATTAAAGTACATTTGCAAAAGCCGGAGGGTTTGTAATGGCGACACACCGCTTGAACAGCATGGAAGTAAAAAAGATGAACCGTAACGCCATTTATCGATATTTATATCACCGTGAAGCTACTTCCATCCAGGAGATTGCGCAGGCGCTCAATCTGAGTCTTCCTACAGTTACCCAGAACATTAAGGAGCTGCAGGAAAGGGAGCTGATCGTGGAGACCGGGTTGTTTCAGTCCACCGGAGGCAGGAAGGCGAAATCGATGGCTTGCAACAGTGTGGCGGGATACGCAATCGGGCTGGATGTGACCCGGAATCATGTCGGCATTGTCATCATTGACCTGAGGGGTACAATCATCAAGCATGTCAGGAACCATTTTCCCTTTGCTAACACTGAAGTCTACTTTAAAAGCGTGGGCAAGCTGGTGGATGATTGTGTGGAAGAAAGCCGGATTGACAGCAGCAAAATTCTGGGAGTCGGGATTGCGCTGCCCGCCATCCTCTCTGATGACCGCCAAACGGTGAACTATGCCACCGTCATTGACTTCAAGGGGGGGAGCATCCGGCGTTTCGCCGAATTTATCCGCTATCCCTGTATTCTCAGCAATGATGCGAACGCAGCCGGCTTCACCGAATTGTGGGGAGAAAAAGACATCCATAATGTAGTCTATCTCTCCCTTAATAACAGTGTCGGCGGTTCAATTATCGTCAATAATCAGATCTATACCGGGCAGAACCACAGAGGCGGGGAATTTGGTCATATGACGATCATGCCTGAAGGCCGTACCTGCTACTGCGGGCAGAAGGGCTGCGTGGATGCCTATTGCTCAGCGAGAATTCTCTCGGACAGCACGCAGGGAAGCATTTCCGAATTTTTCCGGCGGCTGCGGGAGGGGCATGAGCCGCAAAAGGCAATCTGGCAGGAGTACATCGGCTATCTGGTGATCACGGTTAACAACCTGCGGATGCTGTACGATTGCGATGTGATTCTGGGCGGCTATGCCGGTGCTTATATGGAGGAGTATATAGATACCCTTCAAGGGCTGGCGGCCCAGAAGAACACCTTCGAGCGGGACGGCACATATCTCCGGGTCTGCAAATACAAGCTGGAGGCTACTGCCGTGGGAGCCGCCCTGGAGCTGGTAACAGAATTTATTGACAGCATCTAGATTGTTGCCGAATAGCGTGAATCTAACAGAAACAGTATACTCTTGTTCTACCGCTCCTCCGGAAGAGAGTGGCGCCGCGTTTGCGGCTCCACCCTCAGCCGGGGGAGTTTTTAGTGTTTGTGTTGACTTCAAATCAAATCGGACTATAATCTTATTTAGATGGTTTTATAAAAGTATATTATTAATGATTAGATGCTATTGTCCCTGAGGAGGAATATCTTATGAAGAACAGAGCTTTTTATATGACGGATCTGAAGAAATTGGAAATGAATGAAATCGGCATGCCCAAGGCCAAAGAGGGCGAGGTTATTGTCAAACTGGAGTATGTCGGCATTTGCGGTTCTGATGTCCACTATCTGGAGCATGGCCGGATCGGTGACTTCGTTGTCGAAGGCGATTTTATTCTGGGGCATGAATGTGCCGGAGCAGTGGTTGAACTGGGCCCCGGGGTGAAGAATCTGAAGGTGGGAGACAGGGTCGCGCTGGAGCCTGGAGTCACCTGCGGCCAGTGTGAATTCTGCAAGAGCGGAAAGTACAATCTCTGCCCGGATGTGAAGTTTCTGGCTACTCCGCCCTACCACGGCTGCCTGATGGACTATATCGCCTTTCCGGAGAACATGGCCTTCAAGCTGCCGGACAACGTGTCTTCAGAAGAGGGAGCGCTGGTGGAGCCGCTGGCAGTGGGACTGCATGCTGCGGCCCAAGGCGGAATCAAGCTGGGTGACCGTGTCGTTATTCTGGGGGCCGGCTGCATCGGGCTCGTAACGCTCCTGGCCTGCAAAGCTTACGGGGCAACAGACATTGTGGTGGTGGATATCATTGAAAAGCGGCTGGAAGCAGCGAAGAGGCTGGGAGCAACCCGGGTAATCAACGCTAAGCAGGAGAATGTCCGGGATGTAATATCCCTGCTAACGGACGGCCAGGGCATGGACAAGGTGATTGAAACCGCAGGGAGCGAGCATACCGTTAAGCAGACGCCCTATCTGGTCAAAAGAGGCGGAACGATTGTCCTTGTGGGCCTGGCGGCCAAGGATATCATCGATTTTGATTTTATGCAGATTATGTTCAAGGAGGCTGACATCAAATCGGTGTTCCGCTACCGCAATCTGTATCCTGCCGCCATTGGAGCGATCGCAGATGGTAAAATTGACGTCAAGGGCATCGTGACGCATGAATTCAGCTTTGAGGATACCCAGAAAGCCTTCGATTATGTGATCGATAATAAGCAAGAAGTGGTGAAGGCTGTGATTCGGATGGGATGATGCACCCGAGTTACATTTTCAGGATTCCATAATGTTTAGCCGTCCTAACCGGGCGGTTTTTTGCTGTGCGAAGTCAAATAACTGAAAAAATATGGGATAATTCTTTAATTTGGTAATGTAAATGAATGCGCTTACTTATTATAATTTTCTATATGTAAGACGCAGTTTGTCTTGCATTGTACTATATAAATTGAACTTGAAAATATTACAAATAAGGGAAAAGTGGCGGAGGAGAAGTTTGGAACTGGAGGAGCGGTAGCGTCCGCCTTTGTCTGCGGATTTCCACCGCGACAGCGGTATAAATCAAGAAATCTGCAGACAACAGCGGCCGGAAGTCCAAACATTCTCTGGAGTCACGACCAATCCCAAATAGAAAAGTCACAAGTTCAATTTATATAGAAAGAGAAATTTCTTCTCAGGATAGAGGCTGCAGTCATGGGCTTACGGATTCAGGACAGAGGTTAGAATATGACTGCCAAGAGAATCAACTGACTCAAAAAGAAAAGGGGTGATCTAAAAAAGGATATTATTCAAATCGTATACAGGTGAATAATTACAAATTAAAAATTCGGGGAGGTAAACGATGTTTAAGTTCAATAAGAAAATCATGACGTTAGTGATGGCAGTTTCCATGAGCTGTACCGCTTTGTTCGCAGCAACCGCCAGCGCAGCAACGGATTATTGGCAAAATTGGACTGATGGCGGCGGGACAGTTAATGCTGTTAATGGCAGTGGCGGAAATTACAGTGTCAACTGGTCTAATACGGGGAATTTTGTTGTGGGCAAAGGCTGGACCGTCGGGTCGCCCGACAGAACTATCAATTACAACGCGGGTGTCTGGGCACCGTCCGGCAATGGATATTTAACACTCTATGGATGGACGAGAAACTCACTCATCGAATATTACGTTGTTGATAGCTGGGGCACTTATAGACCTACCGGAACGTACAAAGGCACAGTGACGAGTGATGGCGGCACCTATGACATCTATACAACAATGCGCTACAACGCACCTTCCATTGACGGCATACAAACATTCCAGCAGTTCTGGAGTGTGAGACAGACAAAGAGACCGACCGGCAGCAATGCCACTATCACTTTTGCCAACCATGTTAAAGCATGGGCGAGTAAAGGAATGAATCTGGGAAGCAGCTGGTCTTACCAGGTGCTGGCTACAGAGGGATATCAGAGCAGCGGGAGCTCTAATGTAACAGTGTGGTAACAGTTCATCTGCAAGCAAGGCTGACGCGCACCTGGCCGTATCCGGAAGGTTGAGCAGGTTTTTAATCATTAGTGTTTCTAAGGCTGTCCGGCTTCATAGCCGGCGGCCTTTTTTCACAGAAACCCTCATTACGGGGGCTAATGGTTACCGTTTACCGACAGAAGCGGAATGGGAGCGCCTCAAGTGAATTGTCAGAGTAGTCCACAGTCCTTCAGCATTTTTTCAATGGATTCATGAACAAGAAGCGAGGGATTCTCCTTGTAGTATCTATATCCTTTGTACTCATGCAAGGTTAATCCGGCTTCTTCATTTTTCCGCATGATATTTTTCGCCCGGGTTATTGCCACTTTTACATCCTCTAAAGATATTTTTCTGAGGACTCTTTTGAAATTCCCTTCTTCTTTATAGTCAGAGAGTTCCGCAAAGTCTTCTTCATAAGCGCCGTTTATCCATTGCAGGTATTGTCGCCTATGGGTAAGCGCTGTATTGCAATTTCTTTTATGCAAAATCATCCAAAGCTCGAAAGTAAAATTACTGTATCCCAATTTGTATTTTATTTGCTTTTTGAAGGTTGAGGTCTTTTTAAGTGCATCTAACGTTTCTTTAAATTGTTTCGTATGAACCGCTTCACTACTCTCATAATCAAACCAATGCGTAATGACTGTTTCGCTGAGAACGGTTAGAGATTTTGCACGCTTAACAGGATCTTTTTCTTTTTTGCTGTCAATGGACACTGTATATATTGCTGCAGGATCGCTATTAATTAAATGCTTTATCCAATCCAAATACCATTTTTCAGTCTCCCCTTCTACGGAGAAATAGTATTTTTTATTTAACTTCCTGGCAACCATCCGATTACAGCTCCCTTCTGGTCTCCAGTAATTTTTCAAATACAGAGGTAAAGTCTACATCTTTAATAGCGCCATACTGGCTGATGAAATAATTTTTCATATAATCTCCACCCTGACGGACGGCCTTTTCACCAGAAGTTCCAAAATCGGATAAAGAGTAATGGATGCTGCTGAACGTTTCTTCATCGCGCTCCACAAACTTGATCTCATCCCGCCGAAACAGGTTCGAGTTAAGAAATATAGGATTATGCGTGTTGAAGATAAGCTGTGCATTTTGTGTGTTCAGATCATCATTGTGGAAGATGTTCACAATACTCATTAATGCCATGGGGTGCAGGGAAGCGTCGAATTCATCAATAACCAATGTGCCTCCGCTGAGCAGAGCATCTATAACAATAGGGAACATATTTACAAAACGAATGGTCCCGAATGACTCGAAGGAGTCAGCTTGAACAATCCCTTTGTTATCCAAAATCGAATATAGCTTCGGCTCAGAATCTTCATCCGAGGAATGATAACCAAGAGCGTTAGAATTGATTCCGAAAATGCGGGCTGCATCGTTGATGGTTGTATTGATGTAAATGGTGTCTTTCTTAGAAGTTGATGGTCTGGCTTGGAGAGCGTCTGCCCGGCAGAAAACCATGAATTTATCCTCAAGCCAATTTGTAATGATATTGACCAGCTTTAAACTGAACATGGCCTTAAACCCGTTCATTAAAAACAACTCATCATCGATTAAGTTCTTTTTAGCTAAATTTCTCACACTATTTTCATTTTCCTCAAATCCGTTGATCGCATACTTTCTGATAAGGTTTGTATCGCCTAAATCCAATGAGGGATTTCTGGAAAAAATCAGCTTTTCGTTTACACGTAATACTTCGCTCAGCACTTTGCGATTATAGCCTTCCTCTAAGAAACTCCCTAGATCGAGGGATAATTTGTACTCAAACATAAGCCCGCTGTCGGTAAACCTAATGCTAAAGTCGACTGGAGTCTTACTCTTGTCCGCACTGTTGGGGATCAGCTCTAGAGTGCTTGCTGCTGCATTTGATTTTGATTTTTTGTCCTCATTTCGGATGTGTCCTCTTAGAATAATGCTTTTCAGGACATCCATTGCGCCGATGATATTTGTTTTGCCTGATGCATTGGGCCCATAAATGACTGCTGAGCTTAATCCTTTGTATTCTTTTGATCCAATTTTCTCTTTTAATAAGCTATAGTCTAAGCCTTTTTGCTTAGGGGCAGGGGTCAGGGAGAAGATAAGCTCATCTTGAAAGGATTTAAAGTTTTTGGTTCTGAACTCAAGCAGCATGAAATCACCTCCATTTTGCAGTTTTTATGCAAATTACAATTACAATATATGCTTTATTATGGAGTGAAGTCAATTTTTATATACGGTTTTGTTAAAAAAACTCAAAATCAATGATATCAGTCGACGACGACTCTCACTTTCTAAACATCCACCCCGCGTCATCCCTTAACAGCTCTTTGGATTTTATATTGATCAGCAGTTCTTCTATGGCCGAGCAGCTGGCTAATCCGCAAATTATAATGGAGGTCGTGGTGAGTCCGGATATACTGTACAGAAACGGGAAACTGAATAGCGCCAGTCCTGTTGCCTTGTTGGCGTAGGTGTGCAGAAAAGATAATGCGTGGTATTTTACATATCCGACCAGCAGTGAGCCCAGGCGAATCAGAGCAATCGCAGCTATCCAGCAGATGACCCACAGGGAGAGCTGAAGGATCGGAAGGAAGACAACCAGCAGAACGGTTATAAAAACAACATCTGCGACACTGTCTAAACTGGCCCCTAAAGAACTGGTGCTGTTGGTCTTTCTTGCGACATATCCATCGAGCACATCACTTGCCCCGCATATAAGATACAGGCCCAAAAACATGGCGGATAACGGTTGCAGAGCGAGCAGCAGCAGAGAGCACAGTATCCTCAGGGCAGAGAGTATATTGGGTATATGCTTTATTCGTCCCACCTCATCACACGTGGATTCTATGTATCGGCCGGCAATTATTACAGCATTGGCGTTCATATTATATCATAGGCGTTATCGTTCATGAGGAAGAAATCCCCATTTTGCAGTATAATCGGAAAGGTAATGGAGGGGAAAAGACAATGAACGACACGATATTGATCATAGAAGATGAAGCAGGAATTGCCTGCATGCTGGAGCTGCTGCTGTCGAGGGAAGGATATTCTTCCGTCCTTACTGCATCTACCGGGGCGGAGGCGATGAGCCTGCTGGACAGCCGGGAGCCGGATATTATTTTGCTGGATGTGATGCTCCCGGACTGCAACGGCTTCGAGTTGTGTCTGGAGCTGCGCAAAAAAACAAACGCCCCGGTCTTATTCCTGACTTCGAGGGCTGCCGATTATGACAAGCTGACCGGATTTGCGATGGGCGGGGACGATTATATCACGAAGCCGTTCAACTCCCTGGAGGTGGTGGCGCGGATCAAAGCCCAGCTTGCCAGGAAAAGGCTGTATCAGCAGGAGGCTCCGGCCGCCTGTTACGCTTTTGCTGATTTTGAGATCAGCAAGGATACCGGCGGGCTGACGGTGCGCGGCCAGCAGGTTCACTGTACGGCTAAGGAGTTCGCGCTGCTGCTGTTTTTTGCCGAGCATCCGGGCCGGCTGTTTACAACGGCTCAGCTCTATGAACAGGTCTGGGGCCAAATGCAGCTGGGCGATGAAAAAACGGTTGTGATTTATATCTCCAAAGTCAGAAACAAAATAGAGCGGGACCCGAAGCAGCCCCGTTACATTGTTAATTTCCGCGGGTTAGGCTACAAATTTATTCCCGACCCCGTGCCGGGTGGACAAGTATGAAAGGGGTTCTTCGTGTTGGTCTGCGGCTGCTGCTTTTTCTGCTGGCGCTGTTCGTAGGTGCTGTTGCCGTCTGGCTCGTCCTGTTTATTCTTTTTCTTTTTATGCGTGATCTGGTTCCATGGCTGAAGGGATTTCGGTACATGCAGTTTCAAATCTGGAGCTTCCTGGCTGTGTGCTTGGCTGCGCTTGCCTTCTATCTGTGGAGCCTGATGAAGCCGGTTTTTTATATGCTGACCTGGCTGAAGCGGCTGGCACAAGGTCACTATGATGAACCTTCGCGGAGCAATTGGCGCGGCCGCCCCCTTTCCGGAAATCAGCTCAAGCTGCCTTATACTCTTTTTAGGGAAATCATCGGCCAGATGTCTATGTTGACCCTTGCGCTGCAGCGTGCAGAGAAAGAAAGACGCGAATTGGATGAGAAGCGCAAAAGCTGGATTGCGGGCGTGCGGCATGATCTGAAAACCCCGCTGGCCTATATTCGCGGTTACAGCTCCATGATTGCGGCTGCCGACCAATATCAGTGGTCCACTGCGGAAATCATCCAGTTCGGCTCTCTAATGGAACAAAAGACGATCCAGGTTGAGCAGCTGATTGAAGATATGAATGCTTCCTACCAGCTGGACGGCAGCGAGGGCCCGCTCTCACGGGAGTCTACGGAGATGGCAGGATTTATCCGGCAGATTGTTACCGATGTCGCCGATCATCCGCTGGCTGCACAGCATACCTTTGCCTTCAATACGGCCGGGGAGAAATGCCTGGATATCGACCAACGTATGATTCGGCGGGCGCTGCACAACTTGCTGTGGAATGCGGTGGTTCACAATCCCGCGGGATGCCATATTGAAGCTGAAGTATACTGGGATCAGCATGGACTGACGGTTGAGATCCGCGACAATGGGACGGGGATCGATGCGGAGACGCTGGAGCGGCTGAATACTGCTGAAGACAATGTGTTGTCGGCGCGGGCGAGATTGGCGGGCTCCGGCCTGGGCATGGCGCTGGCAAAAGGTTTTGTAACACGGCATGACGGCACAATGACGGTACATAGCAAACCGCAGCAAGGAACTCGCATCACTCTTTTTTTTCTGTTTTGAAAGCAGGCCGGACCCCACTTTTGGGGTGTTGGCCTGTTTTTTTATTGTTTAGGAAATTATGCAATGCAAAAAAATGTGGATAACTCCGATGAAAAAGGTAGGAGGGATGAACGTGAAGAACCAGGAGACGTGGAAGAAACGAGGAATCATCCGGCAGATTCTAAAAGATCACTTTCATGGATTCATGGAAATGCACGGACATCACTTGCCCAAAGGACTTCATAGCAGCATCACGGAAACCGTGAATAAAGCGATACGCTGTGGCACACGGGATATGGGCTATGCCAGATATGAGTGCAAGGGATGCACGAAGGGAGCACCGGAGCCCGTGTTTATTTGCTTTACCTGTAAAAGCCGCTTTTGTCATGGATGTGGGAAGAAATATACGGATGAATGGGCGGAAAAGCAGCAAGAGCGAATCCTAAATGTACCTCATCGTCACATGGTATTTACGGTGCCGCAAGAATTGCGCAAGGTATTTTTTCAAGACCGACACAAGTTAAATGAACTGAGTAAGCAAGTGGCCAAGGTCATTCAATATTATTACCGGCGGAAAAACAAGAGCAAGAAATATGAAGTCGGTGTCATTACAGTGATTCATACGTTTGGAAGAGATTTAAAATTCAACCCACATATCCATACATTAATCACAGAAGGTGCGCTAGAGCAGAACAAGGAGTGGAAAAAGGTAGAGTATATCTCCTATGAGTACTTGCGGAAAGCGTGGCAGAAGCTACTTCTGGATTTAATGATGAAATGGTATCCGAAGGAAGAATGGATAAAGGGACTGGTGAATGAGCTATACCAGCGTTATCCGCAGGGGTTCTACGTAAATGCGGAGCAGCGGATGAAAGATGCCCGGGGAGCCGCGAAATATATAGGGCGTTACTTAGCGCGCCCGGCGATTGCAGAGTACCGTGTAGTCAGCTATGACTACCACAAGGTACACTACTGGTACAAGGATCACCGAACAGGGAAACGGGTGGACGTCGTGTCGCCAGTAATGAAATTTATCTATGATTTGGTCCAGCACATCCCCCCGAAGCATTTCCGGATGGTGGGCCGCTATGGTCTATATAGCAGAGGAAAAAACAAAGAGTCGCAGAAGGTGATTAATCTGTGGCGGTTCATGGTACATAAACAAATCGAAATGACGTTTCCTGCGGAAGAACGAAAGAAAAAAAGTTACCGCCAGCGGATGTTGGAAAGCTACGGGCGAGACCCGATGCGCTGTCCATGCTGCAAGCACCGGATGTTGCTTGTGGTGATTTGGCATGCAGAATATGGGCGAATTTATTATTATGACGAGGAGCGAGAATACGCAAACCAAAAGAAATGGGGGATGAGAAAAGGTGGGAAAAGTACGAGGACAAAAGAACGAACAGGATAACCCGAGCGAATGGGATTTGTGGGAGCCATGGGAGGAAGAACCTGAGGTATGGATTGATTATGTCTGCGTAGAATGTGGGATGGTAGATCCTGTCCCTGAATTTATAGTGGCAGAGTGTTCGTATGAACTTGAAGCTGGAGCATCCCCGGAGTTCTTCTGTCCGGTTTGTAATGGAACCTTGGTGAGAAAAGAAGAGCCAGCGGACAAATGACCGTTGGCTAGAAGGTTATTCACCCGCCAGGGTGATTTTGTTCTTATTTAGGAAATTATGATTTCCTTTTCTTGTGGATAAGTTGTGTATAAAGTTGGGGATAAACAACTTTGGACGAATTTATAACGAACGGTGGCAGAATACGTCAAAGGCCGGTTTGCCCGGAAACAACGGCAGAAATACCGTTGTTGAAGCGTCGAAGGCTGCTCCATGCAAAAGTCTCGCTTTGAGGGGGAATTTTTACTTGATTTTTACTTTTCTTTACCCCGCTGCTACTTCCAGCGGCTATTATAGTCTCCATATTAAAGATATGAGGTGACAGGAGATGCCGCAACTTATAGTGGAGACCAAAGGGCTGACCCGCCGCTTCGGCGAACAGGTGTCGGTTAATGAAGTGAACCTGGAGGTTCCCGAGGGAAAGATCTACGGTTTTCTGGGGCCGAACGGTGCGGGAAAAACTACAACGATCAAAATGCTGCTGGGATTGCTCCGCGCAGATGCCGGGACGATCCGCATGTTTAGCCAAGAGATGCCGGAGAACAGTCTGGACATTTTGCGCAAGGTAGGCTCCCTGGTAGAGAACCCGTCCTATTACGGCCATCTGACCGGGTACAAAAATTTGAAAATATTGAGCACATTGCTGAAGCTGCCTGACCGGCGCATCGGTGAGGTATTGGAAATTGTGCGGCTGACGTCAAGCGCGGACCGCAAAGTGAGCGGATATTCCCTTGGCATGAAGCAGCGGCTCGGCATCGCAGCAGCCCTGCTGCGGGGGCCGCAGCTGCTGATCCTGGATGAGCCGACCAACGGCCTGGACCCCGCGGGCATCCAGGAAATACGGCATCTGATGCTGTCGCTGGCCCATGATCAGGGGATGACGATCCTGCTGTCCAGCCATCTGCTGAGCGAGGTGGATACGATTGCAGATGAGATCGGGATTATCAGCAGCGGCCGGCTCGTCTATCAGGGGGCTTTGGAATTGCTGGAGCGGCGGAGGGGCAAAGTGCTGGAATTTGCCGTGGAGCGCCCGGAGGAAGCACTGCGCACGCTATTGCTGCAAGGATTCACCGTGGAGCGGAAAGGCAATACGCTGTCGGTTGCGGCAGAGAATGCCAGTATGACGCAGGCAGAATTGTTCAAGCTGCTGGGCCCATACGGGATTATGAATGCACGGGAACACAGCAAATCGCTGGAAGAGCTGTTCATGGAGCTGACCGGAAAGGGAGTAAGCTTATGATGTGGCGGGCCCTGCGGGCCGAAGGCATGCGGCTCAAACCGGCAGCCTGCTGGCTGCCGGTTATCAGCTCCGGGCTGTTCATCGCATTTATGGCGCTGGAATGGTACCTCTATTTCAAAGGCCCGGCAGGGGTATACGGCGTGTTTAATGTGATGTATATGTTTCTGGGTTTCGTGATGCTGCTAAACACCGCATTGCTCGCTGGCATGATTGCCGGTGTGGAACACGAATCCAACAGCTGGAAGCAGCTGTTGACCCTGCCTGTATCCCGCGCTGTTTTTTATTGGGCCAAGGCGTTGTGGGTTCTTGTCCTGCTGCTCTGTACTGCCTTGCTGATTATTGCCGGACTGCTTCTGCTCTGGATCTGCTACACCTCCGAACCGCTGCCGTTCCAGTTCCTGATCAGGCAGATCGTGTACAGCTTTCTCGCCTCAGCTGCGGTGCTGGGGCTGCAGATGTGGCTGTCGATCCAATTCTCGAACCAGGCCATTCCGATGTCCATCGGCTTATTGGGCGCTGTGTCCGGCCTGTTCATCGCGCGGGACAGCAGCGCAGCATTGTGGACCTGGGTGTGGCCATGGGCCTATCCAACCCTGTCCAGTCCATTCATGGCGCATCCCGGGAGGTGGATTGGCATTAGCGCAGGCCTGGGAGTCATGCTGCTGGCCGCCGGGACCCTGCATTTCAAAAACAAACAATTCTGATTAACAGAGGTGTGATTATGGAATATTTGATGAAAGCCGAACGAATGAAGCTGCAGTATCCCGTCATCTTCATCCTGATCCTTATTGGTGCGCTAGGAACGGTGATGCTCGGAATCAATAGTTTAGATTCAGAAAATTTTGCCGGCTTCTATGTGCGCGGCTGGAAAACCTTCTATTTGCATATGGCCAGCTTTCACGGCTTGTTTTTATATCCGCTTTATGCCGGGGTGCTGGCTTCTTTTATCTGCCGTTATGAGCATATTAACGGGGGCTGGAAACAGCTGTTTTGTCTGCCCATTCCCCGTTCCCGTGTCTATTATGCCAAATTGGGGACGCTGATGCTGCTGTTGGGTTTAATTCAACTGCTTTTTGCCGGTTCCTATCTGCTCGTGGGAGAACTGCTTCACTTGGGGAATGATTTGGATGTTGCCGAATTGATCACCGGTACGGTTGGGGGCTGGCTGGCTATCCTGCCGTTTGCGGCGCTGCAGTTATGGGTGTCCATGCGCTTGAAGTCGTTTGTGTCCTCTCTGGTTTTATCGGCTTCGATTGTGATAGCCAATATTGTGCTTACCGGGCTTCATGCTTCGATCGGTGCCTGGTTCCCCTCCACAACGGCCTATTACGCCATGTACCCAAGGGGAACCGCTTTGTCGCCCCGGCTGGATGTGATCCCGTTCATTCTCATTGTAGCCGCCACCTCTGCTGCGTACATCTGGGCGGGCCGCCGTTCGCTTGTGCGTGGGGCTCGGTTATAGAGAAGTATAGCGGTGCCTCACTGCTTTCGAGAATTGGAGCAAAAGAGAGAAAATCACCGGCCGCTTAAGAGCGAAACCCAAGAATGCGCC
Organism: Paenibacillus riograndensis SBR5; assembly: GCF_000981585.1. NCBI lineage: Bacteria > Bacillati > Bacillota > Bacilli > Caryophanales > Paenibacillaceae > Paenibacillus > Paenibacillus riograndensis. The sequence continues at coordinate 1,052,559 of NZ_LN831776.1, forward strand.
TTCATTCGTGAAGTGGTGGCATTTTTGGCTTCTTTTGTCACAAGCAACGTTTTACATTAAACGGCTACAGGCGTAAGATTCAAATCAGCAACCGAATGAAATATAACTGTTCTCAAATGGCTGAATTCCGGTACTGGGAACGGGGGAACCAATGGTGAATGCGGCTTTTGCTGGGATAGCTGCCGCTCATCCGGGGTGAATCCTTGCAGCGTGCTGACAAGCCGCTTCTTGCAGGGTAGGGCAATCTCGCTGCCCGAATCCGTCAGCTAACCCCGTAAGCCTCGAAGAGAGAGGATGAGCGCCATGATCGATTAACCGACCACGGAGAGCCCTGCCGCTTCTGTGGTCTTTTTGCTGTGCAGGCGGGAAGGCGATCTGCATGAGAAACTGAAAATCGTATAACAACGAGATTTAGAGTATTTGGATACTATCTAAACTGCTTAAAAGGAGGGATAGTTATCGTTACTGTATTTATCGTGTGCTTCTGGGTGGGACTATTGCTCCTCCTCAGCGGCGGATTTCATGGGCATGGCCTGGCGGGCCATCTGCATGCGGGAGGCGGCGATGCTGGTGGTCCGGGCTTTGTGCCTATCCTCCCTCTGATGGTGTTTGTCACGGTCTGGGGCGGCACTGGTTATGTGCTTACCCGGTTCAGCGGAATAAATATGCTTGCCGTATTGCTGATCGGCACCGTGGTTGCCTTGCTGGTCGGCTGTCTGATGTATGCGGTGCTGGCCCGGGTGATGACCCGGTACGACAACAGCATGAATGAATTGGATTATGAGCAGGCGGGGCAGCTCGGGTATATCAGCATTTCTGCAGCGGATGGAGCAGTTGGAGAAATGAAATATGTGCTGCATGGAACGATGCGCTCCATTGGTGTGCGGGCAGAACCCGGGCAGCAGCTCGCCAAGGGCGACAGGGTGATTATTTTAAAGGTGGAAAAAGGAATGGCGTCTGTGACCCTCTTCGAGAGGGAAAGCGGACAATTATAAATAACGGGGAGTGTCGAACCGGATGGTTATGCTCTATTTAATCTCGGGAATTGTTGTTGTTATCCTGCTGGCTTTGTTCAGTATCGTGAATGCTTATAAAAAGGTTCCGCCCAATCAGGCAATGATTGTCTACGGCCTCGGCGGAAAAAGAGTGGTTCAGGGCGGCGGGACGTTCGTCATCCCCGGCTTCCAGAACAATAAGACCATCTCCATGATGCTGATGAGCTTCGATGTCATCCCGGCGCAGGCGATGTTCTCCCAGCAGGGTATCAAGCTCAACCTGGAGGCGGTGGCCCAGATTAAGATAAAAAGCGATCCTACCGCTATTCTGACAGCCAGTGAGCAGTTCATCGACCGGCCGGAAGAGGACCGCGAGACGATTATCCTGCATTCGGTGGAAGGCCATTTGCGCGGCTTGATCGGACAATTGACGGTGGAGTCCATTCTAAAAACTCCCGACGAAATCAACAGCAAGATGCGGGAGACCTGCTCGGAAGACCTCGACAAGATGGGGCTTGAGGTAGTCAGCTTCACCATTAAGAAAATTACGGATGACAAAGGGTATATCGACAACATGGGGGTTCCGGAAATTGAGCGCATCCGCCGCGATGCCAGCATCGCCAAGGCAGAAGCGGAACGCGATATCCAGATCAAGCAAGCTGAGGCGGAGAAAGAATCCTCGATTGCCAAAGCCAACGCGCATCAGGCCACCATTGAAGCGGGAACCGCCGCCCGCGCCAAGGAATCTCAGTTCGAGAAGGAATTGAACATTAAGCAGGCGGACTTTAAGCTGGAGACAGAAGTGAAGAAAGCACAGGCGGATCTTGCGTACGAATTGCAGCAGAACAAAATCAAGCAGTCGCTGGTTACCGAGCAGGTCAAGATCACGCAGATGGAAGCGGAGGCTAACCGGACTGTCCGGGAAATCGAAGTGGAGCTGAGACAGAAGGAGCTGGAGGCAACGGTAATCAAGCCGGCCCAGGCAGAGAATCAGGCTACAATTATGAGAGCGGAAGCGGCCAAGCAGCGGCAGATTCTTGAAGCGGAGGCAGAGGCGGCCACGACGACCAAGCGGGGGCTGGCCACAGCGGAAGCCGAGCTGGCGAAAGGGAGAGCCAACGCGGAAATTGTACAATTGGCTGGAGCGGCGGAAGCGGGAGCGCTGGAAAAGAAAGCCGAGGCGTACAAACAGTTCACGCAAGCCGCACTTACAGTGGAATTTCTGAAGGTCCTGCCGGAATTGGCCGAGAAAATCGCCTCTCCGCTGGCCAAGGTCGATAAGATTACAGTGATTTCCCAGGATGGAGCTTCATCCGGCGTGAACAAAATTACCAGCGATATCGCCAAAATCATGACCCAGGTTCCTGAATTGACGCAGACGCTTACCGGCATGAACGTGACAGAGGCGCTCAGCGGGCTGCTCGGGCGGGATAAGGAGCAGTAAAAAAGAGAACCACCGGCCGGAAAGGCCGGTGGTTCACACTGTTAATGTTGTGCGTTCTCTTCGCTTAACAGCCCGTCTATCACAAGCACCGCCTTAACATAAATCAGGAAGGCATCCCATACGGCCTCCAAATTCATGGCCTCGTCCGGCTGGTGGCCGCTTCCTCTTCCGGCAGGAAAGGGGGAAGGCTTATCCCGGCGCAGAGGGCCGAAGGCTGCTGCCCGCGGCAGCCATCTGGCGTGGGTAATGCCGCCCATGGCATAAGGGGGCTGGCTGGTGCCAAGCTCCCGGTTGGCCAGATCGCATAAAGCCGCCGCAATGGGATCGTCCGGGGCGATATAATGCGGCGGGCTATCCTCCGTGCGGGTCAGCTGCATGCCGTAACGGTTGGCTGCCTCTTCCAGCAGCTGCTGTATCCCGCCGATCTCCTGTGTAACCCCGTAGCGGATGTCGCATAACAGCCGAAGCCTGCCGTTTTCCATCTGGACGGCTGCATTGACTGTGGTTTCTCCCGACACGTCACGGAAGGCGATGCCGAGGCCATGCCCGTAAGGGTTGGCGAAGCATTCCTGCACGAATGCCAGCGCCCGCAGCGTCCGGCTGCCCCGGACCAGCCCATGGGCGGCAAGCGCGGCAGCCAGCTTCACGGCGGCGTTGTCCGTGCCTTCGGGAAAGGCGGCATGTCCCGCTTTGCCCGAGGCCGTAATGCGGACACCCTCCGGCAGAACCTCAACCGTGAAGGAACCGGGCAGCACCTGTCTTGCATGGTCCGGGTCCACGTCCCGCAAGATTGCCGAGGCGGCAGCGGGAACCACGTTATATTCGGTCCCGCCGTTGAAGGCCAGCAGGTTGCCGTCTGCCGCTTCACCTTCGAAATCCGCACGCAGCATTCCCTTCTCGGCAAAGCACAGGGGGAAATAGGCGTCAGGCACAATTCCGAACAGTGGAGGTTCATGCCGGGACAAAAAGTGGCGGATATCGCGCATGCCGTTTTCCTCATTGCAGCCGAGGAACAGATACAGCCCATGCCGGAGGGGCAGCCTGCTTTCTGCAAAAAACTTCAGCACATACAGCGCGGCAACAGCCGCCGCTTTATTATCCATGGCCCCGCGTCCCCATAGGAAGCCATCCCATACAAAGGGGTCGTAAGGCGGGAAACTCCAGCCTTCGCCCTCCGGCACTACGTCCAGATGGGCGAAAAATCCGATGCTTCCCCGCTCCGAAGCTGCTAATGCCCCTTTGACACCGTAGCCGTCAAAGTCCGTCACCTCCAGCTTCTCCCGCTGCATGAGCCGGATAGCTTCATCCAGGACGGTTCTGCAGCCTTCGCCGAAGGGCTGAGTGCTTCCGGGCTGGTAATCCAGGCCTACGCTGCGGATGCGGATAAGCCCTTTGGCATCCTCGATCATATTCTCCTGGTTCGCCTCAAGAAATTCGGAAATGCACCTGTCCAGTTCCTGGCTGCTAATCATCTCCATAGCGCTTGCCTCACTGGCCTTGCCCGGCAGCCGCAAGATGCAGCCGGTTAAGCAGGCGGTCGATTTCCTCTACAGCGCCGTCCGGGAAGCGGAAGTCCGCTCCGGCCAGGTTTTCGTGCAGGTGGCGTTCCTTGCGGATGCCCAGAATTACATTCACATGCTCATGCCTGGCCTGCAAATAAGCGACTGCCAGAGAGCTGGTGGAGATGCCGAATTCCCGCGCCAATGCCTCAAGCTCCCGGGCGAAGTCAACGGCCAGCAGGAAAGCCTCCCCCTGCCACCAGCGGTCGCCCCGGCGGGGGTCGTCTTGGGGCAGTTGATAATCCTTGCCGATGTGCCCGCTCAGAAGGCCCTGGGCCAACGGGGAATAGGCATGGAAGCTGATGCCGTTGTCCTTGCAGAGAGGAAGCACATCCGCTTCTGCCTCTCTGGACAACATATTGTATTTCTTCTGCACAATGGAAATCTCTCCGTGCCTGATATAGCTTTGGATATGATGGGGCTCGCAGTTGGAGGCACCGATGGCCCGTATTTTCCCTTCCTTCTTCAGCTCCATCAAAGTACCGATAGTTTCCTCAATAGGTGTCAGGAACGGCTCCATGGCCGGGTTATGGGTATAGTAAATATCGATGTAATCTGTTCCCAGCCGCCGCAGGCTTTCCTCTACTTCAATGCGGATGACCCTGGGGCTAAGGTTGCGCTTGACCCGGCGCCCCTCCCAGGTGAAGCGGTAGCTGCCTTCCTCATCGCCCCACCACAGACCGCATTTGGTAGACAGGATTACCTTGTCCCGTCTGCCCTTGATCGCTTGTCCCACGATTTCCTCACTGTGGCCGAAGCCGTACACGGGTGCGGTATCGATGCAGTTGATGCCCGCATCCAGTGCCGCATGGATGGCCCGGATGGATTCGCCATCGTCCGTGTCCGGGAACTGGAAGCCCCCTCCCATGCCGAAAGCACCTAACGTCAGGACTGAAGCCTCGATTCCGCTGCTGCCGATTTGCATTGTTTTCATAGCGCCGCTCCTTAAGCCTGGACCTGGTCGAGCCGCAGCTGGCCGCCTACACCCACATTTTCATCTCCGTGTTCCTTAATAATGACAATGGTCTTCACATTCACCCCGGCCAGTACACGCTCCGCTGTAAGCTGGATGTTGCGGACAAGGTCCCGCTTGGCTTCCACAGGTTTGCCCGGGGCGGTGTACACGAAGAAGGTAATTTCCTCGTAATCCTTCGGTGTGCTGTTGCTGCGCGGAAACTCCTGCAGGGTGATGGATTTCAGGTGAGGCGGAAGCCGCAGAGATTCCGTTACGGCAGTGCCGATTTCCTCTACAAAGCGTTTTTTGTCCGCGTCATTCAGGGAGGTATTTGCCACAATGATTACAGTTGCCATTTGGATCAGTTCTCCTTTTTTAAAATATAATTTTTATGCTTCACGCTATAAATTATCCTTCTATTTCTCGCTGAAACGGGTACCTGAAAGCGATACGAAGTATCGCTGCTTCGGAAGCATAAGCTTTTTTAAGGACGGCATAGCCGTTTCTACTTGTATGAGATTTTAGAAGTGCCGGGTTATGAGTTGTAAGGCTTTTTCACACCGCTATAGGTTTTTAGCAGCCAATCCGCATACTCCTTGGAGGACAGGATGTTCACAACCTTATCCAGCCATTCCTTGTTTTGATCCTCTGTGTCTTTATTGATTGCCAGAACGATGCCCCCGTACTGCTTGTAGACCTCTGGGGTTTCCTGAAACAGCGCCGTATCGATGGTGACCTCGGGATCTTTCATTTGATACACGGTAATGGAGGGAGCGGTCATGGCATCCAGATCGGCAAATGCGCCTACCCGGCTGCGGGGGTCAATCTCTACGAAATTGAGTTTCTTCTTGTTTTCCGTAATATCCAGCAGTGTTGGCAGCTCCACACCCTCGCGGAGCTTGATCAAGCCGTTGGCGGCGAGCAGCTGCAGCTCCCTTGCCCGGTTGGCGGAATCGTTGGCGATGCCGATTTTGGCGCCTTCCGGCAGGCTGTCTACACTTTTGTGCTTTTTAGATACAAAAACCACAGGAGTCGTATAGATATTGGGACCATAGGTGATCAGGTCCGTCCCGTTGCTTTGGTTGAAGCTGTTCAGGTACTTCTCATTCTGAAAGTAGTTGGCGTCAATTTCCCCTTCCGATGTGGCGTTGTTCAGCGCAATGTTGTCGTTAAATACCTTCACCTCAATGTCATAGCCTTCGGTCTTCAGCTTCTCGGCGACGTAATCGATATCCGGCTGCTCACGGGCGATAACCCCGATGACGATATGTTTGGACTGGCCACCGGAGGCGCTTTTGCTGCAGCCCGCCAGCACCGACAGGGCAAGGACGAGGACCAGCGACAGGGCGGTGAAGGACGTTTTTTTCATAAAAGCATACCTCTTTTCTTAAGATGGGTTTGGAATAAAAGCTTATTTTAGCTTGCGATAGAGAAAATTGCCGCCGAACTGGATGAATTGCACGATAATAATGAGAATGACCACCGTGCTGTACATAATGGTATCGTTGAAGTTCTGGTAGCCGTAGGTCAGCGCCACCGCTCCCAGGCCTCCAGCGCCCACTGTGCCGGCCATGGCGGTAAAGCCCAGCAGCGAAACATACCCTAAGGTCAGATGGGATACAATGGACGGAATGGATTCACTCACAATGACATGGAATGTAATCTGCCAATCAGAGGCGCCAAAGGATTTGGCAGCCTCGATAAGGCTGGGATTAACTTCCTTGAAGCAGCCCTCCAGAAGTCTGGCGATAAGCGGAGAACCCACAATGGTTATGGAGAAAATTGCCGCCGTGGTTCCGATGGTCGTGCCCACCACTAGCCGTGTCAGCGGAATGATGGTAATGATAAGAATGATAAAGGGCACAGAGCGAAGCACATTGATCACAGCGCTTATGGTTTCGTACACTAACCGGTTGGGCCTGAGCCCGTTCACATCGGTGGTAATAAGAATAAGCGCCAGCACAAAGCCGAAGAAGGTACAGGTGACGACTGTGCCGCCCAGCATGATGAGCGTGTCGCGCAAGCCGGGCACAATGATGCGGTCCAGAATGGTCTGGAAATCGTACTGGTAAATTACACTCTCCTCCATTCTGTATCCGTATCCTCAAGAAAAGCCTGTGCCTTGGGGAAGTCATCCTTGTCCACTGCAAGGGTAAAAGCTCCCGCGATGCTGTCCGCATACCGGTCAAGCCCGCCCCATACAACCTCGAAACGGATTCCCGTGGCTGTGGCGAACCGCGACAGCAGGTCATTCTGACCTGGCCTTTGTACCATCTCAAACACCACCTTGTCTCCCTGCTGCCCCATACCGGCCGACCCGAGCAGCTCGGCCAGCGTCTCAGAGCGGCCCAGGAAAATATCCTGCACGGAACCCGATATCTGCAGCTCCCCCTTGCTTAAGAGAGCCATATCGGTGCAGACCTCTTTCACTACCTCCATCTGGTGGGTCACAATCACGATGGTAATGCCCAGCTCCCGGTTGATTTTCTTCAAAAGCGCCAGGATGGACTTTGTAATATTGGGGTCCAGGGCGCTGGTGGCTTCGTCACACAGCAGAATCTTCGGATTCATGGCCAGGGCTCTGGCAATGGCCACCCGTTGTTTCTGGCCCCCCGAAAGCTGGCTGGGGCGGGAGCGGATTTTGTCCGTCAGCTCCACCAGCCGCAGCAGCTCGTGAATACGCGCATCAGCTTCCGCTTTCTTGTAGTTGTAACACTTCATCGGGAACATGATATTTTCATATACGGTCTTCCGCTCCAACAGGGAAAACTGCTGAAAGATCATCCCAATGCCACTGCGGAATTTGCGGAGTTCGGCGCCATGCAGACTGCTGATGTCCGTACCGTTCACCCGCAGGGTCCCCCGTTCGAAGGTTTCCAGCCCGTTGATGCAGCGCAGCAGCGTGGACTTCCCGGCGCCGCTTATGCCTACAAGACCATAAATATCCCCGTCCCCGATGGTGACATTAATGCCTGAAAGTACAGGCTTGTCCCCGAAGGATTTGTACAACTCTTTGATTTCGATCATGGCACAACCCCCTTCACCATAACAACCGGATAACCAGACAACACAAACAACTGACCCTCCGCAGCTTTCCGGATAATAAATCTTGCCGAAACAGTCCTTTTTCCGTAAAATTATATCGATCTAATTTTGTGAGAAAAAAATTTTGTTCCGTCCGGAATTAATAGTCTTAAATGCACATAAGTTTACTGGGGATAATGGTAGCAGGTGCCTGTGGCCCTGTCAATACTAAATATTTTCTGTCTGAAATGTATGATATACTATTGTAAATTTATCCGGATTAAGGAAATTAGCCGTACGGACAAAGGAGGAATGCAGTTTGGCTTCGCGGGACAAAAGGGTAACCCTTCAGGATGTGGCCGATGATGCCGGGGTTTCCCGGGCGACAGCATCGCTGGTCGTCAGAGGCAGCAAGTCTATCAAGCCCAGCACTCATAAGAAAGTAATGGATTCCATCGAAAAGCTCGGCTATGTGTATGACAGGGTAGCGGCCAGCTTCCGCTCCCAAAGCTCGTCCACGGTGGGGATTGTAATCACCGATTTTGAAAACCCCTTCTATCACCAGATGCTGACCAAGGTCGAGGACATGCTCTATGAACAGCAGTTTACTTTCCTGCTGGGCATGTCCTCCGAATCTAGGGAGAAGCAGGAGCGGGTGCTGGAAACGATGCTGGAGCACCGGGTATGCGGCATTATCCTGACTCCGGTCGTCGATACCCAGCCGACCCTGTTCAACAAGCTGCGCGCGCTGCAGATACCGGCGCTTCTCATGGGGCGGGAGGTAGCGGGCTCCGGCGCAGATTATGTGGGGACGGATTACAGACTGGGCTCCCAATTGGCCGTCCGGCATCTGGTAGAGCAGGGGCACCGGCGGATCGCCTATATCGGTGGTATGCTTCCCGGCAATACAGCCTACCAGGAACGGATAGACGGCTACTGCAGCGCCCTGCAGGAATACGGCCTGGAAGTGGACCCCAAGCTCATTATGCCTACTCCGTTGAACCGTGAGGGAGGAATCCGCGCCATTCAGGAGGTGCTGAAGCTGGAAAATCCGCCGACCGCCTGTTTCTGCCACAATGACATTATTGCCCTTGGCGTCACCATCGGCTTGCGTCTCCAGGGTTTGATCCCGGGCGAGCATATGGCTATTGTGGGCTTTGACAATATTCTTGAGACGGAAACGGTGGAGCCTAAGCTTACCACAGTATCGGTCTTTCATGACCAGTGGGGCGTTGAGGCAGCCCGGCAGATTCTGGACAGGATCGGTGGTTTGCAGAGCGATCCGGTGAAGATCATTATCCCGCCCAAGCTGATTGTCCGGAAATCCTCCGTTTGCTTCCAGGGACTGCCGAACTTGAAGGCTTGAGCCTAATCCCAGGCGGGCGTAACGGAATACATTCCCATTGGAGGGCGGTTTGGATGGTCAAAATTCTTATCGTGGACGACGATCCGCACATTCGCGCCCTGATGCGCCTGTACTTGAAGAATGAAGGGTTCGATCTGGCCGAGGCGGACAATGGCATCGATGCGCATGCCATCGTCAAAGGTTCAGGAATCGATCTGGTTATCCTCGATATTATGATGCCGCATATGGACGGGTGGGAGCTGTGCCAAGCGATTCGGATAAGCGATCCCGACATTCCGCTCCTGATGGTAACGGCCAAGGGCGAATCGGCTCAAAAGATCAAAGGCTTCCAGCTCGGGACCGACGATTATATGACGAAGCCGTTCGATCCGGTGGAGCTGGTGATGAGGGTAAAAGCATTACTGCGGCGCTCCCGGATTGCCTCTTCCCAGGTCATTGCGCTGGGGGAAATCGTACTGAACCGGAAAACGTACAAGGTCATGCGGGGAGACGAGGAACTGACTTTGCCTCTGAAAGAATTCGAGCTGTTATTTGTGCTTGCCGGCCATCCGGGGCAGATTTTCACGCGGGAACAGCTGATTACCCAGATCTGGGGCATGGATTACGAAGGAGACGACCGGACCGTCGATGTTCATATCAAGCGGCTGCGGGAACGTTTTGCCGGGGACGTCCGCCATTTTCGCATTGAGACGGCACGAAGTGTAGGCTACCGTCTGGCGGTGAATCCGGGATGAAAACGTTATATGTCCGCGTCGTGCTGACTTTTCTGGCCGTTATCGTCGTCAGCCTGGTCGCATCTCTGCTAATCTCCCTTGCTCTATTTCAGAAGGGGCTTAACGCTACGGGTAAAAACGATATGATCGCGGCCGGCAACCGCATCATCCGTGTGTATGAACAAACGAATCCTCCGGATTTGGATACTTTTATGGACAATATGGCCGAATTGGTTTCTTATACCCTGCAGCTCTACGAAGGCAATGGCGGGGTGGACTCCTATGTACCAGCCAAAGGCAGGCAGGCCGGGAAGATTAGCCCTGAATCTGTCCGCATAGTGCTGCAGGGAGAGGTGTACCGTTCGCAAGGACAAGATAACGGAACGTTCATCGGCCTTCCGTTTGTATCTGAAGGGAAACGTTATGCCTTATTTGTGCAGAGCTCTTCCAAAAACGAAGCCGCGCTCATCCGTTTGTTCTTTACCATCCTGCTTCTCATGCTCGCGCTCGGAAGCTTGGGCATTCTCGTTGCCGGCAGGTACGTGGTGAAGCCTCTCCAGGCAATGACGGATGCGACTAAGCGGCTGGCCAAAGGCGACTTCGAGGTTGAACTGAAAATAAACCGTGGAGACGAACTGGGAACACTCTCGCGGAGCATTAACGATATGGCCCGGGAAATCAGACAAATGGAGCGGATGCGGCAGGATTTTGTATCGAACGTGTCTCATGAAATCCAATCGCCGTTGACGTCCATCTCCGGTTTTGCGAAGGCATTGAAGGACGGCGATCTTGTTATTGGGGAGGATGAACGCGTTCAATACTTGGATATTATCGTTACTGAGAGCGACAGGTTGTCCAGACTCAGTGATAATCTGCTGAAGCTCGCTTCCCTCGAATCGGAGCATCATCCCTTCCAGACGGAAACCTATAATCTGGATGAGCAGCTTCGGCGGGTGATTGTCGCGTGCGAGCCCCTGTGGTCGGCAAAAGACATCCGTGTCGATATGGAATCCCCTTCCGGTGCTGCTGTCCGAATAACGGCCGACAAGGATCAACTCAATCAGGTGTGGATGAATTTGCTCGGAAATGCCGTCAAGTTCACGCCCTGCGCCAGGCAGGTCTTGATCGCAATCAGCCAGCCCCAGCCGGGTGAGGTTGCCGTGGCGGTAAGCGATTCGGGGATCGGCATTGCGCCGGAGGATACAGGCTTTATTTTTGAGCGCTTCTACAAAGCGGACAAGTCGCGGGCAGAAGACCGCAGCGGCAATGGTCTTGGTCTAGCCATCTCCCAGAAGATCGTAGCACTTCATCATGGAAGCATAGCGGTGAAGAGTACGGCCGGACTGGGCACAACGTTCACCGTGACGCTCCCCGTGGGTGCTCCTTCTGATTCTGTCTTTTAGTTCACGCTCCGTTCATATTTCTCCCATAAGCTCATTGCGGAACACATTGAACGATTGGAGGAATAGGAACGATGAGCTTTCTGCTAAATCTATTCGATTCATTGAAATGGCTGACTGGCTGGGAAATGATTTTGTGCGCGCTGTACTTGTTTGTCTTGCTGGGGTATGCTTTATTCAAAAATAACCGGTGGTTTTATTTTATTCCCGGCGTGGGCGTAATGCTTGCAATTATAAGTCTTATCCTTGGCGATGCCTCAATACTGGCGCTGTTGATTTATGCCTCAACGGCCATACTTTTCTTATGCACCATTAGGAGAATCTTTAAACCAGCCGTTAAGCCGCTGTCTACCAAATTCCGGTCCGTTATGGTGATCGTCTGTGTCCTCGGTTTCCTGCCTACGCTGCTTGCCTTAAGCATTGCGGGTGAAGTCCGCTACAATCCGGTGAGCGATTTAAGCCATAAGAGCTATACCCAAGCTTTTATCGCGATGAACGAACGATTGTCGACCGAATATCCTTTTGGAGACTGGAAAAAAGTCGATTGGGCAGCAAAGAAGAATAAATACGGGCCTTTATTCCGCCAAGCGGAAATCAGCCAAGATCCGAACCTCTACTATAAAACTTTAAGGGATTACCTCTTTTCTTTCCGTGACGGTCATATCCAAATCGTGAACGAACATCTGTATGACGGTAATAGCGTATTTAAGAATGAAGTTGGCGGCGGCGTCGGAATCAGTACGGTTCAATTGGATGATGGCAAAGTGTTGGTTAGCTTGCTGATACCGGGCAGCCCGGCTGATCAATACGGCATCAAGCTTGGAGCCGAAATCATTTCATGGGATGGGAAAGACGTTAAGAAGGCATTAGATGAGACGTCTTGGAGTGAGAACCCTCCGGCAACGGAAGGGCACCGGATATTAAATCAAGGACGTTTCTTAGCTAGAGCCCCGATCGGCCAAAACATCCAGGTCAAATTCCGGAATCAGGACGATCCGGCGATCATAACTGCGGCGCTTACAGCCTATGACGATCAGTACGAAACCTTGAAGAAAACAAAGGTGAAGCTGAAGAAAGAAGATCCGCCCGTTGAAGGCCAGATCCTTAAGGAGAACTATGGCTACGTAAAAATCAGATATTTCCTTCCTGGTGCAACGCAATCCGATCCCGCGAAAGCACTGGAAGACACAATAAAAGAGTTTCAGGAAAAACAAGTAAAGGGAATAATCATTGATCTGCGGGATAATCCGGGCGGCGATGATGACCTTGTTGCCCAAATGGCGGGACATTTTGTGAACAGGAAAAGGATTTTTGAATACGTCAGTTACTACAACCGGAATACAGGACGTTTTGAAATCAACCGTGCCGAAACGAGGACCGTTCAGCCTTCGCGGATTTACTTTCCAGGGAAAATAGCCGTCCTCATTAATCATAACACCGCGAGCTCGGGGGAAGGCTTACCTTTGATCCTAAAAGGAATGCCCAATGTTAAGATAATCGGCTTTACGTCTACGAATGGTTCGTTCGGCATAGTCTCCGCTCCTATAGAAGTGAAAATGCCGGAAGGATACGTCGTGCAGTTCCCCGACGGAAGATCCCTTAATCTAGACTACAAGATTCAAGGCGACAGCGATGAACGCGGACAAGGAGGCGTAACGCCTGACATTACGGTTCCCATGAACGGGCAAACATTTAAAATGAAGTTTATTGAAGGGCAGGACGTGGAATTGGATTATGCGTTAGCTTCCTTCAATAGCTAAAAGGAGTGTCAACAATGAATTTAGAAATGGTTATGCAGGAGCTTGAAGCGCTCGGCAAGGAACGGACCAAAAAAATCTATCAATCCAATGGCGCACATGAACCGCTTTTTGGCGTAGCTACAGGTCAAATGAAGCCGATTGCCAAAAAAATAAAAATAAATCAGCCTTTGGCTGAGCAGCTCTACGCTACAGGAAACTACGATGCCATGTATTTTGCCGGAATTATTGCTGATCCGCAAGCGATGACTGAAGCCGATTTTGAGCGTTGGATAGATGGGGCGTATTTTTATATGCTGTCCGATTATGTGGTTGCGGTAACCCTGGCAGAAGCGGATATTGCGCAAGAAGTAGCGGATAAATGGATCGCAAGCGGCGAAGAGCTGAGAATGTCTGCGGGCTGGAGCTGTTACTGCTGGCTTTTGGGAAACCGCCCGGACGATGAATTTTCCGAAACTAAGCTTGCCCATATGCTTGAGATTGTGAAACATACGATCCATGACTCTCCCGAGCGGACGAAGTACGCTATGAATAATTTTATCTACACCGTTGGGGTATCGTATGTGCCGCTCCATGAGGCAGCGGTCGAAACCGCAAAGACAGTAGGTCCTGTTGAAGTGCAAAAAGACAAGAAAAAAAGCAGCTTCCTGCTCGCTTCTGAACGCATTCAAAAGGCGGTAAGTAAAGGGGAGCTAGGGTTCAAACGCAAACATGTAAGATGTTAAGCGTCCGGAAGCTGTGCGTATGAACCCCCCTATATAGTCCGTATGATGGCGAAACTCTGCCACTCTACAGCCTTCTCAATATATCCTTCTTCTTCAGGCCGTTTTTCTTGGCGGTGGCATTCCAGAAGGAATGTGTCGCTGTGAATTTCCAGGCGAAGCGCGGGAAATTGGGGCTGAACAGCATGGATTCATCCACACTGCGCGAATGGATATTGCCTGCGAGGCCCTGCATGGCATGGCCCAGATTCTTAAGCGGTCCCCGGCCAACGGGGACCTTCTCCAGAAAGCCCATCATTTCACCGGCGCCCTGGCCGAGTCCCTGCCCGAAATGGAGGCCGCAGCGGCTGCACCAGTTCTGAATGATCTCAAGCGCAATGTGATTTTGCTGCCCCTCGAAAAAACCGTTGTTGATGAGGGCGTATACGTAAATGTCCCCCTCACGCTCTGCTTTCATGTATTCCTCAAGGGCAACCAGCATCCTGAACAAATGTGACGGTATCCCGTCTACATACAGCGGAAAGGCGATAACCAGCACATCCATGCGGCACAGCTCGCGGTATTGCTCCGGGGTAAGCGGTTTTTTGTTCAGGTGATAGGTGGTGATCTCATGCCCGCTGCGGATAAGCGGCTCAAGTATGCCAAGCATTATGGCGGAGTTGCTTTTTTTCACCTTCGGGCTTCCGTTGATCAGGGCGATTTTCATGCCAATACCTCCTTGACGGCTTGCAGGCTGTTATGAAAATATACCGTATTTCCTGTAGAATACAAATTCGCACTGTTCGCCGCGACCAGCTTTTTGGCCGTTTCGATTTCCGCTTCCGTAAGGCCTTCCCCGTAAAAATGTACGGACAGGGCGAACTGATGATCATAACGTTTCCGGTGATGGGTTTCTCCGCTTTGAGTGGAGAAATAAGGGAGAACGTAGGAGATGCTCCGGTCTAACACATTGAGGATGAAGGGGCTGTAGCTTCCATACACGCATTTGCTGATAATCATCAGTTCGTCGCATTTCGAAAAAAGTTCGCCTATATTGTGATAGCCATCCTTGAGAACACAGACTCCGGGCGTCCTGACCCAGCATCCATAGCAGCCCGTGCAATGGCGGATGGTGCCATTATCGGATATGACTGTTACGTCCTCCTGTGGAGCTTCCGCCCATGCTGCATACTCCTGCTGATCCAGATCGTGAATAATCATTTTCATTTGTCATCCTCCTTATCGAGTACCGTTAAGATCGAAAAAGAATCGCGCCAGTTGCCGGAATACCGGACACCGTTATTCGTGAGCAGCGAGGCGATGCCGTGCACCATGGACCACAGCACAATCAGTTGATGCGAATAAGAGGCTTCCGGCAGACCGGTGCTCCGGAACATGTGAAATGCCGTTGTCCGGAACAGAGCGAACGGCGGGTAATTATCGGAACTATAGTTATCCAGATCAATGATTATGCCTGAATGATAGTAGAGGAATTGAAAGTACTGCGGATTCTCTATGAAAAAGTCTACGTATGCCTGCCCCAATAAAGAAATGGCCTCGCGGCTGTCCTCCTCTCCCATAATGGATATGCGCAGTCTCTCCATAAATTGCTCTGTGACATGCTCGCCCATGGCGGCAATCAGTTCATCGACATTTTTAAAATGGCTGTAGGGGGCGGTATGGCTGACGTTGCACTGTGCAGCGACTCTGCGCAGGGAAAAGCTTTTTACCCCTTCTTCGTTAATAAGGCTAATACCCGTTTCGATGAGCTGCTTGCGTAAATTGCCGTGGTGATAGGGTTTTTCTTTCATCGTGTGAATGTTTCCTTTCATCAATCTTAACACTGTAAAGATTGTATCATGGAATCTTAGCGGTGTAAAGATTAGTTCCTGCCAGTTATTGCTTGTTCATAGGGGGATGTTATAAGTGCGGCTGCCTTTTGTGCATTGAAGAGACAGGACAAAAAAGCATATAAACCTGACCAAAAGGTTGATTTTATTCCATGACCTTCAAAGGTATGATCTATTTAGCTGAACCATGCAATAACTAAATAGAATATACGGTTGGAGGAATTCAGATGCCAAATCCGAAATATGAAAAATTTGAGCCATTGAAAAATGCGCAGCTTGTTTTGGGGTATCTTACGTCAATGGTGGATGAGAAGTATGACAATCTGCCCTATTGGCTTGTTCTGCCTCACAAAAGGCCTGCTGAAGCCGCCCACTGCCGGGTGGACGATGCGGAACTGGTGGGTTCCTGGTATGAAGCTATTGATGCGGTCAGAAAAATGCTTAAAACGGAAGAAGGAGCAGCGGTCCAGCAGTCATTTTACAGGCATGTATTGAAGTCGTGGGGAGAGCATGGGCTGCGTTTTCATGAACATTATCCATGGACTCACACCAATCATAGCTCCTTCCACGAAATGGGGTATATCCTTCCGGCGCTGAACCGGATGGTAGAGAACAATCCCGGGGATAAGGAAGCGGACAAAAGGGCATCTGAACTGATAAGAGGGATGCGGGCGCTTGTGATCGAAAGAAAAGTCCGGACCTTCTGGTCAGGGGACTATCAAGAACAGGAGCCTATATACGAATTTCCCAATGATGTATATCTCGAAGACGGAGGTTTTGATCTGACCAGACACACCGGACGCGGCGAACAGGCCATTCGGAATGCAATCATCCTTCACGCGCTGGTACGGAGATATGAAATCGCTGGTGATGAGGTGGCCCTTGATTTGGCCATGGGCATTGCCAACCATCTTCTGGGTGCTTCCCGTTATTTCAATTATAAAATGGAATTTTTTGGCCATGTCCATTCAGCGGGCTGGGCCGCATCCGGGCTTGTAAGGCTTGGCCGCGCCACAGGCAGTGAACGCTATATCCATGCCGGCAAAGGCATATATGACTATATCCGTTCCCTGTCGTCCTCTTTTGGCTGGGTTCCCGAATATGCGCAGTGGCATCCGATGCATGAAGAACACTGTGAAACCTGTTGTATAAAAGATATGATAGAGTGTGCAAATGAGTTGATCCTTGCGGGATATGAGGAATACTGGAATGATATGACCCTGTTTGCACGAAACCAGCTGGTCGAGAATCAGGTGAAGGTTTCATCCTATGTGGTTACAGACAATACACTGCCCGACAATAATGGGATAACCTACAGAGAGCTGGACAAGCGAATGATTGGCGGGTTTACCGGAGGCTCCCTGGTCAATTCCATATCATTGTCCAAGTTTCGCTCCATTGCAGGCTGCTGTGTCGGAATGGCTCCTGTGGCACTGGAAATTGTATGGGACAGATCAGTCGAGTACAAGAATGGAAAGGTCATTGTAAATATGCCCATCGATAAGGAGACCGAACAAGCCTCAGTAACCATGGATTACCCGGACCGGGGCTATATTTCCGTCACTCCCAAGCAGAATTGTGATGTGGCCATAAGGGTCTACCCTTGGATGGGCGGGGATATCAGAGGAACAATGAACGGGCTGGCATATGATCCTTCCATAGAAGGCAGCCTTGCAGTATTCCGGAATGTACAGGCAGGCACAACCGTGGAACTGCAGCATCCTATAGAGACCGTAGTCATAAAAGAGACTGCACGTGATGAGGAATATTCAGTTTCATGGAGAGGCTGCGATGTAATAGATATTTTCCCGCGGGGAGAGCATTTGCGGCTGTACCAGAGAGATTTGAGTCTGCCAAAATATTATCCGTCTGTGGAGGATGTGCAATATTCCGGCGCCGCCAATTACGGTCCGACCCAGCAATCGCAAAATAAAAAGTGAGGATTCCATTCTCTTTGCTATAATACGAAATATAGCTTATCCATCTATCCGAAATGACAGGAGAATGCTATGGCGGGTCATATTAGTGAACAAATTTCATATGATAATCCTTTGCAGCCTGTCAGGGTCCTGCATGAATTCCGGAATGAAGAAGTCAGAGGCAAATGGCATTACCATAATGAATTGGAGCTTATAGCAGTCGTCAGAGGGGAGTTCAGCATTCACACCAAAGACAGGGTATTTAGAATGTCCGCCGGAGATGTCGCCATTATTGGTTCCTTTGAACCCCATCATTCATTCAAGGATGAGGGGGTAATGGAGTATATTGTGCTGCAGTTCGACATTTTCAAGTATCTTGGACAGGACCTCCTCTCTTACATGAAATATTTTACTGAAGCCGGACGTTTGTACAGCAAACTCAATTATATATTCACGGAGAACCCAAAGGTTAAGCAGCAGATATTCAACCATATCCGGGAAATCTCAAAGGAATATGCCCAAAGACAAAAAGGCTATGAAATTGCGATACACAGCCTTATTTACAGGATTATACTCGCGCTTTTCCGCAATGATACAAGTTCGTTCATGGAATTAAAGAATGATTCTGAGCTTATAAAGCTGCTGCCGGTGCTGGACTACATTGAAAAAAACATCAACGGCAGGGTAGATATGAAGGAAGCGGCCAAGTTAATGAATCTGGATTACTTTTATTTTGGCAAGTATTTTAAGAAGATTATGGGAAGGACCTTTATAGAATATGTAAATCACAAAAAAATAGTAAATGCAGAGCTTATATTATTAACGAGGGATATTTCAGTGCTGGAAACGGCATCTTTGGTGGGCATGCCGAATATGGCGAACTTTTATAAAATTTTCTACAAGTATAACCAATGCTCTCCGAAGGAATTCAGAAGGAAATTACATGGTATTACGGGAACAAAATCATTGAACAAACGCGCCAGAAGATAGACTCCGTGTTCAATTGGACTATTCGGAGCGAGTGAAGAACAGCTTTGACGGAAAAAATTTCGGTGAAGGCACTACGGTGACCGTTAAGATTCCCTTTATTTAAGTAATGAGGCAATGAAAAGCAAGCTTTCAGCGCAAACAAGCACAGGCCTTGTATCACGGCCTGTGCTTGTTTGCCTTATCCAAATATGTGTTTTAAGCTTCCATCTTCTGCGCCGTATAGAGCTTGTGGTAGAGGCCACGGCGTGCGATCAGCTCATCATGCGAGCCGCTTTCGGCAATCCCTTTGTTCGAGACATACATGATGCGGTCGCAGTTTTTAACGGTGGAGAGCCGGTGCGCGATAATGAATGATGTGCGTCCTTTAAGCAGCTCGTTCAAGCCTTTCTGCAGCAGACGTTCTGTCTTCGCATCAATGGAAGAAGTGGCTTCGTCCAGGATGAGAATCCGCGGGTCGGCCAGAAGCGTTCTGGCAAAAGAGATGAGCTGCCGCTGTCCCTGCGACAGCTTAGAGCCGCGCTCATTGACCTCGGTCAGGTAGCCCTGGTCAAATTCACGGATGAAATCATCGGCACACACCGCCTTGGCGGCGGCAATCACTTCCTCCTCGGTGGCATCGAGCTTCCCGTAACGGATATTGTCCAGAATGGTGCCGGAGAAAATGAAGCTGTCCTGGAGCATAATCCCCATCTGGCTGCGCAGGGACTTCAGCGTAATCTGTGAGATATCCTGTCCGTCAATTAGAATTCTGCCCCCGGTCAGGTCATAAAAGCGCGAGATCAGATTGACGACAGTGGTTTTGCCTGCTCCTGTCGGTCCTACCAGGGCAATGCTCTCCCCTGGCTGGACATCGAAGGAGATATTCTCCAGGATGTTGAGCCCCGGGTCATAGGCGAAGGTTACATGGTCAAAAGTAACCCGGCCCTGAACGGACGGAAGCTCCCGCGCATCCGGAATATCGCTGACGGTCACCGGTTCATCCAGCGTTTCAAAGATGCGCTCCAGGTAGGCTACCGCATTGATGAAGCTGTTGTACAGGTTCGACAGATTCAGAATCGGCTGCCAGAAGCGGGCGGCGTAGCTGCTCATGGCCAGAATGACGCCAAGGGTTGCATCCACGGGGTCCAGAGTCAGCAGACCCACGAGGAAAATCAGAGCCGTAACGATGGTGGACAGGTTGTCTACCGAAAAAGGAATCAGCATATTATAAGACACCGCCCGCATCCATTCCTTGCGGAAGTTGCCGGCCAGCCGTGTGAAAATCCCTGCATTCTGCTGCTCGCGGGAGAAAATTTGGGTCACGCCAATACCGGTGATGCTCTCCTGCATGTAGGCGTTCAGATTGGAGCTTTTGTTGGACACGGCCTGCCATGCGCGGCGCTGCCGGGTTTTGATCAGCAGCATGATGCCGAGGAAAACAGGCAGTCCGGCAAGAATGACGAAGGACAGCCTTACATCCACAGCGAACATAAAGGCGGCGATAAAGATTAAATTGACAATTTCCAGAATAAAGTTGATGATACCGTTCGATAACACATCCGAAACGGAGTTGACATAGTTTACGACCCGGATCAGAATTTTGCCCTGCGGACGGTCATCGTAATATTTAAATGGAAGCTGCTGCAAATGCGCAAACAAATCCGTACGGATGTCAAAAATAATATCCTGTCCGACGCGGGTCATGATACGCGAGCGGATGGTAGCGAGAATAACGCTGACCACAATGGTTAGCAGCATCAGCAGCGACCAGCCAAGCAGGGCCAGCTTCTCCTTGGAGGGAATGGTTACGTCAACGACATGCTGCATGATCAGCGGTGCCGACAAGGCGATGGCTGCCGAGAGCGCGCTCAGGATAAACGCGATAATCATCGGTTTCTTTTTCCGCTTGATATAGATCATTGCCCGGCGGAAATGCCTGATGTCAAAAGGCGATTCCAGATTCTCGTCGACGTCGAATTTATTCCTGGCCATGAGCCATCACCTGCCTTCCAATACCCTCGTTCTGCAGCATAAACACATCATAATAATAACCCCGCTTAGCCAGCAGCTCGGCATGGGTCCCTTCTTCGATCAGCCTTCCGTTATCCAGAATCAGGATGCGGTCAGCCTCTGCCGTAGTGGATACCCGCTGCGCAATAATCAGCTTCGTGCAGGGGTAATCCAGCCCGCGCAGACTTTGCTGAATGTGCTCCTCGGTCTCCAGATCGACGGCAGAGGTGGTATCATCCAGGATCAGGATGGACCGGTGGACCGCCAGGGCGCGTGCGAGCGCAATCCGCTGCTTCTGGCCGCCTGACAAGCCGACCCCGCGTTCCCCGACCACCGTGTCATAGCCTTCAGGCATTTTGACTATGAAATCGTGGGCGGCTGCAAGCCCGGCATAGGCCACGACCTCTTCTTCAGGAAGCTCAGGGTCGCCATAGGCGATGTTTCCGTCGATAGTGTCGGAGAAGAGGAGAACGTCCTGGGTGGCCATGCCGATGTTGCCGCGCAGCTCGTCAAGCTCTAGCTCACGGACATCAATGCCGTCTACCAGCACACGTCCGCCGGATACATCATAGAAACGCGGAATCAGATTAATCAGTGTGGTTTTGCCTGCTCCTGTTGAGCCCATAATGGCAATCGTTTCACCGGGTTCCACCGTAAAGCTGACATCGTCCAGTACTGTAGCGCTGTCATATTTGAAGGTGACATGCTCGAACGTGATCCGGCCCTCGTAACGCCGCTTGGTCGTGGCCTGATGCTCGTTGACTATAGCGGGCCGGGCGTAATAGATTTCGACGATTTTGGTCAAGCTGGCAAAAAAGCGCTGAATGTCGTTGATAATGATCCCGATGTTGCGCATCGGGTTCGATACAGCCCAGACCAGGGAAGAAAAAGCTGCGAATTCACCAAAGGTGATCCGGCCGTCCATCAGGTACAGCCCGCCCGCCAGCATCAGAATGACGTTGAAGGCCTGAGCAAAGGTTTCGAGATAAGGAAAGTAATCAAGCCACACAAGTGCAGCTTTTTTATTTGCTGTCGAGTAGTTGACGTTCTTTTCCGTAAATTTCTCGATCTCGTACGCCTCGCGGGCAAAAGCCTTGACCACCCGGTTGCCGGAAATATTCTCCTGTGTGGTTGTATTCAGCTGGGACAGCCGCTCGCGGAGATCCACATACATGGGGCGGACATGCTTGGCAAATATGTAGGCCACGATAAAAATAAGCGGGGACAGGGTAAGCATCCACAACGTCAGGCCGGTATCGATGCTGAAGAAATAGATCACGGCCGCTGCAAAAATCGTCAACGATTCAATGATCGTTTTGAAAATCCACGCCATCGAGTGGCGGACCATGTCCAGATCCCCCGTCATCTTCGTCATGAGGTCGCCGGTCCGGTTATGATCGTAATATTCCCGGTCCTGCCCTTGAATCTTGTTGTACAGATAAATGCGAATGCGGTACAGCATGTTCTGGGAAGACCGCTCATACTGCATGGTCGTAAAATAGGCCAGACCTGTGCGCAGCAGAGAAAAACCGATCATTCCCAGACAGAGCGCGATGAGCAGCCCCCGTTGGTCCGTCAGATTCTGCACGGCATTGTCTCCGGCAATAAACGTATCCACAATACGCTGGCTGAGGTACGGATTCACAATCGTCAGAGAGGAGCCAATCACCGATAGGCATAGCGCCATAATGTACCGGGCCCGGTTACCCTCCAGATTCTGCCACAGCCATTTTAGTTCAAACATCTGATCACCTGTTTCTGCGTGTTCTTTCACCCTGCCATACAGGAAGGAGTGAACAAATCAACGTGATTATATCACTAACAGGCAGCCAGCAACCGGAATTCCAATATTTTTTGTTACAATCGATTGAACTTTTGAATGCGTAACCAAAGTTGTCAGCTGGAGGAAGAAGCCGCAGCAGCCGATGCGGCGGCGGCAGCGGCAATCGAGGCCTGCTGCGCGATTACAATATTAGTAATGTTGGTGGAGAGCATCGTGGTGACTACACCGCTTTTTGCCTTATCTACATAATTGAAGGCCACCAGGGCAGCCGACAGCAGCAGCAGCTCCTGCTTCGTAATGGACCAATTGCCGAAGCCTTTTTGAGTGCGCAGAAATTCATAAGTTTCCGACACACCGTTCACAATGTCCTCATGAACGCAAGGCAGCAGCGATAATACGCCCAGAGAGGATAAGGTATACTCTTTATCCAGCCGAAGCCCTCTTGCCCGGAAGGCATCCCGGAGTGCAAGGACCTGGGACGCCGTTTCGGAAGCATTATCCCTAAGCACCAGCACCTGCGTCAGCGCCTGCACACTGTTTCCGGACAGAAACTCAGGTTTCAGCGCAGCATAGAGCTCCTCCATGCGCAGAAGTCCGCTCTCAACAGGAATACCGGAAAGGCCGAGCAGGGCAGCAAAAATATAGTCGTCCCGTCCCGTAAGGAAAGGATGTCTGGCTTTCATGCCCTCATAGAATGCTTTTGCCCGTTCTACCGTCTGCAGGTATTGATCCGGTGCTGTATTCACAGCAATCTGATAGGCGGCAATCACGAGATGATCTGATCCTCTGAACTTGGCGTCCTTAAGCAGCTCATAGACAGCCAATGTGTCCACAAGCTGCTTCTCTTGATTAGCAGACAGGGAGAGCAGGGCAGCAAGGCCAATTGCGGAAGTGCTCCGGAAGGAAGAAAAGCTTCCGGTATGCTCCTTAATCAGTTCAAAGCTGGCGCGGATCGCCTCACTGTCGGCTATCTTGTTCTCGGCAGTATACAGCAGTGCCGCCAGGCGGTTGACCTGCGCATTTTTCCAGGCAAAATCTTGTTTGACCTTCTGTGCATTTTGCGCAAACAATTCAAGTCTGGCTGTGTAGGATGGCTCTTTCATAGGATACACTCCTTCATCGTCTGTATTGAACATCGTATCATCTCTTACGTAAGTTCCTTCTTCGCCGTTCCTGTTCGTTCCTGCGTGATTTTCATCAAATTTTCAGATTAGACCCTTATACTGCTGTTAAATATTCAGGCATGTGATGATCCGAACGAAGCACTGCCAGATGGAGGTTTGTCCATGGTAAAGAGAATTCAACGAACACTGTATGTGATATTGGCTTTTTTCATCGGGCTTTTTATCGCTTCGTCTTTTTTTCTCCGGGCGGAGTATAACTATTTCGCTTACGGCGACACGCCGGTTCTGGCAAAGCAAAAGCTGGTTCTTTTTATGGTGCTGATCGCAGCCGTCCTCGCCTTAAGCGCCGTTCTGTACAGAATGTGCCTGAAGCTGGATAAGTACAGCCCTAGGATTGTTATTCCGGCCACGCTGTTATTTTCCTGTGCGATCCAAATCGTAATCATTTTTCTATTTACCCGCTTGCCGACGGATGATTCACAGACAGTGCTGTCGCTGGCCAGGGATATGCTGTACCGGAACGATTATTCCTCCTTTGACACCAGCGGTTATCTTCACATGTTCCCGTTCCAATTCTCAATTGTCCTGTACTTAAAGACACTGCTGTACCTGTTCCCGGATAATTATCTGGTCATCAAAAGCTTCAATATCCTGTTTTCGCTCGTCACTACTTTAATGATCTACCTGCTATACAAAGAGCTCAACCCTACATCCAAGCGACAGGACTATGGAGTCCTGGTCTTTGCTGCCACTTACCTTCCTTCGCTGTTCATGAGTAATCTCATCTATAATGACGTGATTGCTACCGCTTTTCTGACCAGTGCATTATATTTTGCTGTAAGATTCACCAGAACCACTTCATATAAAGACATCCTGCTTACAGCCATTCTGCTGGCGGCCGGGAATTATTTCCGCAGCATCGGCGTTATTTTTCTGATAACGGTTCTGCTTACCCTTCTATTTCATATGCGGACCCTCGGATGGAAAAAGGTCATCCCTCCAGTAATCCTAACGGTTCTGCTGTTCAATGTTCCGGGCTGGACGCAAAATGCTGTGCTGCAGGGAACGCATACCGTGGAGGAATCCCCCAACCAAAACTCAGCGCCTGTCTACATGTGGCTGAATATGGGCGTCAACCTGGAGACGTTCGGGTTCTGGGATAACCGGGAGAGCTACAGCATTTATCAGCAGGATGCGGGCTATAACAAGGCGGAAAGCACCAGGCTGTTCAAGGCGTCTATTGCCGATAAGTTCTCGAAGGCCACTGCAGGCGAATTAGTGAATATGTATTATAAAAAGCTCATTTGGACCTGGACCGAAGGCACATACCAGATAGAGAGATACGGCATAGGAAATGACGGTTCGTCCAGCAGCGGAGGCAGAATGGGCTTTGTGATGGACCGCTATGTATACACTACATTTGCTTCGGACTGGTTCAAGGGGGATTCGAATGCCAGAAGCGGGCTGCTCTGGACGCTGTATGTCCTGAATATCCTGATGTATGCTTGTATTCTTGTGCGGTTAATCGGTGGAATAAAAGCAAAGCGGTATGCGGAAACCCCGCTGATTCTGGTCATTCTGGGGTTCATCGGGTTCTATCTGTTATGGGAAATCAAGTCCCGTTACATTTACCCGGTATATCCGCTGCTGATTGTATTTTCTTATATGGGATTTAAGGACGTATATGATTATACGTTTGGAAAGAGGGGGGCTTAGGATGCGGACTCAAAAAAGCTATATCTCATTGCTGACCGCAGTGCTCAGCTGTTCCGTGCTGCTGGCCTCCTGTGACGCCATCACCTCCCAAAAAATCACGGATACGGACCCCGGCTCCGGGATGAACGGGTTTCCGGGAAGAAATGGCGGCACGGACTTTAACGGCGGGGGCAGAGGCAACGGAAACGGCGGCTTTCCGGGGATGAACGGTGGAACGCAAAGGAACGGCGGTCAAGGGAGAGACGGCGGTCAAGGGACGGACGATGGTCAAAGGATGGACGGCGGTCAAGGGGCTGACGGCCGGTCCAGCGGCACTAGATAAATTGAACTTGAAAATATTACAAATAAGGGAAAAGTGGCGGAGGAGAAGTTTGGAACTGTAGGAGCGGTAGCGTCCGCCTTTGTCTGCGGATTTCAACCGTTAATAACGGTATACAATCAATCAAGAAATCTGCAGACAACAGCGGCCGGAAGTCCAAACATTCTCTGGAGTCACGACCAATCCCAAATAGAAAAATCACAAGTTCAATTTATATAGATGAAGGTGTTTCTTCCACTTTCTGATTTTTGCCCGGAAGCTTGTGAACGGGGCCACCGAATTGATATGAATCCACCGGGCCATCGGCCAGTTCTCCTTGCTGCCTGTCCATTGGCGGATTCCCTGGATGAACAGTTCTTCTTCCGTCAGCGTGCCCACCCAATCCAGCCACTGTTGCTCAATCTGCCGGAATAAGTCCCGCAGTTCGGGCAGGGAATACTCGGCGTATGCTTCGTAAAAAGACTGGTACAGTCCTCCAAGCTGATTCCATTTATAGCCGGGAGAAGGCATAATAACCGCTCTGCCCTCCCGTTCATCCTTGTCCCAACCCATCACAAGCTGAAGCCAGCCCAGCTGGTAGGCGATAATCTCGGCGGGCGTTTTATCCACCCCGGGAATTCTCACATCTTTTTGACTCGTATCGACATCTTCAAATTCCGCATCCAGCAGCACATATTTGCTGTGGATGGCCTCCAACAAATCCTTCTTGGACGAATATTCATAGCTTGCCATAGCGGTGCACCTCGTTTTTATTTAAATATAAGCATTTATATGCTTCACGCTATAAATTATCCTTCTATTTCTCGCTGAAACGGGCCCCGTCCTAATAAGGACGGCGAAGCCGTTTCTACTTGTGTTATAACATAGCTCAGTGACAGCAGTATGTCATATTTGTCTTAATCTTGTTAAATGCCCAGTAGTCTAATCGCGTTCCCCGAGCTTTCGGGTTCAATTTATGTAGTATGAAAATATTGGTATTGTAGACTAACGGCATATTATAATAGATTCAAAAACAGGACTTTTGTAGCAGAGCAGCCTGAATAAAATACTGAAGGGAAGTTGGTAAATGATAGAGTTTAATTGTTCTTTCTACCTTGCTTCTACCCCTACACGCAGTATTGGCCGTGCACATACATATCGTATTACAAAATCAGAATTGGGTATCTATGGAGAAGTATATACGGGCAATCTCATCAGGTCCCTCGGGGTTCATTATGGGGACTATGTGAATTCAACCGGAGCAGCGATTTGGAGAATTCATAATTTGTACTCGGGACCTTCGGTTGGAAGAATACAGATTCATTCTGAAAAACACAAATCTCAAGCGGTAACCGGAAACATTGGCGAGGCCGTAGTTATGCCTGCTTTGGGTGCTGCTATGGGGGTTGTTCGAATCCCTTTTCAAAGAATGAAAGCTCACAATTTGAGATGTCCGGATTTTAGGTTTTATTGTGACTGGGTACAGTTGGATAGACTGTGGATTACTTCTTGTTCCTCAATGAGTAATTTGCCCAATGATATGCCTTTGGAAGTGAAGACGCATTTAGGGAGAGACGAGGGATATCCTCTCGATGCTCTAGAGCAGTTATTGAAGTATTGGCATGAATGCAGCAGCAACGGGTACGCGAGTGCAGTTGGTTTTGGTGTTATAGCCCGGGTAGATTTAGATGTGAACAAAAATTCAGGTTCCAATCATCACTTTATCCGCTACATATTATTTGTTCCCAGAACGGGTTTTAGCCTGGCGAGGTTCGAGAGGGGATTTAAAATTATCAAGAGTACAGATTTTAAAAAGAAATATAGAACGGAGTACAAGCAAAAATTTATCCGGTGGTTAGGCAGGTACTTTATATGAATGAGAGAATTCTTCACTTATTCCAAAAGATAAACTCGCTGCTATGGGTCTACGATATCAGAAAGACGGAGCCATTGCTCAAAGAGGCTAAGGCTTTGTTGGCTGAAATGAAGGACCCGTTCCTGCAGAAGATTTTTGACCAGTATAAAGACACTTATGATGAATTAAATATTAAGGAAATGCAAGTAGAGTTAGACAGTATGTACAATAATGTGAATATTGAGTCCAGTAATATTTTCTATAGTAATGCAAACTTTTCAGCATTATTGGTCATTAAAAATGAATTTGAAGCAGACATAAGAATCGTGACTTCAAGTGAATTCTTATGGCGATTCAAGGAACACCACCAGGAAATCTCTGCTATTGATCGTGAATCACAACACAGTATACATGCGGAAAAGGGTGAGGAAAGTGACAGCGGAGTTGTCTACGAACTTGTCTTTCCAAATCATTTGGAGCAGTTCGGCGCAATAACATTTACCAGCTCGGGAATAACCGAAGGAAGGTTCTATGCTAAGCATTTAAGCAAATTTGATTGGTCACATCACTCCGTAACATGCAAGATGTTCATTGAGCTAGCCTCTAAGGTATATAGAATATCCAATGATTAAGGAGATAGGTGTATAATATAGGAGATATTATCGAATGAAGAATGATTATGAAATAGAATGGAGTAAGATGCATGCTGACAGGAGAAGTTCGCAACAAGGTTGATAAAATATGGTCGGATATATGGGCAGGCGGAATTAGTAATCCCCTTACCGTTATTGAACAACTTACCTATCTGATGTTTATTCGCTCTCTGGATGAGAAGGAACTGGAGAATGAGAGCTTTGAAGCTTTAAGCGGTGAAAAGATGCCGAAGATTTTCCCTGAGAACGAAGAGGGACAAGAACTGCGCTGGAGTAAATTCAAAACCAAAGATGCCCGTATCATCTATGATATTGTCAGTACGAAGGTGTTTCCGTTTATCAAAGCCATGAATGGAGCGAACACGACGGCCTTCTCGCGCTATATGCAGGATGCCATGTTTCTGGTTCCTACCCCGCAAGTATTGCAAAAGATGATCACAGGTCTTGATGAACTGTATGAACATGATATCAAAAACCTGGATATGCAGGGCGACCTGTACGAGTACATGCTAGGAAAGCTGGCTTCGGCTGGTCAAAACGGCCAGTTCAGAACGCCCAAGCATATTCGCGATCTGATGGTGCGTCTGATTGCGCCTACACCAAATGACAAGATCGTTGACCCGGCTTGTGGTACAGCGGGTTTCCTTGTCTCTTCTGCCGAATATATCCGCGAAAAATATGAGGCTGAGATGACCAGCGAGCAGTGGGAGCATTTCTCGGGTGAAATGTTCTCCGGTTATGATACCGATAGAACGATGCTGCGTCTGTCCGCCATGAATCTGATGCTCCATTCCATTAGCCAGCCCCATATAGATTACGTGGACAGTGTGTCCAGACAAAATAATACAGCATCCGCCTATGATATTGTGCTCGCCAATCCACCATTCACCGGAACAGTAGACGCGGAGAGCATCAACGAAAACTTAAGAACGATCACAGATACCAAAAAGACAGAGCTTTTGTTCGTGGCCCTCTTCCTGCGCATTCTGCGCAAAGGCGGACGCTGTGCATGTATCGTGCCTGACGGCGTGCTGTTTGGTTCGACCAAGGCGCATAAGTCTCTTCGCAAAGAACTGGTAGAGAACCATCAGCTTCAGGCGGTGATCTCCATGCCAAGTGGCGTGTTCAAACCTTATGCTGGGGTCAGCACGGCGATTCTCTTGTTCACCAAGACAGATGCAGGCGGCACGGATAAAGTGTGGTTTTACGATATGAAAGCGGACGGTTATTCTCTCGATGATAAACGTTCTCCTATTGCGGCTAACGATATCCCGGATATCATCGCCCGTTATCATAACCTCGAAGGTGAAGCCGACCGTCAACCAACAGAGCCTAGCTTCCTGGTGGACAAGTCTGCGATTGAAGCGAATGACTATGATCTGTCGATAAATAGATATAAAGAGGTTGTGTATGAAAAGGTAGAGTATGACAAGCCAGAAGTGATTATGACTCGTCTGGATGAGTTGAGCCTTGATATTTCCTCTAAGATGGAGGAGTTGAGGGGGTTGTTGGGTGAGTAAGTGGGAGAAGGTGAAGTTGGGGGATGTTGTAACGCTTCTAAATGGGCGTGCATATAAGCAAGATGAATTGTTGGATGAGGGGGCTACTCCTGTGTTAAGAGTGGGTAACTTCTTTTCTAACAGAGGGTGGTACTACTCTGATTTACAACTAGAAGAAAATAAGTATTGTGATAAAGGAGATTTACTATATGCTTGGTCTGCTTCATTTGGACCGAAGATATGGGATGGACCAAGGGCTATCTACCATTATCATATATGGAAAATCGTACTTAGTGAGCATGTTGAAAAAGGATATATGTATTACTTACTTCAACAAAGTACAAAAGCCATAATGAATCAGGGCCGGGGAATTGAAATGATTCATGCAACAAAAGGTGGTATGGAAAAAATGTTGATCCCACTTCCACCGCTCGAAACACAAAAACAAATTGCCAATACATTAGAAGTCGCCGCAGAACTGCTTGCCATGCGTAAACAGCAGCTTGCCGAGCTGGACAATCTGATCAAATCAACTTTTTACGATATGTTTGGTAATCCTGTCACTAATGAAAAGGGATGGGAATTAAAACATATTGGTGACTTTTCAATGGTGAAGATAGGCCCATTTGGTAGTTTGCTTCACGTAGAGGATTATATAGAGGATGGATTTCCACTTGTCAATCCATCGCACATAGTTGGAAACAAGATCGTGCCGGATATGAACTTGACTTTAAGTCCTGAGAAATTTAATGAACTAAAAGGCTATGTTATGGAAAAGGGGGACATAGTCGTTGGACGTAGAGGGGAAATAGGGCGTTGCGCGGTTGTGGAGAATGAAGGTTTTCTTTGCGGGACAGGAAGTATGTTTATCAGAATAGAAAATGATTTTTTACCTATGGTTCTACAGCGCATTATTTCATCAGATCCGATGCGATCTATATTAGAACATCAATCTGTTGGTGTAACAATGAAGAACTTGAATGCAGGTACTATTTCGAATTTGGTGGTTCCAATGATCCCCTTGTTACTCCAAACCCAATTTGCCAACATCGTAACCAAAATCGAAGAACAAAAAGCCCTCGTCAAAAAAGCCATAGACGAGACGCAGTACCTCTTCGACAGCCTAATGAGCGAGTACTTCGAATAACGAAGCATGTCCTAATCAGTTGCTCGTATTCCAACATATCTTTACCATCTTCTATCCGTGAGGTGAATCCAATGCCTGCAAATTTTGAGTTCTTGCTAGGGCAACCGGAATATAAGTTGTTTGCTAACGCCTGCATCGAAGCGGAGAGAGTGCTTGCCACCTCTCCGGCCATGGCAGCGGTGGGCAGCCGTAAGGCTTTTGAGCTTGCAGTGAAATGGGTATACGCTGCCGATAACACCATCACTATGCCCTACAAGGACAATTTGCAGGCACTTATTCATGAACCTACCTTCAAATTCGCAATGGAGAACCAGACTTGGGGGAAGCTGCCCTATATTATTAAGCTGGGGAACCTTGCGGTACATACAGACAAAGCGATTAGCTCCAGTGATGCCGTTTTGTCGCTTGCTGCATTATTTGAATTCATCCAGTGGCTTGACTATTGCTATGGTGTGAATTATGAAGAACGCCATTTCGCTGAGGATAATATCCCTGTAGAGAAGGTGGTTCTGGATGAAGCCCGTATCAAGGAGAAAGACAGCTTAATTGAGCAAAAGGAATCTGAAATCGAAGCGCTGCGCGCGCAGATCGCGGCAATGAGTGACCGGCTTACTGCCGACAAAGAACAGCACCAGGAAGAGCGCCACTTTACGCCGGAGGATATTTCGGAGTTCCGCACGCGCAAGAAATATATAGATGTTGATTTGAAGCTGCTGGGCTGGACACTCGGGGATGATGCGAGAGAAGAAGTCGAATTGTACGGGATGCCCAATGATGAGGGGAAAGGGTATGCCGACTACGTGCTGTACGGAAAGGACGGCTTGCCTCTGGCGATCATTGAAGCCAAACGCACCTCCAAAGACCCGAAGGCGGGCACCCATCAGGCCAAGCTGTATGCGGATTGCCTGGAGCGAATGACCGGCAGAAGGCCTATGATGTTTACATCCAACGGCTTCGAAACCAATCTCTGGGATGACGTTACCTCTCCGCAGCGCAAAGTCAGCGGCGTATTTTCCAAGTCGGATCTGCAGAAGCTGATGAATCGGCGGAATGAACGCAAAGTTCTGGATGAGGTCGTCATTGACGATAACATCACAGACCGCTACTACCAGAAGGAAGCCATACGTGCAGTTTGCGATAATATTATGACGGGTCATAGACGTTCCTTGCTGGTTATGGCGACGGGTACCGGGAAGACCAGAACCGCCTCCAGTCTAACCGATGTGTTATCCCGAGGGGGATATGTGACTAACATCCTCTTTCTGGCTGACCGAAAGGCTTTGGTCAAACAGGCAAAGGACGACTTCAAGAACTACCTGCCGGATATGTCTCTCTGCAATCTGCTCAGCAATAAGGATGACAAGACGGCCCGTATTGTGTTCTCCACCTATCCTACGATGCTGAATGCCATTGACAGGGCCAAGAGTGATGACGGTAAGCGGCTCTTCACACCCGCCCACTTTGACTTGATTATCGTGGATGAAGCGCACCGGAGTATCTTTAAGAAATTCCGCGCCATATTTGAGTATTTTGACGGCTATGTGGTAGGGCTGACCGCAACCCCGAAGACGGATGTGGACCGCAATACGTATGACTTTTTCGAGATGGAGAGCGGCGTGCCTACCTATGCCTATCCCTATGAGACGGCTGTAGAGATGGACCGTGTGCTGGTGCCTTATCATAATATTGAAGTGACAACGAAAGTTCTGGAACAAGGCATCACCTATGATACGCTCTCTGCAGATGACAAGGCGCGCTATGAGGAGGATTTTACAGAGGAAGATGGCGAAATGCCTGAATTCATCCCTTCTCCGGCCATTAATGATTTCATTTTTAATCAGGCCACAGTGGATCAGGTGCTTGAGGATCTAATGACCCAGGGCATCAAGGTATCAGGCGGAGACCGACTGGGCAAAACGATTATATTCGCTCAGAATAAAAATCACGCTCAATATATCGTGGAACGCTTCAACAAGCTGTATCCGCAGTATAAGGGGGATTTTGCCAAGCGAATTGTATCCGAGGATGATTACACACAAAGCCTGATTGATGACTTCAAGCTTGCGAACAAAAGCCCTTATATCGCCGTCTCGGTAGATATGCTGGATACAGGGATAGATGTGCCGGAAATCGTCAATCTGGTGTTCTTCAAACGGATTCGTTCCAAAACCAAGTTCTGGCAGATGATTGGCCGCGGGACAAGACTTTGTAAGGACCTGTTTGGAGAAGGAGAGGACAAGACTCATTTTGTCATTTTTGATTATCTGGGCAACTTCGAATTTTTCCGTCAACACAAGGAGGGATTGCAGGGGAATGAAGCCTACAGCTTGTCCGAAGTGATCTTTGCGAAGCGTATACGATTAATCCAGCACTTGCAGCAGGCTGTGTTTATAGATGAACCCTATCAATCCATTCGTACAGACCTGATAGAGATCGTAATCGGGCAAATTCAAGCACTCAATACGGAATTGGTATCGGTGAAAATGCAGCTGCAATACATAGAGAAGTATAAACATCAAGCTGCATTTGTCTGCCTGCTGGAGCAGGACCAGTCTAATCTAATTAAATATGTTGCCCCCATTGTTTACATGGATGATGCAGACGAGCATGCCAAACGGTTTGATAATTTGCTGTACGGCTTAATGCTTGCCCAGGCAGAGGAAGCGCCACAATACAAAAAATCGAAGAAACAACTGATCGATGTGGCAACAACTCTTTTACAGCGTGCAACTATACCGCAGGTGAGAGACAAGCTGACGTTAATTCAGACGATAGGGACGGAAGAGTTTTGGGACAGCGCTAATCTGCTGGATTTTGAAAAGGTACGTCAGGAGTTGCGTGGTCTGATTAAATTCATTGTGGATGAGGGAGGCAAGAATCCGATTTATACCAACCTTGCCGATGAGGTTCTTGAAGTTCACGAAGGGAAAGCTATGTATGAGGCCTATACTTTCGAAGATTATAAGCTTAAGGTCAACCGCTATATCGAGAAAAACCGGGACAATCTGGTAATCCACAAGCTCCGCAATAATATTCCATTAACGGCGCTGGACTATGAAGCCTTGGAGAAGATTTTTACTGGCGAGCTGGGCACAGCAGAGGATTATGAGCGGGAATTCAAGGATACTCCGTTCGGGCTGCTGGTCCGCAAAATTGCTAAGCTGGAGTATGCGGCGGCAACGGCTGCATTCTCGGAATTCATCAATGACCAGTCACTGAGTCAGGGGCAGATCGTATTTGTGAAAAAGGTTATTGATTACATTGTGCAGAATGGTTATATCGACAACGTAACCGAACTGACCAAGCCGCCTTTTGACAAACCTCAGAGCTTTGTTAAGCTTTTCGATGGAACGAAGCAGAGAAGACTTGTAGAGACGGTTGCGCAGATTAAAGAGAATGCGGTTAAGATCATCGGGTGAAAATAAGGTAATCTAACACAAAGGAGTGAGCAGTGTGGACTACCCCGAATTACTGCGTAAAAAAGCCTTATACGAGCAGGCCAAACATACACTCCCGGAAGTAACCGTCAAAAGTTATGTACAGGCGTTTGAACTGGAGTATACCCATAATTCCACAGCAATTGAAGGTAACACGCTTACTCTTCTGGAAACCAAGGTGGTACTGGAGGAAGGGCTGTCCGTAGGTGGGAAGAAGCTGCGGGAAATTTACGAGGTCATTAACCATAACAAAGCCTACCAGCATGTAAAAGCCTGTATTGAGCAAGGGCTGCTGCTGGACGAAAACATCATCAAGGACATTCATGCCATCCTGATGGAGAATATTATGGTGGGTGGTGTCTACCGCAATGTAGAGGTATATATTTCAGGAGCTGCACATACACCGCCAATACCAAATGAGATGTACCGACAGGTGCAAAACTTTTATGCTGATTTGGCTGATAAAAAGCCTGTTAACATCATTGAGCTCGCGGCGTGGACGCATGCGGAGTTTGTGCGCATCCATCCGTTTGCGGACGGGAACGGGAGAACATCACGGCTGATTATGAACTACCAGCTGCTGGCGAACGGCTTCTTACCCATCTCTATTGCGAAAGAAAGCAGATTGGATTATTTTAATGCTCTGGAAGCCTACGCTGTACATCGGGACCTAAGGCCTTTTGCTGATATGATGGCTTCTTTGGAGGAGCAGCAGTTGGATCGTTACTTGGGGATGATCGAGAGGCAGCGGGAGCGGCAGTAGAAGTCTCAAGTATGGTAACCAATAGCTGGCACACAATGAACAGTGCTATATAAAGCGAACTTGAAAAAGTAACAAAAGGGAAAAGGGTTTGGCACCCGAAGCAGCGTTTTTCCATTAACCGGAGAAGCGCTGCTTTGCTGTTTTTAAAGGATGCAACCATATAATATTGACCTGTCTATGGCTTTATAGTTTAGCGTTACAGATGAAAAGCCAGATCATCAGGAGGCCAATATGAAGAAAATCAAAATCAACCCAAATCTGTCCCTTTTATTAAGCGGCCAGCTCATATCGCAGATTGGAGATAAATTCTATGCACTTGCGCTTGCCTACTGGGTTCTCCAGACTACGGGCTCACCATCGCTGACAGGACTTGTATTATTTTTTTCCATGGCCCCGGCCATTATAACAGGTTTATTTTCCGGAGGTATTATTGACTTCTTTAACAGAAAAAAGCTAATGGTCAACATTGATATTATCAGGGGGCTGGTTGTCTCCATAGTGGCTATTTCATATTATGCAGGTGCATTGAATATGCCGATAATCATTACTGCACAAGTAATACTATCGATCTGTTCTGCATTCTTCGATCCTACTGTTCAAGCGGTCATACCGCAAATTGTAGAGAAAGGCGAACTGATCAGTGCCAATGCGAGAAGTCAGTTTGTTAGTGGCGTTTCGCTTGTCGTAGGGCCGTTGTTGGGCGGTATTTGTGCAGCATGGTTGGGGTATGGTTTTATCTTTTCATTTAATGCATTCTCTTTTTTTGTAGCAGCTTTCCTTGCAGCCTCACTTGTTATCAAACCAGTTACATATACGGAGCCTTCAAAGAAAAAAATCAGGGAAAATATTCAAGAGGGTTATAAATATATTTTCAAAAACAGGAGTATAATCTTAATCGTGACAGTCGTTGCTATTTTGCACTTTTTCGTGGGTTCTGTTCAAGTAATCATGCCCGTATTTGCCCTGACTTTAAAAGGAAACGGTGCGCAAAATCTTGGGATTATTGAATCCTTTTATGGGACGGGAGTTATAGTAACAGGTTTTATTCTAAGCTTGACGAGTATAAACGGTCAGGAAAAAAAATACATGTACGGAGGCATTGGTTTTATCGGTCTGGTCTATATGGTATTCGGCATTCTTAGTAACTCGGGTGTAGATGAGGTTTTACCGTATTTTTTCATATTTTTTGCAATGAGCTCTGCGGTTGTTGTGATTAGCACTTGCTATCGCGCTATTCTACAGCAAATGGTTGAGAATGAAATGTCAGGAAGGGTCTTCGGCATAATAGGCGCTGTAGGCAATTTTACTTATCCGGTTGCAATGCTCCTATTCGGAATAATGTTGGAATGGTTCAAATATGGTCTGCTGTTGATGTTCTGTGGATCGATAGTTATAGTTCTGGGTCTAGCTTTGTTCAAACTTAACAGAAAAAGTATTGAAGCTTCTTCATAAGAGGAATGACTTCAATCCAGAAATGATGAGGTGTGTATGGTAGTATCTGTGAGTAAAATAGCTGCCAGATTTGGGGTATCCAGGAGTACTTTGTTATATTATGACTCCATAAACCTGCTTAAACCATCGGCAAGGAATGAGGCGGGGTATCGGCTGTATAGTGATGCAGATGTGGAACGATTACGCAAAATCTTACTTTTCAGAAAAGCGGGCGTGTCATTGGGTGAGATTGCAAATCTATTACATGCAGAAAACTTGGAGGTCACCGCATTGCTTTTGAAGAGAATGGGAGAACTGAACAAAGAAATAGAAGCAGTAAAAAAACAACAGGCTGTGATTATCAAATTATTAGAAAATAGTATGCTATATAAAAATTTAAAGAACCTTGATGAGTGTACATGGCTTGCAATATTGAATTCGGCAGGGATAAGCAGGAAAACGTCAGATGAATGGCATTCCGAATTTGAAAAGCATTCACCCTTACAGCATCAACTTTTCCTGGAGCTGCTCGGATTTAATGAAGAGGAAATACTTAATCAAAGGGAGCGCTATAGAGCTTTTGATAAAAGGTAGTGATGTTATGAGTGAAGATGAATGAACTGGATTAATTAAAGAGATTGAACAACACTATGATACTCCGCAACCACGAGTTCCCCGTCTTCAACCGCGAAAGTAAGGCTCTCTTCTGATTGGTAAAATGCCGGTTCGCTGGTTTGGGTGAGGTAAGTGATGCGCGCCGTTTTGCCCTCAATGCGGATTTCGTAATCGGCCACCCAGGGGCTGGATACACCGATGTTGTAGTTCCAGTTCTCACCGCTTCTGGCGATTTGCTCCTGCTTGAATTGTTCCTTCATAGCTGCCGACATCATCGCATAGCGGGGGTGACCGTCACGGGAGACAAGGGCATCCGCCCAGACGGTAGCAAGCTTGTTGATCTGATCCGCTGACCCCTCCGCTTTGCCGGCCGGATTAGCCATTAATCCCACCATGAAGATTAGCGATACGATGCTGGCTGCAGCGACCGCTCCAACCTTCGGCTGTTTATAGTTCAGCACATGTTTAATTCTGGCATGGATGCTGCTTTGGCCAAAGGCAAGCGGACTGCCGGACAGCATAGGGCCTCTTTTTACGGAAAAAGCCAGCAGCGAGTGTGAATAACCGGCCTTCGCGCCATTGCCCAGTTTGCGGAGCACGCTTTCGTCGCAGGACATCTCCATATCCTTGCTCATCAGTGTAAAAGAAATCCACATCAGCGGATTGAACCAGTGTATGACAAGCACCAGGAATGCCAACGGCTTAATCAGATAGTCCCGTCTTCGGATATGTGTCCGTTCATGCTCCAGGATATAAGTGAGCCCGTTCTCCTTGATGCCAACAGGAATCACGATTCTGGGCCGAATGAAGCCATATACAAAAGGTGTAGTGATTCGGTCCGATTCAAAAACATTTCCCTCCACCAGCGTTGCAGTTCTCAGCTTATGTATGATTTTGAGATAGGCGATCACGCTGTAGCTGAGCAGCAGAACGATGCCAACCAGCCAGACCATGGCGGCAAGCTCCATAATGAATTGCATGGGATTCACGCTTGCGGCAGGAGTGGCAGAGGGCAGAGAAGCTTTGACCGCTTGATTGATGACGTCCGTCCCGATGTTGACCGCAGGGTTATTCATTAAGCCGATTTGAGTTGGGATATATTCCATTGCTCCGCTCCCCGCTGGAACACTAGGTGCCAAAAAGCTCAGAAAGCTGAAGCCGGAACTAAAACTAAAAGGAAGTACCAGCCGGACGAGTACTGCCACCCATAATGTATAAGCGAAGACCTTGGGCGCTTTGCGGAAAAGCAGGCGGACGATGATCACGGCAATGGCGGCATAACTTGCGGTAATACTCATATTCAGAATGGCGATGAACCACGCGGTCATTTTGTTGCCTCCTCAATAATGCGTTTGAGCTGTTCTGCTTCTTTGGGGGAGATCTGGCGGTTACCCAGAAAGGCAGTTAGAAATTTCGGCAATGAACCGTCAAAGGCTTTGTCGAGCAGGGCTTCACTCTCATACCTCTGAGCCTCCTCGCGTTTAATCAGGGCAGACACCACGGCATTTTCATTTTGCAGAATCCCCCGTTCACATAGCTTTCTGAGCACGGTGTAGGTCGTGGATTTTTTCCAGCCCAACTTGCTGTGACACAGCTTCACCAGCCCGGTTGAATTAATCGGTTCGTTCTCCCAAATGAGCGATACAAATTTATATTCCGCATCAAACAGTTTATACGGCTCCATTCATTTCACCTCAAGTTCCAAGTTTATTGTAATAGACCTTTGATTAGGAGCTTATTGGAGTAGACCTGCTTTGTCAAGCACGGGGAGCAAGAAAAAGGGTTGTAAAAAATTAAGGGAGGGTTCAAAAATGGATCGGGAAGAAACGCGAAGACCACTTGATGCAGACTCCTCGGAGTTTCTGGATATCTCCATCCGGGAAATGACGGCTGAGGATCAGGGCTGCTGGACGGACATGGACGATTCCTTTATCGTAGATTCGGCTCTTGTCCTTTCATTTATAGCGAGTCAGTTCACATATACCGTGGAAGACATTCCAATCTATGAGAAAAGATACTTGGAAGAAACCCCTGAGCAGGCAGACGAAATAGACGATTCTGAGTACATCAATAACCCCGATCAAGTGGTTTATTTGGCTTTTGCGGAACAACAGGCGGTGGGGCGAATAGTATTGAAAAAGAATTGGAACCGCTATGCCCTTATTGACATGATCCAGGTGGACAAGCCATTCAGAAGGCATGGGATCGGCAGACAACTGATGGAACAGGCCAAGTGCTGGGCGTTGGAGCGGGGATTGCCTGGAGTTATGCTGGAAACGCAGAGCATCAATGTGCGGGCATGCAGGTTCTATGAGAGCTGCGGGTTTGTAATTGGCGGGTTTGATCAATATGTGTATAAAGGAATCCCGGCAGTCAGCGGAGAGGTTGCGGTGTACTGGTATCTGCATTTTGAATAGAGGGGTGCAGCGTCTAGATTCAGGTAGTCAGACAGTGTGGGTGGAAAAGAGTACAAATACCAAGAAGCCGTGCGGCCAACACGGCTCCCGGAGCATGGCCGCTTTGAGGTCGGCGGCTTAAAAAAGTCTTACCTGCGGCAATGGGAAGCTACCTTTGACCGGGTAGATTGCTTCAACAACGGCAGAAATGCCGTTGTTGAGCCGCCAGCGTATACGCGGGCTACATGGCGGAATGAGAGGTAAAAGTACCTCTGATTTCAGCGTACGCGGGCAATATGGCGGAATGATAGGTAAAAAGTACCTCTGATTTCGGCGCCCGGGCAGATTGCCTGGAAACAACGGTAAAAATGCCGTTGTTGGAGCACTGCGAGGCAGTTTGACCAGAAACAACGGCAAAACTGCCGTTGTTAGGCCGCCCCCTGGCAGTTTACCGTTGTTTTCCCCGGCCTCCCCCGGCCCACTCTACTTCGTAAGCTCAATAAACTTGCTGGCCGCAGTCGTCAGCGGCATGTTGCGCATGGTCATCATGCCCACCTGGGCAGGGGGGAGCTGTACGTCGAGCTGAATTTCGAAGAGGGAGCCCTCTTCCAGCTCCTTGGACACGAATTCCCGCGTGACGAAGGAGATGCCGAGTCCTTTGCGGGCAAATTCGATCAGCAGGCCCACGCTGCCTACCTCAAATTCCGGCTTCAGCTCGTAGCCGTAACCCCGGAACAAGTCTGTAATGGCCATCCGTGCACGGCTGCTGCGGGAGAAGAGGATGATGGGATATTGAAGCAGCTCTTCAATAGAGAGCACCTTCTGATTCAGCCCGGCATAGTGGCTGCCCGCAATGAAGCAGTCCTGGAGCTGAAGCCCCTGCCGCACTTCAAGCTGGGGATCGGTGATCGGCATGCGTACAACGCCCAGGTCAACTAGGCCTTCTTTTAAATAAGAGATGACTTCGGGTGTAGTCCCGTGGATCAGATGCAGCCGGATGCCGGGGTAGCGCTGGTGAAAGACTTCGATGAAGGGCAGCAGATAATGCTTGAACAGGGAATCACTGCCGCCAATCCGCAGCTCGCCGTTGTCGAGGTTTTTGAGCTCGGCCATCTTCTTCTCGGCCTGGGTGATGAGAATGTGCGATTGCTCAATATAGGAGTACAAGGTGGCGCCCTCCGGTGTCAGTACCACGCCTTTGGAATTCCGGGTAAACAGGGTCAGGCCAAAGCTGTCTTCCAGTTGCTTGATCGCATGGCTGACGCTGGGCTGGGTAATGTAGAGGGATTTGGCGGCCTGGGTCAGGCTTCCGGTCTTTGCTGCCCAGTAAAAAACCTTATACAGCTCAAAGTTGTTCATAGACATGGTCTATAGCTCCTGTGAAATATATTAATTACTTGCATGGTTCGTATTTGTATTATAGTGTACTCAGGAAAGATAAACCAGAGCAGAAGGAGAATGGAGATGGAGGCAACTACATTTGTTTTGTTTGGAGCGACAGGAGACTTGGCCCGAAGAAAGATCTATCCTGCGCTGTATAATTTATATCTCGACCACAAGCTGCACCATTCATTCTCTGTGATTGGTCTTGGCAGAAGAGAAGTGGCTGATGAAGCCTTTCAGGCTATGGTGGAGCGGTCGATCCGGGACTTTTCCCGGCGGGAAGTGAATGATTCTGCGTCCGTGCGCGGCTTCCTGAAGGCCTTCCGATATAATGTGCTGGATGTGGGGCACACCGAAGATTATCTTAAGCTGCTGCAGCGGGTTGAACAGCTGGAAGCGGATATGGGCGGTTCCCCGAACCGGATGTTCTATTTATCCGTCGGTCCTGAGTTTTTTGAACCGATTGCTTTGAATATCAAGGAGAGCGGTCTGGGTGCCGCCAAAGGATGGAAACGCCTGGTGATTGAAAAGCCCTTCGGCCATGATCTGCAATCGGCCCAGGAGCTGAATCTGAAGCTGAGCGAGGCTTTTACCGAGGATGAAATTTTCCGGATCGACCATTACCTGGGCAAACCGATGGTGCAGGAGCTGGATGTGTTCCAGCAGACGAATCCGGTGCTTCATGCCCTCTGGAACAACCGCTACATTGCCAATGTGCAGATTACCGCAGGCGAAACGGTGGGCGTGGAAGAAAGAGCGGGCTATTACGATCATGTGGGTGCGCTGAGAGACATGTTCCAGAATCATATGCTGCAGCTGCTGATGATGCTGGCGATCCGCCTGCCGAAAGACAGCACAGCAGACGAAGTGCGCTTCAAAAAGAAAGAAGTGATGGAGTCCCTGGAGCCGCTGGAAGAAGCCGATGTCCAGTTCAATGTAATCCGCGGGCAGTATACCGCAGGCACAATCCAAGGTAAGCCAGTCCTGGGCTACACCTCTGAACCGGGAATTCCGGCCGATTCGCAGAACGATACCTTTATTGCCGCCAGATTGCAGATTGACGATCCCTTCTGGAAGGGTGTGCCTTTCTATATCCGGACCGGGAAGAGAATGAAAGAGAAATCGACGCGTATTGTCATTGAGTTCAAAGAGCCGCTGAAGCAGAACTCGTCAGCTGCCGAGGATGATATCCCTAATCTGCTGGTGTTCGAGATCAGTCCGAACGAGGGAATTACCCTGCAGCTCAAGGCCAGAGATCCTCAGCACAAAGGGAAGTTCAAAGCGATGCACATTGACTTTCACACCAGTTCTATTGAAGTGCCGGAGGCTTATGAGAATCTGATTTATGATGCGCTGCACGGAGATCCGTCGTTCTTTGCGCATTGGAATGAGGTAGAGCTGTCCTGGAAATGGGTGCAGCCGATCCTGAATGCTTTTGCCAAGAATAGCGTTCCTCTCTATCATTATGCAGCCGGGACGTTTGGACCTGCCGAATCAGACCAGCTGCTTGCAGAGAACGGGCATCACTGGTGGCTTGATTCTGCTGTGGAAGAAGAAGGCGAGCTTGCGCTGCCTGTTGCTTCAAATTTTTAATACTACAATTAGTTCAATTAAAAATGGAGGTTTAAGAATATGAAATTTTTTATCGATACCGCTAATGTGGAAGACATCAAAAAAGCATACCAAATCGGTGTTTTGTC
The DNA here is from genome assembly GCF_000981585.1 of Paenibacillus riograndensis SBR5. NCBI lineage: Bacteria > Bacillati > Bacillota > Bacilli > Caryophanales > Paenibacillaceae > Paenibacillus > Paenibacillus riograndensis. Next base: position 1,095,021 of record NZ_LN831776.1, read on the forward strand.
CGGAGTCACAACGAATCCATCACTGGTTGCCAAAGAAGGCGTGAAATTCGAAGACCGCATTGCAGAAATTCTGCGCACCGTGCCTGAGGTGGAGTCTGTGTCTGCCGAAGTGACGCCGGATGCGGTTACCGCTGAAGAGATGATCGCACAGGCGAATGAACTGATCAAGATCAACAACTATGACAAAAACATCACGATCAAGCTCCCGATGACGCTCGCAGGTCTGGAAGCCTGCCGTTACCTCACTCAAAAAGGTGTAAAAACCAACGTGACGCTGATCTTCACTGTGAACCAGGCGCTGCTCGCTGCCCGTGCAGGAGCTACCTATGTATCGCCGTTCCTGGGCCGTCTAGATGATATCTCCGAGGATGGAGTCCAATTGATCGTAAAAGTTGCCGAGCTGTTCCGTATTCATAACCTGGACGCGCAGATTATCGCAGCTTCGGTCCGCCATCCGGACCACGTAACCCGCGTAGCCATGGCTGGTGCGCATATTGCCACCATTCCGTTCAGCGTGATCGAGCAAATCTCCAAGCATCCGCTGACCGATCAGGGGCTGGAGAAATTCGCTGCCGACTGGAAAAAAGCGCCGCAGGTTTAATACAGCACATATCATAGGAGGTCATGGACGATGGGGAAACAGCAGATTGGTGTGGTCGGCTTAGCCGTTATGGGTAAGAATCTGGCCTTGAATATGGAGAGCAAAGGGTTTTCGGTGGCCCTCTACAACCGTTCCCGGGAGAAGACGGATGAACTGCTTGCGGAAGCAGCAGGCAAAAACTTCACAGGTGCCTACAGCATCGAAGAGTTTGTCCAGTCCCTGGAGACGCCGCGCAAAATCATGATTATGGTCAAGGCCGGCAAGCCGACAGATGATACGATTCAGCAACTGGTGCCGCATCTGTCGCCAGGGGATATCCTGATTGACGGCGGCAACGCCTTTTTCCCGGATACGCAAAGACGGAATAAGGAGCTTCAGGCTCAAGGCTTCCGCTTCATCGGGGCCGGGGTATCCGGCGGTGAAGAAGGGGCGCTGAAAGGACCAGCCATCATGCCGGGCGGGCAAAAGGATGCCTACGAGCTGGTAGAACCGATCCTGACGGCAATTTCGGCCAAAGTGGACGGGGACCCTTGTTCGACCTACATCGGCGAAGATGGTGCCGGGCACTATGTCAAAATGGTGCATAACGGCATTGAATACGGCGACATGCAGCTCATCGGCGAAGCGTATCAACTGCTGAAGGATGTACTCGGCCTGGATACCGCTGAATTGCATGAGATTTTCTCGGAATGGAACCGCGGGGAGCTGAGCAGCTATCTGATTGAAATCACGGCTGATATTTTCGCCAAGGCTGACCCGGATACCGGCAAACCGATGGTTGATGTAATCCTGGATTCCGCCGGACAAAAGGGAACAGGCAAATGGACGAGCCAAAATGCCCTCGACCTGGGTGTTCCGCTGTCCATCATTACCGAATCCGTCTTTGCCCGGTTCATCTCAGCGATGAAGGAAGAACGTGTGGCTGCAAGCAAACGCCTGAAGGGTCCTGCGGTCAAGGGGTATGACGGCGATGCCAAGGAGTTCATCGAAGCGGTCCGCAAAGCGCTGTATGCCAGCAAAATCGCCTCCTACGCCCAGGGCTTTGCCCAAATGAGAGTGGCTTCGGACGAATATAACTGGAACCTCAACTATGGCAGCATTGCGATGATTTTCCGCGGGGGCTGCATTATCCGCGCAGGCTTCCTGCAAAACATCAAGGACGCCTATGACCGCGACCCTGAACTCAAGAACCTGTTCCTGGACGAATACTTCAGCAGCGTGGTGCACAACTACCAGGAAGCCTGGCGGGATGTGGTGGCGCTTGCCGTCAAAAGAGGAATCCCGGTTCCGGCGTTTGCCTCCGGCCTGGCCTATTATGACAGCTACCGTTCCGAACGCCTTCCCGCCAACCTGCTGCAGGCGCAAAGAGATTATTTTGGAGCGCATACCTTTGAGCGGCTGGACCAGCCGGGGAGCTTCCATTTTCAATGGATGGACCAGAACTGATCAGATAAGATTAAACCATAAAGCCCGGGCCTGCGCCCGGGCTTTTGTGCTATATAAGTTGAACTTGAAAAATACATAAAAAGGGTAGAAGTGCGGAGGGGAAGTTTGGAACTGGAAGAGCGAATGCGACCGCCTTTGTCACCGGATTTCAACCGCGAAAGGCGGTTCAATCAAGAAATCTGGGGACAACAGCGGCTGGAAGTCCAAACATTCCCCGTAGTTACGACCATACCCCACAATGTAAAACTAAAGTTCAACTTATATAGATCAGAAAGTTATATATTTCCGGTCCCTTTTTTTAGCAATCCATAAGAAATTAAGCCAGCTATTTGGTCTATAATGAAGAGGAACGTCTGGCAGTGGAGCATTCCAGCTGCAAAAGAATATTCGGGAGGGATCTGTTATGCCGAAAATTGTTACGAATCTATGGTTCGATACGGAAGCGGAAGAAGCAGCGAAATATTACACCTCGATTTTCAAAAATTCCCGGATCACAAATACCGCATATTATGGTGAAGGCGGCAGGCGTCCTGCCGGAACGGTGCTGACAGTGACGTTTGAACTGGACGGACAAGTATACACCGCGCTGAACGGCGGCCCGGAATTCAAGTTTACGGAAGCGATTTCCCTGTTGGTGAACTGCGAAGGGCAGGAGGAAGTCGACGAGCTGTGGGAAAAGCTGTCCGCAGGCGGCACGGAAGGTCCGTGCGGATGGCTGAAAGACAGATACGGCTTATCGTGGCAGATTTTCCCGACTGTACTGGGAGAGCTGCTGAACGATCCCGATCCCGTCAAAGCACAAAGAGTCATGCAGGCGATGCTGCAGATGGGCAAGCTGGACATTGCCGCTCTGAAGCGGGCGCATGAGGGCAGCGATTTGTCTTGAAATCCGTCAACAATCCTATCGTTCTAAGAATGCGGCTGTCGCATTCTTTTTTTTGCTATTAAATGGCTGACCGCTCTGATGTCTGATCTATTGTCTTTCCGCATGGATTCCCGTACAATTCTACAGGGTAATCCTTCAGCGCGTTAATGAATATCACAGCAGAGGAATTACTTACACAGTATGATAGTTAATGCGAGATCAACCAGACATGTGAAGGGGAGCGTTCTTGTTGGAAGCTAAGCAATTAAACAGGGGTCTTAAGACAAGGCATATTGAACTGATTGCACTCGGGGGGACCATTGGGGTGGGCCTCTTTATGGGATCGGCCAGCACGATCAAATGGGCAGGGCCTTCAGTGCTGCTGGCTTATCTGCTGGCGGGAATCATCATGTTTTTTGTTATGCGCATTATGGGGGAGATGCTGGTGCTGGAACCGGTGACCGGCTCTTTCGCTACGTTTGCTCACAAGTATATTCATCCGCTTGCGGGTTTTATGACCGCCTGGAGCTACTGGTTCCTGTGGGTTACGGTAGGGATGGCGGAAGTTACGGCAATCGGGATCTATGTGGGCTACTGGTTTCCGGGAATACCGCAATGGCTGCCGGCATTGGCAGGTGTAGGGATTATCGCTGCGGCTAATCTGGCGGCGGTGAAGTTCTATGGAGAATTTGAATTCTGGTTCGCCATGATCAAGGTGGTGGCCATTGCGGTAATGCTCGTGCTGGGCACGGGGATGATCTTTTTTGGTCTGGGTAATGGAGGGCATCCCATAGGCCTTTCCAACCTATACAGCCACGGTGGTTTTTTTGCCGGGGGCTTGAAGGGCTTTCTGTTTGCGCTTTGTATCGTCACGGCCGCCTATCAAGGGATTGAACTGGTGGGGATTACGGCCGGAGAAGCCGAGAATCCGAAATATACGCTGCAAAAAGCGATCAAAAACATCATCTGGCGCATTCTGATTTTTTACGTGGGCGCGGTTTTTGTGATTGTCACGATCTATCCTTGGGATCAGGTGGGGGAGATTGGCAGTCCGTTCGTTTTGACCTTTGCCAAGGTGGGGATTGTGGCTGCGGCGGGCATTATCAATTTTGTGGTGCTGACGGCCGCCATGTCCGGCTGCAACAGCGGAATTTACAGTGCGGGAAGAATGCTGTATACGCTGGCGAAAAACGGACAGGCCCCGAAATTTTTTGGCAAGGTCTCGAAGACCGGTGTACCGAGGAACAGTATTATCACGACAATCGCCCTGCTGCTGCTGGGTGTGCTGTTCAACTATCTGATGCCTGACTCCAAGCTGTTTCTGTACATATACAGTGCCAGTATTCTTCCGGGAATGGTGCCGTGGTTTGCACTCGCGGTCAGCCAGTTCCGGTTCCGGGCGAAATGGCGAAGCGAAATGGGCGCGCATCCGTTCAAGTCACTGTTCTTTCCGGTCAGCAACTATATCATGGTAATCTTTCTGTCGCTGGTGCTGGTCGGCATGTGGTTTAATCCGGATACCCGCACTTCCCTGATTGTCGGCGCAGTCTTTATTCTAGTGGTCATTGCCGGATATTATGTGTTCGGGATTGGCAAAGGCCAGCAGCGTTAACAGGGTATGCCATGCGCTGGTCAAGCCGATGCTCTGTAATTTATTAATAAATCCTGAGTGCCTGGTTCACTTTATTTAACAGCTCAATATAACCGATATTAATATGGAGCCTTGAGAAAACTCCATGAAAGGAATTATTGAGCTTGAAGACTACGATCAAAGCAGCCTTATCCAGAACTCTGCCATTTATAGTGATGGCGGCAGCCTACTTTTTGTACACAAAAATTAATAAAATGTCCAATCCGCAGGTAGAGGCTATAGGTTTTTCCCCGTATGCGATTTTTTTTGTCGGGGCCGTATTATCCTGGAAATTTAACCGGAGCCGGGAATTTTACATTCTGCTGATTCTTGCGCTTTGTATCGCGTCCATGGCCTATTTGCCGGAGATTTCAGGTACAGCCCTGCGGAGCGGAGATATTTATTCCATTATTTGTATGGTGATTCCGCTGAACATTGCACTGTTTTCCTTTTTTAAGGAGAGGGGCATCATCAGCTTATGGGGGAGTCTGCGAATGGCTCTGATCCTGGGGCAATGCCTGTTTCTGTTCTGGCAGATGGAGTCGGGAGAAAGAGAATGGCTGCATCTGTTGAATAAAGAGGTGGTGCCTGTAAATTTCCACGCCGTAACTCCCATAGCGCAGCTGTCTGTGATTGCGTTTGTGATTGCCTTTGCCATCCTGCTAGTCAGGGCAATCGTATACCGGTCCTCTTCGCAGGAGGTTTCATTCATAAGTGTCTTATTAGCCATATTTTTCGTGCTGCACCAGAACAATAACCCGCTGCTGTATTCGATAATATTTGCTGCCTCAGGGATTGTTTTCATTATTTCGATCATTCAGGATTCGTACTCGATGGCTTTTTCCGATGAGCTGACGGGTCTGCCTTCACGGCGGGCGCTGAAGCAGGACATGATGAAGCTGGGCTTTAACTATGCAATCGCCATGCTGGACATTGATTTTTTCAAAAAGTTCAATGATACCTATGGACATGACACGGGTGATGAAGTACTGAGACTGGTGGCTTCCAACATAAAGGAGGTTACGGGCGGAGGGAGAGCCTTCCGCTATGGCGGGGAGGAATTTACTATTCTTTTTCCGGGTAAAACCATAAGTGATGTGCTTCCCCATCTCGAAGAGCTGCGGGAGAGAATATCCAAACAGGCCTTCACCATACGCGCCAAGGGCAGATCCAAAACCAGGTCTCCAAAAAGGTCTTTCAGTGCCAGGACCTCCAAGCAAATATACATAACCGTAAGCATCGGGGTCTCTCAAAAGAATGAGAAATACAAAACCACGGAAACCGTGATGAAATCGGCAGACACTGCTTTATACCGCGCGAAGAAAAAGGGCAGGAATTGTGTGAGCAAATAAAAGGGGATAAAGCGAACAGCGGAGAAGGGAGATACCCTTGCGGCTGTTCGCTTCTTTTTTGTGTGTGATATGAATATATAAATATATATCCATAAAAATATCACATGTAATTAACATAGTTAAATCAAACGGCTGTTATCTAAACTCTCTTTGTTTTAACTTTTAATGGTATTAATGATTTAGTCAGGAAATACATTGGGATGAAAAGGAATTATACTACATTAAATAGAAATAAGACAAGGTAAAAAACGGTTAAAAAAGATATTGACGTAAGAAAATTTAACATGTAATATAAACCATAATTTATACGGGATAGCTTAGCTTCCCAGACAGAAGTGGTCACTGCTGCTAATTGACCCCTGGTCTATTTCAGGATTGACGACTTCATAGTAAGGAAGTTTCCTGTGAGGTATTGTTACATACCTTGAAGGCCGATGGAGAGAACGAACCTAACTAAGGAGGAGTACATCGAATGGCAAAAAAGAGAAAATGGTGGTCTGGATTACTGGTTTTATCTCTAGTAGGGGTTCTATTCACAGGTTGCAGTACAAATAACACCGCAACTAATTCACCTAATGCTACGGCAGAGAGTTCTGCCCCTGCCGCAAGTGAAGCTCCCGCAGCTTCCGAACCGGCTGCAGGCACCCCGGTGGATGGCGGCACGCTGGTTATGAGCTCATTTTCCGATATCGTCAATATTAATCCTCTTATGATTAACGACACTTCTTCCGGTGATATAGCGGAATTCGTATTTTCCAAACTTTATAATTTGGACCGCGAAGGAAATGTAAAGGCAGAGCCTTGGTCTCTGGCAGCGGATGTGCCGGAAATCTCTGCGGATGGATTGACTTATACTGTGAAGTTGAAGGACGGCATCAAATGGAGCGATGGCCAGCCGGTCACTGCAGACGATGTGGTATTTACGGTTGATATGGCGAAGAATCCGGAAACCGGATCGCCGCTTACAAGTCTATTCGACAAGGTAAAGACCGTTGAGAAAGTTGATGATAAGACAGTGAAGTTCACAATGAAGCAAGTGTATGCGCCATTCTTGTACTCCTTGGTTCAGGCTATTGTACCAGCCCATGTTCTGAAGGATGTCAAGCCGAAAGAAATGCAAACCAATCCCTATGGTACTGACCCGGCTAAAACCGTTACAAACGGACCCTGGAAATGGACTTCATGGAAACAGGGAGACAGCCACACCCTTGATGCTGATCCCAACTATTGGGGCGAAGTTAAACCTCACATCGCACAGCTGGTTTATAAAATCTATGCTGACCAGAATACCGAGGTTCAAGCCCTTCTAAAGGGTGACACGGACCAGATCAGTGCCATTCCGGTCACGCAGGTTGAAGCCGTCAGCGCCAACAAAGACATTCATATCATCCAAAAGCCGGGCGCACAGTATGAATATGTAATGTTCAACTTCGATTCCAAGAACTTTAAGGACAAATATGGATTATTCGCCGGACAGAAGACCAGACAGGCCATTGCACATGCACTGAACCGTCAGGGGATGGTCGACAACATTCTGAAGGGTGTCGGCGCGCTGATGAATGCACCGTTCCTGCCGGACACTTGGGCTGATCCGGGCGATGCAGCCGTTAACTATGATTACAATGCAGAAACGGCCAAGAAGCTGCTGGCGGAAGACGGATGGGTTGCCGGCAAGGATGGCATCCTGACCAAAGATGGACACCGTTTCTCCTTCGAACTGCAATATAATGCGGGCAACAGCCGCCGTGAGCAGGTTGCTGCAGTCATTCAGCAGAACCTGAAGGAAGTCGGCATTGAAGTTACACCGAAGGCCATTGACTTTGCGGCCTGGATTGACCAGAACGTAACACCGGGCAAATTCCAAGCCCTGCTGTTAGCATGGTCTCTGAACACTCCTGACCCGGATTCAGAAAGTGTCTTCTCCTCCAAGTATTTCCCGCCTGCCGGACAGAACAGCGGCTGGTATAAGAATGAGAAGCTGGATCAGCTGTGGGTAGATGGATATTCTACGGTTGACCAGGCCAAGCGCAAAGAAATTTATAAAGAAGTAGGTAAAGAAATCTCTACCGACCTGCCTTACGTGTTCCTGTATCAATATGGGCAAGCCATTGGTACGGGGCCTAGAGTCCACTGGGCAGAGGAAGACGCTCCTGAACCTTCACTGGGTTATGGACAGTACTTCCATGCGATCAAATGGTGGGTAACCGACTAAATGAACAGATACAGGAAATAGCATCGCGGGGGAGGAAAGAGAATTCTCTTTCCTCTTCTCCTTTTGTCTTGAAGAGGTCCGTGATCCTATGCCTTACCATCTCTAGGAGGACATTTGATGACAGAATATCTGATTCGTCGCGTACTGCAATCGGTGCTGGTGATCTTTTTGATTACGATACTTACCTTTCTTCTAATTCATGCGGCTCCCGGAGGGCCGACCCAGATGATGCTGTCTCCGGGACTTTCACCGGAAGTCTTCAAGCAGCAAGCGCATAATCTCGGCCTGGACCAGCCTGTTCCTGTGCAGTATGTGCGCTGGATTAGCGGCTTGCTGCAGGGAGACCTGGGTTATACTTTTAAAAATCACCTGCCGGTTGCAGATCTGCTATGGCCCCGTATCGGCAATACCTTCATTCTCATGGGGGCAGCCTGGCTGTTATCCCTAATCATTGCGATTCCCTGGGGGATCTATAACAGCACCAAAGTATATGGGTTGTCCGACCAGTCGGCCTCCTTCATCTCTTATCTCGGCTTTGCGATGCCAACGTTCTGGTTCGGGATACTGCTGCAGCAGTGGTTTTCCCTGAAGCTGAACTGGTTTCCTCTATCCGATATGCATACAAGAGGAAAAGAAGGGGATATCGGGGACTTGCTCATGCACCTTGTGCTGCCGGTAACGGTGCTGTCACTAGGATTTCTTGCTTCCTATATGAAGTATGCGCGGGCAAGCATGCTTGAAGTGCTGGACCAGGATTATATCCGTACTGCACGCGCCAAGGGTGTCAAAGAACGGAAAGTCGTCTTCCATCATGCGCTGCGCAATGCGCTTATTCCAATCATCACCATTCTGGGCCTGGATCTTCCTATATTGGTGGCAGGGGCCGCCTTGACGGAGAGTGTGTTCAACTGGCCGGGCATGGGACGCTGGTTCGTGCAAATGGCAAGTGAGCGCGAATATTCAGTGCTCATGGCTATAACTATCGTAACGGCGGTTATGGTTGTGCTGGGCAATTTGCTCGCAGATATTTTGTATGCGATAGTAGATCCCCGCGTCAAGCTCGGCAAGCAAGGAGGGAAAGCAGCATGAGTACTAATCCTTCACAATTGCCCGCTGATGCCTTATCTTCAATGGAAACGAAAAAAGCAGCTGACTTGAAAAAACCTCCGGGTCCCTGGGCCATCTTGTGGAAAAAGTTCTCGCACAACCCATACGCTATGAGCGGACTTGTCGTGCTGCTTTTTTTCATAGTGATTGCTGCACTCGCTCCTTTTCTCACTAAATATAAGCCGGAAGCCATTGATTTGATGTTCGCCAACCTGAAGCCCGGAGTGGACGGGCATCTGCTGGGAACAGACGAGCTGGGACGAGATATACTCACCAGACTGCTGTACAGTGCGAGAATCTCCCTGATGATCGGGTTTTCAGTAGCCTTTGCTTCAGTAGCCATCGGTTCGATTATCGGTGCGATTTCAGGTTATTTTGGCGGCTGGGTAGATACCGTCTTCATGCGTATTGTGGACGTGATGAACTCCGTTCCTACGCTGTTCCTGAATATACTCGTGCTGGCGATCTTCGGCTCCCGGATGGAGTATATGATCATGATTTTGGCCTTGACCAGTTGGATGAGCATCGCCCGGCTGGTGCGGGGGAACTTCCTGCAGCTTAGGGAAATGCAGTATGTCGAGGCGGCCAAAGCGATCGGGGTATCAAGCTGGGGGATTATTTTCCGCCATCTGCTCCGAAATGCAAGCTTCCCGATTATTGTGAATGCGACCCTGATGGTTGGCGGTGCGATTCTGAGTGAATCGGCATTGTCCTATCTGGGTCTTGGTATCCAGGCTCCGGCTACAAGCTGGGGACTGATGCTCAGCAACGCACAGGAATTCATGCTGATAGATCCGCTGCAGGCCGTATATCCGGGTCTGTGCATCCTGCTCGTGGTGCTGGCGGTTAACTTTATCGGCGATGGCATCCGGGATGGACTGGATCCCAGACAGCAATTGACCAAATCCCGGAGGAGGCTGGACAAATGGCGGAAAAATTACTCGAAATCCGGAAACTGACCACCGGCTTTGTAACGGAAAAGGGGCTCGTGAAGGCGACCGACCAAATCTCCATCAATGTGGATAAAGGACAGACGGTGTGTCTTGTCGGAGAGTCCGGCAGCGGTAAAAGCGTGACCTCACTTGCCATTATGCGGCTTATTGATTACGCCGGCGGAATGATTCTTGAAGGCAATATTAACTTTCATGGACAAGATCTGGCTGTGAAAAAGCAGGAAGAGATGCGTGATATCCGCGGCAACCGGATTGCGATGATTTTTCAGGACCCGATGTCCTCGCTGAATCCGGTATTTACGGTTGGCGAACAGATCGCCGAGAGTCTGCAGCTGCATCAGCAGAAAAGCCCCAAAGAGGCTATGCAAATGGCCATTGATCTGCTGAAGCTGGTCGGGATTCCGGCGCCGGAGATCCGGGCGAGACAGTATCCGCATGAGCTGTCCGGCGGGATGTGTCAACGGATTGTTATCGCTATTGCTCTGGCCTGCAATCCGGAGCTGCTGATCGCCGATGAGCCGACAACGGCCCTTGATGTTACGGTTCAGGCGCAGATTCTGGATTTGCTGCGCAAGCTCCAGGCAGAGCTTGGCATGTCCGTTCTGCTGATCACCCATGATATGGGGGTGGCTGCCGAGATTGCGGACCGCATCGCTGTTATGTATGCGGGAGCTATTGTAGAAGAAGGTACAGTGGAAGAGATTTTTGATCATCCCAGCCATCCGTATACGATTGGTCTGCTGCAATCCATTCCCGGCTTCGAGGGAGGGCGCGGCGGAGAGTTGTATACGATTAAAGGAACGATTCCGCCGATCGGCCAGCTTCCGCCGGGCTGCCGCTTCCATCCGCGCTGTCCGCATGCAATGGAGGTCTGCAGCATGAAGGAGCCGCCGGATTTCATGATTACGGAGGATCACCGTACCGCCTGCTGGCTGTTTCAGGGGAAGCCGGTCCAAGCTGACAACAAAGATGGGGTGAGACAGGCATGACCAATGAGACAGCAGTTAAACCGTTGAATAATGCTGCCGCCGCCGAAGTTCTGGTGGAAGTGAAGGACATCCGAAAATATTTCCCGATTACCAAAGGCCTGCTTAACCGGACGGTTGGCCAGGTGAAGGCCGTTGATGGTGTTTCTCTATCTATCCGCAGAGGGGAAACGTTTGGCCTGGTTGGCGAATCCGGCTGCGGCAAGTCCACCTTTGGACGGGTGCTGCTCCGGCTGCAAAGCGCCACGGGGGGAGAGGTGCTGTTTTGTGGCCGGGATATCCATTCGCTGCGCCATCAGGAGCTCAGGAAGCTGCGTGAGGAAATGCAGATTATTTTTCAGGACCCGTTCGGTTCCTTGAATCCGCGGTTTCTGGTCAAGGATATTATTGGCGAGCCGCTGAAGATTCACCGGAGCATGTCGGCCAAGGAAATTGATGCCAGAGTCGTAGAACTGATGGAGCTGGTCGGTCTGGATGCTACGCGGAGAAACCGCTACCCGCATGAATTCTCAGGCGGACAACGCCAGCGCATAGGGATCGCGCGTGCGATTGCGCTGAATCCGCAGTTCATTGTTGCCGACGAAGCGGTATCCGCGCTGGACGTATCTGTGCAGTCCCAGGTCATCAATCTGCTGATGAAGCTGCAGAAGGAGCTTGGGCTGACCTTTCTGTTCATTGCGCATGGGCTGAATGTTGTCCGCCATATCTCGGACCGCGTAGGCGTCATGTACCTGGGCAAGCTGGTTGAGGTCGCAGAGACGGAGGCGTTGTTTGCCGCCCCGCTGCATCCGTATACGGCAGCGCTGCTCTCGGCGATTCCTAAGCCGACACCAAGAAGGAAGCATGACCGGATTGTGCTGCAGGGAGATGTTCCTTCACCGGCGAACCCGCCGTCCGGCTGCCGGTTCCATACCCGTTGTCCGCTGGCCCAGGAGAAATGCCGCCAGCAGGAGCCGCTTCTTGAAGAACTGCAACCCGGACGAAGGGTAGCCTGCCATTTTCCGCTGGCATCTTCGTAGTGCCGGTTTAATCTAGCTGAAAGCATAAATAATGCCAAAAGGGGATGCTCCTGAAGCCGTTGTCCGGCTGCGGGAACATCCCTTTTTGGAAATGTAAGGATTTATATGTTTAGGGGGAAGCGAAGCTTACCCCTTAATTTAATTGTAGAGGAAACTATGATTTTTTCCACTTGCGCCGAAGGCCGAGTTCTGAGGGATTCGTCGTTCTAGGCATCCTAATTCCAACTAACACTTGCTTACCGGCTTCTTCCCAGGTGCTAGTTGGAAAAAGGGAACTTATTTTTCCGAAAATTAAGAAATCCTGAGATTGAAGTGGAAAAAGTAAACCTAATCACCCATGGCCTGGCGGCCACCGTCGGTCATGAAAATCAGGTGAAGTCAGAGTATATATTTGGTAAAATCGTGCTGTGGATCAGAGGTCGATTCAATATTGGTGAAACATCCCGTAACCTAATCTGACCAACTGCAACGACGAGGATCGCCGAGTGTTGCCACGAGCACGTGTATAAAATTTCACCTCTTTAGGTTGCATGATCCACGCATACTTTTAGCTTGGAGGTAGGGAATATGGATGCCATTCGTGAACGCTGTGCCGGGTTGGATATTCATCAGGAGACGGTGGTGGTTTGTCTACTGAGTGGCCCCCTGGAGAAGAAACCCAAGTCCGTGATCGAGACGTTTGGAACCACGACCCGCGAGCTTTTGAGATTACAGGAGTGGCTGGAGCAGCAGGGATGTACCGAGATTGCCATGGAAAGTACAGGGGTCTTTTGGAAACCCGTGTGGAACATTCTAGAAAGCACCTGTACGATCACGCTGGCCAACCCGCAACGCATCCGCAATATGCCCGGGAAGAAGACCGACGTCAAGGATGCCGAGTGGATCGCCAAGCTCCACCGCTGCGGCTTGATTGAGGGAAGCTTTGTCCCGGACGAGCCCATCCGCGATTTGCGTGACCTTACCCGGTATCTGCGCAAGCTTAAGCAAAACGCGACGCAAGAAAAGAACCGGATTCACAAAATTCTACAAGATGCCAACATTAAACTGACCACGTATGTCTCCGATCTTTTTGGCGTTTCCGGTCGTGCGCTACTGGACTCGATTGTGAATGGCGAAGTGCTGGAGGTGCATGAGGTCCGCAAGCTGGTGCATACCCGGCTGAAGATGAAGGTGCCTTCACTGGTCGAAGCGATGAACGGCCGACTACGTCTGCATCACCGGAAGATGATCCGGCGTCATTGGGATCATTTGCAGTATCTGGAGAGTGAAATGCAGACGTTGGAAGCTGAAATTGAGGAACTGGTGCAACCATACAGGAAGGAAATTGAACTGCTGGATACCATTCCAGGCGTGAGCACGGATGCCGCGGCGAGCATCGTGGCGGAACTGGGTACCGACGTGTCTCCTTTTCCAAGTGAAGCTCATCTGGCCTCTTGGGTCGGGGTGTGTCCAGCCAACCATGAGAGCGCCGGTAAAAAAAAAGTAAAAAGAACCAACGCGGGAACCGAGGTCTGAAAGCCGTACTCGTCCAGTGCGCTTGGGCAGCGAGCAAGTCCAAGAATAATCGGCTTTCCGCTATGTACAGTCGGATCGTGAAACGGGCAGGAAAACAGAAAGCCATCGTCGCTTTAGCCCATGCGATGATCCGAATCATGTATGTGATGCTTCGGGATAAAGTCCCCTATACCGAGCTGGGGACGGAATATCTGAACACCCCAGAGCAGACCGCAAATTACCTGATTAAAAAACTTCAAAAGCTAGGCTACCAAGTGGAACTGACACCTATTACATGATACCCACTTTTTAAAAAAATGAAGTTCCGATATAGGGGATCTTTAAAGCAAAATTTACTTTCGAGCTGTGAAGCGACAAAGTTATTTTCGTATAAATAGGGCCACATTTCTTGTCCAATGGCGAAATGAGCTGAATTAGTGTCCCTTTTTCCACTTAGAACTGTCGCGGATAGGTACTCCGGTAAATTAGTTAACCTTTTTCCACTTAAAGAGTTGCTGTAGGATTCATGGGGAGTCGTTCTCCAGGTAACGCTAGAACCAAGACGGCTGCACTGTCCAAGGGTAGACGGCACAGCCGTTTTTCTTGTCGTTGAACATGAGGCAGCTCAAGGCTGGACTTCATATATACATAGGACTCATGCTAAGCTTAAAGAAATCAACCTTACAGAAACGATGGTGACTATGCAGATTCAACTCGGGGATCAGACCCTGCAGCTTCATGTTCAATATGGCAAACAGAAAAAAATCTCCCTGCAGATTGATATGGTGGGGCTTATTATAGTTAAGGCGCCTACAGGCGCAAGTGAAGAAATGATCCGCAGCGCAGTAGAGCGGCATGGTGAATGGATTCTGGAGAGTCTGCGCAGAAATGCGGCGGCCCGCCGGCTCCCGGCTCCGAAGGAATACCAGGGGGAAGATAAATTCCTGTACCTGGGGAAGGAGTATCTGCTGCATGAATTGATTAACACGAGTGAGCAGGACGTAGAGAAGCTGAAGCTTGAGCTGAAAAAGTTCTATTTTGCCAGCCTGAAAAAGATTGTCGCCGGGCGGATCCCCCGTTATCAAGCGGTGCTGAAGGTGAAACCCAAATCCATTGAAATCGTTGAATCCCGGACCAAATGGGGGAGCTGCAGCGCGGATAAAAAGCTGACCTTCAACTACCGGCTCGCCATGGCGCCGATGGAAGTCATTGACTATGTAATCATTCATGAATTGTGCCATCTGCTGCATATGAATCATGACCGGTCCTTTTGGCGCCGTCTCGGCAGCGTGATGCCGGATTACAGGGAGAAGGGGGCTTTTCTCGCGCGGCAGGGGCAGTTTATGACGCTTTAGTACTCCACTCCCCGGACCTTGGAAAAAAGCAGGGTATCTCTCAGTGTTCCCGCCACATCCCGCTTGTCATTACGTATAATGCCTTCCAGGGTGAAGCCCAGACGCTCAGCTACGCGTGCACTCTGTGTATTGCGTGAGTCACACCGGATTTCGATCCGGTTCGCCCCTAGCTCCCTAATTGCGTAATCTGCAATCGCAGTTACCGCCTCGCTAATATACCCTTGTCTGCTGCACGATGTCCGTACCCAATACCCGATTTCGAACTTGCGCGTCTGCCAGTCTATCCGGTGCAAGCCGCTGCTGCCCACAAGCTGTCCTGTTTCCTTATTAAATAAAAGCAGTCTAAGATCTTTACGCTCCAGGAACTGCAAATGTGACCGCCGGATGCTGGCTTCAGATTCTTCAGCAGTGGGAGCTATTTGTGCCCAGGGCATCCATGGACGCAATTCTGCAAGACTTTCGTGTACGGCCTCGTTAACAGCATCCCCGTCTCCCCATTGTGCTGCACGGATCAGCAAACGGCTGCTTGTGAAGCTCCCGGGAATATTCAATAAAATCGGCTCTATCTGATCTGGTTCCATGGTCTCAACTCCTGGAAAGGGTTTTCAATTCAATAGATTATAGTCTTTCTGCCTATGTTCATAACAAATATAAAATATATTGTCAATACGCTAAAGGATACCAAAAAGTAGTCGGTGGTGTTATTCACAATTTTAGGGAAGGGCGTTATCTTATATATAAAGAAACGTTCTTAATTAAGAACCAGTAAAAAAGCTCTAATCGGTGCTTTTCAGCACCCGAAGAAGGCTTTTGAACCAGGTGGGGGCTTGCCATGAGCGCGATTGCGGGAATCTATCATTTACAGCATCAACCTCTGGACCCTAAGCAGGGACCTGATCTTATGCAGCAGCTCAGCCGCTATCCGGCCGATGAGATCAGGACATGGCAGAGCACGGATGTATTCCTGGGCTGCCTGTCGCAGTGGGTCACGCCACAATCCCTCGGAGAGACGCTTCCTTACTATGATTCTATGCGGAAGCTGGCTATTACGGCCGACGCTATTATTGATAACCGTGAAGAGTTGTTCGAACGGCTTCAGGTGCCGCGCGGGGATAGAGTCTCTATGCCGGACAGTCTGCTTATTTTGCTGGCCTATGAGAAATGGGGCGAGCAGGCACCGGTCTATCTGGTCGGTGACTTTGCCTTTATGATCTGGGATGAACGGAAGCGGGCGCTGTTCGGGGCCAGAGACTTCTCGGGGAACCGCACGTTGTACTTTCTCCGGTCCGGCGGGCTGTTATCTTTTTGTACTGTCATTCATCCGCTCCTGTCGATGCCGGGGGCAGACCGGACACTGAATGAGCGGTGGGCCTCCGAGTTCCTGGCGATCCATACGCGGACCGATGTTTCGGACCAGTACTCCACAGTCTATCAGTCCATCGAACAACTGCCGCCGTCCCATTCGATTTCCGTAAGCGGCGGTAATATCCTATTCTCCCGCTACTGTACACTGCAGGCTCCGCCCGAGCTGCGCCTGCGGTCAGATCAGGAGTATGAGGAAGCCTTCCGTGAGGTGTTCGGGCAAGCGGTCCGGGACAGGCTCCGGACGTTTCGCGCGGTTGGAGCCAACCTTAGCGGAGGCCTCGATTCCGGATCGGTAGTCAGCTTCGCCGCTGGAGAGCTTCGCCGCCAGGGCCAGCCGCTGCATACCTTCAGTTCTTATCCGGTGGATAACTTTGTCGATTTCAACATCGGCAAACGTATCGCCGACGAGCGTCCCTATATCCAGGAAACCATCGATTATGTCGGGAATATTCAGCCTAACTTTTTGAATTTTCCCGATCTGAGCCCTTACAGTGAAATTGATGAGTGGCTGGATATTATGGAGATGCCTTATAAATTTATTGAAAATTCCTATTGGCTCAAAGGGATCTTTGAGCAGGCGCAAATGAAGAACATTGGCGTGCTGCTCAGCGGACAGAGAGGCAACTGGACCATTTCTTGGGGCCCTGCACTGGATTATCAGGCCAAGCTGATTCGTGAATTCCGCTGGATCTCCTTTTACCGGGAAAACCGGAAGTACAATGAGTCGATGGGGGCAAACCGCAGAAAAGTATTTCAAATTGTCGGCAAAAAAGCCTTCCCGTCGCTGACCGGGCTGCTGCCGGCTAAGCACGAAGCTCCGCCTGATCTGATTCACCCTGATTTCGCAAGGCGTACAGATGTGGACGAACGGCTTAAGGCGCTGGGGATTAACAGTGGCTCTTCCCAGACCATCTACGATATCCGGCGCAAGCATTTTGAACAGCCGCATGTCTGGAATGTGAATGGGACGATAGCGACAAAGCTGTCACTGAAATACCGGGTGTGGGATCGTGATCCCACGAATGATCTGCGGGTTATCCGTTTCTGCCTGTCCGTGCCGGAAAGCCAGTATGTGCAGCAGGGGGTGGACCGCTCGCTGATCCGCAGAGCGATGAAGGGGCTGCTGCCGGACGAGGTGCGTCTGAACCGGAAACGGCGCGGTGTCCAGGGGGCGGACGGGATTTACCGGATGCTTCCGAAGTGGGACGCTTTTATTCAGGAGCTTAGAGAGATGATCCAAGACCCCCGCACCTCTGCTTACCTCAACAATACCGGGCTCGCCGGATGTTTGGACCGGCTGGGTAGTGAGCCCGCACCAAATATGATTTTCAACTCGGATTTTCGCCTTCTGACACGTGGACTTGTGTTTTACCGTTTTCTGAAGCGTTTGTCCTGATGAGGGAATGCTTGAAAGGGGGTGAAAATATGAAAAAGGAATACAGCAAGCCTGCATTGGAAGTACTCGATGTGAAAATGACTATGGCTGGACCTGGTGTTGCTATCGTCGACGCGTTCCAAGATGATCCGGATGAAGTACAACACTACTCCTAGGATGATTTTGTTCGCCTGGCCCTCGTCTCCCTAGGCTTGCTGAGGGGGACCAGGGCTATCCTTTTACAGCAGTCTCCCGAACCCGGGCAAATCGAAGATATGGAGTGAATCGCATGGCGAGTACCGTTCAAGGTTTGGCTTACAAAGCATTTGGTCTGCACATCCACAGCGAATTCCCGTTGCCGGAACTTCCGCTTACCGGTGAGCCTGGGCTTATTGGCAGTGTATCGGTGATTCAGGGAGATTTGAAAGAACGCTGGGAAGCTATTCCGAAGATCACGCCGAGTCTTGGGGTATCCGGGCATGAGGTCATGTTCGAGTCTAAGGATACAGCCATCTTTGCTATTGAGGACGGCAATACGATTACAGTATCACCGGCACCCGGTGCAGATCCGGATTGTATCCGTCTCTTCATTCTGGGAAGCTGCATGGGGATTCTGCTGATGCAGAAACAGATTCTTCCGCTTCACGGCAGCGCGCTTGTTATTGATGGCAAGGCCTATGCACTGGTTGGGCGTTCAGGGGCAGGCAAATCCACGCTGGCCTCCTATTTGATGGATCAGGGAAATCCGCTGATCAGTGACGACGTTATTCCCGTTATGGTGCACAATGGCTATCCATTTGCCGTTCCAGGTTATCCGCAGCAGAAGCTGTGGCAGCAGAGCCTGGACTATTTGGGAATGAATTCGTCCCTCTACCGTCCGCTGTTTGAGCGGGAAACCAAGTTTGCCGTACCGGTGCATGACCGCTTCCACGGTGAACCTCTGCAGCTTGCAGGGTTGTTCGAATTATCTGCGGCCCCGGAGGCTCCGGTCAGCCTGCAGCCGATTCAAGGCCTGGAGCGGTTTCACACGTTGTACCATCATACCTATCAAAGAGCGATTGTGGACCGGATCGGAATCCGCGAGTGGCATTTCGGCATGCTGGCTTCTTTTGTGGGCCGGCTGCCTATGTACCGGCTGACCCGGCCTGAGCAGGGCTTCAGCGCTCCGCAGCAAACGTCGCTTATTCTTGAAGCATTGCAGCAGCAACAAGTGAAGGAGATGAACTCATGAATATGAATACGGCGGATGTCTTGTCCCTCGAATCCCTGCTGGTACAGCGTGAGGGGAATATTGCCAGCGATATGGACGGCGAAAAGGTTATGCTGAATGTAAAAAACGGCAAGTACTACAACCTGGGTGAGGTTGGCGGAGAAATCTGGACGGCGCTGGCGTCGCCTGTAACCGCTGGCCGGGTGGTGGAGATTATCCGGGAGACTTTTGAGGTTCCGGAGGAGATTGCCCGCCAGGATGTATTTGCTTTTTTGCAGAGCCTGCTGGATGAGGATCTTGCGGGTATTGTAAGTAAGCCATGATTACCTTACGGCGCATACGCCTGCTGCTGACGGTAGATAAAGCCGCCTTGGCGCTCATTCCCGAGGCGCTTTGGAGGCTTTTTCTCGTTCGGATCCAACTGTTGTTCCCGTTCGCCAAAACAGCTCCGCAGCTGGGCATACAGGCGCAGGAAACGCCTATGATATCCAAGGAGGGCGATGCCGCCCGCATCCGGCATGTCACCAAGGCGATCCGTGTCATGAGCCGCTTTACGCCCTGGAAAAGCACTTGCATGGTCAGAGCGGTAGCGGGACTCAAAATGCTTGAAAAACGCGGGATTGAAAGCACTTTGTACATGGGGGTTGCCAAGGACAAGCAGGGCCGGATGATTGCCCATGCCTGGCTGCGCAGCGGGTCTTATTATGTCTCGGGCGATGATGCTATGAAGGGCTTTGTAGTGGTGGAGAAATTCGCCAAAGTGTTACATGCCGATTGATCGAGGTGGGTCCATGCAAGCGATAATGTATTACATCCGGCAGCTTCAGCGCTTGTCCGGAGTCAAATTATATCTGAATCTGCTCGGTATGGTGATCAGCGGCCTGCTGGAGAGCTCTGCCGTACTGCTGCTGGTGCCCATGCTGGGCATGGCCGGGATTCAGCTTGGCGGGAACGCAGCAGGCATCGATCTCCCTATGTTAGATTTCATATCGGAGCTGCCGCAGACCTCTGCGCTAGCGCTGGTGCTTGGCGCGTATGTGCTCATTGTACTCTGCCAGAATCTGATCTCCCGTTTTGTCGCCATCCGGAACGTGGACATTCAGCAGAGCTACAGCCGGCAGCTGCGATATGAAGTGTACGGCGCCCTGCTGCGGGCCGAGTGGTCTTTTTTTCTGAAAAAGCGTACTTCGGACCTCATCAATGTAATGACGACTGAGCTCGCGAGGGTGCTTGCGGGAATCAGCAGCTTTTTGCAGTTCCTGACTTCGCTGCTGTTCACGCTGGTACAGATCGGCTTTGCGTTCTGGCTGTCTCCCCAAATGACTCTGGCCGTCCTGGTCTGCGCCGTTCTGTTGTCCGTATTCTCCCGTCGTTTCATCCGCAAGGCGAAGAGGCTGGGCAGCCGCAGTTCCGAGCTGGGCAAGCAGTATCTGGCCGGGATTACGGATCAATTGAACGGCATCAAGGATATCAAAAGCAACAATCTGGAGGGCTCCCGGCTGAGCTGGATGCATGAATTCACCGATGAGGTCAAAAAAGAGCAGCTGGATTATACGCGGCTGCGCACGAATTCCCAACTGCTGTACAAAATGTCGTCCACGCTGCTGATTGCGATGTTCATCTTCGTGTCGTTCCGCTTCCTGCATGTGGAGGGGCCTTATCTGCTCCTGGTCATTCTGGTGTTCGCCCGTCTATGGCCAACCTTCTCCTCCCTTCAGACCCTGCTGGAGCAGCTTGCTTCCGTGCTGCCTTCCTTCAAGATACTGCAGCAGCTGCAGGAGGAATGTCTGCAGGCTGCGGAGCATGGCGCGCACGGTGAATCCGGTGTTGTGCCTGCTCCAATGGCATTGAAGCATGGTCTCGAAGCGCGTGATGTGAATTTCCGCTACAACCCGCAGGAGGAGAATTATTCACTGCGCGGTGTGGACGTGGTGATCCCGGCGAACCGCATGACAGCCATTGTGGGACGTTCAGGTGCCGGAAAAAGCACACTGGTGGACCTGCTCATGGGACTGATGCAGCCGGAATCGGGCGAGATTCTGGCAGACGGAGAGCCGGTTACAGGGGAGAGGCTTCTGCCTTACCGGCGTTCCATCGGCTATGTAGCGCAGGACCCGTTTCTGTACAACGCGACGATCCGTGATAATCTGACGATGATCAAGCCGGATGCGAGCGAGGCTGAGCTCTGGGAGGCGCTGGAGTTCGCCTCGTCGGCTGACTTCGTCCGCAAGCTGCCGCAAGGACTCGATACGCTGCTTGGCGACCGCGGCGTCCGCCTCTCCGGCGGAGAACGGCAGCGCCTCGTGCTGGCGCGGGCGATTATCCGCAAGCCGTCGATTCTGGTGCTGGACGAAGCGACGAGTGCGCTGGATACCGAGAACGAGAAGCGGATTCAGGAGGCGCTGGAGCGCCTGAAAGCAACAGTTACGGTCATCGTCATTGCGCACCGCCTGTCGACCATCCGGGGCGCCGACCAGATCCTGGTCATCGACCAGGGCCGGGTCATCCAGCAGGGAGTGTATAGTGGCCTGGCCTCCGAAAAAGGCGGCATGTTCAACCGCCTGCTCAGCAGCCAGGAAGAGGCGATGTAGCCTATTGCGATCTGGAGTTAGGTGGAATTAGGCGGTACTAGTTAGCAGTCTTGTGAGTGCTAAGTAAGCTAGGTACAGTGCGTAGTGTTGTGAGTGCTAAGTAAGTTAGGCATGGTGCGGAGTCTTGTGAGTGCTGAGTGAGCTAGGCATAGTGCGGAGTGTTGTGAGTGCTAAGTAAGCTAGGTACAGTGTGAGGTCTTGTGAGTGCTGAGTAAGTTAGGCATGGTGCGGAGTGTTGTGAGTGCTGAGTGAGCTAGGCATTGTGAAGTGTTGTGACTAACTAAATAAGTTTGGTATAGTGCGGAGTCTTGTGAGTACTGAGTAGGCTGGGTACAGTGCGGGGTATTGGAAGAGTAAGGTATGTTACCAATATTAGAGGTTCGGCTTAGTTGGGCTCTTTGATTGCATTTCGTGCAATAGATTCCGCTCCAAAGGAGCAGAAACTGCATTCTATTGCACTTTGTACAATCAAATGAGGGCAAATGGCCTCAAAAAGGCAAAAGTAAAGGATTCTGCTGCACGAAGTGCAATAGAATCCTTTTTTGCGTGCAGAAAGCAGAAATCTGCTGCACATTCTGCAATAGATGCAGCAGGAGCGTGCGCCTGGCTGCACATTCTGCAATAGATGCGGCGGGGGCGTGCGCCTGGCTGCATTTTCCGCGATCCGCGTGCCGATTTCCACGCGCCAGTCGCCTGCCTTCCGCTATAGTTGTATTTTATACAGTTAGAATAAGCTGTAAAGGCTTATTTCAAGGTATAGTTGTAGTTTGTGCAATTAAAAACGATGAAATGAGGCCGATTAGTCGGTATCAGCCTATGTAAGTGTACAGAATGCAGTTAAAGCCTCGCTGCCTCAATAAAGTGAAGTTTTAACTGTACAAAGTGCAATTCACCCACTTACTAAGGGCATCGAGGCGATTGACAGCGGAGTAAGTCCCGCCCACCCGGCCTCGAAGCCACGAAGGCCAGTCGCCCGCTCTCCTGAGCTGCGAAGCCACGAAGGCCAGGCCGCTCCAGCCTTCTACCCTGAAGCCTCCTACTTCTCCTGGCCGCTCACCTTGCGCCAGGTCCATAAAAAGGGGCGCAAAGGGAAATAAAGCACATGCAGCGGCTTTGGCAGCGGCAGTGTCTTGGCATCCACCGCATAAGGGTACAGGAAGCCGGCTACATACAAAAACTGATGCCAGCGCGTCAGAATTGCCGGCTGATAATATTTGTAATGCCGCTCGGCCTCAGGCTCTAGGGGAGGGTTATGGAGATTGATCATGCGCGCCACATAGAAAAGCGCCAGCTGGGCAATCCGCCGGGCCTTAGGCCGCTTCGTGAAGCCCTCCAGAGCGGGCTCAACCGGCGCTGCCAGCAGATCGGCAGCCAGAAGCAGCGTCTGGCCGCCAACATCGGCGTAATTATACTGCTGTATGAGTCCGGCCAGTTTGCCGGAGTCGGGCTTTTGCAGCAGCAGCTGACGGATATCCAGCAGCCATCTTAGCCTCGACCAGCCGTGGCGTGCGCCATGGGCCGCCAGAAAAAGAAACAGGTCTTCGCTGCCCAAATAATGAACATTCTGCCCGAAGTGGCTGCTGGTCCGCGCACATTTCCACAGCTCGTCGAACTCCGGTTCCTTGGAAGGGCCGGGGCTTAGGCGCCAATGCACCTCCACCTTAATTCCTTTGTCCGGATGATTGAACGTGGTATGATGCTCCCGCCATTTCCAGTCCCCCAGTATACTTTCGAAGTCTTCCTCCTTCACATAGCCGAGACGGACCAGCAGCGCTTCGGTTTCGGCCAGTTGTGCCATCGGCACCAGAAAATCAAGGTCACGGGAGGTCCGCAGAGAAATGTCGCCATACAGCTCCTGGGCAAGCACCGGTCCTTTCAGGAACAGGGAACGTATTTGCAGCTTGGAAAGCTCTTCCCCGAGATAGCCCATTTCCCCGCTGAGCTGGAGCATCTGAACGGTGTTTTTCCGGTACTCCCATTTCAGGCGCTGGGTAACCGCAGACGGCACATGCTCTTCACGCATCCGGCTAAGCTTAGGATATATATAAGGAAATACACGATGATGCAGGGACAACCGTACCCATAGCTCCCAGTCGATATCCGTGAATAATTGCGGATTCCGTTTTGCCGTTTCATCGATGTCATCAGTTTTGAGCACTTCAAGAAGAAGCCTCAGTTCCTTGGAAAAGCTTTTTTTATCCAGGGCATACCCGTCAGTCATAGGAAATCTCCTTACTTGGATTTGTACAGCTTCCTTCAAAAAAATGTTCGGTTTAAAGAACGCACTGTGAGCGTACCATCGAAACCCGAAATTTGTCAATTTCCCGGCTGATGCCAAATTTAACATCCTGAATTCCTGCGGAATCCCTCTAGAAAGTATATAACATTACAGATAGACTATTGACGCAGGCAGCGTGGTTGATAGACTAGGAAAAGTACTTAGAAATACTAAGATAGGCAAAATATCTTTTCCCTGGAGGGATCAATATGCAACATCTATTAGATTCTATTAAATACAACAAGGATCGCCGGTTTCCCCGCGAAGAGCTGGAGGAGATCATTAGCAGAAAAGAGGAGGCCATTCCCCATCTGCTGGAGATTATGCGTGAACTTCAGGCACATCCTCAGTTGGCGGAGGACCCGGCGCGCTTAGATTTTATGTACTCTGCTTATCTGCTTTCGCAGTTCCGTGTCACGGCATTATTCCCTATTCTGGTTGAGCTGTTCTCGCTCCCGGAGGAATTATTAGATATGATCTTCGACGACATTCTGACGGATGCCGGAGGAAGAATGCTGGCATCCGTCTATGATGGCGACCTTTCTTTGTTGAAGAGGCTGATCGAAAATGGAGAAGCCAGTGAATATGCCCGGGGGCAAGGGCTTCGGGCGCTTACTATCCTCGTATATGAGGGCCAAATCTTAAGGGAGACGGCAATAAGCTATGTGAAAGAGCTGCTGACAAGTAAACGTGTGGATTCTGATTACTATTTTTATGCGGAAATTGTGTGCGATGCAGTTGATTTGTATCCCGAAGAAGTATACGCAGATATTGAAAAGCTGTATGAAGATGAGGCACTTGACCCCTATGTCATCCTTCTGGATGAGGTGAAGGCCACCCTGCAAATGAGTCAAGCCGAAGCGATGCAGCGCAAAAGTACCCAAGAGTCTTATCAATACATTAATGATATCCATGCCGAGATGGAAAACTGGGTGTGCTTCCAACCGGAAAGCTCAGGGAAAATAGAAATGCTGCGGGAAATAGGAGGATGAAATAGCCCATTGCCCCCAGGCTCGACAAGAGAAGGAGAACTGGGGGCGATGAAGAGACGGTACTAAGAAAAGGGATGGAGGGGAAGTTTGGATACTTACGGAGCGAATGCGTCCGCTTAAAAGCTTTCCGTAGGAAAGCTTGCTGTCTTCAGCATAGGCAGTCTGCGGATTTCAACCGCGGTATCAATTGAAGAAATCTGCAGATGGGCAGCGGCCGGAAGTCCAAACATTCTGCGTAGTCCCGACGAAGTCCCTAATGTAAAGATCTTAAGTTCACACCGCAACCTCAACACTCGTTACACATACCCTGGTCAGCCTCTTATATCCTGAAGTCCGGAAGAGCCTTTTCCTTTTCCAAAACTCCCCAATCTATGCTAAGATAACTGCAAAATATCCGGAGATAGGAGTGTTCCTCTGCCCATGCCTTCGAACTGGAAAAAGAACATTGTGCTCTTTCTGACCAGCCAGACAGTTTCTTTATTCGGCTCTTCATTGGTACAGTATGCGATCCTCTGGTATATCACACTGAATACCCAGTCCGGTCTTATGATGACGATTTCGATTATTTGCGGGTTTGTGCCGACGTTTCTGCTGTCTCCGTTTGCCGGAGTATGGGCAGACCGGTACAGCCGCAAGCTGCTGATTATCCTCTCCGACTCCTGCATTGCGGCTGCGACGCTGGTTCTGGCGCTGCTGTTCCTGATGGGCTATGACGAGATGTGGCTGCTGTTTGTGGTGTCTGCGGTGCGAGCACTCGGAACTGCGGTGCAGACACCGGCTGTAGGTGCAATACTGCCCCAGCTCGTGCCGGAGGAGCACCTTACGAAGGTAAACGGAACCAATGGGAGCATTCAAGCCCTAATTATGCTGCTGTCCCCGATGCTGAGCGGCGCGCTTCTCACCGTGGCTTCCATCGAGGTAATCTTTTTCATCGACGTGATTACGGCGGCGCTGGCGGTGGCTGCGATGCTGCTCTTTGTGAAGGTGCCGCTGCATGCCAAGGCTGCCGGAGAACAGACCCTGAGCTATTTCAACGACATGCGGCTGGGCTTCAGCTATATTAAGCAGCATAACTATATCCGTACGTTTTTTATGTTTATGGCCTTTTTCCTTGTATTGGCTGCCCCGGTTGCTTTTTTGACCCCGCTGCAGGTCACACGGACCTTTGGCGATGATATTTGGCGGCTTACGGCGATCGAAATCGCGTTCTCCATCGGGATGATGCTTGGCGGTCTGATCCTGGCCGGCTGGCAGGGCTTCCGCAACAGAGTGTATACGATGACGATGTCTTCACTCGCTATTGGAGTATTCACGTTTGCACTGGGCGTTATTCCCGTGTTTTGGATTTACCTGCTCTTTATGGGGCTGGTTGGTCTGGCGATGCCATTCTTCAATACCCCTTCCACCGTGCTGCTGCAGGAAAAGGTGGAGCCGGATTATCTGGGCAGGGTATTCGGCGTGCTGGGCATGATCTCAAGCTCCATGATGCCGCTCGGGATGCTGATCTTCGGACCGCTGGCCGATGTGCTGAAAATTGAATGGATGCTAATGCTCACGGGGCTGCTCATGTTCATTCAGGGCTTTTTCCTATTGGGCAGCAAAGTGCTGGTAAAAGCGGGTGAACCTGTGCCGGCGGAAGCGGACGTGAAGCAGTGAAATACAAGGAGGCAGAACATAATTATGGATGATATAAGCGGAATACCGGGAGCAGAGTCGTGGACAACGGTCGAGCCTGTGCTGAAAGGCTGGTCGAGTGACCGGAAGTTCTTCGTTCAGGACCAGGCGGGGCGCAGGCTGCTGCTAAGGCTCTCGGCAGGCAATACGTATCACCGCAAACAGCAGGAATATGAAGGCATTCAGCGGTTTAACGGGCTGGATTTTCCGATGTCCCGGGCTGTCGATTTTGGATTATGCGGTCTAGGCGAAGACGGGGAGCAGTCCGTTTATATGCTGCTTACATGGGTGGATGGCGTCCCGCTGGAGGAGTGTCTGCCTGGACTGCCGCCGGAGGAACAGTACCGCCTGGGTGCAGAGGCCGGAAGAATATTGAAGCAGATGCACATGATCCCGGTTGAAGAGGAGCTGCCTCATTGGGAAGCAGACATGCAATCCAAAATCCTCTCAAGAATCAGGGAATACGAAGACTGTCCCTATCACCTGGAGGGGGACCAGCAAGTGATCGCCTTTGTCAGAGAGAATATCGGCCTGATCCATAACGTGGAGAAGGTGTACCATCACGGCGACTTCCATGTCGGCAATTTGCTCTACACCCCTGAAGGAAAGATTGGTGTGATCGATTTCAACCGCTGGGATATCGGGGATTATGCGGAGGAATTCTACAAGCTGCAGATCTTCGACAGAGAGCGGAGCATCCCGTTTGCGGCAGGTAAGCTGGAGGGCTATTTCGGCGGACCGCCGCCGGAGGCCTTTTGGAAAAGACAGGCACTGTACGTGGCGTATACTTCGCTGTATTCCATCAAGTGGTCGATTCCCTACGGCGCAGCCGATATTCAGGACATGATGGACCGCTGCCGCCTTGCGCTGAAGGATTATGATGGTTTCCGGAGATCTATTCCCTGGTGGTATCCGGGAACCGGAAGTAATATTTTGTCCAAAAGATTGAAATGAAGGAGTCCGGTACGGTAGAATTGCATTTATAAGCTGCGCCTTGGTTGGTTCATAATCCCGGGCCTGCGATACAACCAGCAGATTTAACCAAGAAGGGGATTGTAACGTTTGAATAATGAAGAATTGAACAACGGGCTGCCGGAGAATTACGAGGAACTGAAGAAGGCTGCCGGACGCTCCGCCGATTGGAGAGCGCGTCTTGAGGCCGTGGAGGAGCTTGGCCGCTTCAACCACAAACAAATTATTGATATTCTGAATCGCCTGATGGTCAGCGATCCTGTATATACCGTCCAAGAAGCTGCATACGAGAAATTGAAGGCCTTCGGTGAAGAGGTTACAGTGCCGTCGAAGAACAAGGCGGAGCTGTTCAGAGGCATTTCCAAGATTGTGCTGCGCATCAAGAAGAGTCTTCCGCGGGACCATTCGTATGAAGAGTTCAAGGAGAAGCTGAAGAAGATGCGGATTGACGTCTACGACGCCTATGAAGGCGAAAAGGGCGAGAATTTTGACGCCTGGCTGCACAAATTATGGGCTTCGGCCACTAAATAGGTTATGCAATAGAGCGGAGAGACGGGGAAGATTCCCTATCGCTCCGCTTTTTTTGGCGATACCCAAATCCAATCAAACAAAGGAGATCATATGTATAAATCTTCAGCTACTGAATCATTAATACGATTATTTCAGGAATATCTTGAACTGTCTGCCCGGTTGCGCCCCGATTATACCGCCAGCTTAGGGAGCGGACAAGGAGAGGGGCAGCCTGCGGTCAGCGACATCGTGCCGGATGCGCCGCAGCTTTTGCAGGCCATTTACAGCCAGGTTTCCGGTACAAGCAGCGATGAAGAAGAACCTAGTCTGATTGAGTTCATTCCGGGCTACCGGCTGATTCATATTCAGGAGTATGCGCAGGAAGTTAAGGTGCTGGAAAGTATTCTGGAGGAAAAGGGCTACAGCGGCGGCGGAACTGTACTGCCCGTTCTGACCAATTACGGAAGTGATTTTATCTGTTATTACCAAAGTGAGGACGGAACAGAGCGGATCTGCGATCTGCTGCATGACTACGGCGACCTGGTTGTGATGTACGATTCCCCGGAGAAGTTCCTGGAGACTCTGTGTGAATTCTACAAGCAGGAAGTTTATTTTTTGGATGAGGAAGGTTATCTGGACTGCGATCTGGTGCTGGAAGGGGAAGTTGGGGCAGCACTGAATCCGTCGGCAAACTATTGGTCGGAGTAATTTTGCAGATCTTGCAGTGCTCCATCCCTTTTAAACTGTCTAATGGTCAGATTAATTAGGGAAGGTGAACGGGATGCATTACATATTCCGCAATAGAAAGCGCCAGCTGCGGGCGGGGTGGGAGCTTCTGCTTGTAGCCGCAGCTATTTTTATGCTTACCATGCTGATGTCCTTTGGTTTATCTCTGCGGGTGAATTCCAGACAGCTGTTTGATCCGGATGGCTGGGTACAGGTATTCAAATCAAGCGGGCTTTACATGCTGATCGTCGTTTGTTTCATAGTACGTGTTATCCGGCGGCAGCCGCTCAGCACTATAGGCCTGACACGGCCGGATGTGAAGCGGTTCGCGCAAGGGCTCCTGAGCGGTGCTCTGTTAATGGCTATTATTGTTATGGTCCTATGGGCGCTGGGGAATGCGGTCTTTCAGAATGAGGGATGGACGCCCCGGTTCAGTCAATTGGACCTGCCCGGCCTGGTGCTCACTGCATGTATAGCGGGAATCTGCGAAGAGGCTTTATTCAGGGGATACATCCAGCATTTGCTGACCAGCCGTCTGGGAACTGTGTGGGCTGTAGTTATAACCTCTGTCTTATTCTCGGCGGCCCATATGGCCAATCCAGGCTATAACTGGATCAGTGCCTTGAATATTGTGCTGATTGCCTTGATTTTTTCGTGGGCGACCCTTCGGGCAGGGAATCTGTATTTTGCAATGGCACTGCATCTCTCCTGGAACCTGGTTCAGGGCTATGGGTTCGGTGTCTCAGTCAGCGGAAACATCCAGCAGGGACTATACTCCGTGATGCTGGAAGGGCCGGACTGGATTACTGGCGGAAGCTTCGGTCTGGAGGCGAGCATCCTGACGACAATCCTGCTTGGATTAATCTGTGCAGGCTTGCTGCTTGTGCCTGTGATGAAGCAGCGCGGACGAACGCAGCAGACGAAAATTTCAATTCGTTAATTAGAGCCATTCAGAAATATAAGCCAGAAGGAATAAAACGGGTGTCATCCAGAAGGATGGCACCCGTTTTATTGAGTATTCTCCGTGTCTTCCGCAGCTGTTATTCCTGTGCAGCCTTCTTTTCCTGGTCCCGCAATTCCACGCGCCGGATCTTGCCGGAGGCCGTTTTGGGGAGATCCGCAATAAATTCGATTTTGCGCGGGTATTTGTAAGGCGCGGTCCATTCTTTGACATGGGACTGCAGCTCTTTTACCAGTTCAGGTGTACCGGCACTGTGGTCCTTCAATACAACAAAGGCTTTAACCACCGAGCCGCGAATTTCGTCAGGGCTTGCTACCACGGCGCATTCCTTGACCAGTGCATGTTTCATCAGGGCTTCTTCCACTTCAAACGGCCCGATGGTATAGCCTGAGCTGATGATGATATCGTCGCCCCGGCCTTCGAACCAGAAATAGCCGTCCTCATCCTTGCGTGCCCGGTCTCCGGTGACAAAATATTCCCCATGGGAGCAGTTCACCTTGCGTTCAGGGTCCTTGTAGTAGTTCTTGAACAAGGCTGGCATGCTTAAGTGTACGGCAATATCTCCTACGACGCCCGCAGGCAGGGGGTTTCCCTCCCCGTCAATGACCTCGACAATGCCTGGAGCGATGGATTTGCCCATGGAGCCGACCCGGATCGGCTGATCCTTGAGCGCCGCGATGATCAGTGTGCTCTCCGTCTGCCCGTAGCCGTCCCGGATGGTAATGTCAAAATGCTCCCGGAAGGTGTTGATGACCTCCTGGTTCAGCGGCTCGCCTGCAGATACGGCGCAGCGCAGCTTCGACAGATCATAACGCGCCAGACCTTCAGTTTTGGCCATCAGGCGGTACTCGGTCGGCGTGCAGCACAATACCTGGATGCCTTGATCCTGGAGCAGCTGCAAAAAACGGTCGGGGTGGAACGGCCCATTGTAGACAAAGCCGGTTGCGCCGTTGCCGAGAACGGTCAGGAAAGGACTCCAGATCCATTTCTGCCAGCCCGGTGCGGCTGTGGCCCAGACTGTATCGGATTCCCGGATATCCAGCCACAGGGACGACACAATTTTAAGATGAGCATATCCCCAGCCGTGCGTGTGTACCACAGCTTTGGGATTACCCGTGGTGCCTGAGGTATATGCCAGAATGGCGATATCGTCGCGGCGGCTGGCAACGGCTGGGAAGGATTCCGGCTGGCCTTCCATCAGGCCCTCCAGGCCGGCCCATCCGCTGCCAAGCTCTTCTTCCTTGCCGCCAACAGCGAGACGGTAATCGAGCGCAGGCAGATCCCCGGTGATTTTATTAACTTCCCCGGTCACTTCAGACCAGACAATGACGGCTCTGGCTTCGGAATGGCGTAGCCGGTAGGCCAAATCCTTGGCCCGCAGCATTTCGGAGGAAGGGATGACGGCAAGCCCCAGCTTCAGGCAGGCCAGATAAATAACGTAGGCAATAATACGGCGCGGGACCATAACGAGCACACGGTCGCCCTGCGTAAGGCCCAGCCCGGACAATCCGCCCGCCAGGCGGTTGGCCTGCTTCATGAGGTCACCGTAAGTGATTTCTTCGTAATTTCCGTTCTCCTGCAGCCACTTCAGCGCAATCCTATCGGCTGGATGATGCTCCATTTCCGAAGTGAGATTGTAGAATTCAGGTGCAATCCACTGCTGATTGTCCAAATGAATCTCTCCTAATGTAAACGTGATGGTTTTTTTCAATAGGTATAGTATAGCACGTTATCCTAGTACCAGATGCTAAACTGGAGGAATCATAGTAGAGAATGTTCTGTGTACGGTTCCTCAAGTACCTTTGAAGGAGTACACGAAAGAACAGCCGCCTGTTTCAAGGAGGAATGGAATCATACAAAGTTGAAACCACTTGTCCGTAGCAGCCATCTATAATAGTGGAATCAGTGTACAGACAGTCAGACAGTCATTAAGGAGGAGAGATCATCCGCTATGCATCGAAAAGAAACCTTCCGGCTGGCAGCAGGGCTTGCCGGCTTGCTAGCAATAGCCTTAACGGCGGCCTGTAGTGGCGGTCAGGCGGGCACTGTTCATCCTGCAGCAGAGGCTTCAGCCGCTCGAATTGGCTCACAGGGCATGTCTAGCTCCAATGCTCTCCCCACTCCGGCAGCCTCTGCCGAACCCGCAGCACAGGGGAATTCCGCCGTCCCATCTTCCGCTGCCCCGGCCAGTTCAGCCAGTCTTCCGGAAGTACGGCATTCAGTCTCGATTGATCTGCAGGGGAAATCTTATGTTTTTCCTGCCGGAATTCCGGGAACGGAGCGGTATAACTTCGCCACAGTAACTGCCAAGGGCATTGTCTGGTCCCCTGCGCCGAAGCTGGAAAGGGAGGGAAGCAATCCGGTATGGATTCCGCTTGAACCTTTCAGTCTCTATCTCAGTGACCCGGCCAATCCGCAGTTGGGCATCTCCGCAGCCAGGAAGCTTTTTACACAGCCTCTGCCGGAGAAGTCTAATGAATATACGAAGCTGGGCAGCCTGCGGGGGGTTGGTGATTATGTCATATACCATACGTATACGATGTTTCGGGGCGGTGCCCAGGCGCTTAAGAGCCAGGCATGGGCGATGAAGATTGGCGATTCTGCACAGCCCGCCGAGATTCTTTCGTTCCACGCAGCCGGCGGCTATCTCTACTTTTGGGGAATAGAAGAACAGGAGAAGCTGTATGTTTCGGTTAGCCAAATCCCTGGCAATGCAGATGGAAGCTATACCTATGAGGTGTATGTATACTCCATGGCGGATAAACGTAAGGAGAAATTGCACAAGTTCTCTCTGAAGGGCAGCCAGCTTAAGTTCAGCTTTCATAATCAGTCTTATGAGGTGAAGCTGCAGCAGGGCTAACCTCCCCGCGATTTTACCAAGCCCAAGCCCAATTAAGGGTAAAATATATTAGGACCCTGAGCCAAGAAGCGGCAACGATCCAGAAAGAAGGGAAAGACTATGAACTCTACAGCGTTTGACGAGATATATGCAATTATGGAAGCTTCCTTTCCTGACAATGAGTATAGAACCTATAGCGGACAAAAGGGATTGCTGAGCCTTCCCCGCTACCGGCTGTACACCGAGCGCGGTGCGGATAACCGCATCCTGGCTTTTCTGGCCGCATGGGAGTTCCCGGAGCTGAGGTTTGTTGAGCATCTTGCAGTCAACCCGGACATCCGCGGGGGCGGCATCGGCAAAAAGCTGATGCAGGATTATCTCGTTCACTCGGACAAACCCGTTGTGCTGGAGGTGGAGCCGCCGGTGAATGAGCTGGCAGCGCGCAGAATCGGCTTTTATGAACGGCTGGGTTTTCACCTGAATCCCTTTGATTATGTGCAGCCCCCACTGCGGAAAGGGCAGGCGGAGCTGCCGCTGCTGATCATGACTTATCCCCGTCCGGCAGCGCAGCAGGAATTCCGGCGGTTCCGGGATATCCTCTACAGCGAAGTCTATAACATACCGCATCCTGGCCGCCCCCGTTAACTGCGGATTCTGCTTAATCGTTGGATGTACTTCTTTACAATCACGATACAAGTTGGAAACAAGTTCATGATTAAATGAACTATAGCAAGGGACCTACAACAAACGAACCTATAAGGAGACGATAATAATGAAAAGCAAAAAAATGATCATAGCAACCATGGTATTCGGAATGGCAGTCACCGGCTCAGCGGGGGTGTATGCAGGGACCAATCTGCAGAAGATCAGCGCCTACCTCAACCACAGCATCGGGTTCAAAGTAAACGGAGCCGCGTACACACCGGTAGACAATAATGGAAAGAAGCTTGCGCCAATCACGTATAATGATACAACTTACCTGCCTGTCCGTGCGATGGCGGATGCGCTCAAGGTGCCGGTAACCTTCGATCCTTCAACCAATCAGGTTGTACTGGGTTCTGGAGCGGGAACAACGACGCCGGGTAACGGTTCAGCGGTCACATTAGCTGCCGTTCAATACAGTGCCGCCCAAAAAGAAGCCATCACCAAGGCATTTTCCGCCTTCCAGGGCTTCGAAACTGCCTATGCGCCGCTGCAAATGACCAGTGGGGACAGCTTCCAGAAGGTGGCCGGAGGCTCCGATGGCGTCAGATTCCTCTTCAGCCATATGAGCGTGGATATCTCGCCACGGGATTACGCTTATGAGTACGATGGCACGACAGTAAAGCTTTCGACCGGGGCTGCCGGCAAATGGTATACGCCTTCGGATATCCCGATGCTGACCTTTAAGCTGGATGACCGTTATGTTACTCTCAGCTCGCCGGACAAAACGCTGAGCAAAGCCCAGCTTGAACAAGTAGCGGCAGGTGTAGCCAAACTAAGCAAATAACCAAATTGCTGCACAGTACGATGAAAAGGGGATGTCCGTCCAAGCCGACCGGCTTGCGGGCATCCCCTTGTGCGTTGGACTATTTATTCGTGCCGTGCTGCTTGGTGGCCAGTTTGGCTTCCGGTGAGCCTTTGCCGCGGCGCTTGTTTTTCTCCGCCTTTTTCATGTTCTCCTGAAACTTTTCCACGAACTCGTGAGTGTCCATTGACATCCTCCTAAAAGTTTATAAGCTGCGACAGCATGCACTTTAATTTTTGTGAACCGTATTTCTCAGACCTGCTGTTACTGTGTCCACTTTTGCGGAGGATCATTCCTGGCCTGGCCGTGTCTGATCCGGGGAGGCTTGATAAAGGGCCAGTGCCTTCAAAGCGGATTCCCGCATGCGTTTTTTTAGCCAGCTCCCTTCCACGATCCTTACCCGTTTGCCCAAAAAGCGCATTTTGGACAGGACATATTCCCCTTCATTGCCCAGATAGGTTAAGGAGATGAAATAGGTGTCCTTTTCCTCATCATACCGGACTTCCTTCTCAAAGCAGGAAAAGGCGTAGAGAATCCGCGACAATTCCTTGTTGTAGCCGGGGAGAACTTCAATCACGACGCTCTGTCTGCGGCTTTCCAGAATTCGCTGAATCTCAGCTTGAGTCGTGCGGACAAGCTCAGGAGAGGCCGGGATTTCGCATACTGCTGCTATTTTTTGGAGCCGGATGCTCATAAAGTCGCGGCGTGTCCAGCTGTACCACAGCAGATACCATTCCCTTTTGACCATGGAATATTCCAGGCGGTAGGGGAGACCGGACTGCTCCGGTCCGGGTTGCCCGTTGGTCAGGCCAAAACTCACCTGAATGCCTTGGTGATGCTGAATACTGCGGCGCAGCACGCGCACCAGCGGATGATAGACCTGTACCTCTGTGGTCGGAGCCTTATGGATCAAATCCTCTGCGATCTCCATAGCCTCTTCCTGCTCCACCAGCGACCTCAGCTTATCAAGCGTCACCCCGGAAAACGCTTCGGCCGCAGACGGATGGCCCAGCATCAGCTTCAGCCAGGAGCGTTCATGTGAAGTTGAGAGAAAGACACCGGTATCCTCCATACGGGAGATGACGCGGTAATTAAAGATTTTCTCAAAAGGATTCATAGTAGTCCAGAATCTCCTTCCATTCGGCCACCAGCTCCTCACGGAGCTGTCTTGGAGCCAGCACTTCACAGCTTGAGCCAAAGCTGCGCAGCCAGGGTTTGATTTCTGTCGTTCCGTTCACAGTGATTTCATAGATGAAAAAGTGCAGAGCTTCCTCTGTAATCGTCCCCCACTGCCCTTGCAGCAGCACACGCTCCTTCACAAAATTACGGGCGGAGTCCCTGCGCTGCGGATTGAGGAATTTGGCACGGACAGTAACGGGACGCCCGGTGTCGATCAGCCAGCTGGTGGAGATTTTCTGCTCCAGAGCAGATTTTTCGGCCAAGAACAACTCTTCGGCAACGGTCTCACCTGCTTCAATTTGCATCATGCCTTCCAGCCGGTATTTACGGATACCCTGGTGTTTGCTATGGGTGAGTAAATACCATCTGCCGTACTGATGATCGTAGACGATCTTGAGCGGCAGCGCTGTTTCAGTTCGGCCGCTGGATTCACGCTCGAAAAGGGGATTGGTGTTTTGGGAGGCATAGCTGGTGCTGGCTTTTGGTGAGAAGTAGAGAAACTGAACTTTGCGGCGGCCCCTGATCGCTGAGAGCAGTACAGACAAGTGGGCTTCATCCAGAATTCTGGAATAATAATGGTATTTATATAGAAAAGGCTCAATCGCCTGCTTCTCCTCATCCTGCCGGACCAGCTCTTTTTTCAGACTGTCGCGCAGCAAATAGCCTTGGACAGAGGGCAGCTGGGTATTGGCCATAATATCCACGAAGTCGAACAGATCCAGCAGTTCCTCCCTGGACAATTGCCTAACCAGATCATTGTTGAGCCGGTAGCGGTAAGGGCGCGGACCTGCCCCTTTGACAATCGCCCCTACTTCCTCCAAATATTTCAGATCGCCGCGGATCGTTTTTTCATCGGGAAAAGCGCTGTCCAGGTCCAGTCCGCTGCAGCAAATGTCCAGCAGATCTCTCATGCTCAGCTCTTGACTGTCGTTCAGGGCAGCAAGAATCCGTGAGATTCTCAGACTTTCGGTTTCCTTGAGTGACTTGGCCTGAAAAAGAAACAGCAGCAGAGGATCGGCGGATTCATAGTAATTAGACCGGAACGCATCGGTGAAGACTTGGCCTTGTGCTTCCGGCGGCTGTTCCAGCAGAGTGTTAGCGACTTCCTTCAGCTTCTTCAGGGTTTTATCGAAGGTATGGACCGAGATGCCGAGACGTTCGGCAAACTGCTGGCGGCTGTAAGCACCGCTGGTCAATACCAGCATCCGCAGAAACTGGATTTCCTTATCAAAGCTTTCCT
Source organism: Paenibacillus riograndensis SBR5 (assembly GCF_000981585.1). NCBI lineage: Bacteria > Bacillati > Bacillota > Bacilli > Caryophanales > Paenibacillaceae > Paenibacillus > Paenibacillus riograndensis. The sequence goes on from NZ_LN831776.1 coordinate 1,131,460, forward strand.
TGGCCATGGCAGCCTCCGATCATACGTAATAGACAGCTAACTTCTATTGTACCAGCGGAGGCAAATGGAGAAAATGGAGAAGTTTCTCTGTAGTCGTAATACTTCCGCCATGTTCGCCGGGAAGAAAATAAGCGAAGATGAATACAAGAAAGCCAAAGCTGCAAAGCGGAGCTGACTTGAAAAGATTCTCCGAGGCGCACGGACGGGGTACTTCGCCTTTTAAGCGACCTGTCGCTGGTTCGACTCCAGCTTTCTTCAATAGAAGGAATAGCTCAGTGGTAGAGCAGTCTGTGCCTGTCCAATCTTGTTTTCCTCGGAGGATCAGGCTAGACGCAAAGCGAGGCGTCTGAAAGGGATCCTTCGACTATTAAGGGAATAGAATTGACAGTGCCTGATGGCACTGACAGGCCTTTTCAACTCTATTCCTCGCTTTGTGCAAACCATCAAGCCGGTGAGGCGCCGGGTCGGGTTACTTCACACTCCAACGTGACCAATGAATTACCCTGGGCAATACGGCAGGTTCGACTCCTGCAAGACACCTGTCCCGCCTTTTCCTCACCGGCATTGAATTTAGGAGGTTATGAATATGAGCTTTGCTTCCAAGCTGTTTAGTTCCAAGAAGCCAAATGCCCGGAACCAGGAAGGGTATCCTGCTTATACGCGTTCTGTGGAAGAGCAGTATCTGCAGATGCTTTTAACTAACACAATGAGTAACACGTTCTATGCCGACCAGCAGGAGCTTCTAGATAATGCGGCGGAGCTGCATGAGCAAATGGCCCTTGAACAGCCGGAGTTTATGGCTAAAGCGCTGATCTATGCCCGCAGCGAAGGGTTCATGAGACTTCAGCCGCTGTTCGGGCTGGCGGTGCTGTCCGGCACCCGTCCGGATGTGTTCGCTAAAGTCTTCAAGAAGGTTGTGCAAATCCCGTCAGACCTGTCCGATTTCCTGACGATCCTGCAAGGATTGGGACGCGGGGAGGGGGGCCGTGCGGTGAAGCGGCAGGTCAATCTGTTCCTGGCGGGAATCAGCGAATACTGGGCGCTGAAATACAATGGCCGCGGCCGTGGCCGTGGCTACAGTCTCGGCGATGCCATTGCCACGGCTCATCCGAAGCCGGCCGATCTCAAGCAGCAGGCCTTGTTCCGTTACTTGCGCGGCCAGGAGGCTAATCTGGCGCTTCTGCCTCAGGTGGAAGCCATGGAGAAGCTGAAGCAGGCCGGGTCTGCCGAGGAGCAGATCGCCTGGATCGAGCGGGGCAAGCTTCCTTACTCAGCCGTAACGGGGGCGATCAAACCTTCACAGGAAGTCTGGAATGCCATCCTGTACCAGATGCCGACGTTTGCGCTGCTCCGCCATTTGAATACGCTCTTGCGGTCCGGCGTGCTTGCAGATCAGAAGAACTTGGATTATGTTGTGGGCAGGCTGGTGGACCAGGATGCACTGCGCAAGGCAAGAATTCTGCCTTTCCGTTTTGCCACGGCGTTCCGTCAGGTCAGCGAGCCCGAGCTTCGGGATGCGCTGAGGGAAGCTGTTGACCTGACTTTTGACAACCTGCCAGACATGGGAGGACGAACCGCGATATTTCTCGATATTTCCGGCTCGATGCAGGGGGAGTACTTGGAGATTGGTTCGGTATTTGCGCTGGCTCTCTATAAGAAAACCCAAGGGAAGTCGCTGTTCTGGCTCTTCGACACCGCCGTTGCGGATGCCAAGCCTTCCCGGCGGGACAGCATTCTCGGGCAGGCCGAACGTATACATGCCCGTGGAGGAACCGATACCGGCGCACCGGTCCGCAAGCTGCTGGAGCATCGCACCAAGGTGGATCAGATCATCATCATCACCGATGAGCAGCAGAACAGCGGCAGCCCGTTCTACCAGCAGCTCAAGCTGTACCGTAAGAAGTTGAATCCCGATGTTAAGGCATTTGTCGTCGATATCGCACCTTACCGTCATGCCATGGTGCCTGAGCAGGATGAGCAGACCTATTATGTCTATGGCTGGAGTGACACCGTGTTATCCTATATCGCCCAGTCAGTGCAAGGATATGGGTCAATGACAGAGCGGGTGGCGGCGATGGAATTATAAGGTAAGGCTGTAAGCGTTGGAAGAGCAAGCCGCTCCTCCGGCGCTTTTTTTGTTATTCAGGAAATTATGATTTCCCTTCCTTGTGGATAAGATGTGTATAAAGTTGGGGATAAGTAGACGGAATTCGGCGAATTCACTCAAAAGGGTGGAAATCAGCCGGATTCGATAGCCTTTTCCAACTAGTGCTTGCGAAGAAGCAGGTGAGCAGTGCTAGTTGGAAAAAGGGAGCCTATTTTTCCCAAAAATCAATAATTATGAGATTTAAGTGGAAAAAGGAAACTTAATGGGGTCATATTCCTTCGTCAGGAGCGAAATGAGCTGAATTAGTTACCCTTTTTCCACTTGTTTGTCTTTTTTAGATGGGGTGAAAGCCTTAATCTTTAATTTGTATAGTAAACCTTTAGATTTCACCCTGTTTACACATCTGGCCTTATCTTATTGTTGAAATAGAATGATGGAACGTAGGAGCAGCAATATAGCGGGGAAAACTCAACTCAACGTATAAACTATCTGACATATTGAACCAACGTCCCCTGTCCGGAGTGGACTGAATAACAACAGAAATGCCGTTGTTGGGCGCGCCGCGGCCGGGCCTGGGGGAAACAACGGCAAAAATGCCGTTGTTGGGCGCGCCACGGCCGGGCCTGGGGGAAACAACGGCAAAAATGCCGTTGTTGGGCGCACCGCGGCCGGACCTGTGGGAAACAACGGCAAAAATGCCGTTGTTGAGCGCACCCTAGCTTCCCGCCCTAGCCTCCCGCCCTAGGCCTCCCCCTGGCCCCGGGCATGGTTCATTCCTTAAGGCCAGGACTTTTTCCGGAGTCTGAACAACCTGCGGTCTGTCCGAAAGAGCCGATACACCGGGCGGGCTGTATTTTTCATAAGCAGACCTTTGTTCCGGCATAAGCCCCGGAGTCGCGTCAACAATGATCTTACTATTTGAATGAACAGGCGCCGTCCTTGTACAAGAACAGCCCGGCCGTCTCTCCCTGCGTGATATAATGTGGCAATCTGGTTAAAATATAAGGCTTAGGTGTTGGAATTTAAACACGCGGCTGCATGAGTAGGAGGAATAGGACATCATGCTGTTCCCGGGGAAATGGTACAAAAAGCATTTGAAGAACAATCTGTTTATGAAGATCATTCTGATCTTCTCCATTATAGCTGTGGTTACGACCATTACATTCTCCTACCTGATGTTCCTTCTGATGTCGCAATCCGTTGTGCAAAGACAGCTGGAAATCCAGAAACGGACCGTGGAGAGCGTAAATGACTATATGCAGCACAAATACAATGCCGTGCAGACGATGATGCGCGATGTGTACCGGGACAGTGAACTCACGGCCAATACATCCTACCTGCTGGAGCATCCCTACCAGGATTATGTCACCTACCGGCTCGACCGGTATCTCAATGAGACGAGCACTACCACGGACAGCGTGCAGTTTTTCCGCAACCAGCTGGAGGATGATCCCGATATCCGCAGGCTGCTGCTCTACAGTTCTGTAAAACAGCAGCTGTACGTATTCAATGACCGGGAGAATTTCAATATTATCTCCACCAACGCGGCGCATTCCCTGGTGCCGGATGCATTGTACCTGGAGGAAGCCAGCAGTGTGACGCTGCCGAATATCTGGGTCCGCAAAACCATCTCCCTCTCCGATTCCCCCATGTTTTCCATCCGTGTGCCTATCAATGATAAGCAGTCATTGCGCAATATCGGCCAGCTGCTGGTCTTCTACGATGCAGATCATATCTGGAAGAGCATGGGGGATTACAAGGATGATTTCAAAGGCGATATTATCGTGCTGTCGGCGGACAATGATGTATTGTTTGACAGCTCCGGGACATTCTATGGCAAGAAATATCCATATCCCGAGCAGATCGAAGCCATCTATGCGGATGGTGAAAAAGTGAACGGCATGCTGATTACGAAGCTGACGCATACGCAAGGCGGTTTTACCGTGCTCAGTGCGGTGCCGGAGCGGGAGCTTGCCGCAACTTACAGAGGCCTGCGCAACATGATTGTGATCATTTGCCTGATCTGCATCCTGTTCGCGGTGATTACCCCGTCGCTGTTCATCAGTAATTTTGCCACCCGGGCGCATAACATTATCCGCTTTACCCGCAAGGTAAAGAACGGAGATCTCGATGCCCGTATCGCGGATGTGAAGGAAGATGAGCTGGGCCAGATTTCCAAAAGCTTCAACGATATGCTGGACGAGCTGAACCTGTACATCGACAGGGTGTTTAAGGCAGAGATCAAGCAGAAGCACAGCGAGATTTCGGCGCTTGAAGCCAGGGTCAATCCGCATTTTCTCTACAACACGCTGGAAGTTATCCGCATGCGCGCTATTTCACAGGGGGCGGCGGATGTCGGAGAGATGATCTACAGCTTATCCGTTTTATTCAAAAGCTATGTCCATCCGAAGGCGAAGCACACTATGAAAGACGAGCTGGAAGCCTGCCGGCTGTATCTGGAGCTGTTCCGCATCCGGTATAAGGACAAATTTTCTTATGAGCTGCATTGCCCCAAGGAACTGGAAGGACGGGTTGTACTAAAAATGTCGCTCCAGCCTATTGTTGAGAATTATATCCTTCACGGTATGCGGACAGACCGCAGCGATAACCATATCTCGATTCATCTGGCGAAGGAAGGTGTGATTCTGCGCGCCGTGGTTACTGATAACGGCCGTGGCATCAAGCAGGAGCGGCTGGAGCAGATTCAGCACGATCTGCTGGATAAGGACAGCTCTTCAGAGTCCTTTGGCCTGCGGAGCATTAATGAGCGGATGAAGCTGCTGTATGGGGAACCGCACGGGTTAGCGGTTGATAGTGAAGAAGGCAAGGGAACGACTGTGACTGTATGTTTCCCGGATCTGGGTGAGGAGGAGCCAACCTATGTATAAGGTATTCATTGTAGATGATGAGCCCTTTATCATTGAGGGTCTGTATGATATTGTCGATTGGGCCGGAATGGGCATGGAGATTGTGGGCAGGGCGGAGAATGGGCAGGAAGCGCTGGAAGCTCTGACCTCGCTCCGCGCGGATATTCTGATCACCGACATCTCCATGCCGCTGATGAACGGGCTGGATCTGATCCGTGCCGTCCGCAAGCTGCAGCCGGGGATGAAGGTGATTATCCTCAGCGGGTATGATGAATTTGGCTATCTCAAGGAAGGAATGACGCTCGGCATTGAAAATTATCTGCTCAAGCCGATCAATCTGGAGGAATTCAAGGCTACACTGAGCAATACCGTGGAGAAGCTTCATATGAGCAGAGTGGAAGATGAGCTGAATGCACAGAGCATTTCTATATTAAGAGACAACATTATGCACCGCTGGCTCCGGGAACAGATTGGGGCGAATGAATTCCGGGAGCGCTCGGAGCTGCTCGGCATACAGCTGGACAAGCCGCTGCTGCTGGCGGCACTCCTGCGGCCGGGGAAAGCGGCTGTCGGCGGGGAGTTTTTGAAGGCGGTTTCGGATGCGCTTGGGGACAGCAGGTCTGCCATTCTTTTTCAGGATATGGAAGGGGATACGGTGCTGCTGCATGGCTTAAGTGAATACCAGCGCGGCAAGGAGGAGGTTGACCGCTGCCATGAGCGGCTGGCTATGCAGCTGCCGTCCTTTCACCCGCTGCGCTTCTCACTGGGTTCTGTCGTGGAGACGGAAGGGGGAGCCGCACTAAGCTATACCCAGGCCAAAAAAGCCCAGGAATATTTCATGCTTTTTCCGGAACGGACCGTGATCTGCTATGAGGAGATTGAGCACCGCAGTGAAGCGGGCGGCCGCGAGGTTACGCTGAACTGGGAGCAGATGCAGAAGCTGATTCTGGCCAAGGATAAGGAAGGGCTGCTGCAGCGGATTGACGAGCGGTTCGAGCAGCTCCGGCATATGGAAGGCGTAACCCCGGAGATCCTGCAGGATTTCTCGATGGAATGGATGATCCGCTTCAAGATGCAGGTGAAGGAAATCAGGCACAGCGAAGAGCCGGAGATATACCAGGAGGGCTTCCGCAGACTCCGCGAGACAACCTCGATTCATGAATGGATTCATATTCTGAAGGAAGCTGCCGCGCTTACGATTGATCTGCTGATCCGCGATGTGAAAAGCCCGGTCGTGCAGCAGGTGCTTAATTTTATCCATGAATCCTACGCCGAGGATATTTCGCTGAAGACGCTCGGGGCACAGTTCAACATTCACCCGGTATACCTGGGGCAGCTGTTCAGCAAAGAGGTGGGCGATACCTTCACCGAATATATCAACCGTTACCGGATTGAGAAGGCCAAGGAACAGCTGCGGGGAACCTCCTCAAAGGTCCACGAGATTGCCAGGAATGTAGGCTATTGGGAAACGGGATATTTCTATAAGCAATTCAAAAAATATGTGGGAATTTCCCCTACTGAATACAAAGGACTTGTGTAGCGGCTGTACGCCGGCAAGTTCTTTTCTTTATTTTCTACATGATTATATTTAGTTTAGCTTCTGTCTGAAAATGCTTACATCAACTAAAGTTAAGATAATCCTTGAAAGGACAGAGGCTGGCAAGGGCTTTGGAGATTTCTGCAGTTTCAAGGTGAACAAAAGGGGAGGTTATAAAGAATGAGCAAGAAAAGCAAACGGTTATCCCTGTTAGTAACATCCATGATGGCATTCTCGGTGCTGCTCAGCGCATGCGGCGGTTCGAACAACAATGCCGGAACCAATGAATCTGCTTCAGGCTCGGAAGGCAAGTCGGAGAAACCGGTTGAGCTGATCTGGTACACCATCGGTGCGCCGCAGAAGGACCTGGACACGGTCGTGGCTGAAATCAACAAATATACCAAAGAGAAAATCAATGCAACCCTGAAAATCAACATGATCGACTTCGGCGATTACTCACAAAAAATGCAGGTTAAGGTAGCCTCCGGCGAGCCTATGGATATCATGTTTACGAGCTCCTGGGCCCTGGATTATGTGCAAAATGCCCGCAAAGGCGCATTTCTCGAAATTGACAGCCTGATCGATCAGTACGGCAAAGGCATCAAGGATGCCATCGACCCTGCCTTCCTGGAAGGCTCCAAGGTAGACGGACACAACTATGCCATCCCTGCCAACAAAGAGCTTCCGGCCCAGGAAGTATGGCGCTTCAACAAAGAGCTTGTGGACAAGTATAAGCTTGACATCAGCAGCGCAACCACTCTGGAAAGCATTGAGCCTATGCTCAAAACCATCAAAGAAAACGAACCGGGCATCACGCCATATGCGATGGTGAAGGATTTCATGCCGGTAATGCCGTTTGACTATATTATTGAAAAAATGCCGATGGCCGTTTATCTGGACACCAAGGACTATAAAATCGTCAATATTCTGGAAACTCCAGAGCTGAAAGCGAATCTTGAAACCGTACACAAATATTACAAGGCCGGTTACCTGTCGTCAGAAGTAGCGACGACTACCTCCGTAGATGACCTTTATAAATCCGGCAAATGGTTCATGGACCGCGCCTCTACACAGCCAATGGCTGACAATCTCTGGTCAGCCAGCTACGGCTATCCTGTAGTCTCCTCGCCAGCAGGCAAATCCTATATTTACAACTGGTCCGTTATGGGATCGATGCAGGCCATTTCCGCCAACTCCGAGCATCCGGAGAAAGCCATGGAATTCCTGAACCTGCTGAACACTGATCCGGTCCTGCGCAACATGGTCGATTCCGGTATTGAAGGCGTGCACTATGAAAAAGTCAACGACAACACTGTGAAGTTCCTGCCGGAAGCCAAAAATTATGACATGCCGACCTTCTCCCTGGGCAATGTCATGATCACTTACTTGAATGAAGGCGACCCTGCGGACAAATGGGAGCAGTTCAAGAAATTCAACGAAGCGGGCATCAATGCTCCGCTGCTCGGCTTCAACTTTGATACCTCCAAGGTAACGAGTGAAATTGCCGCTGTGCAGAACGTGAAGGAAGAATTCTGGGCACCGCTTATGACGGGAACCGTAGATCCTAACGAATACCTGCCAAAAGCAATTGAGAAATTCAAAGCTGCCGGACTCGATAAAATCATCGCAGAAGCACAAACCCAAATCGACGCCTGGAAAGCTGCGAACAACAAATAATTCATTCCCTTAAGGAAGACCGGGCGGGTGCCAAGCCCTTTGCCCGGTCTTTCTTTTACAGTTTAGGAGGGCTCACCCGTGAAAATGATCCGAAATATCATCAATAACAAAGTTATGCTGCTCATGGTTCTGCCGGGCGCGCTGTGGTTCCTCTTTTTCTCCTATCTGCCGATGGTGGGGACGGTTATCGCTTTTAAAGAATACCGCTACAGCCGGGACGGCTTTTGGGCCAGTATTATCAACAGCAAGTGGGTAGGCTGGGACAACTTCAAGTTCCTGTTCACCACGAATGACGCGTATGTCATCACCCGCAACACGCTTTTATACAATGCAGTCTTTATATTGCTGGGGCTGGTATTGTCGGTGGCCATGGCGATTGTGCTCGCAGAGATTGCCAACAAGAAGCTGGCGAAGGTCTATCAGACCGGCATGTTCCTGCCGTATTTTCTGTCCTGGGTTGTGGTCGGCTACTTTGCCTTCAGCTTTCTCAGCTCCGAGAGCGGTGTGCTGAACCAGATCCTGAGCTATTTTGGGGCAGAACCGATCAATTGGTATTCCGAGAAAAAATACTGGCCGGTGATCCTCGTCCTGGTATATCTGTGGAAGGCGCTGGGTTATAACAGCGTAGTCTATCTGGCGGCTATTATGGGGATCGACAAATCGCTGTATGAAGCGGCGATGATTGACGGTGCAGGCAAATTCCAGCAGATCAAGAATATCACGCTGCCGCTGCTCAGCCCGATTATTACGATTATGACCCTGCTGGCTATCGGGAAAATCTTTTATGCCGACTTCGGCCTGTTCTACCAGGTGCCCCGCAACTCCGGGACGCTCTACAGTGTTACGAACGTTATCGATACCTATGTCTACCAAGGCCTCAAATCTACAGGCGAAATTGGCATGAGTACTGCAGCGGGCCTGTATCAATCCGTGGTCGGCTTCGTGCTTGTCATTACCTCGAACTATATCGTGCGTAAATTCAATAAGGACAGCGCCTTATTCTAGTCAGGGCGAAAGGAGTGAACCAGATGTCCACATTAGTCAAAAAAGAACGTGATTTCCATAAGCTCTCCAAAACCTGGAACGTGCTGTTTAATCTGTTTGCCGGTATTTTTGCTTTCCTGTGCGTATTTCCTTTTATCTTTGTCGTGATCATTTCCTTCACGGATGAAGGGACCCTGGCGAGAGACGGGTACAGTCTGTTTCCGGCCAAATGGAGTCTGGCAGCGTACCGGTATGTATTCGAGTCCGGGGATATGCTGCTGCGTTCCTACGGGGTGACCATCCTTGTGACCTTGCTCGGCACCTTGATCAGCCTGCTGTTTATTTCTTTTTATGCCTATGCCATTTCGCGTAAAAGCTTCAGATACCGCAATTTTTTTGCGTTTTTTGCTTTTTTCACCATGCTGTTCAATGGCGGGCTCGTTCCGACTTATATCATTGTCACCCAGTTTCTGGGTCTGAAGGATACGATCTGGGCGCTCGTGATGCCGCTGGCGGTCAACGCTTTTTACATTATGATCCTGCGGACCTTCTACAGCACCAGCGTTCCGGATGCCCTCATTGAATCCGGTAAAATCGACGGCGCGGGTGAATTCCGCATTTTCCTGACACTGGTGCTGCCGCTCTCCTTGCCGGGCCTGGCCACGATTGCCCTGTTCAGTACGCTGGGCTACTGGAATGACTGGTTCAACGCGCTGCTCTACATCGATGATCCGAATCTGGTGCCGCTGCAGTCCATGCTGATGAGGATCGAGACCAGCATGCAGTTTATTATGCAGAACTCCTCCAACAGCTCACTCAGCCTTGAAGCGCTCCGCTCCATGCCGCAGGATACCTCGCGGATGGCGATGGTGGTGCTGGCGACCGGACCGATTATTTTTGCCTATCCATTCTTCCAGCGTTATTTCATCCAGGGTCTTACGGTAGGAGCCGTGAAGGAATAATACGTTAGCAGAGAGAGGGAGTGCAGAGAATGACATATAAAGATCCAAGCAGACCGTCCGCAGAACGGGCAGAGCATCTGCTGGGACTGATGACCTTGGAAGAAAAGGCCGCACAGCTGGTTCAGCCCTTCGGCTGGCAGGCCTATGAACATACAGATGGAGAAATTACACTGACGGAAGATTTCAAACGCCAGGTGGCGGAGACGGGCATCGGCTCGCTATATGGTATGCTTCGCGCCGACCCGTGGACCGGAGTGACGCTGGCCAGCGGGCTGTCCCCGCGCCAGGGGGCGGAAGCGGTGAACGCCCTGCAGCGTTATGCCATCGAGAATTCCCGGCTGGGGATTCCGATCCTGATCGGAGAAGAATGCTCGCACGGCCATATGGCGATTGGAGCTACCGTGTTCCCGGTTCCGCTGTCGCTCGGAAGCGCATGGAATGTGGACCTGTACCGGGAAATGTGCCGGGCGGTGGCCCTGGAGACGCGGAGCCAGGGCGGGACAGTGACCTATTCGCCTGTGCTGGATGTCGTGCGCGATCCCCGTTGGGGCCGCACGGAGGAGTGCTTTGGCGAGGATGCCTATCTGATCAGCGAGATGGCTGCCGCCTCTGTCGAGGGGCTGCAGGGTGAATCACTGAGCAGTCAGGAGAGTGTAGGCGCAACACTGAAGCATTTCGTCGGCTACGGCAGCTCCGAGGGCGGCCGCAATGCCGGGCCGGTGCATATGGGCTGGCGTGAGCTGCTTGAAGTCGATCTGCTGCCGTTCAAGAAGGCGGTTGAAGCGGGCGCTGTTTCCATTATGCCGGCCTACAATGAAATCGACGGCGTACCCTGTACGACGAATACTGCACTCATGGAAGATATTCTCCGTGGAGCGTGGGGGTTTGATGGTCTGGTGATCACAGACTGCGGAGCGATTGAGATGCTGGCTGCCGGCCATGATGTAGCCGAGGATGGACTGGATGCCTCGGTGCAGGCCATTTCTTCAGGCATTGATATGGAGATGTCCGGCGCGATGTTCGGCAAGCATCTGGTGAATGCCGTCCGCACCGGCAAGCTCGCGGAGGGGATATTGGACCGCGCGGTGCAGCGGGTGCTGGAGCTGAAGTTCAAGCTTGGCCTGTTCGAGCAGCCGTACGCCGACCCGGATGCGGCCGAACAGTTCATCGGCAGCGTGAAGCACCGGGAGCTTGCCCGCAGGCTGGCTGCTGAGAGCATCATTCTGCTGAAGAATGAGGGCGGCACGCTGCCGCTATCCGGCGGCAAAGGAGGTACCGGCAGCGCCGGAAGCACCAGCAGCAGCGGCAAAGACGGCAGCGCCACTGGCATAGGCGAGAGCAGCGGCATCGGCGGCAGCGCCATCGGCATAGGCGACAGCGGAGGAACCGACGGTAGCGGCACTGGCACAGGCAACAGCAACGCCACTGGCACAAGCGACAGCAGTGGCAGTGCCACCGGCATAGGCGAGAGCAGCGGCATCGGCGGCTCCGGCAAGGTTGCCGTGATCGGACCGAACGCCGATGCGCCTTACAATCAGCTGGGCGACTATACCTCGCCGCAGCAGCGCTCCAGCATCGTAACCGTACTGGACGGTGTGCGCAGCAAGCTGGGGGCGGAGCGGGTGCTGTACGCCCCGGGCTGCCGGATCAAAGGCGACTCCAGAGAAGGCTTCGAAGCAGCGCTCGCCTGCGCAGAGCAGGCCGATACCGTGGTGATGGTGCTCGGCGGATCAAGCGCCCGCGATTTCGGCGAAGGCACGATTGATCTGAAGACTGGCGCCTCGAAGGTGACGGAGCATTCCTGGAGCGATATGGACTGCGGGGAAGGCATTGACCGGATCTCCCTGGCCCTTTCAGGGGTGCAGCTGGAACTGGCGCAGGAGATTCATAAGCTGGGCAAACCGCTTGTCGTGGTCTATATCAACGGCCGTCCCGTCAGCGAGCCATGGATTGAAGAACATGCCCACGCGATTCTGGAAGCCTGGTACCCTGGTCAGGAGGGCGGCCATGCGGTGGCGGATATTCTGTTCGGGGACGTGAATCCTTCAGGCCGGCTGACGATTTCCTGGCCGAAGGATGCAGGCCAGCTACCGGTGTACTACAACGGCAAACGCTCGCGCGGCAAAAGATATCTTGAAGCGGATTCGCAGCCGCGTTACCCGTTCGGGTTCGGACTGAGCTATACAAGCTTCAGCTACTCTGAGCTCAAGGTAGAGCCGCAGGCAATCACTGCGGACGAAACCGCAACAGTAACCGTGCGGGTAGAGAATACAGGTGAACTTACCGGAGCTGAAGTAGTTCAGCTGTATATCTCAGATGTTGCCAGCAAGGTTACAAGACCCGCCAAGGAATTGAAGGGCTTCCGCAAAATCACGCTGTCTCCGGGCGAAGCGCAAATTGTGGAATTTGAAATCGGCGCGGAGCAGCTGCAGTATATCGGCCCGGACTATCAGCCTGTTGTAGAACCGGGAGCCTTCAAGATACTGGTGGGCAGCCATGTTAACGATGTGCTGGAACAAGACTTAAATGTCATGGAGGGTACACATGGAACGGATTAGAAGATTTATCCGTGAGCTGTCCGAGCGGCAATGGCTGGAACAGCAGAAGCTTGAGGGTTGGGATATTCAGGCTGGGGTGTATACCGTGCCGGGGCAATACGACGGAATGCGGCCGTATACCGAGGGCGGGGATTTCACCCTGTTTCCAAGCGTTCAAGGAACCACTTACTTTTTTCGGCGTACACTTGCGGTACCTGCGGAATGGGCCGGTCAGCGGGCGGGCCTGATTTTTGAGTCGGGAGGCGAGGGGCTGCTGCGGGTGAACGGAGAGTCACGCCAGGGACTGGACCGGAACCACACCTTTGCGGCCCTTGAACCATCCCCGGACGGAAGACCGCTGGAGCTGGAGATCGAATTGTTCGATCCGATCCCGGAGCCGGTGGACCCGTTGAACCAGCAGGCGGTGATCCAGCCGCCGGTCCGGGCGATCCGTACAATGCTTGTACTGGTGAATGAAGCGGTACAGAGCTTGATGTACAGCGCTGTAATCGTCCGCGATGCGGCCGTTCTGCTGCCGGAAGCGGACATGCGCCGGACCCGGATGCTTGAAGCCTTGTACCGTGTAATCGATGGATTTTTGAATATGGATGAGACTGCCGTCCGTGAAGGGAGTGCCGTCGCCGCCCTTGAAAAGAAGCTGCGCGCAGACATTGCAGGCATTGGCGGAAACGCGGAAGGCACCATTCATATGGTCGGCCAGTCGCATATCGACATTGCCTGGCTGTGGCCTGCACGGGAGACTGTGCGGAAGACCAGCCGCACCTTCTCAACCGTGAACGCCCTAATGGAGGAATACCCGGAATATCAATTTGCCCAGAGCCAGCCGCAGCTGTTCCAATATCTCAAGGACAACGATCCGGTTCTGTACGCCAAGGTCAAAGAGAGAATCCGCGAAGGTCGCTGGGAGCTGGTCGGCGGCATGTGGGTGGAGCCGGATCTGAACATTCCGAGCGGTGAGTCGCTGATGCGCCAGATGCTCTACGGCCAGCGGTTCTACCTGGAGGAATTCGGCAAAACCTCGGACATTGAATGGCTGCCGGATACCTTCGGCTACTGCGCATCGCTTCCGCAGATCTTGCGGCATGGCGGCGTGCGGTATTTCATGACCACGAAGCTCGGCTGGAACGACACCAATGTGTTCCCCTACGATCTGTTCCATTGGGTCGGCATTGACGGCACCTCCATGCTGTCTTATCTCAACCATGGGGTGAACGAGAATACCCTGCCGAAGGATGTCCACGATCACTGGCAATCCTTCCGTGAAAAGAATATCCACAACGAGCAGATGCTGCTCTACGGCCATGGCGACGGCGGCGGAGGGGTGACCCGCGAGATGCTGGAATACATCCGCCGTGCGGAGCTGATGGTCGGCCAGCCTGCCAGCACGTTCAGCAATGCTGCCGGGTTCTTCTCCGGCATCGGGGAGCGGCAGCCGCAGCTGCCGGAATGGCGCGGTGATTTGTACCTGGAGCTGCACCGGGGCACGTATACCACACACGGGCGCAACAAACGGAATAACCGCAAGGCGGAGATTCTGTACCGTGAGGCGGAGCTGTGGCAGACGCTGGCAGGTTCGTCCATAGCGCCAGAGCTGCAGCGCAGCATTGCCGGACAGCTGCATAAAGGCTGGAAGCTGGTGCTGCTCAACCAGTTCCACGACATTATTCCCGGCTCGGCCATCACCGAAGCCTATGAAACCTCAGAGAAGGAATACCGCGAGGTCTTCGCCCTTGGGGAATCGTCGCTCCAGCCGGGGCTGGAAGCCTTGACAGCCCAAGTGGCAGCAGCAGGCGAAGGTATACCTTACGTGCTGTTCAACAGCCTTGGCTGGGAACGGGATGCCGTAGTCCCGGTTCACTTGCCGGAAGGCCGGACCTGGGCGGCTTATGACGAGGCCGGAAGTCCGCTGCATCTGGATCTTGCTGCCGATCTGTCCGCTAGGGATGAAGCGGCAGAGCAAGGTGCAGAACAAGGTGAAGAACAAGCAACAGAACAATCTATAGAACGAGCTACAGAACAAGCTACAGGCCAAGTCACTGCTTATATTCATGTCCCGTCCATTCCGGGCTTTGGTTATAAGACGGTATGGCTTAGACAAGTCGATGAGGCCGTGACGGGCAGCATGCCGGAAAGAAGGGAGCTGAACGACAGCTGGGAAACACCGCATTATCGTCTTGCCTTCAATGAACGGGGCGAAATTACCAGCCTGTTCGACAAATCGGCAGGCCGTGAAGTCGTGCAGCCGGGCGGTCGCGCCAACCGGTTCCACTTCTTCCACGACCGTCCGACGCTCTGGGATGCCTGGGACATTGACAGCCGTTATGAAGCCCAGCCCGCCGGTGAGGCCGAACTGGTGGAGAAGTATGTGCTTCACTCCGGCAAAGTCCAGGATGTGCTGAGATTCCGCTGGAAGCTGGGCCAATCCGAAATCACACAGGATTTGATCCTGTATGCCCATGACCGGCGGATCGATTTTAAAACACATGTGGACTGGAACGAAGCCCACAAGCTGCTGAAGGTCGGATTTCCGGTCGATGTGGTTGCAGACAAAGCGACCTACGAGATTCCTTTTGGGGCGCTGGAGCGTCCGACGCACCGCAATACCAGCTGGGAGCAGGCGCAATATGAGGTCTGCGGGCACCGTTTTGCCGATGTATCCGAACATGGCTACGGCGTCAGCCTGCTCAATGACTGCAAATACGGCTACGATATTCAAGGCAGCACCATCCGCCTGTCTCTGCTGCGTGCGCCGAAATGGCCGGATAAGGTTGCGGACCAGGGTGCCCATGACTTCACATATGCACTCTATCCTCACACCGGGGATTGGCGCAGTGCGCATACGCTGCGCAAGGCCGCAGAGCTGAATCATGAGGTTCCGGCCATCGCCGCTGATGGGAAGACGACTGGACAGCTGCCGTCCACCGGATCTTTTATCCGCTTTGACGGGCAGCATGTTGTGCTGGATACAGTGAAGCCTGCTGAGGATGGGCGCGGCAGTGTCCTGCGGCTCTATGAATCCTCCGGCGGGCGCGAAACCGTGAAGCTGGCCTGGAATCAGCCTTTTAGCGAAATTTATATATCGAATGCTCTGGAAGCGGAACTGGAGCCTGTAATCCACCACGAAGGTGAATTCGAGCTGAATTTTGCTCCGTTTGAGATCAAGACTATTTACATTCGGTAAACTCATACTTTGCCTTGCTCATAAGGTGCCCAAGTGTGCCTATAAGTGGCTAAGAGTGCCTAAGTGTGACTATAAGTGCGTCCATAAGTAGCTAAGTATGCCCATAAGTGGCTAAGAGTGCCTAAGTGTGACTAAGTGTGCCTATAAGTGCGTCCATAAATAGCTAAGTGTACCTACAAGTGTACCTACAAGTGTGCCCATAAGTGTGCCCATAAGTGTGCCTATAAGTGTGTCTACAAGTGTGCCTATAAGTTTGCCAACAAGTGTGTCTACAAGTGTACCCGTAAGTGGCTAAGTGGAATTTCTCCATCTATTTTGCCCGAAAACCGCTGCCCACCAGCAATTAGTGGGAATTACTCCACCTAATTCGGTGAAATTGATTGTTAATTAGCCTGGGAGGGCGGATTAAGTTTACTTTTTCCCACTATTCATTTATAGAGGGGCCAACAGTAATAAATAGTGGGAGTTTTTCCACTTAGCATAGCGGATTAACCACAGTCGCAGTCAGAACCGCAACCACAACCGCAACCGCATTCGTAGCTGTAGCCGCAGCAGTAACGGTAACTGAACCGCAACCGCATTCGTAGCTGCCATCGCAACCGTAACCGCACCTGCACCTGCACCTGCACCTGTAACTGTAACTGTAACTGTAACTGTAACTGTAACTGTAACTGTAACTGTAACTGCAACTGTAACTGCAACCGCAACTCCAGCTGTACCTGCACCCTGCAACCCAACTTTAAGCCGGGGGGGGCCATAGAACGTGTCAGTTGATCTGTCTCGGCTCCCCGGTTTGTAAAGTTTACATGACTATTCTACCTACATGAACATAAGGAGTGTACCTTCCTTGGAACAATTCAGACTACCGAAAATCCCAATGCCGGAGCTTACGCTGCCGCAAGCCGTACAGGAGGTACTGGCTGAAGCCGAAAAGAAGCTGGCCCACCGTCCGAAGCTGTTGCAGCTGTTCAAAAACTGTTTTCCCAATACTCTGGAGACGACCACCAAGCTGCTTGATGACGGTACGACCTTTATCATTACCGGAGATATCCCGGCTTCCTGGCTGCGCGACTCTGTGGAGCAGGTCATTCATTATGTCCCCTTAGCCAAAAATGACCCGGACCTCCAGCGCATCATCGGCGGCCTGATCAAACGTCATATCCAGTACATCCACATTGATCCTTACGCCAATGCTTTTAATGAGTCGGCCAATGACTGGCACTGGAACACCACCGATGTCACGGAGATGTCCCCGTGGGTCTGGGAGCGGAAGTTTGAGATTGACTCGCTTTGCTTCGTTGTGCGGCTGGCTTATACCTACTGGAAGGAAACCGGTGTTACCGATTTTTTCAATGCGGAGTTCAAGTCTGCTTTGCGTACGATAATTGATTTGTTCCGCAGAGAGCAGCGCCACTTCGAGCAGTCGCCTTACCGCTTCACCCGCAACAACGGCATTCCTGAGGACTCGCTGCGCAACAAGGGCCTCGGCATGCCGGTGAACTATACAGGAATGATCTGGTCCGGCTTCCGCTCCAGCGATGATGCCTGCGATTTCCACTACAATATCCCCGGCAATATGTTTGCTGTTGTAGCCCTGCGCCAGATGCAGGAGTTCGCCGAGTGGGTATTCCGGGACATGGATCTGCTGGCTGAACTGAAAGAGCTGGAATTCGAGGTCGACTACGGGATCAAGCTGTACGGAATTTACCGTCACCCTGAGTTCGGGCCGATTTATGCCTATGAGACAGACGGCTTCGGCAATTACTGCCTGATGGATGATGCCGGAACCCCCGGGCTGATCTCCATTCCGTATCTGGGCTATACCACTGCGGATGATCTGATCTATCAGAACACCAGAAGGTTTGCGCTCAGTAAAGAAAATCCTTTCTATTATGAAGGAACAGCAGCCAAAGGCATCGGCAGCCCGCATACACCGAAGGATTATATCTGGCATATGGCCCTGTCCATGCAGGGAATTACCGCACAATCTGTGGAAGAAAAGCTGGAACTGGTCGCCCTGCTGGAAAACACAGATGCGGATACCGGCTTCATGCACGAAGGCTTCCATGCCGATGACCCGTCCGTGTTCACCCGCAGCTGGTTCGCCTGGTCAAACAGCCTGTTCTCCCAGCTGGTGTACCGGATGATGAAGGATGGCCAGCTGTGAGTGCGGGCAATGTGATTCTGTTCAGCGACCCGTTGTTCCCCGGCTATTCTGCATCCGCCGGACGGATACAGGAACAGGCTCAGCGCCTTGGTGAATTACAGCATGGCGCCGCCAGCGCCCAAGGTGCCCATGCTGTCCATACTGCCGATGCGGAGCGGCTGGCAGCGGCATTGGATGCCGCCGGGCCTGGCGCATGTTTCATCAACCTGCACGCCCCCTATTTTCCGAAGGAGGCCTGGGGCTCCATCCTGGCCTACCTTCAGCGCGGCGGCGGACTGCTGAACATCGGCGGCGCACCGTTCAAGGTTCCGATGCGCCGCGACAATGGCGTCTGGCAGGCGGAAGCCGAGCAGACCGCCTACCACCGGCAGCTTCATATTCATGAAGCGCTGCGGGTGGACGGCGGGCGTGTCCAGGCTCACGCCGCCCTTGCGGACATCCCTCTGTTCGCAGGCCGCGAGAGGCTGCTCGCACCGGCGGACACCTGGAATCTGGTGCCGCACGTGACCAAAAGCAGCGATCTGCCGGAGCAAATGGGCGCAAGCGGCCCCATGGATACCCGGATCTATCCGCTGCTGAAGGGCATCTCGGCGGAAGGCCGTGAGGTATCTGCTCCCGCTGTGCTGTGGGAGCATGTCGGCGGCCCCTTCGCCGGAGCGCGCTGGATCTTCATCGGCCAGAAGCTTACGCCTGAGCACTGCGGGGACGAAGGCCTGAAGCTGCTCGCGGCCTGCGCGGCCTTTGCCGCCAAAGGCGTCACCGAGCTGTGGCTGAAGCCGAACTACGCCTCCTATGAGCAGGGCGAGCGGCCAATGATCAGCCTGCAAAGCCAGCGGTTAAGCCGCACCGGGGCGGGACAGGAAAACTGGCAGCTTCAGTTTACCTTGCAGAAGGACGGAGCGGCCTCCCCTTGCTTCGAGCACAGCAGCGGGATCATGGCCGGCACGGAAATGAACTTTTTCCGTCTGCCAATCCCTGTAGAGCTTGAACCGGGCCTGTATGATCTGGTCTGCCATGCGGAGGCGGAGGACGGCGAGCAGCGCGTGCTGCGCCAGGGCTTCTGGGGTTATGATGCCGCACTGCTTGCGCAAGGCGAGCCTATCACAGCCGGGAGGGACTACTTCCAGAAGAATGGACGTCCGCTGCCGGTCGTAGGCATGACTTATATGACTTCGGATGTGGCACGGAAGTTTCTTTTCCTGCCGAACGCAGCCGTATGGAACCGCGATATGGCACAGATGAAGAAGGCCGGGATCAACTGGATCCGCACCGGCATCTGGACTGCTTACCGCAATATCATGCAGGTCGACGGCCATGCCTCCGAAGAGGTGATGCGGGCCATTGATGCTTTTCTGCAGACGGCCAAAAAACACGACCTACAGGTGACCTTTACCTTCTTCTCCTTTACACCGGAGACCTGGGAGGGGCGCAATCCTTATCTCGACCCGCGCAGTGTAGAGGGCCAAAAACGGTTTATCCGCTCCATTGTTGCCCGGCACGTTCACACAACCCATGTGGATTGGGACTTAATTAATGAGCCGTCCATGTTCGATCCGCCGCGCATCTTCTCGGACGGACCGAGCACTGCGGGTGACAGCCATGAACAGCAGGCCTTTTCCGCCTGGCTGGAGCAGCGTCATGGCAGCATCACCGTTCTTCAGGAGCGCTGGAACATGACACCGCTGGAGCTGCCCGATTTTGTATCGGCACGCCCCCCGGAACAAGCAGAGATCAACTTCAGCATCCAGGATATTCATTCCGGGAAACGCGGAACCCGCTGGCTCGATTACTGCCTGTTTTCCATGGACATGCATAACGTTTGGGCCAAGGAGTTATATGGAGCAATCAAAGAGCTCAACCCCGCGCAGCTGGTGACCGTAGGCCAGGACGAAGCGCTGGGCGCGCAAAGACCTTCGCCGTTCTTTTACGAACAGGCCGTAGATTACACAACCGTCCATAGTTGGTGGCTGAACGACAATCTGCTGTGGAGCGGGATCTTTGCCAAAACAGAGAACAAACCCAACCTGGTGCAGGAAACCGGAATTATGTATGTCGAAACCCCGGACGGACGCGCCAAAAGAACCGAGGAAGAGCTGCGCTCCATCCTGGAACGCAAGTATGCCTATGCCTTTGCTGCAGGTGGAGCGGGAGCGGTTCAGTGGATCTGGAACACCAACTTTTATATGGATAATGCCAATGAATCGCAGATCGGCGCACTGCGCGCGGATGGCACCGAAAAGCCTGAGGCGGATGTCTCGTATGATTTCGGACGTTTCATAGCGGAGGCGGGGAATTTGTTTACGGGACGGAAGCTTGAGGATATCGCCGTTATTTTCCCGTATTCCAACGATTTTTCTAACCGTAAGCTCGCCTATGACGCCACCACCCGGCTGACACGCATTCTGTCCTACCAGCTGCGCCTGCCGTTCCGTGGAGTTTCGGAATATGGCCTGGAAGCGCTGGAAGCCCAGCCGCCGAAACTGATTTTGCTGCCGAGTGCACATAATCTGGATGACGGCGCGATGGACAAACTGATTGGATTCGTGGAACGCACTGGTGCAGTGCTTTTGGTGACGGGTACGCTGGGCCTCAACGCTTACTGGCAGCCGTCCGAACGTCTTGTGGAGCTCCTTGGCACGCGTGAACTGAGCAATGTGCGGCGCGAGGAACGTATGAAGCTTGGCGGTAAAACCTTTGCCGTTTCCTACGGGCAGCGCCGGATTGCTGAACTGGTAAAAGAAGTGCAAGTGCGGGATACCGCCGCCGCCCGTCCGGCAGAGCCCGGAGACACCGTAATGGACCTCCCTCTGGGGAAGGGACGCCTTATCTGGTGCCCGCTTCCGCTGGAACTGAATGAACGCGACGAACCCATTGCCGAGCTTTACCGCTATGCGGCGGAACGCTCAGGCGTTTCTGCCGGACTGGAATGGATCAGCGGGGGCGATATGCCGGGCGTCTACGGGCGTAAGTTGGATTTTGCCGAAGGAGCGCTTTACATTTTCGTATCGGAATATGCTTGGGACGCGGACATTGAAGTCAAAGACCGACAGACTGGGGTGAGCTACAGCTTCCGGCTTGAGAAAGAACGTTCCGTACTGTTTGCGGCAGACAAGCAAGGGCAGCTGACTTCTGTGTACAGGGCGGAAGAAACTGCGGTTACAACATACTGAGCAAGATTTAAGGGGAGAGATGGGACTTATGACGAAGAAAAAAACCGCACATATCGTTTCCCACACCCACTGGGACCGGGAATGGTATTTGCCCTACGAGAAGCATCATGTCCGTCTGGTGCAGCTGGTGGATGCGTTACTCGATAAATTAGACAGCAGTACAGCCTTCCGCAGCTTTTATCTGGATGGCCAGACGATTATTCTGGAGGATTACCTCCAGGTCCGCCCCGAGAACAAACAACGTCTGGAGCAGCATATCCGGGCTGGACGGATTCTGATTGGCCCTTGGTACATTCTGCAGGATGCTTTTCTTACGAGCGGTGAGGCTAATGTGCGCAATATGCAGATCGGCCATCAGGATGCTCTGAAATACGGCGAGCCGTCCAAAATCGGCTACTTCCCCGATACCTTCGGCCTCGTCGGCCAGACGCCGCAGCTTATGCTCCAATCCGGCATCCGCAATGCCTTCTTCGGCAGAGGCGTGAAGCCTACCGGCTTTAATAATACCGTATCGGACGGCGGCTACGAGTCTTCGTTCTCCGAGCTGATCTGGGAAGGGCCGGACGGCTCCCGTATTCTTGGTATTCTCTTCGCCAACTGGTATTCCAACGGCAACGAAGTTCCGGTGGACGAAGCTGCTGCGCGGGAGTTTTGGGACCGGAAGCTTGCAGATGCAGAGAAGTATGCATCCACAGGCGAGCTGCTGTTCATGAACGGGTGTGACCATCAGCCGCTGCAGCTCGATTTGCCGGAGGCGATTGCCACTGCGCAGGCGCTTTATCCGGGTGTGGAGTTCGTTCATTCGAACTTCCCGGATTACCTGGATGCGCTGAATGCTGAACTGGAAAAGGGAGGGGAGTCCGGCACACTGGAGCTGTCCTCCGTTACAGGCGAGCTGCGGAGCCAGCGGACCGACGGCTGGGGCACGCTTGTCAATACGGCTTCGGCCCGTGTGTATTTGAAGCAGATGAACCAGAAGGGCCAGGCCCTGCTTGAAAAAGCAGCCGAGCCGCTGGCGTCCATCGCGGGGCTTGCCGGCAAAGACTATCCGCATCATCTGTTTACCTACGCCTGGAAGACGCTGATGCAGAACCATCCGCATGACAGCATCTGCGGCTGCAGTGTGGACGAGGTGCACCGCGAGATGGTGACCCGTTTTGATAAAAGCCGCCACATAGCAGAAAGCATCATTGAAGACAGCGCCAGATTTATCGCCGGGGCTGTTGATACCTCTGTTTTTGCGGGCGCTGCGGAAGCTGTTCCTTTTGTGGTGATGAACACTACAGGCTGGAGCCGCACGGGCACTGTCAGCATTGAACTCGATGCCGCCCGCTTGTACCTGCGTGAAGGCTACGGCCTGGAAGAGACCTCCCGCAGAATGCAGGAATTCGATCTCTCCGGCCGGGTATTGCTGGATGACAGCGGTAAGGCACTTGCCTGCACCGTGGAGGATCTGGGTCTAGAATTCGGCTACGATCTGCCGGACGACAAGTTCCGCCAGCCTTTCATGTGCCGCAGAGTCAAGCTTACCTTTGAAGCGGCTGAAGTTCCGGCGCTTGGACTTCGCGCCTATGCCTGGACCACACAGCAAGCGGCAGCAGCTCCGGCTGCGCCTTCGCTCGTGAGCGGCGGGCATGTGCTGGAAAATGCAGCAGTCCGTGTTGAAGTCGCCGCAGACGGCTCCTTCAGCCTGCATCACAAGCAAAGCGGAGCGGTCTACCGTGATCTTGGCATCTATGAGAATACCGGGGACATCGGCAACGAATATATGTACAGACAGCCGGATGGCGAGCTTCCTTTGACAACCAAAGGCCTGGATGCAGCGGTTGCTGTCCTGGAAGATACCCCTTTTCGTGCAGCTATTGAGATTACACATGCCTGGGAGATTCCCGCTTCAGCAGACGCCAGATTGAACGAAGAACAGCGGGCGCTGGTCTATTATCCGGAGCGCAAGGCACAGCGCAGCACCGGGACGGTGATTTTGCAGCTTCGCACGGTGATTTCGCTGGAACGTGAAGGCAAAGGGCTGCATATTGAATCCACCATCAACAATACCGCGAAGGATCACCGTGTGCGTATGCTGTTCCCTACGGATTTGCAGACTGCGGTGCATCACGCCGATTCCATGTTCGAAATTGCCAAGCGGGACAACGAGCCAGCGGCAGAATGGCAGAATCCGAGCAATACACAGCATCAGCAGTCTTTTGTGGATGTGAGCACTGCTGAGGCTGGCCTGACTGTAGCCAATCTCGGCCTGAATGAATATGAGGTGCTGCGTGACGGACGTAATACAATTGCTGTTACCCTGCTTCGCAGCGTAGGCGAACTGGGCGACTGGGGCTGGTTCCCGACACCAGAGGCACAATGCCTCGGCGAGCATACCGTACAGCTAATGCTGATTCCGCATACTGGAGACGGTATTACTTCAGGTGCATATGCTCAGGCGTACCAATTTCAGGCTCCGTGGACTACTTTCCAGACGGATATCCACTCCGGCACCATTACTTCGGGTTATTCACCACTGAGCTGGAAAGGCACAGAAGCCGCATTTTCTTCTATGAAAATGAATGCGACCACCGGAGACCTCCTACTGCGCTGGTATAACATGAGCGGCTCACAGGCACAGCTGGATGTACAACTGGGGCTGCCTCATGAACATCTGTACCGCACAGGCATTCTGGAAGAAAGTACGGCTCCATTGCCGGATTCGGGTGATGCCCGGCATCTGCTGGAGCTTGGACCTTGCGAGATTGCTACGTTCGGGATTCATTTAGGAGCTTAACCTTATATGTCAAAAGATCCCCCGGCGCTTCCCTGCCGGGGGATCTTTAAATATTCATCCTGTTGATTTACCTCTGACTCTTCTACTTCCTTTTGTACATCTTATACCAGTCCATAACAGCCTTAGTGAGCGTGGGATTTCTATGTCGCTCCCAGTCAGACGTTTCCCAATCGCGGATCGCCTGCTGCTTCGTTTTGTAGAAACTGTAATCGCGGATATTCCAAGGGCAGTAGACTTTTCTGTACCATTTGCCATTAGAGGTTTCGCATGTGTAGCGGCGGACTGCCCTCCTTATTAAGAAGGGAAGCTAGAGGTCGTGAAGGGTCTTCATAAGCGATCACCTCTTTCGGAAGCAGACATAAATAATCGGAGCTTGGACATCATACAGTCTAGACGCTGGTGATTAGGATAAGTTTCATTGCTGAACAAAAATAGCGAACCTGACGGGAAACAGAGTGAATTAAAAAATGCTTGCAATGAATCTCTGTACATGGTATATTCTTATTCCGGCCATGAAAGTTAAACGCCGAGCTCGAAAAGAAATTAAAAAAAAGAGCTTGCATTAATCGGCCGAACGTGATATATTATAAGAGTTGCTGGTGAGAAGATAATCATCGCCGACGACGAGTTTGATCTTTGAAAACTGAACAACGAGTGAGTGGGATTTCACGTAAGTGAGATCCAAAACAGATGAGTTTCACAGCGTGTTTCGCGCTTTAGAAATTTCATCAGAGAATGCAAATTCTCGTCAGATGATTCAAAATGAGCTATCGCTCTTTTCAATACCAATTGGAGAGTTTGATCCTGGCTCAGGACGAACGCTGGCGGCGTGCCTAATACATGCAAGTCGAGCGGAGTTTATCCTTCGGGGTAAGCTTAGCGGCGGACGGGTGAGTAACACGTAGGCAACCTACCCTCTAGACTGGGATAACTACCGGAAACGGTAGCTAATACCGGATAATTCCTTGACCCTCCTGGGTTTGGGATGAAAGGCGGAGCAATCTGCTACTAAAGGATGGGCCTGCGGCGCATTAGCTAGTTGGTGGGGTAACGGCCTACCAAGGCGACGATGCGTAGCCGACCTGAGAGGGTGAACGGCCACACTGGGACTGAGACACGGCCCAGACTCCTACGGGAGGCAGCAGTAGGGAATCTTCCGCAATGGGCGAAAGCCTGACGGAGCAACGCCGCGTGAGTGATGAAGGTTTTCGGATCGTAAAGCTCTGTTGCCAGGGAAGAACGTCCGGTAGAGTAACTGCTACCGGAGTGACGGTACCTGAGAAGAAAGCCCCGGCTAACTACGTGCCAGCAGCCGCGGTAATACGTAGGGGGCAAGCGTTGTCCGGAATTATTGGGCGTAAAGCGCGCGCAGGCGGCTGCTTAAGTCTGGTGTTTAAACCTTGGGCTCAACCTGGGGTCGCACTGGAAACTGGGCAGCTTGAGTACAGAAGAGGAAAGTGGAATTCCACGTGTAGCGGTGAAATGCGTAGAGATGTGGAGGAACACCAGTGGCGAAGGCGACTTTCTGGGCTGTAACTGACGCTGAGGCGCGAAAGCGTGGGGAGCAAACAGGATTAGATACCCTGGTAGTCCACGCCGTAAACGATGAGTGCTAGGTGTTAGGGGTTTCGATACCCTTGGTGCCGAAGTTAACACAGTAAGCACTCCGCCTGGGGAGTACGGTCGCAAGACTGAAACTCAAAGGAATTGACGGGGACCCGCACAAGCAGTGGAGTATGTGGTTTAATTCGAAGCAACGCGAAGAACCTTACCAGGTCTTGACATCCAACTAACGAAGCAGAGATGCATTAGGTGCCCTTCGGGGAAAGTTGAGACAGGTGGTGCATGGTTGTCGTCAGCTCGTGTCGTGAGATGTTGGGTTAAGTCCCGCAACGAGCGCAACCCTTGACTTTAGTTGCCAGCAGGTAAGGCTGGGCACTCTAGAGTGACTGCCGGTGACAAACCGGAGGAAGGTGGGGATGACGTCAAATCATCATGCCCCTTATGACCTGGGCTACACACGTACTACAATGGCCGGTACAACGGGAAGCGAAGCCGCGAGGTGGAGCCAATCCCAGCAAAGCCGGTCTCAGTTCGGATTGCAGGCTGCAACTCGCCTGCATGAAGTCGGAATTGCTAGTAATCGCGGATCAGCATGCCGCGGTGAATACGTTCCCGGGTCTTGTACACACCGCCCGTCACACCACGAGAGTTTACAACACCCGAAGTCGGTGGGGTAACCCGCAAGGGGGCCAGCCGCCGAAGGTGGGGTAGATGATTGGGGTGAAGTCGTAACAAGGTAGCCGTATCGGAAGGTGCGGCTGGATCACCTCCTTTCTATGGAGAATCGTTCTCTGCAATGAGAACATTCAAATCGGAAGCTTTGCTTCCAAACTCAGGTTTAGGCCTGTGACTCACTCGTTGGTCAGTTTTGAGAGTTTAAGCTCTCAAAGGACATATTGGTTTCCAGAACTTGCTTGTAGCCAAGCCGCTCGGAAACATGATATGATCTTCTTCCGGAGTTAAATCCGGAAACTCTTGATCCTTGAAAACTGGATACCGAAACGAAAATGCGTTTTAGAACATCTTTTAGCTGAAACTTGTGTGAACAAGTTGAAATAGTTATTAGTATGCTGAAAGCGAAGATTTTCGATTGTGCAGCGACTTTTGGGCGGAAATCCCCTTGTGAATTGCGTAAGCAGTGAAGAGGATCGGAACTCAAGCGGAGCGAACAAGCGAAACGATCTACGTGATGGTTAAGCTAATAAGAGCACACGGAGGATGCCTAGGCGCCAGGAGCCGACGAAGGACGTGGCGAACAACGAAACTGCCTCGGGGAGCTGTAAGCAAGCTTTGATCCGGGGGTGTCCGAATGGGGAAACCCGGCTGTGGTAATTCGCAGTCACTCACATCTGAATACATAGGGTGTGAAGAGGCAGACCAGGGGAACTGAAACATCTAAGTACCCTGAGGAAGAGAAAACAATAGTGATTCCGTCAGTAGCGGCGAGCGAACGCGGAACAGCCTAAACCAAGGAGCTTGCTCCTTGGGGTTGTGGGACGTCTCACATGGAGTTACAAAGGAAAGGTATAGGCGAAGAGGTCTGGAAAGGCCCGCGATAGAGGTAAAAGCCCTGTAGCTCAAATAGCTTTCTCTCCGAGACGGATCCCGAGTAGTGCGGGGCACGTGAAACCCCGTATGAATCCGGCAGGACCATCTGCTAAGGCTAAATACTACCTGGCGACCGATAGTGAAACAGTACCGTGAGGGAAAGGTGAAAAGCACCCCGGAAGGGGAGTGAAAGAGAACCTGAAACCGTGTGCTTACAAAAAGTCAGAGTCCTCTATATGGATGATGGCGTGCCTTTTGTAGAATGAACCGGCGAGTTACGTTTAACATGCAAGGTTAAGGTGAGAAGCCGGAGCCGCAGCGAAAGCGAGTCTGAATAGGGCGATTGAGTATGTGGACGTAGACCCGAAACCGTGTGATCTACCCCTGTCCAGGGTGAAGGTGCGGTAACACGCACTGGAGGCCCGAACCCACGTACGTTGAAAAGTGCGGGGATGAGGTGGGGGTAGCGGAGAAATTCCAATCGAACTCGGAGATAGCTGGTTCTCCCCGAAATAGCTTTAGGGCTAGCCTCGGTGAATGGAGTCGTGGAGGTAGAGCACTGATTGGGTGCGGGGCCCGCAAGGGTTACCAAGCTCAGTCAAACTCCGAATGCCATGGACTTCTTGCCGGGAGTCAGACAGTGAGTGCTAAGATCCATTGTCAAAAGGGAAACAGCCCAGACCATCAGCTAAGGTCCCCAAGTGTGTGTTAAGTGGGAAAGGATGTGGAGTTGCACAGACAACCAGGATGTTGGCTTAGAAGCAGCCACCATTGAAAGAGTGCGTAATAGCTCACTGGTCGAGTGACTCTGCGCCGAAAATGTAACGGGGCTAAACACACCACCGAAGCTATGGCTTGATGCTTTGCATCAGGGGTAGGGGAGCGTTGTATGTAGATTGAAGGTGTACCGTAAGGAGCGCTGGACCGCATACAAGTGAGAATGCCGGTATGAGTAACGAAAAGATCAGTGAGAATCTGATCCGCCGAAAGCCCAAGGTTTCCTGAGGAAGGCTCGTCCGCTCAGGGTAAGTCGGGACCTAAGGCGAGGCCGACAGGCGTAGTCGAAGGACAACAGTTTGAAATTACTGTACCACCGTAATCCGCTATGAGCGATGGGGTGACGCAGGAGGGTAGTGACGCGGACTGATGGATGTCCGTCCAAGCAGTGAGGCTGGTGTGTAGGCAAATCCGCACACCGTAAGGCTGGGCTGTGATGGGGAGCGAAAATTACAGTAGCGAAGGTCATGATCTCACACTGCCAAGAAAAGCCTCTAGCCAGGAGAAGGTGCCCGTACCGCAAACCGACACAGGTAGGCGAGAAGAGAATTCTAAGGCGCGCGGAAGAACTCTCGTTAAGGAACTCGGCAAAATGACCCCGTAACTTCGGGAGAAGGGGTGCCTCGGTAGGGTGAATAGCCCGAGGGGGCCGCAGTGAAAAGGCCCAAGCGACTGTTTAGCAAAAACACAGGTCTGTGCGAAGCCGCAAGGCGAAGTATACGGGCTGACGCCTGCCCGGTGCTGGAAGGTTAAGGGGAGCGGTTAGGAGGCAACTCCGAAGCTGTGAACCGAAGCCCCAGTAAACGGCGGCCGTAACTATAACGGTCCTAAGGTAGCGAAATTCCTTGTCAGGTAAATTCTGACCCGCACGAATGGCGTAACGACTTGGGCGCTGTCTCAACGAGAGATCCGGTGAAATTTTAATACCTGTGAAGATGCAGGTTACCCGCGACAAGACGGAAAGACCCCATGGAGCTTTACTGCAGCTTGATATTGAATTTGGGTACGATCTGTACAGGATAGGTGGGAGCCGTAGAAGCCGGAGCGCAAGCTTCGGTGGAGGCGCCGTTGGGATACCACCCTGATCGTATCTAGGTTCTAACCTGGTACCCTAAACGGGTACGGGGACCGTGTCAGGCGGGCAGTTTGACTGGGGCGGTCGCCTCCTAAAGAGTAACGGAGGCGTTCAAAGGTTCCCTCAGAATGGTTGGAAATCATTCGAAGAGTGCAAAGGCAGAAGGGAGCTTGACTGCGAGACCTACAAGTCGAGCAGGGACGAAAGTCGGACTTAGTGATCCGGTGGTACCGCATGGAAGGGCCATCGCTCAACGGATAAAAGCTACCCTGGGGATAACAGGCTTATCTCCCCCAAGAGTCCACATCGACGGGGAGGTTTGGCACCTCGATGTCGGCTCATCGCATCCTGGGGCTGAAGTAGGTCCCAAGGGTTGGGCTGTTCGCCCATTAAAGCGGTACGCGAGCTGGGTTCAGAACGTCGTGAGACAGTTCGGTCCCTATCTGTCGTGGGCGTAGGAAATTTGAGAGGAGCTGTCCTTAGTACGAGAGGACCGGGATGGACGTACCGCTGGTGCACCAGTTGTTCCGCCAGGAGCATGGCTGGGTAGCTACGTACGGACGGGATAAGCGCTGAAAGCATCTAAGCGTGAAGCCCCCCTCAAGATGAGATTTCCCAGCATGTAAGACCCCTTGAAGACGACGAGGTAGATAGGTTGGAGGTGGAAGCACGGCAACGTGTGGAGCTGACCAATACTAATCGGTCGAGGGCTTATCCAAATAACTAAAATGCAGTTTTCGTTTCGGATTCAGTTTTCAGGCAATCAAATTCCTGAAGCATTTGCACCGCAAGTGCCCGTTTGGTGGCGATAGCGGAGGGGTTCCACGCGTACCCATCCCGAACACGACCGTTAAGCCCTCCAGCGCCGATGGTACTTGGACCGAAGGGTCCTGGGAGAGTAGGACGCCGCCAAGCGGACAACCACACTCTGTGGTATTTTTTTTGCCCATAATATCTACATAAGATAGAAGGGCCTTTAGCTCAGCTGGTTAGAGCGCACCCCTGATAAGGGTGAGGTCGGTGGTTCGAGTCCACTAAGGCCCACCATTTTCCCTGATAGCTCAGTTGGTAGAGCACTCGACTGTTAATCGAGTTGTCACAGGTTCGAGTCCTGTTCGGGGAGCCATATGGAGAGGTGTCCGAGTTTGGCCGAAGGAGCACGATTGGAAATCGTGTAGGCGCCACAAGCGTCTCGAGGGTTCGAATCCCTCTCTCTCCGTAGCGTTACTTCCCTGAATAGGGATGAGAACCCTCAGTGGTTCGTTGAAGCATAAGCTTCGTTAGGTTTACTTCGCAATCTCGAACGAAGTGAGAGTATCCCTCTCTCTCCGTAGCGTTACTTCCCTGAATAGGGATGAGAACCCTCAGTGGTTCGTTGGAGCATGAAGATATGGCCCGTTGGTCAAGGGGTTAAGACACCTCCCTTTCACGGAGGTAACATGGGTTCGAATCCCATACGGGTCACCAATTATTTTCCCTTGAGGACAACCAAATATATGGAGGCTTAGCTCAGCTGGGAGAGCATCTGCCTTACAAGCAGAGGGTCGGGGGTTCGAACCCCTCAGCCTCCACCATAGTATTTCTTCAAAAGAATACGCTTTATACTGACGCGGGGTGGAGCAGCCCGGTAGCTCGTCGGGCTCATAACCCGAAGGCCGCAGGTTCAAATCCTGCCCCCGCAATTTAACCCCAAAAAGTAAAGATATGCTTTGTAGTGTATTCCGATTACTTTCCGGGGAGCCCATAGTACTTAATTTGGAACCGTGGTGTAGTTGGCCTAACATGCCTGCCTGTCACGCAGGAGATCGCGGGTTCGAATCCCGTCGGTTCCGCCATCAAAATTTACTTCAGGGATGAGAATCCATTATAGGGTTCGTTGAAGCATCAGCTTCGTAAGGATTACATCGCAATCTCGTAACGAAGTGAAGAGTATCCCGTCGGTTCCGCCATCATAGTTTGCTTCAGGGATGAGAATCCATCAAAGGGTTCGTTGAAGCACGGACTTTTCCGTAGTTTTGCTAATTATTCATGTTGGGGATTAGCCAAGCGGTAAGGCAACGGACTTTGACTCCGTCATTCATAGGTTCGATTCCTATATCCCCAGCCATATATGAGAGCCATTAGCTCAGTTGGTAGAGCACCTGACTTTTAATCAGGGTGTCGAAGGTTCGAGTCCTTCATGGCTCACCATTTTTTTCTAAGGTGTGCGCGTGTGGCGGAATGGCAGACGCACCAGACTTAGGATCTGGCGTTTCACGACGTGGGGGTTCAAGTCCCTTCACGCGCACCATGTTTTTGCGGACGTGGCTCAGCGGTAGAGCATCGCCTTGCCAAGGCGAGGGTCGCGGGTTCGATTCCCGTCGTCCGCTCCATATAGATTTTGCGCCCTTAGCTCAGCTGGATAGAGCGTTTGACTACGAATCAAAAGGTCGGGAGTTCGAATCTCTCAGGGCGCGCCATTATTACGGGATGTAGCTCAGCTTGGTAGAGCACCTGGTTTGGGACCAGGGGGTCGCATGTTCAAATCGTGTCATCCCGATTTTACACCTGTGCGGGTGTAGTTCAATGGTAGAACTTCAGCCTTCCAAGCTGATAGCGTGGGTTCGATTCCCATCACCCGCTTAAATCTTAATAAAAGAATCCTTGCAGCGGGCAGGGGTTCTTTTTTTGTTGGATGGAAGTAAGCAAACGGAAGAGTAGTATCATGCGGGACCGCAGGCAAGCGAGGTGGAATTAGTCTACTTCAATAGCTTAAAAAGCTCCTCTGAATATGGAATAGTGGGAAAAAGTAGCACTGGCAGTGAAGCCGTATTGGTAGGAATTAAGTTTACTTTTTCCACTTGAGTTTTTGAGTTGCCTTGTTGAAAAGCCATAGCTGGTTTTTGCTATAGATGTCTATGCATATGTTTTTTCTTTTCATTTTATTGATGGTTTTCACTGTATTGTATTTTTGCTGGCGGTCAGGGAGCGGGGGGAACTGATATTATTATGGTGGCGAGTACAACGACCATGAATAACAGGAAATTAAGGAGCTTACAGTAATGACTGACAAAGTAATTCGAATCTTCAAGATTATTA
Organism: Paenibacillus riograndensis SBR5; assembly: GCF_000981585.1. Classification (NCBI taxonomy): domain Bacteria; kingdom Bacillati; phylum Bacillota; class Bacilli; order Caryophanales; family Paenibacillaceae; genus Paenibacillus; species Paenibacillus riograndensis. The sequence continues at coordinate 1,163,493 of NZ_LN831776.1, forward strand.
ACGCCATCCAGTCCAATCCCGGAATTACCGCCTCGGCTCTGGCCATCAGATGTGATGTGAACATTAGGACGGTCTACAGGGATTTGGAGATCATTAGCCATTTTGCACCTGTAACGAACGAGGGCAGGGGGACGGGCTATAAGTTTTTGGGAAAGTTTTTTCTCTACCCGCTGGATTTCTCCGAACAGGAAGCATTGGCCTTCTCTCTTTTACCCTCATTTCTGAATCAGGACAAAATCCCCCCAGGATTCCATACTGCGTATGACAAGGTCATGGGCACCCATCTGAAGGAAAAATCCAAACAGAACGGAATACTTGAAAATATTGCTGATATTATTCAAATGGGCAAACCTGCATACCGCAAAAAAAGCCGGAATTTCCTGCAGCCGATTATTGGTGCCATTCTGGAGCAGCGGAGTATCCGGGCCATCTATCATTCCCAATCCCGCAATGCGCTCACACAGCGCGAGATCGATCCGTATTACCTGATTCCGCGGGACCAGCGTTTTTATCTGATTGGGTACTGTCATCTGAAGCAGGCGATCCGCACTTTTCGCATCAGCCGTTTTCAGGAGGTGGAGGTGACTGACCGGAGCTTTGATAAAGGGAATTTTAATATAAAAAAATATCTGAAAAACACCTGGTCCATCGACCGCGGCAACAAAAACATCAAATTCAGGGTGCGGTTTCATCCCGAAATCGCCCGTTACATTAAAGAAGAGGAGCTGTTCGTTCATCCCTGGATGAGCGATGAGAATGATGGCAGCCTGTTGTTTGAAGTGACTGTCAATAATGAAAAGGAATTCACCAAGTGGATTCTGCAATATGGGCCGAACGCGGAAATTCTCGAACCGGCCTCGGCCAGAGAAGGGCTGAAAGTGCAGTTGGAGCAGTGGATGAGGCTTTATCAAAAGTGAGCAGCTCCGATTCGCATCATAGGCCGATATACATCTCAGATACGAACTTGCTGGAAAGCTAATTAATAGCGTAGAGTCTGTATTTCATACATAAATACCCCCCGGTCATCAGGCCGGGGGGTAATCGTGAACAGGTCTAAAAGAGTTACTCGCCCTGCTGTGGTACTGTCAGTCCCAGACCAGCGGCTACACGCTGGCCGAATTCAGGATCTGCTTTGTAGAAATGGCCGATCTGCCGGAGCTTGATCTCATCCTTCTCAACAGGTGTCATGGCACCAACGATATTGCGGACAAGGCGTGCACGTTCTTCTTCACTCAGCAGCCGGTAGAGATCACCGGGCTGGGTATAGTGATCGTCATGATCATAAGGAACACTGTCGGCTTTCCCCGAGACGTCAAAAGCTGCCGGCTTGTGCGCCGGGGACTCGGCCGCTCCGCCGAAGCTGTTCGGCTCGTAGTAAACGGAACCGCCGCCGTTGTTCCCGTGAATCATCGCGCCATCGCGCTGGTTATTGTTAACCTCAGCAACCGGCCGGTTAATAGGCAGCTGGTTGTGGTTGGCGCCTACGCGGTAGCGGTGGGCATCACCATAGGCGAAGAGGCGGCCCTGCAGCATTTTGTCGGGTGAAGCTTCTATTCCCGGTACGAAGGAGCCAGGAGAAAATGTAGCCTGCTCCACCTCCGCGAAGTAATTTTCCGGGTTGCGGTCCAATACCATGCGGCCTACTTCAATGAGCGGATAATCCTTCTGCGACCATACTTTGGTTACATCGAAGGGATCGAAACGGTACGTATCGGCATCTTCTACAGGCATAATCTGCACATACAGTCTCCAGGCAGGGAAATCGCCTTGATCGATCGCATTGAACAAATCCTCGGTGTGATAATCCGGGTTCTCCCCGGCAATTTGGGCGGCAAGCTTCACGTCGAGATTTTTAACACCCTGCTCTGTTTTAAAATGATATTTAACCCACACTGCCGCACCGTCGGCATTCACCCATTTGAAGGTGTGGCTCCCAAAGCCGTGCATGTGGCGGAGCGTGGCCGGTATGCCGCGGTCTGACATCAGAATCGTCACTTGATGCAGCGACTCTGGCGAAAGGGACCAGAAATCCCAGACGGCATTGGGGTTTTTGAGATGGGTCTGAGGGTGGCGTTTCTGGGTGTGAATAAAGTCCGGAAATTTAATCGCATCGCGGATAAAAAAGACAGGCGTATTATTGCCGACCAGATCATAATTGCCTTCTTCGGTATAAAATTTCACGGCAAAGCCGCGGGGATCGCGCACAGTATCGGCAGACCCCAGCTCCCCGGCTACTGTAGAGAAGCGAATGAACATCGGCGTGCGTTTGCCCACCTCCGACAAGAAGGCTGCTTTGGTATATTTGGATAAATCCTGAGTGACTTCAAAATAACCATGAGCCCCGGCGCCTTTGGCATGAACTACACGCTCCGGAACACGCTCCCGGTTGAAATGTGCCAGCTTTTCCAGCAAATGAACATCCTGCAGCAGTGTTGGTCCACGGGAACCGGCAGTCATGGAGTTCTGGTTGTCACCTACAGGTGCTCCCCAGCTTGTTGTAAGTTTGTTAGGGCTCTCGCTCATGAATAATTCCACCTCTTATTAGGATTTGATTTTAGAATAAGTATAAATACTATATTATCAAAAAAATTTGAAATATCAATACTTATTTAGAATTATTTTAAATAAGTCTGCAATAGCTTGATTTTTCTGTTGTGCTCAGGCTTAAGGATGAACGATAATAATTCTGTTGAAGTTTCGTGCAGCCCATGCGGCGAGGAGGAGACAACATGCTGGACCGACTGATCAGACTGCCGTTCACGCTGACAGAGGAGGAACGCAGAGAACTGCGCATGCTTACGTTAAGCGAAAATATTTCCAGGGGTAAGCTGTTTGCCAGAATCATCATAGGCATTGAATCGGCTTTGGCAGTAACTGATCTGGCAGCATCCATTGCCAAGCTTCATGACAGCTTTCACTTCAGCTTTTACTTTATGATGTATGTTTTGATGATTGGACTGAATGTGGCTTTTTTGCTTGCAGCCACCGCCTATGAAAGAGATGCCAAGCTGATGGAGGGCAGCTACCGGTTGTATGAGAAGCTGTTCACCGTATATGCGTATACATTTGTGATCTGGGGTACAGCCGTCACATTGTCGGACCAGCGGCTTTACGGGGCTGTTATGGCTTTTGTTATTAACCTGGTGGGGATTTCGGTCATTTTTTATTTCAATAACAAGATGGTGCTGCGGCTGTATGCAGTCTCAGGAGGGCTGTTATATATCGGGCTTCCTTTTTTTCAGTCGTCTTCGGATGTGCTGGTTGGCCACTATATCAATCTGACGGTGTTCCTTTTTTTTACCTGGATGGCGTCAAGAATTTTGTATGTGAACTTCTGCAGCAATTATTACAACCGGATTCTGCTGGGAGCCAGCCACCGGAAGCTGGAGGAGCAAATTATCCGTAATGAAAAAGTACATCTGGAGCTGGCCCGGGCAAACGGGGAGCTGCAGAGGTTATCGCTTACCGATGCGCTGACGGAAATTCCAAACCGCCGGGCCTTTGATCAACAAATGCAGCGATTGTTAAGCCAAAATGAAGAACCTGGCAGTCTGGTTGCCATTCTCATGATAGATATCGATTATTTCAAGCCGTTCAACGACAACTATGGACATGCTGAAGGGGACAGGATCCTCAAAGAAGTGGCACAGGCGATTCAAGCGGAAATGAAGGGGGAAGGACAGTTTGCCGCCCGGCTGGGAGGCGAGGAGTTTGTGGCTGCAGCGTTTGATACCGGAGTGGACGGGGCAATGGAGCTTAGTGAAAGAATCCGTGCGCGCGTTCAGCAGTTGGCGGTTCCTCATGAGTATTCCGAGGTTAGCGTCCACCTTACGGTCAGCATTGGCGCAGCCGCAGGCGAAGCTGCAAATCCGGAGGAGATTGCGCAGCTTATGGAACACGCCGATAAGGGGTTGTATTTGGCCAAAACCGGCGGACGCAACAGAGTATCCGGCGCCAGCAGTACATAAAAAGAAGCCCCGCCCGCAGCCATAGAAGCTGCAGGCGGGACTTCGGCTAACAGGTTAACCTTTGATGTACATCCGGTTGTAGTATTCTTCCAGCATCCGTTTGCTCGCGAACTCGGTACGGGTGGTTTCGATGCTTTTGTGCATCATTTGTACCCATTTATCCTTATCCTTGTAGAAGGTTGGGAGTACGCGTTTCAGAAGGGTGTCGTACAAGGCATCGCTGTCGTGCTTATCCAGGACCGCAAAGTCTGTAGTCTCGAAGCCGTCGCCGATCTGCCAGCCGTTCTCACCGTCGATGCAGGCTTCCGGCCACCAGCCGTCGAGGATGGAGCAGTTCAACACGCCGTTCATGGCAGCCTTCATGCCGGAGGTTCCGCTGGCTTCCAGCGGACGGCGCGGATTGTTGAGCCAGATATCAGAGCCGCGTGTCAGCATGGCACCAATCGTCATATCGTAATTCTCAAGGAAGACAACGCTCTTCGGATATTTTTTCATCATCGCCACGAGGTTGCTGACGATTTTTTTACCGGTGTCATCCAGCGGATGGGCTTTGCCGGAGAAGACGATTTGAATGCGTCCGCTCTCCAGATAAGGCTCGATAATCTCCGGCTGGGAGAAAATCAGATCGCTGCGTTTGTAAGGTGCAGCCCGCCGGGAGAAGCCGATGAGCAGATTGTCCGCATTCAGCGAGATGCCCGAGCGTTCTTCAATGAAGCTGATCAGCTCGCCTTTGATTTCCTTGTGAGTGGCCCACAGGTCGCCGCCTTCCTCAAAAGCGCGGGTCATCCGTTCATCCACCCAGGTTGGGGTATGAATGGCATTGGTGATGCCGATGATCTCCGATCTGCCGGCGACTTCCTTCCACATTTTATTTGCAGTATCGGCATGGAGCTGGGCTACTGCATTGGAAATACGCGACAGGCGCAGACCGGCCACCGTCATATTGAACGGATCGCCGCCGATCCGCTCCATTTGGTCACGGGTCAAGCCGTTAAAAGCGCCCATATACTCCAAACGGTCCAGCGGGTGCGTCTCATTGCCTTCCTTGATCGGTGTATGTGTAGTGAACACAACCTCTTCCCGGGTAGCTTTCCAGGCTTCTTCAAAGGAGCTGCCGCCGGACATCTTTTCCCGGATCAGCTCGATGGCTGCCAGTGCCGCATGCCCTTCGTTGAAGTGGTAGACGTCGATCGGAATCTGCAGCGCACGCATGGCTTTGACTCCGCCAATCCCAAGTACAATCTCCTGTGCAATCCGCTCTTCCCCAAACCAGCCATACAGCTGGCCTGTAATCCAGGCATCGCCATTCTCGGGAATATCCGTATCGAGCAAATACAGGGGACTATTGCCGAAATGGTCGGTTTTCCATACTTTACAGACTACATCAATCTTGCGGACCTTAACGGTCACCTTCACTCCAGTATCTTCAAGGAAATCATAGACATTGTTGTGATAGGAGTCGTAAGGTTTGCCGCTTGCATCGATCTTCTGGTCCGTATAACCCTGCTTCCATTTGAGGCCGATGGGGATGATCGGAGCCTGTATATCCCTGGCTCCCTTGATATAGTCTCCGGCCAGGATGCCCAGGCCACCGGCGTACATTTTGAAGTCGGAATGCAGTCCGTACTCCATGCTGAAATAAGCTACTGACGGTAATTGCTTTTCGTTCACTTGATAAGCCTCCTAAATAATAATTAGAATGAAATCTGGCATAACTGCAGGCTTGATCTAAGGTGCAAACGTTTGCTCAAATGACTAAAAAAACTTTTGTGGAATCGATTGCACACCTATTTTAGCACATTTCCAGAAAAATGCATATCGAACTTTGTAAACCGGATAATCTGCTAATGAAAAGTAATTCATAAGGCATGGAGGCTTTTGTGAATAGATCCCCTTGGCTAGTGCTGGAGTAGCGTTGCAATTTCAGGCCCGTTTTGTCAGTGAAGCCTTAAAAGCTACTGTAAAATGGGAGCCGGAATCCCAATCCGTAGTCATCTACGAAGAGTAGGCTTTGCGCAGCCCCGGGTAATGCAGTAATTCTTTTGCAGGCGCTGAACAGCTATACGTTCAGGAGAAGACACGGCATTTTTTGCCGTGTCTTTTAAGTATGTGAGGATGCACTGGTCCATAAGAACAGCAGACAGTTTCTGTCCGTTCAAGCGGAATGGGGTTTGATAAACCTTAGTAATCCCGAGTAAGATAGAGAGTAACAAGTCAGGGTGGTGAAAAGATTGAGCATAGTGATAATCGGAAGTCTAAATATGGATATGGTGGTGCGCACAAGCCGGGCTCCGAATGCCGGTGAGACATTGTTCGGACAGGGCTTCGCTCTGTCTCCGGGCGGAAAAGGCGCGAATCAGGCGGCAGCCGCAGCCCGTCTCGGCGCAGATGTGCAGATGATCGGCAGAGTGGGCAGGGATACCTTCGGCAGCGAACTGCTGGAAGTGATGCGCAAGGAGCAAATCAATACCGAGCATATAGGGCAAAGTGAAACGCAGACTACAGGGGTCGCCTCTATTGTGGTGGACGGAGAAGGGGAGAACCGGATTATCGTTGTGCCTGGTGCGAATATCGAGATGGGACCAGCGGATATCGCAGCACTGGAGCCGGTCATCAGCCAGGCGGAAATTGTGGTTATGCAGCTGGAGACGGATCTTGCGATGTGTGCACATGCTGCCGCTGTCGCACATAGACATGGAATTCCTGTGATCCTGAACCCGGCCCCGGCCAGAGAGCTTGACGATGAATTTCTGCAGCATGTAACCTATCTGACTCCCAATGAGACGGAGGCGGGTATCCTGGCGGGAATAGCCGTGAACAGCGTTGCTGAGGCAGAGCAGGCGGCGCATATATTATTGCAAAAAGGGGTGCAGAACGTCATTGTGACCCTCGGCTCCAAAGGGGCGCTGATTGTGAATAAGGGAGGCACCCTGCATATTCCCGGGTTTCCGGTGCAAGCCGTGGATACGGTAGCTGCCGGCGATTCTTTTAACGGAGCCTTGGCCTGGCAGCTTACCCAAGGCAAAACACTGGCCGAAGCAGCCAGATTTGCTAATGCGGTCGGTGCGCTGGCGGTAGGCAAGCAGGGGGCGATTCCTTCGCTGCCGTATCTGCCGGAGGTTGAGCAGTTTCTGCAGGACGCTGCTGGACGGTAAAATGAGCTTGGCTATAAGCTGATACATAAGGAGCTGAAGGAAATGAGCGGCACAGTAACGGTTAAAAATGTAACCCTCGGGGAGGGGATTCCCAAAATCTGCGTTTCGCTGATCAGTGCTGCGATGGCGGAGCTGGTGGCAGAGGCCCAAGCGCTGAAGGAGCTGGCACCGGATCTGGTGGAATGGCGGAGCGACTTTTTTGCCGAGGTGGAGGATCTTGCGGCAGTCCGGAAAACGCTCGCTGAGATTTCCTCCGTCCTGCCGGACACTCCGCTGATCTTCACGTTCCGCAGCGCCAGGGAAGGCGGCGAGCGGGAGATCACCACGGAATATTATATCCGGCTGAACCAGGCGGCCGCAGAAAGCGGCTATGTGGATATTATCGATGTGGAGCTGTTCAATGAGGAGAACGTGGTCCGCGAGCTGGTTGCCGCTGCCCATGCCTGCGGGGTATTCGTGATCGTCTCGAATCACGATTTCCACGGAACGCCGTCCCAGGAGGAGATTGTCTCCCGGCTGCGCCAGGCGCAGGCCCTTGGCGGGGATCTGCCGAAGATTGCTGTGATGCCGCAGCAGGCGGGCGATGTGCTGACCCTGCTGGCTGCGACAAATACGATGCGGGAGCAATATGCGGACCGCCCGATCATTACGATGTCTATGGCAGGGGAAGGTGTAATCAGCCGTCTGGCCGGAGAAATTTTCGGCTCGGCGCTGACGTTTGGCGCGGCACACAAGCCTTCGGCCCCGGGCCAGGTCGCTGTAGCCGAGCTGCGGAGGGTGCTGGAGCTGCTGCACCGCAGTCTATAGCATTTGAGGGGGTTCGGGCTCGCAGGAGAATTGAGCACCCCGAGAGAGCTGCTCCTTGCCTATGTCCCGGTAGCCTTGGCTTAAGGGGCAGCTCTTTTTTGCAGGGGCGGGATACATGCAGCAGGCACCGGCTTCCCGGCTAAGCCTCCTGAGGATCAATGTTGGGGTACCGCCAGCCCCCGTTCTTCGAAAACCTCCTTGGCTACAAAGGTGGCGTTGAGCACCCGCGGAAAACCGGCGTAAGGCGTGCAGTGCAGGAGCGCTTCGACAATCTCTTTGGGTGAAAGCCCCACGTTAAGCGCAGCATTGATGTGCACGGTGAGTTGAGGTTCGCAGCCGCCAAGTGCGGTAAGCGCGGAAATGGTGATGAGTTGACGCTGCTTCAAGTCCAGCCCTTCACGGGAATAAATGTCGCCAAAAGCAAATTCAATCACAAATTGGCCCAAATCGGGAGAGATGTCCCGCAGCGACTCAATCACCTTTGCCCCGCCGGTGCCATCCACCTCCATTAACTTTTTCCAACCGCGTTCATAACGTTCTGTAGTCATAAGAAAACCTCCATTGAATATGAATTTCGTACCCTATGACCAGATTACAGCTTAGAGCGCGCTCTAATGCAAGCCGTGATTGGGTGTGATATGATTTCAGCATGGATAACTTACTGTCAATTCAAGAAATGTCCCGTCTGACGGGATTGTCTGCACATACGCTGCGGTATTATGAGAAGGTAGGCATGCTGGAGGGCGTGGCGCGGAATGAGTAGGGTTACCGTGCTTATTCGGAGGCGGATGTGGCTTGGGTACAATTCCTGGTCGTTCTGCGGGAACTGGACATCCCGATCCGGGAAATGAAACGTTACTCCGATCTGCGCGGCCAGGGGCCATCTACCGTCCATGAGCGGAGGTTGATGCTGGAAGCCCACCGGAGCAGGGTGGAGGCGCAGATGCGGAAGCTCAGCGGGAATCTGGAGAAGATTGCCGGGAAGATTAAGTATTACAAAGAAATGGAGGAAGAATGGGTTATAAAAACTAATTCCTAGCAGCGGTTGAGCACAAGTGCGAAGCAGCGATTCTCCAATGACAGAGAACCGCTGCTTCGCAGAATCATCCACTTATAGATCCAGCCCTATGTTTAGACCAGCCCAGGAATAAGCCTAATCCTGCTCCGTTCCGGCATATACATGCACGGCGTCTCTCAGAAACTTAGCTGTGCCCGGGCGGGTTTTGTCGTAGTAGGCGGTGAACCGCTCGTCATCGACATACATTTGCGCCACTCCGGCATGCGCTTCCTTGGAGTAGGTATCCCAGTGGAAGGTCAGCCACTGGCGGTGCAGGTCGGCGGCTTTTTGGGCCAGCACACTTGCCGGATCGCCATCCTCCATCGCCTGCTCCAGCACACTGAACATCTCCGCCTCAACCTGCTGAATGGCGGCATGCTGCTCTTCCGTCATATTTTTCAGCCTGCGGTTGGATTTCTCCACGGCCTTCTCGCCATATTTCTCACGGATTTCCTGTCCATACTTCTGCTCATTATCGTCAATCAGCTTTTGCTTAAAGCCTGCGAATTTTTCTTCATTGCTCATGGTTATTCTCCCTTCGGCCTGGGCCAGTGTTTTTTCGACGTTCAAGATCAGCATCTCCAATTGTTGTTTCCGCTGAAGCAGCTTCTCATGATGTTCGCGCAAGGCCCGGGCTCCGTCAAAGGACGGCGCGGTGACAAGCTCCTTGATCCCTTCAAGGCTTAAGCCCAGCTCCCGGTAAAAGAGGATCTGCTGCAGCCGGTCCACCTCGGCCTGCCCATAGATACGGTATCCCGAGGAGTTGATTCTGGCCGGCCTCAGAATGCCAATCTCATCGTAATACCGCAGGGTTCGTGTGCTGACTCCCGCAAGTGCCCCCAGCTTCTGCACGGTATATTCCATAGTCTTGTCAGCCTCCGTCTCTTTCTTCAGCGTGTGTTCGTGGATAGCTTCTCATCAACGTTGTGGCAAGCAGCTGCTTACAAAATCACTGTACACCTTTACGTAACGGCAATGTCAAACCTTAATTTTCGGCAAATAGAAATGGCGTGGACATACAAATCCTGATATTTGAAGCAGACAGCGGCACCCCCCCTAGTATGCCCACTAAGGAAACTGCCGCTGTCCAGTTACGGGTATGGAGTTGTGTTATTTCTTACCGAGCTGTGCCGCAAAATAGGCCTGGAGTTCCGCCAGCTTCCGGGGATCGGCCAAAGCGTCTTCTCCCGGAAAATAGTGCTCGGCCACCAGCTCCCAGGTGGGTACGATCTTTTGCGCCTTCATGGCTTTGATTGCGATCTTGACGGTTTTGCGTTCTCTGGCATTGGAGAAGGTGTCCACATAGTGCTGGGAACGCTCAAAGTCGAGATCGGGGAAGACGGCGCGGAATATATCCGCAGTCATCTTGGCATCGTCCAGTGCGCGGTGCGCGGAGCCGGAAGGCTCCAGTCCGAGCAGGGCCATTGCTCCTTCGACGCTGATATCGTTAGTGAGGCCGCGGGCGCGCAGCACGCCTTTGAGCAGATCGAAATAGGTGGCGGCCAGCCAGTAGGCATCGTCCATTTTATGCATGCGCACATCCTGAATGATCCGTTTCATATCCTCGCCGCCCCAAGTCAGGAGCAGCACGCCGTCCACGCTCTGATCCAGCCAGGCCCGGAAGGCGGTAATCACCTTGGGGAACCGGTCGGCAACGTCGATATCCTCTTGGGGGATGCCGGTTTTTTTCTTAATAAATGAATTGAGGGTGGAGAAGTATATGGGCCTGATCAAAGCCGAGAATTCATCCTTATATTGCAGTGAAGCATCTAACCGGACGGCTCCAATCTCAATGACCTCCATAGGATGCTCACTGGCAAATTTGCGGCCGTTGAATTCGATGTCCAGAATAATATAATCCACAGGTAATGCCTCCGTTTCAGTGACTGGCGCTAGGATTGCCTTAAAATGCGCCGACTATTCTATTTTAGCAAAAAAAACGGATGAATGGGGGATTTGGGGGAAACCAGCGGTGGTCCGCAGGGGAAAAGGGACTGAGATGTCGAATAGTCAGATAAGACGGAGATTGGAAGGGAAGGAACCATGATGAATGTAGCTTCACTGAGTAAGCATATCTGCGGGCTGGAGGAGAAGCTGCTGACCCCGGAGGTACGCACATCTCCACAGCAGCTTGGGCTGCTGCTTGCGGATGAATTTGTGGAGTATGGCAGCTCCGGCAGGGTGTGGCACAAGAAGGATCTGATGGGTGAAGAGGGGGCGGGGATGGTGGAGCTGACACTAAGTGAGTTTGCGCTCCATCCATTGTCCGAAGATGCTGTGCTGGCGACCTACAAGACCTTGAATGCCAAGAACGGGGGATATACCTTGCGCAGCTCCATTTGGAGGTGCAGGGATGGGCTGTGGCAGATGTTGTTCCATCAAGGGACACCGGCGGCCGTGCAGGAATGATGAGGATCGTTATGTACGGAAAGCCAAAAGAATCAAATAAGCACGCTGGAGTCCGGAACAATGCGGCGAGGCAGGCTGGGGCTGGTAATCATGTAATGATGCCTTAGTCCCGGATCACATGGCCTTGTCCCAGCGTGATTTCTACAAATCCGGCCATCTGCCGGGCTTGGTAGCGGATCGGCCGGCCGCTGCCCATGATAATGATGTTGCGGATATCGGCTGTGCCTTCCGAAGGGAGGGCGAAAGCCTTGATGTAGGGGAACGCTTCGCTAAGGGTCGTGTGGATGGCACCCATCAGCCGGTCCTTTTCGCTGCGGCCCATCAGGTTCATGATGATGGAGCCGCGGCTGTTCAGCCTGGAACGGGCCAGGGCGAAGAAGCCGCTGGAGATCAGATGCCGGGGCGTGCCGTCAGCGGTGAAGGCATCCAGCAGGATGTAGTCATAGCAGTGTTCCGGCTCACCCTCAAGAATGGAGCGCCCGTCTCCGACGATGACATTATCCTGGCTGTAGCCAAAATGCTGCCTGCTCAGCTCCACAACCTCCGCACTCACCTCGGCTATCTTAAACCGCTTCTCTGCAAAGTAACCGGCAATGGTCCCAATTCCGTGTCCAATCACAAAGACATCCTCGAAAAAGGGCTCGCCCGCCTCCATTAAATGGATCATCGCCCGCGGGTATTCGAAGACCACCCGCCGGGGGTGGTCCAGATCAAGGGCGCCCTGAATGGCGTCCCCGGAAAACTGCAGCACACGGAATCTGCCTGTCTCGCCATATAATTCTGTCGTATCGTAAACCTGGATTCCGTGCTGCTCATCCGATAGGTGTAACCATGGTTTCAAGAGATCAGTCTCCTTAAACAAGTGAGATGCGTTTATATTCGTTCGGCGTGACGCCGACGATTTTTTTGAACAGCTTGTTGAAATAGGCGGGATCGGGGTAGCCGACTTCGGCCCCGACCTCGTGGATTTTCAGATCGGGAGCATTTTTCAGCAGTTGCTTGGCTTTCCGGATGCGGATCTCAATCACATAATCGGTCAGGGTCAGCCCGGTCTCCTGCTTGAACAGCTTGCTCAGATAGCTTGGCGTCAAAAACACCATGCCTGCCAGCATGTTCAGATCGGCATGCTGGTTGTAGTTGGCCGATACCCAGCGCTTCACGGTTTCGACGGCGGTTCCGGACAGCTCCAGGCGGTGGGAGCGGATGCCGCCCAGCGCCGCTGAGAAGCTGGAGATGAAGGCCTGCTCGATCTCTCGGAAGCTCATGCTGGACCCGATCTTTTCCTCCAGCGGAGGCTCCCCGTTCACGCGGTACACCGCTTCGAATTCCTGAAGCTCCTTACGGGCTGTGTCCTCAACCTCGCGGCAAGCCCGCAGAATGTGTTCGGGACAAGCGCGCTGTGATTCCAGCCCGGAGAACAAGGAATGGATGCGTTCCAGCACCCCCGGCACATTCAGAATCTGCAGATCATGGATCAGCGGCTCGCGCAGTGCCGGGAAAGGATCGCTCAGGCACACTTCCGCAGCCGCAAGCTCTTGAGCAGTAATATAATGCACCCGCTGCGGATTGTAAATCCCCGCATCACAGGCCCGCTTGGCTTCCAGGTAGGACGCTCTAAGCTTGGACGGATCGCTGCAGGAGCCGCTGACCCCCGCATGGAGCCGCTGTCCGCCGCTTGCCGCGCGGATATGCCCGCCGATACTACTCAATTCTTCAGCGGTTAAAGGATCAGCAGAATACCAAATCCATACGCACAGCCCCTTGCGTATTTCCAGAGAGTCCATCAATAACTCCTTCTCTTGCCGCAGACTGTCTGAGCGGGCGCAGACGGTATCCCGGGAGCTTCCCTTGAGCACAAATACGGAGAAGTAAGGCTGGGGCAAAATAAGGCTGCTTAGCAGGACTGCAGACGGCTGCTCGACATGCAGCAGCGAGAGAAGCAGTCCGGAACGATGGCGTTCTTCCTTTTCCCGCAGCTTCTTCCGTTCTTCGTCCAGACGGTAGAGCACTTCAAAGAGCTGCTCCTTGTTGATTGGCTTCAATAAATAGTCCACTGCGGAGCTGCGGATCGCTTCCCGGGCATAATTAAATTCTACGAAACCGCTCATCAGCAGGGTGCTGATATGGGGGTATCCGGCTTTGAGCTGCTTAATCAGCTCCAGGCCGTCGACCTGCGGCATCCGGATGTCTGTAATGACCACATCAATCTGAAGGGAGGGCAGGGCGTCCAGCAGCTGCTTGCCGCCGGCATACGTTCCGGTGACAAGAAATCTTCGGCTCTCCTTGCTGATCATCCGGGCCAGGCCTTCGCGAATCAGAATCTCATCATCTACAATCACTATACGCAGCAATCCGGATATCCTCCTTAGACAACTAAATTTTATTCCTCCCGGAGATGGCCGGAGAGGTCTTCAATCCTCAAGGTGACACGGGTGCCCTTTCCAATCTCGCTGCTCACGCTAAGTCCACACGAAGGCCCGTAATGCAGGCGGATCCGTTCGTTCACATTCCGCAGCCCGATGCCGAACATCTCGCCGTCTGCTCCGTTCCTCAGGCTGCCGTTCAAGGCACGCAGGGTATTCTCATCCATACCCACACCGTCATCTTCTATGCAAAATACCGCTTTGCCGTCTTCTTCCCAGCCGCTGATGCTCAGTGTGCCGGGCCCCTCCTTCGGTTCCAGACCGTGGAAGACCGCGTTCTCGACAATCGGCTGAAGAACCAGCTTAATGACGGGAAGCGGGAGAAAAGCCTCCGGCACGGCAATATTCAGTATGAATTTGTCCGGGAAGCGGATCTGGAGCAGATGCAGATAATTCCGCACATGGTCCAGCTCATGGCGGATCGTGACCATCTCTTCACTGCGGACAATGCCGTAGCGCATCTGTAATCCCAGAAGATAGGTCAGCTCTGCTACACGGGGGTCCTCGCTGCTCTCCGCCAGCATGCGGATGGATTCCAGTGTGTTATAAATGAAATGCGGGTTAATCTGATTTTGCAGTGCCCGCATATCGGCTTTCTGTTTTCTTTTCTCCGTAAGGGAGACCTCCTGCAGCAAATCCTTGACCCGGATGATCATCCGGTTGAAGTGGCTGCCAAGCATGCCGATTTCATCGTTGTATTTGGGGTGCAGCCAGACGTCGAGATTGCCGTGCTGAACCTGCTTCATCAGCCGGACCATTGATTTCAGGGGCTTGGTCAGCGCATGAGAGATAATGGTGGCGACGAACAGGGCAAACGCAATAATCACGAGCGTCGTCAGAATCAGGGTGTTGCGGTTTTTTTCCATCGGCGAGAGGATGCTGGAGAGCGGAATCGTGACCAGGGTTGTCCAGCCGGTCTGCTTCGATACAGTGTATACTGCCAGATAGGATACCCCATCCAGCCTGATCTGAAAATGTCCCTGATCCAGCTTCACTTTATCCAGCAGCAGCTGTCTGGTGAGCGCCTGTTCCTCCGGGGTCTCCCCCGCTTTGCCCTCACCGGCGTACATGAGATTCCCCTGATCGTCCACCACCAGTGTATTGCCTTGGGTCACGGCATTTACCGGCTCCAAAATCCCCTTGAACAGGCTAATGTCAACATCGAAGACAAGAATCCCGATTTTTTTCAAAGTGCTTACAGAACTAATGGTGCGCAGAACGCTGAATACTTCCCGCTGTGCGGATGAATTTACCCGGATGCTGTGTCTGCCCTGAATGACAGGGGCGGTTCCTCCGGCTTCGCTGAGGCTTTTCCATGTGGACAGCCGTTCTGCCGGAAAAATCTCATTAATGCCTACAGCCGTATCGTAAAAAACAGAATCATACTGGTCTGCCATATAGACGGCCAGTATTTCGCTTTTCATGTGCTTCAGATAGCTGAGGAACATCGACATCCCGGTATTCTTTTCCCAATCGGTGTTCTTCTGCGTCAGATAGAGCTGCACATCGGTATTATACAGCGGCAGGGAAGTATACCGTTTCAGATCGGCCACATAGCGGTCAATGGTATCGGAAGCGTTGGAGGTCATTTGACCCGCCCGCTCGGTGGCATTTACCAGAACGGAGTTGAACATGGAGCGGGAGGACAGATAGCTGACATAGGTGATGGGCATAGAAATCAGAAATACAAACACAACAATCAGCTTCCGCTCCATTGGCAGGTTAGCCAGGAACAGCCACATTTTGCGAAAAGTCCTCAGGATCGTAGACACCACGTTGTTATTCCTCTCCGCACATCCCCTTTATTTGACCGCCCCGCTGGTTACACCTTCAAAGATATAACGCTGCAGGAAAAAGTACAGAACCACTGTCGGCAGCAGAATCAGCAGGATCGCAGCGCAGATGAGATTCCATTCGCCCGAGTTGACCCCCTGAAAGCGCATCAAGACGGTGGTGACCACGCCAAGGCTCTGTTTGGGCATATACAGATAAGGGATGTACATGTCATTGTAAATGCTGATCGTCTTCAGAATTACCAGCGTAGCTGTCGCCGGGGTCAGGAGCGGGAAGATGATCGAACGGTAGATTTTGAACAGGGAAGCGCCCTCAACCATGGCACTCTCATCTAGATCCACAGGAATGTTGCGGATAAACTGCAGATAAAGAATAATCTGAATCACGTCTGCACCGATGTAGAGTACGATAGGGGCGCCAAGCGTGTTGTAGAGGCCCATATTTTTAATGATCCCAAAGGTGGCAACTTGAGTAGTGATGCTGGGAATAATGGTGGCGACCAGATAAGCGCCGAATACCACAGGTTTCATTTTAAAAGAGAAGCGGCCAAGCACATATGCAACCATTGTCCCAAACAGAATGTTCAGGGTCAATGTAATTATGATGATGACGAGGACATTGCCGAATCCGCTGAGGAGCCCCCCGCGCTGGAAGACGGCGACAAAGTTGTCGAAGTTCAGGAAGCTTTTGGGCAGTGCCATCGAGCTGCTGGAGTTGAACTCATCCGTAGATTTGAAGGCATTGACCACAACCACATATGGCGGAAAGAGGACGACAAAGACTCCGATCAGAAGTGAAAAGTATTTGATGAAATCAACAAAACGGAATTTGGTGTGTGTCATGTTACTTGTCTCCTCCCCGGCTAAGAACTAGCTGCTGCACCAGCAGTACAATAACGACAAAGAACAGCAGAATGATGCTCATCGCCGAAGCCAGCCCGTAATTGTTAAAAGCGAATGCCGTATCGACTACGCGCTGTACATAGGTCTGGCTCGCGCCCGCAGGTCCGCCTTTGGTGAGCACGAACGGCAAATCGAAGACTTCCAGCGCACCGGTAACCGTGAGGAAGAGATTCAATTGGATAACCGCCTTCATATTCGGCAGCGTAACTCTCCACAGGGTCTGAAAAGAGCCGGCACCGTCGATCTTGGCCGCTTCATAAATATCCCGCGGAATAGCCTGCAGGGAGGCGATATAGATGACCATGTTATAGCCCATGAAACGCCAGAAGCCGGTGGAGGCCAGAGAATAGTTGACGAGGCCTTCGGTTCCAAGCCAGCTGGTCTGGGCCAGAGACGAAAGTCCAATATTGTTGAGGAAGAGATTCAGGGAACCGTTGGTGGTATCAAACACATAACCGAACATAAATGCAACCGCTACACCGTTCATAATGTAGGGCAGGAAAAGCATGATCCGGAACCCGTTGCGGCCCCGCAGCTTGCTGTTCAGCACTACAGCGAAATAGATCGCTACGATGTTCTGGACAAGCCCCATTACAAAATAGGCAAAGTTATGGGTAAACACCTTGAAGATATCGGGATTGCTGAACACCTCGCGGTAATTGGCCAGCCCCACCCAAGGCTTCTCCGGGCTGTAGCCGTCCCAGTCGGTGAAGCTGTAATAGATCAGCTTAATAGCCGGGTAGTATGTGAATGTAGCCAGCAGTGCCAACGGAATAAGCAGGAAGGACACTATGATAATAGTCTTCTGTTTGTTATAGGATAACGTTCCGAACATCGCTTTACCTTCTTTCCTTTATAGCGCTCTGTTATTGACGGCAAAATGGATTATCCGTAAAGGCGATAATCCATTTTGCGCCATGTTTATGGAATTGCTGGCGTTGCAGTTTCTATTCTTAGATTAATAGCCAAGGTCTTTTTTAGATTTAGCCCAGGCTTTGTTCCATTTCTCCAGAACGCTTTGCGGATCTTTGGCAAGTACAAATTCCTGAAGCATGGCCGGCAGATCAACCTGTGCCTTGTTGCCGATTTCGGTGACTTTGGCCTCATCCGGAGTGGCTTCCTGAAGCTGCACACCGGTAGCCTGGAATTCCTGGATCTGAGGCAGTTTAGATTCCTTGCCCTTCAGCGGTGAGAGGAAGCCGGCGAAATCTTCATATCCGGATTCTTCGATCATCCATTTCACGAAAGCTTTGGCAGCGTCTACATTTTTGCTGTCCTTGGAAACGGCATAGAAGAAGTCAGGGCTGAGGGCAGCGGTTGTTGTGCCTGAGTTGTCATAAGGAAGCGGGAAGAAGCCTACATTATCGGAAGTGGTGCCTGCATTAATCACTTGATTGATAACCCAGTTGCCCAGGAAGTACATGCCGAATTTGCCGGCTGCGATATCTTTCTTGGACTGTTCCCAGTTGGTGGAGTTGATGTCTTTTTCCAGGTAACCCTTTTCATTAAGCTCTCTCAGCAAACTGAATGCTTTGCCGTATCCGTTATCCATTGTGAACGGGGCTTCCTGATTCAGCTTTTCGTTAGGGAATTCGGCTTTGCCTTCAATGACGCGGGGCATGTCGTAAACCCAGTTGTTCAGCGGCCATTTGTCTTTGAAGTTGGAAGCAAGCGGGATGATGCCCTTGGCTTTCAGCTTTTCACAGGCTGCGAGGAATTCGTCCCAGGTCTTGGGCACTTCGGTAATGCCGGCATCGGCAAATGCTTTTTTGTTGTATACGATACCTGAGGTGGAGTTCCCCGTTGTAATACCGTAAAGCTTGCCGTCATATGATTTGAAATCTTTGAATGTAATTTGATCGTTCAAGCCGAGATCGTCCAGAGGGGCGAAATATTTCGTTAAGTCGGAGTTAGGCACTGTCGGGATAAACATGATGTCAGGCAGCTCTCCGCTGGCCATTCTGACTTTGGCTTGCTGGTTATAGTCGGTTTGGGAAGCTTCGAATTCTACCTTGATGTTCGGATACTTCTCATTAAAACGCTTTACATATTCGTCATACTCTTTGCCGATCATGTCGGTTCTGTTGGTAAGGAAGGTGATTTTGCCGCTGATGTCTGCTCCGCCTGCCGCTGCCGGTTCGGTGGTTGCTGCCGCATTTCCGCCGCTGTTATCCGGCTTAGCAGATGCTGCAGGCTCGTTAGTGGCGGAGGCATTAGTATTGTTGTTGCCGGAGCCACAGCCGGTCAGGGATAGAGATAGGGCTGTAACAATAACAAAACCTAACGAAAATAACTTTTTCTTCATTGTGCTTTCCCCTTTTCGTTTATTGTTAGCGTTTACATTAGTAATTATAGCGGTAAATCACCGGCCGATAAATGGTTTGAATTATTATTTATTGTCTTTATTTGTTCTTTTTAAAAGAATATAATTAGCGTGTTGATAACAATAGAATAACAAAATACAATAGGTATGAAAGCGATTCATGAAAGCGCATGCTCACCAGACTTAGATGAATGCTTCTGCCCACAACCACTTATAGGAGGTTCCATGAAACTACAACTGAAATTGGACAACTGGCAATTTAGAGCCTGCGGGGATGAACAGTGGCTTCCGGCAGCTGTGCCGGGAACGGTGCATACCGATCTGCTCTGCAATGAACTGATTCCTTCCCCTTTTTATGGAAAGAACGAACATGAACTGCAATGGATTGACAAGAAAGACTGGGAATACCGGACGGTTCTGCAGCTTGGCGGAGAGTGGCAGCAGCGTGCTGTTGCTGAACTTGTTTTCAAAGGGCTGGACACCTATGCGGATGTATATGTGAATGATGTGCATGCACTTTCGGCGGACAATATGTTCCGGGCCTGGACCGTAGATGTCAAGGAGCTGCTGCGGGCCGGGGAGAACGAGATCCGCGTGCGGTTCCGTTCCGCAGTACATGAGGATCTGCCGAAGCTGGAACAGCTTGGCTATGCACTCCCGGCGCCCAATGACCAATCCGCGCTGGGCGGACTCGGGGAACAGCAGATCAGCGTATTCGCCCGCAAAGCGCCTTATCATTACGGCTGGGACTGGGGCCCGAGATTCCTGACCAGCGGCATCTGGCGTGAAGCTGTGCTGGAAGGCAGGGATCAGGTTGCTATTACTGATTTGTATATCCGCCAGAATGCGGTGAACCCGGAAGAAGCCCGGCTCACTGTGCTCGTGGAAGCGGATGCTCCATCGGCATGGAACGGCCTGCTGCGGGTAAGCTGCGGCGGCCGGGAATGGACCCAATCCGTTTCGCTCCAACAGGGCAAGCAGAGGCTGGAACTGGAAATCGTTCTGGATCAGCCCCGTCTCTGGTGGTGCAACGGCCTCGGTAAACCTGAGCTGACTGCTTTCCGGGCAGAACTGCTGAAGGCAGGGGAGGCCGCAGCACAAGCTGAGGTTACCACCGGGCTGCGGGAGATCAAGCTGATCCGGGAGCCGGATGACCGGGGAGCTTCCTTTTATTTTGAGCTGAATGGTGTGCGTGTATTCGCCAAGGGCTCCAATCACATTCCGAACGACAGTTTTTCGACGGAGGTTACGGAGGAGCGCTACCGCCATGAGATCGCTTCGGCTGTCGCTTCCAATATGAACATGCTGCGGGTGTGGGGCGGCGGGATCTATGAAGAGGAGACTTTTTACCGGCTGTGCGATGAGTATGGTCTGCTGGTCTGGCAGGATTTCATGTTCGCCTGCAGCATGTACCCGGGAGATGAGCCGTTCCTGGAGAATGTGCGTGAGGAGGCCGTCTATAACATCCGGAGATTGCGCAACCATCCGTGCATCGCTTTGTGGTGCGGTAATAATGAGATGGATTCGGCCTGGTCGCATTATGAGGATAACAAGGGCTGGGGCTGGAAGGAAAAGTTCAGCCGGGAGATCCGTGAGAAGCTGTGGAAGGATTATGAGGCCGTTTTCCATCGTATCCTGCCTGAAGCCGTGGCCTCCTGCCACCCGGATGTGGATTACTGGGCATCTTCTCCGATGCGGGCTCTGACTCATGACATGAACCAGCATGCTACGCGGATGGCCGGTGAAGGGGATGTGCACTATTGGGGTGTATGGCATGGGAGCGAGCCTTTTGAGAACTACAATATCAAGGTTGGCCGCTTCATGAGCGAATACGGCTTCCAGTCCTTCCCTGAGCTGAAATCGGTACTCAGCTATGCTGAAGAAAACGATATGGAGCTGGAATCCGAAGTGATGCTGGCTCATCAGAAGAACGGACGCGGCAATCTGCTGATTAAGGAATACATGGATATCTATCTGCCCCGGCCAAAGGATTTCAAGAGCTTCCTGTATATGAGCCAGCTTCTTCAAGCGGAGGCCATGCGGATCGCCATTGAAAGCCACCGGAGAAACAAGCCCTACTGCATGGGCACGCTGTACTGGCAGATGAATGACTGCTGGCCGGTTGCCTCCTGGGCGGGCATGGATTATTACGGCCGCTGGAAGGCACTGCAATACACGGTACGCAAAAGCTACCAGGAGCTGCTTCTCTCCATCGACGGTTCGGACGGGGAGAATCTCCAGATCCATGCTGTATCTGACCGGCAGGAGGGGCTGGAAGGCGAACTGCGGGTCCGGCTGCAGGACTTCAGCGGAGCTGTGCTGCAGGAATGGTCACAGCCGGTGGCCCTGGCGGCTGACTCGGCAAGTATTGTATTTGCGGCTAATATTGCCGGATTGCTGGAGGGCCGCGAACCCCGCCGTGTGCTGCTGACTGCCGCGTTGCTGGCGGACGGACAGCAGCTTGACCTCAAGCATCATTACTTTGTTTCGGCCAAAGAAATTCCGCTGGCCCGGCCTGCGGTTAAGGTGGAAGAGGTGCAGGGCAGCGCAGCGTTTACGGTCAGCACTGATGTGCTTGCCAGAGGAGTGTATCTGACAGCGGATGAGGATGGAATCTTCTCGGACAATTTCTTCGACCTGCTGCCGGGCGAAGCGAAGACCGTAGAATTCTTCCTGAGCGGCAAGGGGGAGCAGGATTTCACTCCGGCTGCCCCGAAGGGCCTTGAGATTTCCACAATGGCGGATTATGTAGATGAAAGCCTGCTGTAACTAAAGCCGCTGGTGCAGGAATGAACGGGGAAGCTAGACGGACAGGGGAAGCTAGACGAACAGGGGAAGCCTGAAAAATGGGCTTCCCCTGTTTGAGTTTTGAAACGTGGAGGGATGAGGCCTCACATTTATGTGAACTGTGGGGCGGCCGTTGGAGAAACAACGGCGGAAACGCTGTTGTTGAGGCGCGTTGCGGCCGCTGGGAGAGAAACAACGGCAGAATTGCCGTTGTTGAGGCGTGTTACGGCCGCTGTGAGAGAAATAACGGCAGAAATGCCGTTGTTGAGGCGCGTTGCGGCCGCTGGGAGGGAAATAACGGCAGAAATGCCGTTGTTGAGGCGCGTCGTGGCCGCTGGGAGGGAAACAACGGCAGAAACGCCGTTGTTGAGGCGCGTTGCGGCCGCTGGGAGAGAAACAACGGCAGAAACGCCGTTGTGCCAAAGGAGAGGTAAAAGTACCTCTGATCCCGCTATAAACAGGCTATTGAGTGAAATGAGAGGTATAAATACCTTTGAAATCGCAGAAAACGGGCAGGTTGGCGAAATGAGAGGTATAAATACCTTTGAAATCGCAGAAAACGGGCAGGTTGGCGAAATGAGAGGTATAAATACCTTTGAAATCGCAGAAAACGGGCAGGTTGGCGAAATGAGAGGTATAAATACCTTTGAAATCGCAGAAAACGGGCAGGTTGGCGAAATGAGAGGTATAAATACCTTTGAAATCGCAGAAAATGGGCAGGTTGGCGAAATGAGAGGTATAAATACCTTTGAGATCACAGGAAATAGGCAGATTGGCGAAAGAGAGGTATAGATACCTCTGAAAATGTCCGGCCACAAGCAGGCGAATGGGCCAAACGATGTTAGCGGATTCCCGGCGGCCGTGATGTTCCGGCTAATTCCCCGCTTTGGACCAGTATCGTTCGTGTTTGACGTTACTTTCATGTGAGATTTGGCTTTTTTCTTGCTGGAAATGCAATAATTATGTATAATAACAATTGCTTTCGATGTGATTGTACGATATTCTGTTTTTGAAGGTGGTTTCATGGCAGAACTGGAAAACAACGAGCAGAAGAAGAAGATGTGCCAGATCTACAATGAGATCTCCAAGGAATTGTTTGGTTTCGGTACGACCCTGCTCCGCGTCACTGTCGATGCAAGGGTTATTACCTTTCATGCCAAGCACCGCAGGTCTCCGCGTTCTTCCGCACTGGAGGGCGAGGCGCCCGAACTTAAGCAGGAAGTGGATTTTCGGATGTCGCTGCTGTTCAAGAAAAGATTCAGAGAAAGACTTGAAGCAGAGATGGGACTGGCGATTGAGGTTCTGCTTAGGGATTACGACGCACCGACCCAGTGGGCTTTTACGAACATGATCTTGGCCGGAGAATGACAGATTCATACGGATTATCGCGGATTTTCGTTTTTGATCTATCTTAAGCGAAGACCGTCCTTCTATAACGGGTAGCTCTTTACTTTGTTTATACAAAGAAAAGTGTTCTTGTTCCCACAAGAATGCTTTTCTTTTTTTTATGAAAAAATAAGGGGAATCAAGATTTTATTACCATTAGGAGGTGCTGACGGACCCTGACTCTATAGCCGCCATGCCAATGAATAAGGGAATGACTATGTATTCCTGGAACCAGAGGATAACTGCTGGAATTGTACCGCATATTACATTTGGGAGGTTATTTACTAATGAAAAAAATAATGAATGCGGGCCTTGCCCTCACACTGACTGCGGTGCTGGCTGCTTGCGGCAATAACGCTGCAACGAACAATGCTGCAACAAACAACACGGGCACAAAGAATGCAGCTGCGCCGGAGGCGACGCAAGCGGGAGCCCCCCAGGAGCTGGTGATTTCCACATGGGGGTTCTCGGAGGACTTCTTCAAAGAGTCGGTATATGCACCGTTTGAGAAAGAACACAATGTGAAAATTGTCGTCGAAATCGGCAACAATGCCGAGCGTTTGAATAAGATCCGGCAGGGCAGCTCCGATGTGGATGTAGTGTATCTGTCGGATTATTATGCGCAGCAAGCGATTAACGAAGGGTTATTCGAGACCATTGACCGCAGCAAAATCCCGAATCTCGACAAAATCTATGACATCGCCAAAGCGCCGCTGGGCAAAGAATATGGCCCTGCCTATACTGTGGGCCGTCTCGGTATTGCCTACAACCCGGCCCTCGTAAAGGGGGATGTGAAATCCTGGAGCGACATGTGGACGCAGTTTGACAAGAATCTTACGCTTCCAGCCATTACTGCAACGGCCGGTCCTATGATTGTAGATGCAGCATCCGTAGCGGCAGGCGGATCGGAGTTCAACGAGGACCAGGCCTTCACTAAGCTGAAGGAGCTGGACAGCAACGTAGTCAAATACTACAGCCAGACTTCCGAGTATGTGAATATGTTCGGCCAGGAGGAAATTGCCGGCGGTCCAATTATGGAGATGTACTTCAAGGACCTCCAGGCTGCTGTACCGGATGCCAAGTTCGTTGCACCTTCCGAAGGTGCGTATGCCGTTATGAATACGGTCAATGTGGTTAAGGGCAGCGACAACAAGGAGCTTGCCGAAGCGTTCATCAACTGGCAGCTGAGCAAGGAAGTGCAGGAGAAATCGGCCAAGGCCAAGGTCGACTCCCCGGTGAATACCGAGGTGGTGCTGACGGATGAAGAGGCTGTAGGCGTGACATACGGGGCGGATGTCATCAGCAAGCTGCGCAAGCTGGACATGTCCTTTGTGAACCAGCACATCACGGAGTGGACGGACCGCTTCAATCGTGAGATTGGCGGCTAAGGATGACCGGGCGTAAAAAAGTCATTCTGGACGTAGATACAGGTGTGGATGACGCCCTGGCAATCATGCTGGCGGTGACAAGCGGGAGGTTCGATATTCTTGGCATCACCACAGTCAGCGGCAATGTGTCGCTGGATCAGGCAACGCTGAATACCTGCAAAATCCTGGAGCTGCTCGGGGTGTCCGGGCAGATACCAGTGTACCGTGGTGCGGATAAGCCGCTGGTCCGTGAAGCGGTGTTCGAGCACCGGGTGCATGGCTCGGACGGCATCGGCGGCGCGCTGGGCGACATGCCGGTCACGAAGCAGCCGGAAGCCGAAGCGGCGGCAGATTTCATCATCCGCCAGGTGCTGGCGCAGCCCGGGGAGGTCACGCTCATTATGACTGCACCGCTGACCAATCTGGCGAACGCGCTGCAGAAATGCCCGGAGCTTGTGCAGCATGCTGCCGAGGTGATTGTGATGGGCGGGGTGGTGCAGGGCTACGGCAATATCACGCCGACGGCGGAATACAACATGTACGTCGATCCCGAAGCCGCGAAGCAGGTGCTGGCGGCAGGGTTCCCCCGGCTGACGCTGGTGGGGCTGGATGTTACCCGCCGGGCACTGCTTGGTGCGGAGGATATCCAGAAGCTGCATAACCCGGTCATCCGCGAATATGTGGAGACAAGTACCGCCGGCTACCGGGCACGCTATTATGAGCGCAACGGCGTTCAGGCCTGCGCCCTGCATGATCCGCTGGCGGTGGGAGTCGCGCTGAACTGCGGTCTGGTCACCACCCGCGATTACTACGTAGATGTGGAAACCCGCAGTGAGCTGTGCGACGGGCAGACGGTCTGCGATTTCCAGAACCGGCTCAACCGGCCGCCGAATGTCACTGTCTGCCTGGAGGTTGACGCGCCCGCTTTTCTGGAATGCTTCATTAACAGCTTGAATCAAGAGCCGAAGAAGGACGGGAGTCGTTAGAATGAATAAAAAAGCGATGGTTCTCCTGCTGCCGGGACTGCTGTTCCTGGCAGCCTTCATGCTGATACCAATAACGCTGACTATTGCCTCTACTTTTGTGCAGGACGGGAAGCTGACGCTGGAAGGATATTTGCATTTTTTCCGCGACGGGTACTTTAACCGCATCCTGCTGACTACGCTCCGGGTAAGTGCTGTGACGACGCTGGTCTGCATGGTGCTTGGGTATCCGGTGGCTTATTATATCTCACGGACCAGCGTGCGCAAGAAGAGCGTTCTGCTGGCGCTGTCGATTTTTCCTTTGCTGACCAGTCCTGTTGTCCGCTCTTTCAGCTGGATGATTATCCTCGGCAAAAAAGGGCTGGTCAACTCCTTGCTGGTCAATACCGGTATCATTGACAAACCGCTGGATATTCTCTATACGCCCACGGCCATGATGATTGGCCTGGTGCATCTGTTCCTGCCGCTGATCATCATCACGCTGCTAGGGGTGATGGAGAATCTGGATCATGAGCTGGTCCGGGCGGCGCGCAGTCTGGGGGCTTCCCCCTTCACAGCATTCCGCAAAATCACCTTCCCGCTTACCGTGCCGGGACTGATTATCGGCGGCATTCTGGTCTTCGTCGGCAGTCTGACGGCGTATACCACGCCTGCGCTGCTCGGCGGCAAGGAACGGGTGGTCTCCACCTTTTTGTATCAGAACGCCATGACGCTGAACGATTGGCAGGCAGCCTCGGTCATCGCCGTAATTATGATCGTCATTACATTTGTGGTTGTAGGGCTGATGAATGCCTGGGCCAACCGCTTGAATCCGAAGGGGTGAGAACATGAAGGAAGGAAACCGCGCGCTGTCGTTATACACGCTGCTGGTCTTTATTTTTTTGCTGGGCCCGCTTGTCATTATTTCCATTACTTCCTTTGAGCCGGGCACGGTCCTGAAATTCCCCCCTGAGGGCTTTTCATTACGGTGGTACAAGAACATCTTTGAGGTCAGCGCGTTCATGGAGACCTTCAGAACCTCGATTGTAATCTCGCTGCTCGGCAATCTGCTGGCTCTGCTGCTGGGAGTTCCTGCTGCCTACGCCCTGAGCCGTTACCGGTTCCGCGGGCGGGATACGCTGAATGCGGTTTTCCTGTCGCCGGTGCTGATTCCCGGTATTGTGCTGGGCTTCACGCTGCTGCGTTATCTGATTGTGGTGTACAACCTGCCGATTGTGGCGGGCCTCTTGATTGGACATACCGTGATCATGCTGCCTTTTATTATCCGGGTGATTGCTTCAAGTCTGGAGAATTTCGATTTTGCCGTGGAAGAGGCGGCGCAGAGCCTGGGGGCCACACGACTGTTCACCTTCTTCAAAGTGGTTCTGCCCAATATCCGCTCCGGCATTCTGGCGGCGGTGCTGATCGCTTTTCTGGAATCCTTCAATAATGTGGATATTTCCGTGTTCATGACCGGTCCGGGGATCAGCACGCTGCCGATCCAGATGCTGACCTATGTGCAGAATTACTTCGACCCTACGATTGCCGCGATTTCGGTCATCCTGATGGTGCTGACGGCGGCACTGATGTTTATCATCGAACGGCTGATGGGTTTCGCCTACTTCACCAAACGATAGCTTACTTTACCAAAAGATACGGAGGCATAAGCAAATGGCGCTCTTAAGTCTGGAACATGTATCGGTTGCTTATGACAACCGTCTGATCCTGGAAGATTTCAATCTGTCGCTGGCCAAAGGGCAGCTTCTGTCCCTGCTCGGACCGAGCGGCTGCGGCAAAACGACCACGCTGCGGCTGATCGCCGGATTCTTAAGCGCGGAAGCGGGCAACTTCATGTTCTCCGGGAAGGACTACACCAAGGTTCCGGTAGAAAAGCGGAATTTCGGTTTTGTCTTTCAGAACTACGCGCTGTTCCCGCATCTGTCGGTGTACGACAATGTGGCGTTCGGCCTCAGGCTGCGGAAGCTGAAGGAGGCGGAGGTCCAGAAGCGGGTAACGCGGATGCTGGAAATTGTCAGTCTTGGCGGCTTTGAGAAAAGACTTCCGGCTGCATTGTCCGGCGGACAACGCCAGCGGGTGGCGATTGCCCGGGCGCTGGTCATCGAGCCGGATTTGCTCTTGTTCGATGAGCCGCTCAGCAATCTTGATGCGAACCTGCGGGTGAATATGCGTGTGGAAATCCGCCGCATCCAGCAGGAGCTGGGCATTACAACTGTATACGTCTCCCATGACCAGGAGGAATGCTTCTCCATCTCCGATCAGGTGGCGGTTATGAATAATGGCAAGATCGAGCAGCTCGATCAGCCGCAGGCAATCTTCAAGTATCCGGCCAGCGAATTTGTGGCCCGGTTCATCGGGTTTGGGAACTTTATCTCTTTTGACGGCAGGAATGACGAAGGCACGGATATTGAGCTGAGCCGGGGAACGCTGAAGTTTCTGGCGGTGAAGCGCCCGAATGGTGAAGGCAACACCGGACTCTTAGGAGCGATCCGCCCTGATGATCTGCAGCTGCTGAGCAGTCCGCCGGAGTCCGGCGCCACTGGAAATACGCTGCCGGGCACGGTGCAGGTCAGCACGTACCTGGGACGCAGCTATCAGTATCAGGTGGAGACGGAGCTGGGCGTATTTACCGTCAATCAGGAGCTGGAGCATCCCTTCGGACAAGGGGAGAAGGTCACGGTTTATTTTCCAAAAGAGAAGCTGGTGCTGGTGCAGTAGCGCTTCATAAGAGGAGCATACATGATGATTACAGATCAACTTATACTGAACGCTAAGGTGTACAACAGTTACTATAAACGGTTCGAGCCGGCGAATGTCGCTGTGAAGGACGGGCGGTTCCTCTATGTCGGGACGCTCGGGGCAGAGACGTTCACCGCCAAGGATACCATTCAGGCGGAAGGGCAATATATGGTGCCTGGCCTGATTGATATCCATCTGCATATCGAGAGCACGATGATTACCCCGGAGACGTTTTCGTATGGCATTCTGCGGCACGGGGTAACCACCATTGTCCCTGAGCCGCATGAAATGGCCAATGTATTCGGGGTGGAGGGCGTGCATGAGATGATCCGCGCCAGCCGGGACTGCCAGGTAGATATGTTCTACGCCATACCGAGTTCGGTGCCGGCCACTCCGCTTGAAACCACCGGCGGTTCGATTGAAATTGAGGATATCGACGAACTGATGGAGACAGAGCGGATGATCTGCCTGGGCGAAGTGATGAATTATGTCGAGGTCATCCGTGACCCTGACGGGAAAAGCAACCGTATCCTGCAGCATGTCCGCAGCCGCTATCCCGGTCTTGTGATTGAGGGACATACGCCGAAGCTGCTTGATCTTGATCTCCACCGGCTGATCTATGCCGGGATCGATTCGGACCACACCCATCAGAGCATTGAAGGCCTCAAGGCGCGGATTGCGGCGGGAATGTTCATCGAGATTCAGGAAAAATCGATGACCCCGGATGTGGTGGACTATCTCGTCCGGCATGCGGTCAGCGAGCATTTCTGCTTCGTGACCGATGATGTGATGACCGACTCGATGGTCAAGACGGGGCATCTTGACCATCTCGTGCGCAAAGCCATTGCTATGGGCATGGCACCGGAGGACGCCGTGTATGCCGCCACGTTCACCCCGGCCCGGCGGATGAAGATGAATGACCGCGGCGTGATCGCGCCGAACAAAACCGCCGACTATCTGCTGCTCTCGGATCTGGACAGCTTCGCCATCGAAGCGGTCTACAAGCGGGGGGCTCAGGTCTATGACCGCAAGCAGCCGCTTCCGCAGCCGGAGACAGTGCCGCGGTTCCCTGAGCATTTCTACCGCAGCGTGAAGCTGTCTTCCTTGACCGCTGACGATTTCACGGTGCGGACCGGGCTGCCGGACGGGCGTTACAGCTCCCGGGTGATGATGGTCAACAGCATCTCCACATTTACCGAGGAGAAGCACGCGGAGGCCGGGGTTAAGAACGGTCTGCTGCAGTGGCAGGAGAGCGGGTATGGCCTGGTTGCCACCTTCGAGCGGTACGGCAAAAACGGTAACCGCGCCTACGGCCTAATCGGCGGGGATACGATTAAGCGCGGCGCCATTGCTACCACCTATTCACATGACAATCACAATCTGCTGGTCGTGGGTCATGACCCGGAGGACATGGCTGTGGCCGCCAATGCAGTGATCGCGGGGCAAGGCGGCTTCTGTGTCGTCTTAGACGGCAAAGTGATTGCTTCACTGGCGCTGCCGGTCGGCGGCATTCTGACTGAAGCGCCGCTTGAGGAAACGGCTGAGCGGGTGCTCGGATTGCGGACAGCCATGGAATCGCTGGGCTATAACCATTACAATCCGATTATGTCTATCAGCACGCATTCCCTTCCGGTCAGCCCGGCGCTCAAGATCACGGACCATGGCCTGATTGATGTAGGCACAGGCCGTGTAGTGCCGCTGCTGTTCCCGCTTGGGGAAGAGTAGCTGGCCTTTGCGGTGAGATTGTGCAATTAGAGCGGTGCAAAGAGAGGGGTATCCCGGCATGGGGTGCCCTTTTTGCAATTGTCCCGGAAAATTTACGCTTAAGCCAACCCTTTTTTGCTAAATATAATGCGGCTGATTTTTTACGCCATTAACCTTGCAATTGTATTTGATGCAGTTAAAAGGCTGTGTAACCCCCCTGTTTTAGCTGTAATTGCATTTTGTACTCTTAAAAATGGCAGTTGGCGCTAATTTGCTGAAATGCAGCTTTTTTAATTGTACGAAGTGCAGCTAGTTTCGTTTTAACACCGATATCGTCACTTATAATTGTACAAAATACATTTGCGAGATGAACACGGAGGGTTAACAGATTTTTAATGGCAAGTAGTCAGTAGTCAGTAGTCAGTACATGTAACTTGTAGCCAATAAGCGTAACAGCCACCGTAACTACTAACCATAGCTATAACCACTAATCTGTATCAGCCCTCAACATAACCCTGAAGCAGAAAAGCAGTGCCGGCAAAAAGTTTTTTGTGCAAGCCATATTATATATAATGGAAGCATTGCTTGAATTCGGAGGAGGCGGTTGTGATGGCAGAAATGGATCGGATGAACGGGGGAGAACATGCGGATAATTTTAGGGAGAGGAAACATTCGGGAAAGTGGAAGAAGCCAGCCATGACGAAAATTTTCCTGACTCTTTTCCTGCTCGGGATTGCTGTGTTTGTGGTGGGGACGATTCTGCAGTCCTTCACGTCCTTCGAGAAACGTGTGTCCGGACGGATTAACCTGAACGAGATTACTTCTATTGAAATCATCCGCTCGTTGCCCTCGACAACTGACGAAGTGAAGGTCACTGTGACCGACCCTGCAAAAATAGCGGACATCATGAATGCTTTTGCCGGTGTCAAATTGATGAGCTCCAGCATTTCCCACGATTTCAACAGAAGCTATTGGATTAGTATCATTGTAGGCAAATCCTTAAGGTTCGGCATTCGCCTGGACGACCAAAAGTATATTAACATTAATGACTTGGCCAGAAAGGACAAATACGGCAGCGGGTCTTTTAAGATCATCAATCATTATGACATGCGCTCTATTGACAGCCTGTTCGACTGAGTTGGCGGATTCCATTGACTTGCAGATGCCCCGCGCCTATGATGATTAATAATAAAAAAACTATATAAGCTGAACTTTAAAATGAAATCATAAAGGGGGAAGTAACGGAGGGGAAGTTTGGAACTGCAGGAGCGAACGCGTCCGCCTTTATGTTTGGATTTCTACCGCAAATAACGGTTAAAATCAAGAAATCTAAACATAACAGCGGCCGGAAGTCCAAACATTCCCCGCAGTGTACGGCTAAACCCCAGAATGGAAAATTTAAGTTCAGCTTATATCAGTGAAACGCACAGAGGAGAGAGACAGCATGGCTATGGAGATTGAACGCAAGTTCCTGCTGCCGGAGTACCCGGAGCGGCTGATTCAGGAAGGCCAGGTGCAGGTGCTTACGCGGCACAGCATTGACCAGACTTATCTGGCGATTGAGGACGGGCAGGAGCTGAGAGTGCGCAAGATCACTGATCTGGATTCGGGCGAGATTACGTATACCCATACCTTCAAGGACGGCAAAGGCATCAGCCGCAAGGAGATCGAATATTCCATCTCTGAGGGATTATATAACCAGATGATCGAAGCCGTGAAGGCTGTACCGCTGGTGAAGACACGCATTACCGGCATTTGGAACGGCACGACCGTAGAGATTGACCTCTATACCCAACTGGAACTGACTGTGCTGGAGGTTGAATTCGATTCGCTGGAGGCGGCGGAGAGCTTCGTAGCCCCCGGATGGTTCGGCAAGGATGTCAGCGTGGACAAGAAATACAGTAACAAAACCGTCTGGAAAGAGCTGCAGAACAAATAACGTGAAGCTGCCCTGCGGCATCCTATGGATACGCAAAAGTTAACACAGAAGTAACGGACTTTAACGCTTAAACGTGTTAATATAGAATGAGCTTAGGCGCCGGGCAGCACGGGTACATTTTCTGCACATCAGCCTATACAAGGGTTAACTACAGAGGGGTTCAGGAGGATGAGAGAGGTATGGAGTATATAAGCACAAGAGGCAATGTAGAAGCTAAGGGCTTTATTGATACGGTTCTGATGGGGCTGGCGGATGACGGCGGGCTCATGGTGCCTTTTCGGATTCCGGTAATTTCCCCTGAGAAGCTGGCGGAATGGCGGAGCCTGAGCTTCCAGGAGCTGTTCCTTGAAATTTTCTCGTATTATACCAATGATGAAATTCCCTACGAAGATCTAAAAGAAATGGTCTACACCAGCTATGCCAATTTCCGCGCGCCGGAAGTAACGCCGCTGCACCAAGTAAATGATTCCTTGTATGTGCTGGAGCTGTTCCATGGGCCTACTTTTGCTTTTAAGGATGTAGCGCTGCAGTTCATGGGCGAGCTGTATTCCTACATTTCCCGCAAGCGCGGCGAGGTTATTCATATCCTTGGTGCTACCTCGGGGGATACGGGGGCGGCTGCCATCCAGGGGGTCCGCGGCAAGGAAGGCATCAAGATCTGCATTCTGCATCCGCACGGCAAGGTCAGCAAGGTGCAGGAGCTGCAAATGACGACAGTGGACGACAGCAATGTGCTGAATCTGTCTGTTGAAGGCAATTTCGATGACTGCCAGAAGGTGATTAAGGAACTGTTCGCCGATCTGGATTTTAAGGGCAAATATCACCTGCGGGCGATCAACTCGATCAACTTCGTGCGTATTCTGGCGCAGACGGTCTATTATTTCTATGCCTATCTGCAAATTGAGGACAGCGATAAGAAGAAGATCAACATCAGTGTGCCATCCGGCAATTTCGGCAACATTTTCTCCGGTTATTTGGCGAAGAAGATGGGATTGCCGATTCACAAGCTGATTATCGCCACGAATGAAAACAATATCCTGGAACGGTTCGTGAACACCGGTGAATATAAGCCGGGAAGCTTCACGAGCACCTACAGCCCTTCGATGGATATTCAGGTGGCCAGCAACTTTGAACGGTACCTCTATTACCTGGTGGGCGAGGATGCGGAGAAGCTCTCTGCCCATATGTCCAAGCTGCAGACCGAAGGGAAGATTACTATCGCGGGCGAAGCACTGCAGCAGGTGCAGGCTGATTTTGCCGCGCTGGGTGTGAAGAACCAGCAATGTCTGGATACGATCGGGAAGTACAATAAAGAGTATGATTATCTGCTCGATCCGCATACGGCCTGCGGTATTGCAGCATACGAGAAGTTTAACGGCGCAGGGGAAACGGCCATTACTTTTGCGACAGCCCATCCGGCCAAATTTGACGAGGCTATCGCCTTGGTTGATATCAGGCAGGAGTTCCCAGAGCAGATTGCGGCCTTGTTCTCGCTGCCACAGCACCAGACGGTAGTGAAGAATGATAAAGATGTGATCGTACGCGAGCTGCAGGCTTTTTACGAATAGAACAGTCTCCCGGCTGTCTTCTGCAAGCTTCCGACATACTGTAACGGCCCCCGTTCCTGGGATTAGGACGGGGGCCGTTTGGCGTATAAAAGGCATCTGAAGCGCATCGGCAAAGCGGATTGATTCTACCGTTTCCAAATTTTTGTAAATTATTGGGTTTTATGTAAGGTGCTTTTTTTCACATTCTCAAACAGCAGAATTTGTCGGAAAATTGCCCCAGAAAAGTGGACATCCCTACCCTGGAGTGAGAAAATAGCATGTAGAGTCAGTACGAACTAAAAAGGACGGGATCACTTCATGACAATTCGATTCGGGGTTATTGGAACCAACTGGATTACAGACCGTTTCATTCAAGCGGGTCTTGAGAATGAGGAATTTATCCTTACTGCTGTATACTCCCGTACGGAGGAGAAGGGGCGCGATTTTGCGGCAAAATATGCTGGCGCTTCCATATATACCAATCTGGAGAAAATGGTGGCCAGCGAGGAAGTGGATGCGGTATATATTGCCAGCCCCAATTCGATGCATGCTGAACATGCGCTTGTCTGCATGAACCACGGGAAGCATGTGATCTGTGAAAAGCCTGCGGCCTCCAACAGCGCGGAGCTGCGGGCGATGATCGAAGCGGCGCGGGACAACGATGTGCTGTTTATGGAAGCGATGAAATCCACCTTTATGCCGAACTTCGGGGTGATCCAGGACAACCTGTACAAGCTGGGACAAGTGCGCCGTTATTTTGCCGGTTATTGTCAATATTCATCGAGATATGATGCTTACCGCCAGGGGACTGTGCTGAACGCTTTCAATCCGGCCTTTTCCAACGGGTCCCTGATGGATCTGGGCATCTATTGCCTGTATCCGATGGTGGCGCTGTTCGGCAAACCGGAGTCGGTGCGGGCGGTAGGCCTGATGCTGGCTTCCGGCGTAGACGGCGAGGGCAGCATTGTGATGCGTTATCCGGATATGGATGCCGTAGTCATGCATTCCAAGATTGCCGACTCCTATCTGCCTGCCGAGATCCAGGGGGAGAACGGCACGATGGTGATCGACAAGATCAACCAGCCTTACCAGGTCAAAATCCACTACCGCGACGGTACGGTGGAGGAACTTACCCTGCCGCAGGTATTCGAGCCGATGTATTATGAGGTAGAGGAATTTATCCGCCTGATCCGGAGCGGGCAGCGCGAGAGCAGTGTGAACAGCCATGCCAATTCGCTTGCAGTCGCTGAGGTCATGGAGGAAGCCAGAGCACAGATCGGCCTCCGCTATGCCTCGGACCTGTAGCTGAAGCTTTTGAACGAATTTTGAAATGGGGAGCGGAACTTGAAAACTTTTAAAAAAGTCTACATCGAGATTACAAGTGTCTGCAACCTGGCTTGCAGCTTCTGTCCGCCCACGGAGCGGCAGAAAAACTTCATGAAGCTGGATACCTTTAATACCATTCTCGATGAGATCAAACCGCACAGCAATCATATCTACCTGCATGTCAAAGGCGAGCCGCTGCTGCATCCGAAGCTTGGCGAGCTGCTGGATGCCGCCCACGCCAAAGGGTTCAGGGTCAACATCACGACCAACGGGACACTGATCCATAAGGCTGGACCCAAGCTGCTCGGCAAGCCCGCGCTGCGGCAGATGAATTTCTCGCTGCACAGCTTCGACGGCCATGCGGGCTCGGAGAACCGGGAGGGATATGTGTCGGAGATTATTTCTTTTGTGCGCGAGGTCACGGCCCAGGGCGTTATTGTCTCCTTCCGGCTGTGGAATCTGACCGAGGACAACCGGACGAATCTGGAGAAGCAGCGCAACCGCGAGACGCTGGCGCTGCTGGAGGAAGCCTTCAATCTGGATTTTAACATTGAAGAAAAGGTGGTGCCCGGCAGCGGGGTGAAGATTGCCCCGCGCGTCTATCTGAACCAGGACCACGAGTTCAGATGGCCTGCCTTAAGCGAGCCGGAGGATGACGGCAAAGGCTTCTGCCACGCCCTGCGCAGCCAGGCGGCGGTGCTGGTCGACGGCACGGTGGTCCCGTGCTGTCTGGATGGCGAGGGCGTAATCAACCTCGGCAATCTCCATGAGAAGCCGTTCTCCGAGATTATCGAGGGCGAACGCGCGAACAATCTGTTCTATGGCTTCTCCCGCCGGGAAGCGGTAGAGGAGCTGTGCCGCAAATGCGGGTACCGGCAGCGGTTCGGGACGTAGAGCTGTTCTTTGAAATAGAAGTACACGAACATTTATAAGAATTACGGATAAGACCGATATTGATATAGAATATACTTTTTTTAGTATATGCATATACAATTTAGGAGGTAACCTATGAATGTATCGCGTTCTATTCAGCGCCCGCCATTTCCGGTAGCCATTCATGACCGGCAACAGCGAAGGGGAACAGAACAGAACCCCGGTCCAAACATGAGGATTCCGGGTAAACCGGAATCAAAGCTGCTTGACCATTTGAACAAGCAGAAGCAGTCCCTGATGGACAGGCGTTCCGAGTATCTGGGCAACGCCCTAAAAAGAGGGGAGAGCCAAGAAGCTATCCAGGCCGAGCTTGCCTCAATGGATGAGCAAATTCAGCAGCTGGAGCAGCAAATTCAAAAGCAGGCTATCGACAACCAGAACAAGACAAAAGGTCTGGATGAAGACAACCCCAAAAAGAAGGATGAGGCTCTTCAAGAATCGTGGAGTCCGGACAAACAAACGCCTGAAGAGCAGCAGCTTGCCTATACTACATACAACATGAACGGCGTCATATCTGCGGGCAATGATTTGAAGCAAAGCAGTGCTGTGCGAATAGCCCAAACCACCTTGCGGACTGAAGCAAAATCCTGGGAAAACAGCAACCCGGCGAAGTCGGCAGGTCTCCTTCAAAAAGTGACCAATCTGGATCAGAAGCTAATGAGCATTGCTATGGACGTCCAGGAACAACTGAAAGAAAATGTACAATCGGCACCTTCGCCGGTTATTCGGGACGAATCTCCTGCAAACGTGCAGGATCAGGAGGACCCGGCCGCCACTGACACCGAAGGCAGTCCTTCCAGACCGGAATTAGAGATC
Organism: Paenibacillus riograndensis SBR5; assembly: GCF_000981585.1. Taxonomy (NCBI): domain Bacteria; kingdom Bacillati; phylum Bacillota; class Bacilli; order Caryophanales; family Paenibacillaceae; genus Paenibacillus; species Paenibacillus riograndensis. Next base: position 1,199,855 of record NZ_LN831776.1, read on the forward strand.
TATGCAGAAGCCAATAAGACAACGGTTCCCCCGGGCAGCCAGATTGATAAAGTCGTCTAGTACTTGTTCCAGAACAGCATTACGCATCAAACAGCAAGCTTCCATCCGGGGGCCTGCTGTTTGATGTTACGGCCTATACAACATGATCAGGAGGCGATCCGCATGCTGAAATCCCTGCAAGCCATTGAAGCGTACCGTGAGGACGGCAAGCTGTCCGGCGGGAGTTATCCCTGGCTGGACTATATTGTTCAAGCGGAAGAAACGATAGTCAATCTGGAACGGGTTGACTCGCTGCAAGAGCTGGAATACATCAATCCGGTGCTGGAGTATGTGGAGCGGAGCCTTCGCCTGCTCGATAGTCTGCCCCTGTCCTACTGGATTAAGGAGCTGGCGGAAGAAACGCTGGTCTGGGCAGAAACGGCCAAAGGCGGAACTCTGCGCCAGCGCCGTCTGTGGCAGGCAGAGGGCATTAATATTTTTGTACATAATATCGGTTCGGCCGAGTTATACCTGAGACATACGGGTGGAACCGGGATGGAGGTGTACGGCGGGCAGGCGTTTCCGGCGCTGGAGCCGGGCGGCACCGAGGCAGCCAAGCAAGAGATCGTGCACCGGCTGATCGGGACCCATGGACTGATCGGACAGCAGATCCGCGGTGAAGTGCCGCCTTCCGTGAACCGTCCGCTGGCGGCGTTGGTGGAGGAAGGGCTGTTGACCGCCGATGAGCTGGAGCGGCTGCTGTTCGCGCTGAACCACTGCATTATTTCCGCCGTGTCCCCCGAGCTGTGGCAGGAGGTACGCACCGAAGTGATGGGGCTGATTGCGGTAATCTCTTCCGGGGATTTGCATGGCGGGGTGCCGATGAAGGAGCGTCTGCGCAGAATGCGTGCCGGGGCGATTGCCGGGGGTGAGGATTATGATGAGGAGTGGAGCAGCCTGCTGGAGGAGGGCTTCAATCCCGATGTCCTGGAACCTATGCAGCCTATCACTTTCTGGTATGTGGAAGCGGCGCTGCAGACCTTTTCGCTGGAGCAATACCTTAAGGTAATGGCACTTACCGCCTGCGGCAGCAAGCTGTCCGGCCTGAACCATATCAGCTTCGAGGCAGTCATGAACAGCATTTATTATGACTACAAAGGCGTCAAAAAGATTAATGTGTATAAGAAACGGATTATCGAAAAGTATCTGTCCGGCCTGGCCTGGGAGGATATTCTGAATGGAGCCACCCCGCCGGGTAATCCGCATCTGGTTCACCGGCTGCGGCGGGAGGAGCATCTGCCGGACACCCTCTTTTTCAATTTCGAATTCTCTCCGGCGGCTGAGAAGCTGATCGAGTTCTGCATGGAGGCCGAAAAGTCGGCACTCTACGAACGGGCTGTGCTGATGCTGTTCGATTTGTTCGAGCTGCGCCGCGATGCCTTTGACCGGTTCCATAATGAGGATACGTATTTGAGCCAAATGAATGAGACGGCAGACTATAAAGCGGTCATCCTGGAGTATGTCACCGGCCGGAAGGTGCTGGACATCGGCCCCGGCGGCGGTGTGCTGCTGGATCTGATCGAGGAGCGATTGCCGGGAGTCATCCCGGTCGGCATCGACATTTCCAGCAATGTGGTGGAGGCGCTGCGCCAGAGGAAGCAGCGGGAGGGGCGCCTCTGGGAAGTGCTGCAGGGCGATGCGCTGAACCTGAAGGACTTCGTAGAGCCGGGCACAGTGGATACTGTGATTTTCTCCTCGATTCTGCATGAGCTGTATTCCTATGTGCCGCTGAACGGGACAAAGTTCAATCATGCGACCGTAGCAGCGGCACTGGTGAGCAGCTTTGAGGTGCTGGCCGACGGCGGGGCGATCATTATCCGCGACGGCATTATGACCGAGCCGCTGGATCAGCGGCGGCGGGTCCGTTTCCTGGAGGAGGGAGGAATGGCGGCGCTGGAGCGCTATGCCAAGGATTTTGCCGGGCGGGTCATTCAATATGAGCGGATTGATGAACAAGAGGTGCTGATGCCGGTCAACGATGCGATGGAGTTTCTGTACACCTATACCTGGGGGGAAGAGGCCTATGTCCATGAGGTTCAGGAGCAGTTCGGCTATTTCACTCCAAGCCAGTATGCCGATTTTATCAAGCACAATTTGGGCGAGCAGGCGAAGGTTGAGGTGTTCCGGCACTATTTGCAGGAAGGTTACACGGAGGCGCTGCGGGACAGGGTGGTCGTTATGGACGAAAACGGCGAAGAGGTGGCATTGCCGGACAGTACCTGCTTTATTGTGATCCGGAAAGCATAAGGGCATTGATCTAAGGAAGGCTGAAACAGCGTGTGCAGCGTGTAGAAATGATACGGGACAATTGCCTCGCAGTGATGATCTAACTTTACAGATGCTGTATTCAGATAGTATTATAATCAGCGTATTGTTGTGATGATCATGACCGGTGAAGGAGACTGTGTATATGGGCAAGCAGAACCAAGCGCAAATTGCATACGACAGCATTCTTCGGGATATCAAAGAGAACCAGCTAACCCAAGGCCAGCCCATTATAGAAGAAGAATACGCCAAGAAGCTGGATATGAGCCGGACTCCGGTAAGAGAAGCGATCAGACTATTGTCCGTAGAAGGATTTGTGACCGTTTACCCTCGAAAAGGCGCGTATGTCAGTGTACTGACAGCAGAAGATGTGAAGGAATGTTACGAAATGATGGAAGCCGTTGAGGGGATGATCGCTTATCTGGCTGCACATCAGCCTTCTACTGAGCATGTTAACCAGCTTACGGAACTGATCGGCAGAATGAATGAGCAAAAAAATCTGTCTAACTTCCATCAGTGGAAGGAATATGACATTGAATTTCACCGGACCCTGCACCGCATGTGCCCTAATAAGCTACTTATTTATCATGTGGAAAAGCTGTTCCACAAAACCTACCAAATTCAGACCCGGTTTGTGGCCGGAGTCAATTTGGAGAAGGCGACAGAGGAGCATCAATTCATACTCGATGCAATCATCGCTAAAGATTCCGAGAAAGCCAGGCATTATACACAGCAAAATTGGAACAGAGCCAGAAATGAACTGGTGAACTACGGATACAACGATAAGCTGTAGGTATTCTGAGAGGTTCATTATGCAGCTTACAACGCATTGGTATTGTATGGACAAGCCATTTGTTGCGCCCCTGTTGGGGCGTGAACGAGTGGTTTTTTTATTTAGTGTCATGTTATATTACAATTAATCCGATAAAAATATTTTTTCATACCCTATATGTAACTTTTGTTGACAAGAACCATCCTTGTACGTATTATTGTATACAATAACAAAAACAATTTGTTCACAAAAGATTAAGGGGGATTACCATGACGATTGATATCAGCCGCTTGCCCATCATTGACGACCATTGTCATCCATTCATGCCGACCAGAGAGAAGAAGAGTTTCGATAATTGCTTCACCCTCTCGTTGATCCCCCCCAAGAGCCGCGATACCCGAAACACTTTGTTATTCAAAATTGTCCGTAAAGAGATGATCCAGCTGCTTGGGCTTGATCCCCGCGCGACGGATGACGAACTGATCCTGCAGCGCAATCAGCGTTATCAAGCCAATCCCAAAGAATACGTAGACATGCTTTTCAAGGATGTAGGATTGGAATCACTGCTGGTGGACTACGGTTTCCCGGTTATGGGATCGCGGTTGGCCCAGGATGAGCTTGACTGGTTCCATCAGACCTCGTCGTCCATTCCGACCCGCCGCATTCACCGGGTGGAAGCTACCTATCACCGGCTGTTCGAGGAGAAGGTACCCTTCGGGGAATTGGAAGAGACCTACATCCGGGAGCTGCGGGACGAGGTGGAGAATCAGGGGACTATTGCTTTTAAGACCGTAATTGCCTACCATACCGGACTGAAAATAAACAAGATCAGCAAGAGCCAGGCCGCAGCCAGCTACAGCAGGTTCCTGGAATCGCCGGATAATACTGAAGCTGAAAAAGATGTCCGTGACTATCTCGTACTGCTCGCGTTCGAGCTGTGCATGGAATATGACATACCAATTCAGATGCATTCGGGAGCAGGGGATGCCCCGCTGCTGGATGTGAAGCTTGCAAGTCCGCTGCTGATGCACAGCATTGTCAGCGATCCGCACTATCAGGCTGTAAAGATTATTTTTATTCATACCGCATATCCGTTTGTTGAAGAAGCCGGTTACCTGGTCAATCAGTATCATAATGTGTATCTCGACTTGTCCTCCATGATTCCCTTCAGCAGCATAGGCGTGCAGCCGAAGCTGCGGCAAATCTTTGAAATGGCTCCTTTTACGAAAGTGATGTACGGCTCCGACGGTTTTACGATTCCCGAGGTCAGCTGGCTGGGCGGCCGGATGATCAAGAAAGAGCTGGGTAAAATGCTAACGGATCTGGTGACAGATGGAATTATTGATGAAGAATATGCTTATACTGCGGCTGGCCTGGTTCTTTCGGAAAATGCACGCAATCTGTATATCCGCAACTGGGGCGAAAGATCAAACGGCTAAACCAAAGGAATTATCATCATCTAAACGATAAGGGGATATGCGCGATGCGGAAATGGTTCTATGGAAAAGCTGCGGCAGGTATACTGACACTTCTGATTACGGGAACAGCCTGCAGTTCGGGTAATGATGCTCCAGCGGCGGCAGCCACAGATAAGCCTTCCGGCGGCAAGCTGGTGGTCACCTCTTTCGGCGGAGCGATTGAAGAAACCCAGCGTGCCTATATCAAACAATTTGAAGAGGAGTACAATGCCGAGGTTGAAGTTGTGACGTTGTATTCGGCAGATGCGCTAGCCAAGATTCGTGCGGAGAAGAACAATCAAACCATCGATGTGGTGCTGTTCTCAGGCGGACAGGAGCAGATTGCAGCGAAAGAGGATCTGATTATGAAGCTCGACCCGGAGCAGATGGAGAACCTGGACCAGCTGTACCCGGAAGCTCGTAGTGCTGAAGGCTATGGGCCTACCTTCGGCTATGAAGCTCTTGGCATGATTTATAACCGTGATGCAATCCCAACTCCTCCAGCCTCGTGGAATGATCTGTGGAAGGAAGAATATAAAGGACAAGTCGGTTTGGTTGATATCTCCAACACCTACGGTAATCAGTTTCTGGTAGCCCTCGCCAAGATGAACGGCGGCGGAGAAGATAATATTCAGCCTGGACTCGATGCAATCAAGACTTTGCTGCCCAATGCCGCGGCAATTGTGAAATCCAGTCCCGAAGTCGGCAATTTGTTCGCCCAGGATGAGGCGGTTATTGCCCCGTTCGATTCCGGTTATGCCTATACGTTTGGCAAACAGGGAATTCCCATTAACTTTGCGATTCCCAAAGAAGGAGCCGTCGGCATCTATATTACTGCCCAAGTGGTGAAAGGCAGCCCGAACCCTGAGCTTGCCCGGAAATATATTGACTTCCTGCTGCGTCCGGAGATTCAGAAGCTGACCGCTGAGGGAGGCGGCTATTCCCCGACCAATAGCCAGACAGAGTTGTCCGATGATTTGAAAGGCATCCTTCCGAATGGCGAAGATACGTTTAACGGCCTGATTCATCTTGATTTGGCGCAGGTGAACAACAACAAGGCAGATTGGATGGAGAAGTGGAGCAAATTGATTTCACAGTAGCACTGCATCATTACTATTTGAAGGGAGCTGCAATGCCATGCTGAAACGCATTCCCCCTTACTGGATTCTGCTGGCTCCCGGGCTGATAATTTTCCTGCTGGTGTTTGTCCTCCCGCTTGCCCGGCTGCTGATGCTCAGCTTTTATCAAACGGACTCATCCGGAGGCATGGAAGCGGCGTTCGTCTGGCAGCAATACGGAAGATTCTTCACAGATCCGTTTTATCTGCAAATGCTCTGGCGTTCGGTGTATATCGGTGTCGCCGTAAGCTTCATCTGTCTGATTCTGGGATACTGCCTCGCGTATGGGGTATCCCGGGCTCAGCCCAAACACCATTTTCTGCTGCTCATCTTAATCGCCCTCCCTCTGTTGACAAGCGCCGTAATCCGCAACTTCGGCTGGATTATTATTCTGGGCCGCAAAGGAATTCTGAATCAATTCCTGCTCGGAATAGGGTTGATCCAGGAGCCGCTTGAGCTAATGTATACTCCTGCGGGTGTGATTATTGCTTTGGTGCATGTCATGCTTCCTTATATGGTGCTCGTTCTTTACTCGGTGCTGGAAGGCATGGACCGCAATCTTGAAAGTGCGGCCGCCAATCTGGGTGCGTCGAAAACAAAGGTATTCTGGTTCGTCACCCTGCCGCTCTCTAAACAGGGGATTATTGCTGGAACATTGCTTGTTTTTTCAATTACATTAAGCTTTTTCGTCACTCCGTCCCTGATCGGGGGGGCCAAGGTGAAGCTGATGGCTACAGAAATCTACAACCAGACCATTAACCTGCTTAACTGGCCTTATGCTTCTGCAATGGGCGTCATTTTACTGCTGACCATGCTTGGGGTAACCAGTCTCTACAGACGGATGCTTAGCGGCAGGAAGCCGGGAGGAGTCGTTTGATATGAGAAGGAAATTTCCGCTCCTTACTATAGTAAATACTCTAATCTATCTATTTATTATGGCACCGCTGCTTGTCATCCTCATTTCATCATTTAATTCCGGTGAGTTTCTGGTGTTTCCTCCCAAAGGCTTCTCCCTGCGATGGTATGAAGAGGTGCTGACAGGCGGGAGGTACACCGGACCCTTCCTGACCAGTATTAAGCTGGCTGTTTTGACTACGCTGTTTGCGCTGCCGTTTGGGACGATGATTGCCTACGCCATACAGCGGTTTGAATTTCGGCTGAAGAATGCGCTGCAGGGGCTTTTTCTGTCCCCTCTGGTTATTCCGACGCTACTGTTCGGCATCGGCCTGCTGATTTTCTTCAGCTACCTGGGCATACGGATGTTCTTCCTGAGATTGCTGCTCGCCCATATCATCTTAATTATTCCTTATGTCGTGCGGACCATGCTGGCCGGATTCTCGCGGATGGAACGGTCGGTAGAAGAGGCTTCGATCATTCTCGGCGCATCGCCGGTGAAAACCTTCTTCCTGGTGACACTTCCGTTTGCCAGACCGTCGCTGCTCGCCAGTGCGTTCCTCAGTCTGGTGCTTTCCTTTGATGAACTGGTTATCGCCTTATTCCTTACAGGTCCAGGCATCAACACGCTGCCGATGACCATTTATTCGGACATTCAGTTCAATCTGTCCCCTTCGTTGGCTGCGGTATCGTCCATTATTATCGTAGGCACGATTCTGATTGGGCTGCTGGGGATCGGCTTTATGCGGTGGGGCAAAAAAACATAGCGGGGAGGCACACCATGAGCCAACTGATCATCGAAAATCTCGTAAAAAATTACGGGCAAAAACCCGTAGTCAACAATCTGAATATTACTGTAGAGAGCGGTGAGATGCTGTCGCTTCTCGGACCGAGCGGATGCGGGAAAACGACAACCCTGCGTATGATTGCAGGCATGCATGATCCGACCTCGGGCTCCATCCGGCTGGATGGCAGGGAACTGACAACTATTGCTCCCCATAAAAGGAACATTGGACTCGTTTTCCAGAACTATGCCCTCTTCCCTCACTTAAGCGTTTTTGAAAATGTAGCTTTTGGACTGAAGCGTCACGGTGTGCAGAAATCGGAAATCAGGGGACGCGTGGAGGCGGCCCTGCATTCCGTGCGGCTAAACGATTTTGCAGAACGGTTCCCCGCACAAATGTCCGGCGGACAGCAGCAGCGGGTTGCGCTGGCGCGGACTCTTGTGCTTAAACCGCCGCTTGTACTGTTCGATGAGCCGCTCAGTAACCTAGATGCCAAGCTGCGTCAGGCGCTGGGAATTGAAATCCGCGTGCTGCAGCGGGAGTATGGTTTTACCGGGATCTTTGTTACTCATGACCAGGAGGAAGCGATGGTCATCTCTGACCGTATTGCCGTAATGAACGGCGGGAATATTGTGCAGACCGGAACGCCGCAGCAGATTTATATGCATCCTGCCGACCCGTTCGTGGCCGATTTTGTGGGAGAATCGAACTTGTTTCCAATCACCAATATCATGGAATCAGAAGGCATGTGGCGTTTCGAACTGACGAAGGGGAACCCCATTTCTGCGGAGAAAACCGGGAACGGGAGCGCTCCGACATATGTTATGGTCCGGCCGGAGGCTGTTTCTGTGCGGCGTAAAAGCTTGGAACCTCATCCGGTATCCGGACATGGGCTTAATACGCTGGCGGGTGAAGTGGCTTTTATCAACTACTCCGGTTCCTCCTATCTGATCGGAGTTGTAATCAAGTCGCTGGACCAGCAATTTATTATCCGGCTGCAGAACACGAGAAGAGAGCTGAATCTGCGGGTAGGCGAAGAAGCGGTGGTCGAGTGGCCGGTTCACGAAACGCTTACCTTCTGATATGTCAGGAAGGGTCCCGCATGCCGCATGGTTCTGTAACCCTTCAACGAGGCTCATTCATCTCACGGATACAGCTGCGACTGTCCGGCACCCTGTACTGCTCCCTTGCGGAACTCTGAAGGCGAGCATTTCATCGCCTTGCGGAACACCTTAATGAAATAGCTGACGTTATCGAATCCGACATCCATGGCGATGTCGGATATTTTGCGTTCGCTTTGCTGCAGCAAATCCGCGGCCTGGCGGATCCGGTAGGAATTGATGTAATCCACCGGCGTCTTACGGGTCATCGCTTTGAAAAAGCGGCAGAACTGCCCTTCGCTCATGGGTATAAGCTCAGACAAATCGCGGGTACGTATCGGTTCCTGGTAGTTGTCCTGAATGTAAAGGATGACCTTCTTCAGCCGGTTGATCTTGGTTGTATCCGCACCCTCCGACTGGGTATGGTTCACGGAGCGGCCCTCGATCGCGATCTGGGAGAGCATGATGAGCAAAGTTCCTTTCATAAAGGCCTCGAATCCGGGCATTTTATTAGCATATGCCTCCATTAAACGTTCGAGATGGTGGAGTAATTCCTGCTGCCAGGCCATCTCCGGTGTAAGATGTCTGGGGAAGCTTTGGCGCTTCTCCAGAAGCGGCAGAATCACCGTCTGCTGAATGGTGTCATATTGGGCGCTGGCCAGAAGATCAGGATGGAAGACCAGTGCGCAGAACCGGCAGGGGCTGTCCTGGAGCGCATACGCGGCATGGATGTCACCGGATTCGATGAACACCGCTTCACCCGGACGGAGCGGGAAATAATCGGTATCCACCTGAAACAGAATCTCGCCTTCCAGCAGCATAAAGAACTCTGCCTCTTCATGCCAGTGCGTATCCAGGACATGGGTTCCGGCCGGAAGCTCAATCCAATAGGCGGCAAGCGGGAACATAACATCACCATGTACACGGTCTTCTTTCAGCAGACGCTGAGAGGTACGGTCCATAATAAGCCTCCTTTTTGGTGGGACATCAGAATAGTGTTATAAATGAGCTATAATATATTAGTTTTGTCTAATTATTATCGTTATAATGCAACTATAAACACCAAATTGAAGGGTGGCAAGTCATACATGAAATTTACAGACGGCCTCTGGCTGGTTCGCGACGGAATCAATATCAATGGTGCGGTTCAGAACTATGTGGTAGAAAAAACTGCCGAAGGTTTGACCGCTGTTACGCAGACAACTCCAATTACAGGACGCGCGGCAACACTGAACTCTACGCTCCTGACTGTGAAATTCCATTCCCCGCTTCCGGGTGTGGTAGGCGTTAAGATTATTCATAATGATGGCGTAGTGGACCATGGTCCGGCCTTTGAATTGACCAAGGGTACCGGCGATCATGTCCAAATCGAAGAAACCGAAGCACAGACCGTGCTGATCAGCGGCGGGCTTCGTGTGGTGATCAACAAAGGCACACACTGGTCCGTGGACTTCTACCGGGGCGACGAGCGGATTACCGGCAGCGGTTTCAAATCGATGGCCTACATTACAGACCAGGACGGCAACACGTTTATGCGTGAAGAGCTGGATCTCGGCGTAGGCGAATTCGTCTATGGTCTGGGCGAGCGCTTTACAGCTTTTGTCAAAAACGGACAAGTGGTAGACATCTGGAATAAAGATGGCGGCACCAGCTCCGAGCAGGCCTACAAGAACATTCCGTTCTACGTAACAAGCAAGGGCTACGGCGTATTTGTTAACCACCCGGAACTGGTTTCGTATGAAATCGCTTCGGAAAAAGTGAAAAAAGCCCAATTCAGCGTAGCAGGCCAAAGCCTGGAGTACTTTGTCATCGAGGGACCTTCCATTAAGGAGGTTATTACTAAATATACCTCCCTTACCGGCAAGCCTGCGCTGCCTCCGGCATGGACTTTCGGCCTGTGGCTGACGACTTCGTTCACTACCGACTACGATGAAGCGACTGTCAATTCCTTCGTAGAAGGCATGGCCGAACGGGATCTGCCGCTGCATGTTTTCCACTTCGACTGCTTCTGGATGCGTGAATACCAATGGACCGATTTCCAATGGGACCCGCGCGTATTCCCGGACCCGGTCGGCATGCTGAAACGCCTGAAGGAAAAAGGCCTGAAAATCTGCGTGTGGATCAACTCTTATATCGGACAGCGCTCACCGCTGTTTGAAGAAGGCAAGAAAAACGGCTATCTGATCAAAAAAGCAAACGGCGACGTGTACCAGACCGATCTGTGGCAGGCGGGCATGGGACTCGTGGATTTCACGAACCCTGCGGCTTGTGAATGGTATGCAGGCTACCTGCGTGATCTGGTGGATATGGGCGTAGACAGCTTCAAGACGGACTTCGGCGAACGGATTCCAACCGATGTGGTGTATTTCGACGGCTCCGATCCGCAGAAAATGCACAACTATTACACACAGCTGTATAACAAGGTGGTCTTTGAAGTACTGGAAGAGAAGCTGGGCAAAAATGAAGCCGCCGTATTCGCGCGCTCGGCAACGGCCGGCGGGCAGCAGTTCCCGGTTCACTGGGGCGGCGACTGTTACGCGGACTACGAGTCGATGGCAGAAAGCCTCCGCGGCGGCTTGTCGCTCGGCCTGTCCGGCTTCGGCTTCTGGAGCCATGATATCGGCGGCTTCGAGAATACGGCTCCGGCGCATGTATTCAAACGCTGGCTGGCGTTCGGCCTGCTCTCCAGCCACAGCCGCCTGCACGGCAGCACTTCGTACCGCGTGCCTTGGGCATACGATGACGAAGCCGTGGATGTTACCCGCTTCTTCACCAAGCTCAAGTGCAGCCTGATGCCTTACCTGTATGATGTCGCCGGACAGGCACATGAACAGGGCTGGGCCTCGATGCGTGCAATGGTTATGGAGTTCCCGGAAGATCCGACTTGCGAAATTCTGGACCGTCAATACATGCTGGGAGATTCCCTGCTGGTTGCTCCGATCTTCCAGGAGAACGGCGAAGTGAAATATTATCTGCCGGCTGGCCGCTGGACCCACCTGCTTAGCGGTGAAACCGTACAAGGCGGATCATGGCGCAAGGAAACATATGATTTCTTCAGCCTTCCGCTCTTCGTCCGCCAGAACTCGCTGCTGGCTATCGGCAGTGTGGATACCCGTCCGGATTATGATTTTGCCGATGGCGTGAAATTCGGCCTGTACTCGCTGGAAGACGGTGCGGCAACAACTGCAACGGTCCGTGACATCAAGGGCGCGCCTGAGCTGACCGTTAAGGCTGAGCGTAAAGGCAGCACCATCTCCGTTACCGCCGAAAGCAGCGGCAAGGCCTTCACCCTGGCTGTGAAGGATCTGGGCACGATTGCCTCCGTGAATGGAGCAGAACTGGCAGATGCATCTACAGTGAGTGTAAAAGCAGGGGCGAAGTCCGTAGCATTCACCATTACACTGAACTAAGAATAGGCATTCTGAGGAATTCCCGAAAGGAACAAAAACCTCTCTGTCCGGCGGCCGCCTGCAAAGGCGTCCCTGCCGCCCTGAGAGGTTTTTTTGCTGTGGGGGAGCTTGTCCGGCTGCGCGCTGAAGCTGTCTGGAAAGGGACATTCCACCCGTTCAAGATCAAAATTGTGTTATATATCGGCTGAATCGTATTAGTTTCATGGCTATAATGTCCGTATACTGTGATTGTTTACAGATTAGCACGGATGAAGGAGCTACTTCACATGTACAGTCAAGAGAACCAAGCCAGTGTGTTCAGCCAGTCTGAGTACACCTCGGCTATGGCGCTGTCCACAGCGGCCAATTACATCATGAACTGGGCGGAACCGTTCACCCGCACCTACCGGACCTACATCCGTCTGCGCGAGAATGGGAGCCTGACCCTGAAATTCTGGCACAGCAATGCGGTGGATTCCACCTGGGATCTGGGCGTTGAAGCAAGAGGGAGCGAGCCGGGAGGGAAATGGAGCATCGAGGCGGCGTACATCGCCGACGGAGGGCTGAAGCCGGATGGTACGGTCATGCAAGGCTCGCAAGTGCCCGTAACTTTCTTGGGAGAAACAGCCAAGCAAGTGGCACCAGGGGAAGCCTTTTGGAGTGACGAAGCGGCGCTTGTGCTGCCGGAGGGCCACTATCTGGCTTTTACCTGGACGATTAGAACGGCTGCTCCCGGCAAAACCTTCCCGTACAATGTGGAGGGGATGCTCGTCTCTGCTTATGATGCTCCCGGGAATCACGCCGGTCAGGAAACGAACGCTGCCTTCAGCGAATCGGACAAGCTCCTGGTGCTGCCAAGCTATATCGGGTATAAGAAAAAGGTGGATAAAAAGCTCGTATTCCTGGGAGATTCCATTACACAAGGGGTGCGGACCGCAAAGGATGAGTATTCCTACTGGGCGGCACGGATTGCCGAAGGGCTTGGAACCGGGTATGGGCTGTGGAACCTCGGATCAGGGTGGGGGAGAGCGTATGACGCGGCCACTGACGGCGCCTGGCTGAATAAGGCGAAGCAGGGGGATGAGGTGCTGATCGTGCTGGGTGTGAACGATCTCGATATCGGCAAGCGCTCTGCGGCAGAGCTTCTAGCAGACCTCGCCTTCATCGTCTCTTCTATCAGAGAGGCTAACCCGGACGTGGAGATCATCCTGGGCACCGTGCCGCCGTTTAACTTCGAAGGCGAGCGGGAGGAGGCCTGGAGGTGTGTGAATACGCAGATTCTTACGGCTCCGCCGGCGGGGGTTAACCGCGTATTTGATATCGCAGCCGTGCTGTCCATGCCGGCTCCATTGGACCATAAAGTCCGCGCGGAGTATATGAGCAATACGGACGATCCGCATCCGAACGGCACCGCCGGTAAGGCGGTGGCGGACGCTTTTCTGAAATGGTACGGGGAAACCATCGGTTAAGTAAGGCTGAACAGCCGGGTATCTTATGAACACCCAAAGCACACTAGGCATACTATGTAGTACTTTTAACAGGAAGGTAGTGCTTACCATGGGTATCCAAATGGCGTCACAGCAAAAAGTGCTGTATCAAGCTGACAATAATTATGTCCAGAACCTGGCATCCGTTAGACATCACTTACACAGTATATGCAGACAACATGCCAATCAGTTTGTTCGCGTACAGACATTAGACGGTCAAGTCATCACCGGGAGAATTTTGGGATGCGATAGAGGGTTGTTTTATTTGGGAGTGAAGAAACACGAAGGACAACGCGCTTTTTTCGGAAGCAGCAGTGATGAAGCAATATTAACCCTTGTGCTTTATGAATTGCTTGTTATCACCCTATTGTACACGTAATAGTCGAATGAGAACCTACACGAATGTAGGCTCTCATTTTTTTTGGGCTTAAGTCTGATTAGAATGTTTTGAGGATAATCACCAACAGAATATACAGCACCAAGATTGTAGTAGTGGAAGTAACAAGTCCTCCAATATTTCCGCAACCGCTCATTGCACTACCTCCTTCGCGTTATTATCTTACAGACCCAAGATATGCACCTTCCTCAATCCCTGTATGGACGAATGACCCGATTAAAAAAAATGAATAATCAGGGGGTAATCTGGGCCCGGTAGTCCTTGGGCGAGAGGCCAACCTGTTTTTTGAATACCTTGCTGAAATATTTGACATCGTGAAAGCCGACCATCTCCGAAATCTGCGACAGCTTCAGGTTGGGATTCTGCAGCAGCAGTTTGGCCTTTTCGATCCTGACACTGCCGATATAATCGGAGAAATTGATGCCGTATTCCTGCTTGAATTTGCGGGAGATGTATTCACGGCTGACGTAGAATTTGCCGGCCACTTCTTGCAGCGACAGGTCAGATGGATAATTCTGTTCAATGTATTTCACAATTTCCGCCATCGGGTTGCGCTCCTTCACTGCTCTGGCCGTAAGCTCCTGCGAGAGGCGCTGCAGCACAGCAAAGGACCAGTCGCGCCAGGCGAACAAAGAGAAGGAATAGCCGCTGGGCAGGGGAGCAGGGTTCAATGCATCTGCACGCTCAAGCTCTGCCAGTGCGTTGTCTGCTTGTCCGCCAAGGGCTTCCCGTACCAGCCGGGAACGGAACAGCAGGGCATCGGCCTTCCAGGAATTCAGCATCTCCGGGGTAACGACACCCCGGCGGCTCAGCTCCTGAGTCCAGTGCCGGGCTGCGGCGGACAGCACCTCCGGGTTGCCGCTGATGACCGCCATTCTCCATTCCTCCTGTACGTCGGCAAAGATAACCGGAGGTTCACTTCCGGTATCTGCAGGTTCAGAGGAGGAGAAATGGCAGTAATCCTCATGTCTTAGCAGATTCCGCCGGAGCAAGGCTTCAGCGGCTTCTGTGCGTTCAGCCGGCAGGCCCCCCGGCAGGGCTCCCACGGAGCTGATGCCAAAATGCATCCGGAACTGCAGCGTCATGTAAATGCCCTCGTTGATCCGGTTGATCAGCTCGGCAACAGGCTCCCGGACATCCCACAGGATCATGGCGATTTCCGGCGGGCCTCCCCAATACCGGAAGGCAATTCCCTTGTTCTGCAGGTGCAGGAATTCGTTGCAGATGTTGACGATGGCGTAATACAGCAGTTCGCTGTCTCCTCCAAAGCGTTTGATCAGCGGGTTGTTGCCGGGATCGGTCTGCACCAGAATCAGCCGTGAGACTGTGGCGGTATGCGGGATTACCCCGTCGTCCCACAGCCTGCGCAGTGAGGCTTCCGCATTGATCGGATCATCGATCAGCGCCGACAGCAGCTTCTCCCCGTAAATGGGTCTGATTTCATTCAGACGGATGCTCTGCTGCTGCCGGTGGCTGCGTTCTTCTTCCTCGGACCGCCAGGCGGCTACCGCCTTGGCTACTGCGTTATTGATCATTTCCGGCTCGATGGGCTTCAGAATATAGTCAATCCCGCCATGGCGGACCGTCTGGCGGACAAAATCAAAATCATTATGGCCGCTGACTACAATAAATTTGGTGTTGCCGGCGAATTCATTGACCCAGGACATCAGCTCGATCCCGTTGCCGGATTCCATCATCATATCCATGATGACCAGTGCAGGCTTCTCCTTGCGGATCAGCTCTATGGCTTCGTTGCCGTTGCCGGCCTCCAGAACTTCCCCGATCTGATGGGCATCCCAGTCGACCAGAAGTCTGACCGCCTTCCGGACTCTGGCTTCGTCGTCTACAATCAGCGCCTTCATATGGTTTCACTCTCCACTACAATATCAATTTCCAATCGGACGATTACTCCGCCGGCCTTATCATTGTCCACAATCAGCAGAGCGCTGTCCCCGCAGACCAGCCGCAGCCGGGCCAGCACGTTGGGCAGGCCGATCCGGGCCCCCGGAGCATCCCGCTTGCTGTCGTTGCTGTCAGTCTCCTTCAGCGTGTCTATATCCAGCCTGCCGGGATGCTGAAGCTCCTCCCGGAGGGCTTCCAGCTTCGCTGCGGGAATGGAGCTGCCGTTGTTCCGGACGGTAATCTCCATCCGCCCGGTGGCGAGCCGGGCCGCCTTAATTTCAATCAGGCCGTCGGTGCGGGCGAGATTGAAGCCATGCTTGAAGTAATTCTCCACGATGGGCTGGAGGATCATTTTGGGCATCAGCGCCTTCAGCAGCGATTCTTCCATATCGTAGCGGAAAGTGAACTTATTTTCAAAACGTTCCTTTTGCAGCTCGACATAGGCTTTTACATGGTCCAGTTCATCTTGTACCGTAACAATCTTTTCATCATTGTACATACTGTAGCGCATCATCTTGGCCAGCGCGGAGAGCAGGGCATAGATCTGCGGCACCTTAAGCTCCAGAGCAAGGGTACCGATAATCTGCAGCGTATTGTTCAGGAAATGAGGATTGATCTGCGATTGCAGCGCCCTCAGCTCATTGGTTTTATTCGACAGCTCCAGCCGGTACTCCCGCAGAATCAGGTTGTTGATCGTATCCATCATGCTGCGGAAGCGCTCGGTAACGAGGCCGATTTCATCCTTGCCGGCAGGCCGGATATCAATCTCAAGATTGCCGGTCTGCACCTGATTCATGTACCGGGTCAGCTGCTTAATGGGGGCTGTGATCCGGAAGGAGATCAGAATCGTCAGCGCAATGATCATAACCATCAGCAGCACCAGCAGCAGAATATTGATTCTTGCCGCTTCCTTAGCTTCACGGAACAGGTAGGAGACCGGAATCTGCTTCACCAGCGTCCAGTTCAGTCCCGGGCTTTCAATCTTCTGATAGATAAACACGGCGCCGTCTTTTTCAAAATATCCCTGGGACAGGCCTTTTTCCGCGATTGGCTTGTCATACCAGGAGGCCTTCAGCGGCTTGCCGAGAGCGGCTTCATCATGGCTGTAGACGAGAGTGCCGCTGTCATCCACCAGGTAGATGTTTTCCTTATCCTGTTCGTACAGCTGATTCATGATATCCGTAAAAGCAGTCAGCTTCACATCAATGGAAAGGTAGCCCAGCGCCTCGGTGGAAGGAATCCGTTCAATCCTTCTGTGCAGGGTGAATACCGGCTCGGCCGTGAGCTGCGGGATCGGTGAATTCAGCCCGTAGGTATTGCTGATATGGGTGCTCTGAATGGATAAGGGATAGGCATCCGTGATCCTGGAGTCACTGTAGGGAGGGATTCCCTGCCAGCGCTTTGGCGTGGCGTTATGGGATAAGAGCGTCGCTTTGCTGTCCTTGACGCGGTATAGATAGACCTGAAAGATGTCAGGCATGGAGGTCAGGATATAATTCAGCGAAGAATAAATGCGGATGTTGGCCGACATATCATCGTAGCCCGCTTCAAGCTGCCGGTAAAAGTCCGAGTCCGAGTAGATCGTCAGGGACAGCCGGTTTACGTCCTGAATGAAGCTGCTGATATTTTTGGAGCCTTGGTATAGAAGATTCGTATTCTCATCCACCGCCCGGGTCCGCAGAGACTTCGTCGTGTAGGAATAGCTGATAAACATCGTAGCCAGAATACAAACCAGAGTTGGAAGGAGTAAAAAAACAATCAGTTTCGTGCGGATACTGTTCCATTTCATCGATTCTTGTCACATCCGATCAATATTTTACACCTGAAAGATCACCTGAGTAGGTGTAAGAGACCCTTCAAAAAACAGATAATATGTTTAGATCATAAACAAGTAAGTGAGTAAAAGAAAGGGGGACGGGTGAATGCGCGGTTCAAAGTTGTCCCAATTTGGTCAACAGACTTTTTTCGTCGGTCCGGCATTATTGTTTTTCACCCTGATTACGATTATTCCATTTCTGATGGGGATGTACTATTCCTTCACGGACTGGAATGGGGTATCGGGGAACGTGAGCTGGGTTGGCGCTGATAACTTTAAAGCGATATTTACAAACGATCCGGATTTCTGGTCATCCTTCTGGTTCACCGTGAGATTTACTGTGCTGGGAGTAGTTTTGACCAATATAGTAGGTTTTTTTCTGGCCTATTTTCTGACAAAACCATTAAAAACACGCAATATGCTCCGTACCATTTTTTTCATGCCGAATGTGATCGGGGGATTGCTGCTTGGGTTTATATGGCAGTTCATTTTTATCAAGGGTTTTGCCACGATGGGCGATATCACCGGCTGGTCCTTCTTTAATCTTCCCTGGCTCGGGGATGCAACCACCGGCTTCTGGGCGATTGTCATGGTTTTTGTCTGGCAGTCCTCAGGTTATCTGATGGTGATCTACATCGCTTCACTCAGCAATGTATCCAAAGAGGTGCTGGAGGCGGCTGAGATTGACGGGGCTTCCCGCATGCAGGTGCTCCGCAGCATTATTGTTCCTTTGATTATGCCTGCGGTAACGATTGGCCTGTTCCTGGCCATTTCCTGGTCCTTCAAAATGTTCGACCTGAACCTGTCCCTGACGAAAGGCGGACCGTTCAAATCTACGGAATCTGTGGCCATGAATATTTACAATGAAGCCTTCCTGAACAACCGTTATGGTCTGGGCACGGCCAAAGCGCTGCTCTTCTTCCTGATTGTAGCGATCATCACCGTCATTCAGGTCCGTGTGACGAAGAGCAAGGAGGTAGAAGCTTAATGAAAGCAAAGTCTAAAGGCAGATTGAATATTGGAATTGAAGTGCTTATGATCCTGCTGGCCTTGCTGTTTCTTTCCCCATTCTATTTCCTGCTGGCGAACTCGGTGAAGTCCTTCGGTGAGATTCTAAGCAATGCGGCAAGCTGGCCGCAGGAATTCATGTGGTCCAACTACACGAATGCCTGGAAGTTAGCCCGCTTCTCCGAAGCGTTCCGCAATTCACTGATTGTGACCATCATCTCAGTGGTTCTGATCTCGCTGTTCAGCGCAATGGCTGCTTACCGGATGGTCCGCGCCAACACACGGTTCAATCAAATTCTGCTGCTGCTGTTCGTAGCGGCGATGGTGGTTCCGTTTCAGACCATTATGATTCCGATCCTGAAAGTCGTTAATATCCTTGGGGTCAATAACTCCTTTGCCGGTCTGATTATCTCCAATCTGGGGTTAAGTATTCCGATGGCGATCTTCCTGTTCCACGGCTTCATCAAATCGGTGCCGCTTGAGATTGAAGAGGCGGCAACCGTTGACGGGTGTAATCCGATCTCGGCATTCTTCCGGATCGTGCTTCCTTTGCTGAAGCCGATGCTGATGACGATCATCGTCTTAAACGCGCTAGGCATCTGGAACGATTATTTGCTCCCGTCGCTGATTCTTCAGGCGCCCGGGCTGCGCACCATTCCGCTGGCTACCTTCTCGTTCTTCGGGCAATATACGAAGCAATGGGATATGGCGCTTCCGGCACTGACCCTTGGGGTTGCTCCAATCGTTATTTTCTATCTGTTCATGCAGCGTTACATTGTTGAGGGAATAGCGGCAGGCTCGGTGAAGGGTTAATTCCCCGGGCCCCCGTTCCAAATATACCAGCAGTTAATTTATTCAAGGGGGAAATTAGAAATGATGAAGAAACGTTCTGCAGTGATGCTGTCATCTGTAATGCTAATGTCAGTTGTGCTTGCGGCCTGTGGCGGAAATTCCAATAATACCGCATCTAATAATGCATCAAATGGAAGCGCTGGCAATACATCCGGCGCAGTGAAAACGGTTAAAATCTTTCAGTTCAAAACGGAAATCGTTGAAGGCCTGAATGAGCTGAAGGTGGAATTCGAAAAAGAGCATCCTAACATCAAGCTGGATATTCAAACAGTCGGCGGCGGTGCAGACTATGGGGCAGCCCTGAAAACCAAATTTGCTTCCGGCGATGCGCCCGATATTTTCTCCAATGGGGGATATGCCGAAATGGCCCTGTGGGCAGACAAGCTGGAAGACCTGTCCGACCAGCCTTGGGTGAAGGATCTGATCCCGATGGCGGCAGAGCCTATGACCAAAGACGGCAAAACCTACGGTATGCCCATGAACCTTGAAGGAATCGGCTATGTGTACAACAAGGATTTGTTCGCCAAAGCCGGCATCACTGAAACGCCAAAAACCATCACCGAGCTAGAAGCAGCCGCTAAAAAGCTGCAGGCTATCAATGTCACACCTTTCGGCAACGCGTATCAGGAATGGTGGCTGCTGGGCAACCAGGGCATCAGCGTAGCCTTTGCACAGCAGGATAACGTAGATGAGTTCATCAAAGGCCTCAATGCAGGCACTGCAAGTATCGTAGGCAACCCGGTATTCAAGGACTGGAGCAACCTGCTTAATTTGACCGTGAAATACGGCCAGAAAAATCCGCTGACCACCGATGCCAATACTCACCTGGCTCTGTTCGCCAAGGGTGAAACGGCTATGATGCAGGAAGGCAACTGGGCTCAAACGCTTGTGGACAACATTACGCCTAACATGAACATCGGCATGTTCCCTATGCCAATCAATGATAATGCAGAGAAGAATGATAAGCTGACTGTAGGGATTCCTGCCAACCTGGTTGTGAACAAGGATTCCGCTTCCAAAGAAGAAGCCAAAACATTCTTGAACTGGCTCGTAACTTCCGATATGGGTAAAGAATATATCACTAAAAAATGGAAGTTCATCCCTGCGTTGAAAACCATTGAAGCTACTCCGGAGGATATCGGGGCACTCGGTTCCGATGTATGGAAATATGTGCAGGACGGCAAGGTGTATGGTCTGCAATCCTCCAAATTCCCTGATGGTGTGACTCAAGAATTTGCCAGTGTCATTCAAGAGCTGATCGCGGGTAAAACGGACGAAGCCGGCTGGGAAAAAAGCATGCAGGCCGCTTGGGATAAGCTGAAGAAATAGGCGGACTTTTGATCCTGTACTTGTTCCATGGAGCCGGAACGCATCAGCCGGGGTATTATTCTCGGGAACTCACGGGTATAATGGATAAAAGGAGATGATTTCCATGTCTGACTTTTTTAATCCGGGCCCTACTGTACCCAGGCCGGACCCCTACGCCCACAAAGCCAAGCATGATGCCGACGCGCATAAATATCATCACAAAGGCATAACCGGCTTCTGGAGGCAGGTTACCGATCTGGTGATAGCGGTAGGTGTGCTCGCGGTTATCGTGGGCCTGTGTATCTGGCTCTTTTAACGAATTTACCTCATGGTCCTATGCAAAATACACAAGCAGCGGACCCCGGCTGGTTCAGCCCCGGGTGCCGCTGCTTGTGTTCTGAGGCCGGAATTCCAAA
Source organism: Paenibacillus riograndensis SBR5 (assembly GCF_000981585.1). Taxonomy (NCBI): domain Bacteria; kingdom Bacillati; phylum Bacillota; class Bacilli; order Caryophanales; family Paenibacillaceae; genus Paenibacillus; species Paenibacillus riograndensis. The sequence goes on from NZ_LN831776.1 coordinate 1,220,860, forward strand.
CATTCCCCGGAGTTACGACCCTACCCCCATAATGTAAAACTAAAATTCATCATCCTTAGTGGGAAAAAGTACCACTAATCAAGCTCATTTAGCTTATGGAGCAGCCTATGTTGGAAAAAGTACCACTAATTCGGCTGAAAGTGGCCGTATGGGGGAAATAGGCATGAATTAGGTGGACGAAATCCCACTAAAACCTTCTGTAGCCCGGATTTCAGCGAATTAGTTTTACTTTTTCCACTTAGCTTCAGTCCCTTATGAACCTCACTCACGTTCCCCAAGTTTTCCACTTCTCCACTTCATAAAGAAAATCAATGCAGCCGCCGGAATTGATCCGGCGTGGTTCCGGACTGCTTGCGGAAAGTGGCCACGAAGTGGCTGACATCGCGGAAGCCGACCTGCTGCGAAATGGCTTTTACGGTTAGATCGGGCTGGCTGACCAGCAGCTCCTTGCTCTTGCGGATACGCAGGCGGACGAAATAGGCATATGGCGAAAGGCCGAAGGTCTGCAGAAACAGGCTGTTAAGGTAGCGGCCCGACACATCAAGCTGCAGAGCCAGGTCATGCAGGCCGATATCGGGATCGCCATAATGGCTGTCCATCCATTTCAGCAGTGGCTGCACCTTGTCCACATTGCGGGAGATGGCGGTATTGTTGTGCAGGTGCCCGTATTTGCTGAGCGTCAGGAGGAACCGGTAGGCATCGGTAGAAGCACCAAGGCTGAACATATCCTCAGCGGCATCGTGCCGGTCGAGCATTTCCTTCAGCATCAGGGGCAACGGCGCCTCGCTCTCCCAGCGGTAAAAGGAGTTGGCGTTCATGCCGAGTGAATCCAGAATCTGCCGGGCAGAGCTTCCCCCAAAGGTCAGATAATAGGTGCACCACGGTTCAGCGGACAGCGCTTCGTACCTATGGGAGATCCCCGGGAGCAGGAGTACGCCGCTGCCTTCGGCGAGCGTAAGCTTTTTATTCTCGAAATGGATGATTCCCTCACCCTGCGAGGTCTGGAGCCAATGATAGGCGTGGTAGCCCTCAGGGCGGGATACCTTCTCCTGATCGGGGTTGTAGCCCATGCTGTCGAGTGTAATCGGCAGGTGGTATCCGCCTTCTTGGCCGAACACAATTCTGCGGGGGGCTGTCACGGGCAAATGCATCCTCTCCTTTTGTTCCATATTATTATATGTCTTGGTGGTAATTTTATATTTAAAGGGAATCGTAGAGCGTTTACAATAAGAATATACTTATACTATAAAGGATGTGCGATACGTGATCAACGATAAATTGCCAAAGATTTGGTACGGCGGAGATTACAATCCCGAGCAGTGGGACGCCCCGGTATGGGCAGAGGATGAACGGATGTTCAAGCTGGCGGGTATTGATGTTGCTACGATTAATGTATTTTCATGGGCGCTGATTCAGCCTTCGGAGGATACCTATGATTTCTCCGGCCTGGATGAATTGATGGACCGTTTATATAACAATGGAACCTATGTCTGCCTGGCTACAAGCACAGGAGCCCATCCGGCCTGGATGGCCCACCGCTATCCTGAAGTGACCCGGGTCGATGTGCAGGGCAGAAAGCGTAAATTCGGCGGACGCCACAACTCCAACCCGAACAGTCCGGTCTACCGTAAATTCGCTGCCAAGCTGGCGGGCAAGCTGGCTGAGCGCTACAAGGACCATCCGGGGCTGGTGGCCTGGCATATTTCTAATGAATACGGCGGCTACGACTATTCCGAGCAGTCTGAAGCAGCTTTCCGGGTCTGGCTGAAGAACCGTTACGGCTCGCTGGATGCGCTCAATAAAGCCTGGAACACCCGCTTTTGGGGGCACACCTTTTATGATTGGGAAGAAATTGTTGTACCAAGCGAATTGAGTGAGGAATGGAACGGCAACCGGACCAACTTCCAGGGAATTTCCCTTGATTACCGCAGATTTATGTCGCATAGTCTGCTGGAATGCTACAAGCTGGAATATGATGCCATCAAGGAGCATAGCACGAACGTTCCGGTGACCACCAACCTGATGGGCTTTTACCCCGAGCTGGATTATTTCGAGTGGGCTAAGCATATGGATGTTGTCTCCTGGGATAACTACCCGTCGCTGGATACGCCGGTCAGCCATACGGCCATGACGCATGACCTGATGCGCGGTCTGAAGAACGGCCAGCCGTTTATGCTGATGGAGCAGACGCCAAGCCAGCAGAACTGGCAGCCGTACAACTCGCTGAAGCGTCCAGGTGTAATGCGCCTGTGGAGCTATCAGGCGGTAGCGCGGGGTGCGGATACGGTGCTGTTTTTCCAGCTCCGCCGTTCCATCGGCGCCTGCGAGAAGTATCATGGCGCTGTCATTGAGCATGTAGGACATGAGCATACCCGGGTCTTCCGTGAATGTGCCGAGCTTGGCAGAGAGCTGGGGCTGCTGGGCGACCAGCTGCTGGATGCGCGCAGTGCAGCGCAGATCGGCATTATCTACGACTGGGAAAACCGCTGGGCGCTTGACCTGTCAAGCGGACCTTCCGTAGCGCTGGATTATGTGAACGAAGTGCATAAATATTACGACGCGCTGTATCAGCAGAATATCGAAGCCGATATGATCGGTGTTGAAGAAGACCTCTCCAGGTATAAGATTGTTATCGCTCCGGTGCTGTATATGATCAAGCCGGGATTTGCCGAAAAGGTTGAAGCCTTCGTGAAGGCGGGCGGCACCTTCGTTACGACTTATTTCAGCGGCATCGTGAACGAAAATGATCTGGTTACCGTCGGAGGCTACCCGGGCGAGCTGCGCAAGGTGCTCGGCATTTGGGCTGAGGAAATCGACGCCCTGCTGCCGGGAATGAGCAATGAAATCGTGATGAGCAAAGAATGGGGCGCACTGAACCGCACTTACCCGTGCGATCTGCTGTGCGATCTGATTCACGCGGAAGGCGCTGAAGTGCTGGCTGAGTATGGCGCTGATTTTTACAAAGGGATGCCGGCTCTAACCGTGAACCGCTTTGGCGAAGGCAAGGCTTACTACGTGGCAACCAGCCCGGATGCGGCGTTCCTGCAAGGGTTCCTGTCAAACCTGTGTGCAGAAAAAGAGATTCAGCCGCTGGTCAGCGCACCGGAAGGCATCGAATCCGTACAGCGCGTCAAGGACGGTGTATCCTATCTGTTCCTGCTGAACCATAAGGAAGGCGAGCTTAGCGCTGATATCGGTTCCGTGCAGCGCACCGATCTGCTGACGGGCAAAACTTTCAGCGGCACGGCCGTGGTTCCGGGGCGGAGCGTTCTGATTTTGTCAGACAAGAACTAGAAAACGCCGTAGTCCTCTTTTTGGATAACTATTGCGGTGGATCTTTTATATGAGTGCACTTTGTGCAATAGAAAACTTTTTTATTCTGCATAGAATCGCCTTCTCCTGTATTTCGTGCAACAGATTTGCGGATTTGGAGTCAAAAACTGCTTTTCCAGCGGATTCAAATGTACAAAGTACATTAGATTGAGTTTTTCGGCCGATTTATGGGTCATCAGCTGTACAAAGTGCAATAGATGGCGGGTGAGACTATCCGGTACAACTGGAGTGTTTCACTCGCCTCATTCTATTCTTGACGTTGGTTACCCAATGGACACGTCATTATTCTGCGTGTTAAAATAGTGGGTATAAAGAAGATCAACGGTTCCGTATACTAAAAAAGGAGATCCCGCCGCGCCAACGGCAAAGTCTCCTTAGGACCAGTAAGGCTGTGGATCACCACGGCGCGCACGAACAAAATTGCTAGTTCAAGCGAAACCCACCGTTAAGGCGCCAACCTATTTCGCGGTGGGTTTTCGCTTGTTCCGAAGTTTCCGACGCAGTATACGATAGAGCTTCCGTACACTGAACACAAGGCTCAGTAACGAAACGATCCAGCGCAGTACATCGTAGCACGACACAAGGTTGACCATCGGTGCCACCCCCTTCCGGTAAGCTGCGCCGTGGTCCGAAAACATCCACCACATTAAAAGTCCATGGAGCAAATTATAGCATGGCCCATCCGCTCACACTACAATTCATTCAACCCCAGAACAAGAAAATTGTTTGAAAGACAAAGAATGTTCGATCTTTGCTTTTGCGAACTTCGTTAATTAGTTGGCGAAGAGTAACGGTTCAGGAGAGAGGCAGCACATGACAACATTACTGGTAACAGGCTACCGTGCGCATGAGCTCGGGATTTTTGACAGCAAACATCAGGGGATTCCTTATATCAAAAAAGCGCTGATGAACAGATTGGTTCCGCTGGTTGAGGAGGGGGTGGACTGGATCATTACGCCCGGCCAATACGGTGTGGATCTGTGGGCCTGTGAAGTGGTGCTTGAGCTGAAGCAGCAGTACCCCGGATTGAAGCTGGGCATTATTACAGCACATGCCGCACCGGAGGAGAAGTGGAAGGAAGAGAAGCAGAATGAGTACCGGCGGATTGTGGCCGGGGCCGATTACTGCGGGGCGGTCAGCAATGCTCCGTATGACGGCAGTTGGCAGTTCCGGGCTAGAGATGACCTGTTATTCCGCAAAAGCGATGCAATTCTGCTGTTCTATGACGAAGATGCCGCCGAGGGGAGTCCGAAATTTTTCAAGGAGCGTGCATCGAAGCTGAATGAAGAAGGAGACTATGGCCTCTATCTAATGCATGCCGAGGAGATTCAGAATATCGCCGATGAAGAGAGCCAGCAAGGTTATGAATAAGGAGGACAACAAATGAGTGCTGTGAATAGCGAAGAGGATATTTGTTATGTCATTTTATTAAGTCCAACCCCGCAGGACCGGAGGGATATGGATATCATCCGGGCGCATGTCAAGCATTTGCAGGAGCTTGAACGCAGCGGACAGCTGGTCATGTGCGGCCCCTTCAGCGACAGTCCGGGCGGCATGGTTATTATCCGTGCGGAATCCCGTGAAGAAGCTGAACGGATCGCTCAGCGTGATCCGTACATTCTTACGGGAATCCGCAGCTATGAGCTGCGCACCTGGGGACTGTCGCATGCAGGTAATCGGCACATGGGCATCGCAGAGGAATAGAGGAGGAATAGAAGAGGCAGCTCTATGATTACTTCCATATGTGGATAAAAATATGCTTGAAGTTGTGTAACGAGCAACGGCAGAAATACCGTTGTAGGAGTAGCGAAGGCCGAGTTCTGAGGGGGTAGCCGGTCTAGCAATTACTTTCCGGTTTCTTCGCAGGTGCTAGTTGGAAAAAGGGAGCTTATTTTTCCGGATATCAAGAAATCCTGAGAGTTAAGTGGAAAAAGTAAACTTAATTGGGCTACTTTTCTTGTCCAATGGCGAAATGAGCTGAATTAGTGACCCTTTTTCCACTTCATCTGCCCGAGGATAGGGTACTCCGGCAAATTAGGCTCCCTTTTTCCACCTAAAGAGTTGCCGCAGGATTCATGGGGAATCGTTCTCCAGGTAACGCTAGAACCAAGACGGCTGCACTGTCCCATGGAGGACGGCACAGCCGTTTTTGTTATAGAAAGCTTCGCAGCGAAGGTGCTTTGCGGATCTTGTAGTTCTGCTCGTAGGCATAGGCCAGCCGGATCAGCACCGGCTCCTGATAGGCCCGGGCAGAAAAGGTCACGCCAAAGGGAACGCCGGCGGAGGTGTAGCCGGAAGGCACGACGATGGACGGATAACCTGCCCTTGAGGTAATCCGCGCGCCGAAATCGGCCGGGAACAGCAGTGCGTCAAGCTGATGCTCCTTCATGGCGGCATCGATTCCGAGCTCCTTGCAGAGCCGGAGGTCCGTTGCCCGGTCGCGCAGATACTGCGGCTCGGTGAACGTTCCGGAGGAGGTATATTCGGCATCCAGCAGCGTGGATTGTCCATATCTCAGAGTCTCCATAGGATGGGCATGATTGAAATCGATGATATCCTTCAGCGTGCGCATCGGGGCTCCCGGGCCGAGACGGGCCAGATAGGCATTCAGTGAGGTTTTGAATTCATTCAGCACAACGGAAGAGTACTTGATTTCCCTCGCTGTCCGGATGTCTGCAGGATCAATGATGGTGGCGCCAAGCCCGCGCATCCGCTCCACCGAAGCATTGAACAGCGCCAGCTGCTCGTCTGTCAGCTCCTCAAAATAATAATCCCGCGGAATGCCGATCCGCGCGCCCTGCAGCCCGTTCGGGTCGAGGAAAACCGTATAATCCTCATGCAGACGGCCAACGCCTGTGCCCATGGCGGCGTCGCTGTCATCCTTGCCCAGCATCGCGTTCAGCAGCAGAACAGCATCGCGGACAGTGCGCGCCATGGGACCGGCGGTGTCCTGTGTGTTGGAGAGCGGCAGGATGCCGGAACGGCTCAGCATACCCACAGTCGGCTTGATGCCGATGATCGAGCCGAGATTTCCGGGATTAAGAATCGACCCGGAGGTTTCCGTACCTACGGATACTGTGCAGAAATTGCAGGCCACAGCTACGGCAGAACCGGCGCTGGAGCCGCCGGTCGGAGTGGATATATTGTAGGGATTAAGCACCTGTCCGCCGCGCGAGCTGTAGCCGGAAGGCATGCCGTTCGTCATGAAGTTGGCGAATTCCGTCATATTGGCTTTGCCCATAATGACTGCCCCGGCATCGCGCAGCCTGGTTACAATAAAGGCATCTTCCCCGGCAAAAGAATCCGCCAAAGCCAGCGAGCCTGCGCTGGTGTGCATTTTGTCGCCTGTGTTGATATTGTCTTTGAGCAAGACCGGGATACCGTGCAGCGGCCCGCGCGGTCCTTGCAGGGAGCGTTCCACATCCAGAGCTTCGGCGATGAAAAGGGCATCGGGATTAATCTCCAGGACGGAGTTCACCGTCAGCCCGCTTTTGTCATGCTCGGCGATGCGCTCAAGATACATGAGGACTAATTGTCTGGACGTCATTTGGCCGGTTTCAAGCGCAGCTTGAATCTCCGGAATGGTAGCCTCTACGATTTCAAAACCCATGCGGTTCACGCTTCTTTCCCTGTAGGTTATGGCCTTCTTGTTCATCTAACCATAATTTGCCTTGTGTTGATAGGGGATTCTTTCCAAAAAAAGTAATGTTAGAAATCCCGCCCGATGGGTTAATAGTTGACATACACACCATGGCAGATGTTACCATCTATAAATCTAAGGGGCATCGGCACACTTTGCGTAGGAGGAAGACATGTTGAAGAAATGGATTGCGGTAGTAATGGGGGCAGCGCTGGCCTTAAGCCTGAGCGCTTGCGGAAACGACAAGAACACAGAGAATTCTGCAGAGGCATCAACTGCGCCTAACAATGCAAGCAGTGCGGCTCCTTCGGCCTCTACGGCTCCATCGGCGTCTGCGTCGGCCGCGCCTGTAGAGCAAGCCTCAGAGCAAGGGGTTCCAACGTTAGATGAGCTTATCCGGAAGTCGGCAGAAGCCGCCAAGGACCTCAAAAGCTTCGGGATGGATTCGCAGGTCTCGCAGAATATGACCATCAAGGGCGAAACGGCCAAGCAGCAAAAAGTAGAAATGACTACTAAATCTGAGTTAATCAAGGAACCGCTGCAAATGCATCAGGCTGTCAAGGTGGATAGCGGGCAAGGTGTACAGAATGTGGAGCAGTATATCACCGGTTCGGGCATCTACTCCCAGACAGGCGGGCGCTGGTTGAAAATACCGGCAGAGATGTCAAAACAGATGACAGCTTCGCTGGAGCAATCTGCCAATCCGGAGGCGCAACTGGAGCAATTCAAAACCATTGCCAAGGATACGAAGGTCACCGAAGACGGCAATAATTATCTGCTGACGGCGGATGTATCGGGGGATAGCGTCAAAGAGCTGGCTAAAAGCTATCTTGAACAGAACGGCGGTGACAAGAGTCAGGCGGCGCTGGTAGAGCAGATGGACATCAAGAGTATGAAGCTAGTATATGCGGTGGACAAGAAGACTTATCTGCCCACCCGTACGGATGTTGAAATCATGATGGATATGACCAATGATGGCCAGAGCATCAGCATGGACACCAAGATGAAGACAACGATTAATCAGCATAATGAGATCAGTAAGATTACAGTGCCGGAAGAAGCACTAAGTGCCAAGGAAGTACAGATGCCTGCAACAAAATAATGCGGATAGCGGCACGCTGCTATTAACTTTGAAATATTGTGTATTTAATAAAGGACAGTTCCTGGGCCGAAACGGCTACCGGGACTGTCCTTTGTTGTCCGATGAGAATCGTCGGTCTCTAAATCCGGGAAGCACACTTGATCGTTCCGGACACAGGAGCTCTTATTTCGCAGAATTCTTCTGTTCAGCCATTCTTGCGGACTGAGAATACGTTATTTATGCCCATTCCCCTTCATACGTATCATTTGAGCTCAACTAACGTCTTCTGAGTCCGCATTCCCGGCAAAATAGAGGTTTTGAGCCTAATAAGGGCTCTGTAGTCCGCATGAGCAAATTTGAATTAAAATGCAGGGAATCTAGCCCTGAGTCCGGGCAAATCCTTCTTCCGCCAGATATTCCTCGGCTTCTTCAAGTGTCTCAAAGGCCATCTCCAGCTGAAGCCCGGCGTAGAGATACCACAGGTCATCCTCCGGCTTCAGGCTCAGCGTGTGCCCTTCATGATTGGTCCACAGCGACCCGGCTGCGGGTTTTTTCTTTCTTTTGCCGGGTGCGGGCGCCTCCGGAATAAACATGGACAGGGAGGCAATAGACGCCTCCAGCAGGCTCCGCAGCTCGGGTTCCCCGTAGTCGCGGATATTTACCATGCCCTTGTCATCCGTCTCATAACCGCGCAGCAGTCCCCCATACACAAACCCGTTGCCATTCGGATGGAGATGGAAGGCTACGGTTTTTTTCTCGTGGCGGCTTTGCTCCAAGTGATAATTCACCCGGCCGAGCGATACATTTCTCCGCTCCAGCTCGGGATAGGAATCAAGAATAGCCAGTTTCTGTTCAAAAGTAAGCATATACAGCCTCCGGTTTACGGTTTCAAATACAGTCGCCTGATTATACCATGCCGTCCGCTTCAAGGACCAGAACCGGACACCAGCCAGCCGGGCCTACCGCCATAGCGGCAGGGTTATTACAAACGTGCAGCCTTGCTCCGGCCCGTCGCCAAGCCGGAGGCTTCCGCCCATCGCTTCGGCAAGCAGACGGCTGAAGGTAAGGCCAAGCCCCAGCCCCCGGAGCGTGCTTTGCTTGCCGCTGCTGCGGAAGAAGGCCTCGAAGATCCGCTCGCGGTTCTCCTCGGGGATGCCCGTTCCATTATCCGTAACGGTAATCTCTGCATAGCCCTGCGGGTTCTCTTCCAGGCGGAGGTCCAACTGAAGCATCTGTCCCGGCAGCTTGGCCTGAACGCTGTTGTTGAGCAGATTGACAAGAATCTGCTGAATGCGCAGCGGATCGCCCCGCAGGAACAGGGGCTGCCTGGGCAGTTGAAGCTCCGGCGTACAGACTTCCCCGTCCTGGGTCAGCTTCCATTGGTAGACGATCTCCTCCAGCAGCGGAACGGCCTCCAGCCTGTCATGGCGGATGGCGACAATGCCAGCGGCCAGGGCGTTGTAATCCAGCAGATCTGCGACCATGCGCTGCAGCCGCCCGGCCTCCAGCAGAGCAATGTCGAGGAATTCGCCGGCCTCCTCGCCTTCGACAATGCCCTCACGCACCGCATGCACCAGTCCTTTGATGGAGGTGACCGGGGTTTTCAGTTCATGAGACACCCCGGCCAGCATCACCGCCCTGGACTGCTCGAATTGCTGCAGCTTGCCCGCCATCTCCTGGAAGGAGAGCAGCAGCTCGTGAATCTCGCGCTCCTTGGCCTCCGTCTCCAGGATGATGTTATATTTCCCTCCGCTGATCTGTGAGGCCGCGGAGGCTACACGCTGAATCGGCTTCGCCAGCTTGATGGACAGGAGATAGATGGTCAGCCAGCTTAAGATAATCAGGAAGACGATCAGAATAGAGAAGAAGGTGATCTCTTCCCGGGGAATGTAGCGGAGCGAGCGTTTGGATTGCAGCACCATCACCTGTCCCAGCGTTTCGCCGTTTCCCTGAATCCGGGCGCCGGCCGCCTTGAACCCTGGACTTCGCGCCGCGTCCAGGCTGTCGTTAAGCTCGTAGCGCATCTCCTTCTCGGTCATCTCTGGCTGTGAGAAGAGCAGCTCGCCCTTGGGACCGGTGATAATGACGCACATTTCCTGCGTCAATTTGAAGAACCGCTTGCGGTCCTCAATCAGCTGATGCAGAGCCGGGGTGACATTCAGGCTGCCGTCTGCACTGACGCTGCGGTCGGCTATCTCCTGGGCGAGCAGGGCCGTGGTCTGCATCCGGTTGCTCATCGCCTCCTGCTGAATCCACCAAAAGGTCACAAGCGCGGTGAGCAGGAGGCCGGTGCCAATAATCAGCAGATAACGGACCGTCCAGTAGGAGAGGATGGAGGTGTGCTTTTTCCGCTTCTGCTTCCGCTTCAGGTGGTCCATAATTGATACCCCGTTCCTCTAAGCGTGCGGATTTCGCCTTCTTCGGCAGGCCAGTGCGAAAGGGCCTGGCGCAGCCTTTTGATCGACAGATCCACCGCCCGGTCGCTTCCGTCATAGTCCATTTCCCATACATGCTCCAGCAGCTGATCCCTGGTGCAGATCTGATTCGGGCGCTCTGCGAGGAAGAGCAGCACCGACAGATCGCGGGGGCTTAAGGATACCTCGGCCCCGTTCAGGAATACACTGCGGGCGCCAAAATCTATAAACAGGCTGCCGTAATGGCGCTTGCGGCTGCCGTCGGACCACTGTGAAGGGCGGCGCAGCACCGCATTTACGCGGGCCACCACCTCTTCGGGAATGAAGGGCTTGGACATGTAATCGTCGGCCCCTCCGTCCAGTCCGGCCAGACGGTCGCCGATAGAGTCTCTGGCCGTCAGCATAATCACGGGACAGCTGCTTTTCTCACGGATCAGACCCAGCAGCTCGAAGCCATCCATATTCGGCAGATTAATATCGAGCAGAATCAGGGAAGGCGGTGCAGTCTCAAAGGCTTCCAGCGCGGTGCGCCCGTCTGCAGCGAGGGTGACCTGAAAGCCCGCCTTTTTGAGATAGGCCGCAAGCACGCGGGCAATCGCTTCCTCATCTTCGACAATCAGAATGGATTTCATCATAGATACTCCAGTCTCCTTAACAGCATTCAACGGTTAGTTAAAATTACGACAATTTTACCACAATGCCGTTCACGCTGCTTTGACTTATTCCCGACATATTGCTTTGTTAGAATGGGAACCAAGCCATAGACGGCATTTGCAAAAATTTGGATGGAGGGAATAGGATGAAGAAAAAAACAATCGCCATAACCGCTGCCGGAGTCGTTATCGCAGGAGCTATTACAGCATTTACACTACTCAATAACACCCTGGGCAATAATGTTGAAATCGAGTCCGTTATTCCGGCACAGGAGACAGGAGCGTCAAGCGGCACGAACACGGCGGATGCAGCAGCCGCACCGGCAGGAGCCGCCGTTACAGCAGAGCAGTTAAATGGTGCCTGGAACATCGCTGACACCTCAAAAGTATACTGGTCGGTAACGACCTCCAAGGAAACCGTCAATTTCGTAGACCCGGCAGTTACAGGAACCTGGAATGTGAACCTGGACGACGCGGGCGCGATGACCGGCGAAGGAACGGTAGAGATGAGCGCCCTGGACTCCGGCAACGCGCAGAGGGACGAGCATGTAAAAGGAGCGGACTTCCTGTCCGTCACAGAATTCCCGCAGTCCACCTTTACCGTCAAATCCTTCTCGGAGCTGCCGGCGGAATGGACGGAAGGTACAGCAGTACCGGTTCAGCTGCAAGGCACGATGACAGTAAAAGGCATTGAAAAAGAGGTCACCTTTGATTCCCAGGCCGTATACAGCGGCGGGCAGCTTATGCTCTCAGGTACAACCACTGTAACCTTTGAGGATTTCGGCATGGCCAACCCGCACTCAATTGTACTGGACACCGAAAATAATCTGGAGGTCCGCCTGGAGCTTGTACTGTCGAAATAACAGGACTATACAGAGTGAACTTGAAAAACGAACAAAAGGGAAAAGGGATGGAGGGGAAGTTTGGATACTTACGGAGCGAATGCGTCCGCCTAAAAGCTTTCCTACGGAAAGCTCGCTATCTTCAGCATAGGCAGTCTGCGGATTTCCACCGCGAACAGCGGTACAAATCAAGAAATCTGCAGATGGGCAGCGGCCGGAAGTCCAAACATTCTCCGGAGTCCCGACGAAGTCCCTAATGTAAAGATCTTAAGTTCACTCTATATAGCTCAGTGAAAACAATAAAAAACTCTTCCCGGCTGCACCCTATTAGCAGCTTTCGGGAAGGGTTTTTTTGATTTTCGCTGGATATCCAATCTGCTGAGAGGTATATTTTTACTTATACTGTGTGAAGGGGGAAGCTCTGTGATTGAAGTAGCAGCGGCGATTATACATAACGATGAAGGCTGTATCCTGATCGCCCGGCGGCGGCAGGGCAAATCACAGGCGGGCTTGTGGGAATTTCCCGGTGGCAAGCTGGAGGACGGCGAAGACGCGCCGGCTTGCCTGCGCAGAGAGCTGATGGAGGAGATGGGCATCGCGATCCTCCCTTACGCGGCTTTTGGAGTGAATGAGCATGACTATGACGGATTCACGATCAGGCTGATGGCCTGGGAGGCCGAATTTCTGGAAGGCAGAATCACGCTGAGCGACCATGACGCTTTCCGCTGGGTGACTGCGAAGGAGCTGGACGGGTTTGCTTTTGCTCCGGCAGATATCCCTTTTGTGAACAGGCTGCTGGAGCCGTTAAGGTAAGCGGGCCAGCAGACGATATACTATATAATGGAAGGTGAAGAGTACATACTTGAGCTGCGGATTTTAAAAGCGGATTTATTTGCTGCGGGTAGACGCAGGCAGCTTGCGGCGCACCCGATGTTTGTAGCAACAGGAGGTTGACATTGTATGTTCAAAAGCAGACTGACGATGATCTTATGCAGTGCTGCGGCTATGGTTCCTATTGTGCTGTATTTCTATCTCTACCCGCGGCTGCCGGATTTCGTGCCGATTCATTACACCGGAGCCACGGCTGACCGGTTTGTGAATAAATGGAGTGTGGATGTCGCCACGCTTTGCCTGCTCGGCTGGTTCGGCTTCGGCTGTATGCGGCTGCTGCAATTCTTATTGCGCAAAATATTCCTGAGCAGCTATATCCACAATCTGGCGTCCATTCACCGGATCTGGAATGCGGCAACCTTGCTTGTGACGGCCGCCTTTGCCGCGATTAGCGTCTGTGCCCTGCTCGCTATGGTGTAGCGGGCCGGGTCCGCTGACTGTACTCGTAAAATACATTTTGATAGAATCAAAGAGAACTGAGGTCCAATCATAAGGAGGATTCATCAATGACAATCGATAACGCTTACAAGGTAAAGTGGGGAATTCTCAGCACCGGCTGGATCGCGCACCAGTTCGCAACCGATCTGGCCCATGCATCGAACGGGGTTGCCTATGCTGTAGGTTCACGCAATCAGGAGAGCGCGGATGAATTTGCCAAAAACCACGGCATTCCGGTAGCCCATGCCACGTACGAGGATTTGGTCAATGATCCGGAGGTGGATGCCGTGTATATCGGGACCCCGCATCCTTTTCATAAAGACAATGCGCTGCTCGCGCTGCGTGCAGGCAAGGCGGTGCTCTGCGAGAAGCCGTTTACGGTGAACAGCGGTGAGCTGGAGGAGATCGTGGCGTATGCCCGTGAACATAAGCTGTTCCTTATGGAAGCGATGTGGAGCCGCTACATTCCCGCTAATGTCAAGGTCAGAGAGTGGGTTGCCGCACAGCGGATCGGAGACGTCCGGCTGGTCAAGGCGGATCTCGGCTTCCGGGCCGGCTGGAATCCGGAGGGCCGTCTGCTGAACCCGGCGCTGGGCGGCGGTGCGCTGCTGGACGTCGGCATTTATCCGGTTTCTTTTGCCTCCATGATCTTTGGACCTCACCCGGAGAGTGTAGCCAGCACTGTACATATGGGTGAAACGGGAGTGGATGAGCATTTCTCGCTGCTGCTGTCCTATGGCGGCGGCAAAACGGCTTCCCTTAACGGCGGGGTGCGCTTGAATATGCTGCAGGAGGCCTATGTGTTCGGGACGGAAGGGCATATTGTTGTAAAGGGCTCTTTTGTCAATCCAAGGTCAGCTGAGTTGTATGTCGGAGGTGAGCTTGTGGAGACCTTTGAAGATGACCGGACTTCTATCGGGTATGCCTTTGAAGCGGAAGAAGTGGGGCGCTGTCTGCAGGCGGGACTTACGGAGAGCCCGGCGCTGACGCTGGATGAATCGTTAGCGATTCTGAAGCTGCTGGATCGGGTGCGTGCGGAGTGGGGACTTGTGTATCCCGGGGAATAAACGGCGAATGGGCGTATGGACACAATGATTGCCTGGTTCAATGACGGGCGATAGAGAGAAGATGAATTACAGGAGGTGCGAAAATGGCACTGGACAGCGACCGGTATCAAGGCTGCCTGCAAGGGCTGGCAGCAGGTGATGCGCTGGGGACTACCGCCGAGTTCAAGGCACCGGGGAGCTTTGCGCCGCTCGAGGACATTGTAGGCGGCGGAGTGTTCGGCCTGCAGCCGGGACAATGGACCGACGATACTTCGATGGCGCTGTGCCTGGCGGACAGCTTGTTGGCGTCACCGGGGTTTGATCCCGCCGATCAGATGCGGCGGTATGTGCGGTGGTTCCGCGAAGGATACCTCAGCAGCACGGGGGAGTGCTTCGACATCGGGAACGCTACGCGCGCTGCGCTGCTGCAGTTCGAGGCCGGCGGCGAAGCGTACAGCGGCTCGGAAGATCCGCGCAGTGCCGGGAACGGCCCGATTATGCGCCTGGCCCCGGTGGTGATGTACTATGCGGAGGACCCGGCGGCAGCCATAGAGTACGCTGCGCGAAGCTCGCGGACCACCCATGCCGCCGCAGAGTGCGTGGATGCCTGCCGCCTGATGGCAGCTTATATCCTCGCCGGGCTGCACGGCTGGAGCAAGCAGGAACTGCTGGCCCCGGACGCCTTCGGCGGCTGGCTGGAGGAGGAGGCACTGTCCCGCAGCATCCTGGACATTAAGCGGGGATCTTACAAGCTCAAGGCTCCGCCGGAGATTAAGGGCTCCGGCTATGTAGTGCAATCGCTGGAAGCGGCGCTATGGGCATTCCACGGGTCGTCCAGCTTCGCCGAAGGCGCGCTGCTGGCCGTGAATCTGGGCGATGATGCCGATACTACCGGCGCGGTCTACGGCCAGATTGCCGGAGCCTATTACGGCCTCAGCGGCATACCCGCGCAATGGTCGGGCAGACTTGCCATGCGTGATCTGATCAGCGATTTCGCCGGACGGCTATACAACGAGCGGGCAGGAAGGTAAGCGATAGAAGACGGCAGGTAGCTAAATAAATAGAACGTCAAAGAAGCTCCGCGGCTGCGGAGCTTTTTTGATGTTCGGGAAGTTATGATTTTCTTCCGTTTTGGATAAGGAAGGATAGTTGCGGGTTCACTTTGACCCGCTTGGGGCGGATTTGCTCACACACCGTGGTTCACAGCCTGAGGCATTAACCTAACACGACATAATCAATGGCTGTGCAGCGGTCCGGTCCAGAATTCAAGAGCTGCTGTTTTGAGCGAAATGATCAATGATAATTTTCTTTACATGTCTTTCTACATGACTGTACCGGTCTTTTGCCGGCTGGCAAAGAATGACCTTCCAAGTGATCGGTTGATGAAAGGGAACTTCAATGATGTCAGAAATATTGAAAAAATCATGAACGGGTGAAGGCAAAATTGTTATGAATTTAGAGCGTTTGGTTACTTGTAAAAGGAAGTCCCAGGACGCTGACAAAATCGAGATCTGCGGCTGAATATTCTCTTTTTTAAATTGCTCCAGCAGTTTATGGTGAATCATAAAAGTATGATTAAAGATAGCTAAGGGTTCGTTATTAAGCTGCTTCCAATGGATTTTCTCATGGTTTGCCAGAGGATTGCTTGAACTCATAAAGGCGGTTAATTCATCCTCTTGCAGCAGATATTCGTTAATCGTAGTAGGATCGATATTTGTAGGCTGCAGTAAAATAGCAAAATCCAACTCTTTTAAGGTCAGCATTCTCCGCAATTCATATGCCCCGGCTTCGATGATTTCAAATTTAATATCAGGATTGGTCGACAGCATGCCGGATAGGATATCGGCAAAGACAATTCCTAATATAAGCGGCGGGATGCCGATTACTATTTTGCCTTTGAATTGAAAAGAGTCCTCGCGCAGCTCGGCCAGCATGTTTTGATAAGTCTTCACAAGAATTTTTGCGTTTTCAAAAAACCTTTCCCCGGCAGGCGTTAAGTTCTGTAATCTTCCTTTGTAGCGTTCGAATAGATTGACGTTTTCTTCGTCTTCAAAATTTTTAATTAATAGGCTAAGGGACGGCTGTGTAACACATAATTTTTTGGCGGCAACAGATAGATTACAGCTGGAATTTACGATTTCAATAAAGTACTCTAAATGTTTTATATCCACTACGAGCTTCCTCACTTCTATAAATTTTATCTATAGCATGTGATATGAATAGTCGTGCAAGTTATCACGGGTTACCGGAAAAAAGGCTGGTCTTAAGCTGTATTCTTCTTGAAAATAGCAAATTACACTTGGTTTGTCCACGATGTTTATCCTGATTTTGGTTTTTATTTTTTTTTATAGCTGAATTTTTTTAGAAATAGCTTTCCTGGCAAGGATTTCCCCATAGTATTAATTTATTTTACAGCTTATATAAAAATTTGGTTTTAGACAGAATTTTGAAAGCGGTTTATTGTTATTCGCGTAAGCAGTTCAGTTGCACTTGTGAATCATATTACACGGTGTGTTCACCAGTAACCTGGGAAAGAAAGCGGGGAAGAGTATGAAGGAAGTTGTTATTGTGTCAGCGGTGAGAACCGCAGTGGGCTCTTTTGGGGGAGTTTTTAAAAATGTACCGGCTGTTACCTTAGGAACAGTTGCTGTAAAGGGAGCATTGGCAAAAATTAATTTAGACCCTGCAGAAGTTGATGAAGTTATTTTAGGTAATGTTTTACAGGCCGGGTTAGGGCAAAATGTCGCAAGGCAGATATCTATACAAGCCGGGATTCCAATGGAAGTGCCGTCATATACCATCAATAAAGTTTGCGGTTCAGGCTTAAAGTCCGTTCAGCTTGCGGCTCAGACAATCCTGGCCGGCCAGGCGGAGGTTGTAGTTGCAGGCGGAGCAGAGAATATGAGCCAGGCGCCTTATCTGCTGCCGACAACCCGGTGGGGACAAAGAATGGGTGACGGAATCGTTATAGATTCGATGGTTCATGATGGATTAACGGATGCTTTTAATCAATATCATATGGGAATTACTGCTGAAAATATCGCTGAAAAATACAATATTACGAGAGAAATGCAAGATAAATTAGCGGCAGCAAGCCAAAATAAAGCAGAGAAAGCCATCAAAGAAGGGAAATTCAAAGAGGAGATTATTCCTGTTGAGATTCCGCAGCGGAAAGGCGCGCCAGTGGTAGCGAACACCGATGAGTACCCTCGAATGGGAGTGACCGCAGAAAGCCTGGCTGAATTAAAACCGGCTTTTAAAAAGGACGGCACAGTAACAGCAGCCAATGCTTCAGGCCTGAATGACGGTGCGGCAATATTGATTGTGATGAGCAAAAGTAAAGCTGAACGTTTAGGCTTAAAACCGCTTGTAACGATTAAAGCTGTTGAATGTGCAGGGGTTGCCCCGGAAATTATGGGTACAGGACCCATTCCGGCAACAAAAAAAGCCTTGGCGACAGCCGGTATAACGGTGCAGGATTTGGATCTAGTTGAAGCGAATGAAGCCTTTGCGTCACAAGCATTATGTGTCGTAAATGAATTAGGAATAAACATGGATATGGTCAATGTAAACGGCGGAGCCATTGCTTTGGGGCATCCCATTGGCGCCAGCGGTGCACGCATATTGGTAACACTGATTCATGAAATGGAAAGAAGAAAGGTTCAAACTGGTTTGGCAACTCTATGTATCGGCGGTGGGCAAGGCATTGCCATGATTGTAGAGAGAGAGGGGTAAGAGGATGAATAAAGTAGTGGCTTTAGATGAGGCGATCGCTCATATCAAAGACGGGGATGTTGTGATGATCGGCGGGTTCATGGCTAACGGGACTCCTGAAAAACTAGTGGATGCCCTTGTTGAAGCAAACATCAAAGATATTACTTTGATTTGCAATGATACAGGATTTATCAATAGAGGCTCAGGTAAGCTGGTATCCAATAAGCAATGCAAAAAAATTATGGCCTCTCATATTGGAACAAATAAAGAAACCGGCAGACAGATGACTGAGGGAGAGACAGAAGTGGTGCTTATTCCTCAAGGGACATTGGTGGAGCAAATCCGTGCGGGCGGCTATGGTCTAGGCGGCGTATTGACAGCTACCGGAATAGGCACGCTGGTTGAAGAAGGCAAAGAAAAAATTGTAGTCGATGGAAAAGAGTATTTACTAGAGAAACCAATAACTGCCGATGTGGCACTTCTTTACGCCGCTAAGGCGGATAAGGCCGGGAATATGGTATACAAAGGCTCGGCAAACAATTTTAACAATATTATGGCAGGTGCGGCAAAGACAACCATTGTTGAAGTGGGAGAATTAGTAGAAATAGGGGAGATTGATCCCAATGAAGTCGTTACGCCAAATATCTTCGTGAACTATATAGTTGAAGGAGGTAAGTGAAAATGGATAAGGCAGAGCTGCAAAACATGATCGCCAAACGTGTGGCCCAGGAACTCAAGGACGGAGAGCTGGTGAACCTGGGAATTGGCTTACCAACCAAAGTCGCAAACTTTGTTTCAGAAGAGGTTCACGTTACTTTTCACTCGGAAAATGGATTTGTCGGGTTAGGACCGGCCCAAGGAGAAGAAATAACCGATCCAACGATTGTTAATGCCGGCGGGCAATATGTAACCATTAATCCGAACGGCTGCTTTTTCGACAGTGCTACTTCCTTTGGAATTATCCGCGGCGGGCATGTGGATTTAACGGTTTTGGGAGCCCTTCAAGTTGATGAAAAGGGGAATATCGCCAACTATATGATTCCTGGAAAGATGGTGCCGGGAATGGGGGGCGCAATGGACTTGTTGACGGGAGCGAAAAAAGTAATTGTAGCCATGGAGCATACCTCACAAGGAAAAGCTAAAATTTTGAAGGAATGCACATTGCCGCTGACGGCCAAAAATGCGGTGGATTTAATTATCACTGAAATGGCTGTTATCGAAGTTACTCCGGAAGGATTCCTGTTACAAGAGATAAATTCTGCTTATACCCTGGAAGAGGTGCTAGCGGCAACAGAAGCAAAGCTGTTGATTAGTGAGAAATTAAAAGAAACTGCTTAAGGCCTGATCAATTCAAAATCTTGTGGGGGGAATTAACATGGAAGAAACTAAAGTTGTTTTTGTAACAGGTGCCGCAAGCGGAATTGGAAAACAAATTGGAGAAACTTTTTTGAAGCAGGGCTCAAAAGTTGTTTTTTCAGATATTAATGATGAAATTTTACAAGAGATGGTTAATGTGCTGAAAAATGAAGGATTCGATTGCCACGGAATTAAATGCGATGTAACCAAAGAGGATGAAATCAATTCAGCGATTGATGAAACGGTAGAAAAATATGGCCGTTTGGATGTTTTGATCAACAATGCCGGATTACAGCACGTATCCTTAATTGAGGATTTCCCGACCCATAAATTTGAATTTATGTTGAAAGTCATGTTAGTGGCTCCATTTATTGCAACCAAAAGAGCATTCCCAATTATGAAAAAACAAGGTTTTGGACGCATTATTAATATGGCATCGATTAACGGAGTCATTGGCTTTGCCGGAAAATCAGCATACAACTCCGCGAAGCATGGGGTTATTGGTCTGACGAAAGTAACAGCCTTAGAAGCAGCAAACTCTGGTATAACAGTAAATGCCATTTGTCCAGGATATGTGGATACACCGCTTGTTAGAGGCCAATTCGAGGATTTATCTAAAACCCGCAATATCCCGTTAGAGAATGTATTAGAGGAGGTTCTTTATCCATTAGTTCCGCAAAAGCGTCTAATCGATGTTCAGGAAATTGCCGATTATGCAGTGTTCCTGGCCAGCGAGCAGGCAAAAGGAATTACAGGTCAAGCCTGTCTAATCGATGGTGGCTATACAGCGCAGTAACATACAGGCTAACTCTACTCACCCCTTCTTTTATCTAATCTGGAGGAGTACAAATGGAAATTATAGGATCAATAGGAATTATATTAGGAGTTATAGCCATCATCCTTTTTGCCCTAAAAGAAATTCATATTACAGTGGCTGCCCCGTTAGCGACATTAATTGTAGTTCTTTTAAATCAAATGGATATTGTCACCTTTATGCTGGGTTCGGAGAGCGGCAATTTTATGGGGGCTCTCGGGAACTACATTGTGAAATTTTTTGCGATTTTCCTGCTCGGAGCCGTATTAGCCAAGTTTATGGAGGAAAGCGGAGCTACAATCTCGATCGCCGATTTTATATTGAAGAAATTCGGCACCCAGAACCCGTATCGGGTACTTGTAGCCATTTTTATTGTTGCCGTTATATTAACTTACGGAGGAATTAGCCTTTTTGTAGTTATGTTTGCAGTCATTCCACTGGCACGCACGTTGTTTAAAAAGCTGGACATCGCTTGGAATTTAATCCAAATTCCAGTATGGCTTGGGATCGGAACGGTTACCATGACTATATTGCCGGGAACTCCGGCTATCCAGAATGTCATTCCCATTCAGTTTTTAGGAACTTCTCTAGTGGCAGCGGCCATACCAAGTATAGCGGGGGCTCTCGGGTGTACCGCATTTGGTCTCTTCTATATGAAGTACTGTCTGAACAAGAGCCTGAAAGCTGGAGAAACTTATGCAACCTATGCTGACGATGTAGAGGAAAGCAGGGCTGAAAGAGAATTACCCGGTTTTTTTGCAAGTATTTTACCGCTTGTTACATTAATTATTATTGCTGTTTTGGGCAGTACTTTCGGTAATGAATTTGTTCGCAAGAATGTGATTTATGTGGCATTGATAGTAGCTATTTTACTAGCAGTAGTGCTGTTTAATAAACATATTCCTGATAAGATCCGTACGTTAAGTATTGGGGCGAGCGGCTCCATTGCCCCTATTTTTGCTACCGCTTCAGCAGTAGCTTTTGGTTCCGTGCTGATGGCTGCACCAGGATTTGAATTTTTCTCGAATTTGATTACTTCTATACCAGGTGACCCCTTAATAAGCTTGACTGTACTAACGGCATGTATATCGGCAATTACAGGATCTTCTTCCGGAACCTTGGGGATCGTGATGCCTAACTTTACCGATTTTTATCTCAATGCCGGCATCCATCCGGAATTAATTCACCGTGTAGCAGCGATCGCTTCGAATATTACAACACTTGTTCCACAAAGCGGCGTTCTCTTAACATTCTTAGCTTTGACAAAACTAAACCATAAAAACGGATTTAAAGAAGCGTTCATCACGGTGACCGTCGGGTGTGCGATTGCGGTTGTCATTGTAATAGTACTAGGAAAATTTATGTTGTAAGGGTTTTCTAATAAGAAACCGGTATTCCAAAAACCTCCCCCGGCCAGGCGGAGGTTTTTGGCTTTTGCAGTGTTAACGGCTTGTGTCCAGCCCTCGATGGGCCCACTCAAGGCTTGTGCGAGCGATGGGGGTTGTTCGTTGGAAAGCTAGGTCTGCTGTCTGGTCAGCAGCTCTTCCGTGGCTACCGGGAACAAGGTTTTCACGATATTCAGAATGGCTTTCGCATAGTCCTGGATCTCTTGCTGGGCATCATGCTCCAGCCGCTGGTTCAGGAAATGGGTAACGGACTGCAGAGAGGCCGTCCAATACCATCGCACATACAGGCCGTAAGCCGCAAGGAACAGTCTGGCCTGTTCGGCGCAGATGCCATCGGCCAAAGCGGCTTCGTATTTCTGAATGCCCAGCTGGGTGTACTCCATAAGTTCCCGCGTATATTTTTCGCCAAGCTCCCAGGCCACCAGACCGCCGCTGCCTTGTTTTGAATTCTCGGGTGCTCCTCTCCACTGTCCGGCAGAAGGGATATAAAAAGCGGGTTCCTCCGTAATATACCTGCGGCTGGATTCATTCCATGCCTCCAGACTGTCTCCAGTGCCCTCATAATGGGCTGAACCTACTACGTATTTCCACCACTGCCTGGCGACCATGAGCGGAGCATAGATTTCCAGTTGGATTACGGCGTGTCTGAAGGGGGAAGTGTGTCCTTCCCGTGCGAGAAACTGAATCAGCCGGATATCTTTTTCCGTCAGTGCTTCAGATTGTTTGGCGTAGGATACGCGCGCCGCATTCACAACGGTCAGATCGCTGCCCATATGGTTAACCAAGCGGACATATCCTTTGTCCAGTACGTTAATATGCAAAATCATAACCTCCTAATTGAGTTGGACTCTCTAATTCTAATTCTGGAGTAGGGGACTTTCTCCTGCATCCAGTCCTTCATTTATCTCTTCTATAATAGCATGGTATAATTTACCTCAGATGATCTCATTTCTATTGGATTGAAAGAGGCGACAGCAGATGCAGCTTAGGCAAATGGCCGTAGCATTCATATTCAATGAACACAGAGAAGTGTTATTTCTGCAAAAAAAACCAACCAGCGCCTTTCTTCCAGGAATGCTTGTTCCCATCGGAGGGCATATGGAAAGCGGTGAGATCAGCGATCCGAAGCGGGCCTGCCTTAGGGAGATTCAAGAGGAGACGGGATTGGGGGAACACGAGCTTGCAGGTTTAGAACTCCGGTACATCGTGCACCGGATGAAGGATGAGCGGGAGATCCGCATTCAATACATTTTCACAGGGGAGGCAGCGGCAGGCAGCAAACTGGTGGAGAGCAAGGAAGGCCGGCTGCTCTGGGTAGATTGCAGCACAGTATCCAGCCGGCATGTCTCAGCCTCCACTGAAGAGGCCATGCGGCACTTTCTTGAGACGGGAATACATAATCACAAAACTTATATTGGCACCATGCACGGTATGCAGGGACAAGCTGTAATGAACTGGGCGGTGCTGGAGGATTGGGAAAGCAGGGTGAACCTATGAACGGAACGGTGAGTATTTTAGGTGTGCGATTTTCCAAGCTGACGCTTGAAGAGACGGTACTTCATTTAGCTGAACAAATTGAGAACAAGCGGGACAAGCTGTTTCATCTGATCACGGCAAACCCGGAAATTACGCTCGCAAGCCAATCGGATGAGCTGCTGCAGCGCATTATTCAATCAGCGGATATGGTTGTTCCGGATGGGATCGGCATCGTATTGGCGGCGAGAAGACAAGGTAATCCCATCCCCGAAAGGGTTACGGGATATGATCTTCTACTCAAACTATTAGAGCAGGGGAATGAGCGGACCTGGAGTTTTTATTTTTTGGGCACAGATGAAGAAACCAGCAGGCAAGCAGTGGAAAAGATCACGCACAGCTACCCAAAAGTCAGGATTGCCGGCAGGCATCATGGATTTTTTGACGCAGCGGAGGAACCGGAGATTATCGCCGGCATTCAACAGTCCAGACCGGACATTCTCATTCTTGCCATGGGTGCCCCCTATTCGGATAAATGGCTTCACAAGCATAAAGATGAGCTTGCCGGAGTCAAGCTGGTTTTTGGTGTAGGGGGCAGTCTAGATGTGATTTCGGGAAAAGTGAAACCCACGCCGCCTGTGTGGAAAAAGCTTAACCTGGAGTGGGCGCACCGTTTGCTGTTTTCACCCGTTGCCAAGGGACAAAAGTCGCGCTGGCGCAGACAATCCGCACTGCCGAAATTTGTATACCGGACGATGATCCGGAGATAGTCAGAAGGACAACTTCATGAAGACAGCGAAGGAGAGACGCCTATGATTCGATTGTGTGAGAAGAAGGACGAGGAAAATATGTACCGGATTATCAACGATGCTGCCAAGGCATACCAGGGCGTCATTCCGGGAGACCGGTATCATGAGCCGTACATGAGCAGAGATGAACTTGTTCACGAAATTCAGCATGGGGTCGTCTTTTGGGGATTCGAAGACAATGGGGAGCTGTGTGGTGTGATGGGGATTCAGGATAAAGGCGAGGTGTCTCTAATCAGACATGCCTATGTCCGAACGGCTCAGCGCCAAGGCGGGATTGGAAGCAAGCTGCTAAAGCACCTCATAGAACGTACAAGCAAGCCGATCCTGATCGGCACATGGGAAGCGGCAGAGTGGGCAATTTCGTTTTACATCAAAAATGGCTTCAAGCTGGTACCCGCCGGCGAGAAACGAAACCTGCTCAGCAAATACTGGAACATCCCGGAGCGGCAGATCGAAACATCAGTAGTTCTGAGTAACCTGGGCAGGCCGGGTAGATGATATGAGCAAGTGTAACTAAACTTTAGAGTGGATGTACAAAAGAGAGAGGGTGTCCCAAATGGGATGCCCTCTTGCCGTGAGTGTAGAAATTATCTGGAATCCTTGCGGATTCTGGAAGAACATAGTGCAAAGACAAGCGCCAGGGCACTGACGAGCGTGCCTAGCAAGCATACCCCATTCCATCCTGCGTAACCGTAGACCCGGGTGGAGGCGATGGAGCCGGTGGCGCTGCCCAGAGAATAGAAAATCATATAACCGGCAGTAAGTCTGCTGCGTGCTTCGGGCCGCACCTTGAAGATCAGGCTCTGGTTGGTGACATGTACGGCTTGTACCGCCAGATCCAGAACGATAATACCTATGGCTAAAATAAAAAGCGAATGCTCTGCGCGGCTGATCGGCAGCCAGGACAACAGCAGGAGACCTAGGGCGATGACGGTGGTATGCTGGCCGAAGCCCCGGTCTGCAAGCCTCCCTGCCTTGGCTGCACCTAAGGCTCCGGCTGCTCCGGCCAGACCGAACGCTCCGATAGCGGTATGCGAAAGTGAATAAGGCGGTGCACTGAGGGGCAGCACCAGCGGGGTCCATAATATGCTGAAAGCGGTAAAAATTAAGAAAGCGAGAACGGCGCGCACCCGCAATATTTGTTCATGGGCGAACAACAGGAACACGGAATGAATCAGATTCAGGTAGGACAAGGATTTCTTGGCGGTCTCTACAGAAGGAAGTACTTTGTACAAGGCAGCGGCCATAAGCAGTGTCATTCCCGCAGATGCCAGGTATACAGCCCGCCAGCCCGCCACGTCCGTCAATAAACCCGCAAAAGTCCGCGCCAGCAGAATCCCTATCACGATTCCGCTGGTCACCAGACCAACCACCCGCCCCCGCTCGGCAGGAGAGGCGAGACTCGCCGCGAACGCTACGAGTGTCTGCGCAGCAACAGCGAGTAATCCTATCCCCGCTATGCCTATGGACAGCATAGTTCCGCTTGAGGCAGTTCCAACTATTAAAAGAGCCAAGACGGATAACAGCATCTGTCCGGTGATTAAGCGGCGCCGATTCAGCAAATCGCCAAGCGGAACCAGCAGCAGCAGTCCTGCCGCATAACAGATTTGAGTAAGCGTGATGATAATGCCGACTGCAGAATGCCGGATACCGAACTCCGCGGCGATGGCATCCAGTAAAGGCTGCGCGAAATAGATGTTGGCGACGGAAAGCCCGCTGGCGGCTGCAAACAAGAGGGCAGTCTTTTGCGAAATTGAAGGGATCAATTGCTGTTCACTCCTAAAAAGTATTGTGGAATCATAACATACTGATCGGTATATAAAGATTCCCGATTAATATAACCTTGAGAAATAAAAAATGTCAATATCCATCCATGAATATAAGGGGGATCGGTATAACGATTGACAGTCCGTACTTGAATAATTAGAATAATAACATACCAATCGATATGTAAAGGGATGAAGTTATGGTACGGCCACGTGAGTTCGACGAAGAGAAGGCGCTGCATGCTGCCATGCAGATTTTTTGGGAAAAAGGCTATGAAGCGACATCGCTAAGCGACCTTACTGCGACAATGGGCATTCAGCGGCCAAGCATCTATTCAGCTTTCGGGGACAAGAAGGGTTTGTTTGAAGCGGCCTTGCGGATGTATACCAAATCCCATGCGGCCAGTGTGCGGGCCAGCCTTCACAAGAAAGCTTCTGTGAAGGCAGCCTTCCGCGCTTTTTTTGAACATTTGGTGGAGGAAGAGTACAGGGAAGAAGGTTCGAATAAAGGCTGCTTCTGCATCAACACAATGGTAGAGCTATCACCGCATGATGCGAAGTTTGAGATACTGACCAGAGAACACCAGATGTATCTTGCCGTGATTTTTCAGGAAACGCTTGAACGGGGAATACAGTCAGGGGAGCTTGATTCCGGTACGGATGCCAAAGGGCTGGCCCATTCGCTGGTCATTGCACTGATTGGGCTTACTGTAATGATGAAATGCCGTCCCGAGCGGAATTTTATGGATCAGGCTGTATATTCGATGCTTAGCAGTAACGGCTTATATTAAGTGTGTAAAAGCAAGAGGGTGTCCCTACAGACCGGGACACCCTCTTGGTGTTAGGTTATGAAGGCAACTTCCTGCCCTCCAATACACTCAGATCCACCGAAATCTCCAGTTCATTCAGTTGGAGCACGGTCTGAAGCTTGTTTTGGGCCGCAGCCCAGGACAAGGGAGTCATACGTACCAGCTGCTGAAGGAGAGGTGGCTGTAGGCTGACCTTGTACTGAAAGTGCCGGGCCTCGGTGATTTCAAAAGTCTCACTAAAGCGTTCGCGGATTTCGCTGTCCGCGTTCGGTTGTTGTCTGCTTGAGCGTCCATAGAGCAGTTCGCGCAGCTCCTGAAGATAGTTTTGTCCGGGAATGACTTTGATGACTCTCCCGTCAGCAGTAAGCAGCCGCTGAAATTCCGCATAATTGGAAGGGGACAGGATGTTGAGAATCGTATGAAACTGCCCGCTGCCAAAGGGGGAGTGAGCAAGGTCGCCTACACACCAGAGGGTGCTTGCGTTATTGTTCTTGGCAGCGAGCGCGATGCCTTCCTTTGAGATATCGAGTCCCACTCCAAGCAGTGACTGGTGCGGGCCAGCCGCCGCGAGTTCCTGAATGGCTGCCAGATGCGAGCCTTCCCCGCAGCCGGCGTCGAGAATCCGGTGCGGACCGTTACCGGCAAGCTTCCGGCCCGCAATCAGCCCGGAAATATAGGTGTCAACGGGTTCAAAAAACCCGCCGTTTACGATTGCTTTTCTGGAGGCAAACAGCTCTTTGCCGTATTTTCCTCCCGCCGGGCGGGAGAGCAGATTGATATATCCGTTCCTGGCCAGGTCAAAGCAGTGATGATTGCTGCAGATCAGGCTTTTATACTCGGTCAGGCTCATGGGACTTGCGCAAAGCGGACAGCAGAACAGTCTCGGATTAGCAGCCATAAGCCCGGCGAGAATCATTTTTTTCGTTGTTGTGGACATGTGAAAACACCCCATTCATTCGTTATGGTTGAATGAAAAAGGCACAAACAAATAAACCCGGGTCCTTGTCTTTTCAAAAAAAGACCGGGTTCAATGTAATGTGCCTCTCATTAACGTAAACGAATGAATTTTATGATCATGGCCGCTCGCTCCAATTCGAAAAGTAGGGGGAGACCCCTTTTCCAATATAGCATTATTGGCCGCCGGGTCAAAGAGGCAGGAGAATATTCCCTTGTGGCGAATCCTATCTAGATGATGTTCAAGTTTGAGGAAAAGAGGTTTTGTCATGTCCCGAACCTTTCAGGTGATGCTGAAAAAGGTAGTCGATGACTCCTACGCGATTGAGATTGGGGAGCAACTGTTCGATTCGCTGATTGCGGATTTGCAGCAAGGATTGGTGCCGAATGTGAGCAAATACGCCATTATTACAGATTCTACGGTAGAGCCGCTCTATGGCCGGCCTTTGCTTGAACGGCTGCGGCAAAATGGCTTTGCGGCTGAATTGTTTTCTTTTCCGGCAGGGGAAGCGTCCAAAACCCGGGAAACGAAGGCGCTGCTGGAGGATCAACTGCTAAGCCGCGCTTACGGGCGGGACTCCTGCATTATCGCTGTAGGCGGCGGGGCGGTGACTGATCTGGCCGGATTTCTGGCCGGAACCTTTGGCCGCGGAGTGCCGAGCCTGAATTATGCGACAACGCTGCTGGCCGCAGCGGATGCATCGGTCGGCGGCAAAACCGGTGTGAATACGCCGGTGGCCACAAATCTGATCGGCCTCTTCCACCAGCCGCGTAAGGTGTACATAGATTTGGCCGCTTGGCGCACCCTTCCCGCACGTGAGTTCAGAAGCGGGCTGGCCGAAACCATCAGGCATGCGTGCCTGGGGGATGCGGATTTTTTCAGCTATCTGGAAGAGAATATGGGCAAGGTCATTTCGGATCGCGGGCAGCTCGTGCTTGATGCCGGGGTCTGTGAGCATATTGCGCTGGCCAACTGCCGGATCAAATACGAAGTCGTAGAGCAGGATGAGCGTGAGAGCAATTTGCGGCAGATTCTGAATCTGGGCCATACCGCCGGGCGGGCGCTTGAGGCGCTAAGCGGCTATACCCTGCTGCATGGAGAAGCGGTTGCGATAGGGCTGGTTGTTCAGGCTAAGCTGGGAGTGAAGCGCGGATACATGACTGAAGATCAGGCGGAGCGGTTAATTGCGCTGCTGAAGAAGGCGGGCTTGCCGACGGAAATGCCGGCTTCCATCCCGAACAGACAGCTGGTGGATAAGATGTATACCGATAAAAAAGTACGCAGCGGCCGCATCCGTTTTGTGTTCCAGGACGGGATCGGCGCGATGAAGCGTTTTGCGGATGGCTCCTATTCCATCCCGGTCGAAGAAGCCGACATCCTGGCTGCGCTGGAAGAGATGCCGCGCGTGTAGGTTTTTTTGAGGTATTAGTAGAAATCGGCCGAATTCGATCACCTTTTTATTATATAGATTGAACTTGGGGAATTTAGGATTAAGTGAAAAGTGGCGGAGGAGAAGTTTGGAACTGGAGGAGTGGTAGCGTCCGCCTTTGTCTGCGGATTTCAACCGTGAACAGCGGGTTATAATCATGAAATCTGCAGACAACAGCGGCCGGAAGTCCAAACATTCTCTGGAGTCACGGCCAATGCCAAAATCGAAAAATCTCAAGTTCAGTTTATATAGTTGGAAAAAGGGAGCTTATTTCTCTCAGAAATCAGTAATTATGAGATTTAGGTGGAAAAAGGGAACTTAATTGGACTATATTCCCTACTTAGAGGCGAAATGAGCTGAATTAGTTGCCCTTTTTCCACTTCACCGACGGAGAACAGGGGAATTGAGCAAATTAGTTGCCCTTTTTCCACTTGAAATTGTCGAAGAAGGGCATATAAAGGGTACCCCTAAGGTGTTAACCCTCGAACATCCTGCATGTTGTGCAACAAATGCGGACTTCCGTCGAACCAACAGCCGTTCACGGAACGCCCTCCCTGAGGTTAACGTGGGTTCTATTCAAAACAACAAGGGCTGACCCAAGCAGCCACTTTATGGCTTTTGGGTCAGCCTCTTTTTTAAATATAAGGATTTCTATGCTTCACGCTATAAATTATCCTTCTATTTCTCGCTGAACGGGTACCGTCCTAATAAGGACGGCGTAGCGTTTCTACTTGTTATACTTATTGCGGGACTTCGCTTATTTCGCTGATACGGACTTGTACCAGTCGTTGACTTCCTTCGTGATTTGGTCGCCGCCGTTAGCTTTCCAGTTGGTGACGAATTCGTCAAAGGCATCGACCGGCAGTTTGCCGTAGATGATTTTGTTGAAGGTTTCCATCTCGGACTGGCGCAGCAGGTTCCACTTGGAGACCATCGTTGGTGTGGCTGCACCGGTGAAATAATTCTGCTTGCGGATATTTTGCTGCGACATTACGATCTTGGCGGCCGCCCAGTTCTCCGGCTTGCGGAACTCAGCCATCTGTTTTTCATAAGGTGTTACCGGTTTTTCACCGTTTGCAAGCTTGACGAGTGTCTTCATATACAGATCAGGAATACGGGCCGGGCCGGTCAGGAACGGGAATTCATTGGAGAAGTCCTTGATCTTTTCTTTGTCGCTGGTTGGCTGGCCGTCAATGATATCCCAATCGTAGCCTTTGGCAAAGCCATATTCATACGGGCTGCCTGCGGTCGGATTAGCCATGTTGTCGAGCAAATAATTGTAGTACAGGAAGATAGCCTCCGGATGCTTGGCATCCTTATTGATCATAATGCTGGCATTCACACCGGAATTTTGCCATTTGGTGCCGATCAGGCCGTCCGGTCCTGCAGGAATAGGATAGGCCTTGTACTTGGAGCCTTTTACATTCTTGAGCAGATCGGGAGCAGGCCAGTCCGGTACCCAGTTGGCCCCTGGCAGAATGCCTGCGGTGCCTTTGGTCCAGCTTTCGGCTGATTTGCCTTCATCCCAGAGTGCGGAGTCAGCATGAATATAACCTTTATCCATCCATTCCTTCAGCTTCGCGAGGGCCTGCTTCGCACCCGGATTCACGGAACCATACTCCAGATTGCCGTTCGCATCCTTGTTCCATTGCTCCTCGATGGTGCCGTAAGCGCCAAACAGCCAGTCCAGCGAGCCCATCCAGGTGTTAGTTTTGTTTTTTAGTGAAATCGCAAGCGGATACACATCTTTGGGGGCCAGACCATCAGGGTTCTGATTCTTGAATTTATCCATAATATTTTCCAGGTCGGCGATGGTCTTGGGCGCCTCAAGCTTCAGCTTCTCCATCCAATCCTCGCGGAGCCACAGCAGCGTATCGTCATTGTCGGTGTACTCGAGGATCGGCATATTATATTTTTTGCCGTCTCTCATGAACGGGTACCAGAGCTCGGGATGTGCCGCCGCATGGTCCTTCAGGATTTTGTTGGCGTACTTGTCAAACAGCTCATCAATCGGAATGAACTGGCCGGAATCAATCAATTGGTTGGTTAATACCGCATTGGTCGGTACCGATACGAAATCAGGCAGCTTCTCGCCGGAGGAGATGGCAAGCTGAAGCTTTTGTCTATATTGGTCGTCATTGGCGGGGTACCAGGTATCTTTATGTTTGATCCCCAGCGTCTCCAGCATCCAGCGGTCATGTACATTGTTTTCCTTCGTGTCGCCGTGCACGTATTTCTTCGGCATTAATACGGAGCTGATCTCAATCGGCGGATCGTATTTGCCTTTGGCGAAGGCCGCATCGGCTTCAGACGTGCTGGCACTGCTATTGGAAGCGGCATTGCCTTTTGATGCATTCTCATTCGATGCTCCGCTGCAGGCTGTAAGTGTGACGAGAGCCGTAATCATGAGGAACGAGCCTAATTTGTTGAGCTTAACCATCATCATTTCCCCCTACTGTGTATAATGCTTACATGTGTACTGTACCAACTGCGAGGGGAGCGTATCTATATGAGTTTCTTAGTTTCGATAGGACTCTATTATGCTATTTTTTCCCGTCCCGGTATTCCTGCGGCGTGACCCCAAACTGGCGTTTGAATACTTTGATGAAATAGGCAGGGTCCATATATCCGATGTCATTGCTGATTTCATACACCTTTTTGCCGGTGGTCTTCAGCATATGGCAGGCACGGTCCATGCGCAGGCGGGAGATGTATTCGCTGATGCCTTCGCCCGTTTCAATCTTGTAGATTTTGGACAAATGGGTCGGGTGCAGATTGACATGGTCGGCCAGAACCCGCAAGGAGACATCAAGATGCAGATTCTTATCCGTAAACTCCTGAATCTTCTTCACGTAGAGGGAACGGATGTCTTTGATCTCGCTGGAGGTTCCCTCTTTCAGCTTGCCGAGCACGCTAAGTGACCACACTCTGAGCTTGTTGATAGAGGTAAAAGCTTCCCCGCTCTGCAGCTCTTCGATATCTGTCCCCAGCAGCTTCGCCAGGGTATGTCCATTCCGGTGCGCCAGATTGGAGAAAGCGGCCGTGATCAAAAATCCGGCCTCCATGCAGTGCTCCCAGGACTCAGGCCATTTCTCATCCAGCTCTGCACAGACATCCATCAGCTTGGCCCCGGCTGCTTCCCAGTGGCCGGATTCTAGCAGGTTAATCAAGGAAGGCGGGGTGTACAGCGCGTCCAGCGGCCCTTGTTCGGACGGTTCGTGCAAGTCGCTTACCCTCATGACGAATTCCCGCTCGTCTCCGACAATCTGGCGGAAATAGGCTGAAGCCTGGCGGAATTGTTCGGGCAGCTGGTCAGGGAACCTGAACCATTCCGTGATCACAATCGACAGGGAACCCTTCAGGAATTGCTTTACCTTATACTGCAGCTGCACGGACAGCTGCTCCAAAAGGCCGTCTGTCCCCAGGTCTGCAGCTTTTTCCTTCAGCTGCAGCAGAAATACAAGATATCCGTGCTCTTCCTTGACCCCCCACACCTCCATACATTCGCCAATGATCTCTTCGGCCATATTGATAACCGCATATTCGATGAGCGGCTGGCCGTTGTTTTTATATTGACCGAATTCTTCTTCCAGCCGGACAAGCATCAGTGCACAATCCCCATTGCGGAAGGGCAGACCGTAATTTTCCAGCTTGCGTTCCCATTCGTCGGCCGGCATCCGTTGGCCCTGCAGGGCACTTAGCAGGAGCTGGCCGCGCAGCAGCGGCAGATTCTCCCTTAGGGTATACTGGGTCCGTTCCAGGGAGCTGATCAGCTCCCACTCCGCGTTCAGTTGTGCAATCGCGGTTTGGACGGCGCCTAACAGCTCGCTGTCTGTCGGGGGCTTGAGCAGATAATCGACTGCGCTGTGCTGAATGGCGCTTTTGGCGAATTCAAATTCCGAGTGCCCGGATAAGATAATGCATTTGATTTTCTTATCCCGTCTCCGTATCCGCTCCATCAGCTCAAGTCCCGTCATTTCAGGCATTTGAATATCGGAGATCACAATGTCTATAGGGTGTGTCTCAATGATCTGAAGCGCCTCGGAAGCGGAGTAAGCCTTGTGTACTTGTTCGATGCCCAGCGTGTGCCAGGGTTTGGTCATGGACAGGTTGTCTACCCAGTGGGCTTCATCGTCAACAATGATCATTTGCATATGAGGTGTCTCCTTGTAAGTTAGTGGGCAGAGGCTGCTCTTCCTGGGCCGGAATTTCCCAGACAATCTCTGTCCGGAAGCCGCCCAGCGGCGATTCTGTGAAGTGCAGGGCGGAGTGATTGCCGAACTGGTGAATGAGCCGCTGATTCGTATTCCAAAGACCGCAGCCCATCTCCTCCTGCAGCGGCTCCCGCATCTTGCGGTTGAGCGCTTCCTGCTGCTCCGGGCTTAGGCCCGGTCCGTCGTCGTCGATATACACCCGGCAGCAGCCGCCGGAGCACTCCCCGCTGATCCTGATTTCACCGGAGCTGTACGATTTGCCGACCCCGTGGATGACCGAGTTCTCCACAATCGGCTGCAGGAGAAGGCGGGGGATAGAATAACTCAGCATCTCCTGCGGGATATCAATGTGATATTCGATCCGGCCATTGCGCAGCTTCTGGATGTCCAGATAGTTGACGAGCAGACGGACTTCATCATCCAACGTGGCGGTGTCCCGCTCCATCCGGGTAGTATAGCGATAGTAGGCGCTAAGATTATAGGCCATCGATACGACAGCTTCTTCATCCTTCATCTGGGCCATGTTAATAATAAAACCCAGGCAATTGTAGAGAAAATGCGGATTGATCTGAGCTTGAAGCTGCTTCAGGGTGGCTTCCCGGGCCCGGATTTTTTCGTTGAAGACATTTTCGATGAGATCCTGAATCTGATGGGACATATCATTGAACCGGTAAAAGAGGAACGAGAATTCGTTATGATCCTCCGAGTGAAGGCGTACGGAGTAGTCGCCCCGCTGCACCCGCCGGAGTCCTTTGATCAGCTTTTTGATGGGCCGCTGCACATTCTGGTAGAGCAGAATAGAGGCCGAAATCCCCACAACAAACAGCAGCAGCATGGATACATAGAATAAATTGCGGCTGACAGATATAGGCCCGAGAATGCGGTCGAGCGGCACAACGTCAACCAGATACCATTCCAGATATGAGGATTTGACGGAGCTGACCAGATAATTTTTATGTCCCAGACTGATTACATGCTGTGTGCTGCTGTCCGGCGAATGCTTATCCAGATAACGGATCAAATCAGCGGTTAACTTCTGGTCCGCAGTACGGTTCAAAATCGGCGTTTCGCCTTTGTGATAGAGAAACGGATCACCCTGTCCCCCCGTTTTATACGTATCCAGCATGTTCTGGATATTCTCCGAACTGAAGCTTGCTTCAACCACCAGATCGCTTCCGGTAAGCGTTCCCTGCGGGGCGATAGAATCGCTGTGGAACCAGTAAAAGGCCTTGGAGCTGCTGGAGGAACCCGTCCCGTCGTCACTGTAAGTCCATTTGCCGCTCATATTTTGAATCAGGTAATTTTCATCATACCCGGTGGGTTTGTCGTAATTGGAAATGACATCCTTGTTCTGCTGGGAATATACAGCGTACCTGGACGGCCAGACGTCGGTTAAGCCGGACTGGAGCATCATCTTCTCCTGAATGACAAAACGGGTCTGCATGCGGTCATACCGGTCCTCCCAGATGCCCAGGCCGTTGAATTTCCGCACATTCGGATCCTTGGAGAACACCACGCTGAAATCCATCATCTGGTTGATCCGCGAATCAATCTGGCTGGACAAAAAAGTGAGCTGTTTGGTGTTGGACTCCTGCAGTTCTTTGCTGACCACATCGAAGGTAACGTTGTTTGAATACGTATACACAATAATGATCGGCACAAACAGCACGATAATCAGGCTGTTCATTTTGGCGAATAAACTGAATCTGCTCCAGGATCTTTCTTTCACAAACATAAAAGCTTGGCTAAAACCCATTTTTGTCCCCCCAGACAATGCCCCTAATAAATCCCTATGTGAGCCTAACAAAGTAATATAGTCAAAGCTCAGAAATGCTTGCTACTATTTATATCAGAGATTCATACAACACACAAAATAATTTTTTGAAAGCGGGAGAGAGCGATGGAAGCTAACACTATACAGCAGGTGAATCCTGGAAAACCGCTGCGCCAATCGAGGAAAAAGAAGGTTAAGCAGCCGTGGATGCTCCACCTTATGGTGCTGCCGGCGGCGGTTATGGTGTTTATATTTTCTTATATTCCCATGGGTGGAATTCTTATGGCCTTTCAGGATTATAAGCCGAAGCCCGGATTATTTGGCTCTCCTTGGGTAGGACTGAAACATTTCGAATACATGTGGCAGAACGATTATTTCCTGCAGATAACCTGGAATACACTGTTCTTCGCCGGCACTAAAATAATCATGAACCTGATTATCCCGTTCTTCTTCGCGCTGCTGCTCAATGAGGTCAGAAAAATGGCGCTCAAAAGAACCATCCAGACACTGGTCTATCTGCCGCACTTTCTATCCTGGGTTACCCTTTCGGGGATTCTGATTGATATGCTTGCCCAGACGGGGCTCATCAACCAGTTCATTTCCAGTGTTTTCGGCATTAAGCCGATTTTTTTCCTGGGTGACGGCAGCTGGTTCCGGTTCACAATCATTTTCAGTGATGTCTGGAAGGAATTCGGGTTCAACATGATTATCTTCCTGGCCGCATTGTCCGGGATCAGTCCCTCCTTGTACGAAGCTGCGGAAGTGGATGGGGCGGGGCGCTGGAAGCAGACGATCTATATTACCATTCCGGCGTTGATCCCGATTGCGATTGTTGTAGCCACCCTGGCACTGGGCAACGTGCTGAACGCGAACTTTGACCAGGTGTTCAACCTGTACAGTCCTTTGATCTATCAGCAAGGCGACATTATTGACACGTTTGTCTACAGAGAAGGTCTCCTCAGCGGACAGTTCAGCTTTGCTACAGCCGTGAATTTGTTCAAATCGGCGATAAGCTTAATTCTGATCGTGATCTCCTACCGGCTGGCGTACCGTTTTGCAGGCTACAGAATCTTCTAGAAAGGAGGACATTCCATGTATCACAAAACAGTGTCCTACCGCGTATTCAGCGTATTCAATAATGTCTTCCTGACGCTTATTTCCGTGCTGTGCCTGCTTCCGCTCTTTCATCTGCTGATGGTGTCCCTCAGCTCAACGGCTCCGGCCAATGCCGGGCTGGTGACCTTTTGGCCGATCGGCTTCACCCTTGAAGCCTATGCAAAAACGTTCGACAACGCTAACTTTCTCTCTTCCCTGTGGGTGTCGGTACAACGGACCGTGCTGGGAACGGCACTGGCCTTGGTGGTGAACACCATCGCTGCCTATGCACTCTCCAAGGAAACGCATGTTTTCCGGGCACGCAATATTTATCTTTGGTATTTTGTCATCACGATGCTGTTCAGCGGCGGCCTGATTCCCGGCTACATCCTGATTCTGAAGCTTGGGCTGATGGATTCCCTGCTGGCGCTGATCCTTCCCGGACTGGTGGGCGTCTTCAATATCATCCTGCTGCTGAATTTCTTCCGGACGGTACCCAAGGATCTCGAAGAAGCCGCCTTTATTGACGGGGCAGGGCAGTTCCGGACCTTTTACAGCATATATCTGCCGGTCTCCATGCCCGTGCTGGCTACGGTCTCCTTATTCATTATGGTTGGACATTGGAATGCATATTTTGACGGGATTATCTATATCAAGGATGCTTCCAAGCTCCCGCTGGCAACCTTTATGCAGACCATTATCGTGCAGGCCGACATGACGAAGCTTGATCCGGCTGCCGTAGCCAATCTGTCGCAGCGTACCATCCGGGCGTCGCAGATTTTTATCAGCGCTTTGCCGATCCTGCTGGTCTATCCTTTTTTACAGCGGTATTTCGTAACCGGGATTGTGGTCGGTGCTGTAAAAGAATAGCGGACCTGCAAAAGGGTCTGCCTCTATAAGACACATACAAAAAGGCACATACAAAGAAGCCGATACTCCCTTCACAAGGAGCATCGGCTTTTTTGTTATTTTTCAGGAAATTATGATTTCCTGTTCAGAACCTGCCTGACAATGAAGCGGAATATCCCTTCTCCAGCTAGTGTTTGCGAAGAAACAGGCGAGTAGTGCTATATAAGTTGAACTTTAGTTTTACATTGTGGGGTATAGACGTCACTGCGGGGAATGTTTGGACTTCCAGCCGCTGTTGTCGTAAGAATTTCTTGATTGGAACCGCCTTTTGCGGTTGAAATCCGGTGACAAAGGCGGACGCTACCGCTCTTCCAGTTCCAAACTTCCCCTCCGCACTTTTACCCTTTTTATGAAGTTCTTAAGTTCACTCTATATAGTTGGAAAAAGGGAACTTATTTCCCCGGAAAATCAACAATTGTGAGATTTAAGTGGAAAAAGGGAGCTTAATTGGGCACTTTTTCCTCGTCAGGAGTGAAACGAGCTGAATTAGTTAACCTTTTTCCACTTAACCTGCGGAGAACAGGGTACCCGGGCAAATTAGTTATCCTTTTTCCACTTAGACTCGGAGTACAAAAGCAGAAGGAAGACTTAAGTCTACTTTTTCATAGTGTTGAGAAATACTATATCCCCCTTATGGGTTAGGGATTGGATTCATACTCCCCAATGATTCTACTATAAATACAGGCACGTACTCCTCCCCGGCATCGGTCCCCGCATAATCATAGCCATATTGGAACTGGCCGGTAGCTAAGGCGGGCCCAGTAACGGTACCCACATTTCCCTGCAGCGCCAGATAGCGCCCGCCCGCGGCGGCCACAGGTCTGCCGGTGGAATCAATATAAATATCAACCTGCAGGTTTACGGTCTCCAGAGGATGAAGCTCCAGCTCGGAGGCGTCGATTAGCGGATACTCCTGATAGATTTCAGCAAATTGGTAGACCCCATTCGTCTGGCGGTATATGGCCGTCTGACCCTCTGAACCATCTCTCAGATCCGCATTGGCGACACGGATGGAAGCATCATCCGGCTGCAGCTTGTAGCTGCTGCCAGCAAACGAGAAGAGCAGGGAGATTCCATCAGGCTTGATGGTGTAGGCCGCGAACGAAGTCCGCTGATCTTCGCGGCTGCCTTCAGCGACCACAACCGGGAATCCGGCAAGGGCGGAGAGCTGGTCGTCAAAAGCGAGGCGGATCAGCTTCTCAAAGCCCGGAATAATCTCTCCGGTCCTTGTAGTCACAGCCCCGTTTTCACCCATGTCCGCATAGTACAGCTGTCCGCTGCTGTCCGTTCCGGCGACAGCAAGTCTGGCCCCGTATTTCCCGCTGACAGAAGTGGTCAAGACATATTTGCCCGGCGTTTCCCCGCCGGGAAGAAGCCGCGCAGGCTCGGCGATATTCCAGGCGAGCTGTGCGGCGGCAATTTCTGCCGTTGTGTCCTGAAGCGGGGCCAGGTCGTTATAGCGCTGGATAGCTTCGGCGTACCCGCCGCTGCGGACCAGCCTTGCGGCGCTGCGGAGCAGCTTCGCGGAGGTGCTGTCGATCAGGGACAGCACCTTGGAAGAAGCCAGGCCAGCCGAAGCGGCATATTTGCGGTACGCCGCAGCATGAGCGGAGAAGGCGGCAATCTGATCGCCGTCTATATCTTTGCTGAGGATAAGCTTGGCGCTCTTCTCGATCTGGCTGGCTATCCAGGGAGCCGTATAGCTGTGGCTGCTGTAGGCATCGGCAAGGGACAAGGCGTAATCCAGCATGGGGGAGAAGCTGCCCGCTGCTGCAAGCGCCTTAAGCCGCGCGGTGTCATAGGCCTTGAACTCCGAAGCCAGCAGCTTTTTCTTAGCATCCGTCCCCCCTAAATAGACATCGGGAATGCGCAGCAGGTTCCATTTGAAGCTGTCTCCGTCATTAACGGCGTTGCTGCTGCCGCTCCGCCCCGCCGCCAGCTCGGCCAGAAACTGCGCCTTGAATTGCTGGAAGCCCGTCCCGAGCTGGCCGGAAACGCCTGAATCCGCCGACAGCTGGCGATAATAGGATTCATAGGGACCGCCGGATTTCATATATTGGCTTTTCAGGCTCAACAGGGAGGCGTAGCTCTCCATGAAGCCGCTAAAATCTTTGGTGATCAGCTGGTCTTCAATTTTCAGCTTAAGCAGGCCCAGCCCGCTGCGGATGGCTGTGATCGGTGCCAGCTCCTGCAGCCTTGCGGCGATCTCCGCTTCCTTGTAATGAAAGGAAGCGTTCGCTTGCGCCAGCCGGTACTGATTTTCGGCAGCGACCAGATCACCTGCGGCGTAGAGCCG
Source organism: Paenibacillus riograndensis SBR5 (assembly GCF_000981585.1). Taxonomy (NCBI): domain Bacteria; kingdom Bacillati; phylum Bacillota; class Bacilli; order Caryophanales; family Paenibacillaceae; genus Paenibacillus; species Paenibacillus riograndensis. The sequence goes on from NZ_LN831776.1 coordinate 1,260,017, forward strand.
TCCGGCTTCACGTACTGCCCCGATTTTGCTGTGGAGCCTGATGCCCTTCTGCCCCAGCAGGACCAGCATCAATATACACAAAATGATCATAATATTCCGCAGGGATAAGGCTTGTTTGATCGTCATATTATAGTAGCCCCTTTGTAAATTACAGTACATGTGTCCGGCTTGCAGTACTCTATTTAAAAATCGGGGTCCCAGCGGTATTTGGCTTCGCGGACTTCCGCCACTTTGAGATCCAGGCCATTCCAGGCCTCGTACGGACTGGCGTCTATCATTCTGGACAACCGCAAAAAACGGTCCTTGGGCAGCTCGGCTACGTATCTTCCGATCATGCCGGAGTAGAGCAGCGCGTAACGCTTTAACCGCACAGCAGCTCCGGCTACCGCAGTCAGAATCGCTGCCCCTTTGTCCATTTGAAGGATCTGAACCTCATAGGTTTTGACATAGCGTAATGTGCGGTCCTTGATAAGCTCGGGCCGCACTTTGGCAATCTCGCCGATATATTCGGCCAGCAGCGGTTCGAAATCCTTGAGCAGCAGCTGCTCCAGCTCCAGCTGCATATCCTTGCGCAGCTGGAAGCCGTGGAGCAGCGCAATGCGCTGGCGGGAGACCCGGTCGCCGCGCAGCAGAATGGAGATTTCGCGCAGCTTCTCATAGGCCAGCACATCGTTCTCGCGCAGAACGGATACCGCCTCCTGGCGGTTGATCTCCAGGCCGTCCCGGATGCTGTCGATGCTGCGGCCAAGCAGCGCATTCAGCGAATACAGATTTTCGTTCTGGCGCACTTTACGCTGCGTAAGGAAGAGCAGTCCGGCCAGCACGATTCCGCCGGCCCCGCACAGCGCCATCTGCTGCAGGCTTTGGCCGAAATAGACCGCCGCCAAAGTCAGCAGGAGGATGAACAGGAGCCGGGTATGCATTTTGCGTCCGGCAAGGGCAGCGGCGTGCTGCTCTACTGCCGTCAGGGCTGCACGGCCGCATTGGCCGCACCTGTCTTCACTGAGTGCGGTATAACGGCCGCAGCGGCGGCAGATGCGCAGCTTGTCATAGGCATACCGCGGAGTCTTGAACGGCCGGAACGTCACGGGTTTCTTGTTATTGACGGGCATGGTCGCCTCCGTTCAGCGCAGCCAGCAGGCGCTCATCAATGTCATCACGGGTCAGCGGCTTGCGCTGGCGTGAAGCATAAATGAGAATCTGAATGACAGCATAAAGAAACGAAATCCCGAGAATGGCGTATGAAATCATGGAACTCTTCCTTTCTTCTTGGCAGCATGGCGGCCCGGGTTGCGGAGATTAGCCCTGGAATGGCAGGGCGGCAGCAATGCAAACAACGTTTTTATCAAATTTTCAGGAACGTAGTCTATACTTAAGCTGTTGAATGCATTCCAGAATAACGGCGCTTGGAGCCAGCCCCGGTCCTGCGGTCCTAAAGTTGAAGTTTACAAGGTTTAATTATATCATAATGGCATGCTATTGACAGAATTTAGCTATACTGACGACTCTGCCGTACCTGCCCTAATTTAACACAAGAGGAGCCCTATCTATGCTTCGTACACTATTTAATCATTTTAAGACAGCCCAGAAGATAATGCGGCCTATAGTTCTGCTGCTGCTGGTATTGTGCATTTCGGCCGCGCCGTTTGCGGGCGGAACAGCAAGCGCAGCATCGCCCGCGCCCTCTCATATTGACGCTGTACTGCTGATTGATGTCAGCAACTCCATGAATAAGAGTGACAAGAACAATATCGCGGGTGAAGCGATGAAAATGTTCATAGATATGCTGTCGGCGCAAGGGGATAAGGTCGGAATTGTGGCCTACACCGACAAGGTCCAGCGGGAGAAGGCGCTGCTGCAGATTGGCTCTGCCGCCGACAAGCAGGATTTGAAGGACTTCATTGACGGCCTGGACCGGGGAGCCTATACGGATATCGCCGTCGGGATGGAAGAGGCCGTGAAGGTGCTGGAGAACGGCAGCGATCCGGGGCATGAGCCGATGATCGTGATGCTGGCGGACGGCAACAATGACCTTAATGAAGCAACCGGCCGTACACAGAGCCAGTCGGACCAGGAACTGGATGCAGCGGTCGAAACGGCCAAGCAGAAGGGGTATCCGGTCTACACGATCGGGCTGAACGCCGACGGCAAGCTGAACAAGGAAATTCTGGCCGGGCTGTCCAATAAAACGTCCGGCAAGGCGTTTATCACCGATTCGGCGGATGATCTGCCGCAGATTCTCAGTGAAATTTTTGCCGACCATTTGAAGCTGAAGGTTGTTCCGGTGCAGTCTATTACTGCGAACGGCAGCTACCAGGAGGTCACCGTCAATGTACCCAACAGCAGTGTGCTGGAGGCCAATATATCCATTATGTCGGCGAAGCCTGTTACCGCCAAGCTGACAGACCCGTCGGGCAAGGAAGTGGCCATACCGTCTGATGACGTGCTGCTCTCCAAGTCCAGCACGTACAGTCTGATCAAGCTGCTGTCGCCGGAGCAGGGGGACTGGAAGCTTCAGGTGAAAGGCGTGCCGAAGGACAAAATTGATATCAATCTTGTGTTCAACTATGATCTGGAGCTGAAGCTGGACGCGCTCCAGTCCAAGACTTACAAAAAGGGCGATACCGTTGAAATTTCCTCCCACCTGTACAGCAACGGGGCTAAGGTAACGCTCAACAACTTATATCAGGATATGAAGGCGGTGCTCCTCGCGACAGATACCGATACAGGGAAGGTGCAGGAGCTTCCGATGGATAACACCGGTGCGGTGTTCAAGGGCTCCTTTGAGATTGCGGAGAGCCATAATTATGAGCTGAAGGTGCGGGCGGAGGAGAGCAGCTTCTACCGCGAAAGCGATGTGCTTACGATCAATGCCAAGACGGGAGCGGTGGCCACAAGCACCAGCAAGCCAGCTGGAGCAGGGGGCACTGAGCCGGCACAGGATAAGTCTTCATCCAAAACTCTCTATTATATAATTGGCGGCATTGTGCTGGTATTGGCGGCGGCTGTGGTGTTGTGGCTGCTGCGCCAAAAATCAAACCGCGGCTTTGTCGGACAGATGGTAGTGGAAGTGCTGGACGGCAACACTGGCGAGAAGACCTATCCGCAGTACAAGAAGCTGGCGGCCTTCCGCGGCAAATTCACACTCCACCAGCTGCTGCAGCTGGCGCCGGAGCTGAAAGAGAGCGAGAAGCTTGTGTTCACTCCGGGCAAAAATGACCGCCTGATGCTGCGCGGCAGCGAAGAAATATCTGTTGAACGGTCCGGACGTGTGGTCGATACGGCACGGGGACTGGAGCTGAAAAGCGGCGACCGTATATCCGTGGCGCTGCAGACAGTAGACAAGACCATTTTACTTGAGTATTTGATATAAGGGGGAGCACTCATGAAACCGGTAGTAAGAGAACATATTCAACAGCTCGACGTATCGCTGGGCGGAGGAATCGTCAGCGACAAAATCAGAGTAGACACCATTGACAACCCGATCCTCATTATCGGCCTGGGCGGCACGGGCATCGATGCCCTGCTGCGGCTGAAATACCAGATTAACCGCCGCTTTAAGCTGCCTGAAGATCCGTTGTCCAAGAAGAAGCGGGATAAGCCGGACAACGTGGAGTTCCTGGCGTTTGAGACCAATGAGCAGGACCGCGGCAAAAAATACAAGGGCATCGGCCTCGACCCGCAGAATGAATTCGTGCTGCTGGCCAATGCCGAGATCGGCGGACTTCTGCAGAACCGCAGCATTCTTGAACCGTACATTACAGACTGGCTGTCGCCGGAGCTGAGCATAACCGATGGCATGAACGGGGCTGCCGGGGTGCGCCAGGCCGGACGGCTGCTGCTGTTCACGAAGATCAATCAGGTTGTGTCGGCGATCGACAAGAAGATTAAGACCCTTTCTGTAGGCACCAGCAAAAAGCTGATGGTATTCCTGCTTACCGGCTTGTCCGGGGGAACGGGCAGCGGTTCGTTTCTGGATATCGCTTATATCGTGCGCGGAATTATTGAACGCGACTACGGCTCTGCAGGCATCGACCGTGTGAATACGCTCGGCTATTTGTTCACGCCGGATGTGAACCTGTCGAACAAAAGCCTCAGCGAGCATACCCGTGAATATATCCGCAAGAACGGCTATGCAGCGCTCAAGGAACTGGATTACTGGATGAACGTCGACAGCCGGGGCGAGCGGTTCCGCCAGCAGTACGGCAATATTTTGACGGTGAATTCACCGCTGCCTCCGTTCAACCTGTGCCATCTGATCTCTGCGACCAATACCGAAGGCAAGCTGCTGGAGAACGCCTATGACTACTGCATGAATGTAACGGCGGAGAATATTACGAACTTCATGGCCAGCGAGGAAAAGCAGTCGGGCGAGGAATTCGCGATCCACGACTATATCAGCAACATCCGTACGAACATTGCGCAGATGAACAAGACGTATCCTGCCAATTATGAATACAACATTATCGGGGCTTCTTCTGCGGTGCTGCCGATTGAGGAAATGACGACATATCTGGCATTCCGCCTGTTCGACAAGATGGACAAAATGTTCCAGCAGGCACCAGGGCAGGAGGATGTGGAAAAGCTCGCGCGCAAGCTGGGCATCGATCTCGACAGCATGATCAAAACCTTCGAGTCCCGTGTCCCGGAGCCGCTGCCCGGCTATGAGAACAGCGAGCGCCTGAACCACAGCAATGTCATCAAACACCAGGTGGTGGATATGGACACGGAGCTGGAGCAGAACTTTCTGGCCCGTGCCCGCGAGGAATATATCAAGTCCAAGAAGCAGCTCCCCGGAGAAATCACCGGACGTTTCGGAGAAGAACTGGAGCGTATCTTCCTGCATCCTGAGCAGGGTCCGTTCTATGTATCACGGCTGCTCTATACCGAAAAAGGCTTCTGTATTCTGAAGCTGATCCAGTCCTATATCGAAGCGCTGCGCGAGAGCCTGCTGCGGCTGCCGCGTGATATCGAGACGGCGCAGGACAGTGCGCAGGAGAAGCTGGGCGATGCGCGGAGCGCTTTTGTCTCCAAGGAAAAGAAGAAAAACGCCTATATTGAAGCCAAAATCAATGAATACTGGCTGCACGCCGATGTGGAGCGCACCGAGCAGATGATTGAATTCTATGAAGATCTGTTTGAGCTGCTGAATGAAGAGAACAACCGGATTTATGGGGTGTTTACCGAGATTCTCAGCGCGCTCAGCACGATCTTTGAGAAGAACGGCGATATCCTGATCAACGGTGAGGAGCAGGCCGACCACAAGGGCAACAAAACCTACTATTGGAATATCGTCAATGTGCCGGACATTGCCTCAACCATCTCCAAGGTGATGGACCAGAAGGATGGCGACGATCTGATCCGCGACTTCACGCGGGAGATGCTGAAACATTCCGGGCGCTGGGTCAAGGAGCAGGAAATCGACATTGTGCGCTCCATCTCAGAATTCCTGAGCGATAAGTTCGGCGACCTGATTACCCGTTCCATGGAGGAATTCCTGGTAATGAAATACGGCCGCGAGGAGCCGCTGGATAAATTCGTGGAACGGATTATCGCCGGACGCCTGGATGAGGATGCCGTGCCGATTTTTCACCTGAGCAACAGCTCCGGCAGTCTGCACTTCCCGTCCTGGGGGTTTGTCTCTGTGCCGGTCAAGGCGCCGGGCATCCTGAAGGGAATCCGCAATTACCAGAACAACGCGCTGGGCAAATCGCAGTTTACCATCAAGGAGAGCCAGGTCAAAAACCGGATTTTCTGGCTGAATACGCGCAATGGGGTGCCGCTGTTCGTATATACGCCGCTGCGGGTGTACGAAGAGAATTATGAGCGGACCATCCTTGATAAGGAAGGAATCGGACGCCATCTGGTGATGACCGACAAGAATAACTGGACGTATCTGCCTTCGCCGATTCCGGAAAAATCCTGGGGCGATACCTACGTCAACAACCGTGTCCGCGAGTACAATGCGAGAGTGCGGGCTGATTTTGCCAGAGCGCTGGAGAATGGGGTTATTGTCGAGAAAGGCCTCGACGAAAATACGAGCAGCCGTTTCTCGGTCATCCTCACCAAGCCGTTTGATGTGGATAAAATGCTCAGCGGCTATGACCTGCAGCTTGGGAATTCGCGCCCAAATCTGGGTGAAGTGAAAAAAGCGGCTGACGAGCTGAAGTCGCTGCGCGCAAGCGGACTGGAACGTGAAGGGGCTAAGGACATTTTTGGCAGCATTAACAAAGAGATGGGGCAGGAAAATCTGATCCGTTCGCCGCAGCTGATCGCGCGGGTCCGCGAGGAATTGGCCAAATATGACGCCCTGGCAGCCAAAGCGGCTGAACTGGAAGGGCTGCTTCATCAATATCTTGACGAAGACAAGTGGATCGACCAGTTTATTGAGGCGCTGTACACCGATACCATCACCAAAAAAGGTGCGCTGTATGTCTATGACCGCGACGAGGACGAGGATGCTTGGGAGCCGTTCGCCAACTTAATGAAGGAACGGAGCTATGTGGAGTACGCCGTCTACCGGCATTTCCGCGGGCTGGATGAGAAAAGCCGCAGTGTTCTGCTGCGCAAAGCAGCGCGCCGTGCCGGGGAAATGACAGCCGCCGAGGATGTCACCCCCCTGCTGTATAAGCTGGAAGGATTGTATGTCTCCTTCCTGGAAGCGCGCGACAGTCTGGAATACGAGCGGGTAGAACATGCGGACGGCGATGAAATGTACAGCTTCTATCAGAGCCTGACCGGCAAGCTTGGCAGCATCCGCAGAAAGCTGAAGTAAGCCTATGATCAAAGCACAGGCATTAACCTATGCAGAACAATATGCGGCGCAGGAAGAAGCGCAGCGGAGCAAAGGGGACGGGCGCAGCAGCATCCATTATCCCGCTCTGTTCCTGTTCCTGGGCGACAAGGTGGCTTCGGCCATCGGTCCGGTGCTGGACGGCTGCGAGCGGAAATGGGACAATGCGGGCGGGATTATGGCGCTGCATGCCGCGTCCGCCGGATCAGAGCAGGCTGGCGATGGAAGCCAGCCACAGCCTGAGTACGCCGGCAGCAGGAACCGGGCGCAGGCCGAGGGCAGCAGAAGAGAGCGGGTCCTGGGGATGGCCTTGCCGGAAACGGCGGGCCGCGATCCCCGTACAGTCCGTCAGGACCTCTACCGCGAGTTCCACGAAGACAGCCGGTTTCTGTCCGGGATGAACCGCAGCCTGCGGCGTTTAAGCAACAGCATCGCGGATTATGGACGGCTGTACTCCTCTTTTGACGTTATCCATCTCTCCATCATTACGCGGGTCGATGACCCGCTTAATGTGCTGCTGCCGGAGGTTGCCCTGCTGGCCCGGGCCGTTCTCAGCCAGTCGTTCAAGTCGGTGCAGACCGACCTGTATGTGCTGATCAATGAGCGGGAGCAGGGGGACAACTTCGGTTACTCCAGCTCGGTTGGGCTGGCTTTTCTGCGTGAGCTGGACGGGATGCAGCAATCGGATTACACCCTCAGCGCTCCGCTGCTGGTCACGGAAGACGGGCTGTCCATCCCGGTGGCCCACGGGCCTTCTGCACTGTTTGATCTTGTCTATCTGCTCTCGGACAAAAACGAACGGGGCATGATGTCACCTCATGGCATGGACGACAACTATGAGATTATCGCCCACATCAGCCTGCTCAAGAACCGCGTCCGCCCGGCAACAGATACGGCTACCGGACACGGCGGCTACAATAATATGACCTTCAAAAGCGGCATCCGGGGCAGCTCGGGCAGGCAGGGCTACGCATCCGCCGGCTTCTCGGCGGTGCGCCGGCCGAACCGGCAAATCGCCCTTGCGGTGCTGTATCATGCCTTTCATTATCTGGCTGCGAAGCTGCAGGAGGGCGGGGCGCTCAGCCTGCGCGAGCGGCAGGCGCTGCTTGGCCTGAGCACCGATTCCCTGCGTGAACGGGCCGCGGCGCTGCTGCCGGATGAAGCGGGGCTTGAAGAGATGACCGGGCTGATGAGCCACGGCCGGCCCTCCTACAGCGAGCTGAAGCCGCTGTCGCTGCGCGAAGCCGAAACGCTGCTGTTCGGAGACGGCGGGCAGGCCTATTTCCGCAGCAATTTTGCGGAGGTGTCCGCCAGAAGGGTGGCGGACACCGACCCTGCCCGCGAGTGGGCCGCTGTGCTGGCGGCCCAGGAGAAGGCGGTTCCGCCGCTGACGTTCTACCAGCTGGCGGAATGGACCGCCGAGCAGCCTGGCGGCGGCAGTGTGCTGCATGCGCTGCGCCAGCATATGGCCGGGCTGCGCGCGGCGATTGCCTCCGCGCAGGAGGAGCTGGAGCAGCTCTACGCGGAGAGCGTGGAGCGCCAGCCGTTCCAGCGCGTGCCGCTGCTGGACAAACGGACCGTGCGCAATTTCATTCATTATTTATTTGCGCAGGTGTACAGCAGAAAATATGAGCTGCTGCGCATGGAGAGCGAGCTTGCGCTGTGTCTGCGCTACGACGCGGCGCTGGAGCAGCTGCACGCGGAGAGCAAAGCCAAGGTGCAGACCATGGAAGCGCTGGAGGAGGAACTGCACAGTCTGGCGCTTGCCAGCATCGGACGTACCAGCGAGACGGTGGACCAGAACATTATGGAGTATTACCGGAACGTCGCGGAAGAGGTTATGCGTGATATTGAAGCGCGGCGCGGCCCGGGCATCTTCTTCAGCGACCGGTTCCTGGGGAGCGTCTCAGAGCTGCTCCGCCAGGGAGGCGCTGTGGTAGCTGAACGGCTGATTGAGCTGTGCCGCCGGGAGTTGCTGGCGGCCGAGGCGTTCGCGCTGCCTTTCGAGGAAGAGCTGCTGCGGCGCGCCAATGTTGCGGCCGCTTACGACAACCGCGAAATTGTCTCGCGGGAGGAGCTGTTCAAGCGGCTCTACCGCAGCCTGGAGGACGAAGCCTGCATCAACGTCCGCCTCTTCGAATACACGCAGGAGCACCGCCATGAGGAGAAATATTTCTTCGGCGACAGCAGCTCCGAATTCCTGCGTTATGCCTTTGGTGCCGATGAGACGACACGCATCTACCGCCTCGGCTTCGTACATGAGCAGCGCAGAAGCGGCATTGAGAAGCTGAACCTGATGGGCGGCTTCCATCTGGAGGATCTGCTCTACTACCGCAACGGCAAGGTCTACTATGAGACCTACGCCACCAGCGGCTACCGGCTGCACGGCATCGCCGAGGAACAGCTGCCGGAGCTGCGGTAGAGGCGGCGGTATAAGGCATTCTGCTGCAGAAAGTGCAGCAGAATGGCCGGAAATCCGCAGCCAGTGGGTATTCTGTTGCAGAAAGTGCAGCAGAATGGCTGGAAATCCGCTGTGAGCGTGCATTCTGCTGCAGAAAGTGCAGCAGAATTCGAAGGATTCGCTTGAATGTGGCTTTTCTTGCATATTCTATTGCAGGAAATGCAATAGAATGGGAGTATAGCCTCTTTTGGAGCCATTCTGCTGCATTACATACACTAGAATGGCAGCTGCTTTTCTCCAAACTCTGCAGATTGCCTCATTTCGGACTTCTTCATTGTCAGCAGTGCAGCTGCCGGGAACCGAAAGACATATGGCATTAAGCAGACCGCTTTGTAACTGCGGTAAGGGAGTTCAAGCTGTCCTGCGCCATCGGAAATCATATGTGCTTAAATTTAGTTTTACCTCGAAAGGGTGGATAGCGATGCAGCGTAAAATCAATCTGCTTTTGCTTCTCTTCAGCCTTCTCGGCGGCGGAGCGGCCTTTGTGCTAGGCGAGCTGCTGCTGGACCAAAGGCCGTACGATTTGCCGTCGATTGTGCTGGTCGGCATCTATTTTGCCATAGTGGCACTTGGGGTCGGCCTGGGCTGCCTGCTTGCGGAGATGATCTCGCCAAAACTGAATGGCTTGTCGTGGAAGCAGCGGTATCTGGGATTCTCGTGGAAGATGCTGCCTTTGACGCTGGTGCTGCTGTTCGCGGTTGGCTCCGTAATGGAGTTCGTGTATGAGCTGAACTTCGGCGGCGTGAAGCCGGTCAAAGATGTGGTCATGGTCATTGATGACTCCGGCAGCATGATGCAGAGCGATCCGGGCAACAGCCGCTATAAGGCAGCCGAATCACTGGTGCAGCGCATGGATGAAGACAACATGGTGGCTGTAGTTACGTTCAGTCAGGACGCCACGGTGGTTCAACCGCTGATCCCGCTGTCCAGCTCAGCCAACCGTGAGCAGGTGACGTCAGTTATTAACAGTCTGCAGACCACGGATGGCGGTACAAATATTAGCGGCGCGCTCACAGAAGCCATGGGCGTAATTAACAGTGACAATCAGTCAGGGCGGGGAGCTATGGTAATCCTGCTGTCCGACGGCTTCAGCCAGTTTGACACCTCAAAAGAACTTACGGAGTACGTAAACCGGGGGATTGCCGTAAATACGATTGGCCTGGCGCTGGATGATCCGTCGGGATCAGCGTTGCTTCAGGATATTGCCACCACAACCGGCGGGCAGTATTATGATGTGACCAATGCAGATCTTCTCGGGGATGTGTTCCAGCAAATCTATGACCGGCTGGGCGACCGGACGCTGCTGACTGTGCGCAGTGATTACACGGCGGACAGCCCGTATTATGCCGGGGTACGGATTTTGGCGCTGCTGCTTGTGGGTACGGCTCTCGGGATCGGACTTGGCATTGTGTTTGACAACCGCCATTTGGCGCGGAGCTTTGGCGTCGGCGGTGCGGTTTCCGGTTTGTTCGCCGGACTGATTCTGGAGTTTGGCCTGGACGGCCATGCCTTCGGCGATGCTATGACCCGTTTGCTGGCTCTGCTTGTTCTGGCAGCAATCATTGCATTGTTCACGTTTGTGATCCCTTTTGGAGAAGGGCGGCTTTCCCGCAAAAGAGGACGAAGCGCCGATACGGCTGCTCCATCGTCGGCAGGCTTCCCGTCTCCGCGCAGAAACCGGGGCAGCAAAGGATTCTGATATCGGATGGTCCAAAAAGAGAAAATGCCGACCGGGCTCGAACACCCGCTTTGCTGCGCGATATGCGTACAGCGGTTCATTAAATGAGATACTGTAAGAGATATTGAATGAGATGTTGAATGAGATGATGTAAGAGATAGAAATGGTAAGACATATTTGAAGGGAGCCTACAGTCATGAGGTACGCCGAGGTTGATTCCTCCACACCAGTCATTACGGAAGTGTCCTCCCGGGTGGAGGACAGGTTCTGTACGCTGCGGTGGCGCTGGCCGGACGGCGTGCAGGCGGTTTGCATTCATAAGGCACCTGCGGAGGCTGCGGACAGCGGAGAACTGCCGCCCTCCGGTATGAAGCTCTACACCCGTGAGGAGTATAAGGCAAATAACGGATACCGTGACCGGTTGGATGACATCGGTCTGGTGGCGTACACCGTTTACGCCCGGCTTGCGGACGGTACAGACACTCTGCTGGTGCGCCAGCGGGACGGGGCGAACCGGACGCTGGTCAGCGCGGGCAAAGCGCGGATTTACTATTCCATCCAGCAGAAAAAAAGCCTGTTCGGCAAGCAAAAAACAGTACATATGACGATTACGGCTGAAGTGCCGGTGTCGAAAGAGGTGCTGTGCTATGTCAAGAAACGGGGCGGCTTCCCTGCCTCCAAAGAAGACGGCGTACTGTTCCCGTTCGTCCAGGACTTTGCCGCCGGACGCAACATTCTGCCGCCGATAGAAATCGGCAAGGAGGACGCTGTGCGCATCTTTTTTACGGATGGCCGCAAATATGGCATATTTTACGAGCTGGTGCCGGAGTGAACAGAGAACGCGGAAGCAACGGTGACTGATGCATGTCTTTCAAGCAGGGGTCAACGGAGCTGTAACTGCATTTCGTACATGTAAAAGCTGCCTTTTCAGCGGAATCAAACGCTTAATTGTACTTTGTACATCTATATTTTGGAAATCATCTCAATATGGCCTTTTTTCCTCTTTTTACCTGCATGAAATACAGTTAAACTAGCGGGGACAGGCAGGGGGGTTAATATAGCTGTACAAAGTGCAGTTATAGCTAAGCAGCAGGCTGGATGCAGGAACTGAAGGTTTAACCGTCCGTTATGTGTTCAGCACAAATAGGAGTTAAAGGGAACCGGGGCAGTTGTGCTCACGCTATATAAGCTGAATTTGAGAATTGCAGCAGGCTGTACAGTGGATTTTCAGAAAACACAGAGTTTCCATCAGGCATCTAGCTAGATTCTTAAGTTCACTCTATATCCGTGCGAGACAATGTTTCAAAAGCAGTTTTAACTGCAAAGATTCTCAAAAGAAGCGGAGGTTCCGCAAAACTTAAGCACATGCTTCCGAGGCGAGTTTTGTTCGAAGCGATTCTAGGGAGCAAGGCTCACAAAACTTAGCGTATGCTTCCGAAGCGAGTTTTGCTGCAAAGCCAGCCGGAGAAGCGGAGGTTCCGCAAAACTTTTAGGAGGACAAGAGATGTCTTTTTTCAACCGGTTTAAGAAAAAGAATCAGCCGCAGGCGCGGCCGCTTTTTTATGATATTGTCTGTCCGTATTGCTTCACGCGGTTCGAACCGGAGGATGTGGTATTCCGGGCCATGCACAGCCGCGAGGATGATGAGAATTATGCGCTGGGCGAAGACGATGCACTGAACAAATACCGCGAGCGCTTCGGCCTCGATACGGTTGATGATATGGAGGCTATACTGAATCCGGCGGATATTCCGGAAGAGTACCACCACTATACCGACAATGTGCTGACCGGTCTTACAGACCGCTATGGCGTGCTTACCCGCAGACGGCTCTGTCCGTCCTGCCATAATGAGCTGCCCGTGACTGCGGGCAAGGTGCCAAGCAATATTATCTCCATCATCGGCGCATCCCAGGTCGGGAAGTCGGTGTATATGACCTCGTTGATCCATACGCTGCAGCATACGACGGCGGGACATTTTGACGCGGCCTGCATGCCGCTGAATGCCGAGATCAGCCGCAAGTTCCGCACGCTGTACGAAGAACCGCTGTTCGAGCGGGGGGATTTGCTGGCTTCGACCCAGAAGGAAAAGATGCAGGAGCCGTTTATTTTCCAATTTGTGTTCAAGGATGAGTCCAAGCCCCCGCTGACGCTTGTATTCTTCGATGTCGCCGGTGAAGGGATGGTCGATCAGGATTATCTCGGGCTGCATGGCCAGCATATCAAGAACTCCGCCGGGATTCTGTTCATGGTTGACCCGCTGCAGATCCGTTCCATCCGCGAGAAAATCCGGATCAATTTCGGGGACCGCCCCGGCGAATGGGTCTCCCAGTATGACGAGCCGCGGGATGTGGTGCTGACCATGTTCGGTGATTTCATCGCCTACCAGGAGAAGAGCAAAACCGATATCCCGACAGCGGTCGTACTCGCCAAAAGCGACATGCTGCATTCGCTCAAGGATGAGGACGGCGATTACATCAAGTCCAACAGCAATGTGTTCAACAACTATGTGCACCGCAAAACGCTGAATCTGGACGAGTTCCACAACATCGACGGCGAAATCCGCCGCTTCATAGAGAAGGTGGACCGCCCGTTCAAGGACACGATGGATGTGTATTTTGCGAACACGGGGTATTTTGCCGTATCGGCACTGGGCAGCAATCCGGTGAATCAGAAGGTGGAGGGTGTGGTCAGTCCAATCCGGGTGGACGAGCCTTTTATCTGGCTGCTGCACAAGCTGAATTACATTGAGGGGAGCGACGGGCCGTGAACAGATTTTCAGGGTCCATGATCGCCCAGCAGATGTATACCCGGGAACGGCGTGGTGTGTACCGGGCGACAGAAGGATTCGATACGGTAGCGAAGTCGGAGAGCCTGGACAATAATTTTGTCAAAAAAATTCTGCATCCCTTCTGTCTTTACGATGCTCCGGCAGAGCTGGCGGCACGCGGCGAGAAGAATGAGGAACTGTACCCTGCTGCGCTGCATCTGTTCCATACGGAAACAAATGATACGGTAATCGGGCAGAGCCGGTATTTGGCGGCGGATTTCACGGGTCAGCGGAGCGCTTTTTTTGCCCATAATTTCGTGGTGCCGCCCATCCGTTCGGAGGAAATTCTGGAGGGTTACGGAGACTGGCTTCATGCGGATTTTGCCGGGAGCTATGCGGGAGAGCTGGGCGGAACGCTGCCGGAGCTTTCGGCTATCCCTGTGTCACAGCGGGAGCAGAAGCCCCATCCGTTAAGTATCCTGCGCGGGCTTGGCATCACGGAGGAATTGTTCAAGACGCTGCTGCAGGCGGTGATGATCTCCGTGGCCGGCAAAAAAAAGCTGTACATAGCCCTGGACGTTCCGATCGGAGAGCTGTCGCGGCGCGCGGTAGAGCTGACGGAGGTTCTTTTCAGGGCGCTGCCTTATGATTTCCGCCGCAGGCTGGGTGTGATCACCTATGCCAATGAGCCGAAAAGCCGCAAATATATTCATCTGACCTTCGTGGAAAAAGGCTCGCTCCGCCCGGGCGACCGCAGCATTGAGAAGGATTTTGTATTCGATCTGGCAGCGGGCCGGGTGCTGGGTGCCGACTTTGGCGATACGCAGCAGCCGTTTGCAGAGCTGGCCTGGAAAACACTGCAAGAGCCGGAACGCGGGCTGGAGGATTTTGCGCGTTTTGCTGACTCGCTGCTGCCCGGGGAGAGTGTGGAGCGCAAGCTGTCGCTCGCGCTGTACAATGAGCTGGCGGTATTTTATGAAATTGAGCAGGGCAATGAGAGTCTGTACACCGGGAATAAGCAGGCTGTGCTGGGCGGATTGCTGGCCTACCTGAAGCCGGAGGGTGCGCTTGAAGCACGGGTGCGGCTGAACGATATGTTCCTGGAGCGGTTTGACCGCGAATATGACCTGATCCGCCAAAAAGGCGTGCCAGTGCCGGAGATTATGGAGCGGTTTGTGGAGTATTTTGCGCTGAAGGGCCATAACTACCGGGTCAAAATCGTGGATTATTTCATTAACGGCATGCTCAATGCCCAGTCTGCGGGCCGTGAAGATGCGCTGGCAGCGGCTTACGGCATTATTGAGAGCAATGACGAGCTTAGTGCGTCTTTTTTCAAAAGAGTGCTGGCCCAGCCTGTATTCCGCCGGGCACTGCTGGAGCCTTACATGGAATCCCGGCTGTCTGCGGCGGCAAGCCCGGCGGATATTTTGCGTTTTGTGACACATTGGGGCCGGTTCCTGCCTGAAGCACTGCAGCAGTCTTTTGTCCGGGACACAGTGAAGGAGTATCTGCTGGAGAAGCTCCAGCAAAGTCCCAATCCGGTGGGAGAGGTAGCGGCGATCCATGATTCGGTGGATAAAGCGGAAAAGGAACGCCGCAGAGGCAGCGGTATGTATCCCGAAGTCCTGCTGCTGCTGGAGGAGCTGATGACGGCTTCGGACCGTTTCCTGCTGAACCGGGTGTCGCTGGAGGAACTGACGCAGGAGCAGCTGCTGGATATTTCTTTTTTGCGCTACCGCGATGCTGCCGACTGGCAGCCGCCGCTGGATTCCATTACCCGGCGGAAGGCGAACGCCCTCCGGGCTGCTTACCGGTGGTTCGGGGAGGAGAAGCCGACGGAGGAGATTTTTGCCGGGCTCTCGCCGAGAGAGCTCGATGATGTGCAGCTGCTCGGACGGCGCTGGCTGAAGGAATCCCGCAGTATTGAACCGTTCGAACGGCTGCCGCTGGCCTTTTATCACAGCAGTGAGCGCCAGGACGGGCCTCTGGATTATGAGACGCTTATGGAGCTGGTGAAACGCAAGGCGGGGGATAACAAGGAGACGGTCTACCGTTTCCTGGCTTGGTCGCAGGGGAATCCGCTATTTTCCATTTCGAATAAAAAGCTGTGGCCGGGTTACCGCCGGGCCATCTTGAAGTACTTCCAGAGCAGTGACCGCGAGGCGTTCAAGAGCCGCGATTTCCGCAAAAGCTATGCCGCCGCCGCAGGTCCGGCACTGCAAAATGTCTACAACGAAGCGCGCTCCCAGCTGGCTTCGCCGCTGGCGCGGTGGGTCAGCCGCAGCCGATTTCAAATCCTGATCTCCGGCTGCATCCTGGGCATTGTGCTGATTGGCGCGATTATTGCCATCAGCCTGCTCCGGCCGGACCCTGCGGACACGGCCAAGCCGGCGGGCAGTGCACTGCCCAGCGCCACGGGCGGGGCCGGCGCGCTGGCTCCTGCCGCCGTCCGGCTGGGCGGCGGGGACACGGGCAGCGGCCTGGTGTTCACCTTTGCCGCTGCGGCTGACTGCTCCGCCTTCAAGCCGGCGGAGATCAGCGTAGTGTCCTCCGGCGATGTCACGGAGGACTACCAGGTCACGGGTACGACCAGCAATTGCCTGGTCGCATCGGGTGAAGCGGCTGCGGGTACGGCAGCCGCTGGCCCGGACACCGGCGCGGACGCGAGTGCGCCGGTCGGGTCTGACAGCGGCGCGGATGCCGCCGCTGGGGCAAAGGGCGCGAAGGCAAGCGCGCCCGCAGGGACTGACGGCGCCGCCGCAGGGGCGGGCGACGGAAGTGAGGACGGCGCAGACGCAGGCGCCGTCACCCAAGGGCCCGTCGGCGGGAATGCCGGCGGGGCCACGCCTTCACCGGCAGCGGGCGGCACCGCGCCGGAAGCCCCCGGAGCCTCGGGAGCGGTGCCGGAGGCACCCGCGTACGAGGTGACCGTGCAGCTGGAGGCCGGCGCGAAGCTGGTCGCAGGCGACATGGTCATCGCCGGGGAGTACAAGCTGACCCTGCAGCCGGCCTCAGGCGCGGCAGCAAGCAACCCTCCGGGCGCCGGAGTGGATGCCTCTCCAAGCCCTGAGCCATCCCCCACAGCAACGGGGGATACAACAACCGAATGAGACGACGCTTCTCGAAGCAGCTTTGACACATTAACCTGAAGAGCATGATATGCCGAAAAAGTGAGGCTTATCATGCTCTTCAGGTTTTTATTGATTTCTCCGAAAGCAGGCTCCAGCGTTGAATAAGAGGTAAAAGTACCTTTGATTTCTCCAAAAGTGGACTCCAGCGTGGAATGAGAGGTAAAAGTACCTTTGATTTCTTCGCAGAGTGCTATAGCCTCGTTTGAGTTTGTTTTGGATTGGGGAAGTATAGCCTCTACTTTATTGTGCTTCAGAATCATACAGAGTCGGGAAGTAGCTTAGTGCTAATCGTTTGAAGGACAAACTTGTCTAGAAACAACGGCAGAAATGCCGTTGTTAGGCGCACCGAGTCTAGAAATGTTAGAAACAACGGCAGAAATGCCGTTGTTAGGCGCACCGAGTCTAGAAATGTTAGAAACAACAGCAGAAATGCCGTTGTTAGGCGCACCGAGTCTAGAAATGTTGGAAACAACGGCAGAAATGCCGTTGTTGTGCACGCCGAGTCTGGAAATGTTGGAAACAACGGCAGAAATGCCGTTGTTAGGCGCACCGAGTCTAGAAATGTTAGAAACAACGGCAGAAAAGCCGTTGTTAGGCGCACTGAGTCTGGAACTGTTGGAAACAACGGCAGAAATGCCGTTGTTAGGCGCACCGAGTCTAGAAATGTTAGAAACAACGGTAGAAATGCCGTTGTTGTGCACGCCGAGTCTAGAAATGTTAGAAACAACGGCAGAAATGCCGTTGTTGTGCGCACCGAGGCCGAAACTGGTGGATACAACGGCAGAAATACCGTTGTTACCGCCGCTGCTATAAGGTTGCTGTTAACAGGAATTTCTAAGTTGAAAGTTACCTAATTACTGCACGCCCTCAACGATTGCCGCATAGACACATTATCTGGATAGCCGCCTAACACTTGTTGTATAAGTCCCAACTACCAATATACCAGCCAACGGTTTCTGTATAGTCCCAACTGCCCTGACAACGATCCAACAGTTGCCGGCCCGACACTCGATTAAGTCCCAACTACCAGTATACCAGCCAACGGTTTCTGTATAGTCCCAACTGCCCTGACAACGATCCAATATTCGCTGCCCCATCGTTCGTTAAGTCCCAACTATCCTTATACTAGCCAACAGTTGCTGTATATTCTCAACAGTCCGTACAAATGATCCGACGGCTGCTGAACTGCTAGTCACAAGGTGCTTGTTACAAGCTGCTCCTCACAAGGTGCTGCTCTGCATTGACGGTTATGGCTGGGAGTCGTTGGATTTTTTCACTATTACTGTGGATGGACATTCATGCCGCCCATTGGCGGCACTTCAGACGATGCAATCCCGGAGAAGGCCCCCAATTTGGCTTCGCCAAATTCGAGGCTTCCATAACCATGTTGTATGAATCGGACATCGTTATTTCAGGATGGAATAATAGCTGGAGAGGGTGGAGTACTTTTTGCACCCGCTAAGAAACAGCTTCTCTATAGACATACAAGGGAATACTAGATATGATTATGGATATTAAAATTTAATAGTTAAGAGAGAGGTGCCGGTTCGATGCGTAGCATCAGAAATCGGCTTAAAAGGGAAGCACGGTGCAAATCCGGCGCGGTCCCGCCACTGTAAATGCGGAGCGGCTCTTAGAGCGGCCACTGTCCGGCTGTAAGGATGGGAAGGCCAAGAGCAGCGATGAGGCATAAGCCAGGAGACCTGCCTTTTTCGTGAACGTTTCTATTCTTCGTGGGGTAAGAATGCGGAACATATGCAAATGGATGAAGTCTGGAGCTTCGAGCACCGCAGCCTTCCAATTTGTATTCTTCCCGGCCGCCCTGAACAAGGGCGGTCTTTATGTTGTCCCGGCTGTCCTCTGCAAAGCAGTACAAGCATTTATTTTATGACAAGGAAAGAGGTTGACGATGAAGACATTTTATTCTGCCAAGTCTTTTGTGCTTGGTCTGGTCTTATTGCTGGTAATTTCGGTTACGGGTACCGCGGTGGTTCCGGCGGGACAGGCTTTTGCCGCAGCGGAAGCCACTGTTAACACAGGCACGGACAGTGTCACGGACGCAGTATATGCTGCGGATACTTTTGCGGAAGGAAAAGCTGGCGCTTCCTTGGCTGCAGCGGATAACGGGGGACAGGTAACTGTCTCGCAGGCAACGTATTCGGCTGCAGAATATATACTCAGCGGCGGCGTAACATCGGAGTGGCAGGCGATCGGGCTGGCCCAGGCGGGCTACCGGGTACCGGACAGCTACGTCCAGTCATTAGCGAAAAAAGTACAGACAGCGGGAGGCAGCTTCCCGAATGTGACGGATTATGCGCGGATTGTGCTGGCTGTGCGGGCGGTCGGCGGCGATCCGGCGAATTTTGCCGGCAGCGGTTCTGAAGCGGGCTTCAATCTGCTGGAGCGCATCTATAACAGCGACAATATCAGCGGCCAGCCGCTGAATGCGCCAGTCTACGCGCTGCTCGCGCTGGACTCCGGCAGCTACACGATTCCCGGTGACGCCAAATGGAACCAGACGTCGCTGCTGAGCGAAATTCTGTCCAAGCAAAATAGCGATGGCGGGTTTGCTTTGTTCACGGGGGCGAGCGATCCGGATATGACGGCCATAGTCCTGACCGCACTCGCTGCCCACAAGAATGACCCTGCTGTGGCAACAGCGGGACAAAAAGCAGTAGCCTGGCTGGCAGCCAAGCAGGACAGCAGCGGCGGCTACGGAGACAGCAGTGAAAGTGCGGCCCAGGCCATAATCGGTCTGTCCTCCTTTGGTGTAGACCCAGCCAGCGGCGAGTTTACTAAAAATGAAACAGGCTTGCTGAATCGGCTGCTGAGCTTCAGACTGGCCAGTGGAGCTTTTGCTCATAACCAGGGCGGCAGCGCCAATGCGCTGGCTACCGAGCAAGGCCTGCAGGCCCTGGTGGCCTACAATCTGTTCAGCGGTGGTACGAACGGCAAGCTGTATGACTTTTCGAAGCCGGTAGCGCAGAACCCTCTCGTCTATGTGCCGCTCACGATTGAAGGGCCTGAGCAGACGCTGGGCCAAGGCAGCGCCTACGCTGGGAACGTACTCGAAGCACTGGAAAAAGTAGCCGCAGCGAACAGTCTGCCGATTACGAATCCTTCCGGCGCTTATGTTACTGGCATTGGCAGCATTTATGCCGGAGCTACCGGCGGCTATGACGGCTGGATGTACGCCGTGTCTCGCGGCGGGGAATGGGCCAGCGTTGATGTAGGTATGAAAGACTTCAAGCTGAAGGAGTCTGACCGGGTACTGGTTTATTATGCGGGCAGCGCTACGCAGCTTGTCGATAAAGTGGCCCTTTCCAACGCACAGCCAAGAGAGGGTGAAGCTTTTACCGTCACAGTCACCCAAAAAACATGGGTATGGGATGGCTCCGCTTCCAACCCGGTAACTTCAAGAGCCGCCGGTGTGCAGGTGACGATTGGTGGCAAGACGGCAACAACAGATAAAGACGGTAAAGCCGAGTTTCCAGAGGGCTTCGCTGCAGAAGACTACACACTTGCTGTTACAGGATACGTTGCAGAGAAGGCGCCCAAGATTGCAAAATATACACAGACGCTTAAGGTAGCCCCTCTCAATGTAAAAGCCACAGTATCGGTCGAAGGTCCGCAAGGCCCTATCGCCGAAGGCACACTGGAAGCGTCTGACGCGCTGGACGCCCTCAAGAAGCTGGCGGCATCCGGCAATATTCCGCTGGACATCACAGAGTCTTCTTTTGGCAGCTATGTCTCGGGCATCAATGGAATCCAGAGCGGAACATATGACGGGTATTGGAGCTTTGTGGTTTCCCGCGGCGGGGAGTGGATTTATCCGTCTGTAGGGATGGGAGCCTTCGTCCTTCAGCCTTCCGATCATGTGCTGGTCTATTACGGCGGGGGAGCTACCCAGGTTGTCAACTCCGTAACGCTCTCCGCTGCCCAGCCTAAACCGGGCGAAGCGTTCACAGTAAACGTTGCCCAGAAGCAGTGGGTATGGAACGATAAGACATATACCTCTGATCCGGTGGTTACACCAGCAGCAGGCGTACAAGTGACCATTGGCAGCACAACCGTAACAACGGATCAAAAGGGCGCAGCTACCATCGATAACGGCTTGCCTGCGGGTGCGTATAAGATTGCCGTGACGGGATATGTTGCGGACAGCACGCCGAAGATCGTCCGCTACACGCAGCCGCTGACTATTTCTGATCCGGTAGTGGTGCCTCAGCCGGCATCGGCAACGATTTCGGTTATCGGCGACAGTGCTAAAGGGACTATTCTGTCCAGCACCACAGTAGCTCTAAATGCCGGAGAAACAGCGTATAGTCTGCTGATCCGCCAGCTGGGAAGCCGGGTGACTGCGACAACCTCCGGTGGAAGCATGTATGTCGTTGCTATCGATGGCCTGAAAGAGTTTGACCGGGGGCCAAAAAGCGGCTGGAAGTATTCCGTCAATGGCAGCGATCCTGGATTCAGTGCCGGGGATTACAAATTGAACAATGGGGATGTGCTTGTCTGGTACTATACGACAGATTATGATATTCCTTCGGCAGGTACAGGCGGTCTCTCCGGAAACACAGGAAGCACGGGAGGTGCGGGAAGCGTCGGCATCGCAGTTGACAACACCCTCCCGCTGAACCAGGTGGGACAGACGACAGCTGTTACGAATTCAGGTGCACCCATGACAGCGTCTGAGGCGGCAGCTTTGGGTCAAAAATTAACGGCCAACACGGCAGCCTTCGAACAGGAAGTTACTTCAGGTGCGGGAGCGGCTTTGAAGGACAGCGGCGGCGAGGTGCAGCTGCTGATTCCGGCCGGGGCAGTCTCCGGAACAGTGAAGATCAGCATGAAGGAGAGCAGCTCCAGCCGTGGCGAACTGGTGTCGGGTCTATATACGTTCGGGCCGGACGGGACAAAATTTGTGAAGCCGGTTGATCTTTCCATCACAGTTCCGGTAAAATCCGGAAATCCGGCCAACCTGGCCTTGGCTTGGCTTGATCCGGCTACAGGCCGCTGGATTCCGGTTCCTTCCGTTCTGGATGCCAAAACGGGTATCATTACCGGCAAAATCAGCCATTTTACTGATTACGCAGTAGTCGACCGCAGCAAATGGGAGCCGCAGCCGGAGAAATTGAAGAGCGATATTGCTGCTACCGCGAAAGGGATAACGGCAGCAGAAGAGCTAAGTGATTGGCAGGCTGTCGGGCTGGCCCGCTCGGGTCATGCAGTGCCGGCTGCTTACCTGGAAGGGGTGAAGGAGCAGCTGTCAGCCAGCAAGGGCCAGCTCCGCAAGGTTACGGACTATGAGCGTCTGGTCCTGGGTGTGGCTGCTGCAGGTGCAGATCCGCAGAACTTTGGCGGCTATAACCTGATTGAAAAAATCTATAACAATGACAACATGACCAGCCAAGGCAGCAACGGTCTGATTTTTGCCCTGATCGCCCTGGACAGCGGCTCCTATACGGTGCCTTCGGGTGCCAAGTGGACCAAAGAACGTCTGGTTCAGGCCCTGCTGGAGGTTCAAAGCAAGGACGGCGGCTTCCCGCTGACCTCAGGCGGAGCAGCTGATCCCGATATCACTGCTATGGCGGTTACCGCGCTTTCAGCTCACGCCAGTCAGACAACGGTTGCAGCAGCTGTTGACAAAGCCATTGCCTGGCTGTCGCAGCAGCAGCAGGAAGACGGCGGCTTCAAGCAGGCGAATGTAGAAAACAGTGAGAGCACAGCGCAGGTCATCATTGCCCTGGCTGCAGCGGGAATCGGTCCGAATGACTCACGGTTTGTCAAAACCAAAGGCGGGTTGCTCAGCCACCTGGCTTCCTTCCGTCAAGCGGACGGCGGCTATGCCCATACACAGGGACAGCCGGCTAACAGCGTAGCCACCGAGCAGGCGCTGCTGGCCCTGACCGCTTATAACCGTTACTTGACGGGCGAAGCGAATCTTTTCAGCATTTCGCCTACCGGTGTAAATGGTGGAGTCGTGTTCACCGATGAGAATCTGATTTCGCCCTGGGCGCTGGAAGCCGTGCATCAGGCATACGGCAAGAAGCTGATGGAGGGCATCAGCGGGAACAGTCTGGTTTTTGCACCGAAGCAGAAGATTACCCGGGCGGAATTTGCCGCCCTGCTGCTGAGGCTGACCCATAACGAGCCGTCTGTGGCTAACAGTGCTCCGGTATTCAGCGACGTCAAGACCGGCACATGGTATTATGGAGTAGTGCGGAAAGCGAAAGAGCTCGGCATTGCCGATGGAATTACGGACACAACCTTTAATCCGAACGGAGTCATTTCCCGCCAGGATATGGCTGTCATGATTTCAAGAGCACTAAAGCTGGAAAATACAGCTTCTGCGGCAGCTCCGCAAGCTGCGAAGTTTACTGACGAAGGACGGATCAGCAGCTATGCCGTATCCGCTGTCCGTACAGTTACGGAGCTCGGTTACATGACCGGATTCGGCGGAACCTTTGACCCGTCGTCCGCTGTGACCAGGGAAATGGCCGCAGTGGTGGCGGTAAGACTGCCATAATCATGCGGTTGTGGCAGTAAGACACATAAACATCCTGGTGTGGCGGTAGGAAAACATGAACCGTACTCTGGTGGCAGTAAGACACCATAAGCATGCTGATGTGGCAGTAAGACTAACATAATCATGCGGTTTTGAACCGCTGTTTGATTCAAGGCTGGCCCTTCAAAGGGCCTAAGTGCCTGGTCCGGCCGGACTTGCCTTCTATTTTTAAGAGGGTCTGTAGTCTTGACTGTATTGGGTGCGACTAAAGCGGCCACTTTATGCGTTGAACTCATTTGGCTGCACATTGTATATTTAGGTAAACTTACATGTAGTAATAGAGGCGATTCTGCTATTTGTAACTGTTGAAGATACAACTATATAAGTTAAGTTAGTAAAATGAAGAAGGGATGCGGATTTATCCGAAAGCTTTCCCTTTTCATTGAAACTGTATGAAGCTCAAATTAGGCTAGCAGGCAATCAATTGCACTTTATACAGTAGATGATCTCCAAATCAGCGGAAAAATGGAATCTATTGCACTCTGTACAGCAGATTCAGGCGAAAAAGGCGCTTTTGACTCCAAATCAAGAAATCTCTGCACGAAATGCAGCAGAATGCGATTTACCGCAGACTGCTCAGTTTTCTATTGTTGTACAAAGTGCAATCAAGCAAAAAGTGTATGAGTTGAACTGGAGAACTTGAAAGCTTGGGAAGCAATGAAGCTCATAAGGAACTGAAGCGAAGTGGAAAAAGTAAAACTAAATTGCTGAAATCCAGGCTACAGAAGGTTTTAGTGGGATTTTGTACACCTAATTCATGCCTATTCATCTCATATGGCCGCTTTCAGCCGGATTAATGGTACTTTTTCCAAGATAGGCTGTGCCATAAGGCCGAATGAGCCCGATTAGTGATCCTTTTTCCACTAACGGTGACTGCCCTCTTCATCGGGTTTACAAGTGCTGGCAGTAGCGGGAGTGCGTTTGGATTATCCTGTGGCTGACAACTCTGCCTTCGTCATGCCTGAGTATGGGCTGGGAGCGTGTGGGTTTGCAGTACCCGTCCATTTCAGTTGCGGCTTCTCTGTCCACAGGTTAGGCGGGCGGAGACTGTGCCGTTTCACCACTAATCATATTGCCAAAAGAACGGAACGGGGGAGCAGGTGCAGCCCCGTTCCTTTCCCTTTTTTGTCAGATCAGAAAGATAATTTGAGGTTCCTGCAAAGTAGCAGTATCAGCTTCCATGCAAAAGCCTCACTTTGAGGGGTTATTTATCGGAGGTGTCCTTGTTTATGTCCAAGTCTATCCAGCAATGGCTGTTCACTCCGCTGCTGCTTCTGTCCGCAGCGGTGCTGCTCGCCGGCTGCGCAGCCGGCGCAGACACGGCCGGCGGGGCGCAGAGCCCCGCCGCGGGCACGGCTGCGGTGCAGAGCCCGCAGCCCAAGACCCCGGCGTCCCCTCTCCCCGGGGACGCCGCAACCCCCGTGCCTTCCGCCGCTGCGGACGGCACGGCCCCGCCGTCCGGCGCGGAACCCGCTGCCGGGACGCAAAAGGGGGCGGCTGTGTCTGCGCCGCCCGCCTCATCCGGCGCGGCTGCAAAGCCCGCGCCTTCCGCCGCTGCCGTAACGGAGCCAGCTTCCGTTACGGCCAGCGCAGCCCCGGCCACGGCGAAGGCCTCGGCCGGGCCAGCCAAGCCTGCTGCCGGCGCGAAGCCGACCGCCAGCACGAAGCCTGCAGCCGGCGCGAAGCCGACCGCCAGCACGAAGCCGACAGCCGGTGCGCAGCCGGCAGCCGGCACCAAACCGGCGGCGACAGCGAAGCCGGCCGCCACGGCGCAAGCCCCGGCAGCCGCTTCAGCCGCCCCGGCGAAGCCTGCCGGGGCCGTAAATACCGTCACGCTCTCCATTGTCGGAGACAAGGAGCACGGGACGATTTTTGCGGCGGCGGCCGTTGACATCAAGAGCGGCGAGAGTGCGCTGGAGCTGCTGAAGCGCATTACCCGCAGCAATAAAATTCAAATGGAATACCAGGGAGCCAAAAGCTTCGCTTATGTAGAAGGAATCGATAATCTGTATGAATTTGACCAAGGCCCGGAGAGCGGCTGGATCTACAAGGTCAACGGTGAAGTTCCCGGCAAAGGGGCAGGCAGCTACATACTGCAGCCGGGCGATACCGTGGAGTGGCTGTATACGCTGGATATGGGCAAGGATGTAGGGGCGGAAGTGCAATGAGCAGCGGCTTCCGTGCAATGCATCCCTCGGCGGCGCTGCTCTACTATGCCGGGCTGCTGTTGTTCGCCACCCTGCTGTTTCATCCCCTGTTCCTGGCTACAGAGCTTGCCGGACTGATCCTTCTGCTGGTGCTGCAGGGACAGGGGCGGCAGCTGCTGCGCGGGCTCCCTTTTTTTCTGCTGATGGCCGTTTCGGTAGCCGTGCTGAATCCCTTGTTTTCACACAGGGGTGCGCATATTCTGTTTTATTTTATGGACCAGCCGGTTACACTGGAAGCCGTTTTGTACGGGCTGATGATGATGGCGGTCCTGTTGACTGTTTGTATTCTGTTCATTTCTTACAGCTACACGGTCACCACGGATAAATTCATGTATCTGTTCGCTGCGGCTGCGCCCCGGGCCACCCTGCTGACGCTGATGGCGCTGCGCTTTGTGCCTTTGTTCCAGCGGCGTCTGCGCCAGATCACCATGATCCAGCGGATTCGGGGAGTGGATGCAGGCAAGGGCAGCGTGCGCTCCAGAATGAGGGACGGGATGACGCTGGTGAAGGTGCTGCTGACCTGGTCGCTGGAGGAAGCGCTGCAGACGGCAGACTCGATGAAAGCACGGGGCTACGGCATCCGCAAACGGAGTGTATACGGGATTTACAGGCTGGACCTGCAGGATAAGGCCATTTTGCTGCTGCTCGCGGCTAGCGGGCTGGTCCCGCTGTTTTTTTGGATGAAAGGGTACGGGGTGCTGGAGATTTATCCGCGGATGAAGCCGATGCACTTCGGCTGGGCCGATGCCGCGATGTATGCAAGCTTCTGCTTGTTCGTGCTGACGCCGCCGGCCCTCGAAGGAAAGGAGAAATGGTTATGGAGATCCTCGCGGCGGAGCGTCTATCCTTCAGCTATCCCGAGGAAGACAGGGACTCGCTTCATGAGCTCTCATTTACGGTAGAGGAAGGTGAGTTTGTCGTGCTTCTCGGCCCTTCAGGCGGCGGCAAAACCACGCTCCTGCGCCATCTGAAGCGCGAGCTTGCGCCCGTGGGCAAGGCTGGCGGGAAGATTGCTTACAAGGGACAGCCGCTATCCGGTCTGCCTGCCGAGCTTGCTGCCGCAGAAATCGGGATGGTGTTCCAGAACCCCGATGCACAGATCGTGATGGATACCGTGTGGCATGAGCTGGCCTTTTCAATGGAAAATATGGGCTATCCGCCAGCGGTTATGCGCAGCAGGCTGGCGGAGATCGCCGGCTTGTTCGGACTGGAGCCGCTGCTGTACAAGTCGGTGCACGAGCTCTCCGGCGGGCAAAAGCAGCTGCTGAACCTGGCCTCGGTGCTGATGCTGCAACCTAAGCTCCTGCTGCTGGACGAGCCGACCTCGCAGCTTGATCCGGTCGCCGCGCGGGAGTTCCTCCAGACGTTGCACCGGCTGAATGAAGAGATGTCCGTGACGGTCATCATCAGCGAGCACCGCCTGGAGGAGGTACTGCCGCTGGCTGACCGGGTGCTGCTGCTGGAAGAGGGAGAGCTGCGGTTCCAGGGGACGCCCCGTGACTTTGTACGCGGGGCGGGGCTTGCGCTTCACGCTCCGCATATGGCGTATTTGCCCACTGCTGCGCGGTTGTTCCTTGCCCTTGAGCCGGATGCGGTTCAAGCGCCCCGCGAGGCCATCCCGCTGACCGTGCGGGAAGGCAAGCGCTGGCTGCATTCCTTGGCTGAAAGAGGGCCAGGCATGGGGGAGGCGGCAGCTGACACAGGCGCTTCCCGCCTCTCCGCTCCTGTCACTTCATCCGACCTGCTGCTCAGCTGCCGGGAAGTGACCTTCCGCTACAGCAAGGACGGGGCAGAGGTGCTTAAGAAGCTGTCGCTGTCCCTGTACCGGGGAGAGCTGCTGGCCGTGATGGGCGGGAATGGAGCCGGAAAATCAACGCTGCTGCATATCCTGAACGGCCTGCTTAAGCCCCAGCGCGGCAAGGTAACCCTTGCTAAGGGGGAGACAAGCGGCTTCCTGGCCCAGAATCCGCTGCTCTACTTCAGCTATGACACGGTTCAGGAGGAGCTGCAGCAGATGGCGGAGTATGCCGGATTGTCCAAGGAAGAGGCGGACCGGGAAATTGCCCGGCTCCTGGCAATCTTCCAGCTCGAAGACCTTCTGCTTAGCCATCCGCATGATATCAGCGGCGGGCAGCAGCAGAAGCTGGCGCTCGCCATGGTGATGCTGCTGGGTCCCGGTATTTTGCTGCTGGACGAGCCGACCAAGGGACTTGATCCGGGGGCCAAAGAACGGCTCGCAGCGTTGCTCGGAGATTTGCGGAGGCAGGGAGTCAGTATCCTGCTTGTGACGCATGATGTCGAGTTTGCCGCGAGGTATGCCTCGCGCTGCGCGATGCTGTTTGACGGCGGCATCACGTCGGAAGGGACGCCGGCGGAATTTTTCAGCAGCAACTATTTCTATACAACGGCAGTCAACCGCATGGCCAGAGAGCTGCTGCCGCAAGCCTTAACGATAGAGGATGTGATGAACGCGTGGTCCGCTTTCGCTTCCCGCTCCTGATTGCCCTCGGGCTGTTTGTGGCCGGCCTTGCGCTGACCTCAGCGCTGAAGGACCGCCATTATATGCTGCTCAGCCTTGTGCTGCTGGCGGTAGCCCTGCTGCCGCTGTTCATCCGTCTGGAACGGCGTCCGCTTGAATCCAGAGAACTGGTGCTGCTGGCGGTGTTGTCCGCTGTCGCTGCGGTCAGCCGGATTCCTTTTGCCGCCTTGCCCAGTGTAAAGCCGGTATCGGCCATTGTTATTCTTTCGGCTTATGTTTTTGGGGCGGAAGCCGGGTTCATCATCGGCGCGGTGGCCGCGCTGGTGTCCAATATTTACTTTGGGCAGGGACCCTGGACGCCTTGGCAAATGTTCGCCTGGGGCATGGTCGGTCTGACCGCTGGCTGGCTGCGGAATACCTGGTGGATGAAAAAAAAGGGCGGAATGCTTGCATTCGGCTTTGTCTGGGGATTTTTATTCGGCTGGATTATGAATATCTGGTATCTGATCAGCCTGCCGGATGCGTTCAGCTGGGGGCTCGTGGCTGCCGCGTATGCGTCAAGCTTTTATCTCGATCTCGCCCATGCCTTGTCCAATGTCTTTTTCCTGGCTGTTCTGGCCGGAGGCTGGACCAAAGTGCTGAAGCGATTCCGCAAAAAATACGGCTTGCTGCAGGAGTGAAGCAGGGGAGGGTTCTTAGGGGCATGTTTACGTCAGATAACAATAAAGGATTTGTTATAGACTGTACTTTCTGCAATAGAATTACCCGGAGTTCTGCGATGAATCACATTCTACTGTATTTCATGCAACCGATATCCCGATTTTGGGTAAAAAGTACCTTTTCCAAGGGATTCTACTATATATAATGCAATAGAATCTCTTTTCAGGCTGAGTTTATCGTTGATCTGCTGCAAAAAGTGCATTAGAACGGCGTTCCTTCCCTCACATCCCCCCATTCTTCATTTTTGAAAACTAATCTATTAGTCATATAGTCACAAAAAAACAATATTTTCTTCGTTTTTTCGACATATTTTTCAGCGAAAACATCATACTTTCGACCTTTATCTCCGATAAATTAGATACAGCAGGAGATGAAGAGGACGGGAACAGAACAGATGAGACATCTTAAGGTAAGACATAAAATGCTATTGCTGGTAACGGTCTTTATAATTATGCTTATTGGGACCGGAGCTGTCGGCATCATCACCACCAAGCAAATGGCAACAGGGTCCGGTAAGTCCTACAGCCAAAATTTGCAGCCGATGTATCTGATAACAGAAATACGCGGAAACAACCGGGCAATTGAGTCTTTGCTCCTGGAAAGTCTGATTACCAAAAACGATGGCAAAAGCCAAGAGCATACGGCAGCTATCGGAGAGTATATCAACATCAACAATGAGCTGATCACTCAGCTAAAGGCCATATCCTTCAGCAACAAAGACGTATCGAATAAAATAAATGAGTATCTGTCCCTGCTTCCGGATTACCGGGCACAGCGTGACAGCATTGTCCAGCTGGCCGGCAAGAAGCTCAAAAATGAAGGTTATCAGATCTTCTCGGGGAGCGTGTTCAGTAAATCGCGGGAGATCATGGTGAGTCTGCTTGAGGATACAGCCAAGCTGCTGGTTCAAGATGCCCGCAACAATAACGAAACTAACCAGCAAGATGCCCAAAGATCGTTGACCTTGATCATTTTGCTGATTATTGCCGCTTTGGTGCTCAGTATAGGTATCAGCATCCTCATTTCGAGGATGATTACGAAACCGCTTAAGGAGCTGCAGGTGCTGATGAAGGATGCAGAGTCAGGGAATCTCACCGCTTCCGCTGCCTATTCGTCGAGGGACGAGACTGGTCAGCTCCACCGCTCGTTCAATGCAATGATTCAGAGCCTGAAGACTATGATGCAAGGAGTGTCGGAGAGCACCGGATTGCTGTCTGCCTCTTCACAGGAGATGAGCGCCAGTGCGGAGCAGGCTGCACAAGCTTCGCAATTCATTGCCGAATCCTCCAGTGCAATTGCCGCCGGTATCGGGGTGCAGGTGGAGACGGTTGACCGGGCGGCACATTCCGTGCAGGCGATGGCGGAGGAGATTGCCGCCGCCCGGCAGAGCACTCATGAAATATCCGGACTGATGGCGGCTGCTGCTGCTTCGGCTGATCATGGAGCTGCTGCAGTGGAGGTTATCCTTGCACAGCTGAAGGAGATTGCAGAAGCAACGGGGAAAAGCTCGCTGCAGATCACAGACCTTCTAACGCAGATCCAGAGCCAGACCGAAGAGGCCGTGCAATCCATAATACGGGATTCACAGCTGGTTTCGCAGGGGCTGTCACAGAGCGGGGCCGTACCGCGGGTGTTCGCGGAGATTCAGGAATCCATTCGGACCGCTGCACGGCAGACGGCGGAGCTCCGCGAGGCTATCGGGCATGTGTCCGGCCAAGCACTTACAGTGTCGCAGGCAATGGGGCAGGCAAGTGAAGCGTCCCGTAAAAGTGCGGAAGATGTGCAGAACTTAAGTAGAGCCAGCGAAGAGCAAGTGACCGCAATGGGCGAAATGCTGATGTCGTCCAGGTACCTGGCGGCACTAGCCGAGAATTTGCACATGAATTTGGCTCGCTTCAAACTCTAGCACGGCAACGGAAATGGGGACCAACATTTTTCCGCGATGGTTCGATGCCCATACAGAGTATGAATCAGTACAGTAATGCTGGGTCTGACTCTCAGGCAGCTTTGGCGGGCAAAAGCCGCCTAAGCTGCTGGGAATTACTTATGTAGGAAGATTCAGTTGAGACACTTACTTTCTCGTATTCAGTTTGCCTGATCGGCGTTCAGACTTGGCTTCCTGCCGGTATTGTCCGCGATTCCAACGCGTTTTTCTTCATGGTGGGGAAAAGGAATATATTGCATTATGGAATAGTGAATGCTATATTACAGCAAGTAGTTCTTTTTTTTTGGCCAGCTATTATACAATGTTGAATAGTGAACATTACTGCATAGGAGAGAAATAAATGAATATACAATTCAAAAAAGGTGTCCTTGATCTGTGCGTGCTGGCCTTAACCGCACGGGAAGACCGCTACGGCTACGAACTTGCCGTGGCGATTTCCTCGAAGTTTGAGGTGGCGGTCGGCAGTGTGTATCCGCTGCTGAACAGGCTGACGCTGGAGGGATATTTCTCCACGTATCTGCGGGAGTCGCGCGAAGGTCCGCCCCGCAAATATTACAAGCTTACAGCGCTCGGACAAAACCATCTTGAGGAGCTGATCCTTGAGTGGCGGTCATTCACTGTATCCGTAGATCAATTGATAAAGGAAGGTGTCGAGGGATGACACAGGAGCAATTTCTGACGCAGCTTCGGGAGCTGATGAATCCAATTCCCGAGCCGCTGCGCAGCGAATGGATATTCGATTACGAGGAGCACTTTCGTCAGGCGGTTGAAGAGGGGCTTAGAGAGGAGCAGATCACAGAGGAGCTTGGCGACCCGCGCCAGCTCGCCAAAGAAATGGTGCTGGCCTATCGGGTGAATCAGGCGGAGAGCAGCAATGGGCGCCTTGCACCGGTTTCCAGGGTGGTGTTTGCAATGGTAGGTTTGGGACTTTTTAATCTTGTGTTTGTGCTGGCGCCCTATATCATGCTTTTGGCTGTACTTCTTGTATGCTGGACTTCGGCTGCCGCAAGTGGTCTGGTCGCACTTACCGCCATTTACGAAGGGGTAATCGGAGATGCCTTTACCCCGGTCCAGGGGGTTTTTGTGGCTGTGATGCTGTTGGGAGCGGGAATGCTGCTCGGGGCGTTCTCGCGCTGGCTGACCATGGCTGTTTCAAGAATGACACTGCGATACTTGAAGTTTAATTCCAAGGTGATGAGGGTGAAGGGATCATGAAAAAATGGATAATTACCGCTGTTGTTCTGTTTGTGGTTGGATTGATCGGTGTAACCGCGACGATGTGGAACGAGGGCGGCTTCAGTCTTGGCAGCGTAGAGGTCAACCAGGAACAAGCAGTGGCCGCTGATGGGGTGAAGGATGTCGTTCTTTCACTAAACAGTATAAATGTAACAATGGTAAAAGGAACGGCGAACGAAATCAAAGCTTCACTTGCGGGCAGGGTGAGCAAAAAAATGGTGGAGTCAACAAAACTGAACCTCATTCGGGAAGGCGACACGGTTAAGATTGGCGTTGACTCTAACAGATGGACGGTCGGCTTCAGTGTATTTGATGTACAGGTCAGAGTGGAGCTGCCTCAGCAGCAGTATGAATCCTTTGTGTTCAATTCCGGGACCGGTGACATGAATATAGCAGGTGTTTCTGCCCGGTCCGTCCGTGTTGAGGCGGATTCAGGCACAGTCAAGCTTGAAGGGATGAAAGCAGGTAAGATTTCGCTTGAACTCGGCAGTGGTGATATTGAAGTCAACAATGTTGCGGCTGACACATTGGAGTTGAATGGAGACTCTACGGATGTGTTCCTCGGAAAGCTGGCAGCACAGAAAGTGAAGTTGAAGACAGGTGGAGGCAATATCCGTATGAAGGATGTGGAAGCTGAGCTTGAACTGGAGGCGGATACGGGAGAAGTTGAGGCGGAGATGACAGACATAACGCATCCAATCAATATCACAACCGGCAGTGGTGAGGTCATTCTTAACACGGCGGAACGTCCTTCTTCGGCGGCAATAAGATTCAGTCACGGTTCGGGCGAGCTTCATAACCAATGGGAGGGGACAGCTCAGACTACCGCTCATGAGGGGGACGATATCGTATTTGGCGATGGAAGCGTTGCGGTAAATGTTAAAACTGGTTCAGGAGATTTAACGCTTGGAAAGCGGTAAGTGTCATACATCAGATGCCTAAGGAAGGATTGCGCCGTTTGAAACGGTTAGTCTGGAAGGAGAGGGAGTATTGTGCTCGTAATTGAAAAAGTAGGGAAAAGATACAATAAAAATTTCTGGGGAATCAAGGATATTAATCTGGAGCTGAAGGAAGGGATTATCGGGCTGCTGGGGCCGAATGGGGCAGGCAAATCGACACTGATGCGCATATTGGCAACCATTTCACAGCCGACCCAAGGGCGTGTGACATGGAATGGCCGCGATCTGGCGGCGCATCCCGATGAGCTGCGCCGCGTTCTGGGCTATTTGCCGCAGGATTTCGGCGTGTACCCCAATCTAACAGCTGTCGAGTTCCTGCAATATATGGCAGCGGTCAAGGGGCTTGACGGTAGCCGGGCCAACCGGAGAATTGACGAATTGCTGGAATTGCTCAACCTGAATGGCGCCCGCAAACGCAAGATCGGCGGGTATTCAGGCGGCATGAAGCAGCGGATCGGCATCGCACAGGCACTGCTGAACGACCCCAAAGTGTTAATTGTGGATGAGCCGACAGTAGGGCTTGATCCCGAGGAACGCATGAGGTTCCGCAATCTGCTTGCGGATTTGTCCCAAGGGCGAATCATTCTTTTTTCGACACACATTGTTTCCGATATCGAAGCCACTGCAGACCGGATTGTCATTCTGGCGAAATCCCGTCTGTTGGCCGACGCCCCTCCGTCTCAACTGCTGAAGTTAGCTGAAGGGAAAGTCTGGTCGACGGTTATACCGGAAAATCAGCTGCAGGAGGCCCGCTCGAAATGGCTGATCAGCGGATCGGTCCGGATTGGGGAGGGAGTGCGTGTCCGTATGGTGGCAGGTGAGGCACCTGCCCCTGATGCGGTTCAGGTGGCTCCCGATCTTGAAGATGCCTATCTGTTTCTTCGTTCAGGTCTGGGGGACAGCCAATGAGCAAAGTACATACAATCTATCATCTTGCCCGTGCCGATTTCCTGGAACGCACGAGACGGTATTCATTTTTTGTAACGGCAGTGCTGGCGGTGTTCGCAGCGTATTTGTTCGTCCCGCCTGCGGATTCGAATTACGTGACCTTTTATCTGGGCAATTACAGGGGAGTGTATAATTCCGCATGGGTTGGAGGAACGGTAGCCGTGTCAACGACCATGTTTTTGACGCTGGTTGGATTCTTTTTGGTTAAGAACAGCATTGACAGGGATTTGCGCACAAGGGTCGGCTTCATCATTTCAGGGACTCCGCTGAAAAAGCGGCATTACCTGTTAGGCAAGGCGCTCAGTAATTTTGCTGTCCTGTCGGTGATTGCATTCCTGATGATGGTTGTCGCCTTGCTTATGCAGCTCATTCGCGGCGAGGATATGACCATTCATATCTTGGACATTGTCCTGCCGTTCCTGATTGTTGTCTTTCCTCAATTGGCTGTTGTGGCTGCGCTGGCGGTTGTTTTCGAAAGCCGGACCCTCTTGCGTGGAGCCGCCGGGAATCTGATCTATCTGGCGCTGTTTATTGCGACAGTTACGATTTCAATTAACAACGGCAATCTTTCAACGGGGATCATCTCCGGGCAAATGCAGAATGATCTTAAGCAGATCAACCCTGCGTATGATGGAGAATTTGGGCAAGGCATCATGTTCCTCGACAAACCCTTAAGCCTGTTCCAGTGGCACGGTATGCACTGGAGCGGCAGCATAGTGGGCATGCAGCTGCTGCTGTTCGCTGCCGCGCTGGCCTTATGTCTGCTGGCGGCTCTTCTGTTTAAAGGTTTCGCGGAGCTGCCGGCAAGCCGGCAGGGGCAAGCATACAGCAGACGTTCCCGGAGAGCTGGACCCGAAAAGAAAGCCGTTTCACCGCTGTCCGGGGAAAGCGAACAGTCTCAGCAGGCAGCAGCCAACGCCCCAGGGCTCCCGGCGGCAGCATTAACGCCGGTTGTTTACCGTTTTCGGTTCATGGCACTTGTCAAAGCAGAATTGGGCCTCATGCTTAAGGGGAGTTCATGGTTATGGTTTGCCGTTGGAGCCGCTCTGAATATCCTTTGTCTTCTTTTACCGCTGGATAATTCATTTTCTTTCTTCTGGCCGCTGGCGTGGATTTGGCCGCTGACTCTCTGGTCCGCTATGGGCTGCCGTGAAGTGATGCATGGCACACATCTGTTCCTTGCCGCCAGTCCCAAGCTGATCGCCAGACAACTGCCGGCTATTTGGGCAGCGGGATATATCGTTACAGCTGCAGCGGGCGGCGGCATTCTGGTTCGTCTGCTTATAGAAGGCGATATGGTTCACGCCTTGTACTGGCTGCTCGGCAGCCTGTTCATTCCGACGCTGGCCCTCGTGTCGGGCGTCATTACACATTCCAAAAAACTGTTTGAAGTTCTCTATATGCTGTTGTGGTATATCGGTCCGTTCAACCAGGCTCCGGGGGTTAACTTTCTGGGAACGGACTTGCCAGCCCGCTCGCTGGGCCAGGCTGGCTTTTCTGCCTGGCTGCCGCTGGCCGTCTGCTTCGCTCTAACCGTTGTCCTGTTGATCTCAGCTTTCGTGGGCCGCCGCCGGCTTGCAGCTGTACACTAAAGCTGCATCCGGTGTACCGCTGTCCAATGAAGGCGCTCAGGTAGGAATCGGCGTTAGAGTTTAAGAGAATAGCTGCGTAAGTCAAAACGGTCCGCCCGGATGCATATACCGGGCGGACCGTTTTTTATAAAGATATAAGAATTTATATGCTTCACACTATAAATTATCCTTCTATTTCTCGCTGAAACGGGTACCGTCCTATTAAGGACGGCGTAGGGCTCCATTAGCGGACTGAAGCGGACAGAGGAGCCCTTATTTTGCCAAAAGCCTTACTTATTCAGCAGTTACGGACTAGGGGAGCCGTTATATCCTTCGATGGAGCCTGGAATAAAGGGGAAAGGGACAAATAAATGCATCTGAGTCCGTTGTCTTGCGGAATAGACGAATCTTCCTTCAATAACGGCTCTCCTGTCCGTAACGGCTGCGGATCGATCGCGAAGGAATAGGACGATCCGTCTTTACCGGCTTCTTCGCAGGTGCTAGTTGGAAAAAGGGAACTTATTTTTCCGGAAATTAAGAAATCCTGAGAGTGAAGTGGAAAAAGTAAACTTAATTGGGCCACATTTCTGGTCCAATGGCGAAATGAGCTGAATTAGTGTCCCTTTTTCCACTTCATCTGCCCGAGGGTAGGTACTTCGACAAATTAGTGTCCCTTTTTCCACTTAAAAAGTTGCCGTAGGATTAATGGGGTGTCGTTCTCCAAGTAACGCTAGAATCAAGACGGCTGTGCTGTCCCGTGGAGGACGGCACAGCCGTTTTTGAAGCCTTCAATTGATTCTGGCCTTAAGCGTACCAGCCCCATACGAAGATGTACAAGGTACCGAAAATGGTGACCAGACCGACAAACAACGCATAAGCGATATTAATGTACAGCTCTTTCTTGGTATCTGCCGCTTCCCCGATGTGCATGAACACGAACAGCTGCAGGGAAGCTTGAATAATAGCTGTGACCAGCAGTACGGCCATATTGGCCCCCTTGGACAGATCACCGTAAATAACGATCAACGCTGCGGCAGAAAGGACCAGAGAGGCCAGATAACCCATCACATGGCGAATTGGAAACAGTTGCTTCATCATGTCACATCAGTCCTTTCAGGTAGACGAAGCTGAAGATAAAGATCCAGACAACGTCCAGGAAGTGCCAGAACAGTGAGAAGATAAATGCTTTGTTGGCTGTAGCCGGGTTGATGCCCTGACGCCACACCTGAATCATAATTGCCGTTCCCCACAGGAAGCCGAAGCTGACGTGCGCTCCGTGCGTTCCCAGCAGGACGAACAGACTGGAAAGGAAGCCGCTGGTCTGCAGCGTGGCGCCTTCATGGACGTAGGTGAAGAACTCGTCAATTTCAATGCCGATAAAGCCGAGACCCATCAGCAGTGTGATGGCCATAAGGACCATCATCGCTTTTTTGTAGCCGAGACGCATGGCGTGAACCGCCAGACCGATTGTGAACGAACTGGTCAGGAGCAGGAAGGTTTCAATCAGCACCGGGCCGATTTCGAACAATTCACTTCCGCTCGGTCCGCTGGCAAAACGGTCCACCATGACAAAATATACCGTGAACAAGGTAGCGAACAACGGAATTTCAGCTCCGAGAAAAACCCAAAAGCCGAAGATTTTATTGCTGTTCTCTTCTGTAGAGTATTCCAGCGGCTTGGACGCATCTATTTTCATACAGTCTCACCCCGCATCAATTTCTTTTCTGTAGCCATAACTTCATCCACTGAGATGTAGTAGCCGTGATCCCGGTCAAAGGACATGGCTGCCAGCATGATCAGCACACCGACTCCGGCAACAATCGCAGGAATCCACATGCTGAAGACCAGGAAGAATCCGAGGAAGAAGAAGATCACACCCAGGATAAACGGCTTGCCGGTATTGCTCGGCATGTGAATCTTGGTGATTTTGTCCTCGAACAGCGGCATGTTATCCTGCTTGGCGGACCAGAAGGCGTCACGGGTCTGCACTTTTGGTACAACCGCAAAGTTGTAGACCGGCATTGGGCTATGTGTAGCCCATTCCAGGGTGCGTCCATCCCAAGGATCGCTTGTGGTGTCTCTCGGCATGTAGCGTGTACTCCAGTAGATGTTGTAAACCAGAAGCACGAAGCCGATTGCCAGACCCACCGCGCCCACGAAGGACAGCATATTGAGCGGACCGAAGCCCGATTCCTCGGAATAGGTGTACATCCGCCGCGTCATCCCCATCAGTCCCAGGAAGAACAGCGGGAAGAATGTGACGTTGAAGGAAATCACGATCCACCAGAAGGAATGCTTGCCCAGGCGTTCATTAAGACGGAAGCCGAACACTTTTGGGAACCAGTAGTGGAACCCGGCAATAACCGCGAACACGGCCCCCGGAATCAGCACGTAGTGGAAATGCGCGACCAGGAACATGGTGTTGTGGTACTGGTAGTCGGCGCTGGCCATCGCCAGCATGACACCGGTCACCCCGCCGATCGTGAAGATTGGAATAAATGCCAGTGTGTACAGCATCGGTGTTGTAAAGGTGATCCGCCCTTTTCGGAGCGTAAACAGCCAGTTGAATATTTTTACCCCGGTCGGCACTGCAATCGCCATGGTCGTAATTGAGAAGAAGCTGTTGACCATTGCGCCTTGCCCCATGGTGTAGAAATGGTGGGCCCAGACCAGGAAGGACAGGAGCGAGATAATCAGCATACTGAACACCATGGAGGTGTAGCCGTACAGGTTCTTTTTAGAGAAGGTGGCAATAATTTCACTATAAATACCGAACGCCGGAAGAATAACGATATATACCTCCGGATGGCCCCAAACCCAGAACAGGTTGGCCCAGAGCATATCCATCCCGCCGTTGGCCATCGTGAAGAACTGGGAGCCGAAGAGGCGGTCGAACATCATCAGCGCGAGCGCCACGGTCAGTACCGGGAAGGCGAAGACGATAATGACGTTTGTAATCAGCACGGACCAGGTGAACATCGGCATTTTCATCAGCTTCATGCCTGGAGCGCGCATTTTAAGGATGGTGACGATAAAGTTAACGCCTGTGATCAGAGTCCCGATACCGGAAATCTGCAGCGCCAGGGAGTAGTAGTTGTTCCCGACCGTCGGGCTGAACTCCAAACTCGCCAGCGGGAAGTAGGCTGACCATCCGGCATCCGGCGAGCCGCCGATGACGAAGGAAATGTTAAGCAGCATAGCCCCGAAGAAGAAGAGCCAGAAACTGACGGCGTTGAGGCGCGGGAAGGCCACGTCGCGGGCGCCGATTTGCAGCGGTACAATAACATTCATCAGACCGATGATAAACGGCATGGCCATGAAGAGGATCATGATCAGACCGTGGGTGGTAAAGACCTCGTTATAATGCTGCGCGTCGAGGAATTTCATTTCCGGTGCTGCCGTTTGCAGACGCATCATTATGGCGTCCACGCCGCCGCGGAACAGCATGAGCAGGGCGGCGAGGATATACATGACGCCGATTTTCTTATGGTCAACCGTGGTCAGCCATTCGCGCCAGAGGTAGCCCCATTTTTTAAAATAGGTAAGCCCGACGAGAATCCCGATGGTAGCAAGTGCGATACTGACCATGGCTCCGTATATCAAGGGTTCGCCGTGAACCTTAAATTTGTCTAAATCCATTAGGGTGGCTCCTTTCAGGTTGTTTCATCAGGCATGTCATTAAGAATTGCTGTCGTGTGTATGTTCATCCACCGGTGAGCTTGGCAGGGGCTGTTCGACCTCGGGATTCGGTTTACTGTCGAACTCGGTCTCGCTGGAAGGCTCCGGTGAAGGATGGATTTCCTTATTGTCCTGATGCTCCATGCTTCCGTTATCCATATCCATTTCTTTGCCGCCGCCGCTCATATGCTCGCTGTGTTCTCCCGGAGGAGGGCTGAACTCAAGATGGGTGGACGAATAGGTTTTGCGTCCAAGATAATCGGTAGCGAGCAGGCCTTTGAATTCCTTTTCCGTAAGCTTGGGAGCGGTTTCCTTGACCTCTTTCACCCAGTCGTCGTAATCCTTGCTGCTCATAACCAGTGCTTCAAACTCCATGTGGGCGAAGCCTTTACCGCTAAAGTTGGCGTTTCTGCCCATATAAGAGCCTTCGGTATCTGCGGAAAGGTGAAGCGTGGTAAGCATGTCGCTCATAGCGTACTTTTGTCCGGCAAGCTGCGGAATCCACAGACTGGTAATGGAACCGAAAGAGTACATTCTGAACTCTACCGCCCGGTGAACCGGCATGTTCACGTAGTTAACCGTTTCAATGCCTTCCTCCGGATAGCTGAAATGCCATTTCCAGTTGGAGGAGGCGGCGTAAATGACCAGCGGAGTCTGGTCTTTGTACTCTACGGCCTGATTCTCGACAGCGTTGGTCGTTTTGACCGTCACGACGGACAGGAAGGCCACGATAATGATCGGGATGACGATCCAGATCGTCTCGAGGACCTTATTGCCCTCCTCATGCTCTGGAATGTATCCTTCATTGCTTTTCTTGGCCCGGTACTTCACCAGTACAAAGATATATAAGATGTAGACAACCGCCAGAACACCAAGCATAACCAGAATGGAAAGGATGATGGTGTCAGATAAAGTTCGGGCAGACGGCCCCTTCGGGTTCAGAACGGTGAGTGAACTGCATCCCGGCAGGAGGAGGATGAGGCTGAGAAACAAAGCGTATAACGGTCCCTTTTTTTTCATATAGAACTCCTTCCTTCAATAGTTCTTTTCATGCGCCGATCGTTGCGGGCAAACATTAACCTGTATCTATAGTAAGAACTACTTACCCATAATGCAAAATACATATTTTGTAATAAAATACACAATAGTCCTTAAAAATGTACATTCGGTTAAATATATGTGATCAAATTGTTACGAGATTCTAAATGTATGATAAAGATCACAGTAACGGTGCGCCTTTAGGTTATTTTAAGAAAGTTCAAATTTTGTTCATGATTTCACAAATGTTACTATTTTCGTCACAATTATTTAAGCTGAAAACGTCCTGATTTTGCGGGTTTTGCTTGCTGCGACAGCGCTCGACAAGGTTTGGTTATTTTCTGAAAAAAATGACGATATGTCATTTCTCACAGCGAAACAGTTACAACTTTTTGTGCTCCTGGTTACAATCTCTCAAATTACGGTATATCTATTTATGCTAAAGTAGTAGGTAAATATACATAGATTGGAGATTGTTTCACGTGCCTATCAAAAAAGTAGTGCTCTTATTCTTGTCTTTTTTTCTTTGCTTCGGAATCCTGCAAACTACAGCAGATGCAGCGGGAGCAAACAAATCTTTGAAGCTCGGAGTGAACGATTCATTAACCAAAATCACAGCCGTTTCGGAAAAAAACACCTATTATGTCCCTCTCCGCGCTTTGGCGGCAGAGCTGAAGTGGACCCTCACCGGTCTGCCGGATGGCATTCAGGTGGACGGCGGGGGGCGCACACTCCGTCTGCTGGGGAATAATGGGGGAGCCCGGCTTCAGGATGGAACGGTTGCCCAGGCAGACACGTTTCAACGGGATGGATCATTAATGGTCCCGCTGAAGATCAGCGCCTACCTAGGATATAGAATATCCTTTGAACCGGATAAATATTTACTGCGGGTCCAGGATGGTTCGGCGGCACTTGATGACACCGCGTTCGTAAGCAAGTACAAAAACGAACTGGCGCCGCCTGCGCCTGCGGAGCCTGCACAGAATCCGCCGGCGGCCAAGCCGGGAAAAACCCTGTATCTGACTTTTGATGACGGCCCGTCAGCTACAACGCCTGAGCTGCTGGACATTCTGAACAAGTATGGGGTCAAAGCTACATTTTTCATGCTTGGACCGAACATGAACCGCTATCCTTCCCAGGTTAAGCGGATCGCGGAAGAGGGGAACGGGCTGGGACTGCACGGCATGACGCACCGCAAAGAGAAATTCTATGCTTCTGCTTCTGCCGCGCTTGCTGAAATGAACGGGGACAACGATGTGCTGCGGAAGATCACCGGCACCGGCACAACCCTGATCCGTCCCCCATATGGCAGTAAGCCATATTTCACTAAGGCCTTCAGAGACAAAGTGCTGGGTCAAGGCTATCACCTGTGGGACTGGAACGTGGATTCCGATGACTGGAAATATAAAGAGGACAGTGTTACCATCTACAACACCGTAATGGGCCAGGTGCATAAGCTGCAGAAGTCCAAAACCAATCCCGTTATTCTGATGCATGACCAGAAAGCAACACTTAAGGTACTGCCGCGCCTGCTGGAATCGCTGAAGAAGGAAGGCTATACCTTCGGGATTATCACGAAGGATATGGAGCCGGTGAATTTCTGGAAGGACAAACGTTAACGGTTGTCAGGATACCAAAAGAGCAAGCTGCGAGGTGAAAAACCCTCGCTGCTTGCTCTTTTTGCTGTTTAAAATTATATAAAGCGAACTTGAAAAACGAACAAAAGGGAAAAGGGATGGAGGGGGAGTGTAAATATCTTAAGTTCACTCTATATAGTTGATTTATGAGGTGATTGCACTTCATACAATAGAATGTTTATTTTTACGCGTTGAATCGCACTCTGCTGTATTTCATGCAACTGATTTCCGGTTCTGGAGCCAAAAACAGCATCTTCAGGGAATTCAAGTGTACAGAGTGCAATAGATTGAGCTTTTCGGCCGATATAGGAGAACTTCTGCTGCAGAAAGTGCAACAGAATATGCGCCTGAGCAAAGTC
This sequence comes from Paenibacillus riograndensis SBR5, assembly GCF_000981585.1. NCBI lineage: Bacteria > Bacillati > Bacillota > Bacilli > Caryophanales > Paenibacillaceae > Paenibacillus > Paenibacillus riograndensis. Next base: position 1,302,189 of record NZ_LN831776.1, read on the forward strand.
ATTTGTACAAATAACTTACGATCATATGTACCAGCTCGGATTTCAGCCGTTCAGTTGCGATACGCTGCTGGGAGAACGAGATAACGTCAACGATGGCGCTTACCGTTTCGAACACGATCACGGAAGCGGCCTCCATGTCTTCTGTTTTTAGCTCATCCTGTCCCATCTGCAGATATTCGAGTGTTCTGATGCGGCCTGCTTCATACTGTGCATCCATTAACTGCTTAATCTCCTCATCGCTATGGTACATGATCGTCAGCTCCCGATGGTAGCCTATAAAGGCCTCATGGGAGATCAGGAGGGTGTCGACCAGATGCATGATCAGCTCGGAACGGTCGATGGTTAAGAAGTTGATCTCTGACATCGAAGCATCGATCCGGGCCAGAAGATCTGTACCATAGTTCTTGAGCACTTCGATGAAAACCGCTCTTTTATCCACAAAATAGGAATAGAAGCTGCCAGTTGATACTCCAGCCGCCGCTGCGATTTGCTTGGTATTGGTCTGATGGAAGCCCTTGTCCGAAAACTGCTTCATGGCAGCTTGGACAATAGCCTCCCTGGTCCGGATGCTGCGTTCCTGCCGTGGTGTTCTGATCTTGTCTTCCATATCACTCATGTCAGATTGCTCCCCCTTGTAGTACTGATTGTAGAGGAGGGAATTCAGGCTGTCAATAAAAGTTGAACTTGATTTCATATTTAATCATTGACAAATGTGAACTATGGTTCATATAATCAAAAACATGAACTGTAGTTCACATTTTGGATAGTCTTTTGGAGGATGATGGAGATGAGTGTAAGAATGCGCAGAGCTTTATCTTTTACAGCAATCGTACTTGGTTTTTTTATGGCGCTGCTGGATACGACGATTATTAATATCGCCCTGCCGGAGATGACGCGGCATTTCGGCGGGAGTGTGTCGCGGATTTCCTGGGTGATGAACGGGTATAACCTGGCTTTTGCCGTGTTCATCCTGACTGCTTCCCGGCTGGCAGATCAATTTGGCCGAAAGAAAGTGTTTATTTGCGGAGTTGCTCTATTTACACTGACTTCCCTGCTTGCCGGGTTCGCAACATCCCTGGGAATGCTGATTCTGCTGCGGGTCATTCAAGGCTTGGCCGGGGCCATTATTGTTCCGGTCACCATCCCCTTGACTACGACCACTTTTCCAAAAGAGATGCATGGCCTGATCATTGGCATATGGGGAGCCGTTTCGGGGGTGGCTGCAGCGAGCGGTCCGGCGCTTGGCGGGATTCTGACGCAAAACCTGAGCTGGGAGTGGATCTTTTTTGTTAACGTGCCGCTGGGTGTGCTGAGTATTGTGCTGACGGCTGTCTTCATTCAGGAATCGCGGGATGATACGGCAGGCCGTTCGATTGATTATGGCGGAACCCTTGGAATTACCGGAGCCATGTTCTTCATTACGTATGCACTGATCAAGGTGCAGGATTATGGCTGGAGTTCAGGAAAGACCCTTGCGCTGCTGGGTGCGGGAGTTGTGTTTCTGCTGCTGTTCATCCTTACACAGTGGAAAGGGAAGGAGCCTATGCTGCCATTGTCACTGATGCGGATACGTACCTTCAACAGTGCTTCCCTGACCCTGCTGATTGTCGGTGCGGCACTGATGAATCTTTCCCTGCTGACCTCCTTCTTCCTGACGCGGATGATGGGGATGACCGAGCTGAAGGCCGGGCTTGTGCTGTCCATGGTCGCTGTAGGCTCCATCGTCAGTTCGGCGGTTTCCGGGCCGCTCTCCGCGAAATACGGCAGCCATCTGTTCGCTGCAGCCGGTATTGTAGTCACGGGCGGTGCGATGTATTCCATGAGCGGGCTTCACGCTGACTCGGCGGTGGCGGAGGTAGTGGTGCGCCTGCTGGTGGCAGGTGTCGGCATAGGCCTTACAATGGCGCCGGTGATGTCTTCCGCTGTCCGCAACGTTCCGGAGGACAAGGTGGGCATTTCTTCGGGAGTCACCAATATGGCGAAGTCGCTGGGCAGCGTCATTGGAGTAGCTATTATAGTGACTGTGCTGCAGCACAACATGGACAGCGAACTGGGAAAAGCGGGGAATCACCTGTCTGAGGCAATCCAGGCAGATGTTAAGCTGCAGCCCATTGTCAAAACTGTTCTAGCGGAAACAGCAGCTTCCATCAGTAAGGAGGGGGCTGCGCCGATGGGAGGAACCAGCGGCAAAGCTGATCCTGCGGCAGCCGTGGCACATGCGGTGGAGCTTGCTGCGGCAAAGCTTCCGCCTGCGGAACAAAAGGCTTTTGCAGCGGACAGCGCCAATCAATTGCGGGAAGCCAAGCTGCTCTTGTCTCAAGCGGGGAACGGGATGCAGCAGGCAGCTGTTGAGGGATTCCGCCGGACCTTTGTTTTTGCCGGCCTGCTGATGATTCCGGGGATACTGTTCGCTCTCCTGAGCGACAAGCGGCGCAAGCCCGAGGAGCCGGTGGCAGTAGCCGAACCGGCGGTGCTCGAGCGGTAGCTCCAGCTCAGAAAAGATCAAGCGGCTCTTTTGCAGAGCCGCTTCTTTTTATGTTGACAGCAGCATTATACTGTATTAATAATAGTAGTACAGTTAATACACTAGAATGTTTGCCGGATACAGCACACGAAAGGAGGACTGTTATGTTCGAATTGGACGTCCGCAGCCGCAAGCCGATCTACGAGCAGTTGAATGATAAAGTCAAGGAGCTGATCATGCACGGGATTTTACGCGCGGATGAGCAGCTTCCATCGGTAAGAACCTTGTCCTCACAGCTTACAGTGAATCCCAATACCATTCAGAAAGCCTACCGCGAACTGGAGCGGGAAGGCTATATCTATTCTTTGCAGGGCAAAGGGAGCTTTGTGGCTCCGCTGCAGCAGGGGCAGAACGAGAGCAAAAAAGCAGAACTCCGGGAGGAGCTGCTGCGCCTGATGGCAGAAGCGGTCTACCTCGGATTTACCGAAAATGAAATTGGGGCATTGTACCGTCAGGTGCTGGAGCAGAGAGAGAAGGGAGAATAGCCATGATTGAAATACGCGGAGTCAGTAAAAGCTTTCAGGGCGAAAAGGCTGTTGACAGCCTGTCGCTGACGGTACATAAAGGTGCCATTTATGGCCTGCTTGGTTCTAACGGGGCAGGGAAAACCACACTGCTGAAAACACTCGCCGGCATCTACCGGTCTGAGGAAGGAACCGTCAAGATCGGCGGCCAGCCGGTGTTTGAGAACCCGCAGGTAAAGCAGAGCCTCATTTTTATGCCGGACAGCCCTTACTTCTTTCCGCAAGCCTCGCTCAAGACGATGGCCGCCTTCTACCGTTCGGTTTATCCGGGCTTCAGCGACAAACGTTTTGAGGAACTGGGCACAGTGTTCCGGCTCGATATGGGACGCAAGCTAAGCCGCTTCTCCAAAGGCATGCAGCGCCAGGCGGCCTTTTGGCTCGCGCTTAGCTGCAGACCGGATGTGCTGATTATGGATGAGCCGATTGACGGCCTGGACCCGGTAATGCGCCGCCAGATTAAGAATCTTTTGTTCCAGGAGGTTGCCGAGCGGGAGCTGACCGTGCTGATCTCTTCGCATAATCTGCGGGAGATCGAGGATCTGTGTGACCATGTCGGCATTATGCATCACGGCCGGATGCTGGTCGAGAAGGATCTGGATGATCTTAAGGCGGATACACATAAGGTTCAGGTAGCTTTTCGCGATGAGCGCCATGCGGATGCACTGGCGGCCAAGCTGCAAATTCTCCATCAGGAGCGGCGGGGCAGTGTGGATCTGTATATCGTAAAAGGCGATCGGGAGCGGATTTCGAAAGTGATCCATGTCTATGAGCCGTATGTGTTCGATCTGCTTCCCTTGACGCTGGAGGAAATCTTTATTTATGAAATGGGGGATGCCGGGTATGACGCGCAGCCAATACTTCTTTAATAGCAGTGTTATCCGCCAATGTTTGCGCCAGCACGGCTGGATTGGCATCATCTATACCTTGGGCTTGCTGTTCTCGCTTCCGCTGCAGCTCTTCATGAGTAGGTATCCGGGTGCGGAACCGCAGAAGATAGATACCCTGTTCCGTGTGGGCGGGAATATACAAATGCTGTTTATCATCTCGCTGCCGGTCGCTGCCGGGCTGTTCCTGTTCCGCTATCTGCAGTCCAGAATGGCTTCCGATCTGTGGCACAGCCTTCCGCTGCGGCGGGAGCATTTGCTTACGGCGCATCTGGCCAGCGGACTAGGTCTGCTGCTGCTGCCGGTATGGCTAACCGCTGCGGTCACGGCAATGGTTACCCCTATGAACGGAAATATGTACATTTATCAGGGATCGGATATCTGGAGCTGGTGCCTGACGGTCAGCATTCTTACGCTGTTTCTCTTTGTGTTCAGCATCTTCGTCGGCATATGCACGGGACAAACCGTACTCCAGGGAATCATTATTTATATTCTGCTGCTCCTTCCGGCGGTGCTGATGGAGCTAGTCAATCTCCATCTCAACAGGTATCTCTACGGTTACCCGGAATGGTTTGGCCTCAATAATGACAGATTGGTCTGGTCGCCATTATTGCATCTTATTGTTCTGGCGGAAGAGCCCTACAGTACGGGGGAATTATGGGCCTACAGCGGTTTGTCGCTTGTGTTCATCGTCTTTTCTTATATCTTGTACCGCAAGCGCAGCGCGGAAAAGTCCGGGCAGGCAATTGCATTCACCTACTTCAACCCGCTGTTCAAAGCCGGGGTTATGCTGTGTGCCATGCTTCTGGCGGGAACGTATTTTGCTGCCGTTAAGCCGCATCAGGTGGGCTGGATTCTGTGCAGCCATTTTGCCGGGGCGCTGCTTGGTTATATCGCGGCAGAAATGATTATCCGTAAAACCTGGCATATCCTGTCCCGCAGAGTGCCGCTGGAATTCGCGGTCTATGGGGTACTGCTGGGTTTGCTGATCTACATTCCGGTGTCCGGATTAACCGGATATGAGAGCCGGGTACCGGCTGCGGAACATATCACTGGAGTGTATGCGGGAAGTAATTACAGGATGTACAACGATGATTCATATAACAGATATGCCTCCGGTGAGGTTGCAAAGGTTTCATCCGGCAGCAGGGTGCCTTTTTCCGGCGGTCAGCAATATGTTGAAGCTGTCCGCAACCTTCACCAGACGCTCGTTACGATGCGTCCCGACAAGAACGCCTTCCCGCTTGAGGGATACACCCGTGGCAGCAGGATGTTCACCTTGGCTTATCAATTGGATAACGGACGTAAGATGGTGCGTGAGTACCGGATTCCGGCCCAGGGCTTTGAACCGGAAATGAAAGCGGTCATGGGAAATGAAGATTTCAAGCGTGCGGAATATGATATTCAGGCGCTTAATACGGAAATTGAAAGCTTCAGGCTGTCCAGCCGGAACCGGGTGGTTAGAATTACCGAGCCGGAGGACGTTCAGGAGTTCAAGGATATTCTGATCAGAGAAAAGCTGAATATGTCCTACGAGGACCAGAATGAGGGGCAATTGCCGATTGCGTATATCCAGCCTATCAACAAGCCTGCAGACGAAGAAGAAGGCAGCGGAAGGGCAATGGTAACTGTTACTCGCAATTACGAATGGCTGCCCTCCTACAAGGAATTGGGCAACTGGATGGAGCAGAAGGGGTATGCGGACAAAATCCGCACCACCGCGCAAGACGTAAAATCGGCTGAAATTATTAAAGATGATTATAAGGGCAAGCTTTCCCCGGAGAAAATCTACAATGTTGAACTGCATATGGCTCTGGCCCGCCAGCAGAAGCTTTCAGTTGTTACCCGGGATAAGAAGCTGATTGAAGGCATCCTGGAAAATCAACGCGAGTATGCGGGCAAAAACGGGATGTATGCAGCTAAGCTGGAATATACAGACGGAGACACCCAATATGTATCCCTTGACGGGAAGGGGCTGGAGCCTGCCCTGAAGCAGCTGCTCCCGTAGCTCCCCGAAAGAAGGTGTATCTTTGACTGACCACTATACTGCCCCCCTTGTCCGGTGATTGCTCCGGCGGGGGCATTTTTTGCTTCGGGGGAGGGTTGTGCTGACATCGATTCAGGTTGACAAAACCTGGAACCTTGAATTATGCTTTTGGAATATTATACAGGCAGCTTGATGTCACTTCATGAAGCAAATGCTCATCACACTTTAAGGAGGCCAGGACCAAATGAATGAACAAGGAAAACATTCGAACCCTCATCATCCCAATATGTTTCCTGTTCATCGGTCCGCCTCGTTCAGAAGGTCAGCCTTTGCAGCGGTATCTGTATTTCCGGCAGCAGCGTATACAGTTGTTTTCCGGTAATCATATGCCTGTATTTGCATAGCGGCAGCCCGGCCATGGACGATGGAGTCCGTGGCTTTTTTGTATTTTCTTGTGGTCAAGAAAAAGGAGAGATGCACAATGTCAGATATTCATACATCCATTATCCGCGAGCTTCGCGCCATCGAAGCGGAGGAGAATGTCCGTATCCTGTATGCTTGTGAATCCGGGAGCAGGGCCTGGGGGTTCCCTTCCAAAGACAGTGACTATGATGTGCGGTTTCTCTATTTGCGCCGGCCTGAGGCTTATCTGTCCATCTTTGAGCAGAGAGATGTCATTGAGCGCCCGATCAGCGATTTGCTGGATATCAACGGATGGGACCTGAAAAAGGGGCTTACCCTTTTCCGCAAATCCAACCCGCCGCTGCTGGAGTGGCTGCAGTCTCCGGTCCGTTATGAAGAAAACTACACCGTGGCGGAGAGCATCCGCAGCTTGTCGCCGCTTGGATTTTCGCCCAAATCCTGTGTGTATCATTATCTTCACATGGCCCGGGGGAATTACCGGACTTACCTTCAGGGCAGCGAGGTCAAGATCAAGAAATACTTCTATGTTCTCCGTCCGCTTCTGGCCTGCGCCTGGATTGAGAAATACCAGGAGGTGCCGCCCCTCGACTTCACCACACTGGTAAAGGATCTGATTCCTGAAGGCAGCGAACTGAGGGAAGCGGTCGATAGGCTGCTGGTCCGCAAGAAGTCCGGTGATGAATTGAATCTGGAGCCGCGGATTGAGGGTATTAACAAGTACCTGGAGCAGCAGATCAGCCATTTTGAAGAGAGTGCGGCCCGGTTTGGATCAGGGAACGGGGTAGAAGACAACGTGCTGGATGAACTGTTCCGTTCCGCACTGCTTGAGGTATGGGGCGGTGAGAGCCGCTGAACCCCCTAGAGAGAAAATCAAGTGACGTTAAGGAGAGATGGACTCTATGCATTTAATCATTAGAGCGGTTGGCGCGGGTGCGGGCATGCTGCCCCACCTGCTGGCCAAAAATCCCAATAACCTGTACGACCGGATGGAAAAGGATGCCCGGGTGCGCATCGTCTTCACCGCCTCTTCGGAGGAAGAAACGGAAGCGGTCATTTTTGTTACGCCAGACCCGGTTGAGCTGGTAAAAGGCGCTTCTTCGGCGCACAATGATATTACGCAGTATATCAATGACCGTGAATTTGTGGTGAGCAGCCTGTTCTGCACCTACATCCGTTCCGCACTCGGCACGGCGCTGAACGGCAAAACGAAGGAAGCTTTCCGGCCGTGGGCCGGGCGGCAGCTGGTCCTGGAGCTGACCTTTGGGCCTGTTGCATCCAATTTGCCGGATGTGGCATTGGAGGGGCTGTTCACTGCCCTTGGCTATGAGGTATTGCTGGAGCGGGGGCATGCCGGATATCCCTTTGATCTGAAGAGCCGCAGCTCTGTCCGGTACATCAGGCTTAAGGGGATGCAGACGCTGCAGACGGCGCTCCGTCAGCTGTTCGTGCTGATTCCTGCACTGGATGACTACAAGCATTACTACATCAGCGATGATGAGGTGGACAAAATCAGACGCTACGGTGAAGGCTGGCTGGAGGATCATCCCCAGCGCGGACTGATTCTAAAACGCACACTGCGTTTCGCCGGGGCAATCCGGCAATATGAGAGTCTGATGTCCAGTGGCGGGCATCTGGAAGGGACTCAGGCGCCGGATGAGGTCTCAAGAGAGGTGGCTGGAGAGGAAGCTCTGTCCCTGCCGGGGACAACAGCTGCGGCCGAGGCTGATGCAGACGCAGCGCCTAAGGTCAGGCTGAATGATCTGCGTTATGCCGCAATCGCGGACGTGGTGGAGAATCTCCCCCTGAGGCGCAGTATCGTGGACTTCGGCTCCGGGGAAGGGAAACTCTCCGCGCGGCTCAGCAGTGTGCCGGGGGTGCGTGAGATCAAGGCGGTGGAGCCTTCCGCTGCGGCGCAGCTGCGGGCGATGGACCGTTTCGCCAAGCTGGAAGGAAAGGCTGGTATTCAAGTACCGGAGCCGGTGACGGGATCGCTGTTCTATTACGATGAATCGCTGCGGAACAAGGATGTGATGATTCTCTGCGAGGTTATCGAGCATATTGATGAATACCGGCTTGGCCGGGTGATGGATACGATTTTTCACGAATATACACCCGGGACGCTGATTATTACTACGCCTAACAAGGAATACAACGAAGTATATGAGATGGATCAGGAGGAAATGCGCCATGGCGACCACCGTTTTGAGTGGAGCCGGGAAGCTTTTGCCGCATGGTGTTCCCGCTGGACTGAGGCTTATAACTATTCCGTCCGGCTGAGCGGGATCGGCGGGTTCGCGCAGGATTATGGATACCCGACGCAGATGGCCATATTTACGAAGGAGGATACGTTGTTATGACTGACAGACATGAAGGGCAGCGGGTGATTCCTTTTCCGCACGGAGGCATTGTTGTGCTCGTCGGGCCTTCAAACAGCGGCAAAACCACCCTGCTCCGCAGACTGGTGCAAGAAGGTGTACTGCTGCAGACGGAGATTGTCTCTTCAGATGATTACCGGACACTGGTGGGGGATGTTGAATACATCGACTGGAAAGGCCGCCCCCGGGAGGAAGCGGACATTCTGTACAGCGATTATCAACTGCTGTCGAATCTGGCTTTTGAGGCGATGAATACCGTGGTGTCGATGCGCTGCCGGCTGGGCAAGCTGACGGTGGTGGATGCCACACATCTGCAGCCGGAATACCGCAGGAAGTATATCGATCTAGCAGCCGGACATGATCTCCCCTGCGCCGCCTGGATTCTGGATCTGCCGGAGCAGACCCTGTTAGAGCGGGATACAAGCCGGGACCAGCCGCGCGGAAGACAGCGTGTGAAACAGCAGTTTGTCCAGTTCAAACGTTCGCTGCGCGGACTGCGGGATGAAGGCTTTGACTTCACTTATATGCTCAAGGAAACCGAATCCGTCCAGTTTATCCGCAAAAAGAACCCGCTGCTCGCTGAAATTGGCGCCGGGGTGGATGTGATCGGCGATATTCACGGCTGCTATGACGAAATGCTGGAGCTCCTGGGACAGCTGGGGTACGCACCGGATGATGCAGGACTCTACCGGCATCCCGGCGGCAGAACGCTGGTTTCCGTTGGAGATGTGATGAGCCGTGGACCGAAATCGCTGGATACCCTGAGATTCTGGAAAAAGCACTGCGATGCCGGAACCGCCCGCATGATCGACAGCAATCATGGCTGGAAGATTGCCCGCTACCTCAGCGGCCGTCAGGTAACCCTGAGCCACGGCGATGAGCATATCGCTGCGGAGCTTGCGCAGCTTGCCCTTGAAGCAGGCGAGGAGGAAGCGGATGCCCTAAAAGAGGAATTGAAGCAGTTTCTGCTCTCCGCCCCCAGCCATCTGGTGCTGTGCCGTGAGGGGGTCCGGCGTGTAGTGGTAGCCCATGCCGGAATCCGGGATGAATATATCGGTAAGCAATCCAAGCGGATACAGGACTTCTGCCGCTACGGCGATACGGATGGCATGGACGCCACAGGTGCACCTGTACGGAAGGAGTGGTATGTAGAACATGAATCCGGGGAGCTTATCGTCTGGGGACATGATCCAAGGCCTTTCCCGACAGTGGTGAAAAATACGGTTAATATTGACCAGGGGGCGGTTTTTGGGGGTTCTTTGACCGCTTACCGCTATCCTGAACAGAAGTTTGTCAGCGTCAAGGCTTACCAGGATTATGCCCGGGACCCGGACAGCCCGCTGATCCGCTGGGAACGGGGGAGATTCTCTCCGCCTAACCTGCGCAAGCTTGTCGAAGGGTACTCCGTCATGACAGACACCTACGGCGAAATCTCTGTGCGCGGCGAATTTGTAAAAGCGGCGATAGACGCGGTATCCCATTTCACCATCCCTATGGAGGAACTCGTCTACATTCCCCCTACGATGAGTCCGGCACCGAGGGTATCCGCCGATGAAACCTGCCTGGAACATCCCCGTGAAGCGATTGCTTACTATCGTTCCCAGGGCGTTAAGACTATGGTGGCGGAGAAAAAACACATGGGCAGCCGCGCCGTTCTGCTGCTGTTCCGCGATGAAGCTGCCGCTGTGCCTTATGTGGGCCGTCCCACACTCGGCACGATTTACACGCGTACCGGCCGGGCCTTTTTTAACAAGGAGGCGGGGCCTGACGTGCTGTCCCGGCTGAATTCGGATTTGCACAAAGCCGGTTATTGGGCCCGCCATGATACGGATTTGCTGCTGCTTGACGCCGAAATTATCCCGTGGAACCTGAAGGCGCGCGAGCTGATCGCAACCCAGTACGCACATGTCGCCGAAGCTGCGGCAATGGACCGCGAGCAGCTTCTGGGAAAGCTGCGCGAAGCGGAAAATGCCGGACGCGATGTGTCCGGCTGGGTACAGGAGATGGAGGGCAAGCTGAAGAACGCCCGTGTATTCCGTGAAGCTTTTCAGCAGTACTGCTGGGATACAAGCGGCCTTGACGGTATCCGGATCGCTCCGTTCCATACGCTGGCGCACAGCGGGCAGACCTTTTTTGACCGGAGCCATCTTTGGCATATGGAGCATGGCCGTGAGCTGGCCGGGGTGTCGCCGCTCTTTATGGAGACGGAATACCGGACGATCACCAGTGAAGCTGATGAAGCCGATGTGATCCGCTGGTGGGAGGAGCTGACAGAGGACGGGCATGAGGGCATTGTGATCAAGCCGGAAACCTTCATTGTCCGCAGCGGTAAAAGCTTAATCCAGCCTGCCATCAAGATCAGGGGCCGCAAGTACCTGCACATTATTTATGGGATCGACTATCTGCAGCCGGACAATCTGGCCCGGCTCAAGCTGCGCAAAACCGGCAAAAAAGAGCGCCATGCCCTGATGGAATGCGCCCTAAGCGTAGAGTCGGTGGAACGTTTTATCCGCAAAGAGCCGCTGGAACGGATGCATGAATGCGTGCTTGCCGCCCTGTCGCTCGAATCCGATCCGGTCGATCCGCGGTTGTAGGCGGGGAGCATAATCAGTGAAGAGGACAGTCCGTTAGTGGGAAAAAGGTAAGGAACGAGGTGCAACAATGTTAAATCATGCCGCTGAGGTTTCGCTCAGCAAATTTATGACCAAGCTGCTCCGGCATACACCGGCAGAGTATGGATTGCTCCTTGATCCTGAGGACGGCTCCTGTCTGCTGGAGGATCTGGAGCGTGTCATCCATACTGCCCCAAAATGGGCAGGGATCACCGAAGAGGACATTCGCCAGGTCGTCCGGAACAGTGAGAAGCAGCGTTTTGCCATAGAGGGAGACCGTATTAAAGCGCGGTATGGCCATAGTCATGCCAGGCTTACATATGAGCCGGGAATACCGCCGAAGGTTCTGTATCATGGAACGCATCAGGCCGCGCTGCCTGCGATTCTGAAGGAGGGGCTGCTGCCGATGGGGCGGCAGTATATACATTTGTCCGAAGGGCTTCATTTTGCCAGCCTGGCCGGGAGCCGCAGGGGCAAGCTGATTCTGCTGACCGTGGATACGGTTAAGGCAGTACATTTGGGAGTAACCTTCTATTATGCAGGCAATGAAGTGTGGTTGTCAGAGCCGATTCCACCTGCTTGTATAGCTATGCGGGAAGAGTTGTAGGCTGTTCATGCTGCCAAGCCCGAACAGGGAAACGGTTTTGCTCGACAGCATTGCACGGCCAGCTTCTACATAAGGGAGGGATGTACCATGGATGAAGTGCCGGATCACTTGGACCACGGCTTACAGATTGTTTTTATCGGGTTCAATCCCAGCCTCCGTTCGGGGGAAGTGGGGCATCATTACGCCAATCCGCGCAATAATTTCTGGCGCATTCTGGAACGCTCCGGCCTGACGCCCCGCCTCTATGATGCCTCGGAAGATGGGGAACTGCTCCGGCTAGGCTTGGGATTCACCAACATCGTCGCCCGCCCGACGCGGGGTGCGGAGGATATTACCCGGGAGGAGTATGCCGAGGGCCGGCAGATTCTCCGGGAGAAGCTTGCCCGCCACCGGCCGGAGATCGCCTGCTTTGTCGGCAAAGGCGTCTATACGGAATTCAGCCGCCGCCCGAAGGCGGACTGGGGCTTTCAGGATGGCCAGCCGCCGGTTGTGGACGGTGTGCGGGAGTTTGTCGCCCCCTCGTCCAGCGGCCTGGTCCGTATGCCCCTGCCGGAGATCGTGGCCATTTACCGGAGGCTGTATGAGTATATTCAGGAGGGTCCCTGAATTCAATGAGGGAAACGGGGGAATCAAGGGTAAAAGTACCTTTGATATCCCCCGTCTTACCGGGAACGGGCGAATCAAGGGTAAAAATACCTCTGATTCCCCCCGGCTGACCGGAGACGGGCGAATCAAGGGTAAAAATACCTTTGATTCCCACCGTCTTACCGGGAACGGGCGAATCAAAGGTAAAAATACCTTTGATTCCTCCCGTCTGACCGGGAACGGGTAAATCAAGGGTAAAAATACCTCTGATTCCCCCCGTCTGACCGGAGACGGGCGAATCAAAGGTAAAAGTACCTTTGATAAAAAAACACCCTTGATTTCAAGGGTGTTTTTAGCCGCGTCACCGTTATTAGCCTCAGCTTGCGCACGTCACCGACCTGCCAGCCACTGCCCACCACGGCCCTACCGGCCCGCGCCCGCCCGGGTCTTGCCGCCTCAGTGCGCCCGCCTCGGCCTGACTCAGCCTCAGCCGGTACCAGTTCCGGCCGATTGCCCGCCCCAGCCTGCGTCAATCCCAATCTGCTTCCGTCCCAGCCGGGATCAGATCTGAATCAGCAGCAGAATAATGGAAGACAGCGACAGGCAGACGCTGGCCAGGTACAGCACGGCAACGACCTGCTTTTGGTTCAGGCCGGCCTTGAGCAGGCGGTAATGGACCTGGGTCGCATCAGCCTGATAAATGGATTTGCCTTGCACAAACCGTTTGATGACGACAAACAAATTGTCGAAGATCGGCACGCCGAGCGCGAGAATCGGGATGAACAGGGACAGCACCGTCGCCTGCTTGAACGCCCCGTCCAGCGCGATTACGGCCAGAATGTAGCCTAGAAAGGTGGCGCCTGCGTCACCCATGAAGATTTTGGCCGGAGCTTTGTTGTAGCGCAGGTAAGCAATAGTGACGCCCACCAGAGTGATCGCCATCATGGCCGAGGCAGATTGTCCCTTCGCCAAAGCTACCACGAACAGCGTCATGGCGGAGATAGCCGTCAGGCCGCCAGCCAGACCATCCATGCCGTCCGAGAAATTAATTACGGTAGTCACACCGAAAATCCATAGAATAGTCAGCACAAATTGCAGGATCACCGGCAGCGAGATATAATCGCCGGAGAAGGGGTTGAAGAATCCGGTGAAGGCATTCCCCGACAGAAAGACCAGAATCGCCGCCGCGATCTGAACGATAAATTTTGGCAGTGCCGGGAAGTCCTTGCCTTTGGTTTTGTACCAGTCATCGATCGTGCCTATGGTCAGCAGGAGCACACCGCCAATGAACAAGGCGAGAGTACCCAGTGAGAAATCGCGGGTGAACAGCAGGTATGTAATAAAAAATCCGATAAATATAGCATAGCTGGCTGTCAGCGGAATGGGCTCCCTATGTATTTTGCGCTCCACATCCTTCCGGGGCTTGTCCACAAAATCAAGCCGGAATGCGAGCCTGCCAAGCGGGGGAATCAGCAAATAGACAATGCAAAAGGACACCAGAAACGCCAGAACATAAAAAATGACAATCACCGCCATTACTTTTTTTGAAAAGGCCTGTCTGAATTATATCGCAAATGGCTGCTGCTTGTCGACGAAACGCGAAATTGGAGGGAAATAGAAAGATGAAATATGAGGTCATTTTATTTGATGCCGATGATACCTTGTTTGACTACAGGATGGCTGAGAGCAGGGCGCTGTACAATGCTTTTGCCCATTTTGGCCTGCCGACGGGTGCTGAGGATTATGCTGCGAGCTATAAAGAAATCAACGCGGCGCTATGGAAGGATCTGGAACAGGGGCGGACCACCTCTGCCGTGCTGCGGGTCGAGCGGTTCAACCGGCTGTTTGCCGCGCACAAGCTGGACCTGAGCCCTGAGGCATTCAGTGAAGCATATCTGAAGTTTCTGGGGGAAGGGACGTTCCTTATTCAGGGAGCGGTAGAGCTGTGCCGGGAGCTGGCCGGGTGCAGGCTTGCGATTATTACCAATGGAATCAAGGATGTGCAGCTGTCCAGAATCCAGGGCTCTCCGCTGAGCAGCACCTTTGAGCAGATCATTATTTCCGAAGAGGCCGGGTGTCAGAAGCCGGAGCGGGGGATTTTTGATTATGCTTTTGCCAAGCTGGGAATCTCTGACCGGAGCAAAGTGCTGATCGTCGGTGATTCGCTGACCTCTGATATCCAGGGGGGAATCAATTACGGAATTGATACGTGCTGGTTCAACCCGCTGGGCAAGGAAGGCGCTCCGGGCATTCATCCGACCTATGAGATAAGGGAGCTGTCCGAGCTTCTGGAAATTACCCGCTGATGCACTGACTTAACACCCCCGGCGGGTTGAAAACTTTCTCTCGTGTTAAATATATTAAGATGACTTCTCATTCTCCATCATCAAATATAGACAGGGAGAGGATTCTATTGAAGAAAAAATGGCTGATTGCCGCCGTTGCCGCGGGCATGACGATAACCGGCTCGGCAGGTGTATATGCGGGAGCGAAGCTGGAGCAGATCAAAGCCTATCTGAACCACAGCATCGGTGTGGTCGTGGATGGCACCCCTTATTGGCTGAAGGATGGCAACGGTAAAACATTAACGCCTATCACCTACGAAGGCATCACCTATCTGCCGGTCCGTTCGGTCGCCGGTGCCCTGAAGGTGCCGATTACTTACGATGCCGCGAACTATAAAGTGAGAATTGGCAAAGGTTCGGAAACCGGCGGAACCCCGGGAACGGGTGCCGGGACTGCTGCCCCTCCGGTGGAGAGCACCGAACGGCCGGTTAATCTGCCGAAGGATTTTCCGATTCCGGCGGATGCCATCATTGCAACTACACTGGATACGGATGCAGATGGAGTGAAGAAGGCGGCCTTTACCTACTCCACACAGGAAGCTCTGGAAACCATGGGGTTTGTGTACAGTGAATATGTGCGGATTAAGAGGCTGGACAATGCTTCTCAGACAGTGAGTGCCAGCACGGTCAAAATCTCCGGCCGGCTGGGCGGGACAAGCCCGCTGTCCATCACCGGCAAGGCCTCAACCGCCCGTCCGGGCTTCAATATCTTCACCATAACGTTCTCGGAGAGCTGATTCATCTATTTTTGGCAAAAAAACAGCTGCGCCTTCTGAAGGCTGCAGCTGTCTTAAATTTTCACTGTTTTTACTGAGCGCAGTAACAGAAACTGCCTCTTGCTGAGGACAGCGAAGCCGATTTCGCTTGCACCAGGGTCATTGCTAGCCCCCGGCAAAGGATAGAGACAGAAGCTGTTATCCCTGCTGCCGGGTATCCAACGGCTTCAGGTGCGCCTCGATCTGCGGACGTTTATCCTCGAGGAAGGGCGGCAGGGCCAGGGATTCGCCCAGATGCTCAATATCCTCATCGGTGGCGAAGCCCGGACCGTCCGTAGCCAGCTCGAACAGGATTCCGCTTGGCTCGCGGAAGTATAGAGACCGGAAATAGAAACGGTCCACAAATCCCGAGTTCGGCAGTGAATAGCTGCTGATTCGCCCGATCCACTGCTTCAGCTCTTCTTCGTTGTCTACGCGGAAGGCGACATGATGCACACCGCCGCGTCCAAGCCGTTCCTGCGGCAGATCTGTGCGTTCTTCCAGATGGAGCTCCGCGCCGGAGCCGCCTTCGCCGGTTTCGAACACGATGACATCCGGCTGGCCTGCTACAAGGGAAGGATAGGTGCTTTTGCGGCGGAAGCCAAGCAGCTCCACAAGCACCTTGGCAGAAGACTCGGCAGCCGGAACGGTCAAATGGACCGGACCCAGTCCGAGGATGCCGTATGCCGCCGGAACCGGGCTTTTGTCCCAGGGCTTGCCGCCTGCGACACCCTGGTTGTGCTCATCCGATACAAGAATCAGGCGCTGTCCCTCATGATCCCGGAAAGCCAGCGTCTTGCGGCCGCCGCGGTCCTGAATCTCATCATGCTCCACCTGGAATTCCGCCAGCCGCTGTGTCCAGTACTCCAGCGCCTTGTCGTCAGGCACACGGAGCGACAGCGCGGAAATGCTGTTATTGCCGTCACGGTTGCGGCCTGCGTTCGGAATCTCGAAGAAGGTGACCTCAGTCCCGGGATTGCCTGCCTCGTCCCCATAGAACAGATGGTAGACGGAGACATCGTCCTGGTTCACTGTTTTTTTGATCAGCCGCAGTCCGAGCACCTCGGTGTAGAACTTGAAGTTCTCCGGGGCTCTGGCTGTAAGAGCCGATACATGGTGTAGTCCTTTTAATGTTAAACTCATAATAGTTCCTCCTTGAAGTTTGCTGTACACTGCTTCAGTAAGACTGCATAAGACCGTAAATTATATTTAACATGATATCAAGTAAATAAATAATATTAAGTTACTTACATTTTAATAGTAATATATAAAATTGGCAAGCATGAATTTCATTATCCGCAAAGGAGATTGATATGATACATACACAAGCAAGCTTAATGGAGCAGCTTAAGGGGATGGGGATTGATCCTCAGGGAACACTGCTGGTCCATTCTTCGCTGAAAAGCATCGGCGAAGTCCAGGGAGGTGCAGACACGGTGCTGGATGCTCTGTCTGAATATATGAGACCAGGGCTGCTGGTCCTGCCGACACATACCTGGTCTTATATCGATGCGGATAATCCGCAGTTCTCCGTCCGGCAGTCTCCCTCCTGTGTCGGAATACTGCCGGAGCTGTTCCGTAAGCGGCCGGGGGTTATCCGCTCGTGGCATCCCACCCATTCCGTAGCTGCGCTGGGCAGGGATGCAGCGGAGTTCACCTCCGGCGACGAGCGGTGGGACACGCCCTGTGCCCGGGGATCCGTCTACGGCAAGCTGCTGGACCGTAAGGCCGACATACTTCTGCTCGGTGTAGATTTGCGGCGGAATACCTTCATCCACGGGATTGAAGAGTGGCTGGATATTCCCGGCAGAATGACCGATAGCCATGAGCAGCTGTATACGGAAACTCCCGGCGGAGAAATAATTTCAGTGCCGTCGCGCAGGCACTGCGGGCTCTCCTGGTCCCAGCATTTCTGGAAGGTGGAGCAGGTGCTGGAGACGGGCGGAGCGCTGCGCAGAGCCAGCTTTGGAGATGCGCCTGTGATGATCTGCGGGGCCGTGCAGACGACAGATATCCTGAGCCGGATGCTGCTGGCCGATCCGGAGCTGTTCTCGGACAACGAGCCGCTGGACGGCGGAGCGGTGCCTGAGCTGCTGCCCAGGACGAAGCGGGGAATACCGGAGAAGGGTTAATAAGGTGGAGTCACGACCAAACCCAAAATCGAAAAATCTCCGGATATACGGGTTAATGAATTCCGGACGCTTGTCCGCAATCTGGCGGGCTCCTATCAATGTATGGTATATTATTCTCACAAAAAACAAAGTAAGGAGATTGGAAATGGAAAAAACTTTGATCTTTGGACACAAAAATCCGGATACGGATACAATCTGCTCGGCCATCGCCTATGCAGCGCTTAAGAAGGAGTTGGGCTGGGATGCTGAGCCGGTTCGTCTCGGGGAAATCAGCGGAGAAACCCAATATGCGCTTGACCACTTCGGCGTAAAGGCTCCGCGCCTGGTAGAGAACGTTGCAAGCGAAGCCAAACAAGTCATTCTGGTTGACCATAATGAACGCCAGCAGAGTGCCAATGATATCGATCAGGTCCGCGTCGTGGAGGTTATCGACCACCACCGGATTGCTAATTTTGAAACGGCTCATCCGCTCTACTACCGTGCAGAACCGGTAGGCTGCACAGCGACAATCCTGAATAAGCTGTACAAAGAGAACGGAGTGGCGATTCCGAAGGACATTGCCGGTCTGATGCTGTCCGCAATTATTTCTGACTCCCTGCTGTTCAAATCGCCGACCTGCACCGAGCAGGATGTGGCGGCTGCGCGCGAACTGGCTGGAATTGCCGGTGTGGATGCAGACAGCTACGGGCTTGCCATGCTGAAGGCCGGTGCTGATCTTAGCGACAAAACGATCGCCCAGCTGATTTCCCTGGATGCCAAGGAATTCAAAATGGGTGAATACAAAGTGGAGATTGCCCAGGTAAATGCGGTGGATGTAAATGATGTGCTCTCCAAACAAGCCGAACTGGAAACGGCCCTGACAGCCATCATCGATGACAAAGGTCTGGATCTCTTCCTGTTCGTCGTTACGGATATCTTGAACAATGACTCCGTAGGTTTGGCTCTGGGCCGCGTGGCAGGGGCTGTCGAGCAGGCCTACAATGTGAAGCTGGACGACAACAAAGCGCTCCTGAAAGGCGTCGTATCCCGCAAATCGCAAATTGTGCCGGTGCTGACCGAAACCATTGCCAAGCTGTAACAAGCAGCTTCAGCACGTGGCAGTCATTTTGTTTTAATTAAATAAGACAGGTTCCAACCGGCTGTGCGCTGTCTTTCGGGAGGCGCACAGCCGGTTTTTTAGCATCCCCCGTTTTCATCTTACATAAGTGCAACTTATTCCCATTCGGGCGGTATAAATAAGCATGGACGATTCAGAGGGGGAGAACGAATGAGAACAATAAAAAAGCTGATCTTCGCCACAATGTGCCTGATGATCATCTCGGGCGGGAGCCTGCTGTATGCGGCAACGGGCAAATCAGACATTGCGGTCTATCTGAATAATGTGCTGTTGAAGAATACCGGCCTGGTCTCGGAAGGGGTACCTTACGTGTCCGTCGAGCAGCTGCCCGAAGGCCTGCACGCGGTATTATCCTGGGATGAGACTGCCCAAGAGGTGCGGATTTACAAGCCCAATGTGAACATGGTGCTGCTGGACGACCAGGGGAAAATCTTTGGCAAGGTGAGAAGCGCGGCGAGCAATACTTTTTCCGTTCTCGTACAGGTGGATCATCTCAAAACTGATATTTCCGATCTGAAGATTACGATCACTGATCCTCAGAACAAAACAGATGTCGTGGATAATCAGCAAATTAAAGAGAAGAAGGACAGCTTCTGGTTCAAGTCGGCGAATTACAGCTACACGTTTAATGAGAAAGGGAATTATATGATTCAGGTCTACATAAAGGACAGCTCGTCCAAAAGCTGGTTCATCGTTTCCGAAATGCAGATTTCCACGATTTAACCGGCAGCGCTGTGTTGAATCCTTTTGCCAAAAACGGGCGGACGCCCTATACTTAACCTTACATACATGGTGCAAAAGGAGCGGGGAAACATGACCAGAACACGAAACAGCGGAGCGCCTCCATATAAATCGTTTGTACTGGTGCTGCAGGCACTTATCATTATGGCCCGCAAAGAAGGCAATACCTGTTCCAGTTGTGAAATCGCCGGACATTTGTCGTCAGAACCGACAGTTCTGCGAAAAGCGCTGGCCAAGCTGACCAAGGAACAAATCCTGGTGACCCGTGAAGGGCGGGATGGCGGCTATATGCTGAACCGGTCCCCGGAAGAACTGACGCTGGCGGAAATATACCTCGCGATGGAGGTCGACGGGCTGCAGAGCAATGCGGTGATTGAGACTATGTACGGGAACACTTTTGGGGCGCAGATGAAGTCTGCGTGCGGAGGCATTCTCGAAGAAATGAACCAAAGTGCATTGGGTATTCTGCAAAAGTATACACTGGCGGATCTGGTGCGCCGGGCGGGATGTTGACAGGGGGCTTTTTTATGAATTATACTGTGCCTATTAAGACACAGTTAAACTCAGATACCCAATTTGGATAGGGAAGAGGAGGATTAAGTTATGGCTTCAGAATTAAAAGTAGAACAGGAATTCAGCAAGGTGATCCGTGAACGGCGTTCGGTGCGGAAATATGATTCTTCCTGGAAAATTTCCGATGAGGAGATCAAGGAGATTCTTGCAGAGGCTATCCTCGCACCTTCTTCCTCCAATCTTCAGCCCTGGCGGTTCATCGTCATCACAGATCAGGAAATCAAGGCCAAGCTGCTTCCTATCGCGCACAACCAGGCACAGACCACCGAGTCCTCAGCAATGATTGCTGTACTTGGAGATACCGAAGCTTACAGCAATGCGGAGAAAATCTATGGTCATGCCAGCGCTACGGGACTTATGCCCGAGGATGTTGCTGCAGCCATGGCCAAACGCAGCCGCGAAGGCTACTCCAGTCTGCCGAAGGAGAAGCTGGAAGACATTGCCCTGGTTGACGGCGGACTGGTGTCCATGCAGCTGATGCTGGCAGCCAAAGCGAGAGGATATGACACCGTACCTATGGGCGGTTATGATGCTGCCGCGCTGAAGGAGCTGTTCCGGATCTCAGACCGTTACATCCCGGTAATGCTGATCGCGCTTGGCAAAGCT
The DNA here is from genome assembly GCF_000981585.1 of Paenibacillus riograndensis SBR5. NCBI lineage: Bacteria > Bacillati > Bacillota > Bacilli > Caryophanales > Paenibacillaceae > Paenibacillus > Paenibacillus riograndensis. Next base: position 1,322,979 of record NZ_LN831776.1, read on the forward strand.
GCGGTCGAAGGACGGCCGACAAACCGCTTGCCGCTGGAGGCCGTTGTGCACTGGAACGGATTCCAGGCGTAAGCCGGACATCCGTGCACTTATACTAACTTTAACCTGCCGGTGTCCCTGTCCTGAAGAGGACGGCGATGCCGGCTGTTCATTGATAACAGGTACCTTCCTGAAGTTATGGAGGGTACCTGTTTCTTGTTGGCCGCAAGCTCAGCCCGGCATCGCTTATTTCTGGTTTTCGGCGCTTTCTGCTACACTAGGAACTAGCTGGATTGATTCATGAATTTTCTCAGGAGGGGATTACATGATACAAGTATACCCGGCGGAATCCGCCCATCACTTTGACCATGGCTGGCTGAAAGGGATGCACAGCTTTTCGTTCGGTGATTATTATGATCCTGCCAATACGGCCTTTGGGCCAATGCGTGTCTGCAATGATGATGTCATCGCTCCTGGAAGAGGTTTTGGTGCCCATCCGCACAGTGATATGGAGATTGTCTCCATCGTGCTGTCCGGCAGACTCCGGCATGAAGACAACCTTGGCAATGTGGCCGAAACGGCTTTTGGCGGCATCCAGCGGATGTCAGCAGGCACGGGAGCCATTCATACGGAGCATAATCCGTCGGAATCGGAACCGGTGCGGCTGCTGCAGCTGTGGTTCATGCCGCGCACCCGCGGCACGGCGCCTTCTTACGGTACAGGCAAATTTGATCCGGCGAAGCTTGAGGGGAGACTGCTGCCTGTAGTAGCGGCGGACGGCTCGGAAGAGGTTGTAGATATTGCTCAGGATATGACCATATACCTGGGCCGGATGAAAGCGGGAGAGCAGCTGAATTACCAGCAGCAGCCTGGACGGCGGATATTTGTCTACTTGATCGAGGGGCAGCTTGAGCTGAATGGGACACCGCTGCGCGACTCAGGTGACTCTGCACGGATCGAACAGGTTAGTGAACTGACCTTAGCTGCGGGTGAAGATGCTTTTGTAATGCTGATTGATTTGCCGTAATATCCGTATATTTGCACAAGGAGGGGAACCTGCATGGCACAGGAGAGAGTTCTGGTTAAACATTCCGTTACTGGGCGCATGCTCGTCAGCAGCACCGAAGGGGTATCCTACAGCTTTGACCAGCAGGGCAGCCTGACTCTGATCACACTATGCGGAGTGTCTGCCGGCACAGGGCAGGCGGTGGAGCGGTTGAAGGCCGAGCTGAATGTTTTCCGTTTCGAAGAGCCGGAGGATGGCCCGGTCATCAAGCATTGGTATTATGTTGGTGACAATCCCGTCAGCTACGACAGCTCTACCGGCTGCTTGAAGATAACAGTGCAATCGGAAATTGAATACCGTCCGGATCAGTACTGGGAATAAAGCTGACTCTATTTTCCGGCGCCCTTCAGCCTGACATTCGAGGTGAAGTCAATGTTGGATGTGAAGACGATTTGGGGATTATTATAGAATGAAAAGGACAAAATACCTTGACAATATTCTCTGGAAGTACTAGCTTTGCTATGAAACGTAACATGTAAAAAAGTACAGACAGGAGAAATGAGACCTATGGAATTGTTTGCAGCAATGGAGCGGGACGATTACGAGGAACTTTTGTTTTGTCAGGACAAGGCTTCAGGGCTAAAGGCCATCATCGCCATTCATGACACAACACTGGGTCCCGCACTGGGTGGAACAAGAATGTGGACCTATGCTTCGGAGGAGGACGCGATTGTAGATGCACTCCGGCTGTCTAAAGGTATGACCTACAAAAATGCTGTAGCCGGGCTCAATCTGGGCGGCGGCAAAACAGTGATTATCGGCGATCCCAAAAAAGATAAAAACGAGGCGATGTTCCGGGCCTTCGGCAGATACATACAAGGCTTGAACGGCCGCTACATTACAGCCGAGGATGTCGGCACCACAGAAGCGGACATGGATATCATTCATCAGGAAACGGATTATGTGACCGGGATCTCGGCGACTTACGGTTCTTCGGGCAATCCGTCTCCGGCCACAGCCTTTGGCGTATACCAAGGGATGAAAGCGGCGGCGAAGGCAGCATTTGGCAGCGATTCACTGGAAGGCAGAAGAGTGGCAGTACAAGGTGTCGGCAATGTATCCTTTACCCTGTGCAAGTACTTGCACGAGGAAGGTGCGCAGCTGATCGTAACGGACATCAATAAGGATGCCGTAAAGCGGGCGGTGGAAGCCTATGGAGCCACAGCGGTTGATCCTGCCGACATTATCTCTGTTAAAAGCGATATATATGCGCCCTGCGCGCTCGGCGCCACAATCAATGATGATTCGCTGCCGCTCCTTCAGGCAAAAGTTATCGCCGGCGCAGCCAACAACCAGCTGAAAGAACCGCGCCATGGCGATGCTCTGCATAAGATGGGGATTGTATATGCACCGGATTATGTTATTAATTCGGGCGGGGTAATCAATGTGGCTGATGAATTGAACGGCTACAATAAGGATCGGGCCTACAAGCAGATTGCCAAAATCTATGACAGCATCACCCGCATCCTGGAAATTTCCGCTACTAGCGGAATTCCCGCCTATGCTGCTGCGGATCATCTTGCCCAGGAGCGTATTTCCCTGCTGAAGAACAGCCGCAGCACCTTCCTGCGCGATGGACACCATGTTCTCAGCAGAAGATAAAGCTTAGGTTTGCGTATTGCCGGATACAGCAAAGGGCCTCTTCTCCACTCGGGAAAAGGGGCCCTTTGCTTTGTTGCGTTTAAGAGTGTCGGCAAGTAAGCAACCTAACCGGCTACTGTACCTTTTCCGGTTCCGGGTAAGTGACGCCTAGCGTATCGACGGTAACCTTCTTCATAACCGGAGGCTGATCCGGACGGTCTGAGCTGTCGCGCGGCAGGTTGACGATGGCATCTACCACATCCTGGCCTTCGGTAACCTTGCCGAAAGCGGCATATTGGCCGTCGAGGCTAGGATAAGCCGCAGCCATAATGAAGAACTGCGAGCCGCCGGAGTTCATATCCTGGCTTCTGGCCATGGACAGAACACCTTGTGTGTGCTGCAGGTTGTTGGTGAAGCCGTTCGCGGTGAACTCACCGGCGATGCTGTAGCCCGGTCCGCCCATGCCTGTGCCATCGGGATCGCCGCCTTGAATCATGAAGCCAGGAATGACACGGTGGAAGATCGTTCCGTCATAGAAGCCTTTTTGAATGAGAGAGATAAAATTATTGACGGTATTCGGAGCGACCTCAGGGTACAGCTCGGCCTTGATGATGCCGCCGTTGTCCATCTCTATAGTAACCACCGGATGACTGGCGGTTGCCGAAGGCAACCCTTCCGTAGCTGCGGCAGCGCTCTCCTGGGGAGCAGGACTTGCCGCATTGCCCGCCGCATTGCTGCTTCCGTTACCTGCCGCATTATTGTTGTTCGCGGGTTTGTTGCCGCAGCCTGCGGCAATGACCAGCAGGAAAGTCATCATCAGCAGCAAGATGACAGGTTTTTTTCTTGTACGCTTCACGTTCTCAATCGCTCCTTTGATCTTGAATATCAAATGCTCACACCTTCAATCATACCCTGTTTGTACCGCCCGTTGCAAAGCCCGCAGCGCCGCCCGGCATTGGCACATCCCCGAAAGAAGGTTAGAATGAAAAGATGATGCTTCCAAGAATACACAGAAGGGGCGTGTGCAGCATGCGTTTTTCATGGAAGCGGAACCTGATCGTGCTTTGGGTAGGGGTGTTCTTTTGCAGTACGGCATATTCGATCTCGATTCCGTTCCTCTCGATTTTTTTGAGTGACCAGCTTGGTGTTAAGAATCATTTGGAAATCTGGTCGGGGGTCAGCTTTGGCATTACCTTCCTGGCCAGTGCGCTGATATCGCCTTACTGGGGGTCGCTCGCCGACAAATACGGGCGCAAGCCCATGCTGATCCGGTCGGGCTTCAGCCTCGCGGCGCTCTATTTGATCAATTTTTTTGTACATGATCCATATGTTTTTATTATTGTGCGTATTTTTCAAGGTCTCCTGGCTGGTTTTGTGCCGGCAGCCATTGCTATGGTCGCCACCAACACACCGGAGGAGAAGACCGGTTATGCGCTCAGCATCATGTCTACGGCCGGGGCCACCGGGAGCATTATCGGCCCGCTGATCGGCGGTGTGGTCAGCTTTTATTCCAGCAACCGCAGCGCGTTTCTGTTCTCGGCGGTAATTGTGCTGGTATCCGCGCTGATCGCTACCTTTTTTGCCAAGGAGGAGAATTATGACCGTTCGGCGCCGAGATCGCATGTGCGTGATGATATCCGGGAAGCGGCAGCAAATCCGGCGTTTATGACGCTGCTGATGCTGGCGGGGCTGGCCACCTTTTCTGTAATGATATTGGAACCGCTGCTGCCAATTTATCTGCTCGATATGGGGATATCGCGGAACAGCGCTTCCCTAAGCTCGGGCATCGTTTTCTCCGCTGTGGGGATCGCCACGGTAATTATGGCTCCACAGTGGGGGAGGCTCGGCAGCCGCAAGGGCTTTGGCTTTATTTTGTTCATCGGCCTGGTCGGCGGGGGGATCGGAAATATTCTGCAGTATTTTGTATCGGGTTATGTAGAATTCGCTATCCTGCGTTTTGCTTACGGCTTGTTCTATGCCGGTGTGCTTCCGTCGGTAAATGCCATGATTGTGCAGGTCATTGATCCTGGCTTCCGCGGGCGGGCTTTCGGCCTAAATCAGGCGGCGACCCAGCTGGCAACCATGGCCGGGCCGATTATCGGCGGACTGCTCGGAGCTTTGCATTCCGATCCGCTGGGTATTTGTCATTAACGGAGGGATGCTACTTGTGGCGGCTGTACTGGTAAAAACCCGCAAGCTGGAGGCAAAAGTGGAAGCTGTGGAAGCTGCCCATGCCCCGGGGCAGACGGTAACCCTGGAAAACCCGTAAAAGAAACATGAAAGGCTGTCCGCTTGAAGGTTACTCTTCAGCGGACGTTTTTTTTGTTGTGCGCAGCTGCTTGGCGGTTCCCAGCGTGGTGCCTTCGGGAATCCGGACCCACTCACTCTTGGAAATTCCGATCTGCTGAGAGGTGTAGATGCCCGAATGACCGGAGAACAGGTAGCTTATCAGACAAGCGATGAACATATAGACGGCTCCGCCCGACCCGAACAGTTCAATGCCCATAAGGAAGCAGGCAACCGGCGTATTGGTAGCACCGCAGAAGACGGCGATGAAGCCCAGCGAAGCCAGAAACGGCGCATGAAGATGAAGAAAACTGGCCAGGCTGTTGCCCAGGGTTGCTCCGATGGCAAAGAGCGGAGTCACTTCTCCCCCCTGGAATCCGGTGCCCAGGGTGAATGAGGTGAAAATCAGCTTCCATAAGAATGCGAAGGGCGCCACATCGGTCTGAAAAGAGTCCTGAATCAGAGGGATGCCCAGACCGAGATAGTCCCGGGTGCCGGCAATATAGACCAGCGCAATTATAATGAAGCCGCCCAGCGCACTTTTGAGCATCGGATTCTTCACTAGCCGGGTAAAGGTTTTTTTCAGATAATGGGTAAGCTCACTGAAGAGGATACTGGCAAGCCCGAACAGCACAGAGGCCAGGATCACCTTTAGCAGTATGATGGCAGTTAGCGGAGGAAAAAGCTCCACATGATAATGGATGTGCTGGACCTTCCACAAACGGGTAGCCACAATATCCCCGATGAAGCTGGCTGTGAAACAGGGGAGCAGGGCCTTGTGGCTGATCAGGCCGATAGCCACAACCTCCAGGCCGAACAGGGTTCCGGCCAATGGTGTTCCAAAAATCGAGCCAAAGCCGCCGCTGATCCCGCACATAAGCAATATTTGCCGGTCAAGGGAATTGATGCGGATCAGCCTGCCGAATCCTTCCGCGAGGCTGCCTCCCATTTGCACAGCTGTTCCTTCCCGTCCTGCGGAGCCTCCGAATAGATGGGTAACGAGTGTTCCGAACAGCACCAGGGGAGCCATCCGCATCGGAATGGTTTCATTCCCCTGCTGAATCTGTTCCAGGATCAGATTATTCCCTTTGGCACTGTTCTTGCCGTAGCGCATGTACAGGAAGCTCACCAGCGCTCCGCCCAGCGGCAGCAAGTACAGCAGCCAGGCATGATTCAGCCGTACCTCTGTCACAGCATCCAGGCTTTTCAGAAAAATGGCCGAGGCCGAGCCCGAAAGAATACCGACGCACCCCCCCAGCACAATCCATTTGATGAAGGTGCCCCACAGCGCCAGAAAATGGCTCCTTTCCATAAGCTTCAGCCAATATGTATGTATTGCTCTCATCCTGCCAGCCTCCAATAGAATAATGCTGCTTCATTGATTCCCTAAAATCAAACAGACTCCTACCAGCAAAGTGACCGCTGGTAGGAGTCATTAGTCTCTAGGGACGGTTAATGGCGAACTCCATCGCCGTATTGAATTACAACCAATACTAAGGATATCATGCTAAAAAGTCAATGCGGAAATTAACAATGTTATTCTTCCTCACCGGTGGAGCCATTCAGCACATCCGTACCCGGCATGGCATCAATAGGCGGCGCGGCCGGATCGATGGCAGTTCCGGGCTGGAGCTCGTCGGCATCGGGCACATCCTCCAGCGGAAGCTCTTCTTGATCCACAAGCTCTTCATCCCCGGCGTAGTCAATGGCACCGCCGGCCAGTCCGGCCGCACCGGCAGCGAATATCGCATCGGACTCCAGCACTTCATCCCGTTCGGATGGCGGCGGGGAAGTCATGCTCCGCACTCTGTCGGCCCTGCGTCCAAGCGCCGGTTCAGGGGCATTCAGGCCGATATCGGCAGCGAGAATAGGATCGCCCGTCAAAGCCGGATCGGAGCCGTCATCTGCAACGCCATCCCAATCGACAGGCCTTTCGTGGGCCGGATCATGGCTGGCCAGTGCGGATTCCATAGGCCTTAAGTCCGCTCCGGCAGTTTCATCATCGGGGTTGTGCCGCGTGATCGTCCCCAGCGGCCGCAGCTCCTCCAGGGGAATGTCCTGCTCCGGGGAAACATCCCCCAGCTTGTTGTACCGCTCATATACAAAATCGGCTTCAGTTTTGTTGAATTCATTACCCATAGCCGCTCAACTCCTTTTGGCTTAATTGCTTCTTGATTGCTTATAGTAATTCTATACCCTAATCTCAGATGGCGAATCTGTAACCTTTAGGCGGCCTATTCTTAATATAATCATTCTGCAGGAGGATTAACCATAAACTGCGGTATAACGTCTTTTTTCGAGATGGTTTGCAAATATGGGCAGGTAAAATGCGAACGTTGTCGAAAATTTTAGAGGTTAGATGTACTACATAAATCCAACTATAGACTTACTGAGGTGCGATAATGAAGTTGCCATCAATGAAGGCGGCCGCAGCGATATTCATGCTGTTTCTGCTGATTTCCATAGTGCCTATCGGGATCGCAGTGCAATGGGGCGGCGGGGCAGGATTTTCTATACCGGACTGGGAAATGAAATGGGAGACTTCAGACGTATGCGATCCTGCGGCAGCAGCTGAAGCCCCTGACAGCGAATGGGTGCAAGCAGGCATGGATTCAGTGCGGCCTGCGGCTCCGGCAGATGCTTCGGCAGTCTGGTTCCGTTTTCCCCTCCCGTTAACGGAAGAGCGCAACCCGGCCCTGTTGATTAATAAAGTCACCGGACATAACCTCAGGGCCTATGCGGATCATAAGCTTATCTATGAGTCGCAGGATTTGATGAATTATGATGAAAGAAAAGTGCTGATCCCCTTGTCCGGGACGGAGGGGCATTCCTGGTTATATCTATGGAGCAGCGGAGGCGGACAGGGCTTTGGAATTGAAGGGGAAATCACGGCAGGAAACTACGGGAAACTGCTGGAGTTTTATGTAAAACAGAATTTGCCGGATATGGTGATTGGTGCGGCATTTCTATTTGTAGGTGCGGCACTTATGGGCTGTTTACTGTTTCTCAAGCTGGACTTTTTCAAAGGCGGTTTTTTCCTTGTCCTGGTTATAGTATCCTTCGGGGTTCTGTTTATCACCTATTCACCTTTTCTGCCAGTTATTTTGCACATCCCGGACCACTGGACCCAGATCGGCTTTGATCTGGCATTATTTACATTGCTGCCGTCGTTCACGATCTACTTTGAGCAGATTTTTGGCGCAGGCAAGCACAGGGTAATCACGAAGCTGCGTAAATTCCAACTGGGCTATTCGTTATTCTGTCTGGTATTTCTCATCGTGAACGCTATGTTGTCTTACCGCCTGGACGGGCTGTATAGAATCGCTACCGTTGACTTTCTGGGCCTTCTGATGATGGCGCAGTTCATCTATTTACTGTTCGTGACGCTCGGAGCTGCGTTCAAAGGCAATCGGGATGCCGTCATCTTTTCGGCCGGATTCTCTATATTTGCCTTATTGTCATTAACTGAGCTGATTCTCTACTACGCCAACAACAGCTACCACTTGCAGTGGTGGAAATGGGGAGTGATTGCGTTCGTGGCTTCGCTTATTCTCATTTTGGGCAGGAGATTTGCGGGCAATCATGAGCAGGTGCTCGAATATTCCCGTGATCTGGAGAAATTCAATGACGACCTGCAGCGTTCTGAGAAAATGGAGATCATCAGCGAGCTTGCTGCTTCGGTGGCCCATGAGGTGCGCAATCCCCTGCAGGTGACCCGCGGATTCCTGCAGATCCTGGGGGAACGCTCTGATAAGAAGGAGAAGGAATACCTGCAGATGGCTATGGAGGAGCTTGACAGAGCCTCGCTCATCATCACGGATTTTTTGACCTTTGCCAAGCCGGGGATGGATACGCTGGACAGATTTGAGGTGGAGGAGGAGCTGCGGCATGTCTCCGGCGTTCTGGTGCCGCTGGCTCATCTGCAAGGGGGGACCATTGAGCTTAACCTGGAGAGCGGGCTTCAGGTGCTCGGCAGCACCTCCAAGTTCAAACAGGCTTTTATCAATCTGATCAAAAACGCTATTGAATCCCTGGAGGAAGATGGACAAATAACGGTTGCCGCCTGGAGATCGGGAGAGCACATCATCATCAGTGTCCGGGATAACGGGGAAGGGATGAAGATGAGCGAGCTGGCGCATCTGGGCGAACCTTACTATTCGAATAAAAAGAAGGGAACAGGCCTTGGACTTATGGTTACGTTCCGGATTATTGAAGCAATGAACGGCTCCATTCAGTTTCAGAGCAGAAAGGGAGAAGGCACTGAGGTCATTGTGAAATTACCATCCGCCGCAAAAAAATAGGAATTATTTTGTTTAATACCGTTTTTTTGAAGGGATGCGCTGTGACTGGAGCGAAGTACTACTAACAACAGAGCTAAGCTTCTGAAATTTTCTGCTGAGGTGCTTGCATGCGCTTGTTCGCTAAAATTCTACATCTAACCATAGTTCTATTCGTACTTTGTACGGCCTGTGGCGCGTTCGAGGCCTCGGCAGCAGGCCGGCACGCCCCCCGGGAATTGACAAGCTGGCAGATGAGATG